>NZ_CP187890.1:0-9199 GCF_050558155.1 Enterococcus sp. DIV0294 | reverse complement strand
ATATAGTCACCTCTTGAAGAAAAGACTACCATATTGAAACGTATTTGTAAAACGTAATACGTTTATAAAGAAACTTCTAAACAGACAAAACTACGTTCATAAACAGACAAAACTACGTTCATAAACAGACAAAACTACGTTCATAAACAGACAAAACTACGTTCATAAAACGATAAACTCCTTTGAGGGCGTGGAGTACAGCCGACGGTAAAGAGGTTTAAAAGAGGTTTAAAAAGAGTTTATAAAAGAGGGGGGCAAAAATTCCCGCCTAAAAAAGACCTCTTTTTTCTAAAAACTGGTTCGCGTAATCAATAAACTGGAAATGCTTCGCTCACGTTGTTCGCTAAAAGGAGTGCTCGCTTTGCTCCCACATTGTACTTGCAGCGTTCCCTTTCGGTCACTCGCTAAAAGCAAACCCACAACAAGGAGACCTGTGGGATCGTCCTAACTGCCACTGTCAGCCTTTCTAAGACGAGTTAAGCATTCCTTGATAGTTTTCCTTGTTTGCGTCTTTCAGACGGTCAGGGCAAGCCCTAACGACCCTGGAAAAACGTGCCTAATAGATAGCCCACTGTCCAAAGAACAGCGAGTGTAATCAAGACAAAAACGGCACTCATGGCCACGTCTTTGATGTTATTCACTGTTTTTGCCTGGGCTAACTGTTTTCTAGCGAACATACCCATCGCTTCTTGCACTTCTTCTTGTGCTTTTTCCAGGTTTGCTGTCAGTTCTTTCAAATGGCTCACCTGTGCAAGGGCTTGGTGTTCGACAAGTAGGCGGTATTCTTGATTGATTTCTTTGACATGTTTGTCCAGGTAGTTTTCATAGTCCGAGAGAAGGACCTGATTGTCGTGGTGTAAGATCTGGTTCTGGCTGATGAGTGTGTCTAATTGGTCTTGTATCCGTCTGTTTAAGTGCTTCAACTCGTTCTCGATTTTTTCGCTCAGTTCGTTCTGATGGTGTTTCTGTTGCTTGTCGAAGTTGGTGCTTAAGGTCTGAAATTGCTGTTCCCATTCTGAAATCAATTGGGGAATCTCTTCTTGGATCGTGCGTAATTTCGTCACTTCCTCGACTAAAATCGCTCGTTCTAAGTCCATTTGCAAGCGTTCTTGCTTGTGTTTCAATTGTTCGTGTTTGTTCTCGGTGGTCCAACTCATGTTTAATCACGTCCTTTTCATAATCTGTTCCTAGCTTCGCTCCGCGAACCCTCTTATTCCCCTCTAAAAGCTCGTATACGACGTTTTGACCTCGTTCATGTAATTTTATACCTCTTTGATCCAAACCCTCTCTAAACGCCTTATATGAGCTTATAGAGCTATCCTTCATCAAGGCGTCGATTGTCTGCCTGATTTGGTCTTTCCAAACCCATTGCCCTTTTTCGGCGAGTTTTCGTTCGGCCATGGTCCGACGTTCCACCGCTTGTTTTTCGACGATCTGTAACTGGTGTTCCTGCAATAGCTGGTCATGGAGGGCAGATACGCGCTGAAAGTCGTTATGGTGGCTGTATTTGTTGCCGGTTTCTAAATTCACCGCATTGATCACCAGATGGTTATGGATATGGTCTGTGTCGGCGTGGGTATAGACCGCTACTTGATGGTTGGGGGCCATTTTCTCGGCCAATTCTATGCCTAACTGATTGATTTTCTTTGGCCCAAGTTGTTGGCTCTCTTGTGGGCTAAAGGATTGGATACACAAATGGGCTTGTGTTTTATCGGTTTTTGAGAAGAGTTGGCGAATCGTGGCCATTTCTTGCTTGGCGTTGGTGATTTCGCAGTTGACGCCGTCTTTTTCCACGGCGCGCTTTTCCGCATAGCTAATGGCCCGATTGCAACTGGTGGTACGCGCTAGTTTAATTGTTGCCATACCTGTTTCAACTCCTTTTGCACGTGTGCTAAGTTCTCGGCTAACCGTTTAGCCTGAACGTCTGAAATGTCGTGTTGATGGGTATTGCACCACTTGGCGATTTGATTCACATTTCCGCCTAGTTTGGCTAAGTGGCGGGCAATTTCCGTTCCTTGTTGTTTGTCAATTTTTGGTTGCTTGATTGTCCCAGAATCAAAGAATAAATTAATCAAGTGTTTTGAGAACTTTGGTAAGGTCATGTTCAGGCTACTGGCTTGTTTTTGCCAGCGTTCTTTCTCGGCTTCAGTTAAACGAAAATTCACTTGCGTATAGTGGCGCTTTTTGGGGGATTTCCGGTTCACTCCTTGCTCTTTTTCTTCTGTCATTGTGTTCGCTCCTTTCCTTCTCAAAGTCGGCTGTTCGCCGATTTGTTCCGTCACTTGGGTTGCGAGTTGTCTGTTCGACAATCTCACCCCAAGCAGACAGAGAAAACTCCTTCTTCAGTCGTTTCCCTTTGTCTGTTTTCGTGCCTACGGCTACGAAAAAAAATCAAAAGATCGCGCCAGAAAAATTCCCTATTCGGTCAATTTTCTTTAGCCTTTCTCTAGTGCCAATTGTTCGTTTGTCACTCACAACTCTCACAAGAGAAAACGTCAAGTTGTGCCCTATTCGGTTACACCTTTCCTCTAAGTTTTGTAGGTTCGTTGTTCCTTAGTCAGTCACCACTTACCAACAAAACAGGCAACCTCATTATGTGCCCATCCTGAGGTTTTGGCAAGCAGTTTATTTGCTAGCACTTCGTACTACAAATAGCTTGTTGGGGGTATCCCCCAATCCCCCGAACGTTGCTTGAAAAAGGTCGCCTGTACGGCGATTTTTCTCCAACGTTTTCAGGGTCGGTTTTCTGTTCGAAAACGCCCCTTTTTTCCTCCATAAATGGAGGAAAAGTTGCTTCGGATTATCGAAGCAACTAAACCCGTTCAATCGACTTACACTTCCTCGCGGAATTGTGCCAAAAATTGTGTTAATTCTTTGACCTCATTCGTATACCAATAGTTGCCTGATTCATTCCAGGTTAGGTTATTAGCAAACTGTTTTAATTTTTCTACTTGATCGTTTGTTATGCCGAGTGTTCCTGGTTGATAATTGGTGACGGCTTGTTGGGCTTCGTCAAAGGATTTCACTTTCGCTTTTTTGTAAAAGGCACGTCCTAAACGGCTGTATTCCTTTGCGAGTAGTTGCTTTTTCTTTTCTCGTAGTTTTTGTTCTTGGATTTGTAGTTTTTCTAACTCATTCATGATAATCCCTCACTCTTTTTCTATTCTTGATTTAATAACATATCTTTGATTTGTTGCCAATAGGTTTTCTTTCCAACAATGAGAGAAAGCTCCCCTGTAAGACCATAGCGACCGGTAAACTCTTTTGGAGGTTTTAGTGTGCCTTTTATTGTATAAAAAGCTCCTTGTTCAGTTGTCGTACTGTTTTCTGAAATTTCCGTTAGCGTTCCGTCGATTGTTTTAGTTGCTACTCCTTTCTTATCCAGTTTGAAATGTATTGCCATTCCAGGTTTGATTCTCATGCTTTCACTCGTAGGAATAAGTGCGGTAAACGTAAGTTGTGGGTCTTTTGATTTCGGATAAATTTCTGCCAACGTTGTGCCTTTCGGGACTTCCAATTGGTTTTTGACTTCCTCATTTACGTGAACAGTTCCTGTGATAGGTGCTTTCAACGTACTTTGTGCGAGTTGTTCGTTGATTGTTTTCAGTGCTGTCTCATTTTTCTTTTGGGTCTCGGTTAATTCTACCACTTTTTGTTTCGCTGTTGCCAAGGCTAGTTCTTTGGTTTGCTTTGTTTTTTCTGTTTGACTACTTACTTCATTATCAGACGTGGTTGGCGCTACTAGCTTTGATTGTTCGCTTTGAAGTTGCTCGATTTCTTTTTTTACCTGACTGATTTGTTCGTCGATTGTAGCCAATGTCGTTGCTTTAATTTGTTTCTTTTGTTCTTCTGGTACGTCGGTTAATTGAGATTGCCACGCCTGATACCTGGATGTGATTTCAGTTGAAAATCCCTCTAGGGATTGTTCATTGATCCATGCCGTGCGTACCTGCTCCCATTCCTTTTGTTCTTTTTGACGCGTAGTTAGTTGTTTTTCTAGTTGTTCTTTGGTTTTGTTGTACGCTTCTTGCTCCTTTTGTGTGTTTGTTTCACTTTGCTTTGAGGCATAGCGCGTTGCCTCTTTTTCAGCCAGAAAACTCTTTACTTGATTGCTATAGCCGAAGGAATCTTCTGTCTCAAATAAATTTTGTTCATTTGTTAGGCTGTCAATAAAAGTTTGTGCCGCTTTTTTTTGTTCCTCAATCGTTGTGTTTTCTTGCTCTAATTGTTTTTTTTCGTTTTGCAAAGGGGTTGTTTCAAAAGTGACTAACTCTTCGCCCTTTTTTACTGTTTGGTTTTCTTTCAGAGTATTTGTTTTTATCTTTGCTTCTACCGGTACTTGTAGTTTTTCTGTCTTTTGTGCCGTTAGTTGTGCAGGTGTTCGAATCACGACTTCTTTTTTCGCAAAAGCTAAAAATAAGGCCCCTAAGCACAAAAAAAGAATGACAGGATACAAGACCCATCGATAGAAGGTGTGGTGCTGTTGGCTATAAACACTCGAATGATCGAGCCAATCCTTTTGTTGCATCAATTTTTCTGTCCTTTCCTAAATATCCCATAACTGTTGATAAACCCCCTGATTATAACGGAGGTCGTCATGAGCCCCTTGTTCAACCAGTTGCCCTTCATGAAGAACTAGAATGTGATCGCACGCTTTAGCAATGGGCAAATGGTGCGCAATAAAAAGCAATGTTTTCTCTTCTAACGTTAGTAAATAATCAAGAATCGCATGTTCTAATAGTGTGTCTAATCCGCTAGTTGCTTCGTCTAAGATTAAAACATCCGCGTCTTTCAAAAGAGCACGAGCAATCGCCAATCGTTGCCGTTGTCCTCCTGAAAGATTCGCCCCTCCTTCTTCTAGTACCATGTCATAGCGTAAAGGCTGTTGTTCAATGAATGTGTTTAGTTGAACGGCTTCACACACTTCAATAATCCGTTCAAAACTAGGCATGTTCTGTAAGCCAAACGTTAGGTTTTCTACAATTGTCCCGCTAAAGAAAAAAGACTCTTGCGGCACATAGGTGACGTGTTCACGTAATTGTTGAAACGGAATATCTAAATGATTCATTTTTCCGTAGCGAATGGTTCCTTCTGAAGGCGCATAAAAGTTCACTAATAATTTTGCTAATGTTGATTTCCCTGAACCACTTACCCCAACCAAGGCGATTTTACTTTTCGGTGCAATGGTGCAAGAAATATTGTTTAAGGTAGGTGCTTTCATGTTATAGGAGAAGGAGACATTTTCTAGTCTTATTTCTTGTTGGAACGTTTGATTTGGAATTTCGCGTTCCGAAGAATCGTTTGTTTGTTCTGGTTCAATGGCAAAAATCTCGTTTAAGCGTTTGTTGGCCACTTGCGCTGTTTGCATTTTGACTTGTAGATTAATAATATTCTGTAAAGGATCCGTGAAAAACACCAACAAGGCATTGTAAGTAATCAATTGGCCAAGGCTAATCGTACCATCCATGACATAGAAAGAACCTAGCCACAAAATAAGGGCACTACTGATTAACTGAATAGCATGTTTAATCCCTTGTTGCACATTATCTAGCGTAACAGTCCGGAAGGACTTTTTCATTAATCGAATAAATTCTCGATCCACGCGATTATAGACTTTTTCTTCTCCACTGTAGGCCTTGATCGTCTCGATTCCTTTTAGGCTCTCGATAATACTTGAATTTAAGGTAGCGCCAGCCGCCATTTCTTCTTGATTGGCTTTTTCATAACTTTTGACAAAGGCTAGAATGGCCACAAAATAAAACGGTAACGAAGCTAAGGTAATTAAGAATAATGTACCATTTTGAATGGCTAAGGTAATCCCTACTAAGAAGACCATCCCAATGTCTAAAAAGACGGATAAGGTTGCACTGGCGAGGGCATCAATGATTTTATTTGCGTCTAGAAAACGAGAAATGATCTCCCCTGATTTACGGGTAGCAAAAAAGTTCATAGGTAAAGTAAGAACATGTTTAAAGTATTGAAGCATTACGGCCATGCTCATGCGTTGTCCTAGGATAACTAAGAGATAACTCCGACTGTATTCAAACAGGACACGGAACAGATAGACAGCAATCAAGCCAATCGAAACAATGTTTAAAGTAGAACGTGCTTGATTAGGAATAAAGTAATCTAAAATTCCTTGAAAATAGTAGGAGCTCCCAATCCCAAATAGCGTAATAAAAAGAGACGCTAAAATAATGTGAAAAACTAAGCCTTTTTGACGCCAAATAATGGGTAAAAAAGAGCTCAATCCAGCGACTTTTTCTTTGGTAGGAGTATAAGACTCTTTAGGTGTAGGTAACAGTAAAACGCCTGTCCATTCTTTGGAAAATTCTTCCATTGATTTTTTTACTTTTCCTACTGTTGGATCTGGATCAGCAATTAATAAGGTATCTCCTTTTATTCCATAAACCACGACATAGTGCATGTATTTATTGTCAATTAAGACATGCGCAATTAAAGGTAACGGTAATTCTTTTTCTTTCCATACTTCATTATCAGCTTGAATAGCAGGAGAATCAAAACCAATTTTTTCTAAAGTTCTTTTTAGACCAAAAGCGGAAGTTCCCTCTAAATCTGTTCCAGACAACTCACGTAACTTGTGAATGGGTATTTCTGTATTATAATGCTTTAAAATCATGGCAATACAAGCTACGCCACAATCTTTTTCGTCTTGTTGGTAAATAATCTTTTTCAAAGTTTCTCCTCACTTGTGTTATTATTCATTTATCAATATTACTATAATAAAATATTTTTGAAAACCTTTTTATATAATTAATTGACATAATAAAAAGACTTTGATTTAATAAATTAAGTAATATAATTCCAGAATTATATTACAAAAATAATTAGGGGGAACGATAAATGAAGCAATATAAAGTATTGAATGAAAAAGAAATGAAAAAAACTATTGGGGGAGAGTCGGTTTTTAGTAAAATAGGTAATGCTGTAGGTCCAGCTGCTTATTGGATTTTAAAAGGATTAGGTAATATGAGTGATGTAAACCAAGCTGATAGAATTAATAGAAAGAAACATTAAGAATCGAAATCAAATAGAGGAGATATGCTAATATGAAAAACATTAAGAATGCAAGTAATATAAAAGTAATTGAAGATAATGAGTTGAAAGCAATTACTGGTGGAGGACCTGGAAAATGGTTACCATGGCTACAACCCGCATATGATTTTGTTACAGGTCTTGCAAAAGGAATTGGAAAAGAAGGAAATAAAAATAAGTGGAAGAATGTATAATTAAAGAGTATAATAAAAACATATGGCGTTAACGCCATATGTTTTTATTATTTTTAAGGAGATAAATATGGATATTTTTATAAGCATCATAACCTTTTTTAATTTTATAACATTTTTATACATTTTAATTGGAATTGATATCAATTATTCAGATCATGCAATAAAAAAAGCTTATACATTTTTCTTTAGCGTATTCATTCTAATGGTTTTTACTATGATAGTACCTTTCAATTTAAGTCTGTTAACTAATTTGTTAGAATTGTTGAGCATAATTACTATTATATTTTTATATATAATTTTAAAAAAGAAATCAGTTTTAACAAAAAAAAATCAAACAATGTTTGTGTTATTCTTTTTTACTCAATGTATATACATTGTACTGAACTATTTAATTAAGTAAATTAATATATTATGGGCTCTTTCCTTTAACGTAATAATAAACCTGTGGTGCTAGTTGATTTTAAGAAAAATCAACTAGCACCACAGGTTTATTATATTTGTATTACCTTTTAGAAAAACGCACAATAATAATTAAGACCGTATAAATAATGAAATTAAGCTTACTAAGTAACTTGATGTTATAGCACTTAATGCTATACCTTCTAAAAATGAAAAATCATCTTTAAATGTATTTTTAATGGCTGGTTTAAGCAATAGTAAAAGGCCAGATAATCCAAGTAATAGAGACAGTCTAATTAAGATAAACGATAAGTTAAATATACTTAGAACGATAGATAATAAAATGCAGCCCCCTATAAGTATTAATGCTAATAATTTATATTTGTCCATATTTTTCATATACATAATACATAGATATAAATAAGAAATAATGCTTAATAGCGTAATAAATTTTAGTAAAAATAACATAGCAATCCCTCCAAAAGTAAAGTATTGAAAATAAATTTATTTAAGGTATTCAATAGATATTTGATATAGTTGGTTTAATATATTTATATTGCTGCTAAACTATGTGCTTCTTACTATAATTTATTGAAATTTTGTAAACCGCTAAGTATATCTTTTTTATCCCTTTTTGAAAGAGTAAATCTATCTTTATTCTCGGTCTGTATTTGCAAGCTTTTCTCGTCTTTTTTATTTTGCTCTAATTCTTTGAGTTGTTTTAATAAGTCTAATCTACGCTCTTGTTCTTTAATCTTATCGTCCAAAGTTGTTAGTTGTTCTTCATAATTTTTTTGCCCGTTTACCTGAGATAACGCCTGACTCTGTTCGATTTTAGTAGGGGCATGTTTATTGAAATCATTAGCATTTTTGATCTCGGGTTTAAACGTGAATTGATAACCAATAACGGGTTTACCGCGACCTCTTCCATATTTCTTTTTAATTGATAAACCTTTGAAGATAGCAGTAAGTTCTTGTTTAATAGGCTGTAAAACAGTTCTATCAATATCTCCTTGTTTATAGCTTTTTGGAATATCTAACAATTCTTGAAAGTCTTCTTTAGAGAAATACGCATATCCTTTGGTACGAAATTGTTTCAATAAACGAAACATGGTTTTAGAATAACTACTTTGTAGTTCATTGAATTGTTGTAATGAGTAGCGAACCCAAGAATCTAAGTCATTTAACAGAGGAAGTGCATCTTCGAAAATTTGAATATCTACATAAGGTTCGTCAGTATCACCGTTAATTTTGAATTTAGTAAACATCACAAAAAATTCTCTAGTTAAGCCACTTTGACTTCTCCTGCCGAATCGCAACTCTAAAATTTTTTTATATGTTTCTTCTAAATCATCAATGAAACGCATATTAGCAGTCGCTTTATAATTGCTTAATTCTTTTAATTGGTCAAAAGTAAAACGAACTGTCTTGTCGCCTTTTTCACGCATTCTAGAAACAATAGAGAAGAACAAGTTCATTTCTACAGGAGTAAATTTCCTCAAAGGAATGGTATTTAATTCTGAATGATACTTAACAAGTTCGTTTGCCAT
>NZ_CP187889.1:2707500-2755877 GCF_050558155.1 Enterococcus sp. DIV0294 | reverse complement strand
ACAGTGACCTCCTATATGTTTAAATTTTGGTTATCTAAAAAATGTGGATAACTTAAAAGAATGAGCATAGTCGATTTTAGCATTTTTTTAAAACTTTTTCCACAAGCAATTGTTCAATGTGGAAAAAAAGTACACAAGGGTGAAAAAAGTTTTCCACAGGGTGTCGACACTTGCGGAAGAAAGTGGTTATCGAATGAGTTATCCACAAAAATTTGAGAATAATTAAGCTTGATACAATCATATTTCAAGAACTTATCAACAGATAAAAAAACACCTGTGTAAAACTTTTTAACAGGCTGTTTTTTTGTGTAAAACTAGTGGAAAAACGGCTGTGAACAGAAAAAAATGTGGAAAACTATCCACAAGCTACTCACAGGAAAATTTAATTTGTGGATAATTGAAACGAATCTTTCTCAGGAAATATTTCTTAAATTTTATTGACAAAAGACCCTATTACTCGTTATACTATCAAAGTATGTCTATATATTGATGGATAGTTACAATTTCAGGAGGTGTAATTGCATGAAAAGAACGTATCAACCAAACAAACGTAAACGCCAAAAAGTTCACGGATTCCGTAAACGTATGAGCACTAAAAATGGCCGTCGCGTATTAGCAAGCCGTCGTCGTAAAGGTAGAAAAGTTATTTCTGCTTAATGATGGTCTGGTCTTTTAAACAGTCAATTTCTAAGAACCCTTAGTTATCTCCATAATTTTTTGGAAGATGTGAAGATAACTAAGGGTTCTTTTTCTGTTTTCAATAAAAGAAAGCAGGATTCTATAGAAAAGGCTACTAAAAAAGAGCGGAAATATGCTATTATTATTAAGAAGTAAAAAAATATAGAAACAAAGGGATGCCGATGAAAAAGTCCTACCGTGTCAAGAAAGAAAAAGAATTTCAACAGGTGTTTAATAAAAAACAATCTTGTGCAAATCGTCGTTTCGTGGTGTACGTTTTAGAGAAACCACAACAAGCCCATTTTCGAGTGGGGATTTCTGTTGGGAAGAAAATTGGAAACGCGGTCACAAGAAATGCTGTGAAGCGGAAAATCCGCGCGAGTTTATTTCAATTAAAAGACCGTATCTCTCCAGAAATTGATTTTATCGTGATTGCACGTCCAGGATTGGAAAAGTTATCGTCTGAAGAAGTGAAAGCTAATTTAACACATGTGTTAAATTTAGCTAAAATATTAGATGTAAGAGAGGGAATTGAGTAGTGAAGAAGTATAAGCGCTTATTATTAATGGCTGGGTTAGTGACCTTAGTTTTTGTTTTATCCGCCTGCGGAACCGCGCCCGTAAGTGAAAGTAGTACAGGAATTTGGGATCGATACATTGTTTATTATTTTGCCCAAGCGATTAAGTTCCTATCATTAGGCGGCAGTGTCGGAATTGGGATTATCCTATTTACGTTAGTCATCCGGATTATTTTATTGCCGTTGATGCATTTCCAAACGAAGAGTATGCGTAAAACACAAGAGTTGCAACCGCAATTAAAGGCCTTGCAACAAAAATACTCTTCAAAAGATCCTGAAACACAACGCTTATTCCGAGAAGAACAGCAACGTTTGTATGCAGAGAATAATGTGAATCCTTACATTGGCTGTTTACCACTGTTGGTTCAACTACCAATTATGATGGCTTTGTATCAAGCCATTTCACGCGTGCCTGAGTTAAAAGAAGGAACGTTCTTGTGGTTAAGCCTCGATAAGCCGGATCCGTATTTAATTTTACCGATTTTAGCGGCTGTCTTTACGTTTGCTAGTACGTATCTTTCAAGTATGAGCCAACTAGAAACAAATGCCTCACTAAAAATTATGAATTACGTTATGCCAGCGATGATCTTCTTTATGGGGATTTCATTAGCCAGCAGTTTATCTCTTTACTGGGTGGTCTCAAATGCCTTCCAAACAGGGCAAACATTGTTATTAAACAATCCATTCAAAATCCGTAAAGAGCGGGAGGAAGCAGCACGTCAAGCCAAAGCACGGGAGCGAGCGCTTGAACGAGCAAAAAGTCCTAAGAAAAAAGGGAAGAAAAAATAAAGGAGGTCGTTCAGATGCCGATTTATGAAGGAAATACAATCGAAGAAGCAACGCAGAAAGGCTTACAAGCACTTGGTTTAACCAAAGAGGATGTTACAATTGATGTGTTAGACGAAGGAAAAAAAGGATTTTTAGGTCTAGGAAAAAAACTTGCCCAAATTTCAATGGAACCAACGATTAGTGAGCAAGTCACAGAAGCGGTCGAAGAAACAGTGGAAGATATTGTTGTTGCCGATGAAGCAACAGCAGTGGAAGAAGCAGTTGAGGAATTAACCGAAGCAATTCCTAGTCTCTCAGAGGAATCAACACATTCTTTAGAAAATCTGGAAGACGAAGCTGCTATTACTGAATTAGCGATGTATTTAACGAATATTTCAAATGAACTGAACGCCCCTGCCATGGTTCGCATAGCGCGCGAGAATGGCAATATTATCTTCCATTTAGAAACAGAAAAACAAGGTATCTTAATTGGAAAACACGGAAAAGTGTTAAATGCGTTACAGTATTTAGCGCAAGTCTTTATTCACCGCATTGCAAGCAATAAGCTATCGATTGTTGTGAATGTCGGAAATTATCGTGAAAAACGTCATGAAATTTTGGAACGTTTAGCGAAACGCACCGCGGAAAAAGCCAAACGTACTGGGCGGCCAGTCTTCTTGGAACCAATGCCGGCTTTTGAAAGAAAACAAATTCATCACACGCTAAGTAAAGATGAGCAAATCAAAACCCATTCTGAAGGGGATGAACCTTATCGGTATTTAGTGGTTGAACCAGTTAAGAAGTATTTTTAAACAAACAAAGAAACGTTGGCAACTCTCAGCAGGGACTGAATAGTTGCCAACGTTTCTTTGTTAAATGATTTTTTAGCCGTCTCCGTTTCTTTTTTTATGTTATGATAATCAGTAATTACTCCAGTAGTAAATTCAAATGAAAAAGTTTTGTAAAGAGACGTAGGGGGAGCAACAGGTATGCGTACGGAGAAAATACTGGTTGTAGATGATGATGCAGCAGTTCGTCGCTTGATTTGGAAAGCATTACAATCAACAGGTATTCTTATTTACCAAAGTGAATCAATTGAAAAAACAAAAGATATCGTGTCCAGAGTTACCTTTGATTTGTTCATTTTAGATGATAACTTGGAACATGACAGCGATGGTTACTACTTAGTCCAAATGATTAGAGAGAAATATCCACTGGTGCCAATTATCTTTTTTAGTAGCAAAAAAGAAGAAGAGGATATCATTGCAGCCTTGGAAATGGGTGTGGATAGTTATATAACGAAACCTTTTTCCTTGAATGTTTTTAAGGCTCAGGTGATTGCTTCGTTGAATCGAGCTCGAATGATTCGAAAACAATTGAATGTTTATAAAAAAGAAGAGCTACAGGTAGGCGATTTCCGTTTTGATTATGGTCGTTATCAACTATTTAAAAAGGATTTACCTATTTCATTGTCTTCGAAAGAAGTTCAATTAATTCAATTTTTTCTGGAGAATCCCGAGCAAGTATTTTCTAAAGAACAAATTTACAGCAGTGTTTGGGGTACTGGGGATGTCGATGCGAATACGATTATGGTTTTTATTAATCGTTTACGAAGTAAATTAGAAGAAAACCCGAAAGAACCTTGTTACCTTCGGACCGTTTGGGGCATTGGTTATACCTTTACGCCAGATGGTTGCGTACAAAAAAAATGAAAAAAGGCCCGCAGTTGCACGAGCGACTGCGGGTCTTTTTTGATTATTCAATTTGTCGACGTTCCATTTCTTTCAAAATAAATTGAAGCGAACGATTTAGATGTTCATGGGTTAAAAGTGTGATCTGGTCAATATTCTTTGTTTTCATTCCGCGGAAAATTAACCAATGTTCTTCTAGGGCAATACTACGACGTTCTGAGGCACGAATCGCAATATCTCTGAAATAGATTAAGTAAGCATGGAGATCAGTCACAATTTTTTTTAAACGTAGCATCTGACTCTTAGTATAAATAAAGGAATTAAAATCTGAAAAGTTCTGTAGTAAGTCATCTACTTGGTTATTTTTATTGTATTGTTCTCCTTCGAGAAGTAAGGCTTCCAATTCATCAAAATCTTCTGGTGTCATGAGTTCCATGGCTTTAATGGTTGCTAAAGTGTCCAAAGATTTACGAATATCATAAATTTCATAAGCATCTTTCATACTAATCCCTTTAACCACGATACCCACCATAGGTATATGTTCCACCAATTGTTCTTTAACCAATTCTTGTAAAGCAAAGCGAATGGGCGTCCGACTAATGTTTAATTGCTCGGAAAATTCTTTTTCGTTAATCCGTTCACCTGCAGGAATATCCCCTAAAATAATGGTTTTTTTAAAGGCTTCGTAGGTACAAATTTTTAGAGGTTTACTGCTGGTTAAATCTAAGTTCCGTTTTACTGCTTCAACCGTTGGATTCATATGAGGCACCTCCCTATAGGTTATTTTTATAGATAATAAATATAATATTAAAAATGAAAATATAACGCAAGAAAAGACAAAATGAAAAGAAAACCGAGGAGAAAAGGCACTCCTACGGTTTCAGCGACGACGTTTAATTTTGTGGAATAAATAAAGGCATGTGACCTAAAGCAACAATTGTAACAACGAAAATAACGAAAATTCCTAAGGCATATTTTGCCGATTCTTTTTGCCATTGGCCCATATCTAAACCAGTTAAACGTAATAGCAAGTAAATAAATGCCACTAATGGACTTAATAAGTGGAACGCTTGCCCCATTAAGGAAGCTAAAGCCATAGACATATTGTCAAATCCATAAGAACGTCCAGCTTCTGCTAGGACTGGTAAGACACCGAAATAGAAACCATCGTTTGAAATAAAGAATGTTCCTGGTGCTGAAATGAACGCAATCACTAAGCCCCAAGCGCCGGCTAATTGTTTTGGAATAATATTAACAAAGCTATTTGCTAAGGCATTGGCCATACCAGAACCTTGGAATAAGCCCATGAAGACGCCAGCAGCAAAAACTAAGATAACTACTTGCACAGCATCACCAGCATTTGCACTGATACGGCTGCTTTGATCTTTTAATTTTGGATAGTTAATCATTAAAGCGATACAAGTACCAACTAGGAATAATAATAACGGTGGCATTTCAATCCACGAAGGCAAACCTAATTGACCAACGAATGAACTTAGGACTAACCAACCGATTAAGACAATCGTTAAAATACCATTGAATGCAAAATTCTTTGGACGACGAATTTCTAATAACTCAGGATCGTTAACAATAGTCATTTCTTCCAATTCTTTATCAGTAAGCGTTGTCACGCCTAAGCGAGCACGTTCTTTTTTCCCCATGCGATAAGCAACAAAGAAGATAACATACAATACAGATAAAATCATACCAGGTGCTAAATAAGAAAGAATGTCGGCATCAACTTCTAGTACGGCCATGGCACGAGCTGTTGGACCGCCCCAAGGTAATAAGTTCATAATGGTGTTTTGTAAGATAACAAGCACACCTAAATTCATCAATTTCATATTAAGTTTTTTGTAGATGGGAATAAACGCAGAACAGCAAATCAAGGTCGTGGTTGTTCCATCTCCGTTTAAGGAAACAGCAGCAGCAACTACCGCAGTAGCCATCAAGACTTTCATTGGATCGCCTTTAGCAAAGTAAATCATTTTTTTAGTGATTGGGTCAAACAAACCAGCATCCAACATAATAGAGAAGTAAAGAATGGCAAATAATAACATAATACCAGTTTTTGAAGTAGTTGAAATCCCATCTAAGACGAAATTCCCAATGTTGACTTCAGGGACAACACCGTCAGCACCAGGTGGCGGACTCGCTACTCCAGTTGCAATTGCAATCAAAGTAAAAATAAGAGGAATAATTACTAAAGATGTAAACGGTGACAATTTCTTTTTCATGATTACATACATAAAGATGATAATCATACCATAAGCTAAAATAGTGAGTAACATGTTTTTCTTCCTTTCTTTTTTTAGAACTTTTTTGTAAGCGTTAACAACCGGTGTTAATAAAAAAGAATAGCCATGAGAAATGTTTCACAGTATTCTGGTTTACAACAAAAAATATTTTTTGTGTTTGTCTATAGTGTGAGAATATACAAACTTTCGCAGAGAATAAATAGCCTAAAACAAAAAGAACATCAAAAAAACAATTCAACAATCAAATTCTTATTAATAACTTAATATAATATTAATAGAATCTTAACGGCTGATAAATGCTTATATACCAATGTTTACAGAGTTTTTTTCACAAAATAAACAATAAAAGAACAATCTGAGCTAGTGTTTTCACTAGGTTTTTTAACGGTTTTTTCTATAATGAACGTATACCAAGAATTAGTGAAAGGAGAGACAATATGGGCCTATTTAAGTCCTTATTCAAGAAAGAGCAACACACGCAGGATACCGAGATTAATGAAAGCGTTATCCAACGTGAAGCGGATAACTTGGAAAAGCGATGGATAGATATACCAGCATATATTCCTGCTGAGCCAAAAGAATATCAATTGGTAAGTATTGTGGCCACTGCCATCGCAGCAGGAGAGTTTCCAGAAAGTCGTTTTGTTATCAAAAAAATCGCAAAACGAAATCCAGAAGCAAAAGAAGTTGCCATTATTGCAGCCAGTATAGCTGCAGAGCTTTCAGAAGAGTCTCAGCTAGTTGTCAAAAGAATTTCAAAACAAAACCTTGAGGAGGATCATTATGTTACGCAAATTTAAAATTTCAATTGATGGGAAAGAATATTTAGTCGAGATGGAAGAAATCGGTGGCGTCCCACAACCAGCACCTGTTGCGCCACAACCAACAGCGCCAGTTGCTACGACAGAAACACCAGCCCCTGCTGTTGAAGAAGCCCCAGCGCCAGCAGCACAGCCAGCCGCCCCAGCAGGAGCAGATGCAATGCCTGCGCCAATGCCAGGAACTGTGTTAAAAGTATTAGTCAATGTTGGTGATACGGTGTCTGAGAACCAACCATTGTTAATTTTAGAAGCAATGAAGATGGAAAATGAAATCGTTGCAGGAAAAGCAGGTACGGTAACAGGAATTCATGTTACCCAAGGCCAAATTGTGAATCCAGGGGAACCATTAATAACAATTAACTAGAATTAATTTAAGAAGAGGAAGTGATTTGTGTGGAGACACTGATTCAAGGTGTTATAGGAATGGGCCAAGAACCAGGACGCATTGTGATGATGCTGATTGGTGGACTATTAATGTATTTAGGAATAAAAAAAGAGTATGAACCAACACTTTTAGTGCCGATGGGTTTAGGAACGATTTTAGTGAACTTTCCTAATTCCGGCGTATTGAGCGCTGGCGGCGAGCCAGGTCCGTTTAATGTTCTTTTTGATTTTGGAATAAAAACAGAGTTATTCCCGTTATTATTATTTATTGGGATTGGGGCAATGATTGATTTCGGTCCATTGTTACAAAATCCGTTTATGTTGATGTTTGGTGCCGCTGCACAGTTTGGGATTTTCTTTACAGTTATTATGGCTGTTTTATTAGGTTTTGATTTAAACGATGCTGCTTCGATTGGGATTATTGGTGCCGCTGATGGTCCAACGTCTATTTTCGTAGCAAATACCTTACATTCAAAATACATGGGGGCCATAATGGTTGCCGCTTACTCCTACATGGCGTTAGTTCCGATTATTCAACCAGTAGCGATTAAAGCAGTGACGACGAAAGCCGAACGTCGGATCCGTATGACTTATCGGGCCGGTGAAGTTTCTCAAACAGCGAAAATTCTTTTCCCGGTTGTTATTACGATTGTCGCAGGGTTAATTGCGCCGGTGTCATTACCATTAGTTGGTTTCTTAATGTTTGGGAACTTATTAAGAGAATGTGGCGTTTTGGATCGTTTATCCATTACAGCTCAAAATGAATTGGTAAATATTATTAGTATCTTGCTAGGACTATCTATTTCCGTTAGCATGAACTATGCAGAGTTCTTAAAAGTCGATACATTGATGGTTATTGGCTTAGGGTTAGTCGCCTTTATTATGGACTCAGTCGGCGGCGTGCTTTTTGCTAAATTCTTGAATTTATTTAGAAAAGAAAAAATCAATCCCATGATTGGTGCTGCGGGTATTTCCGCTTTCCCAATGTCTAGTCGGGTCATTCAAAAAATGGCTACGGATGAAGACCCACAAAACTTTATTTTAATGCATGCTGCTGGTGCCAACGTTTCAGGACAAATCGCTTCTGTAATTGCTGGTGGCTTACTATTAGCCTTTTTAACATAGGACGGAAAGGAGAACGAATACATGTCTGTTAACATGGAAGATTTAAAAATTGCTTTTGAACTGTTAGGTTTTGGTTGGGGCGGCGTTTTCGTTGTTTTATTTATCATTTATCTAGCGTCTAAATTACTAACAAAATTATTTCCAATTAAAAAATAAAGGAGGTTATTGCTGTGAGCAGCGTATATACAATGAAAAGAATCTGGTTGCAAAAAGATAAAAAAGCTTATCAAGCTTGGCGCGAATTAATGGAAAAAGCCGAATTGCAAACGACAGAAGCACTTGATTACACCGTTGGCATATATGATGACACAGCATTAATCGCCTCTGGCTCGCTTTCAGGCAAAACGATTAAGTGCGTGGCCGTTTGTAAAAAATATCAATCTGAAAATTTGTTAACCCAATTGGTGGTTCAACTACTTGAAAAACTGAGAGAAGAAAACCAATTACACAGTTTTTTGTATACAAAACCAAAAAATGAACAAATTTTTCAGTCGCTAGGCTTTCAAAAAGTGGTTGCGAATCAAGAGGTGCTATTTATGGAGCAAGGCAAACCAGATTTTGCCGATTATCTTGGTTACCTGACACAACATAAAAAAGCAGGGCCAGCCAGTAGCATTGTCATGAATGCAAATCCTTTTACGAAAGGCCATCAGTACTTAGTCGAAAAAGCAGCCCAAGAAAGTCCACACGTTTATGTGTTTGTTTTATCTGAAGATAAATCGCTGTTTTCAAAAGAAGCACGTTTCGCAATGGTGCAAAAAGGGGTCGCCCATTTACCCAATGTGACAGTCCTATCTACAGAAGATTACTTAGTTTCGTCTGCGACTTTTCCTACCTATTTTTTGAAAGAAAAAGCGCCATTAGAGGTAGCTGCAATTCAAGCAACGCTTGATGCAACGTTATTTAAAGAAAGAATTGCGCCAATACTTGAAATTCAGCAACGTTATGTGGGAGAAGAGCCTTATTCAGAAGTGACCGATGTCTACAATCAAGCAATGCAACTAGTTTTCGGACAAACGATAACGCTAACCATTGTCCCGCGATTAGCGAGTGATGGAGAGCTGATTAGTGCGACGAAAGTTCGCAAAGCGATGGCTGAAGGCGACAAAGAGACACTCAAGAAGTTTTTACCAGCAACAAGTTATCAATACTTAGTAGAACACAAGAAACTAATGAGGTGAAGAAAGTGAAGATTATCAAAAATGCTACTGCAGGGACAGTAGAATCAAGTGATATTATGATTACCATCCAACCCATTGAATCAACAGAAAATACCATTGAATTAGAAAGTAGTGTCGAAAAACAATTTGGCAATCAAATTCGTCAGGTGATTACGACAACTTTGGAACATTTAGATGTCCAAGGCGTTGCGATCAAGGCGATTGATAAAGGGGCATTAGATTGTACAATCAAAGCTCGGATGATTACAGTTTTACATCGAGGCGCTGAAAAAGAAACGTATGATTGGAAGGAGTTGGACTCATGGAACGTTTAAGAAGAACAATGATGTTTGTACCTGGAGCGAACGCAGCAATGCTAAGGGATGCACCTTTATATGGGGCAGATTCAATCATGTTTGATTTAGAAGATGCAGTTTCATTAAAAGAAAAAGACTCTGCCCGTGTTTTAGTCCATTCTGCTTTGAAAACTTTCGATTATGGCAATATTGAAATTGTTGTTCGGATTAATGCTTTAGATGCCGGTGGTGCAGAAGATATTGAAGCAATGGTCTTAGCTGGTGTCGATGTGATTCGTTTACCAAAAACAGAAACAGCCCAAGATATCATTGATGTCGAGGCAGTCATTACAGAAGTAGAACAGCAAAATGACATCCCCGTAGGAACAACGAAAATGATGGCTGCTATCGAATCGGCTGAAGGTGTTCTAAATGCGCCCGCGATTGCCAAAAGTTCAGCTCGCTTGATTGGCATCGCGTTAGGCGCCGAAGACTATGTTACCAATATGAAAACACGGCGCCATCCAGATGGCCAAGAACTATTCTTTGCTCGTAGCATGATTTTACATGCCGCTCGAGCAGCTGGGATTGCAGCTATTGATACGGTCTATTCAGATGTAGACAATACGGAAGGCTTTGAAGCCGAAGTTCGTTTGATTAAACAGCTAGGTTTCGATGGGAAATCGGTGATTAACCCTCGTCAAATCCCATTAGTTAATACTATTTATGCGCCAACAGAAAAAGAAATCCAGAATGCTAAGGAAGTAATCTGGGGCATTCGGGAAGCCGAAGCAAAAGGTTCCGGTGTTATCTCCGTAAATGGAAAAATGGTTGATAAACCAATTGTTGAACGAGCTGAACGGGTCATTGCGTTAGCATTGGCGGCTAAATTAATTACCGAGGAGGAAATATAGACATGGTAGTAAATAAAGTAGGCAAAGACATTCCTCAATCTTATGCAGAGCAATATGGCATTTATGAAGGAGAATTAGCACACATTGATGCTTATCAAGAAGCGAGCCGAGCAATTAAACCAGTGAAACCTCGGGAGACAAAACTTTTAGGAAGTATTCGTGAAGCAATTGAAAAAACAGGTTTAAAAAATGGCATGACCATCTCTTTCCATCACCATTTCCGTGAAGGAGACTATGTGATGAATTTAGTTTTAGCCGAGATTGCCGCCATGGGGCTGAAAAACATTTCGATTGCACCTAGTTCAATTGCAAATGTTCATGAACCTTTGATCGAACACATTAAAAATGGAGTAGTCACCAACATTACTTCTTCAGGTTTGAGAGATAAAGTAGGCGCCGCTATTTCAGCAGGTATCATGGAAAATCCTGTGGTGATTCGTTCACATGGTGGCCGGGCACGGGCAGTAGCAGCAGGTGATATCCATATTGATGTAGCTTTCTTAGGTGCACCAAGTTCAGACGCTTATGGAAATGCGAATGGAACCAAAGGAAAAGCTACCTGTGGTTCTCTTGGATATGCGATGGTCGATGCAAAATATGCGGATCAAGTGGTCATCATTACTGACACATTAGTACCATATCCTAATACCCCTATTAGTATTCCACAAACAGATGTTGATTATGTGGTAGAAATTGATGCAATTGGTGATCCAGATGGAATTGCCAAAGGCGCGACACGTTTTACAAAGAATCCTAAAGAATTATTGATTGCTGAATATGCCGCAAAAATAATTACACATTCTCCTTACTACAAAGAAGGCTTCTCATTCCAAACAGGAACAGGTGGCTCTTCACTAGCAGTTACGCGGTTCATGAGAGAACAAATGCTTAAAGATGGCATTAAAGCAAGTTTCGCTTTAGGCGGAATTACGAATGCAATGGTGGAACTTTTGGAAGAAGGCTTAGTAGAAAAAATTATTGACGTCCAAGACTTTGATCATCCATCAGCTATTTCTTTAGGGGAAAATGCCAATCATTATGAAATTGATGCCAATATGTATGCCTCACCGCTTAGCAAAGGGGCGGTTATTAATCAATTAGACACAGCTATTTTATCTGCTTTAGAAGTGGACACAGATTTTAATGTAAATGTCATTACTGGTTCAGATGGTGTCATCCGTGGTGCTTCTGGCGGACATTCCGATACAAGTATGGCTTGTAAAATGAGTCTAGTGATTGCACCACTTGTTCGTGGACGGATTCCAACAATCGTTGAGCAAGTAAATACAGTCGTTACACCAGGTACGAGTGTCGATGTCGTAGTAACAGAAGTCGGCATTGCAATCAATCCAAAAAGAACAGACTTAATTGATTGTTTTAAAACCTTAGATGTTCCTCAGTTTACGTTAGAAGAGTTGAAAGACAAAGCCTACAACATTGTTGGCACCCCGGAACCAATTAAATATGGAGACAAAGTTGTTGCGTTAATTGAATACCGAGATGGTAGTCTAATTGATGTGGTACGCAATGTTTAATGGGGAAAAAGTAACACTTTTAGAGATGTTGGATGCTCGCGAACAAAGAGCTGCCACACAGAAGGAGTTGTTAGAAACAGCACCAGAAGCTAGTCTCTTATCTGCCACAATGAATATTCCTGGAGAAGTAAAAAATTCGCCCACCTTAACGGCTGTTTTTTTAGAAGTAATTGACGAAGTCGAGCAACAATTGCTGGATCAAGTACCGATTGTTAATTTTTACCGGAATGAAAAAACAGGGCCTGAATATTATTTGGCGGTTTCGTTAGCCCCACAAGAATTAAAACAAAGAATGGTCAAAATTGAAGAAACACATCCTTATGGTCGTTTAGTGGACCTAGATGTTTTATGGGGAAATGAGGAGCTAAAAAGCCTTCATCGAGGAGATTTAGGCTTGCCACCACGGCGCTGTTTTATGTGCCAAGAAGAGGCGAAAGTCTGTGGACGAAATCGACGTCACAGTCTTGAAGCAATGCAAGAAAAAATAACAGAAATAATTTTGACACGAAAGGAGCAGCCAAGTGAGTAAAAAAATTCGTTTTACAGAAACGGTGCTACGGGATGGACAACAAAGTTTAATTGCAACACGGATGCCAACCTCAGATATGCTGCCGATTATTAAAACAATGGACGAGGCAGGATTTCATGCATTAGAAATGTGGGGCGGGGCAACGTTTGATTCCTGTGTCCGCTATTTAAACGAGGATCCTTGGGAACGTCTTCGCCAAATTCGCAAAGAAGTTAAAAATACCAAACTTCAAATGTTATTACGAGGACAAAATTTACTAGGATATCGTCATTACGCTGATGATGTGGTGCGGGCCTTTGTCGAAAAATCAGTTGAAAATGGGATTGATATTATTCGTATTTTCGATGCCTTGAATGATGTCCGTAATTTACAAACAGCAATTCAAACAACAAAAGAAGCTGGTGGACACTGTCAAGCAGCGATCTCTTATACCACGAGTGAAATTCATACCATCGATTACTTTGTAAAATTAGCCAAAGAATTAAGTCAAACAGGAGCGGATTCCATTTGTATTAAGGATATGGCAGGCGTTTTGACGCCACAAACGGGTTTTGAATTAGTGAGCAAAATGAAAGATGCCATTGATTTACCTTTAGAGGTGCATACGCATGCGACTAGTGGTATTTCTGAGATGACCTATTTAAAAGTTGCTGAAGCAGGTGCGGATATCATCGATACAGCTATCTCTTCTTTCGCTGGTGGTACGAGTCAACCAGCCACAGAATCTGTAGCCATTGCGTTAGAAGATTTAGGCTTTGAAACAGGTTTAAATATGGAAAAAGTAACAGAGATTGCTGACTATTTCAATCCGATTCGTGATCGTTTTAGAAGTGAAGGCATTTTAAACCCTAAAGTTAAAGATACGGAACCGAAAACCTTGATTTATCAAGTGCCTGGTGGTATGTTATCAAACTTATTAAGTCAATTAACGGAGCAAGGTTTGCAAGACAAATATGAAGAAGTTTTAGCTGAAGTACCTAAAGTAAGAGCAGATTTAGGGTATCCGCCACTAGTTACGCCGCTTTCACAAATGGTTGGAACACAAGCCTTAATGAATGTGATTTCTGGGGAAAGATATTCCTTAATACCGAATGAAATCAAAGATTATGTGCGCGGAGAATATGGCAAATCACCAGCACCTATCGCAGAAGAGATTAAGCAAAAAATCATTGGGGATGAAGAAGTAATTACTTGTCGACCAGCGGATTTATTGAAACCAGAGTTGCATAGTTTAGAAAAGGAAATCCAACAATACGCAAAATCTGAAGAGGATGTCCTATTATATGCGATGTTCCCACAACAAGGAAAAGACTTTTTAGGACGTCGCGAAGATCCTTTTTACGATGTACCGTTACAGAAAGTGACAGTCAAACTTGACTTGCCAGAATAGAACGGGCAAGTGCTCCGCAAATGTATAAAGAAGCAAGGGTTTGAGCGACGATAACGGTTGTTCAAACCCTTGCTTCATCAAATAGAAAAAAGGCAGCCCGTGAAAGGAAGTGACAATGTGTTAGAAGAAGTTCTAGCAATTCATCAAAAAAATATTGGTGTGCTAAGTCTTGAAGCAACAGAAGCGGTATTAAACCATCATGATTTAGCCAAAATGTATACACCTGGTGTCGCAGAATTGAGTTTAATGATTGCTCAAAATCATGAATTAGCGCGCGAGTGGACCATTAGTGGTAAGTTAATTGCAGTTATTACAGATGGGTCAGCTGTTCTGGGTCTCGGCAATATGGGCACGCAAGCGGGCTTGCCAATTGTTGAAGGCAAAGCTTTACTTTATAAAAATTTGGCGGGGGTCGATGCTATTCCTTTAGCACTGGAACAAAAATCAGTTGACGAGATGGTTCAAACAATTGAAAATTTACAAAATAGTTTTGCAGGAATCCATTTAGAAGATATTTCTGCACCAAAATGTTTTGAAATTGAAGAAAAACTTCAACAACGTTTGAACATTCCTGTGTATCATGATGACCAAGAAGGAACAGCCATCGTCGTTTTAGCTGGGCTAATTAATGCAGCTAAAATTAAAGGAAAACCTTTAAATCAATTACGTGTGGTGATTAACGGAGTTGGTGCTTCTGGTGTAGCGACCGCTAAGTTATGTATTCAAGCGGGGATTACGCATCTCACCTTAGTAGATCGCCAAGGTGTTTTAAGAGAAGAAGACCCGACATTGAATCCTTACCAACGTGCTTTGCTTCGACAGGTAATAAAACCATCAGTAGAAAACAAAGATTTAGCCACCGCTGTCGTCAATCAGGATGTTTTTTTAGGCTTATCAGAAGCGGATGTGCTAACGCCAGCCCTGATTAAATCAATGAGCCAAGACCCAATTATCTTTGCTTTAGCAAATCCTAAACCAGAAATTGAACCAGCCCTCGCCCAAGCCAATGGTGTCCGTTTATTAGCAACTGGTTCTTCCAAATATCCGAATCAGGTGAACAACATTTTAGCTTTTCCAGGTCTTTTTAAAGGGTTATTGGCAGCGAAAGGCAGAAAAGTCGATGTCGGTTTGCAAATGACAGTAGCACGAAGCTTGGCCGCTATGATTTCAGAACCCACAGCAGAAAAATTCATACCTAATGTATTTGATGGCGGCGTAGTTGACACGGTTTTTAATGCTGTACTAGACTATATAAAACAAGAAAAGACCACGGCAGAAGAAGGGACGTAAAAGGCAATGACAAAGCAAGCAAGGAGTAAATTAGCGCAGCAAGCACAATTGGCACTACTCTATGAAGTGACCTGTTTAAATAAACCAGGCTTGGTGGATCCAGTCGATGCAGGCGCCCATCAAGATATGGATGTTTTCACTTTTTTAGAAAGTAGTGTGGTTTTGACTCCTTATTTTGAAACCTTCGTTCAAGCTGGGACAGAGCTACGTCATTTGCCGATTGAGGCAACATTTCGCACGATTCGACAAGTTGGTTTAGAAGCAGAACAAGCGATGTTTGAGGCAACAGAAGGGATCAACACACATAAAGGAGCAATTTTTTCTCTAGGTATTTTTTTAGCTATCTGTGGTCGTCTAATGATTTGGGAGCCCCCTTGCACCTTACAATTGTTTCAACAAACGCTTCAAACAATGACGCAAGACTTACTGACCGACTTTGAAAACCTCGCTACGAATGAGCTAGAAAAACTAACTTGGGGTGAACGACTATTTGTTCAGCATGGCTTGACTGGAATCCGTGGTGAGGCGCAACAAGGTTATCCCGCTGTCTTTGAACAGGGAGTGCCTTATTATCAAAAACATCAAGGCACACAACAACAAAAACTCATTGATACGCTCCTTTATTTATCGCTCTATGTTGAGGATACGAATTTGATTAAACGAAGTCAAAATGTCCAAATTTTTGAAATATATCAACCGTTAATCCAGGAATATTTTGCTTTAGGGGGGACACAAACGTTACGGGGAACCCTTTGCTTAGAAAGATTGAATCACTTATTCAAAGAAAAAAATTGGAGTATTGGTGGCAGTGCAGATGCTTTAATTTTGGTGGTGTTTTTAGATAAACTAATGAATTTAAATTGGCTGACGCCTTAATTAAAAAGATAGTTACAACGCGGATTTGGTCAGTTATTTTGACCTTATATGCCTATGGAAAGGTCTAAAGAGAATTCAAGAAAGCGATTGACAAATACCACGAAACACAGTATATTTTATTACGAAATCATTCTTATCAGAGTATACAAATACGATGATAAACAGTTGAAGCGAATCTTGATTTGCTTTTCCTAAACCTGATTCTTTTAGAATCAGGTTTTTGTTTATCTAAAAGGCGGCATTCGTTCAAAAACGGCTGTCGTCTTTTTTATGAAATTTTTTTAATATAAAAAATTTCATAAAAAAATCTTAAAAACAGAAAAAATTGTTATAGATTAGAGTCATTTTTTTGATGTAAAGTTTTTATGACTCACAGCTATAAAATTGATAAAAACAGTCAAAGAAGCAGAAAAAATAATAGTGGAATTTCTCAAAAAAATAAAAAATTTTTCCGTTATTTAATTATCGATTTATCAAACGATAAGTTATAATAAAATAATTTATTTATCTTTAATGATTGGGGAGAAATGTATAAACTTCCTCATTTTCCTCTCATTGTATAATAACTCACTAATGAATTAGTGAGTTTTTTAACATATCCAGGATGTTTGTTATCAAATGAATTTTTATATAAAAATTCACAGCATTATATTTTGAAAAGCTGAGGAAATGTACTAAACTGCAGGTGTTAAATCCATTTAAATCGCTAAAGGGGGAGATGAACAACTAGGGGAAGCTAATGATCTTGGTATTTATCGTTTATTTTAAAGAAAAGAGGGACGATCAGATGAAAAAGAAAATTGTTGAGGATTTTAATCGGAAAAGTCAGCATAAAAAATGGACAAAACGCAAGATGCTTAATTTAGCAATATCAAGTGGTTTATTATTTACGTCATTAGCAATCCCTGTAAGTATAGCTGTTACCTCTGGCACAATCAGTGCATCAGCAGCGGTCTTGGATATCGAACTATTATCAAATGTTACGTCAAATAATGACAGTGGCACTTCAACGAGTAATCGTTGGACAGCCGCAAACCAAAATCAACCAGTTAATTTCACGGTTTCTGGTGGCGCTTTAGCAGATGCTTCCGCTGTGTTTAGTGGACAAAAACAAGCGGTGTTAGTGGTTCCTCCTGAGTTAAGAGGAAATGTAGCTGCAGCAGGCAGCGCAGCAATCAATACCAATGTCACGATTGATCTTTCAAAAGTTACTTTTTTGACCGCCGTTTTGAATGCAGCCAATGATTTAACCAATGTGATTACTCAAATTACCAGTGGGGCTTTAGGGAATTTAACTGGTGTTGATATTGATTTGACGGAAGTGAATCGTCAGTTGGAATTAGTGAATAACATTGAAAACTTAGGTGCTGCTTCATTTACAGCTCCGGAAACATTAGCAGCTGACGGCTCATACATTAGCGCACCAATTAGTGATGGTTTAGGGTTAGTTTTAGCCCAAAATGTTTCAAACATCTTACAAGATTTGAATGCGGCCGTTCAAGCTTTGGAGGCAAAAGGAACCAGTATCCCAAGTAATCTTGTCGCTACAGCCATAAATGCAGCCTTGCTTCCTGTCAAAGGCACGGTGAACGTGGCTGTTTCAGGTGCTTTGCCTTTATTAGCGGTTGGTGGTTCAGGCGTAAATGAGTTAGTGGATGCTTCTTTACTAGGCGCAACCACGGTTACTTTACCAACTACCGTTTCAACACCTCAAAATTTATCCAATAATTTAGATGCTCGTTTTGTAGGAACAGTCGTTCAAACAGATCTTTTAGACGTTAATTTATTAGCAACAGCAGACGGTGTATCCAACATTTATTTTGCTGCAGGTACTACTAGTGAAGTAACCGCACCTACCGTAACAGGAGTAACAGGCAATTCAACGGCAGGTTACGAAGTTAAAGGAACTGCCGATGCCAATGCCACGGTTGAAATCCGAAATGCAGGAGGCACCGTGATAGGCACAGGGACCGCTGATGGGACAGGGGCATTTACAGTTACCATTCCCGCAGGTGAAGCAGGTGCCAATGAAACATTAACGGCTGTAGCGAAAAACGCCAGCGGTACAGAAAGTACGCCAACAACGTTCCAAACACCAGCGGATGAAGCCACCGTAACCGCACCAACAATCACAGGAGTGACAGGTAATTCAACGGCAGGTTACGAGGTCAAAGGCACCGCTGATGCCAATACCACGGTTGAGATCCGAAATGCAGGAGGCACCGTAATAGGTACAGGGACCGCTGATGGGACAGGGGCATTTACAGTTACCATTCCCGCAGGTGAAGCAGGTGCCAATGAAACATTAACGGCTGTAGCGAAAAACGCCAGCGGTACAGAAAGTACGCCAACAACGTTCCAAACACCAGCGGATGAAGCCACCGTAACCGCACCTACCGTAACAGGAGTGACAGGTAATTCAACAGCAGGTTACGAGATCAAAGGCACCGCCGACGCCAATGCCACGGTTGAAATCCGAAATGCAGGAGGTGCCGTGATAGGTACAGGTACCGCTGATGGGACAGGAGCGTTTACAGTTACCATTCCCGCAGGTGAAGCAGGTGCCAATGAAACGTTAACCGCCGTAGCGAAAAACGCCAGCGGTACAGAAAGTACGCCAACAACGTTCCAAACGCCAGCGGATCCTAATACACCCGTGGCGACGCCAATTGTTGAGACTGTAACAGGTAGTACAAAAAAAGGCTATGAGGTCACAGGGACTGCTGAAGTTGGCACCACCATTGAGGTTCGCGATGCAGCTGGCATGGTCCTTGGTACTGCAACAACTGGAACTGACGGAAAATATACAGTGACTTTAGATTCAGGGAAAGCAACAGCAAATCAAACGCTGAGCGTTGTAGCGAAAAACGCTAGTGGCACGGAAAGTCAACCAGCAACGGCGACAACACCAGCTGATGTCACTGCACCAACAGTTGATAACATCACAGGCAACTCTGGTACGGGTTATGAAATTACAGGAACAGCAGACCCTAACACAACAATCGAAGTTCGTGATCCAGCTGGGGCAGTTATTGGTACAGGTACCTCTGATACGAATGGTGATTTTACTGTAATGCTACCAACGGGAACGACAAATCCTGGGGATACGTTAACAGTGATTGGAAAGGATAACGCGGGAAATGAAAGTCAACCGACTGAAGTCCTTGTTCCTGCTGATGCCACGGTTACAGCACCAACTGTAACAGGAGTAACAGGTAATTCAGTTGCTGGTTATCAGGTGACAGGCACCGCTGATCCGAATGCTACCATCGAAATTCGTGATGCAGATGGGAACGTGATTGCAACAGGGACTGCCGATGGGACTGGTTCCTTTGCCGTGAACCTTCCAGCTGGGACGGCAAATGCGAATGAAACATTGACAGCGTTAGCCAATGATCCTGATGGCAATACAAGTACACCGACAACCTTCCAAACACCAGCAGATGAAGTAGTGGCACCGCCAAGTGTCGACAAAGTTACTGGGAATACAACACAAGGATATCAAGTGACAGGTACCGCTGAACTTGGCACCACCATTGAAGTTCGTGCAACAGACGGAACAGTTTTAGGCACCGCAACAACTGGACCGACTGGCCAATATACTGTGACGTTAGCTTCAGGAAAAGCAACAGCTAAACAAACAGTGAATGTAGTTGCTAAAAATGATACTGGACTTGAGAGTCAACCAACTACAGCTATGACACCCGCTGATGTTACCACACCAACAATTGGTGACATTACTGGAGATTCAACGACTGGTTATGAAATCACTGGGACGGCGGACCCTAACACCACCATTGAAGTACGGAACCCAGATGGAAGAATTATTGGTACAACGACAACGGATGATCAAGGGAACTTTACTGTGGACCTTCCAGCGGGAGCCGCTAATCCTGGTGATACATTAACAGTTGTTGGAAAAGACGGTGACGGCAATGAAAGTCAACCAACGGAAGTGACGGTCCCTGAAGATGCAACCGTAGTAGCACCAACCGTGACGACTGTTACAGGAACAACTGCCACTGGGTATCAAGTAACCGGCACGGCAGAGCCAAATGTCACCATTGAGATTCACAATGAAGCAGGTTTAGTTATTGCTACGGGAACGACTGATGGTGCTGGTGCCTTTACAATCACTCTTCCGACGGGCACAGCAACAGCCAACGAAGCCTTAACTGCCATTGCGAAAGATGCTGCTGGGAAAGAAAGTAATCCGACTGCTTTCAAAACACCTGCTGATCCAGATGCACCAGTCGCGACACCTACTGTTGACAAAATCACTGGTAGCACGACAAAAGGCTATCAAGTAGTAGGAGCAGCAGAAGTTGGTACAACAGTTGAGGTGCGTGACGACGATGGCACAGTCCTTGGCATGGCAACTACTGGAACTGATGGCAAATACACAGTAACTTTAGAGCCAGGGAAGGCCTCAGCTAACGAAACAATAACTGTCGTAGCGAAAAATGCAACAGGAAAAGAAAGTCAGCCAGCTACAGCAACTACACCAGCCGACTTAGCCACACCAACCATTGATTCTATTACCGGAAATTCTGGTAAAGGTTACGAAATCACTGGAACGGCGGAGCCCAAGACCACTATTGATGTCCGTGACGCAGACGGAACCATCATTGCTGCTACAACTGCTAACGAAACTGGCCAATATACGGTGACTCTACCAGCTGGCGTAGTGACACCAAGAGAAACGATTACGATTATTAGCAAAGATGGCGCAGGTAATGAAAGTCAACCAGCTACAGCCGTTATTCCAGCGGATGTTGTTTTAGCGGCGCCAACGATTACGAAGGTTGAAGGAAACAAAGCCAATGGCTATACAGTCACTGGAACTGCTGATCCAAATGTCACGGTTCAATTTTACAATAGCAGTGAACAATTATTGGCAAGTGGCAGTACAACTACTGGAGGCACCTTCTCCGTTCATATTGCAGCAGGGTTAGCAACAGAAAAAGAAACGTTAACCGCACTAACCACAGATACACAAGGAAATGTGAGTCCTAAAACCACATTTATGACGCCAGCCGATATTACGGGAGAACCAGAAATTAAAATTGCGGCACCAACTGTTTCTTCAGTTTTAGGAACGTCTAAAGCCGGCTACCTCATCAAAGGAACAGCTGAACCAAACCGAATCATTCAAATTAGTAACCGACTATTAAGAAGTGTGATTGCTGTAGGTGCCACCGATGCTGAAGGCAACTTCGCTATCCAATTAACAGCGGGACAAGCGACTGCTCAACAAAGTTTACTTGCGACAGCTACCGATGGCGCAGGACATTACAGTACGGCTACAACCTTCATGACACCAGCCGACCCAACGAATCCTGGAGGAGGCAATGGTAACACTGGCGGAAATAACGGCAATACAGGCGGCAACACAGGAAACAATGGCGCAACTGGCGGGAATAATGGGAATGGTTCAAACACAGGTTCAAATCCAAATGGGGGTTCTGGTTTAGGCACAACAGGTTCTGGCTTAGGTTCACTAGGCAATGGCCTCGGTACAAATGGTAGTGGCTACAATCCGAAACTAAGTACCATCAGTTATGGCACTGGAAATCACGGGAAAACAGGCTACTTACCTAGCACAGGTGAAAAAGAGTCTTCAGCCGTGACAACAAGTTTGTTTGGCGCCTTTGTCGCACTCCTTGCGAGCATGGGAATCATCAAACGCAAACGTAAAAACTAGCTCTCTCCTTTAATTCCTATAGATGAGAAAACGTATTGTTGAGAATTCCCCACTCAATGATACGTTTTTTCGTTCCATTTAATGAAGAAAAATTGCCAAATAGAATAAAATGTGCTATTCTATTTTCAGAAAATCGAAGGAACAAGCAGTGAAAGTGCTAAATCCAACCTGAATTTTTTAATGCAGGAGGAGTGGGCGCTTTTTTTGTTGTTATGAAGAAAGGAAGCTAATTATGCAATCAGCTACAATGGAATTTGATACAATTGCGGCGATTTCTACGCCGCCAGGTGAAGGTGCGATTAGTATTGTTCGTTTAAGTGGCGAGCAAGCAGTTGCTATTGCAAACAAAGTTTATCGGTCAGGCACTAAAGATTTAGCTAAAGTCCCCACGCACACGATTCATTATGGTCATATTGTTGATCCGCAAAACGATCAATTGATTGATGAAGTCATGCTTTCTGTGATGCGGGCACCGAAAACATTTACTCGAGAAGACGTGGTAGAAATTAACTGTCATGGCGGCATTGTCGTGGTGAACCAATTATTGCAATTACTGTTACGTGAAGGCGCACGAATGGCCGAACCTGGGGAATTTACAAAACGTGCTTTTCTAAATGGCCGAATGGATCTTTCACAAGCAGAAGCAGTGATGGACTTAATCCGTGCTAAAACAGATAAAGCGATGAATGTTGCATTGAACCAATTGGATGGTAACTTGTCGGCGTTAATTCGTTCATTAAGACAAGAAATTTTAAATACTTTAGCACAAGTAGAAGTTAATATTGATTATCCAGAGTATGATGATGTCGAAGAATTAACCACGAAATTACTTTTAGAAAAAGCCGAATTTGTGAAAGCGCAGATTCAACAATTATTAACGACCGCTAAACAAGGAAAAATTTTGCGAGAAGGTCTAAGTACAGCAATTATTGGCCGACCAAATGTCGGGAAATCCAGTTTGTTAAACCATCTGTTACGAGAAGAAAAAGCCATCGTTACAGATATTGCTGGAACGACACGTGATGTCATTGAAGAATACGTTAACGTTCGCGGCGTTCCTTTAAAATTAATTGATACAGCGGGGATTCGCGAAACAGAAGACATTGTGGAACGAATTGGTGTCGAACGTAGCCGCAAAGCGTTAGCAGATTCGGATTTAATTTTGTTAGTCTTAAATCAAAGCGAAGAATTGACAGAGGAAGATCGTCAACTGTTGGAAGCAACGAAAGGCTTAAAACGCGTTATTCTTTTAAATAAAATGGACTTACCGACAAAACTGGATCCTAACGAATTACAAGAATTAGTCCCTGCAGAAGAAATTTTATCCGTTTCGGTGTTGTCAAACACAGGCTTAGACCAGTTAGAAGCGAAAATTGCTGATCTTTTCTTTGGCGGCCAAACAGGCGAAAAAGATGCTACCTATATTTCTAATACACGTCATATTGCTTTGCTGGATCAATCAGCGCTTTCGTTACAAGAAGTGATTAACGGCATCGAAGCAGGTATGCCAGTCGATTTAGTTCAAATTGATATGACCCGTTGTTGGGATTATTTAGGGGAAATCGTCGGCGATAGTGTCCAAGATGAATTAATTACACAGTTATTTAGTCAATTTTGTTTAGGAAAATAAGACAAGAGAGGAATTTTTTATGAATCAATATCAAGCAGAATCATATGATGTTATTGTCGTCGGTGCTGGACATGCTGGCTCTGAAGCAGCCTTAGCAGCCGCACGAATGGGCGTTAAAACGTTACTTTTAACGATTAATTTAGATATGGTTGCTTTTATGCCATGTAACCCTTCTGTTGGTGGACCTGCCAAAGGAGTCGTTGTCCGAGAAATCGATGCATTAGGCGGCGAAATGGGTAAAAACATTGATAAAACCTACATCCAAATGCGGATGCTAAATACTGGTAAAGGTCCAGCAGTGCGTGCGTTGCGCGCGCAAGCTGACAAACATGCCTATGCGACAGAAATGAAACATACCATTGAAAAAGAAGAAAATTTAACCCTTCGTCAAGGGATTGTTGAAGAATTAATCGTGGAAGATGGCGTTTGTCGTGGTGTTGTAACTTCAACAGGTGCCGCATACCGTAGTCAAGCAGTGGTGATTACTGCCGGTACTGCCTTGCGTGGCGAAATTATTATTGGTGAATTAAAATATTCATCAGGACCAAACAATTCGCAACCTTCCGTTGGTTTAGCCAATCATTTAAAAGAATTAGGTTTAGAAATCGATCGCTTTAAAACAGGAACGCCGCCACGAGTAAAATCAAGTACGATTGATTATTCTGTGACAGAGGAACAACCAGGCGATAAAGAACCCAACCACTTTAGTTACAGCACGCCAGATAGTGCCTACAATCAAAACCAAGAACCTTGTTGGTTAACTTATACGAATGAAACAACGCATGAAATTATTCAAAAAAATCTACACCGCGCCCCAATGTTTACTGGGATTGTTGAAGGTGTGGGCGCTCGGTATTGCCCATCCATCGAGGACAAAATTGTTCGTTTTGCAGACAAACCAAGACACCAATTGTTCTTGGAACCAGAAGGGTTGAATACCGAAGAAGTTTACGTCCAAGGCTTATCTACTTCTTTACCAGAAGATGTCCAAACAGAAATGCTTCATTCTATTGAAGGATTAGAAAAAGTAGAAATGATGCGTACAGGTTACGCCATTGAATACGATGTGGTAGTCCCTCACCAATTACGCCCAACATTAGAAACAAAGGTCATTGAGAATCTTTATACAGCAGGTCAAACGAACGGAACTAGTGGCTACGAAGAAGCTGCTGGTCAAGGCTTGATGGCAGGAATTAATGCTGCATTGAAAATTCAAGGCAAAGAGCCTCTTGTTTTAAAACGTAGTGACGGCTATATTGGCGTCATGATTGACGATTTAGTTACAAAAGGTACCAACGAACCTTATCGCTTATTAACGTCACGTGCGGAGTATCGTTTGATTTTACGACATGACAATGCGGACTTACGTTTAACAGAAATGGGTCATGAAATTGGCTTAGTCAAAGAAGAACAATATGCCGCCTATCTAGTCAAAAAAGCGGCTGTTGAAGCGGAAATTGCCCGCTTAGGCAAACATCGGATTAAACCGACCAAAGAAGTGCAAGCATTTTTGGAAACCAAAGGCGCTGCTGGCTTAAAAGACGGTATTTTAGCTAGAGATTTTCTGAAACGCCCAGAAATCAGTTATCAAGAAGTCGCTCAATTTATTCCCGCACCTGAAGAGGCGCTCGATCCGAAAGTGATTGAACAAGTAGAAATTCAAATCAAGTACGAAGGCTACATTAAAAAAGCCATGGAAAAAGTTGAGAAACTAAAACGCATGGAAGCAAAACGCATTCCAGAAAACATTGATTACCAAGCGATTAACGGCTTGGCTACAGAAGCAAAACAAAAACTACAAAAAATCCAACCAGAAACGATTGCCCAAGCAAGCCGTATCAGCGGTGTGAACCCCGCTGACATTAGCATTTTGATGGTCTACATCGAACAAGGAAAAATCGCGAAAGTGCAAGGATAATAAAAATTTGAAGCAGTTGCTTCTTCACGGATGATTGATTGTGAAGAAGCAACTGCTTTTTTGTTTTGAATTAGTCTACTCTTTTTTCTAAACTACAAAAAAAGACTGTCTTAAATAATTTCACAAACTGACCTATACTGAAAGCGCAAACAAATGATAGGAGTGGAACAAATGACAGATTGGTTAGGAATTAAAGGAAAAGTAGTGATTGTTACAGGAGGCTCATCTGGTATTGGTCGCAGCATTGTTGAAAGCTTGTTAGCACAAGAGGTCTATGTCGCTAATTTTGATATTTCAGCATCAGAAACGCAACATGAGCATTTACTCTTTGTGAAAGTCGATGTAACTTCTCGAGCAGAAGTAGAAGCGGGTGTCGCTCAAGTGGTGGAAAAATTTGGAACCGTAGATGGCCTAGTAAATAACGCCGGAATCAATATTCCTCGTCTATTGGTGGATAAAAATCATCCTCATGGGCCTTATGAATTATCGGATGAGGTATTCGATAAAATTGTAGCCATCAATCAAAAAGGGCTCTACCTAATGAGCCAAGCAGTGGGCCGGATTCTTGTACAAAAACAAGCAGGTGTCATTATTAATATGTCTTCAGAAGCTGGATTAGAAGGCTCCGAAGGGCAAAGCGCCTACGCTGCAACGAAAGCAGCGGTCAGCAGTTATACACGTTCATGGGCTAAAGAGTTAGGAAAATCAAACGTCCGTGTCGTGGGGATTGCGCCAGGCATTATGGAAGAAACGGGCTTGCGCACTTTAGCATACGAAGAAGCATTGGCTTATACACGAAACATTTCTGTGGAGCAATTGCGAGCAGGTTATTCAAAAACAAGTACGATTCCATTAGGTCGTAGCGGAAAACTCCATGAAGTCGCTGACTTAGTATGCTATTATTTATCAGACCGTTCAAGCTATATTACAGGCATCACCACAAACGTAGCTGGAGGTAAAACAAGAGGATAGAGGTGGGAAAACTAAATGACGCTAGTAAATAGATGGTACCAAGTAATAAAATTACTAGTTGATCACAAAGGAATGAGCTTACAGGAATTGCAAGAAAAATTAGCCGCAAGTCCTCAAACAGTTCGTAAAAACATTGATACATTGAATGATGAATTAATCGGTATCGCCCAAATTATTCAGAAGGAAAATCTCTTTCAGTTAGAAATCAATAACTTTGAAGGTTTTGAAGAGGTTTTGTCTGGACGGCTAAAAAGGGAATCTGATTTTAATTCTTCAAGCAAGCGTGTTTCCTACATTATCAAACGATTAATAGAAGAAGATCAATTTATTTCAACTTATGATTTATCCGAAGAACTCGCCGTTAGTCGCGGCACAGTTAATAAAGACATTAAGCGCATGAAAGAGCTGATTGCTCCTTGGCAGGTTGCGGTTGTAGGCACGCCAAACCGTGGCATTCATTTAGAAGGAAAAGAGTTTGATTTACGCTTACTTCATGTGAATTACGTCCAAGAATATTTTGAAGAACAGTTTCTTCATGAAACTACCAAACAAATGATACAAAAAATAATCAAAGAAACAAGACTAGCGAAACAAGATAGTTTTCTTTTACGAAGAGTGGTTTCAATTGTTTTGCAGCGTGTTTTAGCTGGAAAACTCATTACGGAACTACCACCAGAATATGTTGATTATGTTCGTCATAACGAGCAGATTGAAGAACTGATGTATCACTTGGAAATAACCTATAATGTAACGTTAAGCCAATGGGAACGTTCCTTTATCAGCTTTCCTTTTAACATCAACACAAACCATATTCGTAATTCTTTATTGGCTGATGAAGGACTCTTAGCTGACTATTTTCAAAAAATGATGAAAAAAATTCATCATTCAGTTGTTGTTGAATTTGATGAGGACTTCTTGTTTTCAGAAATGAAAGATCATTTAAGAAACGTGATGAATCGACTCGTTTTTCATGTGGAGTGTCACGATTTATTTTACGGAGAAATTGAACGACAATATCCTTTGGCCTATGAATTAGCCAAGATTGGCTTGCAAGAATTGGGCCGTTTGTTAAATCGTTGTGTGCCGACGGTTGAATTTGGGTATCTCGCTTTGTATTTTGAGCTAGCATTGAGAGGGAACTATGAAGCGGGAGCCAAAAAAGAAATCGCTGTAATCTGCAGTACAGGTCATGGAACGGCCTTGATCATTCAGCGGCAATTGGAAAAAGTTTTGGGTCCAGACGTCCAGATTGCCCATTTTTCTGAAGAAGAGGCAGAGAGAAGAGAATTGAATCAATATTTTGCTATTTTTACAACCATTCCCTTAAAAAATATTCGACCACAAACACCGATGATCCATTTAACTAATTTATTTAACGATACTTGGCTCAGAAATGAGTGGCAGAGAGCAAAAGAAATTCGTTCCGTGGAATCTCAAAATATTCATATGACCTATCAATTATTAGAGAATACTCAAGGTTACCGAGCGAATATCCAGAAAATGGTTGCTGATTTAGAAGCAGAAAAATTAGTAGATCCTCAATTTATCGAACGAATTTTTACTAGAGAAGATCAACAAACAACTATTTTTGAATCGGGGATTGCCTTTCCCCATACAATTAATCAAGCCTTACCAACGATTATTTTATCGATTGGGGTTTTTGAAGAATCACTGGTTACACCAGAAGGTAAAGTTGATGTTATTTTGCTGTTGGGTATTCCAGAAGAGCTGACGGCCACTGTTGAAGCAGAGTTACTACAACTATATGACCGCTTGTTTACAATCGCAGGAGACGAACGTTTACGTAATGAGTTACGGAAGCAACGAGATGTTTTAGCAGTTAAAGAGTGGATGCAAAGGAAGGGGATTATCATATGAGTTTTATCTACGTATTCGGGGCGCTTTTTTTAACAGCTTACTTCGTTCAGATAGCTATGGGAATGAAACAGATTAAACACTTTAATCAAAACTACCAAGAATTGCGACAATTAGGAAAAGTCGCGATTGGTCGACGTGCAGGGAAGTTAAAAGCAGGCACGATTATCTTGTTTGCTGTGGATTCACAAGGGAAAATCTTAGCCGCTAGAAAGATGCAAGGTGTCACTGTTCTAGCTAAATTCCATTCCTTACCTCAGTACGTGAACGAGGATATTCATTATATGGATCATTACCATCCGCTCGTACAAAAGGAAAATAAATTAACCCAACAAGCGATGGAAAATGCACGAGAAATTTACTTACGTGTTGAGCTTGGCAATTATCAAGAAACACAACCATTAACGCCGCTTAATGGAGCCAAAATTCAATGGCAATTATGGAAAAATAAAGTACAAACAAAATTGAAAGGAAGTGTCGAGTAATGTCTTATATTACAAAATTTGCGGAAGGATTTATGCACCTTTTCCAAACAGGAGCAGAAACATTTATTTCTTGGATGACAGGCATCGTACCTGTTGTTTTGATGTTAATGGTAGCTATGAATACTTTAATTGCTTTTCTAGGAGAAGAAAGAGTAACCAAGGTAGCCAAACTTTCTGCCAAAAATCCTGTTACGCGATATTTAGTTCTGCCTTTTTTATCCGCTTTTATGTTAGGCAATCCAATGTCCTTTACGATGGCTCGATTTTTACCAGAATACTATAAACCTAGCTATTATGCTGCACAAGCGCAATTTTGTCATACCAGTAATGGAGTTTTCCCTCATATTAATCCTGGTGAATTGTTCGTTTGGTTAGGGATTGCGCAAGGGATTGATACGTTAGGACTAAATTCGATGGACCTAGCGATTCGCTATATGTTTGTAGGGATATTAATGAATTTTATTGGCGGTTGGGTTACCGATTTCACTACCGCCTATGTTTGCAAACAACAAGGAATTACCCTTAGTAAAACAGTAGAGATTGCTGTGGATTAGAAAGGAGCAAGGTGAGATGACGTACAATAGTATTAAGGTAGTTAAAGGAAATGGCGGTTATGGTGGGCCCTTAGTGATTACACCGACAGAAGAAAAACATAAATTTATTTACATTACAGGTGGCGGCGAGAAACCCGCAATTGTTGATAAAATCGTAGAATTGACAGGAATGGAAGCGGTCAATGGTTTTAAGACATCGATTCCAGATGATGAAATCGCATTAGCCATTATTGATTGTGGAGGCACTCTTCGTTGCGGAATTTATCCTAAAAAAGGAATTCCTACTATTAACGTTGTTCCAACTGGCAAAAGTGGTCCCTTAGCACAATACATTAATGAGACAATTTATGTTTCCGCTGTAGGCCCGAAACAGATTACATTGACATCAGAAGAAGCTGCTGCTGCTACAGAAAAGCCCACCTCGAAAAAAACAGAATTTAAATATGATACAAGTAAAAAAATTACTGAACAAAAAGCGGAACAACAAAGTTTTGTTGCGAAAATTGGTATGGGTGCAGGAAAAGTTGTAGCGACATTCAACCAATCAGCCCGTGAAGGCGTACAAACGATGATCAACACAGTGATTCCGTTTATGGCATTTGTTTCTTTATTAATTGGTGTGATTCAAGGTTCAGGAATTGGTGAATTTTTTGCCAATATCATGGCGCCATTGGCAGGAAACATTGTGGGGTTAACAATTATTGGTTTTATTTGTTCTCTGCCGTTTCTTTCTCCTTTATTAGGTCCTGGAGCAGTAATCAGCCAAGTAATTGGTACGTTAATTGGTGTGGAAATTGGGAAAGGCAACATTCCGCCACAACTAGCTCTACCAGCATTGTTTGCTATTAATACACAAAACGCGTGCGACTTTATTCCCGTGGGTTTAGGCTTGGAAGAAGCTGAAGCTGAAACCGTTGAAGTCGGGGTTCCTTCTGTTTTATATTCTCGTTTCTTAAATGGTGTCCCTCGAGTACTAGTTGCTTGGTTAGCAAGTTTTGGATTGTATAGTTAAAAAATTTTTTTGGAGGATGGGAAATGTCAGTATTTACAACAAAGGTTCAGTCTATTGGACCAGAAGCCGAATTATTTAAAGAAGAAAAAATGGTCATCTTATTTGGAAAAGATGCACCAGATGCTTTAGCAGATTATTGTTATAACATTGAGGTTCAGCCAGTCACAGAAGCGATTACGGACAAGCAAACGTTAGTGATTGATGAACAAACTTACCAGATTACCGCTGTAGGCGAGGTAGTATTAACTAATTTAGACACATTGGGTCACATTACTATTAAATTTGATGGCGCAACAACACCTGAATTACCAGGTACATTATATGTTGAAGAAAAAGCTATTCCTGAAATAACTGTTGGTACAACAATCACTATTCTATAATTATCGTTTAAGGGAGGAACGTAAAAGATGGAATTTATGCTAGATACAATTAATCTTGAGGCTATTCGAAAGTATCAGAAAATTTTACCACTGGCAGGCGTAACGTCTAATCCCAGTATTGTTAAACAAGCAGGAAAAATTGACTTCTTTGCGCAGATGAAAGAAATCAAAAAAACGATTGGACAAGCGAGTTTGCACGTCCAAGTGGTCGGTCAAACGACAGAAGAGATGCTAGAAGATGCCCAAACCATTGTACAACAATTAGGCCAAGAAACATTCATTAAAATCCCAGTCAATGAAGCAGGCTTGGCAGCCATCAAACAACTAAAGCAGGCAAATTATCGGATAACAGCAACCGCTATTTATACAGAATTTCAAGGCTACCTAGCGATTGCGGCAGGTGCAGATTATTTAGCACCGTATTATAATAGGATGGAGAATTTAACAATTGATTCTCAAAAGGTTATTGAGCATTTAGCTGCAGAAATTAAACGGACGAACGCAAAGAGTAAGATCTTAGCTGCTAGTTTTAAAAACGTGGCACAAATTAATCAAGCCTGTCAAATGGGGGCGCAAGCGGTCACTATCGCACCAGAACTCGTGACACAAGGCTTGGCAATGCCCGCCATTCAAAAAGCAGTAACTGATTTTCAGGAAGATTGGGTTGCTGTTTTTGGAGTAGAAACGGTAAACGAATTAGCATAAAAAGAACGAGAAGAAAAAGCGGCCATTTTTCTTCTCGTTCTTTTTTTGTTTCACATGAAACATCTACGATTATTCACTTGCTTAAAAATTAGACAATTTCCTTTATTTGTCAAAGAATTTCTTAAAAAAAAGGGTTATCTTTTGGGTATTTTTTTTGGTAGCAGTATGATGAGGGTATCAAATGATAGGAGGAAACGAGAATGAGATACACAAATGGAAATTATGAAGCATTTGCTCGACCAAGAAAACCAAAAGGTGTAGATGACAAGAGTGCCTACATCGTTGGTGGTGGCCTAGCAGGTTTAGCAACGGCTGTTTTCTTAATTCGTGACGGTCAAATGAAGGGCGAAAATATTCACATTTTTGAAGAACTCACGCTGTCTGGCGGTTCTTTAGATGGTAAATTTATTCTCCATGATGGCTTTGTCACTCGCGGCGGACGCGAAATGGAAAACCATTTCGAGTGTTTGTGGGATCTATTTCGTTCGGTACCATCATTAGAAGTAGAAGATGCCTCTGTCCTAGATGAGTTTTACCGTTTAGATTTAGATGATCCGAATTCTTCAAATTGCCGCATTATTCATAACCGTGGCGAACGTGTCCCAGATGATGGACAATTTACTTTATCCAAAAAAGCACAAAAAGAAATCGTTGATTTATTTATGACTTCTGAAGATCAATTAATTGGCAAAAAAATTGAAGATGTTTTCGGTGAAGAATTTTTTGAATCCAACTTTTGGATCTATTGGTGTTCAATGTTTGCTTTTGAAAAATGGCACTCTGCCATTGAAATGCGCCGCTACATCATGCGCTTTATCCACCACATCAAAGGTTTGCCTGACTTTACAGCCTTGAAGTTTACCAAATACAATCAATACGAATCGTTAGTGAAACCATTACTAAGCTTTTTAACCAATCAAGGGGTAGACTTTCAATATGAAACAACGATCAATGATATCCAAGTCGACATCAAAGGAGCTACTAAAGTTGCTCGGCGATTATTGCTGACACAAGCGGGCAAAACCAAAGAAATTCCTTTAACTGAAAATGATTTAGTCTTCGTAACGAATGGCTCAATTACTGAAAGTTCGACGCAAGGAGATCATCATACACCAGCACCAATTACTCATGAACTAGGGGGAAGTTGGAATCTCTGGAAAAACTTAGCAAAACAATCCTCAGAATTTGGACACCCAGAAGTTTTCTGTGAAAATTTACCAGATGAAAGTTGGTTTGTCTCAGCAACGATTACGTGGGAAAATTTCGATATTGAACCGTATCTTTCTCGGTTAACACATCGTAAATTACGGACAGGAAAAATTGTCACAGGTGGTATTATTACTATCAAAGACTCTAATTGGATGATGAGTTTCGCTATGCATAGACAACCTCATTTTAAAGAACAAAATGATCAACAATCTATAACTTGGGTATATGGATTGCTTTCTAATAAACCAGGAAATTATATTAAAAAACCAATCGAACAATGTACAGGCCAAGAAATTACGCAAGAGTTACTTTATCATTTAGGGGTCCCAGAAGGGGAAATTGAACGTATTTCAGAAGAATCGGCTACCACTATTCCGGTGTATATGCCGTTTATCACTTCTTACTTTATGTTAAGAGAACCAGGCGATCGACCATTAGTTGTACCAAACGGCTCTAAAAACCTTGCTTTCATTGGGAACTTCGCAGATACTGAACGAGATACGGTGTTTACAACAGAGTATTCTGTACGGACAGCGATGGAAGCTGTTTATCAATTGCTAAAGGTTGAACGCGGAGTACCAGAAGTGTTTGCTTCTGCATACGACTTGCGCGTCTTAGCAAACTCTGTTTATTATTTATCTGACAAGAAAAAATTAACAGAAATGGATATGCCGTTCGTAGAACGCAAAATGGTTGAACACTTTGTGAAGAAATTTGAGGATACGTATATTGGTGATATTTTAAGAGAAAATCATTTAATTTAGTTGAAAAAGCGAGTGTAAATCACTCGCTTTTTTGGTTGTTTTATTAACCGTTGAATAAATATTTATTATTGTGTATATTTCTTTTGTGATTTTATGGATATTAAATATATAATATATTGAATGGGATTAGCCAGTGGGCAACTTCGCAAAAAAATCTTAATTTCTGAAGAGACTTTTTCAAAATTTTGTTGAAAAGAAGGCGCATTTTTACCATAGTTTCTTCACATTTAACGGCTATTATTTAAACATACCCGATAAACAAAACCCTAACAAAACACTTTTTCATTTTTTAACTCCTCCGCCCGCCCTTCCCCAAAGGGCGGGTTGTTTTTTTGCGTTAAAGCAGTTGGCATTTTGCGGGGAAAGGATTATCATTATAGAAGAAGTATATAGAAAAAGGCGGCGAGAAGATGGGACGTTGGCAAGAATTACAACAAGCAATGAGCGCTGGTGTAGAGGCGGCGATTGACGCTGGCTGGGACCGCCAAGCTGTTTATGGATTAGTGGAAAGCGCCATAAAAGACACGCGTTTCTTGCCACTTGAGCAAGCGAAAACAGCAGTCGCGGAACTGTTTTCTGAAGTGGAAGAAGTGGGCTCTTCAGCGTATGAGCGATTATTTCGCTTTTCGGCTTATCGTCCGCAAGAAAAGCTCTCGTTACTGTTATGGCAATTAGGTGCAGTGTTGGATCAGCATGGCATGTTGCAATTAGTAGGACCTTATCGTTTCTCGAAGACGGTTGCACCGCATGCGACGTTTTGGGATTTGTTGGCAAAAACAGTTCAAAAAGCCTATCCGTTAGGTCTTCTTGGGAGCTTTAATCAAGAGAAAGCGAAAAAGATACATCAATTAAGAATGTATATTGATCGTCAAAATATCACGTATATCCGCGATTTTTTTAAACAAGAAGGGGACACCGATGAACAGGCATTAAAACGCTATGTTTTTACGGCCAAGCCGCAAGGGATGGGCGGGCGGAAGCTGAAAAAAAGCTCTGCTCGTTTGCACAACAAATACCCTGAGGGGGCATCTTATTCTTTAATTAATAAGAAACGATTGACGCCTAATTTTCACAGTGAGTTTATTTTGAATGAAGAAGGGACCTTTGTAACCCAGTGGGATGTGTTAGTTGAAGACTGGCGAGGCAGATTAATTAGTAATCCAGCTTATTATCAAGCGGCCAAAAACAATGAATACCAGGAAAAAGTCTTGAATGGTGAATCGTTTAATTATGCAAATCGGAATAATCGTACCCATGAATTACTAGATAGTTCACCACCAGGGAGATTTGATCATCAATTACGAAAAACAGCCAAAAAAGGTTGGTTAAGTCCCCGTATCCAAGAATACGACTACCGCAGAGAACGACAAATAAAGTGCGATGATTATAGTAAGTAAAACAAGCCAATGTTTCACATGAAACATTGGCTTGTTTTACTCTTAGAGAAAGGCGGTTCTCGTTGCCGCCAATTGAACATTTTGGCCCGTGGCTAGAGACTTTTTACTACATAAAAAGGCGGGTTTTTCTTTTATCATTCAGGCAAAAATCTTCCGAAAAGCATTGCAAGAAATTGCTATTTGCGTTAAAGTAGGAAAAGATGATTGTGAAACATTTTTCTGTTTCACAAAAAAGGAAGGAGTCTTTATGCTACCCGAAGAATTTAGACAACTATTAGCCGCAAAAGGCATTGAATTGACAGACCAACAGATGACACAATTTGACCAATATTTCCATTTATTAGTAGAATGGAATGAAAAAATGAATTTAACAGCCATTACAGAAGAAAAAGAAGTTTATTTGAAACATTTCTATGATTCTGTTTCGTTGGCATTCTTTGAAGACTTTGCCAGCGATAAAGCCATTTGTGATGTTGGCGCAGGCGCAGGATTTCCAAGTATTCCTTTGAAAATTGTTTTTCCTTCATTAAATGTCACAATTGTTGACTCTTTAAATAAACGAATTACTTTCCTAACAGAGTTGGTGAATCAACTAGGTTTGGCTAATGTTTCTTTGTATCATGATCGTGCAGAAACATTTGGTCAAAAAGCAGAATTTCGTGGCGCGTTTGATTACGTTACAGCGCGAGCAGTTGCACGATTAAATGTTTTAAGTGAACTGTGTTTACCCTTAGTTAAAAAAGAAGGCTATTTTTTAGCCTTAAAAGCATCGAAAAGTGAAGAAGAAATTAATGAAGCAAAACCTGCAATCGCTACATTAGGCGGTCAATTTCAGAAAGAAGTTGGTTTTACTTTGCCGATTACGGCAGACGAACGCCACATTGTCGTGATTCAAAAGAAAAAAGAAACCCCTAAAAAATATCCCAGAAAACCTGGATTACCAAATAAACAACCGATTAAATAAGATGGAGGCACACACATGACACGAATTATTTCTGTAGCGAACCAAAAAGGCGGCGTTGGTAAAACAACGACCACTGTAAATTTAGGCGCATGTTTAGCAAACTTAGGCAAAAAAGTCTTACTGATCGACATTGATGCACAAGGAAATGCTACCAGTGGCATGGGTGTCCCTAAACCAGATGTCGCACACGATGTGTATGATGTCCTTGTAAATGAAGAACCAATCACTAGCGTGGTTCAACATACCAGCCGTGAAAATTTAGATATTGTCCCTGCAACTATTCAATTAGCAGGCGCTGAAATTGAATTAACTTCAATGATGGCTCGAGAATCGCGCTTGAAATTAGCAATTGATGAAGTAAGAGACATGTATGATTTCGTTTTAATTGATTGCCCGCCTTCTCTAGGGCATTTAACAATCAATGCTTTTACAGCAAGTGATTCGATTCTAATTCCTGTTCAATGTGAATATTACGCATTAGAAGGCTTGAGTCAATTGCTAAATACGATTCGCTTGGTTCAAAAACATTTTAACCCTGAATTGAAAATTGAAGGGGTCTTGTTAACCATGTACGATGCTCGGACCAATTTAGGTGCCGAAGTCGTTGAAGAAGTCCGTAAATATTTCCGTGAAAAAGTCTATGACACGATTATTCCAAGAAATGTCCGTTTATCCGAAGCACCAAGTCATGGTTTACCAATCATTGACTATGATATTCGCTCAAAAGGTGCCGAAGTGTATCAAGCACTAGCAAAGGAAGTGTTGGAGAATGAATAAAGGCAAAGGTTTAGGCAGAGGCATCGATGCCTTGTTTCAAGATATCGCAAAGCTAGAAGATGTCGACGTTAAGAACGAACAAGTGACAGAAATTCTATTAAACGAACTTCGTCCCAATCCTTACCAACCGCGGAAAACATTTGATGAAACCTCTTTACAAGAACTTGCAAACTCGATTCTACATTCCGGTGTGTTTCAACCGATTATTGTTCGTAAATCGGCAGTTAAAGGCTATGAAATTATTGCAGGTGAGCGTCGGTTCCGGGCTTCTAAATTAGCCGGCAAAGAAAAAATTCCCGCAATTATTCGCGAATTTGATGAAGAATCCATGATGCAAGTTGCTGTTTTGGAAAACTTACAAAGGGAAGATTTAAATCCGCTAGAAGAAGCAGAAGCCTATGAAATGCTAATGAAAAATTTGAAATTAACACAAGCGGAAGTCGCAGAACGTTTGGGCAAAAGTCGCCCGTATATTGCCAATTATTTACGGTTGCTAACCTTACCAGATGCGGTCAAAGCAATGGTTCAAAAACAAAGCATGTCAATGGGTCAAGCACGGACGTTATTAGGCTTGAAGAACAAAGAACAGCTATTGCCATTAGCTAATCGTTGTATTAAAGACAATTTAACGGTTCGACAATTAGAACAACTTGTCGCTGAATTAAACGAAACACAAGGCAAAAAGGGCAAAAAAGCGAAAAAAGCCATCAAGGAAAAACCCATTTATATTCGTGAAAGTGAAGACCGCTTAATGGATAAATTTGGGACAACCGTAGCGATTCAAGAAAAAGAAGGCAAAGGAAAAATTGAAATTGAGTACTTGTCCTCTTCGGATTTGGCTAGAATTTTAGATATTTTAGATATTCATTTTGACGAGGAATAAAAAACAAAGTGAGAAAGTAAGACAGAAAGTCACAAATCCTTTTGCTAGTTTCGTTAAAAAATGGTATTGTAATCATGGTATTTTTATATAAGTAAGAGAAGAAAGAAGGCTTGGAACATGTATGATTTAGGCGATATTGTCGAAATGAAAAAGCCGCATGCTTGCCAAGCAAATCGTTGGCAAATCATTCGCATGGGCGCTGATATCAAAATCAAGTGCACGAATTGCGGGCATATTGTCATGATGCCGCGTCGTGATTTTACTAAAAAATTAAAAAAAGTAATCGAGAAAAAAGCAGACTAATGCTTTGATGCCTCTAATAGAAAAGAGAATAGACTGAGAGAAAGAGTGGAAAACAAATGGCACTAACAGCTGGAATTGTCGGCTTACCAAACGTTGGTAAATCGACCCTATTTAACGCAATTACAAAAGCAGGAGCAGAAGCTGCAAATTATCCCTTTGCAACGATTGATCCGAACGTCGGCATGGTTGAAGTACCAGATGCCCGTTTACAACGCTTGACAGAACTAGTAAAACCGAAAAAAACAGTTCCCACAACGTTTGAATTTACAGACATCGCCGGAATTGTTAAAGGTGCCAGCAAAGGAGAAGGGCTGGGAAATCAGTTTTTAAGTCACATTCGTCAAGTAGATGCAATCTGTCACGTGGTTCGTTGTTTTGATGACGAAAATATCATGCGTGAACAAAATCGGGATGCGGATTTCGTTGATCCTTTAGCAGACATTGATACAATTAATTTAGAGCTAATTTTAGCAGATTTAGATTCAATCAATAAGCGCTATACTCGCGTGGCTAAAATGGCGAAAGCAAAAGATAAAGAAGCGGTGGAAGAATTAGCTGTTTTAGACAAAATTAAACCAGTTTTAGAAGAAGGTTTATCTGCTCGTACGATTGAATTTACGCCAGAAGAAGAGAAAATTGTTAAATCTCTTTTCTTATTAACCACAAAGCCGGTCCTTTATGTAGCAAATGTTTCAGAAGATGAAGTGGCAGATCCAGACAACAATGAGTATGTACAACAAGTTCGTAATTTTGCAACCAGTGAAAATGCGGAAGTAATCGTAGTTAGTGCGCGAGCAGAAGAAGAAATTGCTGAATTGGATTCTGAAGAAGACAAGGCTGAATTTTTAGAAGCAATGGGCATTGAACAATCTGGCTTAGATCAATTGATTCGTGCGGCGTACGATTTGTTAGGCTTAGCTACCTACTTTACAGCTGGTGAACAAGAAGTTCGTGCGTGGACGTTCCGTAAGGGAATCAAGGCACCTCAAGCAGCTGGGATTATCCACAGTGACTTTGAACGAGGCTTCATTCGTGCGGAAACAGTTTCTTATGAAGACCTAGATAAATATGGCAATATGCAAGCTGCCAAAGAAGCGGGCCGTGTTCGTTTAGAAGGAAAAGACTACATCGTTCAAGATGGCGATGTTATGTTGTTCCGTTTTAACGTTTAAAAAAATGTGTCCAACAAGCAATTTGTTTTGGGCTAAGCCCACATATTTAAGGCCATTCAGCCGTTTAGAAAGAGGTTCCCTCTACATGAGGGTGAGGAGGATACAACTATGGAAGCAGAAGCATTACGAGCAATCGTGGCTGAGAATCGTCAATTAGAACAGAATTTGACTAAAAGAAATGAACAATACATTTTTGACTTAAAAAAATCATTAAAAGCGGCTAATTTATCTGAAGAAGAGCTAGCATTGGCTCTACACGGTATTTTACCAGAATTAGTAGCCGGTCAAAAAACAGGCAAAACAGCCCGTCAGTTATTTGGCACTGTTTCAGAACGGACGGAAGCAATTTTAAATAAACCAGCAGAAGTCAAAGAACCAGCGGGCTGGATGATTTGGCTCGACAATACCTTACTATTACTTGGTTTATTAACAATCATGTTAGCGGCGATGTCTCTATTTTCAAAAGGAACCGCACAACCTCTCGGATTAACCACATATATCTTAGGTGCGATGGCTGGGGGTTATGTTTTCTATCTAATGCACAAATATGTTTACCGTTTTGATCGTCAAGGTGGCGACAAAAGCAAACGTCCTGGTTGGTTAAAAACGACTGCCATTCTATTTGGCGGAATGTTCTTGTGGATTGCAGTTTTCGCTGGTTCAGCGATGCTGCCACCAGTGATCAATCCCATTTTAGATCCGATGATTGCTTTAGTAATCGGTGCGTTAGCCTTTGTAGCACGCTATTTCTTCAAGAAAAAATACAATATTCAAGGTAGTTTCATGACACGTCAATAAACGGCGCGCGCTCAATTGTGAATGCGCTCGGCTGACGCAGAAACTGCAACAAGCAAAGTCGCTCTCTCAATAGAGCGTTTTAACAGTTAAAGCCTGGGGGATTAGTCGAAAAAACTAGTGTCCCAGGCTTCTGTTTTCAGAAGTTTGCTAAAGAAAGGAGCCTCTTATGGGACAACAAGTGAAGTCTTGGTGCCGTCAACACGAGCGGCTACTCATTTTTATTAGTTTTCTCTTATTAAGTGGACTTTCTCTCTATTTTGTCTATTTTCAAGAGAATTTTTTACGAGCAAGTGATTTTCGCTTTCATCAAAATCGGGTGGAAGGTCTCGCATTAGCAATTAAAAACAACGACTGGTTTCCTAAAATCAATTATTTTTTCTTGGGAGGCTATGGCTATGCCTCTAGTTTGTTTTATCCAGATGCGTATCTTTATTTACCTGCGCTTTTGCTTGTTCTGGGTTTTTCCTTTGTCGCTAGTATGGCGATTTTTGTGTTTGCAGTAAACTTGGCAACATTTAGTCTTACTTATTATGCAGGCCGATTAATGGCGCTCTCTAAAAAAAGAAGCTATCTCTTTGCCATTTTGTATGGCTTATCTATTTATCGCATGCAAGACTTGTTTAATCGCCAAGCGTTAGGAGAATTTTTGGCGCTAAGTTTTTTTCCGTTGGTCTTAGCGAGCCTGTTTTTATTACGAAAGGGAACCACGAAATGTTGGCCGTTGTTAACGCTGGCGATGACTGGGATTGGGTTGGCTCACTTTATTTCTATTGAAATGGTTTCTATTTGGATTGGGTTATACATTCTGTTTTATTGGCAGCAGTTTTTTAAAAAGGAGGTCCTGTGGGCATTAGCGAAGGCTGCAGGTCTGACATTGCTTTGGCTGGCCTTTTATCTTTTACCAGTTGCTGAACAAATGAAAAATCAAGTGTTTAAAGTTACATCCAATCCACTCACTTATATTTCCGAAAGAAGTTATCCCATTGTTTCTCTTTTCATTAATAGTTTAAAGAGCAGTGTTTTTCACGCGAAAACAGCGAATCTAGGAACCCTTTTGTTTGTGGGGCTTGTTGTAGCAGTGGTTTCGCTTGCCAGCAAAAAAATTCAGGACAAACGGTTTATTGGTTTGACGCTGGTACTCTTATTGATGGTTACCACGCTTTTTCCTTGGCACTTGCTGAACCACACGCCTTTAAATACGATTCAGTTTCCTTGGCGGTTTTTAGGGATTCTTTCTGTAATGCTCGCTTTTTTCATTGCACAAGACGAATGGGGCGTTTTCCGTAAATCTTGGACCATGGCTTTGTTGGTTTTCCTTGCCGTCAGCAATTTGGGCATTTATCAATATCAAAGTATTCAGTCACAACAAGGCCGCCTGTTAACAAAAGCTGAGTATGAGCAGCCAGCGCCTTTTTATATCGGTGCGGGCCATGAATATTTGCCAGATGAAATCAATTATCAGGAATTATTGAAACAGAAAAAACGACAACTTGATTATTCGGCAGAACAAGTAACCATTACAAATGTTAGAATGCCTTATGGGAAAATTTCATTTGACTACCAAGTGGTGAAGCAATCAGCGAAGGTGACCGTTCCTTTTATTTATTACTTAGGCTATCAAGCCACGATTCAAATGAAAAACCAAACGGGCGCTAAAAAAATGAGCCTAACCAATCAAGGAGGTTTAGCCGCTCTTTCTTTATCTGGTACAGGACATGTCGACATCCGTTACCAAAGAACAAAAGTGCAAAAAATAGGGACAATGATTACCTTGCTTTCTGTCGGCGGTTTTGGATTTAGCCGATTTTTACAACAAAAAAAGAAACACAAGATAAAAGAACAACGATGAAAGTAGGACCTTAATTAGGAAGAGTTGAATAAAGGACAAACCGATTTCGGCGTTTTGTCCTTTATTCCTCATTGATTATTTAAACAAATCTAGTTGACTTCCTTAGTATTATCTGTTATTTTCATATATAAAATTAAGTCGAGGAGTGGACAAAAAAATGTCAAATTGGGAAACAAAATTTGCGAAAAAAGGTCTTACATTTGATGATGTGCTATTAATCCCTGCAGAAAGCCATGTCTTACCAAATGATGTAGACATGAGTGTACAATTAGCTAAAAATATCAAGTTAAATATTCCATTGATGAGTGCCAGTATGGATACTGTTACAGATAGTAATATGGCAATTGCGATGGCTCGTCAAGGTGGACTAGGTGTCGTACATAAAAATATGACTGTCGCCCAACAAGCAGACGAAGTACGTAAAGTCAAACGTTCTGAAAGCGGCGTTATCATTGATCCATTCTTTCTAACACCAACAAACTTAGTAGCGGATGCAGAAGAATTAATGAGTCGTTACCGTATTAGCGGTGTGCCAATTGTAGAAACAATGGAAAACCGTAAATTAGTCGGAATTATTACAAACCGTGATATGCGTTTTGTAACCGACTACCAAATCAAAATCGAAGAAGTCATGACAAAAGATCATTTAGTCACTGCGCCAGTTGGCACATCTTTAAAAGATGCAGAAAAAATCTTACAAAAACATAAAATCGAAAAATTACCAATCGTTGATGAAGCAGGTCGCTTAAGTGGCTTAATTACAATTAAAGACATTGAAAAAGTGATTGAATTCCCAAATGCTGCCAAAGACGAACACGGTCGTTTACTTGTGGCGGCAGCAGTCGGTGTTACTAGTGATACGTTCGAACGTGCGGAAGCATTATTAGAAGCAGGTGCCGATGCGATTGTTATCGATACTGCACATGGCCATAGTGCCGGCGTTATTCGCAAAATTAAAGAAATTCGTGAAACGTTCCCTGAAGCAACATTAATTGCTGGTAATGTTGCCACTGCTGAAGCAACCAAAGCATTGTATGATGTCGGCGTTGACGTTGTCAAAGTTGGTATTGGACCTGGTTCAATTTGTACAACACGTGTCGTTGCTGGTGTTGGTGTTCCTCAATTAACAGCGATTTATGATGCTGCTTCTGTAGCTAGAGAATATGGTAAAGCAATTATCGCTGATGGCGGTATTAAATATTCTGGTGATATCGTGAAAGCCTTAGCTGCTGGTGGCCATGCTGTAATGCTAGGAAGTATGTTAGCAGGTACAGATGAATCTCCAGGCGAATTTGAAATTTATCAAGGCCGTCGTTTCAAAACTTACCGTGGCATGGGTTCATTAGGCGCAATGGAAAAAGGATCAAGTGATCGTTACTTCCAAGGAAGTGTCAATGAAGCAAACAAATTAGTGCCAGAAGGAATCGAAGGACGTGTTGCTTACAAAGGAAGCGTTTCTGATATTGTCTTCCAATTAATCGGTGGCTTGAAATCAGGGATGGGTTACGTCGGTGCAGCAGACCTGAAAGCGTTGCGTGAAGAAGCACAATTTGTTCAAATGAGTGGTAACGGATTGAAAGAATCACATCCACATGACGTTCAAATCACAAAAGAAGCACCAAACTATTCTGTTCAATAAAATAAAAGCTGATTTTTTTAAAATTTAAAGAGGCAGACGTCATTTCGACGTCTGCCTCTTTTTCTGTAGAATGAAGAAGTTGCTTCTGTTTCCACCGTTTATCAATTTTTAAGCCTGTAACAAAAATCCAAAGTGATTTTTGTTACAGGCTCCTTTTCCTATAGAATAAAAGCCGTTATCTGATATCAGACAACGACCTTCATCATCCCTTTATTTAATAACTGTTAGGTTACCCATGTAAGGAACTAGGACTTCTGGTACAGTTACAGAGCCATCTTCGTTTTGGTAGTTTTCTAAAATAGCAGCGACTGTCCGTCCTACGGCTAAACCAGAACCATTGAGTGTATGCGCATATTGGACTTTATCATTTTCATCACGGTAACGAATCATCGCACGGCGCGCTTGGAAATCTTCACAGTTTGAGCATGAACTGATTTCACGGTATGTCTCTTGAGCGGGAATCCAAACTTCCAAGTCATAAGTTTTCGCAGCTGAGAAGCCCATGTCACCTGTTGAAAGAGCCATGACACGGTAAGGTAATCCCAGTTTTTGCAGAATTTCTTCGGCATTATTCGTCATTTTTTCTAATTCCTCATAAGAATGCTCTGCATCACTAAATTTAACCATTTCGACTTTATTAAATTGGTGTAAACGAATTAACCCACGTGTGTCACGACCAGCGCTACCAGCTTCAGAACGGAAAGAAGGGCTCAAGGCCGTAAAGTAAATTGGTAAATCCTTGCCATCTAAAATTTCATTGTTGTAGTAATTGGTTAGAGGGACTTCCGCCGTTGGGATTAACGTTAAATCCGTATCTTGTAATTGGAAGACATCTTCTTTAAACTTAGGAAATTGGCCAGTCCCGAACATGGCGGTGTCATTAACGATATAAGGCGTAATCATTTCTGTATAGCCATGTTCATAAACATGTAAATCTAACATGAAGTTGTATAACGCACGTTCTAAGCGAGCACCTAAGCCTTTGTAATAAACAAAACGGCTACCAGCTACTTTGGCACCACGTTCAAAATCTAGAATGCCTAAGTTTTCAGCGACTTCCCAGTGTGGTTTTGGTTCAAAAGCAAAAGTTCTTGGTTCACTCCAACGACGTACTTCTACATTTTCTTCTTCACCAGCACCAACAGGCACAGAATCATCTGGCAAATTCGGTAAAGTAGTTGTGATCCCACGTAGCTCTTCGTCAATAGCGTTAATTTCTGCATCTAATGCTTTAATATTGCCGCCGACTTCTTTCATTTCCGCGATTTTGGCCGTTGCATCTTCTTTGTTCCGTTTTAATTGAGCAATTTCAGCAGACACATCATTCCGGTATTTTTTCATTTCTTCGACTTTGACTAATAAATCACGGCGACTTTCATCTAAACGCAGAAATTCCACTAAGATTTCTTCTTTCACGCCACGGGTTTGTAGCTTTGCTTTTACTTCGTCAAAATTTTGACGCATCATTTTTACATCTAACATATTTTTTCCTCCTTAAAATTAGTACATAATCAATAATAACTGTTGTAGAAAACAACAAAAAAGCCATCTCACCCCAAAAATAAATATTCTTGGGACGAAATGACTGGAAATCTCGCGGTACCACCCAAGTTCAGTAATGTTACTGCCCTTGATTTGCAGATAACGGCTGCAGACCGTTCCAACTTATTTCGCTGGACACCTGGAAGAGACGGACTTCTTTATAGATGAATGTTTGCTCGCACCCCCGCAAACTCTCTGGAATTCAGTGCCATAAATACTTTTTCTCTTAGTTTTCTCTTTTCTATAGAATACCGAAAAAGTTCAGGGATGTCAATTAACTCTCTGATTTCTTGTTGGTACGCTGTAAGGGTAGATGAATAATAAAGGAAGTCCACTTTTGATCAGACTTCGCATAAATATATCCACCATGTAAAGCAACAATACTTTGTGCAATAGCCAGACCTAAACCAGTACCACCCGTTTCTTGTGATCGGGATTCTTCGACACGATAGAAGCGGTCAAATAACTGATCTAAAGAATGTTTAGGGATAGCTGGTCCATCATTGCGAACAGCGATAATTGCTTCGGTGCCGACTTTGTCTACTTCCATTACAATATGATGGCCGCCTTTGCCATATTTCAAAGCGTTTGAAAGAAGGTTGTTAAAGACTCGGACTAGTTTTTCCGTATCGCCTTCCATCATTAAAGAAGCTGGATTGGCTTTTACTTGGATTTGCATATTAATCTTTTTCGCTTCCAATTCAAAATCGGCAGCAAGCTGTTCAATTAATTGTGCCATATCAAAAGTCGTCGTATGAATCGGTACACTTGGTTGACGGACTTTTGTATATTCAAAAAGATCATCAACTAATAATTTCATTTGTTTCGCTTTGACGTAAGCGGTATGCGTATATTTCAGTAAATCTTCTTGGCTATGAAATTGACGATCTTCAATCAATCCCAGATAACCAATAATAGAAGTTAACGGTGTCCGAATATCATGACTGACATTCGTAATTAATTCATCTTTTGATTTTTCAATTCGCCGTTCATCTTCAATGGCTGCGACAGTACTATCCACCAGACCGTTAATACTCGTCACGACTTTTGCTAAATCACCACTTAATTCAAACGGAATGCGGTGATTGTAATTACCATCAGCGATGTAATGTAACTCACTGATAATATGACGCAATTGCATTTGATGGTAGCGACGAATTAAGCGCCAATAGAGAACAGCTGCATCTACTAAAAAGAAAATAGGTAAGACAAATTTATTCCAGCTCCAAAACAAATCAGTATTTAATTCTTTAGCGACCGCATCCTTAGTGGCCCAGATGACACCAGCTAAGGGCGAGTTTTCACTAAGTAGTTGTCCTAAAAGGAACATAATTGAGACATTTAATAGTAGTAATAAAACAATTGTCACAATTGCTTCTGCTAATAACTCGCTGATTTCTTTAGAAGTTAAGGTAATTCGTTTTTGTTTTTCAATCTTTTTAGGTTTAACGAGCATCGATCTTATATCCAACTCCCCACACTGTTTGAATGACTTTTTCTCCACCAGTTGCTTCTTCAATCTTATCCCTTAAATGACTGACGTGAACCATCACGGTTTTAGCAGAAACAATACTTTCTTGTTGCCACACACGCTCAAAAATTTCATCCGCACTAAACACACGATTTGGATGACTAGCTAATAGATAGAGGATACCAAACTCAAGAGCGGTTAATTGAATTTCTTTTCCTTCTATTGTTTTGACTTCGTGAGAGTCCTTATTAATCATTAATGGGCCGACTTCTAATTCATCGGGTTCTTCTTTGGTTAATTGCATTTGGCTTCTACGTAAAATAGACTTTACCCGAGCCATTACTTCTAAAGGATTAAAAGGCTTGGTGACATAATCGTCTGCACCAGCAACTAAGCCTTTGATTTTATCCATATCGGTTGTTTTTGCTGTTAACATAATAATTGGAATTTGCGATTCTTTTCGAAGTTCTTTTACTACTTCCATTCCATCCATGATTGGCATCATAATGTCCAAGATTAATAAATCAATATCTGGTGTTGTGTGCAATTTGGATAACGCTTCTTTTCCATCATAAGCTTTCACGACTTCGTATCCTTCATTATGAATATAAATACTCAATAGTTCTACAATTTCTTTATCATCATCTGCAACTAAAATTTTCATAAGCGTTCATTTCCTCCATATATAAAAAAATCTCTTTTCCATATTTTAACAAATAATTGCTAAAAAGGACAAAATCCTTGATATATTACGATAAATTTAGAAGATTTTGCTAAAAGTTAATAAACTATAGTCAAAAAAGGATGAAAGGGGGTAAAAAACGAACAAAAACACCTATACCAATCATAATAATCGGTATTGAAAAAAAGTTTAAAAAAAGTGAAAATAATGATTGACCAATGCTTGAAATCTTGGTATATTATTACATGTCGCAAGGCGAGTCACACAGCTGAGCGATTCAGAAATCAATAATTAAATAACAATTCTTGATTTCAAATCTCTCGAAAAAAGTTTGAAAAAACAACAAAAAAGTTGTTGACAAATAACAAACGAAATGATAAGATATAGAAGTTGTCACAACAGACGACAACAACCGAGCAAAACAACTTAAAAAACTTTTTTAAAAAAGTTCTTGACATTCAAACGAAAGTTTGTTATGATATAAAAGTTGCTGCGAGGTAACGTAGACCTTTGAAAACTGAACAAAGAATAGACGAACCAAATGTGTAGGGCGTCTTGATTCAATTCAAGACAACAAACATTTTTAACAAGCAAGCAATATGCTAGCAAACAAATTGAGCTTAACAATCGCAAGATTGTTCTAACTTTTATTATGAGAGTTTGATCCTGGCTCAGGACGAACGCTGGCGGCGTGCCTAATACATGCAAGTCGAACGCTTCTTTCCTCCCGAGTGCTTGCACTCAATTGGAAAGAGGAGTGGCGGACGGGTGAGTAACACGTGGGTAACCTACCCATCAGAGGGGGATAACACTTGGAAACAGGTGCTAATACCGCATAACAGTTTATGCCGCATGGCATAAGAGTGAAAGGCGCTTTCGGGTGTCGCTGATGGATGGACCCGCGGTGCATTAGCTAGTTGGTGAGGTAATGGCTCACCAAGGCCACGATGCATAGCCGACCTGAGAGGGTGATCGGCCACACTGGGACTGAGACACGGCCCAGACTCCTACGGGAGGCAGCAGTAGGGAATCTTCGGCAATGGACGAAAGTCTGACCGAGCAACGCCGCGTGAGTGAAGAAGGTTTTCGGATCGTAAAACTCTGTTGTTAGAGAAGAACAAGGACGTTAGTAACTGAACGTCCCCTGACGGTATCTAACCAGAAAGCCACGGCTAACTACGTGCCAGCAGCCGCGGTAATACGTAGGTGGCAAGCGTTGTCCGGATTTATTGGGCGTAAAGCGAGCGCAGGCGGTTTCTTAAGTCTGATGTGAAAGCCCCCGGCTCAACCGGGGAGGGTCATTGGAAACTGGGAGACTTGAGTGCAGAAGAGGAGAGTGGAATTCCATGTGTAGCGGTGAAATGCGTAGATATATGGAGGAACACCAGTGGCGAAGGCGG
>NZ_CP187889.1:937500-2702500 GCF_050558155.1 Enterococcus sp. DIV0294 | reverse complement strand
AGGTGTATTTTTTTGTGATGTGTAGTTCTTATCGAAATTGCGACTAAAAATACAGGAATAAAGGACATTGAGAATATATTCGATGGCTAGTTGAGAGGAAAAGGTCGAGACTTTGAAATCTGCATGTTCAACGTTAGGAATGGGCAAAATCACTGTGGCGTATTTAGCTAATTGGCTGTTCAAGTCTGAAGTAATGGCAATAATCGGAGTGCCTCCTTCTGCAAAAATCCGTGCTTCATTTACGATTTCTGCAGTGTTACCACTGTAAGAGACGAGGATGGCTACGTCATTTTTGGTGGCATTGATGGCTAAATAAAATTGTTCAGCTTGATAAGGGATTAAATGGATAAATAGCTGAATGCGTAATAACTTTGTTTGAAAATCCGTTAAGCGAATGTAGGAGTTACTGACCCCCACTGCTAAAATATTTTCAGCGGTTAAAAGTAAATCAATGCTTTTATTTAACATGGCCTCGGTTAATAACTGTTGGGTGGATTGAACAGTTTCAGTCGTTAACTGCGCAATTTTCTTGGCAATTAGTAAATCAGAATCTTGCGCTAAAAAAGGCATATTCGCATCAACATTCCGGATTGCTTGGTAGTGAATTTCTAAGTCGCGGGACAAGCGGATTTTAAATTCTTTGAAACCGCTAGTTTCTGTTTTTTTACACAAACGAACAATCGTGGAAGTTGAAGAGTTGGTGGCTTCTGCTAGTTCATAAATCGACATATGCAGGACTCGTTCAGTATGAGATAAAATAAAATCAATAATTAGCCCTTCGTTATATGTATAGCGTTCTTTTTGTTCTAAACATTCGATTAGATTCAATGGGTTCACCTCTCTGTGGTACTTTGTTTCGCTTTCAGTATACCTTAAGCGTATGAATTATGAAACATAGTTACAGAATCAGTTAGTTGTATTTACATCAGAAAGCGGTTTCTTTATGATGAGGATATCACAAAGGATTAAGGAGAGAAGTGAAATGGATAAGTTAACAAACTGGGTGGAGCAAGCCGTAGTGCCTAAAATTTCAAGGATTACAAGTTTACGTTATTTTCAAGCCTTAAGAAATGGTTTTTTTGCAATTATGCCGTTAACAATTATTGGATCGATTTTTATGTTGATTACAGATTTTCCAGTAGCAGGGTATGGCAATTTTATGGCTGGAATTTTCGGTGCAGGTTGGGCGGATATGATTTCACCAGCTTATCGAGCGACTTTCAACATGATGGGAATTATTTTTGCTGGGACGATGTCCTATAAATTGGCGGAAAGTTACGAAATGGATCGTTTAACTTCATTAATTTTAGGAATTGTTGCTTACGTAGTCGTTTTACCGAAAACGGTGATCACAGAATCAGGCGAAGTTGTGACGAAAGTTTTATCGTTTGATTGGTTAGGAACGCAAGGGGTGATTACGGCCATTATTATGTCAATTCTTTCGGTTGAATTGACTCGTTTCTGTATTAAGAAAAAATTAGTCATCAAAATGCCTGAAAGCGTGCCTTCTATGGTGAGCCAAGCTTTTAGTGCATTGATTCCTGGGATTTTTGTGGTAGCGGTGGCTTTATTGATTAATGGGATTGGGCTTTCGTTTGCGGATTCCTTCCCGCAATTAATTTATGCGGTGATTCAAGCGCCACTGCAAGGTTTAATCGGAACCCCTTTTGCAATTATTATTGTGGCTGGCTTAAATGGACTGTTCTGGTGGTTTGGAATTCATCCAACTGTCATCAATTCCATGCTATATCCTATTTTGTATGCGAATGCAGACAAAAACCAAAGCTTAGCGGAATTAGGACAATTAACTGCTCAAAGTGGCAACTTTGGCACGGTCCAAATGCTCGATCAATTTGCCACAATTGGAGGCGCTGGTTGCACGATTGGCTTGGCTATTGCAATGGCCATCGTCGGACATTCATCTAGAATGAAAGCCATGTCGAAAATTTCGTTTGTTCCAGCATTTTTCAACATTAATGAACCCTTGATTTTTGGACTCCCAGTTATTTTTAACCCTTTATTATTGATTCCGATTGCGGTCGCGCCGATTGTATCGGTCTTGATTGCCTTTCTGTCAATGAAAATTGGGTTCATGCCAATGTTTACAAACATTCAAGCACCATGGGCTACGCCCTTTCTGTTTTCGGGCTTTTTAGTGGGAAAATGGCAAGGTGCAGTGACGCAAGTTTTAGCTGTTGCCGCTAGTGTCGTTATTTATTATCCATTTGTAAAAGCCTTAGATCGACAATATCAAAAAGAAGAAGCCCATGAAGTACCAGAAACATTGTAGAGAAAGAGGAGTGAAGGAAATGCATGTTGAGAATGATGAAAATATTTGCTGTGAAGTGGAAAAAGGAATGGAAAAAATGTATCATCCGATGGTGCCCGAGTTGGTTCAAACCTCTTCCTTTTATTTTCCAACTTACGAAGAATTTATGGCAGCGAGTATAGATGAAAAAAATAATTATGTTTACACACGTGGCACCAACCCCACAACAGAAATTTTAGAGAAAAAAATTGCTCGTTTGGAACGTGGAGAAAAATGTAAAGTTTTTGCCTCAGGAATGGGCGCTATTTCGGCAACGCTGTTTACGTTGCTCCAACAAGGTGATCATGTTTTAATGGTCAATACAATTTATGGAGAATCTGTTTCGTTTGTGCAATATTTAGAGAAATTTGGCGTATCCTTGACCAAAGTAGACGTTGCAGAAACAGAAGAACTTTTTCAATTTGTTCAGGAAAACACCAAAGTCATTTACTTTGAAAGTCCGTCCTCACAAAAGTTTGAACTGCTAGATTTAGAAAAAATAACTGCGTTAGCACAAAAAATAGGCGCATACACTGTCATTGATAACACGTGGGCGTCACCGTTATTTCAGCATCCATTATGCCATAATGTGGACCTGGTGATTCATTCTTGTTCCAAATATATTGGTGGTCATTCGGATATTGTAGCAGGGGCTGTCATTGGCAAAGCAGCGCTTGTAGATCAAATTTTTGAACATGGTCATCAAGCTTTAGGAGCAGTCAATAGTCCCTTCAATTCTTGGTTAGCGTTACGAGGTATTCGTACCATGCCCGTTCGGTTGGCGCATCAGTCTCAAGCCATCCAAACGGTGCTGTCGGCTTTGCAAAAGGATTCGCGAATCAGCCGCTTATATCATCCTTTTGTAGGAAATCAACAACAACAAGCGTTAGCAGAAAAATATTTAACAGGTTATGGCTCATTGTTTGCGATTGATTTAAAAGATACCGATTTTGAACGTTTGAAAACATTTGTGAACGCATTGACGCTGGTCACAATTGGGGTCAGTTGGGGTGGCTTTGAAAGTTTGGCCTTGCCTGTATTCAAAGGCAATAACTTAGCGGCTGTTCAGAAAAGAGGCTTGTCGCCAGCGCACATTCGCATGTACGTTGGTTTGGAAGAGCCAACATCTATTATCGAAGATATTCAACAAGCCTTGGATCAAGCCTACGGCGAAGAAACGCTTTTGTGAGACATTAAGATAATCAGCTGAACAAAAGCAACTCCTTCGGAAATAAGCCGAAATTCTCCAAAAATTAAAGAACAATTTTCGGAAATTTCTTCTTATTTCTTGGAGCTAAATACTTTTGTCTCAGCCTCTGTGATTCAATAACATATTTTCAATTTTAGGAGGGGAACTTAAGTCAGTTTGACTGAGGATGCTCCTCCTGTTTTGCATTTTTTTATTAAAGTCAAAGCGTTCCTCTTTATTTAATAGGCAAAGTTCGATATAATAATGGTCAATATTAGTCAAGAGAGAAGAAGGATGGAAGACTATGAGTAATCAAAATACGTCAGATTTAATCGAGGCTTATTTAAAAAAGATTTTAGAAGAAAGTAATAAAATTGAAATCCGTCGGGCGGAAATGGCTAATTTATTTAATTGCGTTCCTTCACAAATTAACTATGTAATTAATACACGTTTTACCATCCAACGAGGCTACGCAGTTGAAAGTAAACGTGGTGGAGGCGGCTATATTCGCATTGTCAAAGTACAAATTTCAGATAACGATCAATTACTAAAACAAATGGATCAATTAATTGGCGCAACCTTAACAGAAAAAGATGCGCTAACATTTATTCAAACATTGTATGAAGAAGAAGTGATTACGAAAAAGGAAGGCAATTTAATGCTAGCTGCTTTAAGTAAAAGCACATTAAATGGTCTGGGGAATCACGAAGATTTTCTAAGAGCTCAAATAATGCGTTCATTTTTAGAGCGCTTGAGCTATGAGGAGGAATAACTATGGATGAACTATTTACAGAAAGTGCGAAAGCCGTACTGGCGATTGCCCAAGAAGAAGCGAAGTATTTTCGTCATCAATCCGTCGGTTCTGAGCATTTATTATTAGCACTCGTTTTAGAACCGAATGGGATTGCCGGAAAAACATTACGACAATTGAATACTGACACAGAAGACATCCGTGAAGAAATTGAGCATTTAAGTGGCTATGGCACCATGCAAAGTCCAATGGGGAATAACAACTTATACTTACCTTATTCACCAAGAGCCAAACAAATCTTTGCCTATGCTGGAGATGAAGCGAAGCGCTTAGGGGCTCAAAAGATTGGTACCGAGCATTTATTATTAGGCTTGTTAAGAGACGAAGAAATTTTAGCGTCTAGAATTTTAGTGAATTTAGGATTAAGCTTATCCAAAATGCGTCAATTATTATTGAAAAAAATGGGCGTTTCCGAACCCAATAGTGCACAACGTCGTCGGAATGGTCAAAATAAAAATGCGCCACAAGGGACGCCAACATTGGATTCTTTAGCAAGAGATTTAACCAAGTTAGCACGAGAACAAAGCTTGGATCCAGTAGTTGGTCGCGGGACCGAAGTCCGTCGTTTGATCCAAATTTTGAGTCGCCGTACCAAAAACAATCCTGTCCTAGTCGGTGAACCAGGTGTTGGAAAAACAGCGATAGCAGAAGGATTAGCCCAGAAAATTGTCAACCGGGAAGTCCCTGAAGATATGCAAGGCAAACGTTTAATGATGCTAGACATGGGTGCCTTGGTTGCTGGAACCAAATATCGAGGTGAGTTCGAAGATCGCTTGAAAAAAGTTGTCGATGAAATCTATCAAGATGGACAAGTCATTTTATTTATTGACGAATTGCATACCTTGATCGGTGCTGGCGGTGCAGAAGGGGCGATTGATGCTTCAAATATTTTAAAACCTGCTTTAGCACGTGGCGAGTTGCAAACAATTGGTGCGACAACTCTGGATGAATACCAAAAATATATTGAAAAAGATGCCGCTTTGGAACGTCGTTTTGCCCGTATTCAAGTAGCAGAACCAACGCCAGAAGAAGCAGAAGAAATTCTAAAAGGCTTGCGTTCACGCTATGAAAAACATCATGGCGTAGAAATTACAGATGAAGCTCTACATGCAGCGGTTCAATTATCGATTCGCTATTTAAATGACCGCCAATTACCAGATAAAGCAATTGATTTAATGGACGAATCTGCAGCAAAAGTTCGTTTAGATAAGGCAGATCAACCTTCAGAAATTAATGAATTGCGTACCGAAATTTCTCAATTAATTACGGAAAAAGAAGAGGCCATTCAAAACCAATCATTTGAAAGTGCTGCTCGGATTCGTCAAAAAGAAAAACAAGTGATGGAAAAACTAGAAGAATTGATTGCAGTGAAAGAAAAAAGTCTGTCTGGTTACAGTACGCAAGTAACAGAAGAAGATGTGGCTGGAGTCGTTTCACAATGGACAGGCGTTCCTTTGCAGCAGCTAGAGAAGAAAGAAAGCGAACGATTGATGGAATTAGAAACCATTTTACATCAACGGGTCGTTGGCCAAAATGAAGCAGTTGAAGCTGTTTCACGCGCTATCCGTCGTGCGCGTAGTGGCTTGAAAGACCCAGCAAGACCGATTGGTTCCTTCATGTTCTTAGGACCAACAGGGGTTGGGAAAACGGAACTTGCCAAAGCCTTAGCCGAAGCGATGTTTGGCAGCGAAGAAGCTTTGATTCGCGTGGACATGTCTGAGTTTATGGAAAAATACAGCACTAGCCGTTTAATCGGTTCTCCTCCAGGTTATGTCGGCTACGAAGAAGGCGGCCAACTAACTGAAAAAATTCGTCAACGTCCTTATTCCGTTATTTTGCTAGATGAAGTAGAAAAAGCCCATCCAGATGTCTTTAATATTTTATTACAAGTCTTAGATGATGGCCATTTAACGGATGCCAAAGGACGAAAAGTCGATTTCCGTAACACGATTTTAATCATGACCTCCAATTTAGGGGCAACAGCGATTCGTGAAGAAAAACATGTCGGCTTCAATGTGAAAGACATTTCTAAAAATCATGAATTAATGCAAAAACGAATCATGGAAGAATTGAAAAAAGCCTTCCGTCCAGAATTCTTAAACCGAATTGATGAAACGGTTGTCTTCCATTCCTTGAAACAAGAGGAAATTCATGAAATCGTAAAAATTATGAGTCAATCTGTCGTGAAACGGATGGCCGAACAAGAGGTTAAAGTGAAAATCACACCAGCTGCAATTGAAGTTATTGGTAAAGTCGGGTTTGATCCAGAATATGGCGCACGTCCAATTCGTCGGGCCTTGCAAAAAGAAGTGGAAGATCGTTTAAGTGAAGCCCTTCTTTCCGGTCAAATTCAGTTAGGGGATAAAGTAACCTTAGGTGCTAGCAAAGGCAAAATTACGTTAAATGTGCGGGCACCAAAAGCACCAAAGACAGAAGCGAAAGAATTACAAACTGTATAGATGAGATGCAAAGGAGGTCGGGACAGAAGTGTTTAACTCCGAGAAATAAGCCGAAGGGGTTGCTTCTGTTCTCGCCGTGTATCAGTTTTTGAGCGTGGAGCAAAAATCCAAAGTGATTTTTGTCCCACGCTCCTTTTTCTATTTTCCAGTGGCGATTTCTTTTTGAGAATTGCCAGATTGATTTTTCTGTGCTACGTTAATAAGGAGGGGTGATGGAATGGAACAATCTTTTTTTCGAGAATTACTACATTATCAACGTCCAAAGGATAATCCTTTTCGACTAGTGTTTGCTGGCTTGGTTATGTTCAGCATTCTTTTTTTGGGCTATATCAATCATCAATTATTGATTTCAAGCTTTGGCTCGTTAGGTATTTTTACTTTTTTATATTATCAGCCGTTACCATTAAAACAGTTAATGACTCGTTTATCTGTGGTCGGTAGTTACCTTTTTTTAGGAAATTTGTTAGGCATGTTATCGACCCATATTGCATGGCTTATTCCCATTGTTGTTGCACTGGTTGGTTTTGGTGGCCGCTTTTTCTTTGAAGTCTACGATATTTCAAAACCAGGGGCCTTCTTTGGTGTGATGGTGACAGCGATGGGTGCCAGTACGAGTATTCCGTTAGCAAAAATTCCGTTCATGAGTGGCTGTATGTTATTAGGTATCGGCTTTTCTATTTTGTTTGCACTAGTGTTGCATTTTACAGAGAAGGAAATCAGTGCCCCGCTAGCTAAGCGATCATTACGGGAACGAATTTATCGGCATCCAGAAGCGCCATTAGATAGCATATATTATAGCTTTGTCTTATTTTTTGCTGTATATATCAGCGAAAGTTTACATTTACAGAATCCGTATTGGTTAGTCGTTTCCTGTGCATCCATTTTACAAGGAGACAATTTACGTGCGATTAAGCAGCGAAATATTCAGCGAATTTTTGGCACAACGATTGGATTGGTTATTTCCGCTTTTCTGCTTAATTTAGCTTTGACAACTTTTGAATCGATTGTCGTGATTACAATCTTATTTGTGACCGTTGAGTATTTTATTCGTCGTAATTATGGATTGGCGCAATTTTTCACAACGCCTATGGCTCTGATGCTGTCATTGCTCGTTCGTCAGCAGTACGTGATAACGTTGATTCAATTCCGCTTTTTAGGGATTGTTTTAGGCAGCTTGTTAGGCTTAGCAGCAGCGTGGCTATTCACCGTTGTAGTAACGTTTTATGAACGAAAATACCACTTGAACGAGTGACCAAAGAACAGATGATCAGTAATTAAAAAAGAACATTTGGTAGGTAAGCGGATGGTGCTTCTCTACCAAAATTTTTTTCGGAAACATTGTGAAAAATGTACGTTTAATACAGATAGGCTCTTTTAAAGTTTGTGAACGTATGATACTATTAAACGGTCATAAAGAAGGAGGCTATATTTATGATTGAACTGATTGCAACTGCAGAATCTGTTGAGCAGGCTGTAGAATTACTCGCAACAGGTGTGGATACATTATATATTGGAGAAGAAACATTCGGGTTGCGTTTGCCCGTATCTTTTACACGAGATGAACAACGCGAGATTGTGAAACGTGCACATGAAATGGGCAAACAAGTGCTAGTTGCAGTAAATGGCATTATGCACCCTGAAAAAATGAAATTAGTCCCAGAGTATCTGACATTTTTAAAAGAAATCAACGTCGATAAAATTACTTTGGGTGATCCGGGTATTGTGTTTATTATGCAACGAGATAGATTAGAAATTCCTTACGTTTATGATGGCGAAACCTTGGTAACGAGCTCACGTCAAATCAATTTTTGGAGTAAACGAGGAGCCATCGGAGCTGTCCTAGCTCGGGAAGTACCTTTTGAAGAAATGGTCGCAATGGAAGAAAACTTAGCAGTTCCAGCTGAAATTCTTGTCTATGGGGCGACGTGTATTCATCAATCGAAACGCCCATTAATTCAAAATTACTACAATTACACAAAGAACGACAAAGGGGTTACGAAAGACGAAGGGCTGTTTATTTCTGAACCAAAAAAACCAGAAACCCACTATTCCATTTATGAAGATAGTCATGGTACGCATATTTTTGCCAATAACGATGTGAACTTGATGAATGAGTTAACAAACTTGTATGACCATCACTATCGCACATGGAAGCTCGATGGCCTTTACACACCAGGTGAAAATTTTGTCGCGATTGCTCGCTTATTTGCTGAAGCGAAAGCAGCACTTGAAGCGGGAACTTGGTCAGAAGATCAAGCAGCTCATGCAACAGCTGAAATTGAAAAATTACATCCAACAGGTCGTGGCTTAGACAATGGTTTCTTTGATTTAAGTGCCGATGCAATAAAATAAATTGATTCATTTAAGGGGAAGAAGAACATGAAAGTAATGACAGAACGAACATTGAAGCGTCCCGAGGTGTTGGCTCCAGCCGGGACGCTAGAAAAACTAAAAGTCGCAATTCGTTACGGTGCCGATGCCGTTTATATCGGAGGGAATGCCTACGGTCTGCGTAGCCGCGCAGGAAATTTCACGCCAGAAGAAATGGCGGAAGGCGTAGCCTTTGCCCGCGAACATAATGCGAAAGTTTATGTCGCTGCCAATATGGTCACTCATGAAGGAAACCAGGAAGGGGCAGGAGCGTTTTTCAGAGAATTGCGAGACATCGGAATTTCAGCTGTGATTGTTTCCGATCCAGCTTTAATCGAAATTTGTGCGACAGAAGCACCAGGTTTACCTATCCATTTATCGACACAAGCTTCAGCAACTAATTATGAAACATTAGAATTTTGGAAAAATGAAGGCTTAGAACGTGTGGTTTTAGCGCGCGAAGTTTCAATGGAGGAAGTTGCAGCGATTCGTGAAAATACGGACATTGAAATTGAAGCCTTTATTCATGGAGCAATGTGTATTTCATATTCAGGTCGTTGTACTTTATCCAACCATATGTCGATGCGGGATGCCAATCGTGGCGGTTGCTCTCAATCTTGTCGTTGGAAATACGAGTTATTTGATATGCCTTTTGGGACAGAACGTCGGAGCAAAACCAGCGAAGGGGAAGTTGAAGAAGAGTTTTCAATGAGCGCCGTAGATATGTCTATGATTGAACATATTCCAGAATTAATTGAAAATGGTGTCGATAGTTTTAAAATTGAAGGCCGCATGAAATCCATTCACTATGTTTCGACAGTCGCTAATGTGTATAAAAAAGCCGTCGATTCTTACATGGAAGATCCTGAAAACTATGTCTGCCAACAAGAGTGGATTGATGAATTATGGAAAGTAGCACAACGTGAATTAGCAACTGGATTTTATTACAATACACCAAGTGAAAATGAACAATTATTCGGCGAACGTCGTAAAATTCCACAATATAAATTTGTTGGCGAAGTGATTGCGTACAGCGAAAAGACGCAAGTCGCAACGATTCGTCAACGGAACCTTTTCAGTGTCGGCGATGAAATTGAATTTTATGGTCCTGGGTTTACCCATTTCCACCAAACCGTTAAAGAGATGTATAATGAAGACGGTGAAGCGATCGATCGGGCACCTAATCCCATGATGTTATTAACAATGGAAGTGACGCAACCTGTTGCAGTCGGCGATATGATTCGTAAGAAAAAATAAACCAGCCAAAAGGAGGAGTAAATATGAGTGTCCGCGTGAATGATTTATTAAAATTACCGTCTTTGCGAGAAGCAACGGTACTTTCTGGTAAAAACCAATTGGACACATCTGTTGCTTCTCTTTCTTTTTTAGAAGTCTCTGATATGTCTTTGTTTTCGGAAAAACTTCACAAAACAAATGAATACCATGCTGGCGAAATTTTGATTGGTTCATTTTGTGCCATTCGTCATGATGTGGTGAAGCAATGTGAAACGATTCGGCATCTCCATGAATTAGGCGAAGTAGGCCTAATCTTGTACTACGTCGGGATTATCGTACCGAAAGTTGCAGAGGAAGTGATTCAATTAGCGGATTCTTTAGGTTTTATTTTAATCCAAATGCCTAAAAACGATCCCACATTACGCTATAACGAAGTCATTTATGAAGTCATGAAATTGTTAGTCAATAAAAATAAAATGACTTCTTTTGCAACGGACCTCTTGGAAAAAGTTTCCCTTTTGCCTGAACAAAACCGCAGTGTGGAAATGACCTTGAAAATCCTATCCGATTTTTTAAAAGTCAATATTGCGTTAACCACCTATACCAATGAAATCATCAGCACCATCAATTGGCCGCGAAGCACGAAATTGCCCTTAACCAAGTTACTTTATCAATCACAAGAGAAAGTAGCGCTGGGAGAAACGACCTACTTCATTACCTCGCAAAAACTTCCTCAGAAAGATGGACAAACATTGAAGCTTTACTTCATTCGAGAAGAAGAGCAGTTAACCTCTTTTGAGATGAATCAAGCGGTGGAAGTCGTTCAGATGGCTCTGAATTTATGGGGGAAAAACTATGACGAAGTCAGTGAGTATGCCTTAGTCCAAGCAATCATTAACGATGAAAGTGATAAGATGTACCAATTAGCCAAAAAATTAATGATTAATATTTCTTCTGTCGAAACGATGTGGCTTTTGCCCATTTGGCAACAAGGACAAGAAATCCACGCTATTCAGCAAGATTTGAAAGATTTCCTACGTTACTATTACCAAACAACGATTGTCCAGCAAACAGAAAATTATCTGATTGTTCTCTTAGGTAATTATTTACACAAGCAGCCTGAAGCCACGATTAGTAAAGAATACTTGCAAGCCACAGACTATCAGGACTATTTAGGTGAAATCATCCTTTGTCCGAAAGTTCGTAACACGACTGAAGTGCGTGTCAGCTACCAAACCGCTAATCAAGTCGCGCCGTTTTTAAAGCGTGTCTATCCACAAAGAAAAGTGTTATCAATCGCGGAAATTCGTACAGTTCAACAAATGATGACGTGTCTCCAAGCAGGAGAAGAAGCAATCCAACAACGCTTAGCAGTTATCCAACCTCTCTTAAAAGAATCAGAGCAGTTAATGACATTAGGGACGTTTTTACTAGATGCAAGTAGTGATTTTAAAGAATGCGGCGAACGCCTATTTGTTCATAAAAATACGGTCAAATATCGTATCAGTAAAATTAATGAAGCGCTCGGCTATGATATGACCAACGCCGCCGAAGCCTATGAAGTCTATTTGGCGATGATCTTATATCGCTTGGTCACGAACGAATGAAAAAAGCAGACAATCGGCAGTAGCCGATTGTCTGCTTTTTTATTTTAAGCCAAAACTTTCTTGATATTTTTTTCAATTTGAAAAAGACCTATGACTGATTTTTCGTTATAATTGAAAAAATAATTAAGGAGGGATGAGAATGAAATTAAAAAACGAGCAACAACAATCGTGGCTTAGCTTAGCATTTGTTTGGGCGGGCGCAATGATTAGCGTGCCAGGATTAATTATTGGAGGAACGTTAGTTGCAGGCATGCCTTTATGGGAAGCTTTGTTAACAGGATTTATTGGTTACGGTATTATTGTTATTTTAATGATTTTACAAGGAATTCAAAGTTCCGACTTACAAGAACCTTCTGTCAAAGTCGCTTCTCAAGTGTTTGGCATTCAAGGTTCGCAAAAGATTATTTCCATTATTCTAGCGATTGCTTGCTTAGGTTGGTTTGGCTTGCAAGCCAATGTCAGCGGCGGCGCCTTCACGAACTTTTTAAAAATTTACGGCATTGATTTACCTGTGTCGCTTTCTTCCTTAATCTGGGGAGTTATCATGCTTATTTCGGCTCTTTATGGCATAAAAATATTGAAAATTCTGAATTATTTTGCGGTTCCTGTGTTAGTTCTGGTTTGTCTTTATGGCTTGGTGGCTTCGTTAAGAAACAACGGTTGGGAAGCTGTTAGTCAATATACACCTCAAACAGTAGGAAGCTTTATGTCAGGTCTTTCAATGACTGTCGGTTCTTTTGCATTAGGCGCAGTAATTGCTGGAGATTACTCTCAATATGTTTCTTCTCGTAAAGATGTGGTTAAAGCGGCCACCTTAGGGATTTTACCGACAGGCTTGTTGATGATTGGCGTTGGTGCGGTCTTGACCATTGCTTCGAACACCGCAGATATCACGGAAGTTTTTATGAATCTCGGTTTTCCAGTTTTAGGAATTATTGCGCTAATTTTAGCAACTTGGACCACGAATGCCGTGAATGCTTTTTCTGGCGGACTGGCCTTGATTAATGTCTTTGATATTCCAAAAGAAAAAGAAAAAGTCGCTGTCGGTGCGGCCGGCGCCATTGGAACCTTATTAGCAGTTGTGGGGATTTTAAATTACTTTACGCCGATTATGTCTGTCCTTTCTGCGATGGTTCCACCAGTGGCTGGTGTAATGATTGCTGCCTATTGGTTGATTAACAAAGGCGATCGAACCAAATGGCAGCCAACGCCTGGCGTGAATAAATTAGGTGTTTTTTCATGGCTAATTGGTGCTGCAGTGGGGGGCATTCCGGTGATTATGAGTTTCTTTCCCAATGCCCCTCAATTGCCTAACCAACCGCTAATTGGCATTGTTTTATCGTTTGTTATTTATTATTTCGGTGCAAAACGTCAACAGACGAACACCGAATCATTAGAAATGGAATGAAGAAGAGGAGTGTCGGAGAATGCGTTATTTAGATGCAGAAGCAATTGAGAATATAGCCACAGGAGCAGCTTTTTTAGGGACAGGAGGTGGCGGTGATCCCTACATTGGTAAAATGATGGCTTTGTCCGCCATCGAAGAAAACGGACCTGTCAAACTGGTTTCTCCAGAAGAAATTGCCGCGGAGGATTTTTTCCTACCCGCCGCAATGATGGGTGCCCCATCTGTCGCAATTGAAAAATTTCCCAAAGGCGACGAATTTGTCCGTGTCTTTGAGAAGTTAGGAAAATATTTAGACCAAGAAACGATTGCGGGGACCTTTCCAATGGAAGCTGGGGGCGTCAATTCAATGATTCCAATTGTTGTTGCAGCGAAGCTAGGCATTCCCTTGGTGGATTGTGATGGTATGGGGCGGGCCTTTCCAGAATTGCCTATGGTAACGTTCCATTTGAATGGGATGTCAGCGACCCCTATGGCAATTACCGATGAAAAAGGAAATATTGGCATTATGGAAACGATTGATAATACTTGGACAGAACGTCTTGCTCGTGTTCAAACGGTTGAAATGGGCGCCAGTGCTTTAGTGAGCATTTATCCCGCGACAGGCAAACAATTACAAGACTATGGTATTCACAACATCGTGACATTATCAGAAGAAATTGGCAAAGTGATTCGAGGTACCTATGCAGATGAACAAGAAAAACGCCAAGCATTAGTAGAAGTTACGGATGGCTTTGAATTGTTCCAAGGAAAAATTCTAGATGTGGAACGAGAAGTAAAAGGTGGCTTCAATTTGGGACGTGTCAAATTGAGTGGCTTAAACAGTGATGCTGGTTCAGAAGCAGTCGTCCATTTTCAAAATGAAAATTTAATTGCCGAGAAAGATGGTCAGGTGATTGCGATGACGCCTGATTTGATTTGTATGGTAGATTTAGAAACTTTAACGCCTGTGACAACAGAAAGCTTGAAATACGGCAAACGTGTCCAAGTAATGGGCTTGAAAGCGAATGCCGCTTGGCGAACGAAAAAAGGTATCGAAACAGTGGGTCCTCGGTATTTCGGCTACGAAATGGATTATCAACCACTAGAAAACTTAGTAGCGAAGGAGGACAAATAAATGTATAAAATCGGTATCGATGTCGGCGGCACAAATACAGATGCTGTTATTTTAGATCATCAATTAAACTTGATTCATTCAGTGAAAGTTCCAACAACCGATGATATTCAAACAGGGATTGCCGGTGCCTTAAATAAAGTCTTGGCAGAATCAGCAGTGGACCCAACCAAAGTCACACATGCAATGTTGGGCACGACCCAATGTACGAATGCCATTGTTGAGCGAAAAAAATTAGCAAAAGTTGGGGTCCTTCGTTTGGGCTATCCAGCAACCGCTTCGGTCTTGCCTTACACAGCTTGGCCCAAGGATTTAGTGGCCACTCTTTCAGAAACGTATGCTTTAGCACATGGCGGCTACGAATATGATGGACAACCATTGACTGCACTGGACGAAGAAGAATTACGTGGGATTTTGGCGTCTTGGCGAGGAGAAGTAGAGGCAATCGCAGTAATTGGCGTTTTTTCTTCTTTAAAAAATGACCAAGAATTGTTTGTTCAAGCGCTTGCGAAGGAAGTGTTAGGGGCAGATGTTCCTGTATCTTGCTCCTCAATGATTGGGTCTGTCGGTTTAATTGAACGGGAAAATGCGACAATTTTGAATGCTGCGTTGCACAAAGTAATTAAAGTGACCAGCGAAGGCTTTGAACAAGCCTTAGAACAAGAAAAAATTCATCACGCCCAAGTGTACTTATGTCAAAACGATGGTACGTTAATGTCGTTAACGTATGCCAAACAGTTTCCTATTTTAACCATTGCTTGTGGACCAACCAATAGTATTCGTGGGGCTTCTTACTTAGCCGGCTTGAAAGATGCAGTTGTTTTAGATGTTGGTGGCACAACGTCAGACATTGGCGTGTTAGTGGATGGCTTTCCAAGAGAATCTTCCCTGGCCGTTGATGTTGGCGGGGTACGGACCAATTTTAGAATGCCAGATATCGTGTCAATTGGTGTCGGCGGCGGTAGCCTAGTGCGTGAACAACCAGATGGTTCTGTGACAGTTGGCCCCGATAGTGTCGGCTACCGTATTACACAAGAGGCCCTTGTTTTTGGCGGCACACAATTAACGACCACTGATATTGCGGTTCGCTTAGGCCATGCCCAAGTTGGTGATCCTAGTAAAGTGGCTCATTTAGACCAAGCGTTTGCGGAAAAAGTGTACCAAAAAATTGGCGAATTGGTCAGTGAAGCGATTGATCGCATGAAAACCAGTTCCGCAGACGTGACGGTCGTTTTAGTTGGTGGTGGGAGTATTATCATCCCCGAAGAATTGACAGGCGTTAAAGCGCTAATTCGCAACGAAAACGGGGCAGTGGCGAATGCCATCGGTGCCTCTATCGCTCAGATTAGCGGACAATACGAACAAATTTATGTCTATTCAAAAATCCAACGAGACGCGGCGTTGGCCGATGCCCAAGAAAAAGCCGTCCAACAAGCTGAACTTGCGGGTGCAGTCCCTGGCACAATCGAGTTAGTCGAGGTGGAAGAAACACCACTCGCCTATCATCCAGAAAATGCAACCCGCTTACGAGTAAAAGTGGTTGGGAACATGTATTAAAAGAAAGGAAATCCTCTGGCATATGAGGGTTTCCTTTTTGTGCTATAGTCTCATCTTTACTTTCGAGTCAATTCAGTTTCAATGCGTTTTAAAATCCTCTTGTTTGCAATTATACCAAGTTCTTCTGTTGAGTTAAGCATATAAATCGTTGATTTCCCATTTCCTTTGTTTAACAAAGTACCTTGTTGGACTAAGCTGGTAACGGTTTTTCTAATTTTATAGTCAGAGTACCCACTATTTTTTTGAATATCTTTAATTTTTGCTTGTCCGTGATCCATCAAGTATAAAATAATTAATTGTTCAATATCAGTATAACCTTTTAGGCTATCTTTCATATTAATTTTCCAGATTTTGATAGTGGTTGCATCGAAATAGGTATCAATATCAGGTGCTTTTAAACTATTTTTAGTCGCTGCATCTATTATTCTAGGTCCTCCAGACCCTGCCTTCTCAGCAATTCCTACTCTCCTAAACAAAGTTGAAATAATCGGATTTCTAGTGACTGAATAACTTCCATGAATAAATTCTTCTTTAGACACTTTCATTTCTCCTGGATTGTAGAACTCAATATAATCATCGTAATCTGCAATCTTAATGACATGATCTGAATCATAATACGCATGCATTAAGACATTTACCAAAGCTTCTTTTAGTGATAATAATAGATCTGATTTATAGGAACCGCGAGTCATATCTTGTGATTGTCTAAAAGTATCAGGAATTGCGAGAGCGAATTTTTCAATGACAATAGTGTAAAAAGAGAAAATATTCATCTCTGGATAGTTCATATCACCTGTGGAAACTCTATCTAACCAATCGCTATCTAATGAACTTTTTTTCTTAAAATAATCCAATTGAAACTTTTTAAACCTGTCTGTAATTGAATGATATTTTCCGAAAAATAATAGTCCGCCAGTTGTTAATTTATATACATTATCGCTGTTCATTCTATCCTTTTTCAGGACACCCAAATTTATAAGTAACTCTTCATCTGAATAATCTAAGTATTTTTGCTCCTGAGTATTTTTATAAAGTAATTCTCTATATTCTTGAATTGTTTTTGTGTTTAAATCGTCCAGGGTATAATTATTTAGTAGCTCAGTATCTATATCGTTCTGAGAATCGACAATTAGGTATTTAAATTGATTATCATCTGCTTTTCGATCGCCATCATCTGTTCTTATGTAGGTATTCGTTTTATTTCCATTTAGATAAATAGGTCTTCTTTCAAATGAAGCTTTTGGGACTTTAATTTGTATAATTGATTTTCCAGCAACTTTTAATGTAATAACATCTTCATTACTCAATAAATTAGCGCTCACTTTTTTCTTGTCGTGAATAAGATTCCAAAAATCCCTAAGGATCATTTCTGGCTTATCAACGCCAACAACTCTATAGCCGTTGGGTATTTCTTCTACACCTAAAATAATTATACCACCCTTAGTATTTGCAAATGCGCTGTATGTACTCCAGATATCTTTGGAAAGAGAAGTCTGTGATTTTTTGTACTCTAATTGCCAACTTTCTTTTGGATGTGAAAAGATTTCGTCTTTTAATTCTATAAATTGATTCATACGTCCCCTCCTTAGTAATAAATTCAAAAGTAAATCAAAAGTAAAAAAACTGAGTGGTATCAAGCTTTTGAGTGATTTTTTCAAAAGAAAAAGTCATTTTTGAAAAGAAAACCAAAAGAATTGACATATAGATAAAATGTGGTATAATTTTAGCTTTAAATAATTAAATTGTATCATTAAAAAACTTTTTTTTCTAGAAGATTTTAGCAAGAAGTAGTTAAATGAACCAAGTAAATCAATCATAACTAGGAATTCCCTTCGACAATGCTACGATTGAATTCCTTTCCCCCAGTGCTTTTACGGAACGAATCCATAAAACAGAAGCAGCAGAAAACTAAACAAAAGTAAGTAATACGACTGTCTTTTTTTGCTATTTTTTGCGATAATAAGGGAGAAAGTTCAAATTGAAAGGGAGCCAGAATAAATGAAAACCTATGATTATATTGTTATTGGTGGCGGTAGTGGCGGGATTGCTTCTGCTAACCGCGCAGGAATGCACGGAGCTAACGTCCTTTTAATTGAGGGCAACGAAATTGGTGGGACCTGTGTCAACGTTGGTTGTGTGCCTAAAAAAGTCATGTGGCAAGCCAGCAGCATGATGGAAATGATGGAAAGAGACACAGCAGGCTATGGGTTTGATGTTGAAATCAAAAATTTTAGCTTTAAACAATTAGTTGAAAATCGTGAAAAATATATCGACTTCTTACATGGTGCGTATAATCGTGGTTTAGACAGTAACAACATTGAACGTATCCATGGTTACGCTACGTTTACTGGGGAGCAAACAATTGAAGTCAATGGAACAGAATATACGGCGCCGCACATTTTAATCGCGACAGGTGGTCGTCCGAAAAAACTAGGTATTCCAGGAGAAGAATATGCCTTAGATTCAAACGGCTTCTTTGCGTTAGAAGAAATGCCAAAACGTGTGGTCTTTGTCGGTGCGGGTTACATCGCAGCCGAATTAGCAGGAACCTTACATGGCTTAGGCGCAGAAACACATTGGGCCTTCCGTCATGAACGACCATTACGAAGCTTTGATGACATGCTTTCTGAAAAAGTCGTAGAACGCTATCAAGAAATGGGCATGCAAATTCATCCGAATGCAACACCAGCTAAAATTGAAAAAACGGCGCAGAATGAGTATGTTATTACATTTGAAAATGGTGAATCAATTACGACAGATGCCGTGATTTTCGGGACAGGCCGTCAGCCGAACACGGATCAATTAGGCTTAGAAAATACGAAAGTAGCCCTTGATGAAAAAGGCTACGTCAAAGTAGATAAATTCCAAAATACCACGCAAAATGGCATCTACGCAGTCGGCGATGTCATTGGGAAAATCGACTTAACGCCAGTCGCGATTGCCGCTGGTCGGCGCCTGTCTGAACGCTTATTTAACGGACAAACCGATTTATATTTGGATTATAACTTGGTACCAACGGTGGTCTTTACCCATCCACCAGTTGCGACAATTGGCTTGACGGAAAAAGCAGCGCTTGAAGAATATGGTGAAGACCAAGTGAAAATCTATCGCTCTAGCTTTACGCCAATGTATTTCGCTTTAGGAGAATACCGTCAAAAATGCGACATGAAATTAATCTGTGTCGGCAAAGAAGAAAAAATTGTCGGTTTGCATGGCATCGGCATCGGTGTTGACGAGATGCTACAAGGCTTTGCAGTCGCTATTAAAATGGGCGCGACCAAAGCAGATTTTGATAATACTGTTGCGATTCATCCAACAGGCTCAGAAGAATTTGTAACAATGCGATAAAAGGCGAATAAACCCAAAAAAGAGTGTTGCATCAGCAACGCTCTTTTTTGAATACACGAGTTATACTATTTGATTCGTAAAAAGTAATTTTTTATATCATACCAATAACCACTTTTCCATCTTTTAACTACTGACTTTTCCAAGAAATATGCTATGATTAAAAAAATCAGCAAAACAGAGGGTAGGGAGTTAGAGGATGGATAAAATTAGAATCAACAACTTGAAATTTTTCACAAAAAATGGTGTTTTGGCAGAAGAAAAACGTCTAGGACAGCAAGTAGAAATCGACCTTGAAATGCAGTTGTCGCTAGCCGAGGCAGGGCGAACAGATGATGTCACCCAAACCGTCAATTATGCCGAAGTGAATGAATTGATTGCCCAACGAGTAAACAATCACTCGTACGATTTAATCGAAGGTTTAGCGAGTGCTATTTTAGATGATATTTCCGCAGATTATCAAGAACAATTGAACAAAATTATCATTAAAATTAGAAAATATAGTGTGCCGATGCCCGGCCTTTTTGACAATATTGAAATTGAAATGGAGCGAGAAGTATAGATGATTGGCTATGTAGCATTAGGTAGTAACGTCGGCGATCCATACGCAAATTTAGTGAAAGCCCGCAATTATTTAAACGAAGACTCGCAGATTCAGGTCGTGGCTTCTTCAAAACTTTATGAAACGGATCCTTACGGCTATACAGACCAAGATGATTTTTTGAACGCCGTATTGAAAATTGATACTAGCTATACCGCTGAAGAGTTATTGGCTGTTACCCAAGGGATTGAGCAAGCAATGAAACGTAAAAAATTAATTCACTGGGGTCCGCGGATTATTGATATTGATATTTTATTATTAGGGGAACAGTCAGTCGCGTTGCCCCACTTACAAGTTCCTCATCAAGAATTAACAAAACGGTCATTTGTTTTGATTCCCTTAAGTGATGTTTACGCAGAGGAACAACTATTGGGCGCGCCAATAGCTACGTGGATTCAGCGCAGTGGCAATCAAGAAGAAGTGCGAGTAAGCGAAAAGGAATGGTAGAGATGGAGCAGGAAAAACAAGCGCAAATTGAGCAGGCAGTTACCACAATCTTAGAAGCAGTGGGGGAAGATACTCAACGGGCAGGACTCATTGATACACCCAAACGCGTAGCTAAAATGTATGCAGAAGTTTTTAGTGGATTAACCGAACCTGAATTTGATGATTATAAATTATTTGATAGCTTAAATGAAGGCGAAATGGTTTTAGTAAAAGATATTGCCTTTTATTCAATGTGTGAACACCATTTATTGCCATTTTATGGAAAAGTACATGTCGCTTATCTGCCAGAAGGTGGCAAAGTATTGGGACTAAGCAAGTTACCAAGATTAGTAGAACATTGTGCCAAACGTCCCACAGTTCAAGAAGATTTAACAGTGACAATTGCCCGCAAACTCCAAGAAAATATTCCCGTCAAAGGCATTGCAGTAGCCATTGAAGCGGAACATATGTGTATGACGATGCGCGGCGTGAAAACACCACAAAGTAGCACCAAAACATTTCAATTTACCGGACTATTTAAAGAACAAGAGTGGAAAAATCAATTTTTAATGGAGATACGTTAGAAAATGGAAATCATTGTTGGCACGAATAACCAAGGTAAGTTAAAAGAAATGCAATCAGGACTTAAGGACCCCGCTATTCAACTTGTCTCTTATCGAAAGTATACAACCAGTCAAGAACAACCTGCAGAAACTGGCACTACGTATGCTGAAAATGCTTATCTAAAAGCTCGCTTTTTCCAACAATTAATTGGCCGCCCAGTGTTAGGTGATGATGGCGGCTTAACGTTAACTGCTTTTCCTGATTTATTAGGTATTCATACAAGCCGCTTTTTCCATTCAGCCAATCCGGAAGAACAGAACCGCGAACTGTTGCACTTATTTGAAGGGCAACAGTCGACCCGAGAGTTAACCTTATCAGCCACGTTGGTCTATGTACTCGATGACGACAAACTGTTGCAAACGGAAGCCACTTTGACTGGTGAATTAGTTGAACCGCGCGGTACAGGTGGTTATGGCTTTGATCCGATTATTTATTTACCAGATCGAGGCAAAACCTTAGCGGAGTTGTCCACGAGTGAACGAATGAAGATAAGTCCTAGAATGCGGGCTTTACGAAAGATGATTCAGCAGATAAAGGAGCAATGTGACAATGATTGATTTAAAAAAGAATTACCAAATTATGGGGATTGTCAACACGACCCCCGACTCTTTTTCTGATGGCGGTAGCTACACAACGGTCGACGTGGCCTATCAACATGCGCTTCATCTACTAGAAGCGGGGGCCGATATTTTAGACATTGGCGGCCAATCCACACGCCCTGGCTACGAAGAAGTTTCTCCACAAGTTGAGGCAGAACGAGTATTACCATTAATAAAAAAAATACGTGAGACTTCTCTAGCGCCGATTTCTGTGGATACCTACTATCCCGAAGTAGCGGAAGCCGCGATCCAAGCTGGCGCCACAATGATTAATGACATCAAAGGATTAGACACTCCGGGGATGGCAGAAGTCCTCGCACAATATCCTGAAATCCAAGTTGTGATTATGCATTCCAGAAAACACCAATCCCTTTCTTTAAAAGAAGAGTTGCACCAATTTTATACAGAAAAAATTGAACAATGCCAAAAATACGGCCTTTCCTTAGAAAAAATTTGTTTCGATCCAGGGATTGGCTTTCATAAAACTGTCGCAGAGAACCTTCAACTGTTAAAAGATCCTAACGCCTTTCGCTACCAAGATTATCCGTTACTATACGGCGTTTCTCGCAAACGAACCATTGGCGCTTTAACGAACGAACCAGAACCAGCCAACCGTGATTTTGGTTCAGCCGCTGCTTCCTTGTATGCAGCACAACAAGGCGTAGAAATTTTACGTGTTCATAATGTCCAAGGCTTAAAACAAACATTTGATGTCTGGCGAGCATTGTCGGAGAAGGAGTAAAGGTAGACCAATAGACTAAAATCAGTAATAAAAAATAAACCTGTCATAACTTTTACCGAAGGTTGATTATAATTAAAGATGACGTCTTAAACGTTCGGAACCTAATAAACGGCAGAAACAGAACCAACGCCTTCGGAACTAATTGGTTCTGTCCTGACCTCTTCATGTTTATCGTGTTTATTATGCTAAGTTGAAACGGGAAAGTCGATTGTTAAATAAGCTTTCGTTTTTTAGGTATTTTTAAGAAATATTTTAGAGTAGATACAGCATAGAAATTCTATTACAATTATCTTTGGATCTTCAAATAATATCAATTGTTATTTAATATTTATTTTATTTTTTACAAGTAAAAGTAAGGAGGTTGTAATCTCAATTGAAAAAACATAACTATTTATTGATTTTATTGTGGATAGTTGGAGGGATCTTTTTAGGAGTTGAAAAAGTAGAGGCTGCTCCTAGACCATTAACAGAACTGGGCTATTTCCATTGGGCAAATCAATCGATTACACCAGCGGCAAACACATTTATTATGCATTACGGCGAAAATACATCTGTCGAACCAATTGAAGGCGAAGTGTATTCAAACTACATGGCAGTTAGTCGAACGACAAATAAAAGCAAAGCATTAGTAAAAAATGTGGGGTTCTATGAAGGAAAAGCAGTTAATTTATTAGTTACATTACAACGGAATAAAAGTAATTTGGATGGAGGATCAATTAGTTTTACTGAAAGCTATTTTTTAGGAATTACGATTAAAAGCGAAATGCTGGTTACCTATGATTTTGTTGATAATTATGGTCAGCCCTTAACGATAAAAACAGCGTTTAATTACTATGGGTTAAATTCAAACAAATATGTTGGCTATAAAAACCCTGGAACGATAATTGATGCCTTATATGCGGAAAATCCTATACATATTCTTTACGATACGTGGGATGGCGGAGACGATGATTATTGGTTATATCTAAAAAACGTTACTGCAGGGGTACCTTGGCGGGACCCTCGCCAGCGTTTTGAAATGACGACCAAAAGTATTTCTACTGTTACGTTTGTAGTCCACAACAATGACACAACGCCGTCATCCATTGTTTACTTTACGGATTTTTTGGCAAAACCAGAATTTCCACCAGCCTACGCAATGGATACTTATTTTGAAAATGCAGAGACGGCTGTTTGTTTAAATGTGCAACAGACCATTCCCAATATTGATCAGTGGACAAAACCTAGTCAAATGGTTGTAAACGTTAACCTGAACCAAGTAAATCAAACAAAGCAATATCAATTTGACAAAGTCTTAGTTACAGACTTTAAAGGAGAAGATTTAACGGATTTATTTACTAGCCAAACAGATGGTGAAAATGTCCAAATTATGACAAAAAATCTGTCAGATAGTCGTCTCTACGATACCGTATTACAATATAAAGTTTACTTGAAATGGCAAGGGACTCAAAATCCAGTCGATACGGCGCTCATTTCAAATGGAAAATTAGACTTGCCGTTTAGTGCAAGAACTCTTTTAGATGGAGAAAATTTAGAGGAAACGACTGCTACATCCAGTGTGAATTATGTGGGGAAAGCAACAGCTGTGTTTTTAAATGAACAAGATAATGCTATTCATGAACCAGTCACAAAAGAAGGGATTTTAACCACGCCTTTTGACTTGTCTAATCAGTATCCCAAAATAGCTGGCTATGAACCAATTAAGACCCAACAAGATCAAGGAATGTTTCTTCCAGAGGAGCAAACAATTATTCATCGTTATCGTGAAAAGAAGTTATTACAATTCAAATTGATGGATGAAGAAAATCCGCTATTGGTCTCACGTTTTACAAATCAGCGAGAAGTTACTTTTTCATTTTCTCATGATCCATCAACCAATATAACTTTAATAGCGAAGTGTGGCACAGAAGAAAAAGAATTAAAAAAATATGTAGATGCGCCAGAATCGGTTGTTGATAAAGTTACGTATACTTTTCCTGAACATTGGTTGAATCGAGAGGTTTTCTTTTATATAAAAGATAAGAACAATCAAGAGTCAGAAAAAGACAGTCGGACTCTTCAAAAAGAAGCTGGGCCCAAGCTCATTTTACCTGATACAATCAATTTTGGTGTGAATGAAATTCCCGCAACAGAGACAATGATTTCTTCTATTACAAATAAAGAAATCCGCATTGAAGATACAAGCAAACTTGATAAAAGTCGGTGGACAATTAAAGTAAAAGAAGAACAACCGTTAAAGAACGAAAGTGGTGAGTTACTCGACAAAAGAATAAGTTATGGTGAGAAGAATCAGCGTGTTCTAATTAATGCAGATAGCCAACCTATTTTGCAAGGAAGCGGCAACGCTACCGCTAATTTGACCAAACAACTTTAGTTGACGATTTTTCCTTCTGATCCAGTCGGAAGGTATAGTGTAGTATTGCGATGGTCTCTGGAAGATGCGCCAGAATAAAACCTTTGTTTAATAAGAAAAAAGTGTCCAAAGATCTATTAATAGATAATTGGACACTTTTTTCTAGATCTCTCTGGGGCTCCTACTTTTTTAAAGAGAGCGCCTTCTAACAAAGTACAAATGTGTTATACTACACAAGTAGGAAGTTTATGACGGTGGCAATTTCTCAAAAAAGGGGGACTGCCAATGTTTTTGCTTGTTCGCTTTTTCCCTAGAAAGGAATAGCAGTGACTGTCTTTGAAGCATTGATGCTTGCGATCGCTTTCGCAACGTTAATTGTCAAAATCAGTAATAAAAACGACAAAAAATAAACCCGTCATAATCTTTAGCCAGGATTAACGGGTTTATTTTCTAATTAATTCAGCTACCGTCTTAAACGGTCTACCAGAGAGCGTATGTCTAGTACGCTCTCTTCGTGTTTATTATAGCAAGTTGAAACGGAAAAGTCGAATAGTAAATAAAAAAAGTAAGCGTATTCTAGGAAGGTATAAATGTGTTATACTACACAAGTAGGAAGTTTATGACGGTGGCAATTTCTCAAAAAAGGGGGACTGCCAATGTTTTTGCTTGTTTGCTCTTTCCCTAGAAAGGAATAGCAGTGACTGTCTTTGAAGCATTGATGCTTGCGATTGCTTTCGCAACGTTAATTGTCAAAATCAGTAATAAAAACGACAAAAAATAAACCCGTCATAACCTTTAGCGAAGATTGACGGGTTTATTTCCGTATCAAAATCAAGCTACCGTCTTAAACGGTCTACCCGAGAGCGTATGTCTAGTACGCTCTCTTCGTGTTTATTATACCAAGGTATCACCTAAAAAGCTAGCCGCTAAATCTTTCAATAGGGTTAGAGCTTTTTTATTAATTTTGAGAAAATGACCAATCTCGAATTAAATTACGCCAATTGGAACGTTCATCCATAGAATATTGATCTAATTCAGAAGTGGCTTCCCGATTATAAAGCATGACTTTTCCTAGACCTGCTTTTCGATGCAGAAAGATTTCGCAGTAAAAACCTAGATATTGACCGCCATGGTAAAACCAATCTCCTAACTTCATCCAACCACAATTATATTCTTTTAAATAGAGATTGAAAACTTGATCCCAACTTTCGGGCGACAAAATTTCGCCCTTGAGAACTGCTTGTAGCCATTTCGATAAGTCGTTAATAGTCGAGACCATACATCCATCTGCAGATAGTAATTGATAAGTATTTGGAAATTCATGTAGTTCATTATCAATGTTACGATAGCTCTTTGCTATGCTATTTTTTGTGGCAAATGAAGTTTTTACCATCGATAAAGGAGACAAGATTTTTTGTGTTACAAATTTCTCAAATGAGAGTCCAGATACTTTTTCAATAATCAAACCTAATAAATAATAATTAGTATTACTATAAGAAACTCGGGTTCCAACCTGAAAATCCATCGGTTTAGTAGCAATTATCGTTTTCAATTTATTGAAAGAAATTTGTTCTGCGGTAGCAAATTCAGCATAAAATTCCTGAAGTTTTTCGTTTAGCTCTGGTCTCTGTTCTTTAATTTTTTTTAAACTATTTAAGAATAGCTCCGTTGGATAATCAGGTAGACCACTACTCATTGTCAATAAATGTTTAACTGTGATTGTTTTTGGAAACAGCAAATCTGGGAAAAAGGCTACTACTGGCATTTCAAAGTTTAACTTACCTTGTTCATGAAGGATCATGCAGGCGGTGCCAGTGAATTGCTTTGTTACAGAGCCAATACAACTTTGAGTTGCTTCTGTGAATAACTGTTTTTCCTTAAATTTTGCAAACCCATAATTTTTCTTAGCTAAAATTTTATCAGTGGTAACAAGTGCATAACTACCATTGTAATCGGTCTGTTGATAGATAGTTTCTAATCTATGGATTATTTCTTGTAAATTCATTTTTTCTCTCTTTTCGCTATAGTCTCCAAGGTGGATATTACTTGTCTTGGGAAAAATGTTAAATTAAGCGAACATAGTTGGTACATCTTTACGCAAAAAATCACGTCCTTTCAATTATTAGTATACGCTTTCAATACATAAAAACGACAAGAAGGATTTAGAAGAAGCAAGCTTACATCAAATGTCCTCTATGAAGTGGTCAGGATAAGTATCCCAATATTTTTTATAAACACGGTCTGCATGACCATCTAAATTTAACTGGTACATTCGGAAAGTAATGAGCACATTTTTTGGTTGCCATTGTTCTTTGTATGAGTAACAGTAAGTCATCCCGATTTGTTTCATTACATTTCCACTGCGGTAATTTTCAACATCATGCGTGGCTGTAATATAGGGGATGCCCTCTTTTTTTAGTAACGAAACCAATGATTTACTGGCTTCTGTCACAATCCCTTTATGCCAAAACTCCTTTCGAAGTGCATAGCCAAAGTCGTGACTATCGTTCATTTCCGCTTTTACGTAGCCAATTGGACAATTATTTCCTTTAAGACAGATGGCAAGGTAATAAGGCTGGTGCTTAATTGTTTTTTCATAAAACGCCCACGTTTTGCTGAGTGTAGTATGAGGATACCACGGGAGAAAAGTATTAACCGACACATCATTCAAGAGTAAGTGAAGATCATTGATATCTTTTTCCGTAAAGGTTCTTAGGATAAGTCTATCCGTTTCAAGATAAGTCATAGTAGCACCTCTTTCTACTAATGAATCAAGTATATTTTTAAATTCTATCATAAAATATATGTTTGATATCACCTAAAAAGCTAGCCGCTAAATCCTCAATAGGATCCAGCGGCTTTTTTAATTTTCTCTTGTCAAAATTGTTTGTGTAATTTCATACAATTGTTCTTTCGCTTGGGCCTTTGTTTCAGGAAGTTTGCTGATTTCTTTCAGCGCTTTTTCTGTGTAATGAGTGGCTAATTGTTGGGCCTTTTCTACGCCACCTAGTTCATGGACAAGACGATAAATTTCCTGTGTTTCTTCATTAGTCAAGGCTTCTTTTTTCATTAAAAGTGGCAACAAGACTTCACGATTGGCTTCAAGTGCATAAATCAAGGGCAAAGAATACACGCCTTGACGTACGTCTTCTAAGACGGGTTTGCCGATAGCGTCAGCAGTTTGTGTATAGTCCAAAATATCATCAATAATTTGAAAAGCCAGTCCGATATTTTCGCCGATTTCACCACAACGTTTGGCAAAACGTTGGGAGGTGCCACTTTCATAGGCACCGACAAAACAACTTAGCGCAAACAGTTCCGCAGTTTTCCCGGAAATATTTTTTAAATATTGGTCAATCGTTACCTCGAAATTATAGCGATTGTCCATTTGACCAAGCTCACCAGTCAGGACTTTTTCCATACTGCGCGAATTTAATTGAATGCTTTTTAATGAAGAAGAATAATCAGATAAGAGCTTGAAACAGCAAACAAAAAGATAATCGCCTGTATACACGGCTGTGCTATTTCCAAAGCGCGAACGCAATGTTGGCAAGCCACGACGCGTATCAGCTTCATCGACAATATCGTCGTGAACTAACGTGGCGGTATGCAGTAATTCAATGGAAGCCGCTAACGCTGTCGCCTTTTTAGGGTCCCGCTGTTCACCAAAATAAGAGAACAACAGTTGGTAGGCTGGACGTAGCAATTTGCCGCCAGAATGAATCATGTCATGGACAGCAGCTTGAATCTCTTGATTATCGATTTGAACCGCTTGTTCCATCAAGCGAAGAGTAGTTGTTAATTCTTTTGATAACGTAGGATAGGTATTCCACATAGGATGTATATTCATAAGATGACTCCTTTAATTGTGGCGGACAGGTTTTCAATTAGAAAAATTGACTCCACTTATGTTTCGTTGTTTGTTCATAATTCAGTTGGAATTTTCGTAACGTCTGGACATGTTGTAGTAAATAATTAGCGGCAATCCCAATGGCAATCCCCGAGAGTAACCCAAACAGAGATAAAAATGGTAAGTACAGCATCGGCGCCCACGAATGAGCAAAGAAAGAGGTCGTTAGCAACTGACCAACGTTGTGTAAGAAACCACCAACGGCACTAATCCCAATAATGCTGACCCGTTTTGGCCCCAGCTGCTTGACGAGTAACATGCCGAAATAACTTAATAAGGCACCACTGGCACTATAGAAAAAGGTCGAAAGTGTACCGCCCAGTAATGTCGTTAAAATCAAACGTAAACAGACTAGGAAAAAACTATCACGCTTACGCATGGTGAAAATCGCAATAATGGTAATTAAATTTGCTAGACCGAGCTTTGCCCCAGGAGCAAATGCGAAAGGGTAAGGAATCATATTTTCGATTAAGCCAATAATGACCCCTTGGGCAACGAGCATAGCAATATAAATATTCTTGTGTAATTTGCTCATAGTTGTCGTGCTTAATAAATTAAGCTACCGTCTTCACTCCCATCAGAAGCTTCCACGGTGACAAACAAATTGTGGGGTAGACAGGCAATCGGGGTTTCACCAGGTTTGGAAATCCAGCCTCGTCGAACATCCACTAAGTCAGCACAGTTGGCTTCCTTCACGCGGATACGATCACCATCTACTTCAATCAGGTTGTAATCACCGTCTTTTGCTTCGTATTTATATGTATAATGCGGGCCGTCCTTTTTTAAGTCAAAGACTTTGATTACTTTGTTGTCTACTTTCAAGACTGCTTGATACGTAGCCGCTTCTTGACCACGGTTTTGCATGGCAAAAACAACAAGGGGCAGAAAAGAACCAAGAACTAAAATAGCAATAATAATAACGTCCCATGTTTTCAAGCGACTTTTCTTAATGAATTCTTTGATCGTCATTTTCTTCTCTCTCCTTTGGTGTTTTTTTCTTGTCTATCATAACACAGTGAACGAGCTTGGAACAAAAATTATTTTGAATTTTTGTTCCAAGCTCAAAAACTGATAAACGGCGGGAACAGAACCAACACTACGCGTTGCTCCGATCTCAACAACTTCTAAGAGCTAAAGCTCTAAGAGTTGAAGGTCCTTCGGAAATAAGCCGAAATTGTTGAGAATCACGAAGAACGTAGTGATTCGATGATGAATAATACCTACTTGGTCTCCAAAAATTAAAGAACACCGGGTAGGTATCATGCAACATCAACTCGTTCCTCGTTGTGTTTTATGACAATTTTCGAAAATTTCTTCTTATTGCTGAGAAACACTATTTGCAAAGCAAATAGATGTTGAACAGTACCTACTTGGTTCTCGGAGCTAAACGATTCTGTCCCGACCTCAGTTGAGCCACCATATTATATAAAAGAAAATATGTGGGACAAAAGTCATGCTTGACTGCTGTCCCACATACTAAATCCTATGATAGTCAGCTGGAGACATGTGTCTCAGCTTTTGCTCGTAGTTGTCAATCGATTATCGATTGCTTACTTACCGCCGTATCTAGCTTTCGGGGTACCATACCACGCTTTACCAAGTTTGCGTTGAATCCATGGAATTACCCAGCGGTCTAAACCGACAGCACGGCCTGAACCGTTCATCAAAGCAAAAGCGACAAAGATAAACCAGATATTTACCCAATAGAACATGCCAGATAAACAGAAGGCAATTGTTAAACCAATTGTAGCAGCACTTGATAACCAAGTGAATAAACCAGCAATCAATGCTAAAGCAATACATACTTCAACGATTGTCATGAATTTTTGCATGAACAAAGCAACTTCTTGGTTTGGCATCATAAATTTCATTACGCTTTCGAACCATTTAGGCATGTGATCAAACACTTGCATTGGTGTTTCGCCGTAAGCGTAGCTTAAACCAAAGTGCGCTGCTTGTGTTGCCGCATCGGCACCACCGCTTGCCGCCGCATCCGCCGCACCACTTGCCGCAGTTGTTGCTGTTTCAGTTGCTTGAGAAGCACCTGTTGTTACTTGTTCTTGTAACCAAGGGAATGGGAAAACGACTTTATCTGTGAACCAAGAACCGTCACCAAACCAAGTGCTTGGTTTCAAGTAATCGCCGTTGCCGACAATTTTCTTCATTGATTCGACTAACCAAACCATACCATAGAAGACACGTAGCGGAACACTCCACAAGACATTGCCGTAACGAGACGTATGTCCGCGAGCAACAGAACGATCATCTTTAATATGGAAGATTTCGTGCATAATGTATTGGAACATATAGTAACCAGAACGAATATCAAAGAAGTATTTCAAGTTAACGATATGTTTCATAATGATGGCTAAGAAACCACTCAAATGAATTTTATCGAATAAGTTGGCAACGCCCCATTTCGCGCCGATGGAAACCATGAATCCTTGGTAGTTTCCTTTAAAGGCGTGTTTTTCGCCACCTTTAATATCTGCAACGATGTTGGCAGCCGCAGTATGACCTGTTTGTTCAGCTGCTTGAACGATTTGAGGAGTTGGTGTATTTGGTGTTTCTTCGTAATAAACCAAGTCACCAATGATATAAATGTTTTTGTCTTCGTAACCTTTTGCTTGCATGTATTCATTCGCAACTAAACGACTACCACGGGCTGCTTCTAAACCAAAGTCAGCGGCATCAGAAGTTGCTTTCACACCAGCTGTCCAGATTAACGTATGCGTTGGTACTTCAGAACCATCTTTTAATTTAATGTGATCTGCTGCAACTTCAACGATTGGTGAGTTCAATAATAATTGAACATTTTTCTTTTCTAGATAACGTTCTGCTTTGGCAGCATCGTTACGAGATAACATGTTTAAGATGGTTGGCATTGCTTCAACAACCATTAATGTAATTTCGTCTGGATCAATTTTGGCATCTTTCGCTAAACGATCTTTCCAGTCGATTAATTCGCCGACCATTTCGATCCCAGTAAAACCAGAACCACAGACAACGAATGTTAACATTGCTTTGCGTACTTCAGCATCTGGTTCGATGGCTGCTTTAGCAACGGTTGCTTCAATGTGATGACGAATTTTCACTGCATCATCAAATGACCATAAGGTGAAACCATTTTCTTTCACGCCTGGTGTTCCAAAGTCGTTTGGTTCGCCACCCATACCCAGAATTAACTGGTCAAATGGATAAGAACCTGCTAAAGTTTTCACAACTTTATTTTCTTTGTCGATCCCAGTAACAGTATCTGTTACCAATTTTACGTTTTTCTTGCGTGAGAACAAACGTTGTAAGTCGTATTGAATTGCTTCTGGTTCAACACGTCCGCCTGCTACTTCATGCAATTCGGTCATCATAGTGTGGTAAGAATGGCGATCAATCAATGTGATTGTTACGTCCGTATCTTTTTTAAATTTCTTTGCTAGAAATTTAGTAGCTGAAACGCCAGCATACCCAGCACCTACAACGACAATATTTTGCTTTGTCATTGACAATCCGCTCCTTAATATTGTAAGTAGTAAAATAGTGATAATGATTAATAAGTACACAATCGACTAACATTATATAAGTATTTCACGAATTTGTCTAATATAAATTTTAATTGTCAACAAATTTACTCCAACGATGAGTTTTTGATGAAAAAAAGACCGAAATGTAAATGTTTTTAGGGGATGGTCTTGACAACGTTTTTAAAACCATTATAATGTGTAATGTATCACAAACTTTTGATGTTTGTGAAAACCATGAAAGAAAAGGTGACTATCAATGAAAGTGAATAAATTTGTTAAAGGTTTTGCGGCAATTGCATTATTTAGTTTAGTATTAGCAGGCTGTGGCGCAGACAAGAAAGACAACACAACGAACTCTTCTAGCGCAGCATCTTCAGAAACGGAAAAATCAACTGAATCATCAGCACCAGCGAAAAAAGTTGCCGGTGGCGATTTAAAAGATGGTACGTATAAATTAGAAGAAAAAAATGAAAAAAATGGTTACCGTGCAGTCTTTGAAATGACTGTAAAAGACGGCAAAATCACTGAATCTAAATATGACAACATCAATGCTGACGGCAAATCTAAAACAGAAGACACTAAGTATGAAGAAAGCATGAAAGCAAAATCTGGTGTTGGACCAAAAGAATACATCAAACAATTAAACGATTCTTTTGTTAAAGCACAAAGCGCAAGCGGTGTGGAAGTAGTAACTGGTGCGACTCATTCATCTGAATCATTCCAAAACTACGCACAACAATTAATCCAAGCAGCACAAGCTGGTAACACAGACACAATCGAAATCGACAATGGGGCAACATTGAAAGATGGTACGTACTCATTGAAAGAAAAAAATGACTCAAACGGCTACCACACAACATTCTCAATGACTGTGAAAGATGGTAAAGTGACTGAATCTAACTACGATAACGTGAACGCTGACGGCAAATCTAAAAAAGATGACACTGAATACGAAAGCAAAATGAAAGACGTTACTGGCGTTGGACCAAAAGAATATATCGAAACATTAAACAAAGAATTTGTTAAAGCAATGGGCGAAGAAGACGGCTCACCTGCAGGTGTTGAAGTGGTAACTGGTGCAACACACAGCACACATTCATTCATCAACTACGCACAACAATTAGTGAACGCTGCTGAAAAAGGCGACACAACTGAAATCGTTGTTGACAACATCGTAACAAAATAATTAGAAATAAATGAATCGTGAAGTAGTTCCTGAAATGCTTTTCAGCAAGTACTTGACACCATTGAGGGGTTGGGAAAAAGTCGGTTGGCTGACTTTCCCGCCCCTTTTTCTTCGCTAGTTCTGTCCATCATTTCACAAATTTTTTCACAGAAATTTGTGAATTTCCAAGAGAAAGACTTTTCATTTTTTCCAAAAAAGGCTACTATGCAAGAGAACTTATTTTTTAATTAAAGAAGGAAAGAAGAGGGAATCCTATGAAAAAGAAACTTCTGCTCATGGTGAGTGTTCTAGCAGTGCTGTTTGTGGCAGCTGCTTGTTCCTCAAAACCAGAAGCGAAAATTAATACAGAACCATACTCTGACCGTCAAACAATGCTTGGTACCTACGTTCAAATTCGCATCTACGATGATGGCAAAGAAGACGTCTTACCGAAAGCCTTTGCCCGCGTCAAAGAACTAGGCGATAAAATCACGGTCAACCAACCAGGTTCAGAAATTGATGAAATCAACCAAGAAGCAGGCGTGAAACCAGTCAAAGTTTCAGATGACCTGTATCCTTTGTTGAAAAAAGCCTATGAATACAGCAAAGACTCCCGCGGCGGCTTCGACATGGCAATTGGCCCAATCACCTCTATGTGGCACATTGGCTTCGATGATGCTCGCAAACCAAGCCAAGCCGAAATTGATCAAGCCTTGAAACTCGTTGATTACACGAAAGTCAAATTCAACGACAAAGAGCAAACCGTTTACCTTGAAGAAAAAGGCATGCAATTGGATTTAGGAGCAATTGCCAAAGGCTTCATCACCGACGAAGTCGTGAAAGTCCTCAAAGACAACGGCGTCACCACCGCTATCGTCGATTTAGGCGGGAATGTTTACGTCTTAGGACACAGCCCACGTGGCAAAGATATGGATTGGACAGTCGGCATTCAAGATCCGAATAAAGCCCGCAACACAGTCTTAGGTCAAGTCAAAGAAAGCAACAAAACCTTAGTCACATCAGGAATTTATGAACGCTACTTAAAAGTCGATGGCAAAACGTACCACCATCTCTTCGATCGTGAAACTGGCTATCCGTTTGATAACGACATCGCGGGTGTCACCATTATCACCGACAAATCCATCGATGGTGATGGTCTCTCCACAGCCGTCTTCTCAATGGGCGTCAAAAAAGGACTAGAATATGTCGAAAGTCTGAAAGGAACCGATGCCATTTTCGTCACAAAAGACGACAAAGTCTACATCAGCAAAGATATCGAAGGCAACTTTGAAATCGGCAAAGACTCTGGCTATACGATGGGGAATCGGGCCGATTTGAAATAAGGAGCGACTAAAAATGTCTTTAAATGTGTTTTTAAAAGTAGTGGAAATTCAGACGAAGCTTGCCAGTCTCTTTCCCTTCATTATCGGGGTCTTGTTTTCAATGACCTATTTCGGGGAAGTCCAGTGGGGCAACACGCTGGTTTTCTTCATTGGCATGGTGGTCTTTGATATGGCCACCACCGCCATTAATAATTACATGGACTTCAAAAAAGCCAAATCTGACGTCTATAAATATGAAGAAAATATTATCGGACAATCAGGCGTTTCACCACAACTGGTCCGCAACATGATTTTCGCCATGATTGCCTTCACTGCCGTTGTGGGTGCTTACTTGACGGTTCAAACCGGCTGGCTCTTCCTCGTATTAGGGGGGATTTGCTGCTTCATCGGTATTTTCTACACGTATGGACCGATTCCGTTATCCCGCATGCCCTTGGGGGAAATTTTCAGTGGCTTCACGATGGGCTTAGGCATCTTCGTCTTAACCGTTTACTTGAACGTCGTCACCAATCCGCCGTTTTACTTAACGGTCGATTTTGCTAGCGGCGCCTTTCGCTTAGACGGCAATCTCTGGGCGGTACTTGCGATTGTCGTGGCGTCCTTGCCCTTGGTCTGTTCGATTGCTAACATCATGCTCGCCAACAATTTACGGGACTTAGACACGGATATTGAGAACCACCGTTATACATTAGTCTATTATATCGGGCGCCCAGCAGGGATTGTGCTGTTTCAAGTGTTAGCGCTAGCTGGTTATCTGGTGATTTTATTCGGCTTCATTAGTGGTATTTATCAATGGCCAGTGTTAATTACATTTGCTACTTTGCCTGTCATTTGGAAAAATATTCAAACGTTTAAACAAGAATTGCCGCAGCCGAAAAGTTTCCGTCATTCCATTAAAAACTTAATGGTTTTCAATGGCACCTATGCCTTAGGGCTATTAATTAGTGCGTTGCTTGGCTAGATTCTTAAAAAAGTAGAGAAAATACGAAAAAAATACTGTTTTTTTTCAAGCGACTTCTTCAAAAGTGTTATACAAAGCTCAAAAAGTTAGTATCAATTACTAACTTTTTGAGCTTTTCTCGTTAAATGGCTAGAAACCTTAAACTTTTGTCGGGGATTTTTGATAAAAATTGACTAAAATCGCCTTTTTTTAGTAACGATTATTAAATAACGGGCGTTATAAACCGTAGTATAACAAGAACTTTCAAAATTTTCGCAAGAGGTGCGAAAAAAACGTCAATTCCTAAGGGGGGTTCTTTGTTATTATAGAGGTATGAAAAAAGGTTGTTACACATTCCTTGTATAAAAGATCAACGAATACAAGTGAATCTAAAGGAGGTTTTTAAATGAAAAAAAAGCGTTATTTAATGATTGTGTGTCTACTATCTTCTCCTAGTTTTTTTATAAATGTTGAAGCGTCTGATGGTGGTTCTAGTTCGGTGGGGATTGAATTTTACCAAAATCCGAGAACACCCGCTCCTAAAGATGCCCCACCGAAAACAGATGCGCCAGCTGCTGATCCCAAGGAACCAGCTGGTCATCCGCAAGGAGATCAACGAAGTGGTGGTTCGACACAGACCACCACAACTGGCTCGCAGCTCCCTCGTACAGGGAGCAAGAGTCAGGCAAATCTTAGCATTCTCGGCTTAGCCTTAATCGGCTTGGCGGGAATGGTACATAGAAAGAAGGGACGACATGAAGCAAACTAAGTGGCAACGATTAGCAACCATTGGCTTGTGTAGTTCTTTAGTGATTAACGCCTTTTCTGGCGTGACCGCAGTTGCGGAAACCATCACGATTGAAAGTAGTCCGACAGTAGCAAGTAGCGCTAAGGAAGCAACATCAGCAAGTAGCGTTAAGAAAGAAACAACGAAAGCCAGTACACAAAATAGTCAAGTAACAACTGATACGAGTCAGGAAGAGGAAACGATAGAAGCGGAGAAACAAGTAGAAACAGAAGTACCAACGGCAACGCCCGAGGTGAAAACAGATACCACCGAACAGGCACCAGCAACTAGTAGTGAAAATGACCTACAAAAGAGCATTTCACCACGTTGGGTGCCGAATAATCAAGTGATTTATCCGAGAATGACCTTTGCTTTTACTGATGAAACAGGAAAAGCCTTTACTGATGAAGCCTTAACGTTGTCAGGGACGTATTATAAATTAGCACGTCACATAGAAACTAAGCAATGGCGCGCATACGCTGATAGATATCCAATTGTTTCTTCTAATGCAGGTGGTGGGCAATATCGAGTAGCTGTCAACGCAGCAATTTCTGTACCGTACGATTTTCTCACAAATGTACCAGCAGGTTACGATGTGAATATATACGCGATTGAACAATTAAAGATTGATAATACACTAAAATATGTCGACAGTATTGTTACTCAGACAAATACTATAAGCATGACTCGTTACAGTAATCAACAAGTATCTGAAACACCTCAATTTGGTAATTACACTAATAACATTTTGACTCAGAGAGATAGAATATTCTCTAAAAATAGTGCAAGTATCTTTTCTCTAAATTCAGTAGCTTTTACTACGAACGTTTTGGATGTAGTAACTATAATGAGAACAGATGGTATACGGACGAACTCAGGGATGGACCTACTATTACTAGGCTTTGACGGCACGCCAACGTACCGAGAAACACTTAATTACAAAGTCACACGTAAACAAGTCACCGAAAAGTTCGTAGATGCGAATGGCGTAGCCATTACACCGCCAACAGGGTTTACCCAAAGTAAGAAAACACCAATGACCAGCAATGCTTTCACCTTCAAACAAGCAGGCACCTTACCTGACACCTACACAACAGGTGGTAAGACCTACAAGTTCAAAGGTTGGTACAAAGGCAAAACCAAACCAAGTACCTTGACCACCACCAAAGCACCAAGTTATGGGGTAACCTATGATGATAATGATGACTTGAATGTGGTGTATGAGGAAACAAAAGAAACGACTACCACAATTCCAGCTGTTACGTATAAATTTGGTTTTGTCGATGAAAAAGGTGCGTTAGTCGCACCAACGAATTTTAACATGACGACCAATTTAACAACTATCATGAATGGAACGTCGAAACAAGTCGGCACAGCTAGCGGCGTGAACAACGGTAACTTGAAACAGTTAACGATTCCTAGCCAACAACTAACGTATACACCAACGGTTAGCCCTGCTTATTCTGGTGGTACAAATTTCCGCGTAACTGTTCCTAAACGGTATAAGTTGCCGACAGTTAAGCCAGGGTCATATTATACAGGCTCTAGTACCGCTTATCCAATCGCTACAACAAGAATGAGATACGTAGGTGGTGTCTTACCTGATGATCGTTTAGTAACAGATGGTAGTGATTATACTTTAGCTACAACGACAACCGCTCATTCTTATCGAATACGACAACTCTTCTGGGAGTCAGATACAACTAAAACCGTATTTGACTTAATTTTATCAACAGCAAATGCAACAGGAAATGCACCTGCTTACTACACTACAGACGAGACCATGTATTATTTCTTAGAAAACCGCCGTGTCACTGAAAACTTCGTAGACACAAGCGGTGCCAAAATCACCGCGCCAACAGGTTTCACTCAAGGTAAAAAAACGGTGATTACAAGTGATGCCTATACCTTCAAACAAGCAGGTACCTTACCTGACACCTATACAACAGGCGGTAAGACCTACAAGTTCAAAGGTTGGTACAAAGGCAAAACCAAACCAAGTACCTTGACCACTACCAAAGCACCAAGTTATCAAGTGACCTATGATGACAATGACGATTTGAATGTGGTGTATGAGGAAACAAAACTTAAAACCTACACCTTACCTAGCCAAGAAATTACGTTCGGTTATGTTGATGAACAAGGCAATTTAATTAATCCAGCGAATGTCACAGTAAAAGCAACGATGGCTGAAACAACGGATGTTGACAGCGGAACGACCACCACGTTTCCAACCATTACTGGAACAGACGTTACAACGACGAAACTGAAAAAGTTAACGGTTCCTCAAAAGGTCTATAACTTACCAGAAAGTGGGGAACGGCTGACAACCTATGGGACGCAGAGTGTTACTCATGAGATTCCTAAGTATTATCAAACGATTTCGATTTCACCAACTTCTAATTACACAGGCGATAAAACCAAGTACCCGCTGGCCAATGAAGTCAGAAAAGATATTGAAAATCCAAGTACAATAGTTAGTACTGCCGTTGGTACCACAGCGTATAGCCTAACCAAGAAGAGCGGTAATATTTATAATACACGACAAGTGCCTTGGGCTTGGGATAAAAACCGTACGCTCTACGCAATGGGCATTTATTCAGGCAATGCAGGGCGCAATTACAATTTAGCTACCCCAGATAAAACTGTTTATTATTATCTAGAAAACCGCCGTGTCACTGAAAACTTCGTAGACACAAGTGGCGCCAAAATCACACCGCCAACAGGTTTCACTCAAGGCAAAAAACGGTAATCACAAGCGATGCCTATACCTTCAAACAAGCAGGCACCTTACCAGACACCTACACAACAGGTGGTAAGACCTACAAGTTCAAAGGTTGGTACAAAGGCAAGTCCATACTCAACACATTGACAACTACCAAAGCGCCAAGTTATCAAGTGACCTACGATGACAATGATGATTTGAATGTGGTGTATGAGGAAGAAACAGTTACGACCTTTTATCCATCAATCAATCTGAATTTTGTGAATGAAAAAGGTGGTGCGTTTACACCAGCGTTAACCTTTAGTGGTAAGTACAATGTACAAAGAGCTAGTGACAAGGTAATTACCAATTTATATGACTTGACCTCAAAAAGTAATGGTAATGGACAATACACAGTAAGCATTAACAATGGTAGTGTCCCGTTGTCCCACGAGTTATTGAAAAAATACAATAATGGAAGTCCAATCAGTACAACGAACAGCCTTAGTTTTAAGCTAGACAAGTTGGTGATTGATCAACAGTTAAAATACGTTGATAGCATTCGAGTAGAAGCTGCTCAAAGTAGTGGTCTGAATACTTATCGCTATGATTATACACATGATGGTTCAACGGTCATCGATTCGAGTAAAGCGCCTATAGCAATTAATATGTCTACAGCAGAGATTAATGGGCTAAACTTTACGACAGATGGAACAAATTTTTCTAATACCAATAATAGATTTTTGGGCATGCGCGTAGGGCATAGTGTTAGTTCTACTGGAAGTAATTATCTTTTAAATACGGACCTTTTCAGTAACAATCCTGCCAATGGTGCGAAGTTAGTCTACAAAGTCACACGGAAACAACTCACCGAAAACTTCGTCGATGCCAACGGTGCCAAGATTACTGCACCAACAGGCTTCACCCAAGGTAACCAAGTACCAATGAACAGTAACACCTTCAAGTACACAGCGGCAAAAGCTTTACCAGCGACGTATACTACAGGTGGCAAAGTCTATACGTTCCAAGGATGGTATAAAGGGAAAACCAAACCAAGTACATTGAACAAAACCACAACACCAACGTTCAATACGACCTTTGATGGCAATGACGATATGACAGCGATGTATAAGGAAGAGACAATTACAACCTTTTATCCATCAGTCAATATGAACTTTGTGAATGAAAAAGGCGGAGCTTTCACACCAGCGTTAACCTTTAGTGGTAAGTACTATGCGCAAAGTACGAGTGCGTCCTTAAGAACTGATTTATATGACGTAACATCAAAAAATAATGGCAGTGGGCAATATACGGTAAGTATTAATAATGGCAGTATCCCATTGTCCCATGAGTTATTGAAAAAGTATAATAATGGCCAGCCAATTAGTACAACGAACAGGCTTCGATTTAAGTTAGACAAGTTGGCAATTGATCAACAGTTAAAATATGTTGATAGTATTCGAGTAGAAACAGCTCAAAGTAGCGGTTTGAATGTTTATAGCTATGATTATCGATCTGATCTTTCAACAGTGATAGACTCGAACAAGGCGCCGATACCATCGAGTATATCTACAACAGAGATTAATGGGCTAAACTTCAAGACAGATGGAACGAATTTTTCTAATGTTGATGGTAGATTTTTGGGCATGCTTGTAGGTCATAGTCTTAGTTCTTCTGACGCAAGGTATTATCGATTTGTTACAGAGTTGTTCAGTAACAATCCTACCAATGATGCGAAGTTAGTCTACAAAGTCACACGGAAACAAGTTACCGAAAACTTCGTTGATGCCAACGGTGCCAAAATTACCGCACCAACAGGCTTCACCCAAGGTAACCAAGTACCAATGAACAGTAATACCTTCAAGTACACAGCGGCGAAAGCTTTACCAGCGACGTATACTGCAGGTGGCAAGACCTATACGTTCCAAGGGTGGTATAGAGGGAAAACCAAGCCAAGTACGTTGAACAAAACCACAACACCAACGTTCAATGCTACTTTTGATGGCAATGACGATATGACCGCCATGTATAAGGAAGAAATACCAACGGCTAGTGTCACATTAACTCGACCAAAAGAAGTGATCGATACGAATACCAATGTAATCTGGACAACAACGATCACGAATACTAGCAAAGCACCCTTACAGAATCTTAACTTGAAAAAAGGGCCCAATTGGTCAGCTGGTCTGACGATCCCGACCTTTATGGAAGTGACACCAGAAGGAGAAACGACAAAATCAATCCCAGTAAATAGTACACTTTGGACAGAGGGGGTTTCTTTACCAAATGCCGTTCCTATCGGCAAAAAAGTTTCAATTGCTTTCACAACTCGCGCAACAGGGAAACCAAACACTGTTTTGAAAGCAGAAGTTGTAGTATTTGGTGGTATTAAAGATAGTACAGTGGATAACTTCGTGAGAATTCGTCCAAATGATCAAGAAGTAGTCACACCAACGACCGAAGGCTTCATCAGTGTACCAACCTTTGATTTCGGTCAAGTGGGCGTTGCAGGAAGTAAGCAACAACACAGCTTGAAACAAGCCGCGGATTACTACGGTAACGGTACCCGCAATCCGTATCTGCGGATTAAGAAAACGCAACCCAATTGGAGCTTAACGGCGCAACTGTCGCAACCGAAATCAGCGACAGACAGCTTGCCTACAGCGACCCGCTTATTATTAGGGGCGGCGCCTGTCTCTAGCTTTACCAATTACAATCAACCAACCGAGTTGAAAAATACGGTCGGTACCACGAGTGCCATTAGCTTAACAGCCAACAACACAGCAACGAGTATTATTGCCAACAAGCAATTCACAGGTAGTAATGTTTATCAGTTGGACTTCACCTTCAATAATGTCAAACTTGAAGTGCCAGCCAATCAAGGTGTTAAAGGGCAACAATACAAGGCCGCAGTTACATGGAACCTAGTTACAGGTCCTTAAAATAGTTAAGTTATCATGAGAAAAGCTCAAAATGTTAGTGGTTATTACTAACATTTTGAGCTTTTTGGTTTAAATATTAAGAAAAAAACAGTTGGGGTTCATCAAAAGAGCGTTTAAATCCTTGATTTTCGCTAAAATAACACTTGTTTTCAAAGGGAACAGAGGCGCTCAGCCTTGAAAGGATAGGAATCACTAAAAAACGGCACTCAATATGTCAAAATTTGAAATTTCAAGCGGTGTGTTCTTTGGTAAAATAAATAAAAAAATGCTAGTTATCAGTATCGATAATAACAGGATACTGATTAAGAAAGGACTTTATAGAGACTATAGATTGAATTTTTACATAGAAAGAAGGAGCAAGATGAAGCGAGTAAATTGGAAAAGATGGCTAGTTGTTGGGTTAAGTTGTTCTTTGTTCATGGATTCAGTGGTTGGTGTGACTGTGTTAGCGGAAACGATTACTGGGGAGACGGAGCAAGGAGTAGCAACATCTCAGTCTAGTGACGAAGCGAGCCAGACGACACAAACAACCGAAGAGTCACAGGCAACGGTCGCTAGTGAAGCGAAAACAGTGCCGCCACAGGAAACGGCAAGAATTGCTTCTCGAGCGATTGGTTATTCTTCTGTGGAAGGGCGCGAGATTCCCTTTTTCTTTGTGGAGGAAGACGGGACGTTGTTTGATCCCGACCGAATTACGATGGCGGTCAATCTTTCCACGTTTTCGTTTTATGAAGAGAAATTACAACGAACCCCCCTTGAGCCCACCACTGTGAATGGCGGAAAGTTACTGTCTATTCCAACGTCACCAGCTTTTAAATATGATACCAACAATCGGGATCCAAGTAACATTTATGGCGTTTCTGAAGTGTCGTTTACTATTCCTAAGGAGTATCAAAGCCTGGACATTCGACCAAGTACGTTTTATACAGGAGACACTACGCAATATCCAGTGCCTACGGTTTTTGCGAACGTTGGGGGCAAAGTGACGAACTATGTGGGCGCCAATGCGGAGACGGAATTAGAGTTAACCAATGAAAAAATGCCCAATAAGCTGACGTTTGGTCCTAAAAAGACGTTTAAATATACGGTAGCTACGGCACCAGGAGGCGTTACGTATGCACTGACCTATTTTTATGGAGATGTCGGCGGTCCAACTAGTTCGCACCAAAGACGAGGAACAGCGGGTCCTGTGTATTATTATTTAACCAAGCGGCGTGTCACGGAAAAATTTGAGAATCCCGCAGGCGGGGCGATTCCTGCGCCAGAAGGTTTTACGCAGGATAAGAAAACCATTGTGACAGGGGAGGATTTTACTTTTACCCAAGAAGGCACCTTGCCTGAACGTTACACAGGCAGTGATGGGAAGACGTATTTATTTAAAGGTTGGTACAAAGGGAATGCGAAACCTAGCACGTTGGAAACCACCAAAACGCCTAGTTATGCGGTGACCTATGATGACAATGACGATTTGCATGTGGTCTATGAAGAAGCAGTGATGAAAACCTATACGTTGCCAGCGAGAGAAGCTTTGTTCGGCTATGTTGATGAGCAAGGGAATTTGCTTGATCCCGCCAAGTTTAAGCTAAGTGCGACCATGGGTGAAAGTGACGGAGCCACAGGGGAAATGACGACTTTTCCCACAATTGATGGAATCGATATGCCAGCAAGTCAATTAAAGAAATTAGCCATCCCGCAAAAAGTCTACACACGCCCAGACGATGGGACAATCGTAACTTATGGCCCGCAAGAAGTGAGTGTTGAAATTCCTAAGTATTACCAGACGATTTCGATTTCGCCAACTACTGCGTATACAGGGGATAAAACCAAGTATCCAGTACCAAATGAAGTGCGCCGTGGCATCGAAAACCCCGACAACATTGTTAGTAGTTTAGTGGGAACCACTGCGTATAACTTGACCCAAAAAAGTGCTACGCGCTATACTGCCCGCCGTTCTTATTGGACGTGGGACACCACGAAGACACTTTACTCAATGAGTATCTATTCAGGAACTGCTGGGGGCAACTATAATTTATCGACCCCTGATGGCACCATTTATTATTACTTAGAAAATCGGCGGGTCACAGAACATTTTGTAGATGATAGTGGTGCAAAAATCATGCCACCAACTGGCTTTACACAAGGAAACCAGCTAGTGATGGACAGTGAAAACTATGTCTACACCGCCACGAAAGCTTTACCGAAGATCTACCAAGCTGGTGAAAAAACTTATATCTTCCAAGGCTGGTTTAAAGGCAAAACCAAGCCAGCAACATTAAAGACGACAACGACCCCAAGTTTTACACCAACTTTTAATGATGAGGACGACATGACCGCTGTGTACCAAGAAGCGATTCCCACCGCGGAACTAACGTTAACAGGTGCCGTTGACATAATCGAAAATGGCGCCACAATGGATTACTGGGAGGCGCTACTGAAGAACACAGGCGAAGCGCCGTTAACCACCATTAAAATCAAGCCAACGGCAACTTGGGCGGCTGGCATCGGCGCACCCAACACGATATTTGTACAAGGAACGGGTCAAAACACCAAAGCCTTTCCTGTCACCAAAGAACAATGGACGACCGGTGCAGGAGTGTCCATCACGTTGGATCAGCCTTTACCAGCTGGCGGTCAATTAAAAATGAACATATTAGGAACCACCGTGACCGGTCAACCTGGTCAAGTTTTAACCGCTGATGTTGAGGTAACGGGCAACTTTGGCAGCTTAACCGCCAAAGATACGGTCCGTATTAAAGACTTGGATCAAGAAGTTACGAGTCCTGACGGCGACGGCTTTATTAGTACCCCGACATTTGATTTTGGTAAACTAGCAATTTCAGGAAGTAAGCAACAATATGGCTTGAAGAAGGCCGCCGATTACTACGGCAATGGCACCCGTAACCCATATTTACGCCTGAATACTAGCCAAGCCAATTGGAGTTTAACGGCGCAGCTGTCACAACCGAAATCAGCCACAGACAGCCTGCCAACAACGACTCGCTTGTTGCTAGGAACGGCCGCTGCTGCCAGCTTTACCGATTACAACCAACCAACAGAAACCAGGACACCACTTGGCAAGACCAGCACCGTGACTTTAACCGCCGACAATACCGCAACAGCGGTGGTCGCAAACCAACAGTTCACAGGTAGTGACGTCTATCAGTTGGACTTCACGTTTGCTAACATCAAACTAGAAGTGCCAGCCAACCAAGGCATGGCAGGCCAACAATACCAAGCCGCAGTCACGTGGAATTTAGTGACTGGTCCCTAAAATAAAAATACTCAAGCCTCTTATTTTTCTAAGGCTCGGGCATTTTTATTGATGGTCTTTTGATGGTCGTTGTGCTATAATAGCATTGAAAAGAGAGATATGCTGTAACATACCTCTCTAGTGTAGAGCCGTTTCAGACGGTAGCGATTTTTAGTGATTTATAAAAAATAACCGTACTCGCTAAAGTAGACGGTTATTTTTTCTTGTCTTCTTTAACAGCTTTTAGGATTCCGAAGATTAACGTTGCGATAAAAGAGCCGAAACTAATCATCAGAGCTAAAGCTTCTGCGATAGACAAAAGGCCTCTCCTTTCATAGATTTTAGCACTTACATTCATAAGCACTACCACCGAAAGGGAAAGTCTCTGCTCCTACGCTTCTCACTTCATTGCGATTCTCGTCGCAAAGCGCATGTTCCTGTGTGCTTGCCTCCACCATAACTTCTCTACATATAGATTATACCATGTAGGACTGAAAAATAATTAGTTTGCAATATATTTTTTTAGGTAATTGTGCTATAATAGCAATGAAAAGAGAGATATGCTGTAACATACCTCTCTGATGTAGAGCCGTTACTAACGGTGACAAAATTTTTACATTTTGAAATGACCGTCTAACTAGGCAAAGTTAAGCAGCGCCCCTTTCATTAAGGGGCGCTGCTTTTTAGTCGTTATTGTGATTGTTCAGTGTCTTTCGTAGAGAGGTTCATTTGTTCTTTGATGGCATTTTCGACACGTTGGCGTTCACTCTCTTCCACAAGTTGATAAGAAATACCTTCAATCCCTGTCACGCCATCGCCAGTGTAATCGTAGCCTTTTAATTGATCGGTTTCAATCGTTTTTAGTGCGGGGGTGTATTTTTTTAGCATCGCCATCATTTGGTCAAAGGACAAGTCGGTTTCGCCATGTTCGCCGATTACGTCCAGAATTTCTTGATATTTTAGCAAGCTGTTAAAAGAAAGTAGCTTGTTGGTTAATTCGATTAAAACTTCTCGTTGGCGGCGTTGACGACCATAGTCGCCTTCGGGGTCTTCATAACGCATGCGCGCGTATTGTAAAGCTTCCCAGCCCCCTAAATGCTGTTTGCCTTTCGGATAATGAATCCCTTCAGCGTCAAAAGCAAAGGCATTGTCAACAGTGACGCCGCCCACCGCATCGCCAAGGTCCTTCATAGCATCCATATCAATTGAAAAGTAATGATTGATTGGGATGTGCAAGACATTTTCAACCGTTTTAATTTGCATATCGGCACCACCGAAAACGTGGGCCGCATTGATTTTATTGTATTCGCCATTGGTGCCAGCCATTTCCACATAGTAGTCGCGCGGGATGCTGGTGATGGTAGTTTTTTGTAATTGATTATTCACTGTAACCACCATTAAGGCGTTGGAGCGGTAATCGGTTTTGCGTTTTGAGTCATTCGCAATTCCCATAATTAAGAAACTAACCGGTTCCCCTTTGGCTAAATCGGGACTCTTCGTGGAAGATTTTCTTGGTTTATACATGGTATTCGCCGTTTTTTGTAAATTGCGATACATGCTGACGCCGTAAGCCGAAACAGAAAGTGTACCTAAAAATAAAAGGGTTAAACTGAAGACCACGAATAAACTTTTTCTTTTACGAGAATGGCGACGCCGGCGTTGTGTCGGTACTTCTGCTTCCTCTGGTTCAGGTGCCGGCAAATAACGTTGAACAATTTGAAATGAAAAGTTGATCCAGCTATAACTTAGGAGCATCCCAGCGATGACATCACTAGGATAATGAACGCGTAAGATTAAACGACCTAACACAATCAAAACTAAATATGTTAGTAAGAAAATTTTAATGCCTTTGGTTTTTTCGACATGAAGATAGGCCAAAATGATCAAAATTGTACAGACCAGCGCCATTGCTAATAATGAATGTCCGCTGGGAAAGCTAGCAGAGCTCCGGTCAGCTAAAGCGCCTAGGTTTGGTCGAGCCCGACCCACCACATGTTTAAAAACGCTCCCTAAGAAGCCGACAGCTAATAGGTTACTGACAGCCCAAAAGGCTAGGATTTTTTCTTTTTTGCGTAAAAGGTATACCATCAATAATAAGAAGAATAGCAGCATTGGTCCAATCGTGGCAGTTTTTGCTAACAGATTGACCGCTGTTAAAAGTGGGGCATTTAATTGCCATTTGATGTGATAGATAGCTTCGTCCATTTGTTGAAACCAATTTGGACTAGCCGCCACTAACAAAGTGAGGAAAGTAAAACCAAGCGTTGTTAGGGCATAAAGTGGAAATTTTTTATTCGATGTTTGCATGAGAATCCCTTTCTTTTCCCCTTGAAAGAGTAGACTAAGCCAGCATCGATCGTAAATAAGCGCTTGCGACTAAACAGGACACAGCAAGCCAATCGGTTCTCATCGTCTGAGCTTTAGCACTATCCAACGTAAAGATTTCTCTTAGCTATTTTTAGAAGAGCCTTAATTCGACCATTCCTGTTTTACACATTGGTGTCTTTCGACATTTCTGCGCAATAGCCTATGTTTGGATAGGAGCCTCACCTAACAAGGTTATTTTATCTAACGCTAGAAGTATAGAATTTATGCAGCGGTTCTCACAATGAAGTTTAAGAAAATTTATTGTTTTTTAAATAAATTTAAAGGTGTGGGGAAGTGAAGCAGTTAAAAAAACAGTACTTGAGCATTCTAAAAAAAGAGTGGGCAAGGCTGTTCTCGGTTAAACGCTATAAATAGTTGGGTGTTCAATAATGATAAATTAAAAAACAAACATTTTTTATAAGAGTGCTATAAGTTTTTCTCAGTAAAAAAGGCGGACAGTTGCTATTGAATTGCTAGTTCATTTAAAATAAATATGTCGACAATAATTGTGCACAAAGTTGATGGTCGCTATCGAAAAAGTAAAAATGATGTTGTGGAGATTTACGTTTCAGTTGATTAAGATTACATGTTTTTTGAAGGGTTTTGCTTATAAGGGAGCGATATACATGAAAAAAATGATGTTATTCATAATTGCAGTAGGCGCAACGATGATCCGTGTTTTTGCTTTAGGAGATGCACAGCAGAGTTATGCACACGGCTATGTTGATAGCCCAGTCAGTCGAGTCAAAAATGCGGAAGCAAACGGATTTGGATGGGGACCTGGTCAAGACAGCTCACAGCCAGAAATTATCACGACACCCCAAGGAATTGAAGCGCCAACTAAATTATTAGACACGGGTCAATTAAATGGAAGGTTGCCTTCAGCTGGATTAGCAAGCTATTCCAAACTAGATGAACAAACAGCCACTCGTTGGGTAAAAAGTAATATAACAACAGGAGAGAATAATTTTAAATGGGTAATGACGGCAAAACATAAGACCAATCGTTTTAGATACTATATGACGAAACCTGGATGGAATCCTAATGCACCATTAACGATGGACGAAATGAAACTGATTGGCATAGTAGGGCAACCAATCGGTCAAGATTTACCTCCTAGTCAAGGATTTATGGTCAATGATACAGAAACACACAGAATAAATATTCCCGCTGATAGGAAAGGATACCATGTTATTTATGCCGTTTGGGATATCAATGACACGATTAATTCATTTTATCAAGCGATAGATGTTAATGTTCAATAATCAGGTATCAAGATAATGCGGCTGAAACAAAAGTGCTTAGTGCCAAGAAATAAGAAGAAATTTCCGAAGGGGCTGCTTTTGTTCAGCTGATTATCTTCAGAAGTAGCAAGTGGGGCATCAGTCAAAACGACTGATGCCCCACTTGCTTTTTTCTAAACTTCCCCATTTATCCTCGACGCCATTCACCAATCTGGTCCAAACTAATTTCTCCAGAAGACAACGTTTTGGCCGTGCCATCAGGCAACTGGACAATCAATTCTCCATTTCCATTAATGGTTGTCGCAACGCCGCGGAAGTCTTGACCGTTTTGGGTAAAAGCGACGTCTTTGCCAATCACAAAGGAGCGTTGTCGGTATTCTTCTAAAAAGTCTTTCGTTGAACGTTCGTCTAAAATTTGGTAAAAATGATTCCAAATGTTGGCGACTAATTCATTTCGCGTCGCCGTCGGTTCACCATCTGGGAAAAGGGAAGTCACTTTCTGCCGAATGTCCTCAGGGAATTCGGTTTCTGTAATTGAAAAATTAATCCCCATGCCGATGATAACATTGGAAATTTGCCCTGTTTCCACATTGCTCATGGCTTCCGACAAAATCCCGCAAACTTTTTTGCCGTTTAAATAAAGATCGTTGACCCATTTAATTTCTGTGTGAACGCCTGCCAGAGCATCCATTGCTCGAGCGACCGCTACGGCCATAATCACAGTATATTGAGCGATTTCTTCAAAATTTTGGTTCGGTTGAAGCACCATGCTCATGTAAATCCCTTTACCTGGCGTAGCGAAAAACGGCCGGCCGAACCTGCCCCGTGGCATTTCTTGCATGTCAGCAACAATCAATGTATTGTCGGGCGTCTGGTCTAAAATCGCCCGCTTAGCATCGGTCATGGTAGATTCAGATGTTTCTAGGACGGTAATTGTTAAAGGTGGTGTTTGTGGCCATAACGCCAACTGAATGCCTTCTGCAGAAAGGACATCTGATTTTTCAAGGCGATACCCTTTGTTTTGCACGCTAGTAATTTGATAGCCATCTTTTTTCAATTCATTAATTGCTTTCCAAATAGCTGTGCGAGATAAGGACAGACGTTGTGCCATCTCTTCGCCAGAAAGGAATGCGGGCGTTTGTTTCATCAATAAAGTTAGGACTTGGCTTTTTGTCGACATATTTTTTCCTCCGATTCGTTATGCTTATTGTAGCGGAAAGGAAAAGGCTTGGTCAACTAGTGAAAAAATCCATCTTAGGATGGAGGAAAATGAAGCAGGCGTTTGTTATACTTATTTTATTGAGAAGGAGTGAGGGGAATGGAAAAGCAACAATATGTTTGTGAGAAATGTGGCAACATGCACTATGTATCGGACCAATTTCAAGCAACAGGTGGGAACTTTGCGAAAATTTTTGATGTTCAAAATAAAAAATTTATTACAATTAGCTGTACCCAATGCGGCTACACCGAACTTTACCGCAGCCAAACAAGCGGCGGCATGAATGTCCTAGACTTTTTATTAGGTGGCGGTTAGTCAAAAACGAATGCATCTTTGCATTCGTTTTTTGTGTGAAGAGGAAGATAGGGAAAAGGAGGTCGGGCCAGAAGCGTTTAACTCCGAGAACCAAGTAGGTACGATGATTTCATCTGTTCATGCTTCACAGTGAAACATCGCAACTCTTAGAGCTGTAGCTCTTTTGAAGGCTGTACTGTGACGAGACGCATGTCGAGAAAACACCTTAGAAGTTGTTGAGATCGGAGCAACGCGTAGTGTTGCTTCTGTTCCCGCCGTTTATCAGTTTTTGAGCGTGGAGCAAAAATCCAAAGTGATTTTTGTCCCACGCGCATTATCGCATTATATAGTAAACTCAGTCACATTTAGTGTGATTTAAAATTCTTTCTATCATTGCAAAGGCATAGTATAATGAAGCGAAGGGAGTGATTTCATGCTAACAACTAAATCAAGAAGACAAGGAAACTCGGTCGTTTTAACTTTACCCACTGATAATGGTAAAAAACCAAAAGTCGACCAAGAATATATTGTGATGTATTCTGACGACGGTACAATTACATTAGTCCCTAAAATTCAGGATCCATTTAGTGAAGGTCCAGAAGGTGAGTATTATGAAAAAGATGAGTGGCATGATCTTGCACCTGAGGGGAGAGAACTTTTTTAATGAACGTTGAAAAGAAGTACATTCCCAAAAAAGGAGATATTGTATGGATTGATTTTGATCCTGCTGCAGGTAAAGAAATTCAGCAGAGACGCCTTGGTTTAGTCGTGTCAAGATATGAATTTAATCGGAAAACCATGTTTGCTGTGATTTGCCCGATTACTTCCACCATTAAAAATATTCCCACTCGATATACGTTGCCCGATGTCATAGAAACCCATGGACAAGTAGTGATCTCACAACTGAAATCTTTGGACTTCACTGAAAGAAAATTAAGTCAAATTGAGCATTTGCCATTAAAAGATATGGCGAAAATTGACCAAATAATTGAATATATTTTCTAGTTGTTGAAAAAATGCGTAATTATTTATTACGCATTTTTTCATTAAAACCCTTTACAAAAAAACTCCTTTTTATGAAAAAGAAAACCTTAAAGAAACCCTTGACTTTTCTGGACAAAGGTAGTAGAATCTATAGAGCAAAAACTATCTGAAAGTGACGAAGCAGGAGCGAAATATTGTCCGTTCCGGTTTTTTATAGGAAAACAAAAGTAGAAACGCCAGAAAATTTTTCGGAAGCATGTTCTATTTTTGGTTTTTTTTTGCTTAAAAACTGCAAAAAATGCTTTTTGTTACATATATTTAATATATGTAACGTAAATGTAATTTTTCGGATCGGTGTTTTGATAGACTTATAACTAGAGGGGTGAAGAGCTTGGCTGGACACGTAGTAAAATACGGAAAGCATCGCGAACGTAGAAGTTTCGCACGTATCAGTGAAGTATTGGAATTACCAAATTTAATTGAAATCCAAACAGACTCTTATCAATGGTTTTTAGATGAGGGACTTCGTGAAATGTTTGAAGACATTTTACCAATTGATGATTTCCAAGGAAACTTATCCTTAGAATTTGTTGACTATGAATTAAAAGAACCAAAGTACACAGTAGAAGAAGCCCGCGCACATGATGCCAACTATTCTGCGCCATTACATGTAACATTACGTTTAACCAACCGTGAAACAGGTGAAATTAAATCCCAAGAAGTCTTCTTCGGCGATTTCCCATTAATGACAGAAATGGGTACCTTCATCATCAACGGGGCAGAACGTGTTATCGTTTCCCAATTAGTTCGTTCTCCAGGTGTTTACTTCCATGGAAAAGTGGACAAAAACGGCAAAGAAGGTTTTGGCTCAACAGTCATTCCTAACCGTGGTGCATGGTTAGAAATGGAAACAGATGCGAAAGACATTTCTTATGTTCGGATTGACCGCACACGTAAAATTCCTTTAACTGTGTTAGTTCGTGCTTTAGGTTTCGGTTCAGATGATACCATCTTCGAAATTTTCGGCGACAGCGAAAGCTTACGTAACACAATTGAAAAAGATTTACACAAAAATGCAAGTGATTCTCGTACAGAAGAAGGCTTGAAAGACATTTATGAACGTCTTCGCCCAGGCGAACCAAAAACAGCAGATAGCTCACGTAGCTTGTTAACTGCACGTTTCTTTGATCCAAAACGTTATGATTTGGCAAACGTTGGTCGCTACAAAGTTAACAAAAAATTAGACTTAAAAACACGTCTCTTAAACTTAACCTTAGCTGAAACGCTAGTTGATCCAGAAACTGGTGAAATCATTGTCGAAAAAGGCACGGTTTTAACACACCAAATCATGGAAACATTAGGCGAATACATTGACAACGGCTTAAACAGCGTAACTTACTATCCAAGTGAAGATGCGGTAGTAACTGAACCAATGACAATCCAAGTGATTCAAGTTCTTTCACCAAAAGATCCTGAACGTATCGTAAATGTGATTGGTAACGGCTATCCAGACGACAGCGTAAAAACAGTTCGTCCAGCAGATATCGTTGCTTCAATGAGCTACTTCTTCAACTTAATGGAAGATATCGGCAATGTCGATGACATCGACCACTTAGGTAATCGTCGTATCCGTTCAGTAGGCGAATTATTACAAAACCAATTCCGTATTGGCTTAGCCCGTATGGAACGTGTGGTTCGTGAAAGAATGTCTATTCAAGACACAGAAACATTGACACCACAACAATTAATCAACATCCGTCCAGTGGTAGCAAGTATCAAAGAATTCTTTGGTTCTTCACAGTTATCACAGTTCATGGACCAAACAAACCCATTAGGTGAGTTAACCCATAAACGTCGTCTATCAGCCTTAGGGCCTGGTGGTTTGACTCGTGACCGTGCCGGTTATGAAGTTCGTGACGTTCACTACTCTCACTATGGTCGTATGTGTCCAATTGAAACGCCTGAGGGACCAAATATCGGGTTGATCAATAGCTTATCTAGTTATGCGAAAGTGAATAAATTTGGTTTCATCGAAACGCCTTATCGCCGTGTTGATCGTGCGACAGGCCGTGTTACTGATCAAGTAGATTACTTAACAGCAGACATCGAAGACCATTATATCGTAGCGCAAGCAAACTCACTTTTAAATGAAGATGGCACATTTGCCAATGATGTTGTTATGGCGCGTCTACAAAGTGAAAACTTAGAAGTTGCCGTAGACAAAGTTGACTACATGGACGTTTCACCAAAACAAGTAGTCGCAGTCGCAACAGCATGTATTCCTTTCTTAGAAAACGATGACTCCAACCGTGCCTTGATGGGTGCCAACATGCAGCGTCAAGCGGTGCCGTTAATTCAACCACGCTCTCCGTGGGTAGGTACAGGTATGGAATATAAATCAGCCCATGACTCAGGTGCTGCTTTACTATGTAAACATGACGGTGTCGTAGAATTCGTCGATGCAAAAGAAATTCGCGTTCGTCGCGACAATGGCGCATTAGACAAATATATGGTTACAAAATTCCGTCGTTCTAACTCAGGAACAAGCTACAACCAACGCCCAATTGTTCACTTAGGTGAAAAAGTTGAAAAAGGCGATACTTTAGCGGATGGACCTTCTATGGAAGAAGGCGAAATGGCTTTAGGGCAAAACGTCTTAGTTGCCTTCATGACATGGGAAGGTTACAACTACGAGGATGCCATTATCATGAGCCGTCGTTTAGTTAAAGACGATGTCTACACTTCTGTGCATATTGAAGAATATGAATCAGAAGCACGTGATACAAAATTAGGACCTGAAGAAATTACCCGTGAAATTCCAAACGTTGGGGAAGACGCGTTGAAAGACTTAGACGAAATGGGGATTATCCGCATTGGTGCTGAAGTTCAAGATGGCGACTTACTAGTTGGGAAAGTCACACCTAAAGGGGTTACAGAATTATCTGCAGAAGAACGTTTATTACACGCAATCTTCGGGGAAAAAGCCCGCGAAGTTCGTGATACGTCTCTCCGTGTACCTCACGGTGGCGGCGGTATCGTTCATGATGTGAAAATCTTTACTCGTGAAGCTGGCGATGAATTATCACCAGGTGTCAACATGTTAGTTCGTGTCTATATCGTTCAAAAACGTAAAATTCACGAAGGAGATAAAATGGCGGGACGTCACGGAAATAAAGGGGTTGTTTCCCGTATTATGCCGGAAGAAGATATGCCATTCTTACCTGACGGAACACCTGTTGATATCATGTTGAACCCATTAGGGGTACCTTCTCGTATGAATATCGGACAAGTACTTGAATTACACTTAGGTATGGCTGCTCGCCAATTAGGTATTCACGTCGCAACACCTGTTTTCGATGGGGCAACCGATGAAGACGTTTGGGAAACTGTTCGTGAAGCTGGTATGGCTAGCGATGCTAAAACAGTTCTTTACGATGGACGTACAGGTGAACCATTTGATAACCGTATTTCCGTTGGTGTCATGTATATGATTAAATTAGCCCACATGGTTGATGACAAATTGCATGCTCGTTCAATCGGACCTTACTCTCTTGTTACGCAACAACCGTTGGGTGGTAAAGCTCAATTCGGTGGACAACGTTTCGGGGAAATGGAAGTTTGGGCACTGGAAGCTTACGGTGCTGCTTACACATTACAAGAAATCTTAACTTACAAATCTGATGACGTTGTCGGACGTGTGAAAACATACGAAGCCATCGTTAAAGGTGAACCAATTCCAAAACCAGGTGTGCCTGAATCATTCCGAGTATTAGTGAAAGAATTACAATCACTTGGTTTAGACATGCGTGTCTTGGACATTGAGGAAGCTGAGATTGAGTTACGCGATATGGACGATGACGATGATGATTTAATCACCGTTGACGCACTAACCAAATTTGCGGAACAACAATCAGCGAAACAGCTGGAAAAAGAAGCAGAATCAGTCGTGAAAGAAGAAGCACAAGACGTTGTTCAAGAAATTGAAACAGCCGAAGACAGAGACTAATTTGTCGCTACCACTCTGATGAGTTGATTCAACTGCGACTTTGTTGCAACTGCGCAAGCCATTACTTGTTCCAAGTGTCGTCAGACCTTCTTTCAAGTGATGCTTGCCATTTGCTAACAAGTTGCTGACTCAGCTTCTCTAAATAAGGAAATGGAGGGAATTCCTTTTGATCGATGTAAATAAATTCGAAAGTATGCAAATAGGGCTTGCTTCACCAGAAAAGATCAGAAGCTGGTCTTATGGGGAAGTTAAAAAACCCGAAACAATTAACTACCGTACATTAAAACCCGAACGTGAAGGGTTATTCTGTGAACGCATTTTTGGTCCAACCAAAGACTGGGAATGTGCTTGTGGTAAATATAAACGTATCCGTTATAAAGGTATTGTCTGTGACCGTTGTGGCGTTGAAGTCACTCGTTCAAAAGTACGTCGTGAACGTATGGGACATATTGAATTAGCCGCACCAGTTTCACATATCTGGTACTTTAAAGGAATTCCATCTCGGATGGGTCTTGTTTTAGACATGAGCCCTCGTGCATTGGAAGAAGTCATTTATTTTGCTTCATACGTTGTCATCGAACCAGGTGACACAACATTAGAGAAAAAACAATTGTTAACGGAACGCGAATATCGTGAAAAACGTGAACAATATGGCCAAGCCTTCAAAGCTGCTATGGGTGCCGAAGCCGTGAAACAATTATTAGATAACGTCGATTTAGATGGCGAAGTTGCGCAATTAAAAGAAGAATTAAAAACAGCTTCTGGTCAAAAACGGACACGTGCCATCCGTCGTTTAGACATCTTAGAAGCCTTCCGTGCTTCTGGTAACCAACCAAGCTGGATGGTAATGGATGTTATCCCAGTTATTCCACCAGATTTACGTCCGATGGTTCAATTGGAAGGTGGTCGTTTTGCAACAAGTGACTTAAATGACTTATACCGCCGTGTTATCAACCGTAACAACCGTCTAAAACGTTTATTAGACTTAAATGCGCCAAGCATCATTGTTCAAAACGAAAAACGGATGTTACAAGAAGCGGTCGATGCTTTAATCGATAATGGTCGTCGTGGCCGTCCAGTTACTGGACCAGGTAACCGTCCATTGAAATCTCTTTCTCACATGTTGAAAGGGAAACAAGGTCGTTTCCGTCAAAACTTACTAGGTAAACGTGTTGACTATTCTGGTCGTTCCGTAATCGTCGTTGGTCCGTTCTTAAAAATGTACCAATGTGGTTTACCAAAAGAAATGGCGATTGAATTATTCAAACCATTTGTAATGCGTGAATTAGTACAACGTGAAATTGCGACAAACATTAAAAATGCGAAACGTAAAATCGAACGTGGCGAAGATGAAGTTTGGGATATTTTAGAAGAAGTTATCCAAGAACACCCAGTTTTACTTAACCGGGCACCTACGTTGCATAGATTAGGGATCCAAGCTTTCGAACCAGTTCTTGTTGAAGGTCGTGCGATTCGTCTTCACCCATTAGTGTGTGAAGCCTACAATGCCGATTTCGATGGAGACCAAATGGCGGTTCACGTGCCTCTAAACGAAGAAGCACAAGCAGAAGCTCGTATGTTAATGCTTGCTGCTCAAAATATCTTGAACCCGAAAGATGGTAAACCAGTTGTTACACCATCTCAAGATATGGTCTTAGGTAACTACTACCTAACAATGGAAGAAGAAGGCCGTGAAGGGGAAGGCATGATCTTCCGCGACATGAACGAAGCTGTTTTAGCATGGCAAAATGGCTACGTGCATTTACACTCACGGATTGGGGTTCAAACAACACTTTTAGGTGACAAACCATTTACTGATTGGCAAAAAGAACGAATCTTAATCACCACAGTTGGTAAGATCATCTTTAACGAAATCATGCCTGTTGAGTTCCCTTACTTGAACGAACCAACAGACTATAACTTAACTGTTCAAACACCAGATAAATACTTCGTAGAAGCTGGTACAGACATTCCTGCACACATTAAAGAGCAAGAATTAGTTTTACCATTCAAGAAGAAAAATCTTGGAAATATCATTGCTGAAGTCTTCAAGAGATTCCACATTACGGAAACCTCTAAAATGCTTGACCGCATGAAAGACTTAGGTTACAAACACTCAACTTATGCTGGGATGACGGTAGGGATTGCCGATATCATGGTTCTTCATGAAAAACAAGCAATCATTGATGCTGCCCACAAACAAGTTGAAACAATTACTAAACAATTCCGTCGTGGTTTAATTACTGATGACGAACGTTATGAACGTGTAATCGGCGTTTGGAACGGTGCCAAAGACGAAATCCAACAAAAACTGATCGAAAGTATGGAAGCTCGTAACCCAATCTTCATGATGTCTGACTCTGGAGCCCGTGGTAACATCTCCAACTTTACACAGTTAGCTGGTATGCGTGGTTTGATGGCCGCTCCGAATGGACGAATCATGGAATTACCAATCATCTCAAACTTCCGTGAAGGACTTTCTGTCTTAGAAATGTTTATCTCAACTCACGGGGCTCGTAAAGGGATGACCGATACGGCCTTGAAGACAGCCGATTCAGGTTACTTAACACGTCGTTTAGTTGACGTTGCCCAAGACGTAATCATTCGTGAAGACGACTGTGGCACTGACCGTGGTCTTGAAATCGAAGCAATTCGTGAAGGTAACGAAATTATCGAACCATTAGACGAACGTCTATTAGGTCGTTATACACGTAAATCAGTTGTTCATCCAGAAACTGGTGCAATCATCATTGGTGCGGATCAATTAATCACTGAAGATCTTGCAAGAGAAATCGTGGACGCTGGTATTGAAAAAGTAACCATCCGTTCTGTCTTTACATGTAACACAAAACATGGTGTATGTAAGCACTGTTACGGACGTAACTTGGCAACTGGTTCTGACGTTGAAGTCGGAGAAGCAGTTGGTACAATCGCCGCTCAATCAATCGGGGAACCTGGTACACAGTTAACTATGCGTACGTTCCATACCGGTGGGGTTGCCGGTGACGATATCACTCAAGGTTTACCTCGTATCCAAGAAATCTTTGAAGCACGTAATCCGAAAGGGCAAGCAGTGATTACAGAAGTAACCGGTGAAGTTATCGATATTTCTGAAGATCCTGCCACACGTCAAAAAGAAGTAACCATCAAAGGAAAAACAGATACACGTACCTATACTGTCCCTTACACTGCACGTATGAAAGTTGCTGAAGGCGACATCATCCACCGTGGTGCACCGTTGACAGAAGGTTCAATTGATCCAAAACAATTATTACAAGTTCGTGATGTTTTATCTGTTGAAAACTACCTATTACGTGAAGTACAACGTGTTTACCGTATGCAAGGGGTAGAAATCGGCGACAAACATATCGAAGTAATGGTTCGTCAAATGTTACGTAAAATCCGCGTAATGGATCCAGGTGACACTGAAATCCTTCCAGGAACATTAATGGACATCGCAGAATTTAAAGACCGTAACTACGACACATTAGTTGCTGGTGGCGTCCCTGCTACTAGTCGTCCAGTCTTACTTGGTATTACCAAAGCGTCATTGGAAACAAACAGCTTCTTATCTGCTGCATCCTTCCAAGAAACAACACGCGTGTTAACAGATGCTGCTATCCGTGGCAAAAAAGATCCATTACTTGGATTGAAAGAAAATGTTATCATTGGTAAAATCATCCCAGCTGGTACTGGTATGGCTCGTTACCGTAACATGGAACCAAAAGAAGTTGGCGTAGCTAGCGAAAACGTTTATAGTATTTCAGACATTGAAGCACAAATGGCTGCTGAAGATGCGATGAAAAACATCAATAAATAAACCCTAAAAAGCCGCAAGGAGCATGCTCCTTACGGCTTTTTTTATTTGCTATAAGCAACTGATTGTGAGTAAGCCCAAACTTAAAAAGGGGACAAAGGGAAGTTTCTGTTCAACTGGATACCCCAAAAATTTACAGCTGTAGCCATAGATTAGGCCATAACTATTGGCAAAAAATAGTAGCATCAGCAACTGAGGTACCTGTAAAAAACAGCCCCACAAACCCAGTAACAAAAGATCCCCTCGCCCCATGGCTTCCGGAAAATAATGTAAGACGGCTCGGAAAAAACAAAAACAAAAAAGACCAGTCAGTAAGTAAAACGAATGCTGACCCGTCACTTTCAGCAAACAAAGCACAAGAAAACTAGGATAAAGAATCTTCGGTTCAACCACTAAATACCAGTAATCAATCAAGGATAATGTGAAAGCACTCGTCAGCCACCACCAGAGAATCAAAGCATCACTCGTCAGGCCAGCTGAAAAACAGCTTGCGGTTAAGCCGCCCATGACAAGTTCTGCTAAAAGATAACACTTAGCTACTGGCTGTTGACACTTTCGACAACGAAAGCGCTGCAGCAAAATCGAAACAACTGGAATTAATTCATAGAGTTGTAGAGGCTGGTGGCAACCTTGACAGTGGGAAGGGGGCCACCACAAAGAACGCCCTACTGGTAAGCGCTCCGCCACTAAGCATAAAAAAGAACCGAAACAGGCACCAATCAAAAAGAGACTCAAGAAAAACATAGGTTACCTCCTTAAAAATAAACTACGCTTTTTTTAAACTTTTTCGTTTGACTAGACAAATCTTTTTTTGTTAGGAATAATAAAAGAAACAAGAAATGAGGGAATCAAATGGAAAAATTAGCGATTGGTGTCGACGTTGGCACCACGCAAGCCAAAGCAGTGGCTTTTCAAGCAAATGGCACAGTCGTAGCTTCTAGCTATGTGCGTTATCCATTAATTCAAGAGACTGAAGGAATGGCGGAGCAAGACCCAGAAACGCTGTTCCAAGCTGTGGTGAACTGTATTCGAACCGTCACACAACAAGTGAAGAATCAACCAATTGGGCTCATTTCTTTTGCTTCAGCGATGCATGGCTTAATTGCCATGGATGCGCAAGGACGCCCATTGACCCAAGTGATTACTTGGGCTGACACACGAGCATCTGATTATGCGGAAGCGTTAAAAGAAACGCCAGCGGCCCAATTGTTTTATCAATTGACAGGCATGCCAGTTCATCCAATGGCGCCTTTGTACAAGATTCGCTGGCTGCAGGAAAATCAGCCAGCCGTTGCGCAGAGCGCGGCCAAGTTTATTGGGATTAAGGACTACATTTTTTACCGTTTCTTTGGCGAATACTGGACAGATTATAGTAGTGCTTCGGGGATGGGTTTATTTAATATTCACACGCGGCAATGGGAATCGTCGATTTTAGCGTATTTATCTATTGAGGAGGAACAGTTGCCAAAAGTTGCCCCGTCAACGTTCATTTTTCCAGCGTTAGCGCCTTCTTGGCAAGAGATGCTTGGTGTTGAGGAGGAAACGGTTTTAGTTCTTGGTGGTGCGGATGGCCCGTTGTCTAATTTAGGTTTGGGAGCGCTAGGAATGGGTGTAGCGACTTTGACCGTTGGTACGAGCGGCGCACTTCGGTATATTGTCGAAGAACCTTTTTTGCATCCGCAAGGTGAAACGTTTTGTTTTGCTCTAGATGAACAGCACTGGGTGATTGGTGGCGCAAGTAGTAATGGTGCAGTTGCGTTAGATTGGGCGAGCCAAACGATTTTTGCAGAAGAACGTCAGCAAGCTATCCAAAACGGGACCAATCTCTATGACCCAATTATGGCCAAAATTGCAACCGTGCCAGCTGGGGCAAATGGCTTACTGTTTCATCCTTATTTGCTAGGTGAACGAGCACCGCTGTGGAATGCAGAGGCGAGCGCAAGTTTTATTGGCTTGCGCAAAAATCACCACGCCGGACATTTAGCTCGAGCGGTGGTGGAAGGAATCTGTTTCAATTTAAAAACTATTTTAGAGGATTTGAAACAACTCGTTGGACCCGTTCAGGAGATTCGGGCGACAGGCGGCTTTGCTGATTCCCCTGTGTTCCGTCAAATCATGGCTGATGTGCTGGGAGAAACGTTATCGTTCACTGATAGCACCGAAGCTTCGGCATTAGGCGCTGTTTTGCTAGGTTGGCAAGGCTTAGGTCAGTTACCAAATTTACAAGCAGCGGCGCAACAGGTGCTGATTCATGAAACGGTCACGCCACGAGCGGATCAATTGCTAGTTTATCAAGAACTGTATCCTGTTTTTCAAGAAACCCAACAAATTTTAGCACAAAGTTATCAAAAATTAGCAGAATTCCGCAAATAATTGATAGTAAATAGCTTTGACAAATGGCTGAGAAGTTGCTTAACTAGAAGAGAGACGAAGACTTGAGGAAATGAGGATGAGGAATGAAGAAACAGCTACTACCACTATTTCTGTTATTCATTGGGGCGTTAGCAAGCTGCAGTGCACCGTCTCGTTCCGGCGAAAAAGCAGCGCAACAGTTGGTAGATTACTTTATTTATCAAGAAAAGACAGCGACATTCTCTCAAACTTTTCGTGAACCGAAAGTCTTGGCGGAGCATTTGCAGGCGAGCCGTCAACAGTTCCAGAAGCAATTTTTCAATAGCTTAAAAGAAATGAACGCTGAAGTCACCGAGACTGAAGCCCAGAAGCTTAGCACAGAATTACTGGCTCAAGTGAAGAAAAAAGCGTCATATCAACTAGTAGCCACGAAAGAATTGAATGGGCAAGCGACAATCACTTTTCAGATTAAGGGCTTAGATTTTGTGACGGCGATTGAAGATACAACCACTGCTCTTCTTCAGCAAACGCAACAGGCGACACAAGCGCTAGACATGCAGCACACGTTAGCCGTTTTAAAAAAAGAAATCCAACAAATCAATGTCAGCCATGAGCCAGTTGAACTGCCATTAACGGTTAAGCAAGTAGAAGGGCAATGGTACTTGCCGGCAGCGGAGCAACTGAGACTGAATCAGTTTTTTTTAGCTTTCGTCACAGGAAAAGAAGATACTGACGAGTTGACGGAGGCACTCGACACGATCCTCACTCAAGCGGAACAAAAAGTCGTCACTGCGGATGAAAAAACAGCGATTTCAGGAAATTAATTAGATTCTTAATTGTAATTATTATAATTTGATAATAATTTTAAAAAAGAAAGGTTTTCAGTGTACTTTTTTCACAATTCATATTACACTAAGAGTGTAGAAAAAATATTTAGGAGGATGACAAAGAATGAAATTTGAAAAAACAAAAGAAATTTTGAACCAACTCGTTGCAGATTTAAGCCAATTTTCCGTGGTAATTCATCAAACACATTGGTATATGCGTGGACCTGAATTTTTAACACTTCACCCACAAATGGATGAATACATGGATCAAATCAATGAGCAATTAGATGTTGTTTCAGAACGTTTAATCACATTGGACGGCTCTCCATTCTCAACATTGCGTGAATTCGCAGAAAATACAAAAATTGAAGATGAAATTGGTAATTGGGACCGCACCATTCCAGAACGTATGGAAAAATTAGTAGCAGGCTACCGTTACTTAGCAGACCTTTACGCAAAAGGAATCGAAGTTTCTGGTGAAGAAGGCGACGACTGCACACAAGACATTTTCATCGCAAACAAAACAGACATCGAAAAAAATATTTGGATGTTACAAGCCAAACTTGGCAAAGCGCCTGGTATTGACGCATAATTTAAAACAACTCCCAAAGCCGCTGACGTTGACGTTGGCGGTTTTTTTCTGTTTAAAAGGCACAAAAAAATAAGTGAAAATCTATTTTCTGAAAGCGCAGAAAAACATTGACTTTATCAGTGATTGAAGGTAAAATATTAAATGGTATTGTTTGCCCCACAATGAGCCCCGGAAACTCAAGTGTATGTCAAACATCGAAAACAAAATTGGAGGAAAGAAACGTGCGTACAACATATATGGCCAAAGCTGGCGAAGTAGAACGTAAATGGTACGTAGTAGATGCAACAGATGTTCCTTTAGGACGTCTATCAGCAGTTGTTGCTTCTGTACTACGTGGTAAAAATAAACCAACATTCACACCACATGTGGATACTGGAGATTTCGTAATCGTAATTAACGCTGATAAAGTAAAATTAACAGGTAAAAAAGCTACAGACAAAATTTACTACCGTCACTCAATGTATCCTGGAGGATTAAAATCAGTGACTGCTGGTGAATTACGCGACAAAAACTCTCGCCGTCTTATCGAAACTTCTGTAAAAGGTATGCTACCTAAAAACACTTTAGGACGTAAACAATTTACTAAATTGAACGTATACGGTGGAGCTGAGCATCCACATGCTGCACAACAACCAGAAGTATTAGATATCACGAACTTAATTTAAGGAGGGAAATTCATTGGCACAAGTACAATATAGCGGCACAGGCCGTCGTAAAAATGCAGTTGCCCGCGTACGCTTAGTACCAGGTACTGGTAAAATTACTGTAAACAAAAAAGACGTAGAAGAATATATTCCACATGCTGACTTGCGTGAAGTTATCAACCAACCATTTGGCGTAACTGAAACAAAAGGCGCTTACGATGTAATCGTAAACGTAAACGGTGGTGGCTATGCTGGACAATCAGGAGCTATCCGTCACGGAATCGCTCGTGCATTGTTACAAGTAGATCCTGACTTCCGTTCTGCTTTAAAACGCGCTGGGTTACTTACTCGTGACGCACGTATGGTTGAACGTAAAAAACCAGGTCTTAAGAAAGCCCGTAAAGCTTCACAATTTAGTAAACGTTAATATCATTGTTATATCAGCGTTCAAAGCACTTTCATGGTTCACGCCATGGGTGCTTTTTTTGATATTTTTTTATCTGATTCACACCACTTTTCACCCCATATTCACACCATTACTTTTTTAGATTACGATAAGCAATTTCGCCTACTGCCATTGGTACAACGTTCGAAGTATTAACATATGCCTTAGTCGTGAGCGTATCGCTATGGGTAAGAGCCATAGAAATATCTTCTAGTGAAGTTCCAGCTTGTGTTGCAAGTGTCGCTCCAGTATGTCTAAGTTTGTGTGGTGTGGCGTGTGCAAGTTCTGGGTGACGATTTCTTACTGATTTCATCTTATTGTTAAGATAGTCTGCATGTAATGGGCTATTAACATTTCCTTTAGTGTCAATATAGGTAAACACGTATTGTTCATCAGTTTGGATAATGCCAAATTTTGCTAATTCATATTTTTGTTGCTTTTTCCATGTTTGTAAAAGGTTTGCCAATTCAATAGGAATGCCAAATTTTGTTTTCTTATTGCCTTTGGTAGACTTTTTCTGTTTATATTTATCAAGAGCTTGCACAAGCTGAATTTCCTGCTGTCTTATTCCAATATGTTTCCACTGGAGAGCATAACTTTCAGATTTTCTATCACCCAAGAAAAAAGTTGTGTAAAACAAAACGTAATCCTTAAACAAAATCTTCTCGGCTTTTAGGTCTTGTTCAAAAGCGGTAAACCATGCTTGAAGTTCGCTTTGTGATAAATACAAATCTTCATCTTTTTTAGCTTCTTGAAGTTTGATTTTCTTAGTTGCTTTGATTCTTTTAATTGTTTTTGATATACGGTTAGTCTGGATATATTCAAGTTCTTCAGCCCAGTCAAAAATAGAGTTTACATAGCTACGAATCACTTTGAAGTTGGCATATTCTTCAGCTTTTTGAGTCAGTAGATTCAACACCACTTGTTTATTTTGGTTCAGAAAATCTAATGAATAATTTGCAAACATTGGCAATATATGTTTTCTAAAGACAATCTCCGTATTATCTATTGTTGCTCTTGTTGGTGGTTTGGTGGTTGAAGTGGTTTGACCAGCCTTATAAGACTCCCACCAGACATTTTTATAGAAATCCGAAAAGAGAATTGAACCATTATTTTGCGAAGAGACCATTGTTTCTCCACTCAAAACCTTTTCAATTTTATTTTGAAATTCAAGTTCGTATTTTTTAGCTTCACTCCTTGTTTTAAAACGTTTTTCAATCACTTTTTTATCAATCCCTAAGGAAGATTTAGCTTCTTCGGGAATATACATACGTAAGCGATATGTTCCATTTTTAGTTTTTGTAATTGACATAGTATTCTCCTTTTGAATTGAGCTAGAAAAATACCGTGGCTTCATTATAGCAAACCACGGTTAAAATGTTACTGATTTTGTAACCAACGATTGATTTCAGTTTTGTCAAAGCGGACGGTTCTATCGATACGAATGATAGGTAGTCCTTTTTTTACCCAACTATCTAGCGTATTATTGGAAATTCCAAGATAATCACACGCTTGTTGTTTATTCAAAAACGGACTTTCAAGACCGCTATTGTTTAACCTGTTTTCAATTTCAAGTTTAATCAAGTCGGCAATCAAAAGTTGAATTTGACGAACTTGTTCTTCTGGCAGTATTACTTGCATATCTTTTGCTCCTTGTCTCTTCAAACCATTTTTGAGATAATAGCAACAACAAAAGTAGTTGTTGACTATTTTTGTTTCTGTATTAGGTTATCTTTGCTACTTTGGACGGTGTCAGAGATAGCCTTTTTTTGATTCCATTGCATGTTGCGTATCACTTTCTTTACTAATTTATCCATAGCAAAATTACTCGCATATTTTTCAAATTCAGAAAATGTGAAAGAATAATGACGTGGTTCATAATAAGAAAGTTCACTTTTTGTCGGAAGCACTTTAGATTTCTCGGGAACGTAAAAGTGAAACTCTTCTTTAATTTCAACCAAGTAGTCAATGCGTCTTATGAATTGCCCAAGGTCTTCCCCAATATTTCCTTTTACTTGTTCAAAGAATGTTAGTGGTTCTTTTGTGTTTGTAATGATGATAACTTTTGCCGACCCCATCTTGTTATGATATCGGGCGGAAATAGGACTAATCATGTAAGGGTCTAATAGCTTTAACCAATCGGAAACTGTCAAACTATCTCCTTTAATGTCATCAAGAAACAGTATCTCTTGACCGTTATATTCGTCAAAAGCGTTTGTAGAAGCTGTTACACAAAAATCCCAGATTTGTCCATATTTCAGGGCAATCATCTGTAACAGGTTTATCAACTTTTTACTAAACAATGTTTTTCCTACACCGCTCTCAGCATTTACGAAAATAACAGTCTTTTTGAATTTTCCATCTTCGAGTTCGGCAATTGTTCGATAGCTTTTTCGTTCGCCAGCTGTATCTAATGCCTCGTTGATCTTTCGTTTATGTTGACCGTAAATCGCATAGTATTCATCTGTCAGCATGATAATGCTTTTTGTGATGTCTCCAGCTAATATCTTTTCTATTAACCAATCTACACAAAGGTCTGTTTCTTTAGCTTTTTTCGTTGCACGCCCTTTAACCCAAGTTGACATATTACGATGATACAGACTTACATAATCTTCTCCTAATACGGTCACAACCTCTTCTGGCTGATATTGGTGTTTAGACTCATCCTTAGCGTGAACAAGATAGGCTAAGCAGTTTTCATAGCCATACCGTCCCGATTTAAGTTTTTCGAGATATTGAGATTCAACTCCGATCGCTAAAGAGATTTTGTTCAAAGAAGCACCTTTTTCAAATTTTAGTAAAACATGTACATGCTCAGCTTTTTTCTTGATAACGTTTTTCAGCTCTTTGGCATCCCAGATTGATATTTCATCTTTGTCATGCTTTATGATGTATGCTTCTATCGGAATAATATCGTTATTTTGTAGCTTTTTTACAATGACTTCAAGCAATGGTCGGCAGTCGCCGTTCTCAGCTTGTTGAATTGTATCTTTGTATTCTGGTGATAACCAATACTTTTCTTCCAATTGTTGCACTAGCATAATTGCTCTCAATGCACTTTCCTTTTTTGCCATAATAGAATTAACTCCATTTTTTAATTATTCTCCTAACTATCCCCTTGATACAATAAGGGTTTGATTTTTTCAAAATCATCTCAAACCCTTGTCATATCTAGTTTTTTTGATATGCACGGCACTCGACAAGCCCAGTGCCGTGCAGGCGTTGAACATAGTTAGAATTAACATTACGATATATCTTATAAATGACTATTCATGTGAATTTTCATCTTAACTTTCACTAAACCAAGGTGTTTCATAAAAGTGTGGCACTTCCCATTTTTTTCCAGAAGCTACAATTCTAGCGATTCCTTGTCCTTTACCATAGGAACGTTTTGGCATGTCAGCAAAACCACTCATCAAATATTTTCGCTCATCAGCAGAATCAGCAGCACCACCCAACATGATAACGGCGTCAGAACAGTTGACACGAGCGAGGCTAGGTAAAAATCCTTCTTTTGTAGCAAATTGGCTAATAGCGATAATGTGGATTCCAGCAGACCCCCCAGTAGCAGATAAACGATTAATTGCGGTCGTCCATCGGGAACTAACTTTTAAAGTTTTATCGGTTTTATCTATCGACTCGAGCGAAGCATTAAGGTTTCCTAGTTCGTCAAAGAACAGTCCAATATCCGCCATGTTATCCATCTCCAGATATTTTTCTTTACCAGATTCGTTAATTTCGGATAATCGCTTATCCATGACAGTACACCAATATTCCGCACGTTCTACTATTTTAACAGGGTCAGATTCGCCGTTAAATTCTTTAACGTAGCGGTCAAATTTTGCCGAGTTGTATTCTATAGTCCAATTTTGAAGAGTCATCAACCTTGCCATATACCGCCCAGCTAATACAGACTTACCCGACCTAGTACGAGCTATTATGCTCATCATGGGAGTTATGTCTGAATGCCAAACTAAATCATTAGAAAGTTGAACCGCATGTTTATCTTCACTTATTAAACTCAAAAGCGAATCGTTATTATCTTCTACAAATAATCGTTGTGAAGTTAATGTATCTTCAAAATAAAAGATGATGAAACTATCTCCAGCAGTTAATTCAGAACTGACAACGGCAAAGCGCTGATATTTTCCAGATAAAATTCCCGACACACGTTGTTCAAATTTTTCACGGTCGGCACGTTCCCAGTTGGCAATATTTTCTATACCTATGAAACCATCGGACAAATTATCATTTAACCAAACATAAATTTCTGGCATTTCATCGCCATATCGAGTTCTGTTTGATAATTTAAGAACATCGGTTACTTGTTTATCATTGAATAGTCGCTTTATCTTTTGTGCAATTCGATGAGAACGTTTTGTCATGATTGCAACATCAAGCGATGATACTTGTTCACGATGAAGCCAAGTATATATTAGTAGTAAAAAAATAATAAAACTGCCAGTGAAAAAGAATAGTACCGGTTTGATAAGGTATGGTGCTAGTACTGTACTTTTGTATTTTGCCATGGTAAGCAATACGCCTAGTCCAATAGTAACCGCAAAGGCTATCAAAGAAAGTTGATAGCCTTGTGGTTTACAATTTGCAGTAGGTTTGATTCTGCGATATTTTCGGCTAAGCATTGCGCTGAACCACAGTTACCGAATCAGCGGCATACCAGCCGACACCATTACCAGTTGTACCACCACGGACATTTTTGAATTGTAGAAGCGTACCGAACTTCACATCTACTTTGTTTGGTACTTTGATGCTATATTCCAAGTCGTTTTTTGTGTCCACAATTGGATACTTAAACTTTCCATCGACTTCTTCAATCGACCCAATTGATAGCACGTTCAGCACTGGAATCACGTCCGTAGTGTATTCGTTGCCAGTCTTTTCACTAATCATCAGTTTCGGTTGGGTTTGTTGTTTTGTTACTTCGCTAAGTGAGCGATTCCAATTAGTTTTTGCCATTGTTTTTTCCTTCTTTCTGTTTTTCAATATCCGCAAAAATTTTTTGCAGATGGGCAATAAGTTGTTGTTCATTATCAATGCGCTCTTCAAGTTCGTTTTCTGACATCAAGTCAATATCTGAATCATAACGAATAGATAATGTGATGAATGATAAATTTTCTTGACCGTACCAAATTTCTGATAATTCAAATGGTACACTTTCAAAATACCAATCATTGCTAATGCGCTGATAAGCACTGTTTCCAAAGCTTGTCAGGCGATGCGTGCGCAAATCTCGAAGAGTTTGTTTCATATCTTGTGGCATGAGAGAAATCCTCCTTTCTTAATTTTCTTTAGTTTAACACCTATAAAATGGAGTACCGCGGAAAAATATGATAAAATATAACTGAAATTTTCCGTTTTTTTTGTGGAGGAAACAATATGTTTAGTAATTTGAAAAATTATTATGTAGGTCGAGCACAAAATAGAATCAACTGTAGGATTGAAACAATAGATAAAGAAAGAAAAGTATTGAAGGAATCGGAAAATAATATGTATGCTGGTTTGAAACCACTCAGGAATACTCATCTATATAAGAATAAACCTAGTCTGATAGAAAATATTAAAAGCGCTTCGATTGATAAAGTTATGAAACTATTGACTGTAACAATTGCTGAGGCGTTGGTTGAAAATGTTAAACTAAAACCAAATTTAATAACAACCTCTCCTGTAAAAGACGAAGAGATAAAAATGAAAAAAAATAATCTTGAATTTTTATCACCACAAGAAGTTATTTGGGGATGTGAAGATGAAGTCATGTCAAAAGAAGGGAAATTTTATTTCTTGCTAAATCTATTCGTGGATTTAGCAGATGATGAAAAGTATGCACCAATTATTCGCAGTATTCTAATAGATTATGTACCCTTTGCAACCTATGAAGCACTAGAAAAATCTGTAAATGAAGATACACACTTTGGTTCAGTATTTGCACCAGATTATAAAAATAGTAATATTGATGTTTTTGCAGAATCTATATATTTTTTTTGCTTGAATAACGAGTCGGATAAAATAATGAAACGTTTTACAGATTTTTTATATGGTCAATACGAATATGAATCAAAAGATGAAAAAGGTCGATACCTTAAAAAGTCTGAAATAGTAAATTTTCAAAATTTTGACAAAGCATTTCAAGAAAAATTGGATGATGTTCTTTCTCCTATTTATGCTATGGAAACTTATAGTTCTCTTGGTAAACGCGCCTACGACATTATTATTGATGACTTTAAAATAAATTCTGAATTACAGTACTATGATATGATTACGAGTCCAGAATCATATGACCACAGCACTTTAACTTGGAATGAAAAAAAGCTTAATGATGTTTTTTATTATTTATACAGCACAAGTGAGAAATATATTGAACAGTTGAAACAAATACAAAACGATTTGTACGGTAACATTGAGAAAGAATATTTTGATAGTCAAATGTTCCAACAAAATTCTAGCCCCTATTATTCTGAAAAACGTTTTTTTCAATTAATGGAACAGGAGGAAGAAAAAAGACTACTTCAATTAATGAAAGAAATGGAAGAACAACAAGTAGCGGAAGAAATAGAAGAGAAACGGTTTATTAAATTAATAGAAGAGCAAATGGAAATAGAAAGTTTAATAGAACAGGAAGAAGAGTAAGTTCTGCGTTTGTTAGAAACATAATATCTTTGAAAACAATTTAGACAAACGACAGGAAATGGTAATTTACTTTGAAAACTAAACATTGATAATTACTTATTGCACTTAATATGGTAGAATTGCATTAACTGTAAAGAGAGGGTGATGCCTAAATGATGACAACACAAGATTTAATGGACAAGTACGAAGTATCACGACAAACTGTAAACAATTGGGTTCGGAAAAACGAAATTCCTGCACCCACAGTAAAAAAAGGGCATCAGAATGCTTGGACATTTAGTCAAGCGGAACTTATTGACAAAAAATTGAAGCATAGTCACAGCGAACAATTGGAGTTGTTTAAAACTGAATCGACTCCTCTTCATATCAATAATAGAAGATATTTAGGCAGTAAACAGAAAATGCTAGATTTTATCAATGATGTTGTTTCGGAACACACCAAAAATGTTAAGTCAGTTGCTGATGTTTTTGGTGGAACAGGCGTTGTTGCTAATTTATTTAACAAGCAAGGCAAAAAAGTCATAGTTAACGATATTCTTACAAGCAACTACATTTCTTATGAAACATGGTTCGGGAATATGCCCGTAGATGAAAAAAAGATTCAGTTCAAAATTGAAGAACTGAATTCTCTTGAAGGTATACATGGATATGTTGATAAAAATTTTGGTAATAAATATTTTTCAGTTGAAAACGCACAAAAAATTGATGCAATCCGTGAAAAAATCGAGACTTACAACGATTTAAACGAACGTGAGAAAGCATTTTTGTTAACGTCTTTGCTATATGCTATGGATAAGGTGGCTAACACAGTAGGACATTTTGATGCATATCGGAAAAAAATGGATACCTTTAAACCTATTTATTTACGAGTTCCCGAATTCAATAAAAATGTTGGAAATGAAATTTACAATGAAGATGCTAATCAGCTAGTTAGAAAAATTAAAACAGACCTTGTTTACATTGATACACCTTATAATTCTCGGGGCTATGAAAGTGCTTATCATGTTTTAGAAAACGTTATGGAATGGAAAAAGCCGGACGTTGAGGGAGTGGCAATGAAAGCGGTCAACCGCTCTGAAAAATCTTCGGACTATACTAAATCTAAAGCACCCCAAGCATTTGATGATTTGATTCAAAATATTAACGCTCGATATATTTTAGTTTCGTACAATAATATGGCGAAAAAAGGAAATTCACGTTCAAACGCAAAGATTTCAAATGAAGAAATTATTGCCACATTGAAGAAACGTGGGCAAGTAGAAGTTTTTTCAATTGATTTTAATGCTTTTACAACGGGCAAGTCGAATATAGAAAATCATAAAGAATTACTGTATCTTTGCACAGTTGATGATGAAATAATTCAATCGCCACTGAATTATACGGGCGGGAAACAAAAATTGCTTCCACAATTACGACCATATTTTCCTTCAAGGTATACACGATTGATTGACTTATTTTCTGGTGGTGGTAGCGTTACTGCAAATCTGGCAAAAAATGGACAAGCAGAAAGTTATCTTATGAATGATGTTGAAAATCATGTGATTAATTTTTTTGAGTATATTTCAACTATTGATATAGATGATTTCATTAACCAAGCGGAAATGAAAATAAGTGAATATGGGTTATCTAATACGAAAAAAAATGGATATGAATTCTATTCTGCGAATAGTGCTAGTGGTTTAGGTGCATACAATAAAGAAAAATTTCTGAAGCTAAGGAAAGATTATAATAATTCACCGTCACCATTGCTGTTTTACTTGTTAGTTGTTTTCGGTTTTAATAATCAGATTCGCTTTAATTCAAAGGGTAAATATAATCTTCCAGTTGGTAAACGAGACTTTAACAAAAAGATGGAGGAAAAATTACGTAAGTTTGTAAAAGTAATACAGGACTCACCAATTGAATATTCCACCAAAGATTTCCGAGAAGTGAGTATAGACACAGGAGATTTCATCTATGCTGATCCGCCGTATCTTATTACGACGGCAGCTTACAATGAAAATGGTGGTTGGTCTGAAAAAGATGAAAAAGACTTATACGATTATTTAGATAAAGCAAATGAAAATAATATTAAGTTTGCTCTTTCAAATGTGATAATTCATAACGGAAGAGAAAATGAAATCCTTAAAAGTTGGGCTTCAAAATATAATTTGTACGTCTTAAACTATAATTACAATAATAGTAACTATCAGTCCAAGGCTAAACAAAGTGAAACAGTTGAAGTTTTAGTCACAAATTACGAGAGGGATATTTAATGAAGCTTACAAATACCGCAGAAACATTTAATCTAGGTGACACAAGTTTTAGAAGAAAAACATTAATTGACGACTATAAAACTTTGTTGCCTTATCTTCAAGAAACAAATCTAGAATTCAATGAATGGAATAATGTCGCGCAAGCAGAATTTTACGAAAAAATTTTGACAAAAACAGATTTATTTTCTAGGAATACTGATGAGGATTTTGCAAAACGTGGGAGAACCTTAACCAATGCCTTAGTTAAAATTGGGCTAACAAATTCAAAAAGGAAACTTTCAAGAGTTGCTAATAGTTGGATAAATGAAAATACGCTTAGTGCAAATGATGTTGAACGTTCACTAGGAATTGATGCGAATAATTTATTATTCACTCGTCAGCTGTTAAAACTACGTGTTTATGATTCAAATAAGATGAATTATTTTTATCCATTTCGTGTCGCATTGGGATTGGTGATAAAGTATCAAAATATCCCACAACAAGATTTTCTAACACTAATTCATTTAATTCAGCCGTCATTTGATAATAGGAAAATAAAAGACATCATTAACGACTATCACAGTGTTAATGATAATAATGAAATTTTTTCGGAATTTTTGGATAGAAATTTTCCAGAGAATACAAGTGAATTGACTGCTGATGAACTTTTTTCAAAAAAACCATTAAATAGAAAAGAATTTGATTCGCTGTTCGTGAATAGAAAATCTTCAGCTACGCAAGGAATATATTTTGAATTTGTAAATAAGTTGTTGGCGTTTAAATCTAACAAAAATGTTGAAAATTTAGATGCTTTGCTTGAATTGAATTCTAACGATAAATTAACAAAGGCATTTGGATTTGGAAAAGCTATTTTTGCTAAAACGAATTTTATGAAATCTAAAAATATCCAAGATTTTTTAGATGAAAACGTAGATAATGATTTGCTGTCAGAAAATAATACGTTGATTTACAATCAATTTGTACTTTCTAAAAAAGATGATATCGTTCGTGAGTATCGAGATATGACAAAACGAACCTTCAATTTATCGGGATTATTAGACTTCAATACTGGACTAGTCAATGCTACCAATCAAGATGTTCTTTCGATAATATTTAGTTCTATGAGTTTCTCGGGAACTGAAAACTATGCTGATTATGAAGAAAACTTGAGTTACTCATTCTATCAAGAATCTACAATAACTGAGGTATTGGATTTAGATGAATCTGCTATTTTGTCGGAAATTAAAGCATTTCTTGGAATTGAAAATACTTCACAAATCGAAAGTGTTGTTTTAACGCAAAAAGAAGATAAATTTAGAAAATTTATCTCAAAAACATTTCCTCGAGAAAAAATTATTGAAATCTTACCGCTATTTTCAACAAGAGATGATAAAAAAATTAAATCAGAAGTATCAGAATCGGCAACGGTTCCAACAATTTATGAATATATTGTTGCTATTGCATGGTTTTATATTTCTAAAGAAGAATTTTTTATTACAAAGAGTTTGAATTTAACCTTAGACGGTGAAATGCGTCCGTTATCACATGCAGCTGGTGGTGCTGGTGATATTGTCATTGATTATGAAAACTTGACATTAATGCTTGAAGTTACTTTGATGAATGCCCAAGCTCAAAAACGTGGAGAATGGGAGCCAGTATTACGACATGCAACAAATTTGACGGTAGACAACTTTGATAAGAATGTCATTACTTTATTTATTGCTGATGAACTGGACGATAATACTGTAAATATTTGGCGAGCAGTTGCAAGTGTACCTCTACGGTCATCAAATAAAGATGAAATTGCAGATTTAGTAAAGATTTTCCCTCTGGAGAATCGAGAACTACTTCATATGCTGAAAAACAATCTCGATGAACGAAAACTATTAAAAGCAATTGATGAATCATACGAAGAACTTGCGGGCAATTTTGACTTAAGTTGGCGAGATAAAATTTTTGTTGAAGCTAATATGTAAAAATGTAGTAGTTTCGATTTAAACGGGAATGTTTTTTAGTCAATGGAAAATATCACTTAATGGTGTGAACTTATGGTAAAAGCTAGCTCAATTCGTTTTATTTAGGGTTAAAATTCACACCATTCAAATGATATTAGTTGAAATTAGATGAAGTTTTGTTATTTGTAATCGCCCAAAAGATTTGATAATAAAAGCTTTTGAAAGTTATTCAATTAGGCGTTGTTCAAACCAGGTCTTAAGAAAGCTCGTAAAGCATCACAATTCTCAAAACGTTAATTATTTGGAGTCGTTGCGAACATGTTCGCTTACCAATCAATTACAATGTTTCAAGACACTTTCTCGCAATGAGAAAGTGTCTTTTTTATCAATCTCTCTAACCCAACCCTCTCCAAAAAATGGTATCATTAAGTAATGAAACATAACCATAAAAAATAACAAATATCGGAGGCAAAAAATGAGTAGTGTGGTTTGTCAAAGTTGTGGGGCGAATGCGTTTAGATGGTACGATACCGCTGATCAAGTGGTGGAATGTAAGTATTGTCATTCCAAACAAGCTTTTATAAAAGGTATGGGCGTCGAGTCAGCCATAAAAGTTGTTGGGGGAAAAGAAGAAGCGGAGACGGATTCTGAATACCAAGAACGGATTATTCATCAATTTGGTTTGAAAGATCAAGTGATTGAAGTGAAGAATTATTCATTAATCGATATTCCGTTAACATTTGTTGTTTGGTTGTATTTAGATATTTTATTAGGAGCGTTGTTTATCTGTGGTGGTTTTCTATCTAAAAACTATCGGGCTTGGTACGCCAATTTACTTCGTTGGCACTTTTGTGGTTGGCGGTATACAAAGTCAGCGACTGAAAAAGAGAAGGCAAGTCAACGGATTAGAGGCAGTCTGTTGATTAAATGGCTACTTCAAGAGGACCCCGACAAAACGAAAAAATTAATAATGGTTGGCGTGTCCATTTTGTTCACTTTCTTGTTCGTTTACACTACAGGAAACAGCGCTGCCTAAACGAAATATTTATTGAAACACTTTCTGTTGATAGAAAGTGTTTTTTTTATACCATTAATGGAGTAAGTGAGTATTTCAGTGTTTCGTCAATGTTTTTCTATATTCATTAGGAGAGAGTGTATAGAGAGCTGAAAAATTTTTATAAAATTGGCTTACGTTTGAAATACCAACATTTTGAGAGATTTCAGCGATTGATAATTCTGAATAACGCAATAATTGTATCGCATTTTTCATCCTTTGTTCTGTTTGAATTTCTTTAAAGGTTTTATTGAAAGTCTGTTTGATTAACTGAGATAAATATTTTGGATGGTAATTAAATAATAATGCGGTTTCCTTTAATGTACAGGTGCGAGCATTTTTTTCTATATAATCGATAATTTCTAACATATGGCTGGTTTTATTGCTAATAGGGGCAACTTTCTTTGTGGAATTTTTCTGATAATCACGGATAAGCTGAATAAAAATTAATGAAAAGAGTGCTTCTATCGCATGTTTACTAAAAGTATCATTTTGGAAATATTCACAAATTAGTTGATTGAGAAAAGCAATTGTATTCTTATGGTTATTCTGAAAAATCATATAGCCGTCATGGTGGTTATTTTCAGTAATTGCTGAAAATAAAAAAGTACTTAAAATGCTTGTTTCACCTAAGCCCATAATAAATGCTCGTGAAAAAAAGTCATTGCTTAGACTAATATTAAAGACAATATCTTTTTCACTTAGTCTGCCTTTTGAGCGAAGAACATGCCGATCAACAATGCATAAATCTCCTTCTTTTAGTAATACCTCGGTTCCGTTTACTTGATAATGACAGCTTCCAGAATAGACATAATTAAGATTTAAATTAGTATGTACATGTAATGGTACATCTGTGAATCGCGAATCTCTTCTAATTTCAATAAGGTTTTGTTTTAAATTTGGTAATTGAAACTGATAGACTTCTTGATCATGTAACAGAATTTTGTCTAGTTGTTCATAAATAGGGCTATGATAATTGGGATCCTCTAAATAATGGTGTTCGCTGTGGGTTAACAGAAATAAGTCTGATGGGAGTTGATTTAACAATTTTATCACCTTACCTTTTGTTATAAATGTTCTGGAAAACGATTATTGAAAGCGTTTTTTATAATTGTATAATTCAAGTATAACTAGTGATTGATATTTGTACAAGTATTGAAATACAAGTTGAATAGGAGGGTTATTGATGGATGTTCAAAAATTATGTCAAAGCATTTTGTCAAACATAGGCGGAGCCAAAAATGTGAAAAGTGTTACTCATTGTGCAACTCGCTTGCGTTTAACGCTAAATGATGAAGAGAAAATACAGCAAGAGTCTATAAATGATTTAGACGGCGTAATGGGCAGTATTGTTACCGGAGGACAATATCAAATAATTATTGGTCAAAGTGTCGGAACTGTTTATGCACACTTTACTCAGTTGCTGTCAACTGAGTCTGAAAGTGATCTGAGTCATCAAGAAATGGCCGAGCCAAGTGAACCATCAAAAAAAGGGATTATTCCACAAGTATTAGATACAATTACAGGTATTTTTACACCGCTGTTACCTGCAATCACCGCTGCAGCAATGATAAAAACAGTACTGGTGCTTTTAGATTTGTTCCATTTAATTGATCCTGCAGGTGGTACTTATCAAATTTTGACATTTGCTGGCGATACTGCTTTTTATTTTATGCCTGTTTTAGTTGCTTATTCTGCCTCAATAAAGTTTCGTTTGAATCCTTATTTAGGAACAATTATAGGTATGCTACTGCTACATCCGACCTTTGTTTCATTGGTAAGTGAAGGTAAACCATTAAAGATGTTTGGCTTTTTACCAATTACGTTAGCTAATTATAGTTCAACTGTGATTCCAATTATCTTAATTATATGGGTAGCTTCCTATGTGGATCGTTATGTCGAACGTTTTTGTCCTGAGTCAGTAAAGTTTTTCTTGCGGCCGTTAGTGACATTTTTTATTATGATTCCTTTAGCTTTGGGAATTATTGGTCCATTAGGAAGTTGGGTTGGACAAGGATTAGGAATTGTCTTAAATTTAGTTCAAAATTATGCTGTTTGGGTGCTACCATTTATTTTTGGTGCGTTATCGCCAGTCTTCATTATGACTGGGATGCATTATGCGGTAACAATTCCTCTCGTTTTACAATCTATCAGTTCCAATGGATTTGATATGTTAGGGATTGGGTTTTTAGTTTCTAATTTCGCTCAAGCAGGCGCAGCAATTGCTGTAGGTCGCTTTGCAAAGAGTCAGAAAGTACGAGGGTTGGCTTTTTCTTCAGGATTTACTGCACTGTTAGGAATTACCGAACCAGCTTTGTATGGCGTGAATTTAAAATATAAAAAACCGTTTTTAGCAGTGATTATTGCTGGTGCAATGAGTGGTTTACTTGCGGGTTTTCTGAATGTTAAGCGAATGACTTTTGCGCCAACAGGAATTACGACATTGCCTATTTTTATTGATCCAACGAATCAATGGAATTTTATTTTTGCAATTGTCTGTGCAGTGGCTAGTTTTATTTTAGCTTTTATTATAACGAGTGGTCTAGTTTATAAGGACCAGTATTTACGTAATGAATTGGAGGAAAAGTAAAATGACTTACACATTTTCAAAGGATTTTTTATGGGGCGGGGCTATTTCGAGTGGTCAAGCAGATGGTGGTTATTTAGAAGATGGCAAAGGTGTGGATACACAATCAATGCGTTACTTTGACCCTAACTGGAATCGTGAAGAACGGAATCGAAACAGAGATATTAATATGACCAGTGAGCGTTTCGAGCAAGCGCTGGTTGCAGAAGGCGATCGCAATTATCCCTTTAGAAGAGGGATTGATTTTTATCATAGATATAAAGAGGATTTAGCGTTGTTTGAAGAAATGGGGATGAATATTTTCCGAACATCCATTGATTGGTCGCGTATTTATCCAAATGGAGATGACGAGAGTCCTAATGAAGCAGGAATACAATTTTATGTTGATCTATTTACTGAATGCCAAAAAAGAGGAATGAAAGTCTTTGCTACAATGCTTCACTATGGGATTCCAGTTAATTTAGTGACCAAATATGGTGGTTGGAAAAGTAGAAAGACTATTGATTTTTTTGAAGTCTATGCACGTACATTGTTTGAGCGTTTAGGTGATTTAGTGGACTATTGGCTACCTTTTAATGAAATTAACTGTAATAGATTTAATCCATACAATGGGTGTGCCGTTATTGAAGATCAAGAAGAAAACTATAACCAAAGTATTTTTCAAGCAGGACATAATCAGTTCGTGGCAAATGCAAGAGCAATTAAAGCTGCAAAAGAAATACTAGGCGAACCAATGATTGGTGGAATGATTGCACGATTTACAACATATCCTGCGACCTGTAAGCCAGAAGATGTAATGCAAAGCATTTTGGATGAGAACTATAAGAATTACTTTTATACGGATGTTTTAGCACGAGGGAAATATCCTAGCTATACAAAGCGAATGTTTGATGAGTTAGGAATTACGATAGAAGTCGCTCCTGGAGATTTAGAATTATTAGCAGAGAATAAAGTAAACTTCCTATCATTTTCGTACTATATGTCAATGATAACTAGTGTCAGTCCTGATTATGAAATTACCAGTGGAAACTTACTAAGTGGGATGAAAAATCCTTACTTAGAAACAAGTGACTGGGGATGGCAAATTGATCCAATTGGTTTGAGAATTTCTCTAAATGAGATGTATGATCGCTATCAATTGCCGCTGTTTATTGCTGAAAATGGGTTAGGTGCTTATGATCAAGTAGAAGAGGATGGCGCAATTCATGATCCTTATCGGATTGACTATTTAGAAAAGCATTTACAACAAATGAGTGAAGCAATTGCTGATGGTGTAAAGCTTTTAGGCTATACTATGTGGGGAATCATCGATATCATTTCATGTGGAACCATTGAAATGTCTAAACGGTATGGTGTTATTTACGTGGATAGTGATGATGCAGGGAATGGAACGCTTGAAAGAAGTAAAAAAGATTCATTTCATTGGTATAAAGAGGTTATTTCTACAAATGGAGAAAGTTTGAATCGGTGATTTGCTGTTAGTGAAGAAAAATAAAAAGGACATCTATTGAGATCCTTTAGTAAAGAGAGCTTGGGCCATAAGTCGCAATAACTTACGGTCCAAGCTCTTTCCCATCCCCCTCACCGAGAAGACAAAATTTCATAAATCACATAGAGTTCCCAGTTGGAAATCTCTATTCGATAAAACTGTTCTAGGGTATAGAAAATGTTTTTAGCATTTTGGAAAAATGGTTTTTGGTTAATGGTTAGTTCCTCGAGGTTAGCAGGGATTTCATAGTCTTCAACGCCGAGCATTGTCCGCTCTACCATGAGCGCGTTGTGCATCATTAAGTTAAATTTCATTTTGCCGCTGAGTGTGAGGTCGAAGCGTTTTTCAATGTTTTTTGTAACGTTTTCGACTTGTTTAATAATGACGTCAGGATTTAGAAATTCTAGTTTTTCTGACAAGCCTTCTTTCGAGAAGAAGTGAACAAATTCGTTAATCATGCTATCAATGTTATTGGGATGCATCAAGTTTTGGAAAGGTTCCATCAACTGTGTTCCTGCATCTTCGTCTAACATGTCTAAGAGATTCACGCTAGCAACATTCGTATGGTTGTCTAAGTAAGACGTCGTCAAAATGAGCGAGGTTTCTTTTAAATAATTTTCTTCGGCGTTGGCAATGTCTAACGTGTTTACCAAATCTTTGTATTTTAGAGTAATGACTTTAATATCAGTATACAGGTATTTTTGACAGATTTGTTTGATTTGCTTGGCAATATCCAGACCTGAAATACTAGAGACAATGATATTTTTTTCCACTGAAAAGCCTTCAAAGTACTGTACATCGGTTTTAAATTTTTTTTCAGCGGTTTTAGCAATACCATAGAAAAGTTGTTCGTTCATTAATTGATGACCAATTTCCAACGCATAGGCAGTGGTCAGGTTATTGATCACCAAAAGTTCTCCAAGAATTTGCGGTTTCAAACTTTTATAAAGTTGTGTCAGGGAACCCATATCGACGAGCATAATGACGCCTTGTGATGTGTCCCGCTGAGAAAGCCAGTCTTTAACTTCGGCGACGATATCTCGGACGGAAGAGGTTAAGGGCATGTTAATCGCATCGAAAATATAGGTACCACATAATTTGTTGGCAACGGCTTGAATACTTGTGGCAGTCGATTCACCATGCGCCACGAGGAGCGCTTGGTAAGGAATCGTTTCAGAAATTTCTCCGCTAAGTAATACAGATAAGAGTACCTCTGTCAAGAAACGGTATTCTTCTGGCAGCGGACTGACTAAGTTTTTGACGAGGGAAACCGTTCGCGGATAGTGTTCTTTTAATTGTGTTTGGACTGGAAGGAACACTGTTTCGTTAAATGTTGGCGGTAAAATTTTCAGCAATTTGGCAACATCTTTCATCGGTTTTTCAGTTTGTTCAGGTTGGTTAATAATTAGTTTGTTTTTGGTTTGGACTTCCGTGACTAGGTTTTGTAAAAAATAATCATTTTCTAAGGTTATTTCATCGTCTAAACAATATTTAATGAATTGTGTCAGTTCAGTTTTTAAGTGGGCCAGTGTTTTTTCTTTTGTAAATAAGGCTTCAAATGTTGCGAAAATATCGGAAGAAAGTGTGTCTTCTTCTAACACTTCTTTGTCTAAAGGAATCGTAATCATTGGTTGAGTCGCATCGCCAATGACGACGGGTTGATTGGGCAAAGTTTTTCGTAATTGCGACGCGCAAAGGAGCTGCACTTTGTTGGATAAACTTCCCACGTTGCCAGGTTCGTCATTTTCTAATAATGCCGTAAAGATTTCTTCGTCCACGTTGATGTCTTTGGTCATTCGTTTCGCTTCTCGGTGGAATAAGTTTTTTAAAATCGCAATCCGTTCTCGAATGGGGCGCTCTTTGAAGTTCGGAAGTGAGACGATTACGGAAATTCGGCGATAAAAGGTTGGCAATAAGACTTTTTTCGGGTTTTCGGTGGTCGCAAATAGTAGCCGGACCTTGGAATGCACCATTTTTCCTTCTTCACCAATGGGGCGGAAGGTCCCTGTATCCATAAACTGAAAGAGTTTTTCTTGGTTTTCATTGGATAATCGATGTACTTCATCTAAAAAGAGTACGGAATTATTGGCTTGGGCCAAGAGTCCTTGCTTTTCTGATTCAGCTCCAGTAAATGCGCCTTTGGTATGGCCGAAGAGAATGGATGATAGCAATTCGGGATTGTTGGCATAATCGGCACAGTTAAAGGTGTAGAATTTTTCCAGGCCAATGATTTGTTCATTTTTCAGATACTCATAAATCAGCTTTGCCAAAAAGCTTTTGCCGACACCACTGGCTCCATGGATTAATAAAGGCATACCCAATGGGGGATACAACATAGCGGCTTTGCATTGTTCGATGGCTTTTTTGGCGCTGCCTTGGCTACCGATGTATTGTCGAAACACATCGGTCGTGGGGGTTGTTGCACGGGTTAATTGCCAATAAACGGGTTTTTTTCCCGTTTGTTGGACTTCACCTTTTTCCAATAATTTATTTAAGTATAAGCTGGTTACCGAGCGGCTTAATTGAATTTTTGTGGCAATTTCTTGTGTGCTCATCGGGGTGTTGCTGGTTTCTAAAATATCAACTAAGTGTTGGTAGGTCTCCAAGCGCATGATTCATCGTCCTTCCAAAAGAGAGGTCGGGAAAGGGGTTGCTTCTGTTCCCGCCGTTTATCAGCTTTTAAGCCTGAGATAAAAATCACTTTGGATTTTTGTCTCAGGCTCTAAGTGTTTAATGATTAAATGTTTATTGTTTCAATTTTAACAGATGCCTAGTAATCCTAGCAAGATGCCTAAGAACATGATGCCAAACATCACTACGTTAACATTGACTTTTTTGCGTAATAGCCAGAAAGCAAGTAATGTCACGGCTAATGGTACGATACCGACGAATAGTTGATCCAAATAGTCTTGGATTTTAACTACGTCTTTGCTTCCTTTAACGGAAACTTCAAGAATCGTTTTGAATTTTACATTTGAAGCAGTCATACTGCCCATCATCATTAAGCCTAGCATACTTGATACTTTTGTGAGTATCTTCATTCCGCCTGATTCGTACATTTTTTGGATAAAACTTTCACCGATTGAATAGCCGCTATACAACGCATAATAGTGAATTAAGAACGCAGGGACGTTGTATAAAAGTAAGAAGACAATCGCCCCTAATGGCGAACCAGTGCTGGCTAATGAAATCCCAATACCGGCAGCAATGACACGCAAGATGCCCCAGAAGAAGGAATCACCGATGCCTGAAAGTGGCCCCATTAGTGAGGCTTTAACCGCTGTAATAGAGCTAGCATCAAAATTTTCGTCTTCACTGTTTTGTTTTTCCATCGAAGCAACGAGCCCCATGATGAAGTTATTGATATGCATGGTTGCATTGAACCAAGTGGTGTGACGCACTAATGCCTCGGCCCGTTCTTCCTTGGTTTTATAAAAACGATTGATAACTGGGAGTAAAGTGTACATGACACCCACTGCGTGGTATTGTGTAGCTCCTGTCCGGCTAGCGTTCATCGTCCAAGAACGCCAGAAAACAGAGCGCATCATTTTTTTCTCTTCTTTAGATAAATTCTCTTTTAACTTCATGCGAAAAAGTCCTCCTCTTCGATTTCTTTCGCGCTGCCTTCAACCGCAGAAGACGCCGCAGGTTTTCTTTTTAGAATGTCGCGAAATTCTACATCCCGTTGGGCACTCACGACACAAATTACTGTCCCGATAACCGCCACCGCAACGGCTGGTAATTGTAGGTACGCGGTTAAAACAAAGCCTAAAATGTAAAAGACGGCTAATTTATTATCCCATAACAGTTTCATTAACATAGCAAACCCAACGGCAGGTAAAAGTCCGCCAGCTGCGCTTAAGCCGTTCATCAAATTTTGTGGAATACTTTCAACAAACAGATTTACTGGCCCGCTTCCTGCTAAAATTCCGATAAATGAAATCGAAGCGATGATTAAATAATAAATGATCCACGTTCCGTAATGCAGTGTCACAACCATTTTTTGGTTGCCTTCACGTGCTGCTTTGTCAAGAGAAGGAGCAAAGATATTCATAAAGACATTTTTTAAAAACATCACCACGAAAGCGGCTAACATCCCAATTGGTACGGCTAACGTCATGGCGGCTTTTTGTTCGACATTTGAAATAATTGCAAACGTTGTGGCTAAAGTAGTCGCAGTTACAGGTTCCGCTGCGATAACACCACCGATATTAACATTTCCTAAGAAAATTGCTTCTAAAGAGGCCCCCATTAGAACCCCTGTTTTCATGTCGCCCATTAAAATTCCTGTGACTAATCCAACGACTAAGGGACGTTCCATCATACTTTGACCAGTTAAATAATTCCCAGCAAAACAGATAAATACAGCTAAGGCTGCCATTGTTGCATGCATAAGCATTGTTCATTTCCTCCTTTTAATTGACGGCTTGTTTTAAACTTAATTTTGAGTTGGTTGGCAGTACTTGGTTATAGCTTTCCACGTGAGTCAAACTAGCTAATTCTTTGGCAGCTTCTAACTCTTCAGGGTTTAATTGGACACTTGGGAAAACCATTGTTTTGGTGGCTGGATCTGATTTATCAAAGCGGCCAGCATTGGCAACATTCACACTTTCAATATCTGTCACGTTTTTCGCAATTTTAGTAGCATCCGCTACACTGTTCACAATTACAAAAATTCGTTTGTCTTTACCACGAGGATCATTGAAGACATCAATCGCATCATCAACTGAGCGAATTAATAGTTTCATGCCATTAGGGACAGCCATTTTTAACGTCATTTGCATTACTTCGTTTTTGGCTGCTTCATCATTCGCTACAACTAATAAGGGGGCATTCAATTCTTTGGTCCAAACTACGGCTACTTGGCCGTGAATTAATCTGTCGTCTACTCGTACTTGTGTAATCATTTTAATTTCCTCCTAAAAAAAGTTTTCTTCTTCATTTGATGGGTTTAATTCAACGAATTGAATTTGTGCTTCAGCAATTGTTGCTTGAATATCTTCTTTGGTTAGCTTTTCGCCTTCTTTTAAGAAAATCAGCGACAAGGCAATGGCTAAGTTGGCATTGGAAATGATAAAAACATTGTCTGGTTTTGTCGTCATGACTTCTTGAACAATTTTTTGATTGACACTACCACCATATAAATCTGTTAAAATAATAGCTTGTTCTTCTGCGCCAAGGGACTGAAGAAACGTTTGAATAATTGGCGTGTAGTCCTCAGGAGTCACATAGGCATTGATGACCGCCAGCTCTTTTCCTTTGTCTGCGAGAATATCCAAGGAACTTTGGAAGCCTTTCGCTAAGTTTCCGTGACTAGCAATTAAAAATTTTCTTTTCATTCTTTTCACCTCACTTTTATATAAAGCAAGTTCTGTGCCAAAAAAAGAGAACTCTAAATCCTTGATTTGAAAGGAGTTTAACGTTCTTGAAACTGTTTAAACAGTTTTAAATCAAAATAAACACGTTAATCGTTGGCTAGTTTGTTGTTGAAAAATAACTAAGCAAAACTGTGAAATTTAATCAAAATAACCCCCGTTTTTATCGAGAAGTGTTACAATAATACTCATGAATATTTATACATTAAGGAGAGTTACGAATGACTGATGCTCTTGTGATACAAGATTTACGCAAAGTGTACGCTTCAGGTGTTGAAGCGTTGCGGGGGATTGATTTAACAGTCGAAGAAGGCGATTTTTATGCTCTTTTGGGACCGAATGGCGCAGGAAAATCAACGACGATTGGGATTGTGACCTCGTTAGTTAATAAGACTTCGGGGAAAGTCAAAATTTTTGGGTATGATTTAGATACGGAGATGGTGCGGGCGAAGCAACAGATTGGGTTAGTGCCGCAGGAGTTTAACTTCAATCCGTTTGAAACGGTCCAACAGATTGTGGTCAATCAAGCGGGCTATTATGGGGTGTCTCGTAAAGAAGCCATGAAACGGAGTGAAAAATATTTAAAACAATCCAACTTATGGGAAAAACGGAACGAGCGGGCGCGAATGCTTTCTGGCGGAATGAAACGTCGCTTGATGATTGCTCGCGCGCTGATGCATGAGCCGAAGTTATTGATTTTAGATGAACCAACTGCAGGTGTCGATATTGAATTGCGCCGTGAAATGTGGGCCTTTTTACAAGAGTTAAATGCGCAGGGAACCACGATTATTTTGACGACCCATTACTTAGAAGAAGCTGAGATGTTGTGTCGTAACATTGGGATTATTCAGTCTGGTGAATTGATTGAAAACACCAGCATGAAGCACTTGTTAGCAAAATTACAATTTGAAACGTTTATTTTTGATTTAGCACCTTATACGCAGGCGCCAGTTATTGAAGGCTATCAAAGTGTGTTTGAGGACGAGTTAACGTTAGCGGTGGAAGTGGAACGAAACCAAGGAGTCAATCACTTGTTTGAACAGCTAAGTCAACAAGGAATCAAAGTATTGTCAATGCGGAATAAGTCCAACCGTTTGGAAGAGCTCTTCTTGAAGATTACCGAGGATACGTACCAAAGGGAGGATCAACATGTTTAGTCTGTATTTTACTGCTTTAAAAAGTTTAGCTGTGAAGGAAACCAACCGTTATTTACGGATTTGGGTCCAAACACTGGTACCGCCAGTGATTACGACGTCCTTATATTTTGTGATTTTTGGGAAAATGATTGGCGGGCGAATTGGCGACATGGGCGGTTTTTCTTATATGGAATTTATCGTTCCAGGTTTAATTATGATGTCAGCCATTACAAGCTCGTACGCCAATGTTTCATCTTCCTTTTTCTCACAAAAATTCCAGAAAAATATCGAAGAAATTCTCGTGGCGCCAGTTCCAACTCATGTGATTATTTGGGGATTTGTGATTGGTGGCGTTGGTCGTAGTATTTTGGTCGGTGCGTTAGTCACCATCATTTCTCTATTTTTTGTGCCATTGCACGTTGTTTCTTGGCTGATGGTCATCATGACTTTGTTGATGACAGCGATTCTCTTTTCTTTAGCTGGTTTGTTAAATGGTATTTTTGCGCAATCCTATGATGATGTATCGATTGTGCCGACCTTTGTGTTACAGCCTTTAACCTATTTGGGTGGGGTTTTCTATGCCATTTCCATGTTGCCGCCATTTTGGCAAGCTGTCTCAAAAGTTAATCCGATTGTTTACATGATTTCTGGGTTCCGCTACGGTTTCCTAGGGGTTCAAGATGTGCCAATTGGTATTTCTATGACCATTTTAATCTTATTTATTGTCGTTTTATATGGCATTTGTTGGTACCTTGTAGAAACAGGGCGTGGCTTACGTAGTTAAGCCTGACGTAAAAAGATTAAACTGTCTGAATCACTCATTTTAGCGAGCAGATTCAGACAGTTTTCTTGTTTCTAAGTATGCCTTTTTTGATTCTTCGTGCATTTCCCTGTATAATAGCAATGTTTCGCACCAGAATATGTCGACAATTGTCGTTGAAAATAAAGAAAAAATCAGAAACGGAGTATATGAAGATGAGCAAGAATTTTTGGGCAACATTGCCAAAGCCCTTTTTTGTTTTAGCACCGATGGAAGACGTCACTGATGTGGTCTTTCGTCATGTCGTGAAAGAAGCTGGGGCACCAGATGTGTTTTTTACAGAGTTTACTAATTCAGATAGTTATTGTCATCCTGAAGGGAAAGACAGTGTGCGCGGGCGCCTCGTTTTTACAGAAGATGAACAGCCGATGGTGGCACATATTTGGGGAGATAAACCGGAATTTTTCCGTGAAATGAGTATCGGCGTAGCGGAGATGGGCTTTCAAGGATTAGATATAAATATGGGCTGTCCTGTGCCCAACGTGGCTGAGCGTGGAAAAGGCAGCGGGTTAATTTTGCGCCCAGAAGTCGCGGCTGAATTGATTGACGCCGCCAAAGCAGGTGGCTTACCTGTTAGTGTCAAAACACGCATTGGGTTTACTGAAATGGCGGAAATGGAGGCGTGGATCACGCATTTATTAGAGCAAGACATTGCGAATCTATCCATTCATTTGCGAACACGAAAAGAGATGAGTAAAGTGGATGCCCATTGGGAGGTCATTCCGCAAATTATGGCTATTCGGGACCGTGTCGCACCGCAAACGACAATTACGATTAATGGGGATATTCCCGATCGTCAAAAGGGCCTAGAATTAGCAGAACAATATGGTGTAGATGGCATCATGATTGGCCGGGGGATTTTTAAAAATCCTTATGCCTTTGAAAAAGAACCCAAAACACATACGCCACAAGAATTGCTGGGCTTGCTACGTTTACAATTGGATTTGCAAGACAAATATGCGGAATTGGTGCCTCGCTCCATTGTTGGGTTGCATCGCTTCTTTAAAATTTATGTCAAAGGCTTTCCAGGTGCCAGTGATTTAAGAGCACAATTAATGAATACAAAATCAACGGATGAAGTGCGCCAGTTGTTAGCGACGTTTGAAGCAGAACATGGTGTGCTTGACTAAATTAAAAAAGAGAGGAGGCAGCATTTTAGCTAATGCTATCTCCTCTCTTTTGAATGCTTAATGCGCAATCATTTCTTGGGCAATTTCTTGTTTGCTTAAGTCGTTTGGATAATACGTTGGCCAGTTGTCCATTTCATTGAACAGACTTTCTTGGCTATCGCCGCCGAAGAAGATGTGGAAATGAGCGGCTTTCGTTGGTGCGATGTTGTGGTCGCTAAATTGGACGTATTTAAACCGCCCAGCATTGGCATCGTCTGTTTCAAAAAGGAAACGGACGCCACGGTTGCCTTTTGCATAGTTTAAAATTTTATAACCGGCTGCTTTATAGGTGAATTTTTGTGGTTTGCCATTGACCAGAAATTCAATGGTGGAATCAGTGATGTTGATGTGGTCGACATCGGTTTGATAGCCGGCATCATAGTAGGTTTTGTATTCGGCTGGTGTTTTATCTTTTTTCAGTTTCGCTTTGTAATCGAAGACTTGGTCTAATGTGCCATCTTTTAATAAAGGATAGACGGATTGCCAATTTCCAGCGTAATCTGCCAGTGTTCTCTCAGCCACCTCACTGTCTTTGAAATAGCCGTTAGCCACGGTTTTTTCTGTTTTTTCAGAGGTTTCTGGCTGAACCTCTTTCCCGGCTGTATCTGTTGTTTTTTTCAAAGCAGTTAAGTTTTCTTTCATTACAGAAAGATAATCTTCGCCATTGTCCATTTGTTTTTGTGTCAAACTTTCTAGCGGGTTTAGGACTTCCAATTGAACATTTGCTTCGTCAGCTAACGTTTTAGCAATTTTATCGTTGGCATTTTTTTCAAAATAAATATAGCGAATTTGATTGTCTGTGACATATTTTTTCAACTCTGCCAAGCGCCCTGCGGTTGGCTCTTGTTCAGGTGTTAAACCAGCTATTGGCACTTGTTTTAAGCCGTAATCTAAGGCAAGATAACCAAATGCAGCATGTTGGGTAACAAAACTTTTTTGCTTAGCGTCTTTCAAAGCTGTTTGGAACTCTTTGTCTAAGGCTGTTAATTTTGTTAAGTATTTTTCTGCGTTTGTTTCAAATGTTTTGGCTTTTTTAGGGTAAAGTTTGACTAATTGTTCTTTGATGTTTGTGACTTCTTGGATGGCACGATGGGGCGAAACCCAAGTATGCGGATCTAATTCATGGTGGTGGCCTTCTTCGCCATGTTCGTGGTCATGTTCGTGTCCGTCTTCGTCACTGCCAGGAAGTAAGACCATGTTTTCGGTACCTTTAATGACGTTTGGGGCTCCTTTTTTCCAGCCTTTAGCAGCTTTTGGTACCCAAGATTCCATATTTTCATTGTGGTAAACGAAAACATCCGCATCATGGATGGTAGCCATATCTTTGGCGGATGGTTCATAATCGTGTGGTTCAGAACCAGCAGGGATTAACAATTTGACGTCTCCTTCATCGCCTACAATATTTTTAGTGAAATCGTACATAGGATAAAAAGTCGTGACAATGGATAGTTTTTCTTTACCGTCAGCGGTTTTATCAGAGGTGTTTGTTTTGCCGCAAGCGCCGAAAAGGATTAGCGATAAGGCGGCTAACAGGGGAAGAGTAAATTTTTTCATAGGTGTGCTCCTTTAGTGAATTACGCAATTTTCTTTTGTTTATTGCGCTTATGTTCTTTAATGATTTTAAGTGCGCGTTTTCGTGTTTTGATGTTGGGACTTTTCAGTCGACGATAAGCGCTAGATAAGTCAGTTTTTTCCATTATATAGGACCTCCATTTCGTAAAAAATAATTTACGGAGTAGCTATTTTGTTGAGGGTTTGAAAGGTTTCTTGAATTTTTTTTGTCTCTAATTCTTTGCCAATCAGAACAATTGTCGTTTCTTGAGGGGGTTGATTCGTCATTTGAAAGGCCACTTGCTGGTTGACGCCTTGCATGGCAATGGCCAAGTCATGCTCCTGTAAGGCGAGAATCCCTTTGAAACGGTATAACTTTTCCTGATGTGTATACATTAACCAATCAAGCCAACGAGTGAAAAGAGGTTCGTTGAGGGCTGAGGACGCCGTTAACGTTAGGGAGTGAAAGGTATGGTGATGATGCTCGTGGGCGTGCTCATGCGGGGAATGAGTCATTTCGTGTTCTGTAAGTGTTGTCGTAAACTTATTTAATTGAAAAAAGTCACTAGCCAAAAGAGGCTCGTTGGCTTGAAAGGATAAAATATCAGCAAAAGGATTAATGGTACGAAGGGTTTCTTGGAACGTTGGTAGCTGAGTGCTGTCTGCTGGTTCCTTGACAGAAAAAAAGAGGCGATCTGCTAAGGCCAGTTGTTTGATGGCTTCGGCTTCTTGAAGCTGCTGTTGCCAATGATGCCCATCAACGACCGTTAAGAGACTGTCTATATAGAAATGATTTTTGATGTGCGGGGTCGTTAAAATTGTTTGAATGATTGGTTGCGGATCAGCAATGCCCGTTGTTTCTAAAATGACTTGGGCAATGGGTTGTTGCTCTTCTTGGTACACTTCTAAGATTGCTGATAAAGAGGCAAGAAGATCTCCTCGTAAGCTGCAGCACATGCAACCGTTATTTAATTGAATAATTCGTTCCGTGGTTTGTAAAAGTAATGCGTGGTCAACGCCTGTTTGACCAAATTCATTTTCAATAATAATAATTTCTTCTTTAGGAAACGGTGATTGCGCAAGCGCATGGTTAATTAAGGTTGTTTTTCCTGCGCCTAAAAAGCCAGAAACAATGGTGATTGGAATGCCCATCAAGTTTTCCTCCTGTTATTTGACTTCAGTGAAAAGTGCGCGGCGCCGTAGTTTTGGTGAATATTTTTTCAGCTGTAATTTTTCTGGTGTATTTCGTTTGTTTTTACTTGTTAAGTAAAGGCGCTCGCCAGTTTCAGCGCAAGCTAACGTAATGGTTTGGCGCATAGTACCGTCCTCCAATTTGATTTTTTTAATTGCGTATAAAAGATAAAGGGGGCTGCGAGGTCAGCCCAAATGCGACTGTCCTCGCTAGTTGTCTTTATCGAAATAATGAGTTACCAGCTTGCTTTTTTGACGCCAGGAATCAAGCCTTGGTGAGCCAATTCACGGAAACGAATCCGAGACATGCCAAATTTACGCATGTAGCCACGTGGGCGCCCATCTGTTTGATCGCGGAGTTTTAAGCGACTTGGATGAGCATCTTTTGGCAATTTGCTAAGACCTTCATAATCGCCAGCTTCTTTTAAGGCTTGGCGAATAGGCGCATATTTTGCAATCATTGCTTGTTGTTTTTTTGCTTTAGCAATTTTTGATTTTTTAGCCATAAGGCACTTCCTTTCTTTTTGGATTTATAAAATATAAATCGTAATGGTTACGATTTGAACGGAAGTATATTATCAGGTGTTGCGTTGTTTGTCAAGTGAGAATTTTGTTTTTTTTAGGACTTGCTAAGTTGAGAAGTTAGAAATGTTTGTTTTAGAGCTGTTTTGTAGTATCTTTTAAGAAAGAGTAAAAAGGAGTGAAGATGGCAATGGTAGAACGTTTGACGATTATTCGTGGTGTGGAAAAATTTGAATTACAAACGAAAACAGCGCGCTGGGTGTTAGCAAAAGAAGAGGGATATTCGCCAGTTCAAATGCTCGTTTCGGCAATTGGCGCTTGTGGGGGATACGTGTATCAATCCGTTTTGGAAAATTCGCACATTCCCTTTGAGTTTGAAAAAATAGAAGTCACGTATTCAAGAGAAGTAGAGAGACGCGCACAACCATTAAAACAGGTGACGATTCTCTTTTATGTGTCTGTTCCAGAAGCCTTTCAAGCACGGGCGACACGGTGTTTGAAGCTTGTCGCCCCAAACTGTCCAGTGATTCAATCATTGGCTGAAAGAATTACTGTCGAAGAAACAGTTGTATTTAAAAAGTAAACTATTAGAGACATTATCGTTACGAGCGCTTTTCCCTTTTTGGATGCCTCGTTTCTGAGAATGTCTTTTTTTAGAGGAGCGTGGGGAAATAGCTGTAGAAACAGGAAATTTTTAATTCATTTGTACAAAATAATACAGACAAAAAACAGATAGTGTTTTTTTCACAAATAAAAAGGTTGCTTTTTTTTCTGTTTTAGTAGATGATGTAAGTAGTTACATCTCTGGTATAAAGCTGTTTTGCGAAACGTGTGTTATTTTTTAATTCGTAATAGTTTTTTTAAATCGTTTCACAGAATTACTTTAATTGTTATACAGTTTTTTTAGTTGTTATAGTTTGTTTGTCGGCCTTTAGGAGGTAATCATGATTGAGTTAGTGAATGTGTCGAAAGTCTATCAAGAGACACACGCGTTAAAAAATATTCACTTTTCTGTCCAACCAGGAGAAATCGTTGGGATTGTTGGGAAAAGTGGCTCTGGCAAGTCCACGTTGTTACGTTTGTTGAATTTAATGGAACAACCGAGTGAAGGGGAGATTCGTATTGATGGCAGAAATGTTCAAACCTTCTCTAAAAAAGAAGTTCGCCAGCAGCAACAACAAATGGGGATGGTGTTTCAGCATTACAATTTGTTAGAAAATTTGAAAATTTATGATAATGTTGCGTTGCCTTTGAAACTTTTAAAAGAGAAACAGCCTGAAAAAATTGAGCGTTTATTAACATTTGTTGATATGGCCCATAAGGCAGAAGCGTATCCTGCTCAGCTTTCTGGTGGGGAAAAACAGCGTGTCTCTATTGCTCGAGCGTTGAGCCGTAATCCAAAATGGTTATTATGTGACGAGGCAACGAGTTCATTAGATGAAGAAAATACAGAAAGTGTCGTTCGACTATTACATAAGACGCATCAGGAATTCCGACCGACTATTTTCTTTGTCAGTCACGAATTAGAAACCGTGAAGCGCTTATGTAATCGTATCTTAGTGATGGAAAAAGGTCAGTTAATTGGCGAATTTCTGAATAATCCTCAGCAATATGAGGAAGAACCGCTTTCCTATTTAGAAAAAGTGGAAAGGAGTTTGCGCCCATGACTTTTTCAGAAACCTTTGCCGAATATTGGCCATCTATGCTGGTGGGCTTAAAAGAAACAGGGATTATGATGTCGATTTCGATGGCTATCTGTTTGCTTGTCGGCTTGCCTTTAGGCTTAGGACTATTTTTGGCTAATCCGAAAGTCAAAGGGCATCAACCTTGGCTGTACTGGGTTTTAAATTTCATTGTAACTGTTATTCGCTCGTTTCCTTATTTATTATTTGTGATTGCGTTAATTCCAGTTACTCGTTCTGTCTTAGGAAAGGCGTTTGGCCCAATTCCTTCATCTGTGCCATTGAGTATCGTTGCGATCGCGATTTTTGCTCGTTTGGTTGAACAAGTGCTGTTGGATGTTCCAGAAGAAATTTATTTTTTAGCTAATTCGTTAGGCACCTCGAAAGTCCAATACATTTGGCACTTTTTATTGGTGGAAGCGCGTAGCGGATTAGTCCTTGCTTACACAACCACGACAGTGAGTATGGTTTCATATTCCACGGTGATGGGTGTTGTTGGTGGCGGCGGGATTGGCGATTTTGCAGTTCGTGTCGGGTATCAACGGTATGAATACGGTATTATGTATGTTGCCATTGTGATTATGATTGCACTGGTCTTCATTTTACAAATGCTTGGGAACTTCATTGCCCAAAAACTAGACAAAAGAAAGTAGGAGGACAAAAGAATGAAGAAGTTTTATTTAGCAACATTCGCTGTTATTGCAACAGTTATTTTAGCTGCCTGTGGGGGAAATAAACAAGCAGACCAGAAAGAAGACAAGGAGATTACCGTTGCCGTGCAATTGGAATCTTCAAAAGATATCTTGGAGATTGCCAAGAAAGAAGCTGAGAAAAAAGGGTACAAAATTAACATTATGGAAGTGAGCGACAATGTTGCCTACAACGATGCCGTGCAACATGACGAAGCGGATGCTAATTTTGCGCAACATCAACCCTTCATGGAAATGTTTAACAAAGAGAAAAAAGCTGATTTAGTGGCTGTGCAACCGATTTATTATTTTGCTGGTGGTTTCTATTCAAAAGAATACCAAGATGCGAAAGATTTACCTGAAAATGCCAAAGTGGGGATTCCTAGCGATCCAACCAATGAAGGTCGTGCTTTAGCAATTTTAAATGCAAACGGCGTGATTAAATTAAAAGAAGGTGTCGGCTTTAACGGTACGGTGGCAGATGTCGTGGAAAATCCTAAAAACATCACTTTTGAAAGCATTGATTTACTGAATTTAGCTAAAGCCTATGATGAAAAAGACATCGCTATGGTGTTCTGCTACCCAGCCTACTTAGAACCTGCTGGTTTAACAACGAAAGATGCGATCTTGTTAGAAGATGAAGAAGCAAGTAAACATTACGCATTGCAAGTTGTGACACGTAAAGGCGAAAAAGATAGTGAAAAAATCAAGGTTTTAAAAGAAGCGATGACAACAAAAGAAGTTGCTGAATACATCAAGAAAAATTCTAAAGGCGCCAATATTCCTGCGTTTTAATGAATAGAAAAAATGAAGCCTCTTTTTGAGAAGCTTCATTTTTTTCTTTTCCTTGATTTATAGTATAGTTAATAGGAAGGAGGTGCCGGTGTGGTCGAATTATTTATTTTAATGATGGAACGGGTGGGCTTAATTATTTTACTGGCCTTTCTTTTAGTGAATGTGCCTTATTTTAAGCGTGTTTTATTAAGTCGTGAAAAAATGTCTTCAAAAGTTCAGTTGATTTTGATTTTTGGTTTATTTGCTATTATTTCTAATTTTACAGGTATCGAAATCGCTAAGAATCAGATTGTTCCCAATAATTTACTAACCTATTTAAGCAGCAATGCTTCCATTGCGAATACGCGTACGTTAGTAATTGGCGTTTCTGGATTAGTGGGTGGTCCGATTGTCGGCAGTACGGTTGGTTTAATTGCTGGCTTTCATCGGGTTATTCAAGGCGGGGGGCATAGTTTCTTTTATGTGCCTGCTTCTTTAATTGTTGGCTTAATTGCCGGTTTTTTAGGGAGCCGCATGGCAAAGCAAACCGTTTTTCCGTCTGCCGGCTTTTCTGCCATTGTCGGAGCGTGCATGGAAATGATTCAGATGATTTTTATTTTCTTTTTCAGCGGTGATCTAGCGGATGGGGCCACGTTGGTTCGTTTTATTGCGCTGCCGATGATTTTGTTAAATAGCGTAGGAACGTTCATTTTTATGTCGATTCTAACGACGACATTGAAACAAGAAGAGCAGGCCAAAGCGGTTCAGACGCACGATGTTTTGGAATTAGCAGCGGAAACACTGCCATATTTTCGAGAAGGACTCAATAAAAATTCCAGCAAAAAAGTCGCGGAGATTATTAAGCATTATACAAAAGTCAGTGCGATTAGCATGACAAACAGTCATCAAATTTTAGCTCATGTTGGCGCAGGAAGCGACCATCATATTCCAGAGCTAGAAGTCATCACGGAGCTTTCTCGGGAAGTGTTACGGACGGGCCAAATGACCATCGCGCATGCCAAAGAAGAAGTTGGTTGTTCGGACCCTAATTGTCCGTTGCAAGCGGCGATTGTGATTCCATTATTTTCCCATCAGCAAATTGTTGGCACCTTAAAAATGTACTTTACGGATCCAGCGCAGTTAACGCATGTCGAGGAACAGTTAGCAGAAGGTCTTGGGACAATTTTTTCTTCACAAATTGAATTAGGTGAAGCGGAAGTACAATCAAAATTACTTAAAGAAGCTGAAATTAAATCCTTGCAAGCGCAAGTGAACCCGCATTTCTTCTTTAATGCCATCAATACTATTTCCGCATTAATGCGGAAAGACAGTGAAAAAGCGCGGAAACTATTGCTCCAATTAAGCAAATACTTTCGAGGCAACTTGCAGGGAGCCGTGCAAACTACGATCCCAGTTTCACAAGAACTAGAACAAGTAAAAGCCTATTTGTCATTAGAACAAGCACGGTTTCCGAATCGTTATCAAGTAACATTTGACGTGGAAGAAGCGGTTGCTTCAGAAAAAGTACCGCCGTATGCGATTCAGGTGTTAGTGGAAAATACCATCAAGCATGCATTTGGCAGCCGGAAGGAGAACAATCAAGTTCGGGTAGTGGTCAAAGCAAAACAACACAAATTACATGTGGATGTGTATGACAATGGGCAAGGGATTCCTGAAGAACGCCGCTTGCTATTAGGAAAGACGACAGTGACTTCGGAAAAAGGCACTGGCACGGCACTGGAAAACTTGTCCCGCAGAATGGCGAACCTTTATGGATCAGAAGGTTGTTTTTTAATTGAAAATTTAGAGACAGGCGGGAGCCATGTTCATTTAGAAATCCCGATGGAACAGGAGGAATTAGATGCACGTATTAATCGTTGATGATGAGCCCTTAGCACGAGAAGAATTGAGCTATCTTGTTTCCCAACATCCGCAAGTGACGAGCGTTGCAGAAGCGGATTCTGTGGCGGAGGCAATGGAAGAGATGATGGATCAAAAGCCAGATTTGTTATTTTTAGATATTCATTTGACCGATGAAAGCGGGTTTGATTTAGCGGAAAAATTAACCCATCTTAAAAAAGCGCCCTACTTGGTCTTTGCAACCGCCTATGATCAATATGCGTTAAAGGCCTTTCAAGTGAATGCAAAAGATTATATTTTGAAACCTTTTGAAGAAGAAAAAATAACACAAGTCATTGAAAAAGCATCGAAAGAAATGGCTCAAGCTGTCCCAGAAAACACTGCCGAAAAAGGACCAAAATCTGAAGCAATACCTATTCAAGGGGGAGACCGCATTTATCTTGTGGCGCCAGAAGATATTTACCTCGTTTCTGTCGAAGAACGGCAACTGAGCATTTTTGTGGATCAACAGGTCTACAAGATGACAGGGACCCTCAACAGTATCGAACAAAAATTACCTGCCACGCTCTTTATTAAAACGCATCGAAGTTTCATCTTGAATCGAACAAAAATTCAAGAAATTCAGCCGTGGTTTAATAACACGTTGCAAGTGATTTTAACCAACGGCTCAAAAGTACCTGTTAGCCGTTCATACGTCAAAGAATTTAAAGAAAAACTTGGCTTAAGTTAAAAAATCACCACTTGAAATGTCGAATGCATTTCAAGTGGTGATTTTTGCATTTGGTGAAGAAATTCTGGCATTTCATGAAAAAAAGCCCTTAAAAAAACGTTTTCTTTATATACTTAACCCATAGAAAACAGACAAAAGGGAGCGAAGAAGAATGGAAAAGAAAGTATATTCATTTTTACAACAAGCAGCAGTTTTTGCCATTATTATGTTAATCGCCAACGGCTTGGCGTTCATTTCCCCAATACCAATGCCTGCTTCAGTAATTGGCATGGTGTTATTGTTCATTGGTTTATGTACAAAAGTTGTTAAATTGGAGCAAGTGGAAGAGCTAGGTAATAGCTTATCAACGGTTATTACATTTTTATTTGTTCCTTCAGGGATTTCCTTAGTTAATTCTTTAGGGATTATGCAACAATTTGGCGTTCAAATTGTTTTTGTTATTTTAGTAGCCACACTAGCGTTACTAGCAACGACTGGTTGGACGGGCGCCTTTTTATTGCATATGAAAGATGCTCGAAAAGAAAAAGAACCCGCAGCAACGAAGAAAGCGAAAGGAGAGGTTCGCGCATGAATCCGTATGTTGGCATTATTATTTCATTAGCTGTATTTGGCATAGGTACTTGGTTGTTTAAAAAAAGTAAAGGTTTCTTCTTATTTACGCCATTATTCGTTGCGATGATTTTAGGCGTTGTCGTTTTAAAAGTAACAGGAATTAGTTACGAGCAATACAATGAAGGTGGCAAATATATCAGCTTCTTTCTAGAGCCTGCGACAGTAGCGTTTGCGATTCCTTTATATAAAAAGAGAGACGTGTTGAAAAAATATTGGTTAGAAATTTTAACGGCGTTAACAATTGGTTCTTTTGGTTCGCTAGTGGCTGTTTATTTTGCAGGAAAAGTGATTGGCATGGATAATCATTTAGTGGCCTCAATCTTACCACAAGCAGCTACAACAGCGATTGCCGTACCTATTTCTCAAACTGTTGGCGGAATTGCTTCCATTACGGCGTTTACTGTAATCTTCAATGGTGTACTAACCTATGCCTTGGGCCGAATTGCATTGAAATGGTTTAAAATTAACAATCCAATCGCCAAAGGTTTAGCTTTAGGTGCGGCCGGACATGCCCTAGGTGTGGCAGTTGGCATGGAAATGGGCGAAACAGAGGCTGCTATGGCTAGTATTTCTGTCGTAGTGGTTGGCGTAGTTACTGTTTTAGTAGTTCCTTTCTTTGCAACGGTCATTGGTCTATAAAAAAGTGGGATTCCTCACTTTTTTATGAGTAGCTAATTTCTATCAGCTAGCAGTCTCTGCTTATTCTGTTCCCGCCGTTTATCAATTTTTAAGCCTGGGACAAAAATCCAAAGTGATTTTTGTCCCAGGCTCTTTTGTGTTGTTTACACGATTTTTTGAGTATAGATAGGGCGCGTGGAAGGATTGACCAGTCTTTTTATAGAATGGTTGCTCCTAAAGTTTGTTTAAAGTGGCGTAATGCCCATTCGTGTCCTTGTTCATCAAAACTAGCAACGGCATTCTCGGGAATCATTAATTGATAGCCTAAATTATAGGCATCGACAGCCGTATGCAACACGCAAATATCTGTACAAACACCAGTTAAACAAAGCTCTGTAATTCCTCGTTCTCGTAACCGAATGTCCAAATCCGTGCCACTAAAAGCAGAATAGTGCCGTTTGTCCAGCCAATAAACGCTTGCCTCATTTTTGTGAGCTTGATAAAAATCAGCTAGCGAGCCAAACAGATTACGCCCGTCAGTTCCTAAGACATTGTGGGGCGGGAAAAGTTTATTTTCAGGATGATAGTGATCTAGGGGGGCATGCCCATCAATGGCAAAAACCACAAAATCGCCATTGTCAAAATAGTGCTTTGTTTGTTGAACAAGGGCCGTTTCAATGGCTTGCCCAGCGGCACCAGTGGTTAGTTTTCCGTCTGTGGCGACAAAATCATTCGTATAATCAATGGAAATCAGAGCTTTCATTTGGCAACCTCCTAAAGGTTAAAGTCATTTTGTTCATTTTACAGCTTTTAAGAAAGCATTTCAAATGATAAAAGTACATCAAATTCTAAAAAAGCTGTTTCAAAATAAACGCTTTGGCTAAAAAACATGCTATAATTTTGCTACAAATTAAAGCAGGTGAATAGAGTGAAAAGAAAAATCGTACGTTTTATCCTTTGGTTGTTAGGAATCCTTGTGGTTATTTGCTTAGGCGTGTTTCTCGCCTTTCAATTATCTCCTAAGCCAGGCGCTTGGGTCATCAACCAGTTATTCGCAGGCGAAGTTGAAATAAAAGATTCAGCTTCCTATGATAAAGCATTGCCCAATGTTCAATTGCAAGAAAATCAAACATACCCTTCTTCAAGAAAAAAGAATACCTTTGATTTGTATTATCCCCAAACGTCAAAACAAGCGGTACCAGTCGTTTTATGGGTCCATGGTGGTGGCTATGTGGGAGGAGATAAGTCTGGGATGAAAGAGTTTGCGACACGTTTAGTGGCTGATTCCTCAGTTGCCTTTATTTCAATGAATTATGAATTAGCACCAGATGCACCTTATCCAAGCCAGCTCCAGCAGGTCAATGAACTTGTTCAATTTTTATTAGAAAAGAAACAAGCGTATCCCATGTTAGATTTATCTAAGCTTTTTATTGGCGGGGACAGTGCGGGTGCACAGATTGCTCTACAATATGCAACAGTTCAAACCAATGCCAACTATGCCAAAGAACTAGGGATGACTGCAGCGTTGCCGGCTAGCCATTTAAAAGGCACACTCTCGTATTGTGGTCCGGTGGATTTGAAACAAATGGCCAACCAACAAAGTGATAATCGTTTTATGAAATTTTTCGTTAAAACAGTGGCTTGGTCCTTGCTCGGCACTAAAGACTGGCAGACGAGTGCAGAATTGCAAGAAGTGAGTTTAGTGGATAAAGTCACCAAAGAATTTCCCCCGACGTATCTAACAGATGGCAATAGCTTTTCATTCCAAGAGCAAGGACTAGCCTTGGTTCAGCGGTTAAAAACTTTAAATGTTCCAGTTTCAGCTCTCTTTTTCAAAGATAAGAAAGCAACGATCACCCACGAATATCAATTCGACTATCAAACAAAAGAAGCTAAACAATGTTACCAAGAAACAGTCCAGTTTGTGAATAAGTATAAATAAACAGAGGCCTTAGAAATATTTCTAAGGCCTCTGTTTATGTATTTTTGTCATTTTTTTGCTGAGAAATATGTATAAATTAAACAAAAATGTTTATTTAATGATGTTTACATGAGAAAAAATCCGTACTATACTACGAACTCGTTTGTTAATTTTAATGTTAAAAACAACGTTTTTATTATTTTTGTGAACAAATTAACATTTTATCTTACAAAAAATAGCAAAAAATTCGTTTAGTTAACAAAAAGAAAATTAAAAAATAAATTTTTTTTTGAAATTAAGAAAATATCTTTAAAAAAATCAGAAGAAAACTTCGTATACTTGAGCCATAGGTTGGTTGTGGAAAGTTTACTTCGAGGGAGGAGTGATGAAGTTAATGAAAAAGAAAATCGCTGTTTTATTGGCAACTTGTTTACTTGTACAACCATTTTTATCTGTTTCAGCGTGGGCGATTGAAGGGGAGCAACAAACAGAACGTACGCAGACACAGCCAAAAACAGCAGAAACCAGTACAAGTGAAGCAACAAAAGAAAGCAGCGCACATTCTACAGAACAGTCATCAATGACGGAATCTAGTGCTATCACAGAAAAAGTAACCACCTCTTCCACAGAAACAAAACCAAGCGAAGAGCAGAAGCAAATCACCTTGACCTTTGAAACAACGGATCAAGCTTTGTTTCTAAATGATGCCAAAAGTTATCAAGTGGTAAAAGAAAAAAATCAGCCACTTCGGACAGAAGAATTACCAAAATGGGCGAATAGTGAGGGAAATGCGACTTTCGTTGGCTGGTCTTACCAAGGAAAAACATATACAAATGAAGAACTCCTTCAATTAGAGTTTTCAGAAGATACACAACTTACGGCTGTCTTTAAACAGAAACTGACACGCATGGCCAGAGCTGTTTCAGTTGATCAGTCCATTGCGGACACAATTGCCCCTGCAGATAAAACAAAAGTGATTGTTGTGCCAAGTCCAGCAGGAGATGGAGCAGCGTACAAAGAATATGCATCGACAGAGGCTGGCTTGAAAGAAGCCTTGTTTGATTTGTATCAACAGGGGAACAATGGCGATTTCACTCTTTATATAGGAAACAATATTACGACGAGTGCGGCGACCACCGCTAAAGTGATTCCTGACACCGTTACGGCAAGTAATATGACCTTTTACGCCTTGCAAGGTAAGGTCAATCATTTAGTGATTACTGGAAACAGCGCGGATCCGATTAGTATGGATCAAACGGCGCCAACGGGTTCTAAGACGTTAGGATTTAATCAAAATATCTATTTTGGCTCAAACATCACTTTGAGAAATCTAAACTATACAGGTACGAATATGTATTTAAATGGTTACAGTTTGAACCTGAATGGCGGCTCTAGTGGAAACGGTCTGACCGTATACGGTGGAACGGATACAGGAGATGTTTCAGGAAACCCAACTTTAACAGTAAATAGTACAGGTACAGGGACATGGAATTTCTATGGCGGAAACCAAAATGGTGGTAATTTAGCTGGAAATCCTACGATTGTTATTAACAATACACGGAGCGGACTAAATACATTAAGTGGGGGCGCCAATATTGGGACAGTGACTGGGAATACTTCATTGGTTGTCAATGATTCTGGTGGCAGAATTGCTTCAATTTATGGGGGCGGTTATGGGACCAACGCAACCAACACAGCGAATGTTACTGGTAACGTCTCAACAAAGGTTGCGATTACGAATGCTGCTACAGGTTTCCAATTAAGTACGTATTATGGCGGTGTTCAATACGGAAATATTGGTGGAAAAGTAACAAACGATATTTCTGGATATGGCCGTTGGTATACAGCGGGTCAACGTTTTATTGGTGGCTCTTCCCGCGGCGATATAGGAACGAATCGTGCGACTGATGGAATTACTACAAATTTAAATACACAGTTGTATAGTGCGGGTCGTGCAGATTTTGAAGGAGGCAACCAATATTCTGGAACGATCATCGGAGATATTACGAATGTGGTTACAGCAGGAACGAATTCCGCTGGTGGTATTAATGATTTTAACGGCGGTGCTGGTAACAATGTTTCGAAATTTAACAAGAGTCAAATTGGGGCCTCAAATGAAGCAACGTATGATGCTTATACACCACAACAAAGAGCAGAATTAGCCAAATCAGCAGCAGCTTTTAAAGTTTTTGGAAATATTTCTTCTAAATTAGTCAGCGGTTCGTTTAATAATGGTGCAATTTACTCAACTGCAGCTGGCCGCGGCGGTTATATCGAAGGAAATACAACAATTGAAGTGGGAACAGCGAATGGTGATAGGTCCTTAGGTGGCGATGGTATGGCTTATTCAGGCGCAAAACCGACAAGCTTAGATTATTCAACGACCGATAAAAGTCGTGGGTATAGTTCAGGTTGGGATATTGTTGGTGGCGGCGGCTATCCTGCTAGTAATGATACTTGGGATATCTATATAAAAGGAGATACTAAGACTGTTTTAAATAATACCATTGCTCGCTGGACATATGGTGGCTCTTTTTCAGGTGTCGTTGAAGGCAATACTTCTAACACATTGAATGGCGGGATTGCTGACACATTAGAAGGAACAGGCTATCAAGCAGCTCGAGTTTATGGAAACGGTCAAACAATCGTTAATAATGGTCAAGTCGATTGGTTTCTTTCAGGCGGTGGCTGGAATGATGCCAAAAATGTTGGGAATGTCGGTGTAACGGTTTATGAAGGAGTAATTAATGCTTCGATGGGTGCTTCTTATGGAGCAAGCGGTGGCCATACAATTACTGGTAATTCAGACAATCGCATCTACGGAGGAAATTTCTCAGGAACTCCTCGGACAGGCGCGAACGGTTTTTCAGGTGGGATTACCAATGCGGGCTCACTTCTTGGAAATGCCAAACTCTTAATTGATTTAAGAAATTACAACGGAGAGTTTAAGTTGCCTGGTAATACCTACATTACTGGTGGTCGGCCCTATGGTCAAAATACGACACTAGGAACGGATGAATCAAACACAATTACTTTAAATATTTTCACTAAAACAGGTGTGGAATCTCTAAATGGGGCCAGCATTTACGGTGATGGTGGAACCAATGCTGCGTATACCAAGAACGGCAAGATTACAATGAATATTCAAGCAGCGGGTTCTAGTATTGGAAATTTATATGCGACACAGTATTCCAATATCAGTGGCGGAAAAATCTTACGTGATGTTACCGCAAATGTTCAAGGTGCAGTTAGTATTAACGGTTTATCCGGTGGTTCATCAACAGATAATTTCACTAATGCAATTGTGAATGCTAGTTCAAATAAAGTGGCCTTTAACTTTGGGACTAACGTTGACGGCACCAATAACTATCAAACAGAACCACTAAATGCGACAGGCTTAGGCGTTGTCAACTTTACGGAATTAAATGTCACCAATGGCATTAAATTAATGGCTAATGGTGGGAACATCAAAAATGGCGTTTCTGCTACTGCCGCGAATCATAGTACGACTTACAATGAATTCGGATCAATTCATCTATCTAAAAATGCAGGAATTGGGATTACCAACACGGCCAATTTAATTTCAGCTAGCAAACTAACGGTTCAGGATCATGCAACATTAGAAACAATTCCTGGTACAGGTAAGGTAAACATTGCGGATTTTGAAGCTGTCGATCCAACAAAAGATGAACTTTTATGGATTAAACCAACGACAGATACAACTGCTTTGGTGGATAGCACAGGGACTTGGTTTGGAAATGTCAAAGCCTATCAGGTCTTGACGATTAATCCAACGGTCAATAATGCTACAAAACTTATGCCAACAACGTTTCATGGGATTGAAAAAGCGACTGGAAAAACATTTATTGGCGATAACGATGTGACAAAGGGCGCCAATGGCTATGGGATAGCAATTCCTGGTTCCATCATCGATTACGAAGTGGAAACGCCTGGAATTGTGGCAGGTGCAGGTACTATTTCTCATGATGTAAAAGAGGTCAAAGCCGGCAATGCGCCGTTAACCTTACAAGCGTGGGGCACCGAAGTAGCTGGACAAAAAGTTCAAAAAGGACGTTTGATGATTCCGACCTCAAGTGCTTTAACACCAACCCTAAGCTTCCTTCCTGACGAAGTAACAGGTTCTTGGTTGCACCAAGGAACGGTTAAATCTAGTGAAGTTGGGAGCGCGATAGAGCAAATTCCAGAGCAGAAAGATACCACCCCGCTTTCATGGAAAGCGACGAATATGAACTACAGTTATCAGGTGAAAGTTCAATTTTCAAATAAAGTGGAACTTTCGGGGCAATCGGTGATTGTCACAGAAGATGAGGCAGCGCAACTAACGACTGTCGATAAAGTAATAGAAATGCTTGGCGCAAAAGGTCGGCCGTTTTTCAAAACCTCATTAAAAGAGACGGATTTACCACAAATTCAAGCGCCGTTAGCAGAAAAAACTGTATCGCGGAAACATGATATTCAATTAGAAGCAGGGACGTCAGGGGATAATTTGCAAAACAAAACGGTTCATTTAGTTGTTGTGAAAAATGAAAGTGTCCTTGCCAAAGATCGTTCGTTTGCCTTGTATGCGACAAGTGCGCATTTGAAGTTAAAAGAAGCAAATGGCTTAACGAATTCAGACGAGTTGGCACAATGGACACAAGCAACGGTGATTTTCGCAGATGGTCGGGCCAATCAAACGCCAAGTCTTGATGCCGCAACCTTCCAAGCCATTCAACAAGCGAAACCAGAAGAATTAGCCAAAACGGTGCCAGCCAATTATCAATTTACAGAAGCTGGTGAAACGTTAAATAAAAAAGTCAATGTGTCTATTTCAGGTGAATTAACGTTAGAAAAAGTACCTAAAACAATTGATTTTGGCAAACAAAAAATTTCTGCCAAGCCAGAAGTTTACTGGCCAACTCTTTCAGATGATTTAGTCGTTCAAGACACACGCGGGACAGAAAGTACGCCTTGGAAACTGAATGTTCAGGTAACGAATCCCTTAACGAACGGCACAGATCAATTGGAAGATTTGTCATTGGTTACAGACAAAGGAGAATTTTTACTCAATAAAGGAGATACGGTTGTTACAGAAAATGAAGGCTCCGGTTCAGGTAGTTATACAATTAACCAAGGTTGGGGTGCGGCAAACCAACGGGGACTTAAACTATCTGTGCCAGTCGAGAAACAAAAAGTTGGCGAATTCAAAGGGACATTGTCATGGTCATTAGTCATGGCACCATAACAAGGAGGAGAGAAGTGAGATGAAAAAATACCTTTTGCTTAGTTGTTTTTTAGGTCTTTTCAGCTTCTGTCATTCAGACACTGCGTTTGGGGAAGCAGCTTATGAAAATAGTGGTGTTGTCTCCTTTTATGGAACGTATGAATATCCCACAGAAGAGTCGACAACAGCGACTAGTAATTCTTCCACAACGACCGAACCCACCAAGCCAGCTGACGGAGGCGCTTCATCCGTCCTTTCTTCTGGCGTATATGGGTCGCGACAAGGAAGATTACCAGCGACAGGTACCACCAATCAAGCACCATTTATTTATTTGGGAATCAGCCTTATCACTATAGGCATATTATTTATTAAAAGGAGAAGAGAAGATGAAAAAAACAGTATTAGCAGTAGTAGGGATTGTAGGATTTAGCGGTGTCCTAGCGACACAACAAGCATTTGCGGAAGACATTAACGTGAACTATACAAGTAATGGCGCCATTACATTTGAACCAGATACAGATCCAACGAAGCCAGTTAACCCAACCAATCCAGATGAAAAAGTTGAACCAGAAGATCCAACTGACCCAACTGGACCAAAACCAGGGACTGCAGGCCCCTTATCAATTGACTATGCTTCAAGCTTTCAATTTGGCGCCCAAAAAATCACTTCCGATACGAAAGATTATTACGCACAAATTCAAACATTTAAAGATGGAACAACAGGTCCCAACTATGTTCAGGTAACGGATAAACGTGGGACACAAGAAGGCTGGACGTTAAGCGCTGTACAAAATGGGCAATTCAAAACAGCCCAAAATGAAGAATTAGTTGGGGCCGCTTTATCGATTGCCAATGCAGGTGTGACATCGATTGTTGATGCCGCATACGCGCCAACACCAACAGCAGCACATACCTTTGTTCCCGGAACAGAAGTAGAATTAGTCAAAGCAGAAGATGGCAAAGGAATGGGAACTTGGGTCTATCGTTTTGGGAAAGATGCGACAGAAGGTGCTACTGCCGTGAAATTAAATGTCCCAGGTAAAGCGATTAAATTAGCAAAAGAATATCGTACGACATTAACGTGGACATTGAAATCTGTGCCAACGAATGTTGGAGGCTAAGTAAATGAAAAAAACAGTCGTCTACTCCTTGTTATTCGGAACAATGTTGCTTGGCGCCACTGTTCCTGCTGAAGCGGCGACGGTCGTTTTTGATAGCGAACAGTCGATTGTTTTTACCCCAAGCACAGATGGGACGGATCCAGTGAATCCAGAAAATCCCGATCCAGAAAAACCAGTTCGACCAGTCGATCCAACGAATCCTGATGGACCTAATCCAGGCACACCTGGGCCACTTTCCATCGATTATGCCTCAAGTTTGGATTTTGGGAGTAATGAGATATCGAATAAGGATCAAACGTATTTTGCCAGAGCGCAAACCTATAAAAATCCAGATGGTTCAGCAAGTGAATTGGCAACTGCTAATTATGTACAAGTAAGTGATTTACGGGGAACCAATGCTGGCTGGGTTTTAAAAGTGAAACAAAATGGTCAATTTCGTAATGCAGAAACATTACACAAAGAATTAACAGGCGCCACCGTCGCCTTTACTGAGCCCAGTGTTCGCTCAAATGCGACGGACGTATTGCCGCCAACAGCTACCGCAAACATTCAATTAGATGCTGCGGGCGCAGAAACTGTTGTCATGCAAGCCCCAGAAAAGACCGGTGCCGGAACGTGGATCACGCTGTGGGGGCAAGCAGAAAAAGTGACCGAAAAAAATCAACAAGGACAGCAAGTAAATGCCACAATCACACGGGCAATCTCACTAACTGTTCCCGGGAAAACCCCTAAGGATGCAGTACAATATAAAACAACATTGACTTGGCTACTTTCAGATGTACCAGTAAATAATGGAGGGAAATAAATGAAAAAGACAAAAGTAATGACATTGATGGCAACCACAACTTTAGGCGCACTGGCACTTGTACCAATGAGTGCATTAGCAGTCGACGGTGGTGAATACCAAACAAACGGAGCGATTCAATTTGCACCAAATACGAACCCAACGAATCCAGTTGATCCGACGAATCCAGATCCGGATAAACCAATTACGCCAGTTGATCCAACTGATCCGACAGGGCCTAAGCCAGGGACAGCAGGTCCGTTATCCATTGACTATGCATCTAGCTTATCTTTTGGGGAACAAACGATTACCTCAAAAAATATGACCTACTATGCAGAAACACAAAAATACAAAGATAATGCTGGTGCCGACCAAGAAGGCCCGAACTTTGTTCAAGTCTCAGATAATCGTGGGACTGAAACAGGTTGGACGTTAAAAGTAAAACAAAATGGTCAATTCAAAACTGAAGCCAACCAAGAACTAACAGCGGCCAAAGTAACTTTAAGCAACGGACGCGTGGTTTCAGCTTCACAATCTGCAAAACCAACGACAGCGCCAGCTACGATTGAATTAAACCCAACTGGGGCTGAATCAGTGGTCATGGCTGCTGGCGATAAAGAAGGTGCGGGTACGTACTTAATGAGCTGGGGCGATAGTGTAGATGCCGCTAAAACAAGTATTTCATTAGAAGTACCTGGTTCAACCACAAAATATGCGAAAAAATACACGACAACTTTTACTTGGACTTTGACAGATACACCTGCTAACACAGGAAACTAAGAACGACAGCATACACGCAAGATCGGGATATAAGTCAAAAATTTTTGGCTTATCTTTCGGTCTTTTGGTGCTTATAATACAACAAAGAATGACAGACTTAGGAGAATGAATATGAACAGATGGAAAGTATATGCAACGGTAATCGCTTGTATGCTATTTGGCTGGATTGGCGTGGAGGCGCACGCTTCTGAATTTAATTTTGCGGTCACACCAACAATTCCCGAAAATCAAGTGGATAAATCAAAAACCTACTTTGACTTAAAAATGGCGCCTGGTGCCAAACAAACCGTAGAAATTCAGTTACGCAATGATACAGATGAAGACATTACCATTGAAAATACGGTGAACTCAGCGACAACAAATTTAAATGGCGTAGTAGAATATGGGCAAAACGGGATCAAACCTGACAAAACTTTACGCTTTAACTTAAAAGATTATGTGGAAACACCGAAAGAAATCATCTTGCCGAAGCATTCCCAAAAGACCTTACCTTTAACCATCACGATGCCTAAAGATTCTTTTGATGGCGTGATGGCTGGCGGCATAACACTCAAAGAGAAAAAGAAAGAAACCACGACTTCTGCGGACCAATCAAAAGGGTTAGCTATTAATAATGAATACTCCTATGTTGTGGCCATTATTCTTCAGCAAAATGAGACAAAGGTTCAACCAGATTTAAAATTACTGGGGGTTAAACCAGGCCAAGTCAACGCGCGAAACGTCATCAATGTTTCTTTACAAAACCCACAAGCGGCCTATTTAAACCAATTACATTTAATCAACACTGTTTCAAAAGGAGGCGAAACGCTTTACCAATCCGATACTGAGGATATGCAAGTGGCGCCAAACTCTAACTTTAGTTACCCAATTTCTTTAAAAGGGGAACGATTAACGCCAGGAAAATATGTCTTGAAATCAACGGCCTATGGTGTAAAAGATGAAAAGGGTACCTATCAAGTCAAAGGTGCCAATGGTGAAGAACGGTACCTGTACAAATGGGAATTTACAAAAGAATTTACTATTTCTGGGGACGTCGCTAAAGAATTAAATGAAAAAGACGTAACTATTAAAGGAACCAATTGGTGGTTGTATCTACTGATTGCATTAATCATTCTAGCGCTGCTCTTATTGATTTTCTTCTTGTATCGTAAAAAGAAAAAAGAGGAAGAACAACAATCTGAGCAATAAAAAGGGCTATCTATTGACAAAAAGGGTTTTCCTTGTAAAAGTAAAGGTACTTTTACAAGGAATTGCTTCCCATAAAGTAGAGGTAGAGAGAGTGAGAAGCCATGAGAAAAAAGTATCTTTTTTTATTTAGTTCTTTGCTAATTTTTACGGCTGTCGAAATAGAACCAATTCAAACATTGGCGACACCTATTTATAATCCCTTAGAACCAACGGAAGAAATTCAACCAAAACCAGAATCAATCACCCCTCAGGAAAAGTCAGAACCGGAACAACCTGCGCCAACCCCTCAGGAAGATCAAAAAACTACGGTTCCTTCTGAAGAAAAAAAGCCTTCACCCAAGAAAAAAGACAAACCTGTGGAGAAACCGGCAATGTCAAAAGAAAAAAAGAAACAAACAAAAGAAACAACGGCTCATCCCTTACAAGTGAATAAAGATTTTGTCTTTCCTAACGGACTTGGTGCAGGCGGCGATGAAGAATCTGAAAGCTATTTAGCAGCGGTTGGGTACTTTCTTTCAGGAAATGGATTGTATGGGAAAAAAATGGATGTGAGAGAAGTCTATGATATTGATGATGTTTTTAAATAAAGTGGATAAAAGAAAAATCGCCTTATTTCAGTTACTGGAAAATGCACCGATGTTAACAGAGTCAAAAGAAACCGTAATGCAGGAGTTAGAATTATCTGAATTTATCGTGAACAAAACGGTCGCTGAATTAAATGCCGATTTTATTGAATTTGGTTTATCAGAGGATTTTCAAATTGTGAGCGATGGTATTTTCTTAACGCTTAATGAATCAGGAACGGAAACTTCCGCTACTTTGATTGATTGCTATATTAAAGAGTCGTTACGTTTTGCTATGTTTCAAGATTTCTTTTTTCAGCGTTTTGATTCTGTAAATGAGTTTGCGTTAGAACACTTTGTTAGTCACACATTGGCTTATAAGGAGTTCAAGGAATTAAAGAAAATGCTGGAAAATTATCAAATTACAATTAATAAAGAATTTCACTTGGTGGGAAATGAAACCAATTTACGCGAAGTAACAACACTGGTTTTTTTACAATTATACCAACGTGATTTTTCATTGTACGGTAAAAAAGTTTTAGAGCAGATTCGGAACTTTGAGCTATTTTTTTCTGAGAAGGTACATCTTAATCAGCGTGCGGGCTATGCACAAGCTAAATGTTTTCATTTTTTGGCGGTTTCTTTAGTACGAACGCAGCAACAGTTTTATGTAGAGAAAAAAGTAGATTCGCAAGTGTTAAAACAATTAGCCGGTGACAATCAGCAGAATGTTTTCAATTGGTTAGAGAGTCTTCAAATCCCAGAACCACAACGAACAAACGAAGGCAATTATTTACTCTTATTTTTAATTGCTGAAGAGTGGCTTCAAGTAGCTTCAGCAGCACTTTGCCAAAGATTTGCAGAAATTCAACAATTGAATCGTGACTTGTTAAGCTATTTAAAAATACAATTTCAGCTTTCCGAGGAAGTCCTGCAAGGTTTTGAACAAAAAGTAACAATCGTACATTTTAAATTGTTCCATTTTCCAATAGAAGCAAACTATAGTTATCGCAAAATGGATATAACCTACTTTGCAGAAACGTATACAGAGTATTTTTCTGCTAGTCGACAATTTATTCAAGAACAAAAAACGAATCCCGCTGTTTGGGATGCCAGACAGTTTTTATTTTATCGGTATCTGTTGTTAATGGTGGATGCGTTACCATTGAAAAAAGTTTTGGCTCCGATTACATTGTGTGTCGACTTTTCCTTTGGTGAAGCCTATAATCGTATGATACAAAAAAATATTGAAAAAATTACGGAATGGAATATCATTTTCAAAGCACATGTAGATGAAAGTGTACAATTAATTTTATCGGATATTCATTTTGTCGATTGGCCTGAGATTACTCAAATTATTTGGCTAGCGCCACCACGTCCTGTTGATTGGTCGCATTTTATTAAAACGCTGAGTGCACTAAGACCGCACTCGGGAGAAGAAAACAAGGTTGGGACAGCACCGCTTAGCTCCGAGAAATAAGAAGAAATTTCCGGAAATTGTTCTTTAATTTTTGGATAATTTCGGCTTATTTCCGAAGGAGCTGGTTCTGTTCCCGCCGTTTATCAGATTTTGAGCGTGGAGCAAAAATCCAAAGTGATTTTTGTACCGCGCTTTTTCTTTTAGAATATAAAAATTAAAAATAATAAAAAAGTTGAAACTTTTTATGCTTGTGATTCGTCTATATAAGTGTACAGGAAAGGAGGTTCCAGAAATCGATGGTTTTCGATGGTTGGAAAAGAAAAAAACAAATTCGCGCGTTAGAAACGCTTGTGGATACCAAATATGAAAAAATGTATCGCATTGCCTTTAATTATACACATTCGAAAGAAGATGCCTTGGATGTGATTCAAGAAAGCTTTGAAAAGGCACTGAAGGCCATCCAAAAAGGACCCGATATTAAGGATTTTGAAGCGTGGTTCTTTCGAATTCTGCTTTCTGTAGCGACAGATTATTGGCGTAAAAAGAAACGAGAAGCTGTTCATATTGAAAAAGATGAACATGTGTTAGCCCTTTTAAATAATCCCCAACGCAGTTTTTTAGAAATTGAAGAAATTATTAATCAATTAGATAGTCCCAATCGTGAAATTATTCTATTAAAATTTTTTGAAGGATTTACGCTAAAAGAAATCGCCTTGATCCTGGATATTAACGAAAACACGATTAAAACGAAGATGTACCGCAGTTTGAATGAACTCCGAAGTCTATTGAATTAGTAAAAGAAAGGAAGCGAAAAAATAATGGAAGATTTTGTAAAAAGTGTTGTTAAAAACTTTTCAAAAGAATACCGCCAACAACCGTTGCCAACGGATCTACAAGCGGAAGTCAAAGCGCGTTTTCATAAAGAGAAAAAGCGGTACACCTGGCTTCGTTTTAGAAACCGCTCACTGCAAAGTAGTTTAGTGGTGGCTTGTGGCTTTGTCTTATCAGTCAATTTGTTTCCAGGTTTTAGTGAAGCAGCCCGCAACATTCCTGTGTTAGATAAAATTGTTCAATTAGTCACCATCAAAACGTTGACAGCGAAAAAACAGGAAAGTGAAGTAAACATCGATGTCCCTAAAATCCAAACATCCCAAGAATCTTCAGTAGCCGACACGCTCAATAAAAAATACTTGAAAGAAGCCCAAACAGAATTTCAACAAGTCAAAGGGCAATTGTTTGATGGTTCTCGTGTTTCAGTCACTGGAGATTATGAAAAAGTCGTGGACGACCGTCGCTTCCTAGTGGTCAAGCGAACCTTCACAGAAATTAAAGGCAGCTCTGCGACGACAACGAAATATGACACCATCGACAAACGAGCCAATGTTGTCGTTTCACTCCCCTTAATTTTTAAAAATGATTTTTACATTGATGTCATTAGTAGTGAAATTAAACAACAAATAGCAGACCAAATGAAGAACGATAGCAATAAAATATACTGGTCCGAAAAAGAGGATGCCCCCAGTGATGTTCAATCCTTCAAAAAAATTAAAAAGGACCAACCTTTCTATATCAATGAAAAACACCAATTAGTGATTGTGTTTCCTCAAGGAGAGATTGCGCCTTACTATATGGGCACCCCTGAATTTGTGATTCCTAATCAAGTCATTGAGAATGAATTGGCAGCGCCTAATTATTTAAAATAAACTCAGTAAAAAACACGCGACATTTCTTAAAACTGTCGCGTGTTTTTTACTGACCTAACCAAGTCAGTTGCGGTTTTACTGAGAGAAGCGTACACTAGAATTAAGCATAACAAGAAAGGGCGAATGGCAATGGAAAAATCAGAAAAAATTAGTATTTTACAAGATGTGGTTAAAATTAAATCTGTAAATGGAAACGAAGAAGAAGTGGCAATCTATTTACAAAATCTTTTGAAGAAATATGAGATCCCTTCTGAACTTGTTTCTTATGCACCAAATCGTAGTAGTTTGGTTGCTTATTTAGGTGAAAACCGAGAAAAAGTCTTAGGGTTTAGTGGCCACATGGACGTGGTTTCTGAAGGGGACGAAAGTCAATGGACTTTCCCGCCATTTGCGGCCCATATTGAAGGAAAAAAATTGTATGGCCGTGGCGCAACGGACATGAAAAGCGGCTTAGTCGCAATGGTTTTAGCAATGATTGAATTAAAAGAAAAGGAAGTTCCATTAAATGGAGCGGTTAAATTTTTAGGTACAGTTGGTGAAGAAGTCGGTGAGCTAGGTGCTGGCCAATTAACTGAAAAAGGCTATGCGGATGATTTAAGTGCCTTAGTCATTGGAGAACCAACCAATTATAACTTGATGTATGCGCACATGGGTTCAATTAACTATTCTGTTGTGTCACACGGAAAAGAAGCCCACAGTTCGATGCCAGAAGAAGGCATTAACGCGATTAATAATTTGAACGAATTTATTACAGAAGCAAACCAACAAATGGCGGAAGTCACAGCAAACTATGAAAATCCTGAATTAGGTCGAACGATTCACAATGTAACCGTCATTAAAGGTGGCACACAAGTGAACAGTATTCCAGGTCAAGCAGCCTTGCAAGGGAATATCCGTTCAATTCCAGAATTCAGCAACGACCAAGTCATTGCATTATTACAAAAAATTGTCGATGAATTGAACAAAAAAGAAAAACATCAGTTAGAATTAACGATTGATTACAATAAAATTCCTGTAAAAGCTGAGAAAGATTCTGCGTTAATTCAAGCCATTCAAGCCCAATTTGATCAACCATTACCATTAGTGACAAGCGCTGGGACCACAGACTTAGCTGAATTTACTAAATCAGACAATACATTTGATTGCGTTGTCTTTGGACCAGGCGTGACCACTACTGCACACCAAGTCGACGAATATGTCGAAATTGATAATTATTTAGATATGATTGATAAGTATCAAGCGATAGCAAAAAGTTATTTAAATTAAAAAAATGTCGCGCCTGAATCATAAAAATCAGGTGCGACATTTTTTATAAGGTTTATTCCACCACAGTCCATTCATTTAAGGTTTTGCCGTTCTCATCAACTAGCTCTAACCAGCTGTTTGTTCCAGCAAAATAGAGAAACAAGCCGACTTCATTAACGCTTTTTAAGACGATATCTTCCGTTGTGACAAAGTCTTTAAATTGGCCCTTGCGTTCATCACGAAGTTTTTCACCAAATCTGGCGGAGAAACCGACAGACCCGTCTTTATTTAAAGGGGCTTCGGGCATCATTGTCGCGCCAGCTTTAATAAGCATTTCATTGCGCTTTTGCCAAAAAACAGTTGCTTTGCTTTGTCGAGTATCAATATAAAAAGGAATTTGGCTGACTTCTTTTGTCCATTTGTGGCGTGCTTTGGCTGGTCTGGCTTTCTTCGGCGCCGGTTTTTTAAACAGAGAGTAGCCAAAACGTTCCAAGATAAAGGTGACTGTTTCTTTATAGTTAGTCACTGTCGCTACCGCACTTTTCGGAATTTTGACTGTCGCTGGGGTTGCTTCCAATGTTAAACCACTTTCTTTCGCATCATCTAGGAAAGCTTGCGCTAAATAGGCAAGTTCTGTGTCCCAAGTCGGTTTCAATAAAATCGAGTGATCAAAAGAAACTTCTTTATATGTAGCTTTTTCTTCAGCAAGTCCTAAAGCAACTAGTTGGTTATCTCTTAGCAAGAAAAGAATCGCTGCCTCTTTTTTCGGTAATTTAGTTGTTTGTTCAATGATTAAGTGGGCCTGATCGGCTAAATCAATGAGTGTCTTTGTTTTTTTTAGATCAACGGTTAAATGTAAGTCCATGAAGTCTGCTCCTTTATCGTTAGTCTCTTCATTGTATCATGAAATAGCGTCTTCGTCTTTTAATGAGTCAGCGACCTTACAATATTGTTTGAAACAAAAAGAAGCTTTCGTGGTATACTTACTCACATACATAATTTTTAATGAGGAAAGTAGAGGAACAGGAATGAAAACACTTGGCAATATTTTATGGTTCATCTTTGGCGGCTTTTTTGGTGGCTTATCTTGGCTATTCGCAGGCGTGATTTGGTGTATTACAATTATCGGTATTCCGATTGGTTTACAATGTTTTAAATTAGCGGGGTTGAGCTTTTGGCCGTTTAAAAAGCGAGTCGTGTATAGTGATAGCGGCGTATCTTTGGTGGTAAACATTATTTGGCTGATTATCAGTGGATTACCATTAGCAATTGGACATTGTATTAGTGGCTTATTGCTTTGTTTGACAATCATCGGTATTCCGTTTGGGCAACAATCCTTTAAATTGGCGAAATTAGCGTTAATGCCGTTTGGGGCCCGTGTTGTTTCAACAAATGATTTTTATTTTGAATAGTCAGAGGTTTCTCATTGACAAATAAAACGAAACAGCGTATTCTATAAATGTAACAAATAACGTTACATTTAGTTTGGAGTGATTAGACATGGCCATGTCAACGAAATTAAGTGTTGCGATTCATATTTTAAGTTTGATTGAAACAGGTCCTCAAGAACAAGTGACTTCTGAATACATTGCTTCGAGCGTGAATACGAATCCAGTCGTTGTTCGACGACTAATGAGCCAGTTAAAAAAAGCCGGCTTGATTCATTCCATGCGTGGAGCCAATAAAAATACCTTATTAAAGAAACCAGAAGAGATCTCACTGTATGAAATTTATACAGCGGTTGAATTGGAACGAGAGATTTTCAATATTCATCAAAATCCTAATCCAAACTGTTCCGTTGGGGCAAATATCCAATCGGTACTAGAAACTGAATTTACTAAAGTGCAACAAAAAATGGAAGAAGAATTGAAAAGCATCACCTTAGCAGATGTGATTCATGAAATAGAAGTTAAGAGAGATAAGTAATCTCTCTACTTTTAAAGTATTAAATGTAACTATTTTAGTTCTATTTAAAAATGAAAGGATGATTTACATGAAAGTAGCAGTATTAGGAGCAACAGGAAAAGAAGGACAATTACTTTTAGCAGAAGCTAAACGTCGCGGGATGGACGTGACAGCCATCGTTCGTAATGCCTCAAAAATAACAGATGGCACACCGACCATTGAAAAAGATGTTTATCAATTAACAACAGAAGATATTCAAGCGTTTGATGTATTAATTAGTGCCTTAGGATTCCCTGATGTGCAAGATTTCCCAAAATCTACCCAGCATTTGATTGAGATTTTAACCAATCAAAAAACGCGCTTGTTTGTCGTTGGGGGCGCTGGAACCTTGTATGTGGACCCAGAACACACAACTCAATTAAAAGATACACCATCATTCCCAGCAGAAATTCAGCCATTAGCTTCGGCGATGGGCGAAGCTTTAAACTTATTGAAAGAAGCTCAAAACATTCACTGGACCTATATTAGTCCTGCAGCCATGTTTGATGCTGAAGGTCCTGCGACAGGCCATTATGAAGTCGCTGGCGAAGAATTAACAACCAATAGTCAAGGTGACAGCTACATTAGTTACGCAGACTACGCCGTTGCCATGTTAGATGAAGTGGAAAGTAATGCACACCCAAATCAACGAATTAGTGTGTATCAATAAAAAACAAGAAAATGGGGCCTCCGTTAAAACAACGGAGGCCCCATTTTCTTGTTTGATTAATTATTGCTAATGTATTTACTGTTTGGGTGCTCGGTATCCTGCTGCTTCTGCTTCTTCAACAGTAGAGAACCAAGCTACTGGATTCGTAGTTCTATTATAATATCTACTTCCAGGTACATGATAAATTCCATTACGTGACCCTTTAATTAAGGCGTTACCGCTTGGTGCTTCCGCAGCAGCCGTCTCGACTTCCGCCGGCGCCTGTGCGGCTTGTTGCGCCTCTGCTTCAGCTTGCGCTTTTGCTGCCGCTTCGGCTTGTTCTTTTTGCGCTTTTTCAGCGGCTAGTTTCTGAGCTTCTGCTTCTTTTCGTTGTTTTTCTTTGTGGGCATCTAATTGAGTTTTAACAACGGCTACCCGTTTTGTTAAAGCTTGATTTGGGGAGTTTAAAGCGTCAATTTGTTTGATCGCTTCATTATAGTAAGCTTCATTAGTTGGTTCTTGTTCAGCTTTTTCAACAGCGGCAGTTGCACTGGCGACTAATTGTTCATTTTTTTCTTTTTCAGCGATAGCGGTTTGAACAGTCGTTAATCGTTGTTGAAATCCTTCTTTGCCAACTGGGGCAGCAGCTACTAATTTTTCAGCTGCTTGATAATCGCTTTTACTTTTAGATTTTTCAGCAGTTGTAACTGCTTCATCAACAGGTACTGCTTCTTTGATTTTTTCAAGGCGATCATTGTATTCCTCGTATTCTTGACTTAATGAAGATACTAAGGTTGCGGCTTCATCATAGTTTTTCTGAGAAGGTTGTTTTTCAGCGTAAGCTAAAGCTTTTTCTGTTTTGGCTAATTCTTGCTCAGAATCTGTGATGCTCGCAATAAATTCTTTTGACGGTGTGACTTCGACTGATTTTTCAACTTTGGTATCTTTCTTCTCAGCCACAAAGGTGATTTTTTGCGTTTTTTCATCGGACAGTTTTACTTTGTAAGCAAACGTTTTGTCTTTCGTTTTTACTTCCTTGCCATTGGCCGTTAGTTTGCTGTTGCCGTCGTATTCGCCTTTGATGGTGGCTGAGCCATTGGCATCGGTTTCAACACTCTCTGCATCAAGTGAAAGCGTTGGGGAAGAATCTGTCGTGGCAACCCCACCAATAAATAGAGCGGCACTTGCTAATGCGGCATAGCCATATTGTTTTTTCGGTTGTTTCTTAATTAATGCTTTGATAGTCAGTCCCCCGCTGACAAGTAACCCTAATAGACCCAAAAGTCCTAATACTACACTCATTCATTTCTCTCCTTTCGATATAACGTTATTATACAATGTATTGTGAGAAAATGAACATTTTTTTCGTAATAATTAATAAATTTCCTGATAAAAAAATTATTTCCTGAAGCTCAAATTCTTTTGTAAAAATTTTGTTGTGCTAAAATGGAAAGTGAGTTTAACTACGTATGTTATTAGAGAAGGGGAAATCAATGAAAGCAGAAATCATTGCAGTCGGAACAGAGTTATTACTGGGACAAGTAGTGAATACCAACGCCACCTTTTTATCAGAAGAGTTAGCTGCGCTAGGCATCGATGTTTACTATCAGACCGTTGTTGGCGATAACGGCGGCCGCTTAGAAACGCTACTAACAGAAGCAGAAAAAAGAAGTGATTTAATTGTCCTGTGTGGAGGGCTAGGACCTACAGAAGACGATTTAACCAAGCAAGTTGTTGCACAACATCTCCATAAATCATTAGTAGAAGATCAAGAAGGATTGAACCGCTTGCACCAGTTTTTCCAACAGTCTAAGCGGCCAATGACGGAAAATAATTTACGACAAGTGTTAGCCATTGAAGGTGGACAAGTTCTTCAAAACCCGACAGGATTAGCGGTTGGTTCTTTCGTAACAGAAGGCACAACAAGCTATTTGCTCTTACCAGGGCCGCCCAATGAGTTAATTCCGATGTTCCAACAAGCGGCACGACCTTTATTGATTGATGCGTTTCCACAAGAAGAACAATTGATTTCAAGAGTCTTGCGTTTTTATGGCATTGGTGAATCACAGCTGGTGACCGAGATTCAATCGTTGATTGCGCACCAAACGAATCCAACCATTGCGCCTTATGCTAAGCCTAATGAAGTGACACTTCGTTTAACAGTTAAAACAAAAGACTTAGTAGCTGGCGAAGAATTATTAACAGCGACGGAAGAAAAGGTTTTAGCTAAAGTGGGAGACTATTTTTATGGGTATGGGGATGACAATAGTTTAGCCAAGGTAACAGTGGATTTGTTATTACAAAACGGACAAACCGTCACGGCTGCTGAGAGCCTCACCGCTGGCCTATTCCAAAGTACACTGGGGGAAATTGCGGGTGCTTCGAAGATTTTTAAGGGAGGCTTCGTGACGTATTCGCAAGAAACAAAAGAGAACTTTTTAGGAATTTCTCATGAACTTTTAGAAGAGCATGGCACGGTAAGTGAAGCGTGTGCCAAAGAAATGGCAGAGAAAGCGCGTCAGTTAGCTAAATCTAACTATGGTTTATCATTTACTGGGGTCGCTGGTGACCCAATCGAAGGTCAACCGACAGGCACTGTTTGGATTGGGCTGGCGGAAGAAGGCCAACCAACCGTTGCAGAATGTTTCCATTTTAACCGTGACCGAAATTATATTAGACAGAGTGCGGTTATGCGAGGGTTAGATCTTTTGCGGCGCCGAATCATTAATGAAAAATAAATATACGAATGTTTGTTCGGTTTTTTCTTGCTTTTTTGGTACAAAAGAGATATGATAGACCTACTAACAGGAAATGAAAAATAAGTTTATATAAATTAAAGGAGGATTATCCATTGGCAGATGATCGTAAAGTGGCTTTAGATGCCGCACTGAAAAAAATTGAAAAGAACTTTGGGAAAGGTTCTATTATGAAATTAGGCGAAAAAGCTGATCAAAAAATTTCAACTATCCCTAGTGGTTCTTTAGCGTTAGATGTTGCATTGGGCGTAGGTGGGTATCCACGTGGCCGAATTATTGAAGTATATGGTCCTGAGAGTTCAGGTAAAACAACTGTTTCTTTACACGCAATTGCAGAAGTGCAACGAAATGGTGGAACAGCCGCTTTTATCGATGCTGAGCATGCATTGGATCCTCAATATGCGGAGAAACTAGGCGTTAACATTGATGAATTACTTTTATCTCAACCAGATACGGGTGAGCAAGGCTTAGAGATTGCCGATGCCTTAGTTTCAAGTGGTGCGATTGACATCGTTGTCATCGACTCGGTTGCTGCGTTAGTTCCTCGTGCAGAGATTGATGGTGAGATGGGAGCGAGCCATGTCGGCTTACAAGCTCGACTAATGTCTCAAGCACTACGTAAATTATCAGGCTCAATTAATAAGACAAAAACAATTGCTATTTTCATTAACCAAATTCGTGAAAAAGTTGGCGTGATGTTCGGAAATCCTGAAACAACTCCTGGTGGACGTGCATTGAAATTCTACGCAACGGTTCGTCTAGAAGTCCGTCGTGCAGAACAGTTAAAACAAGGAACAGACATCGTCGGTAACCGCACAAAAATTAAAGTCGTTAAAAACAAAGTGGCGCCACCATTTAAAGTGGCAGAAGTTGATATCATGTATGGCCAAGGGATTTCCCAAGAAGGCGAATTACTAGATATGGCTGTGGAAAAAGACCTTATCAGCAAAAGTGGTGCTTGGTATGGCTACAAAGAAGAACGAATTGGCCAAGGCCGTGAAAATGCCAAACAATACATGGCGGATCATCCTGAAATGATGGCAGAAGTGTCTAAATTGGTCCGTGATGCATACGGCATCGGTGACGGTTCAACCATTACAGAAGAAGCAGAAGGTCAAGAAGAATTACCCTTAGATGAATAAATAACGAGTGAATACGACTCGTTAAGAAGAAGGACAACACTTACTGAACAGGACAGGTGTTGTCTTTTTTTTTATTTCCTAAGGATAGGAAAAATATTTATTTGTAAGCGGATACAAGTTTTTTCTATAATTAAGACACAAAAAAGAAAGTGGTGGAGAAAATGAAAAATATTTTACTAATTTGTGGTTCGGGTGCATCAAGTGGATTCATGGCTGCAGCGATTAGAAAAGCTGCTAAAAAAAGACAGATTGAAGTGACAGTTAAAGCGACAAGTGAATCTCAACTGGATGAACGTATAAATGAAATTGATTGTTTGTTAATTGGACCACATTTAGCTTATATGTTAAATGATATTCAAGAGCAAATGGCTGAGAAAAAAGTGAAGGCTATGGTTATTCCACAAGCTATTTATGGAAGCTTAGATGGAGAAAAAGCCTTAGACCTAATAATGACAATGGAGGAATGAGTGAATGAAAAAAATTATGGATTTTATGACGAACTCTTTCGCGCCGAAAGTGAATAAAGTAGTTAAAAATCCTTGGATTTCTGCTATACAGGATGCAATTATGGCGGCTCTTCCATTGGTTTTTGTAGGTTCGTTAGTTACAGTGGTCTCTTTGTTAAAAAATCTCTTTCCAAGCATGCCAGATTTTTCAATGATTAGTAATTTTTCTTTTGGAATGTTTGGGTTAATCGTTTCGTTTATGATTCCTTATTATTTGATGGAGAAGAAAGGTCATAGCGGACAAAAATTAATAGCAGGTGCTACTAGCATTGTTTTGTTTATGATTTTGCTCTTTCCAACGTTATCTGAGAAAGGTGAAATTACCTTTATTCTTTCAAGGTTTGGTGCAACAGGGATGTTTTTAGCGATGATTACAGGCCTTTTTGTTAGTCTTGTGATGCATTTGGCTGCCAAAAAATCTTTTTTTGATGAAGATACACCAATTCCCGATTTTGTGGTTGGTTGGTTTAATAGTCTGCTGCCAATTACCTTTATCTTGTTTGTCGGTTGGTTGATCACTATTCAATTTAGGATTGATTTTTTTGATATCGTTATTCTAATTTTCAGTCCATTAGCAAATATTGTGCAATCATATCCGGGGTTTGTTTTATCTGTGTTTATTCCAGTCTTTCTTTATACATTTGGAATCTCTGGTTGGGTGATGATGCCTGTAATCTATCCTGTTTATATGGCTGGTTTAGCTGCAAATGCGGAAGCTGTAGCGAATGGTGGTCATGCAGTGAATATTGCGACACAAGAAACGTGTTACGCTTTTTCATCGATGGGCGGGATTGGTGCAACATTGTCCTTGTCTGTCATGATGGTTTTACTTAGCAAATCTGCACAACTAAAAGCAATTGGCAAAGCTGTGTTGATTCCTTCAATTTTTAATATCAACGAGCCACTAGTTTTCGGTGCGCCAATTGCCTTTAATCCATACTTGATGATTCCTATGTGGATTAATGCACTCGTTGTTCCATCAATTGCCTACGCTACGATGTATTGGGGATTCGTCAATATTCCTACGCAAAGCTTTTTATTATGGTATATGCCATATCCATTTACCTCTTATTTAGCGACACAAGATATTCGAGCGGTTGTTGTTTGCGTGCTTATTTTTGTCATTACATGGCTGGTATTCTTGCCATTTTTCAAAGCATATGATCAATCACTGCTTAAGCAAGAAAAAGAAGTGCAAAAAGAAGTAATTATTTAAGGTTAAAGGAGAGGTTATTATGGAAGAAAATGAGCAGTTAAATCAGTTATCAATGAATATTTTAATTCATGCAGGAAATGCGAGAGACCATCTAGTTCAAGCGTTAGAAAAATTAGAAGAGACTTCGTATGAGCAGGCACAAAAGGAGTTAATAGAGGCACGGAAAGAAGTCGTTTTAGCACATGGCATACAGACAGATACGTTACAATTAGAAGCTTCAGGAGAACAAATTCGTTACTCGACGCTGTTTTGTCATGCACAAGATACCTTAATGACGGCTCAAAGTGAAATTTTAATTGGTGAGCATTTAGTGAAGCTTTTTAAAAAGTTTAGTCAACAATTATGTCAGGAGGAAAAATAATGTTTAAAGATTATCAGATGCCAAAGGATTTTTTATGGGGTGGCGCAATTGCCGCAAATCAAGCAGAAGGAGCGTTTCAAGTAGATGGTAAAGGCATCAGTTTAGCGGATGTACACAAATACTATCCAGATAAAACAAATGCAGAAATCAGCCAAGAACAAATAAAAGGCATGTCTGTAGCAGACATTCAAGCGAATCTAGCAGATACTGATGGCTACTATCCTAAACGTCATGGGATTGATTTTTATCATACTTATCCAGAAGATTTAGCATTGCTTAAAGAATTAGGTTTCAAAACATTCCGAACTTCTATTGATTGGACGCGGATTTTTCCAACAGGGGAAGAAGAAACACCAAACGAAGCGGGCTTGGCTTATTATGATCGATTAATCGACAAAATCATTGAATTAGGGATGGAACCAATCATCACTATTCTACATTATGAAACTCCGATTGAAATTTCATTGAAATATGGTGGTTGGAACAATCGAAAAGTTATTGATTTATTTGTAAAATATGGCAAAGTCCTTTTGGAACGTTACAAAGAAAAAGTAAAATATTGGATTGTCATTAATCAAATTAATCTGATTCAATTTGAACCGTTTAACTCAACAGCAATTCCTTATGATACAGTGGATAATTATGAAGAAGCAAGTTTTCAAGCGATTCACCATCAGTTTATCGCAAGTGCACAATTAGTTGCGTACGCTAAAAAAATTAATCCTCAAATGCAAATGGGAACAATGGTTGCCGACTGTACTGTCTACCCTTTTTCGTGTAAGCCAGATGACGTCATTTTAGCCATGAAGCGAAATCGAATGGAATACTTTTATACAGATGTTCAATTTCGTGGTGAGTACCCGCAATATGCGTTGAACTATTTTGAAGAACACGGAATTGAGATAGATATTACACTTGAAGATCAACAAATGCTAAAAGAAAATACGATGGATTATTTAGCAATTTCTTATTATTATTCACAGATGGTTGATTCAGAAAAAAATTCAATGAATCCAGCATCTGTCACGCCAAATCCAACACTGAAAGTCAATCCTTGGGGCTGGGCAGTAGACCCTCAGGGATTATACAACTCACTTTCTCAATATTGGGATCGTTATGGGAAACCGATAATTATAGCGGAAAATGGGTTTGGTATGTATGATAAAGTGACAGATGGTCAAATCCATGATGATTATCGAATTTCTTATTTATCTGAACACATCCAACAAATGAAAAAAGCCATGTATGATGGCGTAGATGTGATTGCTTATTGTGCTTGGGGACCGATTGATATCATTAGTTGTTCTTCAGCGCAAATGGAAAAACGATATGGGTTTGTTTATGTTGATTTAGATAATGAAGGGAAGGGAACAGGAAAACGTATGAAAAAAGATAGCTTTACTTGGTATCAAAAAGTGATTGCAACCAATGGTGAAGAAATCTAGATTAATTGAAGAAGTTGATTATTGTTTTAATAAAAAGCAATCGTCTTCTTCTTTTCTTTTAAAGGGATGTGGGAAGGTTGGAAAGTAAGCAAAGAGAGATAATACTTTTTTTAGAAAGTCAGCAACATCATTGGGTGACAGCCAAAGAGTTAGCAGAATTTTGTGGTTGTACAACAAGAACGATTCGCAACCGTGTCGCAAAAATCAATGAAGCCTACCCAGAAGCTATTTTGTCTAGTCAACGGGGCTATCGTAGAAATGATCAAATTTCGATTTTACAGGAAACGCCCAGTAAGGAACGAAAAGCTAGAATTTTTCTTGAACTATTAAAACATTCCTCTGAAGGAGTGAACCTGTATGATTTAGCAGATTGTTTATACATTTCTGAATCAACCGCCAAAAATGACCTTCAACAATTAAAAGAAGAGTTAGCAAATCAACAAACAACGATTTGTTTTAAAGGAGCGAATATTTGGTTAACAGGAACAGAACGCGCTAAACGGCAATACATGGTTTCATTATTATATGCAGAAAGTGATTTTCAAGAAAAATTGACCCGTAGTGTACGGGAAATGATTGGCTATATTTCGTTAGAAGAGTTAGAGGAAATGATTCAACAAACTTTTTTTAATTATGAAAGAAGGTTAAACCAGTATGTCTTGAACAATATTGTTTTACATTATGCGATTAGCATTGAGCGTATCCGACAAGGCCACACCTTGTTAACGAAACCAAAATTAGCCGAAAATCACTCAGAAGAATATCAAATGGCCAAAGAAATTGCCCTACGTTTAGAAGAAACTTACGACATTCTATTCTCGAAAGAAGAGTTAGCGCAACTTTCGTTATTATTTGTAGGAATTCAAAAAGAACACACAGTGAATAGTGAAAAAACACAATTACAACAGATTGTGAATCCGAAAATTATTGAAGTGTTAGAAGAAGTTTTACAAAAGGTTGAGCAAATCTATTTTATTCAATTGAAAAACAAAGAGTTTTTCAATAAATTAGCAATTCATTTACAGGGACTATACGATCGTTCAAATGTTGAAGCTTTTACAAGAAATAGTCGTTTATGGGACTTAAAGACAGGCTATCCTTTGATTTATGACATTTCTGTTTACATTTCTTCCTTTATTCAAGAACGTTTAAGTATTTGGTTTACAGAAGATGAGATTTCTTTTATCGCTTTACATCTTGGCTCATTTTTGGAAAGTCAGCGAACAGAACAGCAACCATTTCTCCTTTTACTGGTGGTGGAGGATTATCATAATATGCGTGAAGTGCTTCAGAAAAAACTTCAAGAACATTTTGGAAATCAAATAAATATACAAGTCGTTCGTCAGACCAATATTGATCAGAAAAAATTTGATTTGCTAGTCACTACTAATCGTAGGTTAGCCACAAAATATGAAGGAGCAATCTTTATTCACTCCTTTATTACAACAAAAGAACTGCGGAAAATTGAAAATCGAATGTATCTTTTAAAAGGACAAAAGCGAAAGCGGCAGATGAAAATAAGAACAGATCAGTTCATTGCTAAGGAGTTATATTTTAGCCAGATTGATCCAGCAGATTTAACCCCTGAAATGTTACTTGATCAAATGATTCAACGAATGAGTATACAAAAATATTGTTCGAGTGATTTTAAAAAAAGTGTGAAAAAACGAGAACAGCTTTCTCCAACAAGCTTTCCATCAGGTATCGCTGTCCCCCATGCTATTGATCGAACAGCAGAGAAAAGTGGTATTTCAATCATGACCTTACAAGAGCCTATTCGGTGGGCTAATTATGAGGTGAAGTTGGTGGCTTTAGTAGCAATTCGTCAAGAAGACGCACCAATCTTTGATGACTTTTTTGAAAAATTTATTGAAATCATGTCCGAGCCCATCTACATCAAGCAGCTTAGTCAAACAGCAGACTATGCGTCGTTTGTTCTAAAATTTAAACAATTCGTGACGGCGGAAACCTAAAAATGTGACGTTGTCTAATATTTGCTGCCCTTTCCAAAAGAAAGGGCTTTTTTAAGTTGACACCTTTCACGACAAACATTAGAATAAAATTGTGTGTATGCACAAATATGCAAGTAGGCATATTGATAATTGATTTTAGTTTATCAAAAAACTACAAGATATGAATTAACAAAAAGATAGTATGGAGGTGGAAATATGGTTTTAAATATTCTCCTCGCTATCGTCGGTTTGATTGTCGGTCTTGGTTTAGGATTTGTTATTGCAAAGTCACGTCATGATAAAGCAATAAATGGTGCAAAAATTTCAGCGTCGAGTATTCTCGAGAACGCTCGGAAAGAATCAGAAACACTGAAAAAAGAAGCATTGCTAGAAGCTAAGGAAGAGAACCAGAAGTATCGTTCAGAAATTGAAAGTGAGTTGAAAGAAAGCAGATTAGAACTTAAATCTCAAGAAAATCGTTTAATTCAACGGGAACAAACGTTGGATCGTAAAGATGACTCTCTTGAAAAACGTGAAGGCTCACTGGAAGAAAAAGAAGAGAAACTTGGTGCTAGACAGCAATTAATTGATGAGCGAGAAAAAGAAGTAGAAAACTTAATTAATCAGCAACATCAAGAATTAGAACGAATTGCTTCCCTTTCAAAAGAAGAAGCAAAATCGATTATTATGAAGTCAACAGAAGAAGAGTTGAATCATGAACTAACCTTGATGGTCAAGGAGTCAGAACAACGTGCCAAAGAAGAATCTGATCGCAAAGCGAAGAACTTGCTTTCCCTAGCAATTCAACGTTGCGCCGCCGATTCTGTTTCTGAAACAACTGTTTCCGTGGTCACTTTACCAAATGATGAGATGAAAGGTCGCATTATTGGTCGTGAAGGACGTAATATTCGTACATTGGAAACATTAACAGGGATTGACTTAATCATTGATGATACGCCAGAAGCGGTTGTGTTATCCGGATTTGATCCAATCAGACGAGAAATCGCTCGAATGACCTTGGAAAAATTAATCCAAGATGGTCGGATTCATCCCGCTCGTATCGAAGAAATGGTAGAAAAATCACGTAAAGAAATGGATGAACGGATTCGTGAATACGGAGAACAAGCAGCCTTTGAAGTAGGTGCTCATACGTTACATCCTGATTTAATTAAAATTTTAGGCCGTTTACGTTTCAGAACAAGTTATGGTCAAAATGTCTTGAACCACTCAATCGAAGTAGCAAAACTGGCTGGCGTTTTAGCCGCCGAATTAGGCGAAGATGTTCAATTAGCCAAACGTGCAGGTTTACTACATGATATTGGGAAAGCATTAGATCATGAAATTGAAGGTTCTCACGTTGAGATTGGCGCAGAATTAGCTGCGAAATATAAAGAAAATTCAGTAGTTATTAATGCCATTGCCTCGCATCATGGTGATGTGGAAGCAACCTCAGTTATTTCTGTTTTAGTGGCAGCCGCAGATGCGTTATCTGCAGCCCGTCCAGGTGCACGTAGTGAATCGTTAGAAAACTACATTCGCCGCTTAGAAAACTTAGAAAATATTTCTAATAGTTTTGAAGGCGTTGATTCAAGTTTTGCTGTTCAAGCAGGACGTGAAGTTCGTGTCATGGTGAAACCAGAAGAAATTTCTGATTTAGAATCTGTTCGTTTAGTTCGAGACATTCGGAAGAAAATTGAAGATGACTTGGATTATCCAGGACATATCAAAGTAACGGTTATCCGTGAAACACGTGCCGTTGACTATGCGAAATAAAATAAAAAGCGAATAAGTATCGCGTGTAGTGTCTCAACGAACAATTGCAAGGATTGTTCGTTGAGACACTTTTTTTAATCTTTTAAAACCAAAACTTTCTTTTCAAAGCGAAAACAACTATAATAAACAAGAGATGTTAAAAAGAGAAGAGGAACCTTTTTGCGTATATTATTTATAGGAGATGTTGTCGGTTCTTTAGGAAGAGAAGCCCTAGCAACGTATGTCCCTAAATTAAAGAAGAAATATCGTCCACAAGTGACCATTGCCAATGGTGAAAATGCGGCATCTGGTCGGGGAATTACTGGCAAGATTTATAAGAAATTTTTGCAAGATGGTGTCGATGTTGTTACGATGGGTAACCATACGTGGGACAACAAGGATATCTTTGAATTCATTGATGATGCGAAGAAAATGGTTCGTCCAGCGAACTTTCCAGAAGATGTGCCTGGTCAAGGAATGGTTTTTGTGAAAGTCAATCAATTGGAACTAGCGGTGATTAATTTACAGGCCCGCACATTTATGGTGCCATTGGAAGATCCTTTCAAGAAAGCCGCCGAGCTAGTGGCTATCGCTCGCAAACGGACACCGCTCATTTTTGTGGATTTTCATGGCGAAACGACGAGTGAAAAACAAGCCATGAGCTGGTTTTTAGATGGCCAAGTTTCAGCCGTTGTTGGAACACATACGCATGTTCAAACAAATGACGCTCGGATTTTACCGAAAGGGACAGCCTTCTTAAGTGATGTCGGTATGACCGGACCTTATGATGGGATTCTAGGAATGAAGCGTGAACCGATTATTGAGAAGTTTATGACAGCATTGCCGAAGCGCTTTGAGGTAGTCGAAACAGGGCGGACAATTTTATCTGCCTGTATTTTAGAGATTGATGACCAAACGGGCCAAGCGAAGATGATTGAGCCGATTCAGATTAGCGAAGATCGCCCGTTTCAAGAATAATAGAAGAAAAGTTAATCTCGGATCATTAAGAGGTTAACTTTTTCTGCTCTTATAGAAAAAGTGCCGGTGAAAGATGAAGGTGAAAAAAATGGAGCCGTTGAATTTAGATGCACAAAGTAATAAAGAATTAGAAAAATTGTTACATTTAATTGGACAAGATGAAGTCATTCAGCGCTACCAAGCGATTGAAGAAAAGGTAAAGAAAAACAAAAAGCTGACAGAATTAGTGGAAGAAATTAAAGCTGCGCAAAAAGATGCGGTTCAATTTGCTCACTATGGCAAACCAACTGCTGAAAAAGAAGCCATTCAACGAGCTGATGCGAAAACAAAAGAGTTTGATGAGCACCCACTCGTTGTAGCCTACCGCGAACAACTGATCGAAGCCAATGACTTAGTCCAACATGTCACGGCGCTCATTCAATACCGCGTGAACGAAGAGCTAGAGAAGGAAGGGAATTAAATGCCACAAAAGACAAAAAATACACCCATGATGGAACAATATTTATCCATTAAGGCCCAATACAAGGATGCGTTTTTATTTTATCGCTTAGGTGATTTTTATGAGTTATTTTATGAAGATGCTATCAATGCAGCGCAAATCTTAGAATTGACGTTAACCAGTCGTAACCGCAATGCGGATGATCCGATCCCTATGTGTGGCGTTCCTTATCATGCCGCGCAAGGCTACATTGATACGTTGATTGAGCAAGGCTATAAAGTAGCGATTTGTGAGCAAGTGGAAGATCCAAAGACTACCAAGGGCATGGTCAAACGAGAAGTGGTCCAGTTGGTAACGCCAGGAACGGTGATGAATAGTAAAGGCTTGGAAGCCAAAGACAATAATTACTTAACCGCTGTGCTAACAGATGGTAATCAGTTCGGTTTTGCCTATGTAGACTTGAGTACAGGCGAATTAAAAACAGCAGTCTTGGCTGATGAAGAGGGCGTTTTGAACGAAGCTTCTGCGTTGCAAACAAAAGAAATGGTCCTAGGTTCAGGGATCCCTGAATCGTTAAAAGAGAACTTAAGTTTACGTTTAAATATCATCTTTTCGACACAAGAAACGGTGGAAGAAAATGCCGAGTTTAGTTTTTTAACCAATGAACTGATTAATCCATTAGAAATTGAAATTACAGGCAAGTTATTATCTTATTTATCCGTTACCCAAAAGCGGAGCTTGTCCCATATTCAGAAAGCTGTGGAATATCAGCCAGATCATTTCTTGAAAATGGATCATTATTCTAAATTCAATTTAGAATTGAGTCAGTCGATTCGAACAGGACAGAAAAAAGGGACTCTATTGTGGCTATTAGATGAAACGAAAACAGCTATGGGCGGCCGTTTATTAAAACAATGGTTGGATCGTCCGCTGATTCAGGAACGTCAAATTAAGGCGCGTCAAGAAATGGTGCAATCCTTATTAAATGCCTATTTTGAACGCTTAGATTTGCAAGCAGCATTGACGAACGTTTATGATTTAGAGCGGTTAGCAGGACGCGTGGCATTCGGCAGTGTGAATGGGCGTGATTTAATTCAATTACGGACCTCTTTAGAACAAGTACCAACGATTCGACAGTTAATTGTCGGGATCAATCAAGGGGAATGGGATGATTTGTTAGTCGACTTAAACCCTGTTGAAGATTTAGTGGCATTGATTGCGACGGCGATTAATGAAGAAGCCCCTTTACAAATTACTGAAGGAAATGTTATTAAGGACGGCTATAACGACCAATTAGATGAATACCGTGATGCCATGCGCAATGGTAAGCAATGGTTAGCGGAGTTAGAAGCGAAAGAACGCCAAGAAACAGGGATTAAAAACTTGAAGATTGGCTACAATCGGGTCTTTGGTTATTTCATTGAAATCACTAAGTCAAATTTAGCGAATTTAGAAGAAGGAAAATACGAGCGGAAGCAAACATTAGCTAATGCGGAGCGCTTTATTACGTCAGAACTAAAAGAACTAGAACGTTTAATCTTAGAAGCCGAAGAAAAATCAGTTGAACTAGAATATCAATTGTTCTTGGCCGTGAGAGAACAAGTGAAAACGAACATTGATCGGTTGCAAACACTGGCTAAAACCATTAGTGCGGTTGATGTTTTACAATCTTTTGCAACAATTAGTGAACGGTATCAATACGTTCGACCAACGTTAAGAAGTAACACGAAAAATTTGGCGATTGTCGAAGGACGACACCCAGTCGTGGAAAAAGTTTTAGGGCACCAAGAATACATTCCAAACAGTATCCGCATGAACCCAGAAACAGATATTCTCTTGATTACTGGACCAAACATGTCAGGGAAAAGTACCTACATGCGTCAATTGGCTTTGACGGTGGTCATGGCGCAAATTGGCTGTTTTGTACCAGCGGAAAGTGCTGAAATGCCAATTTTCGATCAAATTTTTACACGGATTGGGGCCTCTGATGATCTAATTGCAGGGCAAAGTACCTTTATGGTAGAAATGATGGAAGCCAACCAAGCACTGCGGCACGCCACGCCTAACAGCCTAATTTTATTTGATGAATTAGGGCGCGGCACGGCAACCTATGATGGAATGGCGCTAGCGCAAGCGATCATTGAATATATCCATCGTGAAGTACAAGCCAAAACGCTATTCTCTACACATTATCATGAACTAACTGTTCTAGATGAAACTTTAAAAGGCTTGAAGAATATTCACGTGGGCGCTGTCGAAAAAGATGGCGAAGTGGTCTTTCTTCATAAAATGATGGAAGGACCTGCTGATAAGAGCTATGGGATACATGTTGCTAAAATCGCTGGTTTACCAAGCCCGCTTTTAGAACGAGCAGCCACCATTTTATCCGCTTTAGAAGCGGAAGAAACAACGATTCCAAGTTCAGTTCATCATGAAGAAGTTTCAGAAGTCCATGAAGAAACCGAGCAACTTTCATTATTTAAAGAAGTTTCAACAGAAGAATTAAGTGTCATTGACACATTGAAGAAAATGAATCTATTAGAAATGACACCACTAGATGCGTTAAACATGCTTCATCAATTGCAAAAACGTATCTAATTAGGAACCGAACCGGTTAGGAGGTCGTGAAATGGGGAAAATTCAAGAACTATCCGAACAACTAGCCAACCAGATTGCTGCTGGTGAAGTTGTTGAACGTCCCGCTTCTGTCGTCAAAGAATTGGTGGAAAATGCACTGGATGCAGGAAGCACCCAAATTGATATTTTTATTGAAGAAGCTGGCTTGAAAACCATTCAAATTATTGATAATGGTGAAGGAATTGCCAAAGAAGATGTACTGAATGCCTTCAAACGCCATGCCACAAGCAAAATTCATACAAGAGATGATTTGTTCCGAATTCGCAGCTTGGGGTTCCGAGGCGAAGCCTTACCAAGTATTGCCTCAGTTTCTGAAATGATTGTCGAAACTGCCACAGCTGAGGAAGAAGAAGGCAGCTATGTGATTCTAAAAGGGGGCAAGGTCGAAGAAAACCGACCAGCAGCCCTCCGTAAAGGCACAAAAATGACCGTTTCTAATTTATTTTATAATACGCCCGCTCGTTTGAAATACGTCAAAACGATCCAAACGGAATTGGCCAATATTGGTGACATTGTCAATCGTCTGGCGTTAAGCCACCCTAAAGTCGCTTTTCGCTTAGTTCATGACGGCCACAAAATGATGAGTACAACAGGCAATGGTGATTTAAAACAAACGATTGCCGGGATTTATGGCATTAGTACCGCAAAGAAAATGTTGAAAATTGAAGGAAAAGACCTTGATTTTACTTTGACAGGGTATGTTTCATTGCCAGAAGTCACACGGGCCAGCCGCAACTATTTATCAACGATTATCAATGGTCGTTATATTAAAAATTTCGCGTTAAATAAAGCAATTGTAGCCGGCTATGGTTCGAAACTAATGGTGGGGCGTTTTCCAATTGCTGTGTTAGAAATTGAAATGGATCCGCTGTTAGTCGATGTCAATGTCCATCCTACTAAGCAAGAAGTTCGTTTAAGTAAAGAAAAAGATTTAATGGCATTAATTGAACAGGCGATTCAAGAAGTGTTGAGCCAAGAACAGTTGATTCCCAATGCGGCAGACAATTTGCGTTTTAAAAAGAAACTACCGCCAGAACCTAAAGCCGAACAAATGGAAATTCCTTTATCGACTGAACAACCTGCGGTAAAACAACGACCGGGCAGCTTAAGCTATAATCCCGCAACGGGTCGCTTCTATGCGGAACATGCGACAGACGAAACACCAGTCTCAAGCGCCCCTGAAGCTGTCAACCAGACAGAAAGAGCAGTGGACCCAATGGACGACCCATTTGCGCCGCCAGTGCCAGAATCAACGAGTGTAGCGGAAGAAACGTCAGCTTACGAAACCTCTTCGGCAGCTGCTGATTCCGCAAATCATTGGGAAACAGCTAGTAATGAGCAACAGATAATAGCCGAAGAAACGAAAATAACTGAAGTATCTGATTCAGAACCTTCTCTGCCTTCATCAGAGGCTGCTGACGAGGTTTTCCAAGAAGAAATGAAACTTCACCCAGAATTCGATGCCAATAGAGCTGCGAGTCAAAGAGAACTGAAACAAGCCCTGAACAAGTTGGAAGAAGAACGACCGACAGAACGTTTTCCTGAGCTAGAATACTTCGGTCAAATGCACGGAACTTATTTATTCGCACAAAGCAAAGATGGCCTGTTTATTATCGATCAACACGCTGCCCAAGAACGAATTAAATACGAGTACTTCCGTGAAAAAATTGGCGAAGTCAGTGATGATTTACAAGAACTATTGGTACCAATCGTTATTGATTATCCAAATAGCGATGCCTTGAAAATTAAAGAGCAGAAAGAAACCCTTGCGGAAGTCGGCATCCATTTGGAAGACTTTGGACAAAATAGTTTCATTGTGCGGGCGCACCCAACTTGGTATCCTGCAGGCGAAGAGGAAAGCATTGTTCGCGAGATGATTGACATGTTGCTAACAACTGGCTCGGTCAGCGTGAAAAAATTCCGTGAAGCAACTGCCATTATGATGAGCTGTAAGCGATCCATCAAAGCCAATCATTACCTCAACGAGCAACAAGCACGCGTGCTATTAAAAGATTTAGCCTTGTGCAAAAATCCGTTTAATTGTCCGCATGGACGTCCGGTGCTGATTCATTTTACGAATTCAGATATGGAACGAATGTTTAAACGCATTCAAGACCCCCATTAAAAAGAAACGAGGCGTCATCAATTTATGCAAATTATTTTAGCATCCCAATCTCCTCGCCGTCAGGAGTTATTAAAGCGTGTGGTCCCAACTTTTACGATTGCACCAGCCGATATCGATGAAACTGTTGGTAAAGACGGCTTACCAGCAGAATATGTGGCGCAAATGGCTGCCCAAAAAGCAGCGGCTATAGCAGAACAATCCCCCGAAGCACTAGTCATTGGCTGCGATACAATTGTGGCATTGGCGGGAGAAATTCTCGGCAAACCGACTTCTCGGGAAGACGGTTATCGCATGTTGCGCCTGTTAAGTGGCAAAACACATGACGTGTATACAAGTGTGACGTTGAAACAAGGGGAAAAAGAGCGCTCCGCGACAGTTCATTCAACCGTGACGTTTTATCCACTGACAGACACGGAAATCCATGCTTACTTAGATACCGCAGAATATGCCGACAAAGCAGGCGCTTATGGTATCCAAGGACAAGGGGCATTACTAATTGAAGCAATCGCCGGCGATTATTACGCCATTATGGGCTTACCAATTGCCAAAGTAGCCCGACTACTAAAAGAATTCAACTAATAAAAGACAGTCCTTTTCATTCGTCAAAAAGAGAAAGGACTGTCTTTTACTATGCAAACTATTAGGTGCCTGTTTGGCAAACGTGGTATCATTGAACCCAATAAATTGAACAGAAGAAAAGGAGTGGACAGAATGACAAAACCAACAGAAGAAGAATTAAAACAAACCTTGACGGATCTTCAATATGCCGTCACACAAGAAAACGCAACAGAACGCCCTTTTTCAGGAGAATATGATGACTTTTACCAAGACGGAATCTATGTAGACATTGTTAGTGGCGAACCGTTGTTTAGCTCCCTAGACAAATACGATGCTGGTTGCGGCTGGCCATCCTTTACCAAACCAATTGAAAAACGTGGCGTCAAAGAAAAAGCTGATTTTAGTCACGGCATGCACCGAGTAGAAGTTCGCAGTCAAGAAGCGGATTCACATTTAGGGCATGTTTTCACTGATGGCCCACTCCAAGAAGGCGGCTTACGTTATTGCATTAATGCGGCAGCTTTGAGATTTGTGCCAGTGGCAGATTTAGAAAAAGAAGGCTATGGCGAGTACCTTTCTTTATTCAAATAATCCTCATTTTTTAGACAAATACGATAAAATAGTTAGAAGAAAGCGACTTTTGATGAATATCTTGTATGAAATACAGAAAATCTCTTGATTTATTTGGCTAGGACTACTATTATTTTAGAAGGAAAGTATTGTTCAGTTTTAACGAATTGGCTGAAATAGAAAGTGGAGGTTCTAATGTCGAAACATTATTTTGATCCAAGATTGAAAATCTTTTCTTTGAACTCTAATCGTCCCTTAGCAGAAAAAATTGCGGATGCTGTGGGTGTGGAGCTAGGAAAGTGCTCTGTAACACAATTTAGTGATGGTGAAATTCAAGTGAATATTGAAGAAAGTATTCGTGGTGCACATGTTTACGTCATTCAATCAACAAGTAGCCCTGTTAACGATAACTTAATGGAACTATTAATCATGATTGATGCGTTAAAACGTGCGAGTGCTAAAACAATTAACGTGGTTATGCCTTATTATGGGTATGCACGTCAAGACCGTAAAGCACGTGCCCGGGAACCAATCACTGCTAAACTTGTTGCAAACATGATTGAAAAAGCTGGTGCAACAAGAATGTTGACATTGGACTTACATGCGGTCCAAATTCAAGGATTCTTTGATATTCCAGTGGATCATTTGATGGGTGCACCATTAATTGCCGATTACTTCATCGAACACGGCATTCAAGGCGATGACGTCGTTGTTGTTTCCCCTGACCATGGTGGTGTAACGCGTGCGCGTAAATTGGCAGAATTCTTAAAAGCACCAATTGCGATCATTGACAAACGTCGTCCAAAAGCGAACGTAGCAGAAGTAATGAATATCATTGGTCATGTGGAAGGCAAAACATGTGTCTTAATTGATGACATGATTGACACAGCGGGGACAATTTCTCTTGCTGCAAACGCATTGAAAGAAGCCGGAGCAAAAGACGTTTACGCTTCTTGTACACATCCCGTTTTATCAGGACCAGCCTTACAACGTATTGAAGATTCAGCAATTGAACGCTTAGTTGTAACAGACTCTATTTACCTATCTGATGATCGTAAAATTGCTAAAATTGACGAAGTCAGCGTTGGTGAATTAATCGGAGATGCGATTAAACGTATCCACGAAAACAAACCAGTTAGTCCGTTATTTGAAACAAAAAATAAATAATTACAAAAAACCGCCCACATCATTTTTCTGATGTGGGCGGTTTTTTCTCTAAATCATTTTATCTAAAAAAATATTGTAACCTGAATATTTATTAGGCATTCATGATATACGATAAGTGTAGAGAAGTTAAGGCGGAGGCAAGCGCAAAGGAACATGCGCTTTGCGACGAGCATCGCAACAAAGTGAGAAGCGTAGGAGCAGAGACTTTCCCCTTTCAGTGAGGTGGTGCGTATGAGCGTACTTCCAAAATTTACAGAAAGGAGAGGCCTGTTGTCAGCATATGAAACAATTCAGACGATCCTAGGGTTTGGTATGTTTACCATTGCTTTGATTGCGCTGATTGTGAAATTGCTTAAAAATGACAATAAAAAATAACCGTTTACTTTGATCGAGTACGGTTATTTTTTGTAACAAAATCGGTCACCGTCTTAAACGGCTCTACATCAGAGAGGTATGTTGACGCATATCTCTCTTTTCATTTTCATTATAGCACATTTTCCCGAAAAGCACGAATAAATTTAGCGTTAATCCGTGAAATTATAAAAGCTGTTAAAAATGACAATAAAAAATAACCGTCAACTTTGACCGAGTACGGTTATTTTTAAATAATACAATTGGTCACCGTCTCAAACGGCTCTACACTAGAGAGGTATGTTGACGCATCTCTCTCTTTTCATCTACATTCTAGCATAGATACAATGTAGATGAAAAGAGGTGCCTGCTGCTAAAGGTTCTTGTCCTTCTTTAGCGATTGAGCAGTGCATCAACGCTTAGTTCAGTCATTTCAGAGACTTGCATGTCGGCTCCGAGTAAGGGTTGGCTGGCCGACAAGCCGACGGCATAGATGCCCGCGGCTTTCAAGCCGTCAATGCCTGATTGTGCATCTTCAAAGCCAATGGCGTTTTGCGGTAGCACGCCAATACTGTCAGCGGCGGCTAAAAAGATTTCAGGATCAGGTTTGCCTTTGCTTAACGAGTCGGGATCGACAATTGTGGCGAAGTACGCGCGCACGCCTAATTTTTCCAAAATCAGGGGCGCGTTTTTTGAAGCCGAAGCCACGGCGCAGGGAATGTGACGTGCTTGGGCTTGCTGTAGCAATGGCACGACACCAGGTAAAACATCTTCTGTTGTTAAATGTTCTAATAATTGAACGTAGTGGTCATTTTTTTGCTGAGCTAAGGCTTCTTTTTCTGCTGGAGTAAACGCATTTTCGCGGTGGCCATGGGCTAAAATGCGGTCCAAGGAGTCCATCCGACTAATGCCTTTTAATGTTTCGTTGAAGGTTTCGTCAATGGAAATGCCTAGCGAATCGGCCAATGCTTTCCAAGCTTGATAATGAAATTTGGCGGTGTCAGTAATGACACCATCCAAATCAAAAATAAATCCAATCGTCATTGTGGTTCGCTCCTTTATTGATAATGTACTTCTTTTGGTCGTTCGGCGGTTAACGGAATCAACGCGCCCTGAACCAATAATTGTGTGTCTTTATCTGCTGTAATCGTGACACTGGTTTGTGTTAATGAAAATTGATACGTCACGCCTTGATGAATAAACTGGAACGCCAGCGCTTGCCAATGTTCAGGTAAGTTTGGACAAATTGATAACTCGTTCTGGCGCGTGTCAACGCCTGCATACGTCGCTAAAGTAACGTGAATCGTCGCAGCCATGACCCCTGTATGAATCCCTTCAGCGGTCGTGCCACCTTGAATGTCACGATAATCGGAATACAACGCTTCTTGATAAAGTTGCCAAGATAGCTCATGGAATTGCGCCATTTCTGCCAATTGGGCATGAACAATTCGTGACAAAGTCGAACCATGAGACGTCCGTTTTAGATAATACAAAAGATTTTTTTCCAAATAATCCGCAGGCAATTGATACCCTAAATCTTCTAAAATTTGATCCACCCGAGTTTTGTCTAAGTTGTAGAACAACATTAACGTGTCGGCTTGTTTCGCCACTTTGTAATCATCGGGAGATTCTCCTTCGGCTTTTAAAATTCGATCCATGCGGTAAATATTGCCGTATTTCTCTTTCATCGCCGCCCAGTCAATCTCTTTTAAGCCGAAATACCCTTCATATTGCGCAATAATACCGTCAGAATTAACTTCAATTTCCAGTGAATTTTGAATTTGCTGCATGCGGGCTAGATCAGCCGAAGAGGTCTGAGTTTTGGCAAAAAGTTGTGCCTGTTCTTCCTCAGAGAAAAGTGCCAAAATGTTGGTTAATTCTTCGAATAGCCAAACCACCATCAAATTCGTATAGGCGTTGTTTTTCAAGCCGCTTTCCGCTTGGTCTGGATAGCCCTCGTGAAACTCATCAGGTCCCATCACTTTATCAATAAAGAACCGTCCTGTTGCGTCATCTAACGTCGCAGCGCTGTTCCAAAATTGAGCGATTTCTAACAACATTTCGCCGCCATATTGTTTCATAAATTCATGATCCTGTGTACTATGCCAATACAACCAAGCATTGTAAGCAATCGCTAAGGAAACATGCCGTTGCAAAATACTATGATCCTCGCCCCAATGTCCATTCAACGGATTTAAGTGAAGTTTTTGCGTGGTTTCACGCCCATCACGCCCTGATTGCCACGGATACATTGCGCCACGATACTGGCTGGCCGCCGCATTTTCCTTCGCCTTCTCTAATCGGTGGTAGCGATACAGCAACAATTGTTTCGCTGTGTCAGGATAATGTTGAATATAAAAAGGTAAAATAAAAATTTCATCCCAGAAAATATGTCCACGATACGCTTCACCATGCAAGCCTCGGGCGGTAATCGAGACGTCCAATGCTTGCGCTTGGTTACTAAAAGGCGAAGCCGAAGCCAGCAAGTGATAACTGTGAATCCGTAAAAGTTTTTGAGACATCAAATCGCCTGTCACAGTAATGTTGGCTTGTTGCCAAAGAGTTTGCCAAGCGCGGGCGCTTTCCTGAGCGGCGGCCGCAAAAGAGTCCTTCGGCGTAAACGGTACCTGCCAACTTTGTTCGGCGTGGCTGGCTTGCACAAAGACTTGTTTTTCTAGTGTATAGCGCGTTCCTTGGTACGCCATCACGGTCACCACTTGGGCGATTTTTTCCGCTTCTTCTTGAATCATAATGGCTTCTTTTTCAAAAAAATCACCGGTTATCAAAGCCGTTTCTCGGACGCTTAAGTTAGATTGATTGGTACAAACCTCAATCACGGTTTTGTTTTCCTGCGCGCTTAATGCTGTCACCTGAAAATGTTTCGCTGTTAAGTTGCGATACCGCGCCACGTTATAGTTGTAGACACTGCCATCCGTGACGGTTTTCAAAGTAATCGGGGCTGAAAAGTTTAACGGCTCAAACGTATATTGCAGATGATAGTCATTCGGCTGTGCCATATTGGCGATTTTTTTCGTCGTTAATTTAATTTGCTGATTGTCCGCATCTTTCAAAATCATTTCTGCGACAAACAACCCCGTTTTCAAGTTCAATTGACGATGTAATTGTTGTAGCGTGTCTGGAGAAATCGTTAACCAGTCAGTGGCATCGCCAATTTTTAAAGCGATGTGTTGGTTGTCAGGAGCATTGACGAAATCTTCATTTTCCACTACTTGACCCGCAACTTCCGAAGCCGCTGTATTATAAAGCCCCGCAATATAGGTTGCTGGATAATGATCATCAGAAATCGTCATCTCAGGTGTCGTGCCGCGCAAGCCTAAAAAGCCATTGCCGACAGTTAACAGGGACTCCACCGCATATTCATTTTTCCCAGGCACGTAGCCATAATAGTCCAAATGCCAAGCCAGATACTGCCGTTTTTCTTCAAATGCTGCCAGCAGATTCGGTGCCGCCGCTTGTTCGGCTGCCGTTAAAAGTGGCGTGTTCAACTGTTCCGCGAATGCTTGAATCACCGCTTGCGGAACCAGCGCCAACGTTTCCTCTGGCGAAAAGAAGTCCACTGGGAAATCAGCCACAATCCCCCCCAGAATCGGCGCAGCCTCTGCCAAAATCAATTGGCACAGTTCAGGAACCGTTTCTTCGATAGTCAAGGCTTCAAAAGGGAACGTTTTTTGGTGAAGCGGTTCCAATTTATGGTTAAAAAAAGTCGTCGTTAGTTGGTTCGTTGCGAATGTTAATTCTAAAATGGTCATGTTTGGCGCCTCCTTGTAAACTTGTATAGACATGTTGTGTTTGACTACAGTATAGTATGAACGAATCAGAATTACAAGGATTTTCCCCAGATTCTTGGGAAAACTTTTCCAGAAGGGGGCAGCAACCGACTGCGCTGGGTCCGAAAAAAAGGCGGTCAAGCAGTGGTTTGGCTGGGGGAGTTTGTGGCGTAAGCAAGGCAGAAAGTGCGGGGGATTTTTCTGACCAGCTCTAGGTTTTTCGGAGGGAATATGCTATGCTTTTAGAAAAGAAATTGTTGGTAGAGGAGGATCGGCATGAACAAGTTTCATGACATATTTTTAGAATTAGAACAACAAATTGTCCAAGGCGACTATCAGCCAGGCGATTTATTACCTAGTGAAAATCAATTAGTGGAAACTTACAATGTTTCCCGTGAAACAATTCGGAAAGCCTTGAATTTACTAATTAACGCTGGCTACATTCAGAAAAAACAAGGCAAAGGCTCGATTGTGCTCAACTTTAAAAAGTTTAATTTTCCTATTTCAGGGGTGACCAGTTACAAGGAGTTACAACAAACGCAGCATATTGAAAGTCATACTCATGTGGTTTCCTTAGAAGAAATTCCTGTGGAGCGCAACTTGGCTCAGTTGACTGGTTGGACGGAAGGGGCCCCTGTGTGGCGCTTAGTTCGGCAACGGGAGATTGAAGGGGAAGTCGATATTTTAGATATTGATTACTTGATTAAAGAGATTGTCCCAGAACTGCCGAAGCACCGTGCCGAAGATTCGATTTTCGATTATCTGGAAAACGACCTTGGCTTGGCGATTAGTTATGCCCAGAAAGAAATTACCGTGGAACCGCTCACAGAGATGGACAAGCAGCTGATTGGTGAAGTCGAAGGCAATCATGTCGTCGTGGTCCGCAGTATCATGAACTTGGAAGATACCCGCTGTTTTGGCTATACGGAATCTCGTCACCGTTTAAACAAATTTAAGTTTGTGGAATTCGCCCGTCGCCGTAAATTGTAAGTCTTAGTGACGAACAAATATAAAAACGGCTGTCATTAAATGAAAATTGACGGTTTTTTTGCAAGAACCGCCGGTAAATGTATAAGATTTTAAGAGAAAACGTCAAAAAGTAGAGGTCTAACTCTTACTTTTTGACGTTTTCTCCTTGTTTTTTAAACGAATTTGACGAAAAAATCATTAAATAACATTTGTAAATATCAAAAAGTGCTGAAATTAAAGCTTGAAATCAATAGAAACGCTTGGTTTTAAAGGAATCATCAGTTTTTACGAATGGCTGTTAAATATTTAAAATTACGAAGAGGGCAGATTCTTGTATAATAAGGCTATAGCTTCGGAAGCGCAGAAAAAGGGAACCACGCGCTCTGGAAATTCATACAGTAAAAGGAGACGTACATATTATGATGAAAAAGAAAATGATGGCAAGTTTATTAGTTGGTAGCGCAGTCGTTGGCGCAAGTTTAGCACCTCTTTCGGCACAGGCGACTACGACAGGGAATACACCAGTGCAGGTAGAGTTTGGTGGAGGGGTGTTGCCAGACCATGAGGATAATACTGGCGGAAATGTCGACCCAGATCCAACGAAACCAAATACAGATTTTGATTTATTAGCTATTCCAAAAAGTGTTAGCTTTCCTCTCGTAAAAATTAATGATAATTTATCTGCTATCAAAGCAAGTTCAACGACACCCAGAGACCTTATGGTAGGAGATGTGCGTGGTACTAAAGAAGGATGGCATGTAACTGGTGAACTAACGAAAATGAGTAATGGAACAGATGAACTAGCGGGTGATATTAATTTTGGATTGAAAGTTTACTATGCAGAATATCTTGTTGGTGTTACTCCAGAACCTTATTATGGAGCAACTTCTATTTTAAATGGCATGAATATTGCTGATGATCCAACAGCCCCTAGTGCTACTGGAACCAGCATGAAAATTGGCGGTGGCGCCACTACATTAAGTAATGCAACTATTGGTAAAGGTCAAGGGACTTGGGCAGTACGTTTTGAAAAAATGACATTGAATGTCACTACACCAATTCAAGAATTGAAACAAGGCGCCTACACAGGTAACATCACTTGGAACCTTGTCGCAGGACCATCAATCTAAGCACAAGCAACAAAAAACAGAGGACGGACCATCAGCGGATAACTTCTGCTGTTCTGCCCTCTAATAATCATTCAATCGTAAAGGAGAAGAACACAAATGAAAAAGAAAATGATGACAAGTTTATTAGTTGGTAGCGCAGTGGTTGGCGCAAGTTTAGCACCTCTTTCAGCACAGGCTGTGACCACTGGGGACACGCCAGTCACAGCAGAATTTGAAGGCGGCACGTTGCCAGACGGCAACGGCGATGCCAATACCGTTGATCCAGACCCGAGTGGCTCAAACAGTAACTTTGATTTACTGTTTATTCCTCGCGAATTTAATTTTGGGAAATTATCAATTTCAGATGATTTAACGAAACCAATTCTTAACCAAAGGGACCCAGAGGCCATCAACGGCCATACAGAAATGATTGGTGTTGGTGACGTACGTGGGAGCAAAGAAGGCTGGCATTTAACGGCCCAATCTAATGGCCTAAAATTAGGCACTGAAAGCTTACAAGGCAACATTAAAGTGGCGCTGATTACTCAACTTGATTTAGAATACGAGGCAACAAGCAATAGCTATGTAGCTCTGACGACAGCCGTCTCTACACCAGAAGTCAGACCACAACTGGCTGCTCCGCAAAATTGGACCCTTGATTTAGGCGGGGAAGCCCAATTAATGGCTAACGCAGCAGCTGGTCAAGGCCAAGGATTATGGCAATTTTCACTGTTTAATACAGCCTTAAACATCACAACACCAGCCAACAATATTAAAGCAGGGGCCTACACAGACAGTATCACGTGGAACCTCGTCGCAGGACCGTCTGTGTAAGTCCAAACAAAAAAGTCATCCCCTTAGGATGACTTTTTGCTTATTTCTCTGTGAAAGTGCTGTCTGTTTTGACAGTTTCAGCAGGCGGTGTTTGCGCCGCTAATAAGTCGCGAATTTCTTTTAAGTAATCTTCGCTCGTTGGTACCACTTCTTCTTCTGCCGCTTCTTCTTTTTTGCCACGGTTTTTCATTTTGTTGGCCGCTTTGACAATCAAGAAGAGGACGAAGGCCGTAATTAAAAATGTAATAAGTGCACTAATCACGCTACCAATATTGAATTCAACGCCTTCGACTTTATAGACAAGGGCACCCAATGCATCGTCGGCGCTCTTTTTCCCAGTCGTCAAGACAAAAATCAGACTAATTAACGGGGTAATCAAGCCTTCCACCACTTGTGTCACAATCGCTGTAAACGCACTACCAATGACAACACCAACGGCTAGGTCTAAGACACTCCCGCGCATGATAAACTCTTTAAATTCTTTAATCATTCTTTTTTCCCTCCTCACTTTAAAAACAGTATACCGAATCTTCTTGAAAATTTGAACTGAAAAACTCTTATCATTCAGAAAGCACCTGAAGCTGTGTTATAATAGAGCTATTGGAAAAAACATTAAAAAATGCTTTAGAATTTACGCGATACATATATTTCACAGCATTCTTTAGGTAAGATGAAGCAAATGAAGGAGCGATGCGGCAATGTCTGTTCAATTAGTTAAAGGCGTGAATTTACACGTCATTCCTACAGAAAAATATAAAACGGTGCGTCTTTTAGTCCGCTTTAATACACGATTAAATCATGAAACTATTACAAAAAGAACGCTGTTGTCCAGTTTGATGGAAACCAACAGCTTGAATTACCCGAATCAAGTCAAGTTAAGTGAGCGTTTGGCGGAACTTTACGGCGCCAGCTTCGGGATTGGCGTTTCCAAAAAAGGCAATCAACATTGGTTTAATATTTCTATGAATATTGTCAATGATCATTATTTACAGGATAGTCAGGTTCTCGCCGAAGCGGTGGACTTTTTGAAGGAAATTATTTTTGCCCCCAATATTCAAGCGGGCCAATTCGAGGCGGAAACCTTCCAACGGGAGAAAGAGAACTTGAAAGCGTACTTGGAAAGTATTGTGGAGGACAAGCAAACCTATGCTTCTTTGGCGCTTCAAAGTGTCTATTTCAATCAATCGGAGGATCAAAAAATCCCTAGTTTCGGGACCGTTGCGGCGTTAGCTGAGGAAACAGCGGCGTCATTAGCGGCATATTATCAAAAAATGCTGGCGGAAGATCAAGTGGATATTTTTGTTTTAGGCGATGTCAATGAGGCGGAGCTAGTGCCGTTATTCAAGCAATTACCGTTTACGCCTCGTGAAGAAGGCAAAGCCGCGATTTTCTACAATCAACCAATTCGCAACGTGATTGAAGAGCGGACCGAGCGTGAGGTGCTAGCCCAATCGAAATTAAACTTGGCTTACAACACGGATATTTATTATGGCGATAGCTATTATTTTGCGTTGCAAGTGTTTAATGGAATTTTTGGCGGTTTCCCGCATTCTAAATTATTTATGAATGTCCGTGAGAAAGAGCATTTAGCGTATTATGCTTCTAGTAGTATCGACACTTTCCGTGGCTTCATGACGGTTCAAACAGGGATCGATGGCAAAAATCGGAATCAGGTCTTGCGTTTGATTTCGACAGAATTGGAAAATATTCGCTTAGGTAAGATTAGCGAATTAGAAATTGAACAAACGAAAGCAATGTTAAAAAATCAGTATATCTTAGCGTTAGATAATGCAGGCGCGTGGCTGGAAAAAGAATACTTGAACGAATTAATGCCGCAGACGATGCTGACGGCGGAGGAATGGATTGCGCGGATCAATGCCGTGACTATTCCAGAAATCCAAGAAGTAGCCAAACGTTTGGAACTTCAAGCGATCTTCTTTTTGGAAGGAGAAACGGAAAATGATTAAAAAAGACTATGCACAAATTAAAGAAACATTGTATACAGAAACACTGGCGAATGGGTTAAAGGTTTACCTATTGCCGAAAAATGATTTCCAAAAAACGTATGGCTTGTTTACGACTGATTATGGTTCAATTGACAATACGTTCGTGCCAATTGGTCAAGAGGAAATGATTGAAGTGCCTGACGGAATCGCCCACTTTTTAGAACATAAAATGTTTGAAAAAGAAGATGGCGATGTCTTCCAAAAATTTGGGCAACAAGGGGCTTCAGCGAATGCCTTTACCAGTTTTACGAAAACGAGTTATTTGTTTTCAACGACGGATCAAGTGACACAAAATCTAGAAACGTTGCTTGATTTTGTGCAATCGCCGTATTTCACGAAGGAAACGGTCGAAAAAGAAAAAGGCATCATCGGACAAGAAATTCAAATGTATTTAGATGATCCTAACTGGCGCTTGTTCTTTGGGGTTTTAGGCAACCTTTATCCGAAGCATCCATTGCATATTGATATTGCCGGCACAGTGGCAAGTATTGCGGAGATTACCGCAGAAGATTTGTATACATGCTACAATACGTTTTATCATCCAAGTAATATGACCTTATTCGTGGTAGGGAAAATGGACCCTGAAGCGTTAATGGCGTTCATTCGTGAAAACCAAGCGGCGAAAGAGTTTCCTGCCGCCCAACCTATTCGTCGGCATTTTCCTGAAGAAACAGCTGCTGACATTGTCAAAGAGAGCGCCATTGAAATGGCAGTCACACGGGCAAAAGTGCTTGTTGGCTTGAAAGGCTTAGATGAAGTGCCAACAACAGGTCGTGACTTAATGAAATATCAAGTCACCGTGAACTTGTTGTTACAATTATTGTTTGGTAATACCTCTCAAAACTATTTGGCTCTTTATGATGAAGGTTTGTTAGATGATAGTTTTAGTTATGACTTTAATTTAGATCGCAGTTTCCATTTTGCGGATATTGGCGGCGATAGTGAGCAACCAGAAGTCTTAGCGGAACGAATTGAAGCTATTTTATTATCTGCCACAACAAGTCCAGAATTAACGGAAGAAAATTTGTCCTTATTGAAGAAAAAAATGATTGGTAAATACTTCCAATCCTTAAACTCTTTAGAGTATATCGCCAACCAATTTTCACAATCATTGTTTGGGGAAACCACGCTGTTTGATAAGATTGAAGTCATTGAAAGCATTCAATTAGCCGACATCCACCAAGTAGCAGAGACCTTTATTCGTGAAGAAGGATTGAGCCGTTTCTACATGTATCCTAAAGGAGAAACCGAGCAATAAACCAACTGTTTAAGAAAAAGAAAAATCTTTGAAATCTTTCAATTTTGTTATCCTCAGTTGGCTTCTTTTGTGGTATTCTTAAAGGACGGGAATGTTTTCCTTGGCAATTGAAAAAGACTGATGAGACAATCGATAAATTAACAAAATAGACTGGAGAAGATGGACGAGTGGCCAGCGTAAATATTGGAGAAACACTAAAAGAAGCAAGATTGCAGAAGAACATCTCAATTGATGAACTGCAACAAATGACAAAAATTCAAAAAAGATATTTAGAAATTATTGAACAAAACGATTTTGAGTCCTTACCAGGCACCTTTTATGTGCGGGCGTTTATCCGCCAATATGCAAGTGCGGTCGGCTTAGATGGCAATCAATTGGTAGATATCTATGATGGCAAAGAACCAGCAATTGTCGAAGAACCCAAGCCAGTGTATGAAGAGCTTGAAGGGTCACGTAAGCAATTGCATGACGAAGAAAAGCAATCCAGTTGGTTACTGCGGAACTTACCAGCCATTGCCTTTTCGTTAATTGGTTTAGCCATTGCGGTCGTAGTGCTGTATATTATGTGGCAAGATCAAAAAGCCGAACCGATTATTCAAACACCGGCAACTAGTGCCAGTGTGGAAAAACCCAAAGAATCAAGTCAAGCCCCAGAAAGTAGCACACAAAGTAGTACACCGCCGTCTTCTTCAAGCGAACCAGAGAAGAAAACAGCTGTGGCTGTGGTGAGTGATGCCAACAATCAAGTGACTGCAACGGTTAAAGATGCGAATAGTCCAATCAACATTACCTTTAAAGGGACTGAAGGCTCTTGCTGGATTGGCGTGATGGTCGATGGCAACTATACGTACCAACACACCCTGCAAGCAGGAGAAACAGAAACAACAGCTTTACCTGCGAATGCCGCCAATGCAACACTGATTCTAGGCGCCTCAAATAACGTCGCCATTCAAGTCGATGGCGCCGATTTAGCACTGGAAAAAACGCCAGTTTTAATTCGTAAGGATGTTACATTAGGGATTACGTATCGTTAGAAATGGTGTAAGAAGAATCTGGATAAACTGTCAAACGGCAATTATTCCAGATTCTTTTCTTTTTTTCGTGACACTGCCAGTAAGATAACGTAAAATAGAACAGGAGAAGGAAGGGGCAATTGAAGTGAATTTACCAAATAAATTAACAGTTTTAAGAATATTTATGATTCCGATTTTTATTATTATTGTGTCGGTGCCGATGGACTGGGGAACGATTAGTTTTGGCGACACAACGTTAGCCGTTACCCAATTAGTGGGCGCGATTATTTTTGCAGTTGCTAGTTTTACAGACTGGTTGGATGGCAAAATTGCCCGTGCACAAGGCTTGGTGACGAACTTCGGAAAATTTGCGGACCCATTAGCGGACAAAATGCTAGTGATGACCGCTTTTATCGTCTTAGTTGGTCAAGGCAAAGTACCCGCTTGGATTGTAGCAATTATTGTTTGTCGTGAATTGGCAGTAACTGGTTTACGGTTGTTATTAGTCGAACATGGCGAAGTAATGGCAGCAGCTTGGCCGGGAAAAGTAAAAACAGCTACCCAAATGGTTGCAATTATTTTACTGTTCATTAACAACATTCCATTTTCAGCACTCCATCTACCACTAGATCAAATCATGCTATATGCCTGCTTGATTTTCACCATTTACTCTGGTGTTGATTATTTTGCTAAGAATAAAGATGTTTTTAAAGGTTCGATGTAAAGAGAGAATCAAAAAAACGCTTGGCTTGTGCCAAGCGTTTTTTTAGTATTTTCTTTGAACCAATTGATGGGTTGCAAAATAAAGCAGAGCGGAAAAATTTTTATTTAGCGAAATCTAAAGATAAAGAAAAAAGTAACTAGTAGCGTACAAAAAAATTTAGTTAAGAGACCTACAGAAGAGGCAATAATTTTTATGTTTTTAAAGAAGTGTTGCAATAGCTTATGCTTATGTAATAACTCTAATTATTTTTTATATAAAATTTTGTGTAACAGTACTTTTAATAGTAAAATTAACATGTAAGATAATTGTAAAAAGGAATCAAGTAAATAAATATGGTAAAGGAGAAGTTGTATTCATGGAAATGACATTTATTTATATCGATGCCCCAGATATTGATCTAAAAAATTTTAGTCTGGATGATTTTTATACAGTAACAAAGGAGCTGGATGATGATGATTCAATAACAGATATAGCTAGAGATATAGCTAAGAGGTGTACTGAACATAAAATGAGTAATTTTAAAGGAAAGATAATCAACCAATTTGTTTATCTTTCTCTTAATCCAATAAAAGGACAAAATTTTTATGATAGTATGCTTAACTATTATTTTAACGAAAAAAATGAAGTGATATTTCTTGATATTTTTGATAACGTCAAACATAATTGGAAGCTAAAAGAATTAAAGAATTTGAAGGAAAAAGGACATATAAGAAACGATATTTCTGTCGTATATATATATGTACCAAAAGGTATGGGGGCAGCGGCAGGGTCAGGTTCTTTTCTTGAAGTAATAATAAACAATCTTAGTAATATAATGTTTCAAGTTTTTTTAGCATTAGCGGTTGATTATGTAAAAGATAACTTGAAGAATTTGCAGTATAAATTAAAATATAAAGATATTCAAAAAATAGCTGAATATTGGGTAAATAAACAAGGAATACGATCTTCAAGGCAACTAAGGGAGTTTATTATAAATAAAGGGAACTGGGAACTTAACGAATTAGCAATCAATTTGAATATTTCTCAGGAGTATGCAATGATCCTTCTGGAGTCTTTAGGATATGAACTAAAGGATAATCAATTTGTACCTAGTTATTCTGAAGAAGCGATTCGAAGAAGGAAGATTTGGGAAGAAAGAGAAAAATTACAATAGTAAATTTAATACCTAGAGATTAATGAGAACGGAGCTTTGTGGAGTTGATACTGTTTAACACTCTCAAAGGCTTAAATACATTGAATAATTATACATGTCATCTATTGTTCCATAAATAGTGAACTACTGTTTATCTTAAAATTTAAGGTTATGAAAGTAGTCATGTAAGTTCTTTTTTCTAACTTATTTTTACCCACAAGATAAAAAGCGACCAAAAAATGTAGTGACCCCAAAAAGTTAGACTTTTTATAGAGTGGATTTTTCCACTCTATTTTTATGCAGTTTTTTGATTGAATTGTCGAAATTCTACTGGGCTTTTCCAGTTAAGTTTTTCCTTGATTCGGTGATGATTGTAATAATAAATGTAGTTCTCAATTGCTTCTCTCAATTCATTTTGACTTTGATAGATTTTTCCATAGTACACTTCTTGTTTTAGGATACTGAAGAAATTCTCCATAGGAGAATTATCTAAACAGGTTCCTTTTCGAGACATACTTTGAAAGATATTGTTGTCCTTTAATGCTTGTATATAGACATTCATTTGATAAGCCCAGCCTTGATCAGAGTGAAAGGTGCGCCGATAGGGACAATCATTTGTTTGAGAAATTGCTTCTTTCAGACCTTCCATAACTGTTTTACCATTTGGTTGAGTAGAAAGGCTATAGCTTAGAATTTCACTATTATACATATCCATAAATGGATCTAAGTATAGTTTTTTCTGACGAAAGATGCCTGCGTTATCTGCTTCAAAGTACTTAAATTCAGTTGTATCAGTTGTAATTTTTTGATGAGGAACAGAAGTTTTAAATCGGCGACGAATCAAATTTTTAGCGATTTTACCAACGGTTCCTTTATAGGAATTATATTTTCTTGATTTCTTAGTAAAAGCTTTGACTTGTAACTTTAACTTTTGTATTAATCGCTGGACTTTCTTTTTATTCACTTGAAATCCACGTCGTTTCAATTCTTGGGTCATCCTTCTATAGCCATAATGTTGATGTTTTTTACGAATCGCTTGAATTTCTTCTTCGATGATTTGTGTTGAAGCTGTTCTGTCGAGGCGTTTTTGCCAGTACATGTAAGTAGATTTTGGAAACCTTAGGGTTTCCAAAATATCTTTTAATCGAAAGTGTCTTCGGAGACTGTGAATGATTCGTGCGATTCGTTCATTTTTTGTTCGTCCTCTAAACGCAGTCTCCTCAATTCTTTTAAATAGGCATTCTCAATTTTTAACATTCTATTTTCTTTTTCTAGTTTCTCTACTTGAGATCGTTCACTTGGTAGTGGTTGGGGTTCATTTCGTTTCTTTTTAGACATGGTAGGTGGACGTCCTTTCTGTTTAGAGAGTCCCTCTATACCAAACTTCTGATACGTTCTAAGCCAATTCGCAATCAATGATGGATTGTTCATTTTTAGAAGATTAACTGCTTCTTGATAGGACAACTCTGTTGTTAAATATAACTCTATCGCATCTAGCTTAAATTGAACAGAGTAATTCTTATTTTTTCGACTGCGAAGTAGGCCTTCTTCACCAAGTTCTTTATAGGCATTTATCCATTTGCTTATTTGAGAACTATCTTTAAGCCCATACTTCTTTGCGAGAAACCTTAGACCTCCTTGACCAGATAAGTAGTCATGAACAAGTTTAAGTTTAAATTCAAAACTGTATTTTGCCATACAAAAAACCTCCAAAAGTTAGATTTCTAGGTCTAACTTTTGGGGGTCGGCTCAAAATTGGTCGCTTTTGAAATACCTCCATGATAGTTCACTTGCTTCATAAAATGTAGAGTCACGGTATAAAGCCAATTTGCGAGGACCGATATTACAAAAATAAGCACCATTCAGATCTTTACGACAAATAATGCGGATCGGTCTTAGTCGTGCTAATGTTATCACGGATTTTTTTCAAGGAATCGGCATTTTGATCAAAATTGTGATACATCGTATTTGTATATAAAATATCCATTACCGTTAAGTAACTAATCCGTGAAGCCAAGGATTCCGCACGAAACAAGCCTTCTTCGGTGACGACAATAATTGCTTCGTCGGACAAGCCTGCCAACTCTGAACCGCTGTTACCAGTTAACGTAATCATTTTTGCGTTGGTTTTTTTAACTTGTCGTGCTAGGTTGATTGATTCTTTGGTTTTGCCTGAATGGGAAAAAATAAACACGCAATCTTCACTGGTTAATTTTGTGACAAAACTTAACTGCATGTGGTAATCAAAAATGTAGTTGCACCGATAGTTGGTCCGAATGAATTTATGGAAACTATCAAAAGCCACAATCGAGGAGCCACCTTGCCCAAAAAAATGAAGCGTTTTGGCAGAGTACATCAAAGCCAACACGTTATCTAATAGCTCCTTTGTTAAGAACTGTGTGGCGTTACTGAGGGAATAAATATTGGCTTGTAAGACTTTTTTAGCAATGGTAATACTATCATCATCTGGTGAAATATCATCGGCGCCATTCACGCTATTGACGTTTTGAAAAGTCGGCTGATAATTAGAATTTCTGGCGATATCAATTTTAAATTCTTGGAACCCAGAATAGCCAATCTTTTTTACAAATTGATACACGGAAGATTGGGAGACGCCAATTTCGTTGGCAAGACTTTCTAACGTCATTTGTGTCAATAATGATTCAGAATGAACAAAGTAATCGGAAATTTTCTTTTCTGTGAGGCTCAAATTCGGTTTTTTGATCCGAATCCGTTGATCCAAATAGTGGTTTTTCATTAACACGTTCCTCCAATCTTATTTTTTTAAAAATAAAATGAATGCCTTTTCATTGTTGGTATAGACTGATTATAGTGGAAAAAGAGGACAAATACAATTTCTCTTTTTCTCCACAAAAAAGAAATTCTTTAAAAAAAGCCCAAAAAAAATAAATAATCTTTTTTCTGAAAAATGAAGGGGTCTTGAAAAGACTTCTCTCAACTAAAGAAAGTAGCCAGTAAAAAGAACGTGATACCAAGAGATTTACTTGTGTTTTTTGTATGAAAGCTCCTTAAAAATAAAAACGTTTTACCTTTTGAGCAGGCAAGATTTTTGCTAAAAAATAAAAAATATTTTTTAATTATTGTAATCGTTTACATTATTTTTTTTATCCTTTATGATTGAAGTATCAAAAGAGGCAGGTGAAAGAAAAATGGACATTGGCTTTATTGGACTTGGGAAAATGGGTTTGAACATGGCATTAAATGTTCACGAACAAGGCTGGCCCATTATTGGCTTTGATGTAACAAAGGAAGCAAGAGCGACTGCTAGAGAACAAGGTCTTTCCGTTGTAGATTCGTTGTCAGAATTATTGAAAGCGCTTAACAAAAGGAAGGTGATTTTTTTAAGTACCCCCGCTGGTCAGATTACCAATCAATTAGTGGCAGAATTGGTAGAGCAATTAGCACCAGAGGATATCATTGTGGATAGTGGCAATTCAAATTTTCATGATAGTGTCGCGAATGCTCAATTTGCTAAGGAAAAAGGAATTTATTTTATTGATTGTGGTACTTCTGGTGGCATCAAAGGAGCGCGGGAAGGAGCGTGTTTAATGGTTGGCGGTGCGCCTGAAGCTGTCAAGGTGTTAACCCCATTTTTTGAAGATTTAGCTTGTGAACAAGGGTATCTTTATGCTGGGAAATCAGGAGCTGGTCACTATTTGAAAATGGTGCATAACGGGATTGAGTACGTCATGATGCAAGCCATGGGCGAAGGATTCAATTTATTAGAAGCTGCTGAATATGATTTTGCGTTGGAGAAAGTAGCCGATGTGTGGAATCACGGCTCGATTATTGAAGCTCGCTTGATGGGCTTAGCGAAAGAGGTTTTTGCGGAAAATCCTACGTTAGCCAATCTAGAAGGGAAAGTGGCAGCAAATGGCGAAGCCAAATGGATGATTGAAGAAGCATTGCGTTTGGAGATGCCCGTCCCAACTACGGCGTTGTCCTTATTTACTCGAAATGAAAGTATGCTAGCAAATCATTTTTCAAACAAAGTGGTCGCTTCTTTGCGACAAGGATTTGGCGGGCATGAAGTCGTAAAAAGTCAGTAAAGGAGTTTAGTCATGTTAAAAAAACAAAAAATTGCCATAGTGAATTCCAGTAGTTTTGGTCAAATTTTTCCTGAACACTTGACGCGCTTAGAAAAAATAGGCACCGTGAAGCATTTTACAGTCGACAGTGAAATTGGTGGCAAAGAGTTAGCGGAACGTTTACAAGGATATACGATTATTATTGCTAGCGTGACGCCATTTTTCACGAAAGAATTTTTTGAACATAAAGATGAATTGTTGCTGATTTCTCGCCACGGCATTGGGTATAACAACATCGATTTAGACGCTGCAAAACAGCACGAGACAATTGTTTCCATCATCCCAGCTTTAGTAGAACGAGATGCCGTGGCGGAAAACAATGTCACAAATTTACTAGCTGTTTTACGGCAAACCGTGGCTGCAGATGCCAGCGTTAAAGCAGATCAATGGGAAAAACGAGCGAATTTTGTCGGTCGGACGTTATTTAACAAAACTGTGGGTGTCATTGGTGTTGGGAACACAGGAAGTTGTGTCGTGGAGACGTTACGAAACGGATTTCGCTGTGACGTGTTAGCGTATGATCCCTATAAATCCGCCACTTATCTGCAAAGTTATGGAGCCAAAAAAGTAGACTTAGATACGTTGCTAGCTTCAGCTGACATCATTTGTTTATGTGCCAATTTAACTGAAGAAAGTTATCACATGATTGGCTCGGCGGAAATTGCCAAGATGAAAGACGGCGTCTATCTTTCCAATAGCGCACGAGGCGCCTTGATTGATGAAGAAGCCATGATTGCCGGCTTAGAATCGGGCAAAATTGCTGGGCTTGGGACAGATGTTTTAGAAGAGGAACCAGGTCGGAAAAATCATCCTTATCTTGCGTTTGAAAATGTAGTAATGACGCCGCACACCTCCGCTTATACCATGGAATGCCTGCAAGCGATGGGAGAAAAATGCGTGCAAGATGTGGAAGACGTGGTGCAAGGTATTTTACCTCAACGGGCAGTGCAAGAAGTCAGTCGTTACGTTAGTTAAGAAGGAGGAGGAGCATGTTAACTGATTTAAAAGTGAAAGTTGGACCGCAATTTTATCGTTACCACGAAGGCGCCTTAGCTTCGGTGCCGTCACTTTTCAAGGAATATCACGCCCAACGAATTTTGGTGGTGCATGGCACCGTATCCTTTGAAAAAGCTCAGCCATTTTTACCATTCTTGGCAGATTCAGAGTATCAATTCTTCTATCACACTTACACAGGAGAATGTAGTTATTTTGGCGCCGAACAAATTTCACAGCAAATAAAGGAACACCAGATTGACTTTCTTCTGGGAGTCGGCGGCGGTAAGTTAGCCGATTTAGTGGGCTACAGCGCCCATTTAAACAATCTGAATTTTGGCTTGGTCCCCACTTTGGCTAGTAACTGTGCGCCGTGGACACCGTTAGCTGTGATGTATCAAGAAAATGGCGCGGCCGAAGGCAAAACGGAACATTTCTTTCGCCAAGCTGCGTTTTTAATCACTGATCCTAAGTTGCTTCTTGATGCGCCCCGTGATTATTTTGTCGCTGGTTTAGCTGATACGTTAGCGAAATGGTATGAATCAGAGACCATTTTACGCCAAGCCCATTTGCAAGGGGAACCCTTTTTACAATTAGCGGGAGCGACCGCCAAGCTTTCGCAAGAAGCGATTATGCGGGACTCAAAAGCAGCCTTAGCAGCGATGGATGAGGGCAAACTCACGCCTGAATTTGTCCATCTTTCAGAAATTGTTTTCGCTGTTTCTGGATTAGTCGGCGGCTTCGGCGACAAATACGCCCGCAATGCAGCAGCACACGCCATGCATGATGCTATGAGTAAATTTTTACCAAAAAGTCATGACTATTTACATGGCGAAAAAGTAGCTTACGGCATCTTCTATCAATTAGCATTGGAAAAAAGGTGGGCCATCATAGACGCATTAATCCCTTTTTATCAAGAGCTAAACTTGCCCATGTCGTTACGACAAATGGGCCTTTACCCAGAAGAAGCAGTACTCGATGCAATGGTTCAATTTATTGATTCAAAAGAAAAGGTTCATTTAATTCCTATTGAGATTTCGGAAGAACGTTTACGTCAAGGGATTGAAGAGCTAGAAAAGTATATCCAAAACCAAGGATAAGAAGGAGGAACTATGGAAACGTTAAGTGTTTTACAAAGTTTGATAATGGCGCTTTGGGTGGCAGCAATTATGTCCAGATGGCTTGGAGGAGGAGCAACGTTAACGTTGCGTTTCTCGCCCTTAATGACAGGGTTAGTAGCAGGTTTAGTGATGGGCGATGTCCCGAAAGCGATGATCGTCACCGCAGCATTACAAATGATTTACATGGGTGTTTTTTCACCAGGTGGCTCTATGCCAGCAGAACCATCAATTGCGGCAGCGATTGCTGTGCCAGTTGCGTTGCTAGGGAATTTGAAGCCGGAAGCGGCTATTGCCGTAGCGGTTCCTGTCGGTCTTTTAGGAAGTTATTTATATCAATTCCGTTTCTTTATTAACACGTTTTTAGGGAAGTATACCGATCGTGCGGTGGCTGAACTAAATTCTAAAAAAATTGCCCGCTCAATTATCTGGTATCCAACGATTGCCTCATTTATTTTATTCGTTCCATTAGTCTTTTTTGCTCTTTATCTAGGGGCACCAGTCATTGCCGATATTATTAAAGCATTAGAAGGAACCGTTGTGATTCACGTGTTAGAAGTAGTCGGTGGTGGTTTAGCCGCAATTGGGATTGCGACAACGGTCTATGTCATTGGTCGAAAAGATTTCTTGGTTTTCTTTTTCCTTGCATACTTCATGAGTATCGTCTTTAAGTCATTGGAAATTACCATGGTAACGTATGCCATCTTTGGCGTAATTATTGCGTTAATTTTTGTGCAAGTCCAAAAAGGCAAACCTGTAGCAGAAAGTGCTGGTTCCGCCAGTGCCACCACTGATTTTGATGATGATGACGATTACGATGACGGGTTTTAAAAGAAAAAGGAGGAACTGAAATGACGGAAACAACAGAAAAAGTCGTGCCGAAAACAACGAATTTAGCACCAGAAGAAATTACCAATAAAGATGTTACAAAAGCCTATCTCCGTTGGCATTTTGCCAATGAAATTCCCCATTCCTTTGAACGTTACTTGGCGCCTTCGTTATTGTACGCAATGATGCCACTTTTAAAGAAATTATATAAAGACGATGAACAATTAAAAGCCGCTTATATGCGTCAACTGCTGTTTTTCAATACGCAATTAAGTTGGGGCGGCGGGGTCATTACTGGGTTGATGGCTTCCATGGAACAAGAGCGGGCCAAAGAAGAACATGAAGGCCGCGAAATCATGATGCAAGATGATTTAATGTATAACACCAAAGCTGGATTGATGGGCGCGTTAGCTGGGATTGGTGATGCGATTGACTCAGGCACGGTTCAATATATTTTTATTGCGATTGCGGTGCCGTGGGCGCAACAAGGTAGCGCATTAGGTGCGATTTTCCCATTTGTGGCGTTTGCCCTTTATCAAGTACTGTTAGGCGTGTTCTTTGCGAGACAATCCTTCAAAATGGGGCGGAATGCCACAGGTTTAATGCAAAGTGCTGGGATTCAAAAAGCCATTGAAATGTTATCTGTTTTAGGGTTGTTCATGATGGGGATTTTAGCTGGTAATTATGTCAAGGTTTCTTCAACCCTTCAATTTAAACTTTCTGGCCGTGAGTTTGTGGTCCAAGATATCCTTGATCAGATTGTCCCAGGACTCTTGCCGCTAGCTGTCGTAATGGGCGTGTATTGGTTCTATACGAAAAAAGGCTTGAAAGTTACGCAAGCATTATTGTGGTTAACAGGTATTTTAATTGTCTTAGCAACAGTCGGTATTTTATAAAAAGAAAAGGACGTGAATCAGATGGGCGTAGTAAATTTAGCAAGAGTAGATGAACGATTAATTCATGGACAAGTGATGGTGACCTTGTCCCAAAAAAGTGGCGTTAATTCCATTTTCGTTGTCGATGAAGTGGTGGCAAAGGATAAATTTATGCGTGATTTATACAAAAGTGCAGGCAGTCGGACAGGACAAAAAACCATTGTCATTACGCCGGAAAAAGCCAAATTTTATTGGGATGAATACCAATTCAAAGAGTACAACTGTATTTTAATCGCTAAAACCGTCTCTGTAATTTATGACTTAGTAAAACACGGAGTCCCTATGAAGGAGTTAAACATCGGCGGTATCGCACAGAAAAATCCAGAAAAAGATTTATTAGTAACCAAATCAGTTTATTTAAACAAAGAAGATGCCGAAAAATTAAAAGAACTACATGAGGTGTATGGCGTAGAAGATATTTATTTCCAAGCAACGCCTTCTGCACCAAAAACTAGTTTAAAAGAGGTTTTAGGCAAATTTAATTTATAAAAAAGGTCAGTCGCTTGAGTCATTGCATGACTGTTTGAAATAATGACTCAAGCCACTGAATTGAAGGAGGAACTTTTATGTTAGGGATTGTGATTGCTACACACGGTGCACTAAGTGACGGTGCGAAAGACGCAGCTACCGTGATTATGGGCGCAACCGAAAATATCGAAACCGTTAATCTAAATAGTGGAGACGATGTCCAAGCACTAGGCGGGCAAATTAAAACAGCGATTGAGAACGTCCAACAAGGGGATGGCGTGTTGGTCATGGTTGACTTATTAAGTGCGAGTCCTTACAATCAGGCAGTTTTGGTGATTAACGAACTCGAACCAGCACTACAAAAGAAAATCTTTGTGGTGAGTGGTACCAACCTACCAATGGTCTTAGAAGCGATAAACCATCAATTATTGGGCACACCGATTGCTGAAGCGGCGCAAGCGATTGTTGCGCAAGGCAAAGAAAGTGTGCAAGCATGGGATATTTCTATGACTTCCTTTGAGGATGAAGAGGATGAGGACGATGATTTTTAAGAATGTAGTAAAGGGTGAAAGCAATGAAATGGGGATTTAGATGGTACGGAGCGGCAGGCGATGCCATTCCGTTAAAACACATTCGACAGATTCCAGGAATTACTGGCGTTGTCGGTACCTTGTTAAATAAACTACCAGGTGATGTTTGGACAGTAGCCGAAATTCAGGCACTTAAACAATCGGTGGAACAAGAAGGATTAGCACTTTTAGGAATTGAAAGTGTCGCTATTCATGATGCCATTAAAGCGGGAACGGATCAACGAGACCACTATATTGATAATTATCGCCAAACGTTACGTAACTTGGGGAAATGCGGAATTTCCTTAGTGTGCTACAGTTTCAAACCTATTTTTGGTTGGGCTAAAACGGACTTGGCGTATGAGAATGAAGATGGCAGCTTATCGTTGTTATTTGATCAAGCTGTGGTAGAGAACATGCAGCCAGAAGACATGTATCAATTAATTCACAGTCAGTCAAAAGGATTCCGGTTACCAGGTTGGGAAGAGGAGCGTTTGCAACAATTTCAAGAATTGAAAGCCATGTATGCCGGCGTAACAGAAGAAGATTTGGTCGAAAATTTGCGCTACTTTTTAGAACGTGTGATTCCTGTCTGTGAAGAAGAAAATATCAAAATGGGGATTCACCCCGATGATCCACCTTGGGAAATTTTTGGTTTGCCAAGAATCACTAAAAATTTAGCGGATTTAAAACGGATCCTTTCCTTGGTGGACTCACCAGCAAATGGGATTACATTTTGTACAGGTTCCCTCGGTGCGGACCCGACGAATGATTTGCCTACTATGATTCGTGAAATAGGTCACAGAATTAATTTTGTTCATTTCCGCAATGTGAAGTATTTAGGTGAGCATCGTTTTGAAGAAACGGCGCATCCGAGTGTCGCTGGTTCGTTAGATATGGCGGAATTAATGCAAGCACTGGTAGACGTAGGGTATGAAGGCGTTATTCGCCCTGACCATGGGCGGGCAATTTGGGATGAAAAAGCGATGCCTGGTTATGGTTTATATGATCGAGCAATGGGGTTGACCTATATTCAAGGACTGTACGAAGCAACCAAAGCCAAACAAAATAGGAAGTGACAGAATGGAAACAAAAGTTGAAAAAAATCAACTGTATCAACAATTAGCGACATGTAAACTTTTACCACTATACACTGCAACAGATTTACGCTATTTGCCACAAGTAGAATCAGTCTTAGTAGAAAACGAATTACCGTTTATTGAAGTCACTTTTCGGAGTCAGCTGGCCTTGCCTGCCATCAAACAACTTGCTGCTTCAGGGAATTTAATAGTAGGCGCAGGAACTGTTAGAACCTTGAAAGAAGCCCAAGAGGCAGTAGCGAACGGTGCACAGTTCATTGTTTCCCCAGCGATTGTTCCAGAAGTCATTGATTTTTGTCTGGCAAATGAGGTGCCTATTTTTCCAGGAACAGCTACGCCTGGGGAGATTCAGCGAGCGCTGGCGTATGGCTTACGAGTGGTTAAATTTTTCCCAGCCGATATTTACGGCGGGTTAAAAGCCATCAAAAGTTTAAGTGGCCCGTTTTATGATGTTCAATTTTTACCAACTGGTGGGATTGATGAAACAAACTTTATAGAGTATGTGGAAGCCAAAGAAGTATTAGCAGTGGGCGGTTCCTTTATTTTATCAGAAAAGATGCTTCAAGAAGATGAAGCTTCGGCACGCCAGCATGTTCAATCTTTACTCACGAAAATCAAAGAACGACAAGCAAAATAAAAAGATGGGGTCGGGACAGAAGCGTTTAACTCCGAGAAATAAGAAGGAATTTCCGAAAATTGTTCTGTAATTTTTGGAGAATTTCGGCTTATTTCCGAAGGATTTGCTTCTGTTCCCGCCGTTTATAAGTTTTTGAGCGTGGAGCAAAAATCCAAAGTGATTTTTGTCCCACGCTCTCTTTTTTTTCTGTCCAAATGTTACTGACATTATTTTAGTTTTCATTTTGTAAAAATAGTATAGGAGAAAAGCAATCAGTTATGTATAATTAGTGAAAGAAGGTTGCGTGAAGTAAAAATAAAAAGGAGAGCAAAGGATGTTAAAAAATGTAGAAGTGTTCTGGCAAAACTTTTTAGATAAACATGAATTAGATATGTTGATGCCCGATGTGTGGATGTTTGGTGATGGCTCTTCTGAGATGGGTAATCGTTTGGGTCAATTGGTTGTTTCTGGTCGTAAGACAGCGACATGTTCTTCTTTAGATATTTATAAGATGGAAGAAGAACAACTCCCTAAAGCTGGTCAATACGACATAATTTTAGATGGTCAGTCTCAACCGCTGGCTATTATTCGAACAACCAAAGTTGAAATTATGCCCATGAATAAGGTCTCAGAATCTTTTGCACAAGCGGAAGGTGAAGGAGATTTGACGTTGGATTATTGGTATGAAGAGCATGCGCGGTTCTTTAAAGAAGAACTGGCCCCCTATCAGTTACAATTTTATCCCGATATGCTGTTAGTTTGCCAAAGTTTTGAAGTAGTGGATCTTTATACAGAAAAAGAATAGACAGAGAAGCGGTGACTGACACGATTGAAACGAGCAGTTGTCGCTTTTTTTACTGATTTTTTGAAAAAGTTGCGTATGTTTATATAGACAGGGTGATAGAAAAGAGATGTGTATTTTAAGTGTCGAGGAAAAGATGGTACAATAACCTAAGGAATACTAACAAGGAGTGAATGTTATGAAAGAAGAATTTTCATATGAAATTTTAGAAGAAGTCGCTGTGTTATCTGAGAATGCTCGTGGCTGGCGTAAAGAATTGAATTTAATTAGTTGGAATGGTCGTCCACCAAAATTTGATTTGCGTGAGTGGGCTCCTGATCACGAAAAAATGGGTAAAGGCATCACCTTAACTAACGAAGAATTTGCTGAATTAAGCAAAACAATTAAATCCATGTAAAAGGAGCACCCTGTCAATGAAAAGTATGACTGGATTTGGAAAAAAGACCATTCAAAATGAAAATTATCAATTGGATATCGAAGTCAAAAGTGTCAACCAGCGGTTTTTAGATATTCAATTGCGTATGCCCAAGGAACTGAATGCCTATGAACTGGTGATTCGGCAAGTAATCAAACGCACGTTAAAACGTGGGCGTGTGGAAGTCTATGTAAATCTCCAAAAAATCGGCAACAATCAAAAAGAAGTGCGCGTGCAGTGGGACTTAATTGATCAATTATTAACTTCGGTAGATCAACATTTAAAGGAAAACTATCCGGAAGCAACGTTTGATGCAGGGGACACGGTCAACCATTTATTAAAGCAAAATGATTTTGTCGAAATAGTGGAAGCAGAAATTGTTGATCAGACATTTGAACCATTTCTTGTTCAAGCATTTGAAGCAGCCATCGCTAGTCTTGACCAAAGCCGTGTGCAAGAAGGAACGCAAATTAAACAAGTCCTGCTTGACTATGTAGCAGTGTTGACCCAATCAATTCAAGAACTGCAAGCGTTTGTGGGCGTTTTTGAACAAGAATACCGTCAACGTTTTGAAGCGAAATTAAACGAATGGTTAGGTAGCCAAGTGGATGAAACACGCTTATTAACAGAAATGGCCATTTTATTGGAAAAAGGCGATATTCATGAAGAATTGGATCGTTTGGATATCCATATTGATAAGTTGCATCAGTTGCTTGACGAAACAGAACCAGTGGGCCGAGAACTAGATTTCTTAATTCAAGAAATGAACCGTGAAGTCAATACGATTGGTTCGAAATCAAGTCCAATTGAAATAAAAAATAGTGTCGTTCAAATGAAAACAACCTTAGAAAAGATTCGTGAACAAATTCAAAATGTCGAATAGAGAAAATGGTTTCGTGTTTTTCCAGAAAACGCTATAATATAGAAGTAACGAATAAATGACAGAGGTGAAAGCAATGACTAAATTTTATGATGTAACCTTTCAAGAATTAAGTGGTCGTTCTGTGGTAAAAACAGAAGTCGCTTCAGACAGAGAACCATTTGACGTCTGGCAAGATGCTTGTGCAAGCTATTCTGAAACAGAATTAAATATCCAAATTAACGAAGACACGTTTGTTACTTTGAATCGTCACTTTGTTGTTCGCATTGACGTGAAAGAAGTTGACGGTCCTGTCGACAAACAAGTTCGTCGTCGCGATGAATTGATGAACGTGGTCAATACGCTTTCTAATATGGGCTTATAAAAAATACCACCAAGCATTTCACGCTTGGTGGTATTTTTTTTAATTAGAATAAAAGAAACAAGCCAACGGCGCATAGGAAAGAAAGAACTGCGGCACTTAAAAAGATTGTCCGCATGGATGCAGTTTTACTGCTTTCTTTGCCGTGTTTTTTCTGACGTTCTAAACGTTTTTGAAGCTGACGGGTAATTACTGAGAAAATCAGCCCGAAAAGGACTAAAACACTTGTGGCAATCGATTTGGGAATAAAATGATTCGGTTCTGCAACGGTGGTATCCCCAGAATGTTCGTTTGATTCTTCCGCAGCTTCAGCTGTTGTTTGTTTTGGCTTAACTTCTTGGTAAGCCACTTTCGGCGCTTGAACAGTACTATTTAACAATGTCAAAGGCGTGTCGACTTGCACCTGCCCTGCTACTAATTTAAAAGTAGGCTGACTGCCTTTGGGAACGACACCGTATAAATCGTTAGCCAAAGTGACTTTTTTGTGATCAATGGTTTGTGGTCCTTTGTCTAAAAGTTTTTTGCGTTCGTATGTCGTATAGGCATAGTCCAGCAAAGCATTCCCAGCCACATGCCGTTCGTATTCACCATCTTGGTTTTGCCAATTACCAACGCCTAAAATGACTTCAATTAAACGGAAATCTCCTTGTTTGACAGTCGCAATATAGTTAAAACCGCCTGTTGGACTAGAGCCTGTTTTTAAACCATCCACGCCTTGATAACCATACTTAGCGCCTGGCAAAGAATAATTGTACGCTTCAAACGTTTCCTCGTAAGGCGTGCCGACCATTGTTTTCACCACTGGTTTATTGGTGATTTCTAAAATTTCTGGATAATTTTTCAGAAAATGATAGGTTAGTGAAGCTAAATCTCTAGCTGTAGAGACGTTATCGCCATTTGGGTCAATTCCTTGCATTTGATACAGGCCGTTAAAGGCACTTGCTTGCGCCCCACTGCAGTTGTAATAGGTAGTATTTGTCATCCCTAATTCAGCCGCTTTTTGATTCATTAAATGAACAAAGTCAGTAGGCTGGTTCCCTGAAATTAAGTTTGCCAACATGAGAGTCGCCACATTAGAAGAGGGGACAGCAATCATTTTTAACAGTTCACGGACTGGATAAGCAACACCTAACGTAATTTTGTTATTACTAATGGCATATATTTTAGAAATATCGACATCTTTTTGCGTAGCAGTCACAGTCGTATCCATTGTAAATTTTCCTTGCTCCATTGCTTCAAAGGCCAAGTACATGGTCATCACTTTGGCAATACTGGCAGGATTCCACGCTAAATCTGGTTGCTGCGACCAGAGAATTTCTCCAGAATCAGCATCAACAACGATGGCTGCTTTGGGAATGCCATCCGCTTTCAGGGTTGTCCCCATTTTTTTAGCAATTGCGGTAATATCTTCTTCTGCGTGAGTCACAGTAGGTTGGGCAAAAAAGGCCCCACAACTGACAACTAAGCCTAGCAGAAACAATGTAAATGGTTTAATTCGTGCGATGTTTCTCAGTCCTTTCTTATTCACGTTTTTTCATCCTAAAGGAGTCATCACTTCATTTTACTTAAAAAATGGCTGCCTGTATAGGAATTCTAGGTAATTTGTTTAAAAAAAGAACAAGTTATGAAAGCCAAATTAAAGAAGAAATGTTATTTTTTCAGTGAATCTCCAAGAAAGTCTTGAAAATTGCAGAAAAAAAGTGCAAAATAGAACTAATACTGTGAAATTATGTTTTGAAAGGAAGTCGTTATGTCAGAGCGCGGGTTATTAATCGTATTGTCAGGTCCTTCAGGAGTGGGGAAAGGGACTGTAAGAAAGGCTATTTTCGACAGTGAAGAAAATGATTTTCAATATTCAATCTCAATGACCACTCGGAAACAGCGAGAAGGCGAAGTGGATGGAGTAGATTACTATTTCCGTTCAAGAGAAGAATTTGAAGCGATGATTGAAGCTGGAGAAATGTTGGAATATGCGGAATATGTTGGTAACTATTATGGGACACCATTAACGTATGTTAACCAGACGCTAGATGAAGGCAAAGACGTCTTTTTAGAAATCGAAGTCCAAGGGGCTAAACAAGTCAAAGACAAAGTGCCTGATGGCGTATTTATCTTTTTGACACCCCCCGATTTAGCGGAATTAAAATCAAGAATTATTGGCCGCGGAACAGACGAAATGTCTGTGATTGAAGAACGAATGGCTGTGGCCAGAGAAGAAATCGAAATGATGGCGCTGTATGATTATGCGGTAGTGAATGATGAAGTTCCTTTAGCCGTGCAACGAATTAAAGACATTATCGCGAGTGTGCACTTCCGTGTTGACCGTGTAATTGGAAAATATATTAAAATGTTAGAGGAGATGTAGCCTTATGATGTTAAAACCGTCAATTGACTCATTATTAAAAGAAGTCCCTTCAAAATATTCTTTGGTTATTTTAGCAAGCAAACGTGCGCATGAATTAGATGAAGGCGTTCAACCAACCGTTGAATCCTTTGATTCTGTAAAAAGTGTGGGTCGTGCGTTAGAAGAAATCGAAGCAGGAACAGTGATCAGTGATCCAAATCCTGAAGAAAAACGTGAACGTCTACGCATTGAACGTGAAGAACGCAAACGCCAACGTGAACAAGAACAAAAAGAATTAGAAAACCGTTTACGTGACGAAAAAAATTAATTGAATGAAAAACAAGTCTATGATTGAAGCTTTCTTCAAGTAAAGGCTTGTTTTTTTGTGATTGCAAATGTTGTGGGATGACTTTTGTGGTATACTGTTTTTGTAGATAAGTTATGACGGTGGCAAGTGCAAAAGAAAATGTGCTTTGCGACGAGAATCGCAATGAAATGAGAATCGTAGGAGCATACTGGAGACCCTTTTGGTGGTGCTTATGAGCATAAGTACTAAAATCTATGAAAGGGGAAAGCCGTATTTGTCCGCATTAGATGTAATCGGACTAATTTTCGACTTTGGTTTATATACCATTGCGTTGATTAGTTTGGTTGTCACTTTGCTAAAAAAGACAAAAAGAAATAACCAGTCATAAACTTTGAACGGTTAACTGGTTATTTCTTTTTAATTAAGTAAAAACTAAGTTACTGTCATGATTCTACAGTTAGAGAGATGGACCAACATCTCTCTTTCAAAATGTTTATACCATAAAAAAATGTAGAGTGCTAACACTAGTTAGCAGTGTAAGTTTCAAAGTATTTTAAGAGGATTACTAAAAGCTACTTTCTTAGATCATTTGTTTAGGAAAGCTAGCTTTTTATATTTTAAGGAGAAATTAACTAAGCTTAACAACAACGAGACACACAAGACAAATCAGTCAATCTTTAGTACAATAGGCAAAGAGAATTTACATAAAAAGGAGGACGCACCATGCAAAAAGTAGCCAAAGTTATTGTGGATGTACCAACGATGCAAACCGATCAACCATTCACTTATTTAGTTCCTGAAAATTTAAATGAGCAATTGGCTGTCGGCATGCGTGTAGAAGTGCCTTTTGGTAACGGTAATCGGCATGTTCAAGGGTTTGTTCTAGCCATTGAACCAGTGGCTGCAACGGTTCTTGACGAAACCAATGTTCAGTTGAAAGAACTAGTGGCGGTGTTGGATTTAAAACCTGTCTTAAATACAGAAATGTTGGCTTTAGCTGATTATATGAAGGAAAAAACGTTTGCCTTTAAAATCACTTGTTTGCAAACCATGTTGCCTAGCGTAATGCGTGCCGATTACCAAAAATATATTTATTTAACGGATGAGCTTTCTGAAGAATTACAAGATCAGTTATTTTATGGTTTAGAGGAAATTTCGTGGGACCAAGCGCAAGAACGTGGGCTTTTGCCTCAACTAATGGCGTTGCGTAAACAGCAAAAAGTCGATATTCGCTACGAAGTTACGACGAGAAATAAAGTCAAAATGGTCCGCTTCATTCAAGCCGCTAAGGAATTTGAACAATTAGAGGAAATTCGTTTGGGTTTACGCAAGGGAGCTAAGAAGAAAGAGCAACTTCTTTACTATTTACAACGCTTAGGCACTGAAAAAGTCACCGCTGTGAAGGAAATGAAAGAATTAGGTTTCAGTACCGCGCTTTTAAATGAAGCGGCCAAAAACGGCTGGTTAACGTTCATTGAAAAAGAAGCGTATCGTGATCCGTTTGCTAATCAGACGTTTGAAAAAACGACTGCGTTATCTTTGAATGCAGAACAACAGGTGGCTGTGGAAACAATCTTACAATCGGTCCAAGAACAGCAAAGCCAAACCTACTTATTGGAAGGTATTACAGGAAGTGGGAAAACAGAAGTTTATCTACAGGTCATTGCAGAAGTTCTTAACCAAGGCAAAACAGCCATTATGCTTGTCCCTGAAATTTCTTTAACTCCGCAAATGGTGCAACGCTTTAAAAGTCGCTTTGGCGAACATGTTGCTGTAATGCACAGTGGCTTATCGCAAGGTGAAAAATACGATGAGTGGCGGAAGATTGAACGAGGAGAAGCGGAAGTGGTGGTTGGCGCGCGTTCAGCCATTTTTGCACCAATCGAAAACATCGGCGTGATCATTGTTGATGAAGAACACGAGGCAAGTTATAAACAAGAAGAAACCCCCCGCTACCACGCGAGAGATTTAGCGATTTGGCGTTCGGAGTACCATCATTGCCCTGTTGTTTTAGGTAGTGCCACGCCGTCCTTGGAATCACGCGCTCGCGCACAAAAAAATGTTTATCAGCGGTTACGATTAACACAGCGTGCCAATCAAGCGGCAACCTTGCCTACGATTGATGTAGTGGATATGCGGCAAGAAGTAGAAAATGGCAATGTCTCTTCTTTTTCCATGTCGTTGCAAGAAAAACTCCAAGAACGCTTAGAGAAAAACGAACAAAGTGTTCTCCTACTTAATCGCCGTGGCTATTCGTCATTTGTGATGTGTCGCGATTGTGGCTATGTGTTGCCGTGTCCGAATTGTGATATTTCCTTGACTTTGCATATGGATAGTAAAACAATGAAATGTCATTATTGTGGGCATGAAGAACGGATTCCTTATCGCTGTCCTAACTGTGGCCAAGATAAAATTCGCTACTACGGAACAGGCACACAAAAAGTAGAAGAAGAATTACAAACGTTATTACCAGACAGTCGTATTCTCCGAATGGATGTTGATACGACCCGTCGCAAAGGTGCGCATGAAAAAATTTTGCGAACATTTGGTGAAGGACAAGCGGATATCTTATTAGGCACACAAATGATTGCCAAAGGACTGGACTTTCCAAATGTGACGTTAGTCGGTGTCTTAAATGCTGATACCGCCTTGAATTTACCCGATTTTCGTTCCAGTGAACGGACCTTCCAGTTATTGACACAGGTCAGTGGCCGAGCTGGTCGTGCTGAAAAACCGGGAGAAGTCATCATTCAATCTTTTAACCCCGAGCATTATGCGATACAATTGGCAAAAGCCCAAGATTATGAAGATTTTTATACAAAAGAAATGTATATCCGTCATCGTGGGGATTATCCGCCGTACTATTTTACGGTCCAAATTACGGCTAGCCATCCTGAAGAAAATGAAGCAGCGAAACAAATGTTTCAAATTGCGACGAAATTAAAACAAGGCTTATCGCCGCAAGCTATTTTGTTGGGACCAACGCCTAACGCAATTATGCGTGTCAATAATCGATACTTTTATCAAGTGATTATCAAGTATAAACAAGAACCAATGCTTCAACCATTATTGAAAGAAATTTTAACCGATACACAACGAGCAACGGCTCGTGGTTTAAAGCTTTCCGTTGATGCAGAACCCATGAATTTTATTTAAAAAATACAGCTTTGAAAGGAGCACTTATGCGCTATCCAGTTGTGATTCACCCGAACGAACACTTAAAAATGAAGGCTCAACCTGTGACGATTATTACCGATGAAATTGTGCAGTTACTAGAGGATATGTATGAAACAATGCTGGCCCATGATGGGATTGGATTAGCAGCCCCGCAAATTGGTAAAAATTTGCAAATGGCAGTGATTGAAATCGATGAAGAATCTGGTCGTTTTGAACTAATTAATCCAGTGATTATTGAAAAAAAGGGAACCAGTATTGATGTGGAAGGCTGTTTAAGTATTCCAGAAACATATGGAACCGTTGAACGAGCAGATGAAGTGACTGTCCGTTATTTTGACCGTGAAGGTGAAGAAATGGAAGTTACGGCTTACGGCTATTTAGCTCGAGCTTTTCAACACGAAATTGATCATTTGAATGGCGAGTTATTTATCGACAAAATGATTGAGAAAATTGCACCAGAAGATTTAGAAGCGTATATGGAGGAACATTTTGATGACTAAAATTGTATTTATGGGCACACCAGCCTTTTCTGTTCCGATTTTAGAAAGTTTAATCGAGGCAGGCTATGACGTTCAAGCGGTTGTCACGCAACCAGATCGACCAGTTGGCCGAAAAAAAGTGATTACCCCAACGCCTGTCAAAGAAGCAGCTTTAAAACATAACTTATTAGTCTTACAACCAGAGAAAATTTCAGGTTCTCCTGAAATGGAAAAAGTGATTGACTTAGCACCAGATTTAATTGTGACAGCAGCCTTTGGGCAATTTTTACCAGAGCAAATCTTAAAAGCGCCCAAACTAGGTGCGATTAATGTCCATGCCTCACTTTTACCGAAATATCGTGGCGGCGCACCTGTACATTACTCGATTATTGAAGGAGAAAAAGAAACAGGCGTCACGATTATGGAAATGGTGAAAAAAATGGATGCTGGCGCGATTTTAGCGCAACGTGCAATTCCGATTACGAAACAAGACGATGTAGGCACCATGTTTGAAAAATTAAGCATTCTAGGAAAAGAACTTTTATTAGAGACGTTACCTAAGCTAATTGCTGGCGAAATCACGCCTATTCCACAAGTGGAAGAAGAGGCTACTTTTTCACCAAATATTACCCGGGAACAAGAACGAATTGACTGGCAAAAAACTGCTGAGGCAATTGATAACCAAGTGCGTGGTATGCGTCCTTGGCCAACAGCGTTCACAACCTATCAAGGGACCAACTGGAAAATTTGGGCAGTGACACCACTGACTGAAACAACAACCAGCGCCCCAGGAACGATTATCCAACGTAGTAAAAAAGCGCTATGGATTGCTTGTGGTGAAGGGACAGTCCTTCAAATTGATCGCCTGCAACCAGCAGGTAAAGGTCAATTAACGATTCAAGAATTTTTAAATGGCGTTGGTCAAAATGTCGCAGAAAAAGATAAGGTGGACTAACAAAAATGGCTGAAAAAATCCCCAAGAAATTAAAACGTTCTGTTCGATACGTTGCTTTAGAAACCATCGAACGTGTGGATAAAGGTGGGGCGTACTCCAATCTTTTACTTAATGAAATGATGACAAAATCAGAACTAAGCGAGAAAGATGGCCGCTTGTTTACAGAACTTGTCTACGGCACAATTAGTCGCAAATTATTGTTGGAATACTACTTAACACCATTTGTTAAGAAACCGCAAAAAGTCGATAATTGGGTGAAAAATTTATTGATTTTATCGTTATATCAATTACTTTATTTAGATAAAGTGCCCGATCATGCAGTCATTAATGAAGCGGTTGAAATTGGCAAACGTCGTGGCAATCCTGGGATTGGTAAATTCGTGAATGGCGTGCTGCGGGCGTTCCAACGAAATGGAGCACCTAGTTTGGCCGCAATTAGCGATCCAGTTGATCGTTTAGCAACGGAAATTAGCATGCCACGTTGGTTAACAGAAAAATTACTTGCCCAATTAGGCGAAGAAGAAACACGGCAGTTAGGCTTGTCATTATTTGAAAAAAGCCATGCGAGTGGCCGAGTAAACACACGGTTTATTTCACGAGAAGAAGCGCTGGAAGAATTACAAGAAACAGGGATTGCCGCGAAGGAAAGTCAACTTTCCCCTTATGGTGTTGTCGCTGAAAAAGGCTACTTAGCTGGTAGTGAACTGTTTATTAACGGTTGTTTAACCATTCAAGATGAAAGCTCTATGCTCGTGGCTCCAGCGATGCAAATTGAACCGCATCATCGTGTCTTGGATGCCTGCGCGGCTCCTGGTGGTAAAACGACTCATATCGCAACTTTTTTAGAGGCTGAAGCAGGTGGTCGTGTGACCTCTTTAGATATTCATGCGCACAAAATTAAGCTAATTAATGAAAATGCGCAACGCCTCCATGTGGCGGATGTCGTCCAAGCAGAAAAGCTTGATGCGCGACAAGTGGCCGAAGAATTTCCCGCAGAAACCTTTGATCGGATTTTAGTTGATGCGCCATGTTCAGGCTTAGGGCTGATGCGCCGTAAACCAGACATTAAATACCATAAAACGGCCAATGATTTTCAAAATTTACCTAAAATTCAGTTAGAAATCTTAGAAAGTGTTGCCCCAACACTAAAACAATGGGGTATAATGGTCTATAGCACTTGTACTATTATGCCAGAAGAAAATCAGGAAGTGGTGGCAGCCTTTTTAGCCAAACACCCTGAATTTGAAAAAATTGAAATTGTTGCAAATGAAAATGTCCAAGCAGTAGTAAAAGAGCAAGAACTGGTTCTGTATCCCCATCAATACATGACAGATGGCTTCTTTATTTGCTGTATGCGGAAAGTTAGTTCAAATGAGGTGAAATAATTTGGAAATCAACGTTCAATCAGATGTCGGTCGCAAAAGAAATACGAACCAAGATTATGCCAACGTTTTTGAGAACCAACAACACATAACCTTTGCTGTTTTAGCAGATGGCATGGGTGGTCACCAAGCAGGTGATGTCGCTAGCCAAATGGCAGTCAATAATTTAGGTGAGAGTTGGTCCAATGCGTCTGTCGACTCAGCTGAAAAATCTGCGCAGTGGTTAATTCAAGCAATTCAAAAGGAAAATGAAAAAATTTATGAACGCGGACAATCGAAACCAGAGTATTTAGGAATGGGGACAACCGTGGTTGGTGCCATCCTTTTACCGGATTCATTTGTCTTAGCAAATGTGGGGGACAGTCGTGCTTATTTAGTTCGTGACCAACACATGTTACAATTAACAGAAGATCATTCTTTAGTGAATGAACTAGTAAAATCAGGGGAGATTACTCGTGAGATGGCTGCAAATCATCCACGAAAAAATGTCCTAACACGTTCTTTGGGAATGCCTGGCACTGTCGAAGTCGATGTAACCAATCATGAATGGCTGCCTAATGACTATTTACTGTTATGTTCGGACGGTTTAACCAATATGGTTCCTGAGACAAAAATTTTAGAAATTTTAGAGACGTCAGATCCCTTAGAATCCAAATTAAGCCAACTCGTTGCCCAAGCAAATGAAGCGGGTGGTTTAGATAACATTACCGTGTTAGTGATACACTTTGACGAACAGAAGGAGGAAAACCAATGATAGAAATCGGCAAGAAGCTGAATGGTCGATATCACATTATTGGCAGCATCGGAAGCGGCGGCATGGCCAACGTCTATTTAGCACACGATTTAATTTTAGACCGAGACGTTGCAGTAAAAGTCTTGCGCTTTGACTTCCAAAACGATCAAGCCGCCATCCGACGTTTTCAGCGTGAAGCACTAGCCGCAACTGAGCTGGTTCACCCGAATATCGTCAGTGTGTACGATGTAGGCGAAGAAGATGGACTACAATATTTAGTCATGGAATATGTGAAAGGAATGGACTTAAAACGTTACATCCAAACGCATTTCCCAATTCCTTATTCCACAGTTGTGGACATTACGCAACAAATTTTATCTGCTGTCGCAATGGCACATGAACATAGAATTATTCACCGGGATTTAAAACCGCAAAACATTCTGATTGACGAACACGGCACAGTCAAAATTACTGACTTTGGGATTGCGATTGCCTTGTCAGAAACGTCAATTACGCAAACGAACACAATGTTAGGTTCGGTGCATTACTTATCGCCAGAACAAGCGCGCGGAAGCATGGCGACCAACCAATCAGATATTTACGCTGTGGGAATTATTCTCTATGAAATGCTAACAGGGAATGTACCTTTTGATGGTGAATCAGCCGTAACGATTGCCTTAAAACATTTTCAAGAAGAAATTCCCTCTGTCAAAATGTTTGATCCAGGAATTCCTCAATCATTGGAAAATGTGGTTCGTCATGCAACCGCAAAAGACCCAAGCGATCGCTACAAAACAGCGAATGAGATGGCAGAAGACTTATACACGTCCTTGTCAGCCAGTCGTTTAAACGAACCTGCGTGGGAACCAACGGCTTTATTAGGAGAAACGAAAGTATTAACTCCGATTCCCGAAGACATCGCTGAACCGGAAGAGACAACGCCTGTCGAAGTCCCAGAAGATATCGCAGATGACATTTTAGCTGAACAACCACCGAAGAAAAACCGCAAAAAATTGTGGATTGGCTTAGCAATTGCGGCATTAATGGCTTTAGCAATAGGTGGCTTAGCCTTTGCAATGTCGGGCGGTAAAGACGTTGAAGTTCCTGATGTTACAAATGAAACGAAAGCGGACGCTTCACAAGCGCTAAAAAGTGCCGGGCTGAAAGTCGATAGTGAAACCAAAAAAATTCCCGACGATACGATTGAAGAAGGCAAGGTGGTCAAAACAGACCCCGAAGCAAAATCATCTGTGAAAAAAGGCCGATCTGTTACTTTATACATCAGCTCTGGAACAGAAAAAATTGAGATGGCCGATTATACAAACGAATCGTATGAATCTGCTGTCGAAGCCTTGAAAAAACTAGGGTTTTCAGAAGACCAAATTACAACGAAAAAAGAATACAGTGATTCTGTGTCTACGGATAGCATTATTAAACAAAAACCAGCTGCAGGTAAAAAAGTTGATCCGAAAAAAGACAACGTCACTTTAACGGTCAGTGAAGGACCAGAAGCGGTTACTTTGCCTAGTTACGCCGGTTATTCTTACACAAATGCAGTAAATGCATTGGCACAATTAGGCATTTCTGAATCTCAAATTACGCGTGTCGACCAAGCAAGCGATACGGTAGAACCAGGTTTAGTCATTACGCAAGACCCCGCACCAGGGGGCACCGTGACACCTAAAAATGGCCAAGTGACGTTATATGTAAGTAAAGGTAGCGACAAAGTGACACTTTCTGATTATAGCGGAATTTCTTACGATAATGCGGTAAGTCGCTTAATTGCTTTAGGTATCCCAGAATCTCAAATTAAACGAGTGGACGAAGAAAGCGACAAAGTTGAAAAAGATACCGTGATTAGTCAAGAACCAGCTTCTGGTACCGCTGTTGATCCGAAAAATGACACGATTACTTTACATGTCAGCAAAGGCAGTGACTCAGTAACTGTTCCTGATATTTCAGGTTATTCGCCAAAAGCTGCAGAAGACAGCATCAATAACGCTGGCCTTAAAATCAATGAACAAGGATTATCTGGCTCTGGCGATGGCCAAGTCGTTGAACGAACTAGCCCATCCGCTGGCAGCAAAGTCAAAAAAGGCGACTCTGTTACAGTTTATTATTCAAAAGCAAATGATTCAAAAAGCACCACTAGTGAAAGTAGTACGAGTAATTAAGACAAGAGGTTGGGACAGGAGGGTTTAGCTTCAAGAACCAAGTAGGTACTGTTTAACATCTATTTGCTTTTCAAATAGTGTTTCTCAGCAATAAGAAGAAGCTGCTCCTGTCTCGCCATTTATCTTAAGATTTAAGTCTAGGAAGGTAAGTCATTTCGACTTATGTCCTAGGCTCTTTTTAATTAATAGAATCGAGAGGCTCCCTTGATTTCTCTGCCACTATCCTGTATATTCGAAAGTAGTTAGGAGTGGTTTATCTGAAAGGTCAAATCAGAAAAGCGTTAAGCGGTTTTTATTATGTATACGCAGATGGAGAAACATATCAAACAAGAGCGCGAGGGAATTTTCGTAATCGAAAAATTACGCCACTCGTGGGAGATGAAGTACTTTTTGAAAGCGATAATTTAACAGATGGTTATGTGTTGGAAATTTTACCAAGACGAAATGAATTAGTGCGCCCGCCTGTTGCAAATGTGGATCTAGGTGTGGTTGTCATGAGTATGGTTTCGCCAAATTTTTCGTTTAATTTGTTGGATCGTTTCTTAGTCAGCTTAGAGTATAAGGATATAGAACCAGTTATTTATTTAACGAAAGTTGATCTATTAGATGAGCCGCAACGTCAAGAAGTCACTGAAATTAAACAGATTTATGAAGCGTTAGGTTATGCGGTAATCGCTTCGGAAGACGTAGAAGCCACCAAAGAATTAGAACGCTTTTTCCCAGAACGGTTGACTGTTTTTATGGGACAATCAGGCGCTGGAAAATCAACATTGTTGAATCAAATTTCACCAGAATTACAACTAGCAACTGCGGAAATTTCCCAATCTTTAGGACGGGGCAAACATACGACCCGTCACGTGGAATTGATTCCATTATACGACGGTTTGGTTGCTGATACACCAGGATTTAGTGCCATCGATTTCTTGGAGATGGAAGCAGTGGAATTACCAAAGCAATTTCCTGAATTTGTTGCCGCGGCCTCTCACTGTAAGTTTCGTGAATGTATGCACCACAAAGAACCTGGTTGTGAAGTGAAACGTCAAGTGGAAGCGGGAACCATTGCGGCGAGTCGTTACGAAAATTATTTACAGTTTTTAATGGAAATCGAGAATCGACGACCTGTTTATAAGAAAAAATCATAGCAAATATAAAGGGAGCGAGCCAAATGAAACTAGCACCATCCATTTTAAGTGCCGATTTTGCCAATTTAGAAAGAGATATCCGTTTAGTAGAAGAATTAGGAGCAGATTATATTCATGTTGATGTCATGGACGGTCAATTTGTGCCCAACATTACCTTAGGACCGAATATCGTTTCAGCGATTCGTCCAGTTACAAAACTACCATTGGATGTTCATTTGATGATTGTACAACCTGAAAACTATATCAATGCCTTTGCGGAAGCCGGTGCGGATATTATTACCGTCCATCAAGAAGCAACACCCCATATTCATCGTGCCTTACAAATGATTAAAAATGCGGGTGTGAAAGCTGGCGTAACCATCAATCCTGGGACACCACTTTCGATGATCGAAAATGTATTAGATTTGGCAGATCAAGTCTTGGTAATGACTGTCAATCCAGGCTTTGGCGGACAATCATTTATTGAAAACTCACTAGAAAAAATTGCTCAATTAAAAGAATGGAAAGAAACAAAAGGATACACCTATGAAATTGAAGTCGATGGCGGGATTGTTCCTGAAACTGCCGCACGTTGTAAAGAAGCCGGTGCGGAAGTGTTCGTTGCAGGCTCCTACATTTATAATGCTGAAAATCCTCAAGAACGAATCGATGCACTGAGAGCAGTGCTAGACAAATGAGTCGTGTCTTACTGGTAGCTGGCGGCAATCCAAGTGATTGGCCAACCATTGAACCAGCTACGTATGATTATTTCGTAGGTATTGATCGCGGCTGTCTCCATTTATTAGAGGCCGATTTACCGTTACAATTAGCGGTTGGCGATTTTGATTCATTATCACGAGAAGAATACCATTTTGTCCAAGAAACTGCCGAAACACTCATCCAAGCACCTGCTGAAAAAGATGATACAGACACACAATTAGCGCTTCAAGAAGCTTTACAACGATTTCCACAAGCAGAGATGACGATTATCGGTGCGACAGGGGGCAGAATTGACCACCTGTTAGCCAATCTTTGGTTACCCTTTGAACCACGATTTCAAGGCGTACTTCGTCAAATCCGTCTATGCGATCGTCAAAATAGCATCCAGTATTACGCCCCTGGTTCGTATATCGTACCGAAAGAGCCAGATAAAGAATATCTGGCCTACTGCTGTTTGACGCCTGTAGAAAACTTGACGCTACGACGTAGTAAATATTTATTAACCAATCAAGATGTTCCTTACCCAACATCGTATGCAAGTAATGAATTTATCGAAGAAGCCGCTGCTTTTTCCTTCGATGCAGGGATGATTGCGGTTATTCAAAGTAAAGATAAGTAAAAAGAAGTTGGACCTTCATCAAAGTGATGAAGGTCCAACTTCTTTTTTTTTTGCAATAAAAAAAGCCGAACAACGAACGTCCAGCTTTGCTTATTTAAGTTTATTAAACACGTTCGATTTTACCAGATTTCAAAGCACGAGTTGACACCCAAACTTTTTTAGGTTTACCATCGATTAATACGCGAACTTTTTGTAAGTTAGGTTTCACAGTGCGTTTTGTTGAGTTCATCGCATGTGAACGGTTATTACCACTTGAAGTCTTACGACCAGTGAAGTAACATACTTTTGCCATTTTAAGTTTCCTCCTTTGCCTTGATCTTGGAGCGATAATATTCAGCTCATACTAACTTAATTTATCATATTAGGCACTGATTTGCAAGAAGATTTTTTTCTATGATTTGACTTTAGCAATCAAAAAGAGTAAATTGAAATCTTGCTAGAATGTTCACTTAGAAGTGGAAGAATGAAAATATCTGACGAACTTCCTTTTAATTAAAGGCTGGATATGATAAAATGTTATGGAAGAAAATAGGGCGAATGTGCTCTTATAAGGAGGCTTTCATCAATGGCTGTAAAAATTCAAACACCCGCAGGTACCATTGAGATTACCAATGATGTGATCGCTACAGTAGTTGGCGGAGCTGCGACAGATATTTACGGAATTGTCGGAATGGCAAGCAAAAATCAAATTAAAGATAACTTAAACGATATTTTACGTCGTGAGAATTACTCACGTGGTGTCGTTGTTCGTCAAGAAGACAACGGAATCGCAGTGGATGTCTACACGATTGTTAGTTATGGTACAAAAATTTCTGAAGTTTCTCGTAACGTCCAAGAAAAAGTAAAATATAATCTTGAAACATTATTAGGTGTCACTGCGAATTCAGTTAACGTTTTTGTTCAAGGAGTTCGTGTATTACCGGATTAGAGGTAGTGTACTGTCAACGATGCAATTGCACAAGGAAGTCGTGTGTTGCCGTTAGCGGTAAATCTGAAGGAGGATTTTTTAGGTGAATGTAACAGAAATCAGCGCAGGTCAGTTCCAGGAAATGGTCCAGGCAGGTGCGACTCGTCTGCACACAAATGCAGAATATGTCAACTCATTAAACGTTTTCCCTGTACCCGATGGTGATACAGGAACAAATATGAACTTATCAATGACCAGTGGTGCAAAGGCTGTGGCCGATTCTCGCTCTGAAAAAGTAGGAGAATTAGCAGGTGCGTTATCCAAAGGGTTATTAATGGGTGCTCGTGGAAACTCTGGGGTTATTTTATCTCAATTATTCCGCGGCTTCTCAAAACAAATTCCTGAGGTTACAACATTAAATGCCAAAGACTTGGCCGCTGCCTTTACACATGGTGTAGAAACAGCGTATAAAGCAGTGATGAAACCCGTTGAAGGAACAATCTTAACTGTTTCTCGTGAAGCGGCGCGTTCTGGTGAACGTAAAGCGAAAGAAACAGATGACTGTATCGAAGTTATGACAGCTGTTGTAGCAGGCGCTAAACGTGCCTTAGCGAAAACACCTGATTTATTACCTGTCCTAAAAGAAGTCGGCGTTGTAGATAGTGGGGGTCAAGGACTACTATTTATCTATGAAGGATTTTTAGAAGCGCTTAGTGGTGAATTTTTACCAACTGAAACGTATGAACCAAGTCCTGCCGAAATGGACGAAATGGTTAATGCTGAACATCATCGTGGTGTTAGTGGTCACGTTGCGACAGAAGACATTAAATTTGGCTATTGTACAGAAATTATGGTTCGTATCGGCGAAGGCCCAACCGTGGACAGCGCTTTTGATTATGAAACATTCAGAAACTACTTAAATGAACTAGGCGATTCTCTATTAGTCGTTAACGATGACGAAATTATCAAAGTTCACGTGCACACTGAGCATCCAGGTGAAGTGATGAACTACGGCCAAAAATTTGGTTCGTTAGTAAAAATAAAAGTAGACAATATGCGTTTACAACATGAAACGTTAGTTGAACGCGATGCTCAGCAAGAAGCGTTGACTGAAAAAGTTCGCGTACCGTTTGCTGTGATTGCTATTGCAGCCGGTGAAGGCGTTCAAGAATTATTCCGAAGTTTAGGTGCAAGCTACATTATTAGTGGTGGCCAAACAATGAACCCAAGTACGGAAGATATTTTAAAAGCAGTCAAAGAAGTGAATGCAGAGCAAGTCATTATTTTACCAAATAACAAAAACATCTTTATGGCAGCTGATCAAGCAGCAGAAGTTGCCGATGTACCAGTAGCGGTTGTTCCATCTAAAACCATTTCTCAAGGAATGACAGCAATGTTAGCTTTCAATGATCAACAATCATTAGAAGAAAACAAAGCAAGTATGACGGAAATGTTAGACAGCGTTGTGAGTGGTCAAGTAACCACAGCTGTTCGTGACACAACCATTGATGACGTTGAAATTAAAAAAGATGACTTCTTAGGAATGATTGATGGTAAAATCGTCGTTTCTGAAGCAGATCGTTTTAATGCATCATTAGACACGTTGAACCGCATGATTGATGAAGACACTGAAATCGTGACAATTATTGTCGGCGAAGATGGTTCGGTTGAAGAAGCTGAAAAGCTAATCGCTATTTTAGTTTCTGAAAACGATGAACTAGAAACAGAACTTCATGAAGGTGGACAACCTGTGTATCCATACTTATTCTCAGCAGAATAGGTTTTCGTGATGAAAAAATAAAAACGAATAGGCTGGTTCATTAGTTAGGGCTAATGAACCAGCCTATTTAATGAATGATCCATTTTTTTGCGTATATTAATGAGGAGGGGATTTTATGGACATCACAGATTTAGTCAGCGTATTGCCCGGTGTTGGCCCAAAACGTGCTGAAAATTTACAAGAACTGGGGATTGCTACAATTGAAGACTTATTGACGTATTATCCCTTCCGCTACGATGATATCCAAGAAAAGGATTTAAGCGAGATTCAGGATCAGGAAAAAGTTACGCTAAAAGGGCTAGTGGTTTCGGAAGCAGTCGTTAGTCGGTACGGTTATAAGAAGAGCCGGTTAACGTTTCGAATGATGCAAGAACATGCGGTCATTAATGTTTCCTTCTTCAATCAACCTTTTTTAAAAGACAAAGTAGTTCTTTCCGAAGAAATTGCTGTTTATGGCAAATGGGATGCCAAGAGAAAATCATTAAATGGCATGAAAATCTTAGCTTCTAAAGGAGACAATGAAGATTTCGCCCCCATTTATCATGTAAATAAAAAAGTCCGCCAAAGCACGTTGGTTCAGTTAATCCGCACTGCTTTTGAAGAGTATGGTTCACTGGTTGAAGAGATTTTACCGAATGATTTATTAGAAAAGTACCGCTTGATGCCTAGAAAAGAAGCAATGTGGGCGATGCATTTTCCCAGTAATCCAGAAGAAAGCCATCAAGCTAAACGGCGAGTAGTCTTTGAAGAGTTTTTTCTTTTCCAACTTAAAATGCAAGGATTGAAGAAACAAGAAAAAGCGGAAAAAAATGGTTTAGCTATTCAATATGACGTGGATCGCTTAAAAACGTTCACCCAAGGACTGCCTTTTGAATTGACAGGCGCCCAAAAAAAAGTGACCAATGAAATTTGTCGAGACTTGCGAAGTCCGAAGCATATGCAACGATTGCTTCAAGGTGACGTGGGGAGTGGGAAAACGGTAGTGGCTGCGATTGCGCTATACGCCACCATGACCGCTGGCTTTCAAGGGGCGTTAATGGTTCCGACTGAAATTTTAGCGCAACAGCACATGGAAAGCTTACAGCAGTTGTTTGATCCATTAGAAGTGCGAACGGCCTTATTAACAGGTTCCACCAAAACGAAAGAACGTCGTCTAATCCTCGAAGAACTGGCCAATGGCGAGATTGACATTGTGGTAGGGACCCATGCTTTGATACAACAAGATGTCAGTTTCCATCAATTAGGTTTGGTAATCACCGATGAGCAACATCGTTTTGGTGTGAACCAGAGAAAAATATTAAGAGAAAAAGGCTTAAAACCAGATGTTTTATTCATGACGGCCACTCCGATTCCTCGAACGCTGGCCATTACAGCCTATGGCGAAATGGATGTATCAATCATCGATGAAATGCCAGCTGGACGGATTCCAATCGAAACACGTTGGATTCGGCCGCCGCAGTTAGATACTGTTTTAGAATGGATGGAAAAAGAGCTAGCTCGAGGACATCAGGCCTATATTATTTGTCCCTTGATTGAAGAATCAGAAGCCTTAGATGTGAAAAACGCAACAGAAATTTTTGAACATATGCAAAGCTTTTATTCCCCAAGATATCAAGTGGGATTACTACATGGTAAAATGAAAAATCAAGAAAAAGATGACATTATGCAGGAGTTCAAAGACAATCAGCTGCAATTATTGGTTTCTACCACCGTTATTGAAGTTGGCGTGAATGTACCAAATGCCACGGTGATGTTAATTATGGATGCGGACCGGTTTGGGTTAGCACAGTTACATCAGTTACGGGGCCGTGTGGGGCGTGGCTCCAGTGCATCTTATTGTATTTTAGTGGCCAATCCGAAAAATGAAATGGGCGTTGAGCGTATGAAAATCATGACAGAAACCACCAATGGTTTTGTCTTGAGTGAGCGTGATTTGGAACTTCGCGGACCTGGGGAAGTGTTCGGTGCACGGCAATCAGGGGTGCCTCAATTTGCGGTAGGAGATATCGTGACGGACTTTAACATTTTAGAAGTTGCACGCCAAGAAGCAAGTGCCCTATGGCAAGTGAAAGAATGGTGGCAATATCCTGCTTATCAAGGCTTAGCCAATCGAGTGAAACCCCAAGATGAGGCAGCCCAATTTTTCGATTAGAAGAGGTAATTTTTGAAGCCAGAAAGTAAAAGCCAATGCGTATTTCTTTGAAAAAAATATGTTATACTTGTTAGGAAACAAAAAAGTAGGAGGGAATCACTCATGAAAATTGCTGTAGATGCAATGGGTGGAGATAACGCCCCACAAGCAATTGTTGAAGGGGTTATGCTAGCCAAACAAGACTTCCCAGACATTGAATTTCAATTATATGGAAAAGAAGCCGAAATAAAAAAATACATCACCGATGAAAAAAACATTACGATTATTCATACCGATGAAAAAATTGCTAGTGACGATGAGCCAGTTAAAGCAATCCGTCGTAAGAAAACTGCTTCCATGGTTTTAGCAGCGCAAGCAGTTAAAAATGGGGAAGCCGATGCGATTTTTTCTGCAGGCAACACCGGAGCGCTATTAGCAGCGGGTCTGTTCATTGTCGGCCGCATCAAAAATGTGGAACGTCCCGGTTTGATGTCAACTTTACCTGTCATGGGAGAACCAGACAAAGGGTTTGACATGTTAGATTTAGGAGCCAATGCAGACAATAAACCAGAACATTTGGTTCAGTATGCCGTTTTAGGTTCATTCTATGCTGAAAAAGTTCGGAACGTTCAGAATCCTCGTGTTGGTCTATTAAATAACGGAACTGAGGAAACAAAGGGCAGTGAATTAACGAAAAAAGCCTTCGAATTGTTAGCAGCAGATGAAACGATTAATTTTGTCGGAAACGTTGAAGCACGAGAATTATTAAATGGCGTAGCTGACGTGGTGGTGACAGATGGCTTCACAGGAAATGCCGTTTTAAAATCCATCGAAGGCACAGCTATGAACATGATGAGCTTGCTGAAAACAGCGATTCTTTCTGAAGGTGTCAAAGGAAAAATGGGCGCCTTATTATTAAAGAATGCGTTGCGTGGCATGAAAGACGAAATGGACTACTCAAAACATGGGGGGGCGGTTTTATTTGGCTTAAAAGCGCCAGTCATTAAAACGCATGGGGCCACGGGTCCTGATGCCGTCCGCTACACCATTCGTCAAATTCATACAATGTTAGAAACCCAAGTTGTCCCACAACTAGTAGAATATTATGAAGGCAAAGCAGAGTAATTTGCAATTGTCTTGACATCAGTTTGTTACTCAAATGAAAAAAAGATGGACAAATACCCAAATTGTGAGTACAATGTATCTTAGCGTTTTAGTAAAAGAAAGAACCTTTTTTCAAAAGCAGTGGAGGTGAATACAGTTGACTCGTGAAGAAGTACTTCAAAAAGTAGCGAAGATTATCTCAAACCACTTTGATATTGAAGCGGATCAAGTAACAGATCAATTAAACATTAAAGATGATTTGAACGCTGACTCAATTAGCGTAATGGAGTTTGTTTTAGAACTTGAAGATGAATTTGGAACAGAGATTTCAGATGAAGATGCAGAAAAAATTGAAACAGTTGGTGCCGCTGTAGATTATATTGTGAGTAATTCATAAAAAATAATAAGACAAAGTCGATTAACATTCCTGTTAATCGACTTTTTTTGCGTACATAATGGTTATTTTATTAAGCAATAAGGCTATTTTTACACATATTTTTGTAAAAAAAATCATACATGTAAAAAAATAACTGCGAAAAAAGTTATTTTATCTTGCTTTTTATGGAATAATTCTATAAAATTATGAAAAAACAATGAGTTGTAAATTAACATTGATAAAAATTAGAAAGTGCTATCATTAAATATTAGTTAATTTATATAATGTTTTTGAAAGGACGTAAGGGGTGCGTATGGATGCAAGGAAATGAACAATTACTAGAGGTTTCAGGATTAGAAACAGCATTTAGAATCAAAGATGATTATTATAATGCCGTCGATGATGTTTCATTTGAATTGAAGAAAAATGAGATTCTGGCAATCGTCGGAGAATCTGGTTGTGGAAAAAGTACCTTAGCAACAACGATTATGGGCTTACATGATCCCAATCATACCAAAATTACTGGGGAAATTTTATACAACAATTTAAACTTAACTACGTTTAATGAAACATTGTACAACAAAGTCAGAGGAAACGATATTGGGATGATTTTCCAAGATCCGTTGTCTGCACTGAATCCGCTCATGCGAATTGAAGACCAAATTAAAGAAAGTCTAACGTATCATACCAAAATGACCGCACAACAAAAACAAGCACGGGCCATTGAACTGTTAGATCAAGTGGGGATTCCCAACCCAGAGCGTGTCGGGAAACAGTATCCTCATGAATTGTCTGGCGGCATGCGCCAACGGGTGATTATTGCCATTGCAATCGCGTGTAAACCACCGATTTTAATTGCAGATGAACCCACAACGGCCTTAGACGTTACCATTCAGGCACAAATTCTCGATTTGTTAAAAGATTTGCAAGAAGAAACAGGGAGCGGCATTATTTTAATTACCCATGACTTAGGTGTAGTTGCGGAAATGGCTGATCGTGTAGCGGTTATGTATGCGGGTCAGTTTGTAGAAGTAGCCACTGCTGAAGAATTGTTTAGTCATCCGAAACATCCATATACACGTTCCTTACTTCAGTCCATTCCCCAAGAGAATTCAGATGAAGAAGAACTTCATGTGATTGAAGGGATTGTTCCTTCGTTAACCAAATTACCTAGAAAAGGTTGTCGGTTTGCCCCACGAATTCCTTGGATTGATGCATCGGAACATGAAGAAAATCCAACATTACATGAAGTTGCACCGAATCATTTTGTTCGTTGTACATGTTATAAACATTTTCATTTTAGAGACGGGGAAGGGGAAGCGTAATGACAGAAATTATTCAAATTAAAGATTTAAAAGTTCATTATCCAATTCGCAGCGGCTTCTTCAATCGAATCACTGATCATGTTTTGGCGGTTGATGGTGTGGATTTCATGATTGAACAAGGTAAAACGTATGGGTTAGTTGGTGAATCGGGTTCTGGAAAATCAACGACAGGAAAAGCAATTATTGGTTTAGAAAAAATTACAAATGGTGAAATTATTTATCAAGGACAAGATGTAACCAAGCCGCGAAGTCGAAAAGCGATCGGATACAACAAAGATGTCCAAATGATTTTCCAAGATTCGATGTCAAGTTTAAACCCTAAAAAACGAGTACTAGATATTATCGCTGAACCAATTCGAAATTTTGAACGGTTAAGTGACCAAGAAGAAAAGAAAAAAGTCAAAAGTTTGTTGGACATTGTGGGGATGCCAGAAGATGCGTTATACAAATATCCTCATGAATTTTCTGGTGGACAACGCCAACGTTTAGGCGTCGCCCGAGCGGTGGCTACCAGCCCCAAATTAATTATTGCAGATGAACCTGTTTCAGCACTGGACTTATCTGTGCAAGCACAGGTATTGAATTTTATGAAAAACATTCAACAGGAATATGGGTTAAGTTACTTATTTATTTCCCATGATTTGGGCGTAGTTAAACATATGTGTGACAACATTGCCATTATGTACAAAGGCCGTTTTGTAGAAATCGGTACACGCCAAGATATTTACACTAATCCACAACACATTTATACCAAACGCTTACTTTCAGCAATTCCTAAAATTGACGTAGCGAACCGAGAAGCTCACAAAGAAGAACGAAGAAGAGTTGAGCAAGAGTATCGGGAAAATCATAAAGACTATTATGATGAAAATGGGCGGGTTTATAACTTACATGCGATTAGTCCAACCCACCAAGTAGCGTTAAAAAATGGAGGTGCTGAATAATGTGGAAAACAATTTTACGCCGTTTGTTATTGATGATTCCGCAAGTGATTATTTTAAGTGTCTTGATTTTCCTGTTGGCTAAAATGATGCCAGGTGATCCGTTTACAGGATTGATTAATCCGAACCAAGACCCGAAAGTGATTGAAGCCATGCGCGAAGCTGCCGGGTTAAATGATCCTTGGTACGAACAATATTTCCGTTGGATTGGCAATGCCTTACATGGAGATTTTGGGCATAGTTTTATCTTTAAGTTACCTGTGTCCACGCTCATTGCTGGTCGGGTGGGGAATACGATTGCATTGGCCGCTGTGTCAGTTATAATCACGTATTTAATCGCCATTCCTTTCGGTTTAATTGCTGGCCGTTACCAAAATTCATGGTTTGACAAAATGGTGGTTATCTACAACTTCTTCAGTTTTGCCGTGCCATTATTCATCTTTGCCTTGATTATGCTCTTTATTTTTGGGTATCGCTTAGACTGGTTCCCAACGAGTGGAACCGTGACTGTTGGTTTGGCTGAGGGAACGTGGCCGTATTATTTAGATAAACTGAAGCATTTAATTTTACCAGGGGTCACTCAAGCGTTGCTAGGGACAGCGGTCACTATTCAATATTTGCGCAGTGAAGTGATTGATGTTAAAAACATGGACTTTGTTCGTACTGCTCGTTCAAAAGGAGTGCCAACGAATAAAATTTTTAATCGACACATTTTTAGAAATGCAGCATTACCAATTGCCTCTCAATTAGGTTATGAAATTACTGCTTTGATTGCCGGATCAGTCGTTATTGAAAAGATTTTTGCTTTCCCAGGAATTGGAAAATTATTTATTGATAGTATCATTCAACGTGACTATTCCGTTATTACCGCTCTCGTGTTGATTTTGGGATTGGCAACCCTTATCGGAACCTTAATTTCTGATATTGTAATGAGTATTGTTGATCCAAGAATTCGAATTCAGTAGAAAAAACACGAAGAAAGGGTGATAAAAATGGAATTGACAGAAGAAAAAAGAGAAGAAGTCTTACAAGAAAGTATTCCACCAATGGGCTTTCGGATGATTGCGCGAGAATTCGTCAAAGAAAAAATGGCGATGTTTTCTTTAATCCTTTTGGTCATTATCTTATTAGCCGTTTTTATCGGTTCGTTAGTGTTAGACCAAAGTGCCGTTATGCATGTAAGTATTTTAGATAAATATGCGGAACCAGGTACCGTTACAATGAATGGCACCAAGTTCATTTTAGGTGCCGATGAAGGTGGTCGTGATGTTTTAGGACAATTGATTATCGGGGCTAGGAACTCGATTTTAATCGGTTTTGCCATTACGATTATTACGTCTATTATCGGGGTCGGTTTAGGGATTATTTCCGGTTATTATGGAGGCATGATTGATAATATTTTGATGCGTATCGTGGATTTTATTATGATTTTGCCAATTATGTTAATTATTATTGTGTTCGTTTCCGTGATTCCTAAATATAGTATCTGGTCCTTTATTTGGATTATGTGTGCGTTTTATTGGGTTGGAAAAGCGCGGTTGTTCCGCAGTAAAACGTTATCTGAAGGGCGCCGAGATTACGTTAGTGCCTCTAAGACAATGGGAACAAGCGATTTTAAAATTATGTTTCGAGAAATTATGCCGAATTTAAGTTCATTAATTATTACGAACTTAACGATTAATTTCGCGGCCAATATCGGGATCGAAACAACGTTAACTTTCTTAGGCTTCGGGTTACCACAAAGTGTCCCAAGTTTAGGAACCTTAATTGGCTACGCCAGCAGTGGGGATGTGTTAGTCAATAAACAATGGGTTTGGTTACCTGCATCAATTCTAATTTTAGTCTTGATGTTAAGTATAAACTATGTTGGACAAGCATTTAAGCGCTCAGCAGATGCACGACAACGATTAGGCTAATTAGCCAAAAAATGAGGGAGGAAAAGAGATGAACAAGAAACGGATTTTAGGTGCAATCACGTTAGCTTCTGTGTTAGTATTCGGGTTAGCTGCATGTGGTGGCGGCAATAAAGGCGGGGGCAATAAAGCAACGGAAACAGAAGACATTTCAAAAATGCCAATCGCTGTTAAAAATGATAAAAAAGCAATTGATGGCGGGACATTAGATGTCGCTGTAGTTATGGATACACAATTCCAAGGACTTTTCCAGCAAGAATTTTATCAAGACAACTATGATGCACAATACATGCTTCCAACAGTACAGCCATTATTTAACAATGATGCAGACTTTAAGATTGTCGATGGGGGTCCTGCGGATCTGAAATTAGATGAAGATGCCAATACAGCGACCATTAAATTACGTGACAATTTGAAATGGTCTGACGGTAAAGATGTGACAGCCGATGACGTGATTTTCTCTTATGAAGTCATTGGTCATAAAGACTATACAGGGATTCGTTATGATGATAACTTTACGAATATTGTTGGCATGGAAGACTACCATGCTGGTAAATCGCCAACCATTTCTGGCATAGAAAAAGTCAATGATAAAGAAGTTAAAATCACTTATAAAGAAGTTCACCCAGGAATGCAACAATTAGGTGGCGGTGTTTGGGGTTCAGTTTTACCAAAACATGCCTTTGAAGGAATTGCTGTTAAAGACATGGAATCAAGCGATGCAGTTCGTAAAAACCCTGTGACTATTGGACCATACTACATGAGTAATATTGTGACAGGTGAATCTGTTGAATACCTACCAAATGAGCATTACTACGGTGGCAAACCTAAATTAGATAAATTAGTGTTCAAATCTGTTCCTTCTGCGAGCATTGTAGAAGCGATGAAAGCGAAACAATACGATATTGCATTATCAATGCCAACAGATACGTATCCAACATACAAAGATACTGAAGGGTATCAAATCTTAGGACGTCCCGAACAAGCCTACACGTATATTGGCTTTAAAATGGGTACGTTTGACAAAGAAACCAATACAGTGAAATACAATCCAAAAGCTAAAATGGCAGATAAAAGCTTACGTCAAGCCATGGGCTATGCAATTGACAATGATGCAGTCGGCCAAAAATTCTACAACGGCTTAAGAACAGGGGCAACAACGTTAATCCCACCAGTCTTCAAGAGCTTGCATGATAGCGAAGCGAAAGGCTATACGCTTGATTTAGACAAAGCGAAAAAATTATTAGACGATGCTGGTTATAAAGACGTAGACGGCGATGGCATTCGCGAAGACAAAGAAGGCAAACCACTAGAAATCAAGTTTGCTTCAATGTCAGGCGGCGAAACTGCACAACCACTTGCTGATTACTATGTCCAACAATGGAAAGAAATTGGCTTAAACGTAACGTATACAACAGGACGCTTAATTGATTTCCAAGCATTCTATGATAAATTGAAAAATGATGACCCAGAAGTAGATATCTATCAAGGCGCGTGGGGCACAGGTTCAGATCCTTCACCAACCGGCTTATATGGTCCAAACTCAGCCTTTAACTATACACGTTTTGAGTCAGAAGAAAATACTAAATTACTTGATGCGATTGATTCAAAAGCATCATTTGATGAAGAAAAACGTAAAAAAGCCTTCTACGATTGGCAAGAGTATGCCATTGATGAAGCGTTTGTAATCCCAACGCTTTACAGAAATGAAGTCTTGCCTGTCAACGACCGTGTAGTTGACTTTACTTGGGCAGTTGATACGAAAGATAATCCATGGGCAACGGTGGGTGTCACTGCGGAAAAACGTTAAACAACGTTCCGCTGATTTAATAGAGATAGAACGAGGTCGGGACAGAAGTGTTTAACTCCGAGAAATAAGAAGGAGTTGCTTCTGTTCCCGCCGTTTATCAGTTTTTGAGCGTGGCGCAAAAATCCAAAGTGATTTTTGTCCCACGCTCTTTCTATCTCTTACGTAAACAAACGCTTTTATCTCAGTCGCAGCTCTATTTATTTATTTTTTTCTAAAAAATAATGAGAACACAGTGAATAACAGGCTTTTTCTGAATAGAACCATTTAAAAAAAGTGAAAAAAAAAGTATAATGAAACAAGGTGTAAATAAATGTAAAGGAATGTGGAGAATGGACAATCAGTTAACAACAGAGTTAAAAGAACGTTACGGCATTGTTTTCCATGATGTCAATCTATTAGAGCAAGCTTTTACTCATTCATCCTATGTGAATGAGCATCGCTATTTAAAATTATCCGATAATGAACGTCTTGAATTTTTAGGAGATGCAGTTTTAGAATTAATTGTTTCACAATATTTGTATTTAAAATTCCCAGAACTTCCAGAAGGAAAATTAACGAAGATGCGCGCAGCCATCGTTCGGGAAGATAGTTTAGCCAAATTTGCGAAAGAATGTCACTTCGACAACTACATTTTATTAGGTAAAGGAGAAGAAGCATCGGGCGGACGAACACGTGCATCATTATTATGTGACTTATTTGAAGCCTTTTTAGGTGCCCTCTACTTAGACCAAAAAGTTGGCGCAGCCAAGAAATTTATTGAAGACGTTATTTTTCCGAAAATTGATGCCGGTGCTTTTTCACATGAGATGGATCACAAAACACAATTACAAGAAGTTTTACAACGCAAAGGCGATGTTTCAATTGAATATCGCTTAATTAAAGAAGAAGGCCCTGCTCATGACCGCACCTTTTTCACTGAAGTTTACATGAATGGTGAACTCATTGGGTTAGGCCAAGGAAAATCGAAGAAGTTAGCTGAACAGGATGCCGCTGAGCGGGCACTGAAAAGTATTCCTCAGTAAGGCTGGAAGGAGCAATATTCGTGTATTTAAAACGAATTGAAATTACAGGATTTAAATCATTTGCAGATAAAACCATTATTGAATTTGAAGATGATGTGACAGCAGTGGTTGGTCCGAATGGAAGTGGGAAAAGTAATATCACGGAAGCCGTTCGTTGGGTATTAGGTGAACAATCTGCGAAAAACCTTCGCGGTGGCAAAATGAACGACATTATCTTTGCCGGTTCGGAAGGTCGTAAACCGCTAAATATTGCGGAAGTTACCGTGACGTTAGACAACAGCGACCATTATTTAGCATTGGATTATAGTGAGATTAGTGTCACCCGTCGTTTAAAACGAACGGGCGAAAGTGACTTTTTTATTAATAAACAAGCGTGCCGTTTAAAAGACATTCAAGATTTATTTATGGATTCAGGGTTAGGCAAAGAATCTTTTTCAATTATTTCGCAAGGGAAAGTTGAAGCGATTTTTAATAGTAAACCTGAAGACCGTCGAGGGATTTTTGAAGAAGCAGCGGGCGTTTTAAAATACAAACAACGAAAGAAAAAGGCTGAACAAAAGCTTTTTGAAACCGAGGACAACTTAAGCCGTGTCCAAGATATCATTTACGAGTTGGAAGACCAATTAGTTCCTCTAGCCGCCCAAGCAGATGCGGCTAAAAAGTATTTAGCTTTGAAAGAAGAACTTACCGAAATTGATGTCAATTTAACTGTGACCGAAATTCAAGAAGCAAAAGCTATTTGGGAAACGAAAACGCAAGAATTAACAGCCATTGAAGAAAAGTTAGCTGGCGCAAGTAAGCAAGTCCATGACTTAGAAGGCAAATTGGTACGTTTACGAAGCAAGCGCAATCGTTTAGATGAACAAATTGAAACGGAACAACAACAATTATTACAAGTGACAGAAGCGTTGAAACAAGCAGAAGGACAAAAAAATGTTTTAATTGAACGTTCCAAACACACCTCCCAAACGGCAAGCGAATACGAAGAGACATTGGCAGAAACGGCCGAAAAAATTGTTCGTTATCGAGAAGAATTGCAGACGCTGGAAACAGCAATCGCAGAAAAAACGGCACAACGTCAGACGTTAAAAGAAGCATTGGCTTTGGCAACGAAAGATGTGGAAAAATATAGTAAGTCTTCTAAAGAATTAATGGAAGAATTGCGCAGTCAGTATGTGGAAGTCATGCAAGAACAAGCCAATACAGCCAATGACTTAAAATATTTAGAACGACAATATCAACAAGAAACAGCTAAAAATCAACAATCGCTAGCAAAACACGAAGCGCTAGAAGAACAGATGGTTGAAGCTCTTGCAATGAAAGAAACGCTAGAAAAAGAGCAAAAAGTCGCAAAACAAGGCTTACAAGAACAGCTGGAAGAATACACTGCGTTGAAAGCAATGCTTGAAGCCAAACGTGAACGATTAGCACAGCGTCAAAATGATATGTACCAAGCGATGAATCAAGTGCAACAAGCGAAGGCACGCCAAAAAAGTTTGCAAGAAATTCAAGAAAATTACGCTGGCTTCTATCAAGGCGTGAAAGCTGTATTGCGTCACAAAAACCAATTAACTGGGATTGTTGGCGCAGTGGCTGAGTTAATTGAAGTGCCTAAAGAATATACGTTGGCGATTGAAACGGCCTTAGGTGGTGCGGCGCAACATATTGTTGTGGAAAATGAGAAAGATGGTCGTGCAGGCATTACCTTCTTAAAACAACAACACAGTGGTCGAGCAACCTTTTTACCATTGACCACCATTAAGCCGCGCTCTGTATCGGCGATGGTTCAGAATCGTTTGGCTGGTGCACCGGGCTTCGTGGGGATTGCCAGTGAATTAGTTCGTTATCCAGAACAAGTACAAACCGTTATTCAAAATCTCTTAGGCGTCACGATTTTAGCGGCAGATTTAACGAGTGCCAACCAGTTAGCAAAATTAGTCAATTACCAATATCGCGTTGTCTCATTGGAAGGCGATGTGATGAATCCTGGCGGTTCGATGACTGGGGGAGCCAATAAACGTGGCAACCAAGGAAGCCTATTTTCACAAGCGCAAGAACTTCAAACAATTACTGAACAAATGACTCAATTAGAAACACAACTAAGAAGTGTAGAACAAGAAGTCCAAGCGCTCTCTCAAGAAGTGAAAACAGCCATGGAACGTGCAGAAATGTTGCGCTCTGCTGGTGAACAAAATCGCTTAAAACAACAAGAAATTGACAATAAATTAGCCAATCAAACAGAAACGATTACTCGTTTAACAAAAGAAAAACGTCTGTTTGAATATGAATCACGGGAATTGCATCAATTCTTAACCGAATATCAAACGAAAAAAGCCACATTGACAGAGCAACAAGCAAGCTTAACGGCAACGAAAGAACGTTTAGATGCTGAAATGAAACAAGTGGAACAAGAAGCTAGCCAAATGGAAACCTTTAAAGCCCAAGCGCAAGAACGCTTGACGACAGTTCAAGCAGAACAAGCAGTAGCGGCGGAACAATGTGCCCATTTTGCTCGTCAAAAGCAAGACAAACAAGAACAATTGGACGAATTGTTGATTCGAGAAACGGCCATCCGTCAACAGCTACAACAATTAAGTAGCCATTCTAGCGATCACCAGTTAACCGAAGAAGGCTTAGCGGCACAAGTCGCGCAATTAGCGGAGAAACAAACAGCGTTGCAAACGTCTTTACAAACGGCACGCAGTCAACGACAAGCGTTGCAAGAAGAAGTAGACGAGTTAGATACAAAATTAGCGGAAGAAAACAAACGCCAACAACAGTATTTAGCAGATAAAACACAAATCGAAGTCCTAAAAAATCGTGCAGAAATGCAATTAGATAGCTCATTAAGTTACTTACAGGAAGAATACAGCTTAACCTTTGAAGCTGCCTATGAAGCGTATTTCCCAATCGATGATTTAGCGCAAGCACAGCAAACAGTGAAACGCCTAAAACAAGAAATTGAGCGGTTAGGACCTGTTAACTTAAGTGCCATCGAGCAATTTGAACAAGTCGATGAACGCCATCAATTTTTAGTCAGTCAACGTGATGATTTATTAAATGCGAAAGAACAATTATTTGAAACCATGGATGAAATGGACCAAGAAGTGAAAGAACGGTTTAAAGAAGTCTTTGAAGCAATTCGTGGCCAGTTCAAAGTGGTATTTCCCAATATGTTTGGTGGCGGACGGGCAGAACTGGTGCTAACTAACCCAGAGGATCTCTTGAATACAGGGATTGAGATTGAGGCGCAACCACCAGGGAAAAAATTACAACATTTAAGCTTGTTGTCTGGAGGCGAACGGGCATTAACGGCGATTGCGTTACTCTTTTCAATTATTCGTGTTCGACCAGTTCCGTTCTGTATTTTAGATGAAGTAGAAGCAGCTTTAGATGAAGCCAACGTTGCTCGTTTTGGCCATTATTTAAGCGAATTTGAAGATGGCACACAGTTTATTGTGGTGACGCATCGTAAAGGGACAATGGAAGCCGCAGATGTTTTATATGGCGTGACTATGCAAGAATCTGGGGTTTCAAAAATCGTTTCAGTTCGCTTGGAAGAGGTCAAAGAAGGTGGTGCAATTGAAAAAAGCAATTAGCCAGAAGCAAGGAGGAGCGAACGTTTGATAAAATTAGTTGCTATTGATTTAGATGGAACATTATTAAATAGCCAAAAAGAGATTTCTTTACGGAATAAACAAGCACTGATGGCTGCGAAACAAGCAGGCGTGAAAGTTGTTATCTGCACAGGTCGACCTTTGGCAGCTATTGGTCCTTACTTAGAAGAATTAGGTTTACAAGATGAAGGCGATTATAGCATTACTTTTAACGGCGGGTTGGTTCAAAAAAATGATACAGGGGCCATTATTGAGAAAACATTGATGCCCTTGGAAGCGATTCATGAGCTGTACCAATTAGCAACCACACTCAACATGCCGTTTGATGTCTTATCCGATGAGGTTGTGATGCAACTGCCTTCTGCCCCAAATTATCCTTCAATTTATAGTTCTCTAAACAAATTATTAACCTTTGAGTCCTACAAATTAGAAGAGTTAACCCCAAATCGAATTTATAACAAAGTTGTTGTTGCGATTGATGAAGCGTATTTAAATGAACGCATCAAGGAAATTCCGGCCTCTTTTTATGAGCGCTTTGAAATTATTAAAACGCGAAATAACTTATTAGAATTTATGCCAAAAGGGATTACGAAAGCCTATGGTATTTCCTTGTTAGCCAAAGATTTAGGAATCCGTGCAGAAGAAATCATGACCTTAGGGGACGAAGAAAATGATTTACCGATGATTGAATACGCTGGCTTAGGTGTCGCCATGGCAAATGCGATTCCATTAGTTAAAGAAGCCGCAGATGTCGTCACAGACACGAATGACCAAGATGGCGTTGCTAAAGCGGTCGAAAAATATATTTTAACGCCGTTGGAAGGAGGACAATAAGAATGGGATTTTTTGATAAAATTAAAAAAGCTTTTTCCGCTGAAAAAAAGGAAGAAGAAAAACAAGACATTGTTGAAGAAACAGTAGACGAAACACCTAGTGATGAATCAGCGCCTGCTGAATCAAAAGAAACCGCAGCAGAAGAGGCGCAAACAACGCCAGAAACGACAGCGGAAGAAGTCACAGAAACAGCCGATTTAACAGATAACGCTGAAATGGAAAAATTAGCTGGCGTAGAAGAAGCGTTAGAAGAAGAGCCAGAAGAAATCCTGACAGAGGAAACACAAGAAGTTGTTGTGGAAGCGCCTGAGGAAGAAAGTAGTGTCGTGACTCCGTTGGCAGAACCAACAGACACGCAGGTTTCAGAAGAAATTGAAGAGTCAAAAGAAGAGCAGGTCCAAGAAAAATATGAAAAAGGCTTGGAAAAAACGCGTAAAACATTTGGTCAACGGTTGAACGAATTGTTTGCTAATTTCCGAAGCGTCGATGAAGATTTCTTTGAAGAATTAGAAGAAACGTTAATTGGTGCAGACGTAGGCTTTGATACATCCTTAAAAATTACAGAAGCCTTGCGACAAGAAGTGAAACTGCGAAACGTGAAAAAACCAGCTCAAGTTCAAAATACCATCATTGAAAAAATGGTTGATTTGTATGAAGAAGCAGGAATTAATGAAAATAATGCGATTAACTTACAGCCAAATGGCTTAACCGTGATTTTATTTGTCGGTGTTAATGGAGTTGGTAAAACAACCAGCATTGGTAAATTAGCCCATCAATACAAGTTGGAAGGAAAGAAAGTTTTAATGGCCGCTGCCGATACGTTCCGAGCGGGCGCCATCGATCAATTAGTTGTTTGGGGCGAACGGGCTGGCGTTGAAGTTGTACGTGGGAATGCTGGCGGCGATCCAGCAGCGGTCGTTTTCGATGCAGTGGAACGTGCCAAAGCAGAACAGGCCGATGTTTTGCTAGTGGATACAGCAGGTCGTTTACAAAACAAAGTCAACTTAATGAAGGAATTAGAAAAAATCAAACGAGTCATCCAACGAGAAATTCCAGATGCGCCTCACGAAGTACTCTTAGTCGTGGACGCAACTACTGGGCAAAATGCGATGACACAAGCCAAACAGTTCAAAGAAACAACCGATGTCACTGGTTTAGTTTTAACCAAACTAGACGGAACAGCCAAAGGTGGTATTGTCATTGCTATTCGGAATGAATTACACTTGCCAGTGAAATTAGTTGGTCTAGGTGAAGGCATTAACGATTTAGAACCATTTAATGCCAACGATTTCGCAATGGGCTTATTTAAAGGCTTATTAAAAGATGTTTAGTTGTAGAAAATAACAGGTTTGGGAAGAACGTGGGACAGGAGCCTGGGACAAAAATCACTTTGGATTTTTGTCCCAGGCTCAAAACCTGATAAACGGCGGGAACAGAACCAACTCCTTCGGAAATAAGTCGAAATTCTCCAAAAATTAAAGAGCAATTTTCGGAAATTTCTTCTTATTTCTCGGAGCTAAACGGTTCTGTCCCGACCTCCTGTCCCGCCGTTTATTTTAGGATTGGGACGGATGTTCTAAGTTCTTCCTAAATTGTTTCTGAAAAAATGAAGGAGTGAGGGAGAAGATGACAGAACAAATGTGGATTGAGAAGTTAGGATTAGAAGCGCATCCTGAGGGCGGTTATTTTAAACAAACCAATAAAAGTGAACAATTGATTCCAACCAAACGAGGCGAACGGGCGTTGCATACAGCGATTTTGTTTCTATTAAATACAGAAAGTCCGTCACATTTTCATCGTTTAAAAGCGGATGAATTATGGTTTTTTCACGATGGTCAGCCGTTAACCGTTCACTGTATTTTTCCTGATGGAACGTATCAAGCTGTTCAGTTAGGGAAAGACTTAGTTCAAGGACAACAGCTTTCGTTCTCAGTTCCTGCCGGCACAATCTTTGGCTCTACAGTAGCGACAGGATTTGCGTTAGTCAGTTGTGTAGTTACACCAGGCTTTGAGTTTGAAGACTTCGAGTTATTTACTCAAGCGGAATTGTTAAACGATTATCCACAACATAGTGAAATCATTCAGCACTTGGCTTATCGAGAATTACCTTAAGAAAACGTTTTAGTAACATTTCTTTTATGAATATGCTAGTATAAATCAAACAAGCTTGTTGATTTTGTCGCAACGCACACTTAGCTGTCGTAGATGATTAAAAGAAAGGGATGAATCACATGGGCACAATGGTTTTTGTTAACTTCCCAGTAGCGGATGTCCAACGTTCTACAGCATTTTATGAAAAACTTGGATTCAAAAAGAACGAGGAATTTTCAACAGAGGAAGCTAGTTCGATGATGTGGGATGATCAATTTTGGATTATGTTGTTGAACCATGACTTTTATGGAAAATTTATCCAAGAAAAGCAAATTATTGATGCGCAAACAACCAGTGGGGCATTAATTTCCTTTAGTTTAGAGAGTGTCGAAGCCGTAAAACAGTTTGGCGAAACCGCCAAAGCTAACGGAGGCAACTGCTACCGAGTTGATATGGGAATACCAGAAGAGCAAATGTATGGCTTAGAAGTGCAAGATTTGGATGGCAATAGCTTAGAACCTGTCTGGATGAAGATGTAAAAAGAGCCGCAAAATCTCTACAGAAAAAATATTATAATCAAACAAAAATATACGCCATTCTTCAAACTTAGATTAAAAAGTCTAACTTTGAAAATGGTGTATATTCTTTTACATTTGAATTACTTCATCAAATTTACTAGAAATATCATTGTTTACATGATGAAGAACAGCAAGGACTGTTTTAGAACTTTCAGCTAATAGGGATAAAACTTTTTCAGTATTTTCTTTATCTGTTGAAGAAGTTGGTTCATCTACCAATAAAAATGGACGATTTTCATATAGCGCCCGAGCCAAGGAAACTAACATAGCCTCACCACCACTGATTGTGGCAGTAGATTGATTGGAAATTATTTCAAAATCGGCACCAAAAACTTTTTTACCAATTTCATGTAACTTCTCTTTATTAGGTTTATTGAAAGAAGTAATATTTTCTGCGACTGTCCCATCATAAAGCTTGGCTTTTTGGGAAACATAGCCAATCATTGTCGAGAAGTCGACTGTGCGTAATTCTTGTTGTTGATTCAATAATATTTTTCCTTGATACTGATTTATCTCTTGTGTCAACAATTTTAGGAAAGATGATTTTCCACTTCCGTTTTTACCAATGATTATATACTTTTTTCCTGAATATAATTCTAAATTAATCGGACCAATATTTTTTTCTTCATAAGTAATCAAAACATTATTAAATAAAATTGTTTTGGGAACTATAGAAGAATGAAGAAGTTCAGGTTCGGTGGAAAGCAAGACATCATTGACTTTGCGAATCTCTTTTGTAGAATAAAGTTCTGTTAATACAGTTGAGAGCCAAAAAATAGGAGTAGTAATTGTTTCGACAGATTGTGTTATCGCTAATAGTTCGGGAAAAGTCAATTCTTGCTGGCGAATTAAAAAAATACCTATTAATAACAAACCAATTTGAATAAACCACCCACAAGTATCATTAATAACTGTTATCGTTGATTGGAAAAAATTATTCTTGAAAAAATGTTTTTCAGCTTCTTTGTTTTTTTGAGAAAAACGAGGAAAGAGACGTTTGCCAATAGAAAAAATTTTTAATACTGCTAAGTCTTCAAAAATATCTTGCAATGTTTGTACAATATTAGCTTGTGAATCATTAAATTTTTTTTGATGTATAGCGATTTTTTTGACAAAATGTTTCGTTGTAAAAAAAGAAATCAACGTTAAGGCTAATAAATAGAGCCAAATATGCCAATTAATTGTCAGAATTAATAGCGAACCTAGAGAAAATGAACAAATAAAATAAATCAAACTAATTAGCGCACCTAGATATTTTTTTATCACAAAAGGATTGTCAATCGTCATTATTTTAACAACTTTTTCTGTAGGATATTTTTTTATTAAAGTAGCCAGCGGTAACCGAATCAAAGCTTGGTACATTTGATTATTCATTTTTTTTAAAGAACTGGCAAAAAAATGTTGTTGAACAATTTGTGATCCTAAATTAATTAAAACAAGACTAAATAGAATTCCTAAGTTGATACAAACTAAGATGTAAAAAGGTAAAGTTTGTTCTTGTTTAATATAATTTGAGTCGAATAAAATCAGTAGCGAAAAAATCGGTTTGTAGGTAGCGAAAAGTAATGTCATCAGAAATGTAGCAAGGAATAACTTTCGATTTTTACTGAATAAAAATTTAAGCATCGAGGTGGGATGTCCTTTCTATGAATAATCTAAAAGTGTGAAATTGTCTATCAAAAAAATTGGTAAACTTAATCACCTCCAGTCTATATTTGTATTTTTCTGAATTTTTGATTAGAATTATGTTAACAAATAAAATTAAGAAAAAATCAGTTTGTACACTTTAGTCACAAGTATTATAAAAAGGAGTGATGGTGGTGAAATGGAATTTTGGGAAAGTTTATAAGGAGGTAAGAGAGTCTAAAGGTATTTCGCAGAAAAAAATTTGTCATGAAGCATTATCCAGAACAACCTTATCCAAATTAGAAAATTGTAAAATAATGCCCAGTTATCAAACTATGGAGTATTTATTACAACAAATAAATATGAGTTTTTCTGAGTTCGAGTATATATGTAATGTTTATCAGCCCCAGGAAAGAGAGTGTATCATTGAAGAATTCAATTCTTTAATAAATAATACAGACAAAGTGAATATCAAGGACTTGCTAAAACGATGCGAAAAATTTTTAAAAATAACGGATGATTATTATATCAAAGATATTCAGATGCTATTAAAAGCTCAGTTAGCCTTCCAATTAGAATCAATGAGTAGCAATGTGTGCAAATCGAAACTGCTAATTAGTCAAATTTGGACTAGATTAGAGAAAATGGATGTATGGTATTATAATGAGATTCGCTTACTTAATGGTATTTTGTTTTATTTCCCACTTGAAACAATCGAAGCCATATCCGATAAGTTATTGTATTCTTTAAAGAAATACAGTACATATGCTAAAATTAAAGATCTTGAAATATCTATATTGACTAATTTATCAACCATTTATTTGAAAAATTGTAAGATGGCTGAGTGTGAAAATGTTTTGCTTCGAATGAAACAACTAGCACTAGATTTAAAACGATATGATTTTTTAGGCGTTTATTTTGTTAGAATGGGAATTTGTGAAAAAAATAGCGTACTAATAGAGCGAGGAATGAAAATCTTAACATTAACCGATGAAAACGAATTAATCGAAGAATTGAATAAAGAAATCGAATTTTTTAAGATGACTGAACAATAGAGTATAAATTAAGAGCCGCAAAATCTCTACAGATTTTGCGGCTCTTTTCCTACAAAAAACTATTGTAAATTATTGGCATTAGTAGCTTCAACGCCATAAGAATCAGCTACTTTTTTCAAGCTAAATCCTTTTCCGTAGACTTCACTCGCACTCATTGAAATCAAAAAGGCTTCTTCATCAATCTCAAGAATGGCTTCTTTTAAGCGGGGAAAATCTTTTTCACGAATGACAGTCATTAAGAGCATGCCTTTCGCGCTTCGATAACCGCCTTCGATTGGCACCAAGGTCACACCTTTATCTAGTTCACGTAATAAGCGTTCTTGAATAGCGACATATTTTGGTGAAATAATCATCACATTCTTCGAGCGAACCAGACCAACTTGAATCATGTCAACGACACGACCAATTGTAAATAAACAAATTAAAGAGAATAACACAATATCTGCATTAAAAGCATACATTGCTGATAAAATGACTAAACCATCGACGAATAAAATAGCAATACCTAAGGAAACTTTGAAGTATTTATTGACAATTTGTGAAATGATTGCTGTCCCACCAGTTGAAGCATTGCCACGGAAAACCAAGCCTAGGCCAGCACCTGTAATAATACCGCCAAATAATGCTGCTAGAAAAATATTATGTGTTAAAACAGGCATCCCTGAAGTAATTCCTACAAAAAATGGATAAATAAGACTGCCATAAATGGTTTTGACACCGACCTCTTTCCCAAGAAGTAAGAAACAAAGCACTAAAAGAGGAATATTGATGGCGTAAAGAACAATGGCGGGACTAATCCCGAAAACATAATTAATAACAATACTAATGCCATTGGCTCCGCCTGCGACAAGTTTATTTGGCAATAAGACCGCATTGATTGAAATGGCCAAAATGAATGCACCGACTGTTACATAGGCGGTGTCTTTTAAACGTTGGGCTGTAAAAAATTTGTTCATAAAATACCTCCAATTATTTATTAGTTTAGTGAATGATGACATAAAAAAAGACAGAACATGAGAGACAAGCCTAATCGACTCATGTCCCACACTCTAAATCTTCAACTAATCAACTGAACACTTTTTCCTTATACTAACATGAAATACGACAAGAAAACATAGTGAACAAACAATTTTTTGGAAAAGCCCTCAATTTATTGAAGGCAAAAAAGTCAAAAAGCGGCCAGCCCAAATAGCTTCATGATGTTGGATAATTTGTGCCGCGGTTAAATGTCCATTATCCAAGGTGGAAGTGGTTTTCGGTGTCATCAAACACGTATAGCCTAAACCATGAGCCATCCGAATTGTAGTGTCCACACAAAACTCGGTTTGCACGCCAGCAATTTCTAACGTTTGAACGGCTTGTTCCGTCAATAAATCATTTAAATTTGTTTGGTAAAAGGCATTCGCATGTGTTTTGCGGATGAAAAAATCTGTGGGTTGTGCATCCAGCTTTTCAAAAAGTTGCCAAGAGTCTGAGCCAAAAGGTAGTTCAGTTTCTTCATGTTGAACAAAAATAATGGGCGCATGGTGTTGGCGGTAGACAGCAATACGCTGATTGACCTTTTCCAACACTGCTGGCAGACGGTACAATTGCTGCGTCGGACTTTCGATGCCTTTTTGAAAGTCAATTAAAAGTAATGCACGATTTTTCATGAGCAATCCCCACTTTCTATAAACTAGTTGTTTTCAGTATAACGGAAAAAGGTGCTCTCTAAAAGTGTCTCGAAAATTCCCAAGCGAACGTTCAAAAAAACAGCATATTTACTCGTTTTCCTATATAATAGTAAGAGAAACAGATAGTTTGTAGAAAGAAAGGCGACAAGATGAATTATAGAGAATTAATGCAAAAGAAAAATGTTCGTCCTTACGTATTGATGGCTCGTTTTGGTTTAGAAAAAGAAAACCAACGTAGTACACGAGAAGGGCTTTTAGCGACAACTGATCATCCCACGGTTTTTGGTAACCGTTCTTATCATCCATATATTCAAACAGATTTTAGTGAAACACAATTAGAACTAATCACGCCTGTAGCAAATAGCGGCACAGAAATGCTTCGTTTTTTAGATGCCATTCACGATGTTGCTCGTCGTTCGATTCCAGAAGATGAAATGTTGTGGCCATTAAGTATGCCGCCACAATTACCAACAAAAGATGAAGAGATTAAAATTGCTAAATTAGATCAATATGATGCAGTGTTATATCGTCGTTATTTGGCAAAAGAGTATGGCAAACGAAAACAAATGGTCAGCGGAATTCATTTTAATTTTGAATATGACCAAGCCCTGATTCAGCAATTATATGATGAACAATCCGAAGTGACAGATTGCAAACAATTTAAAACGAAAGTGTACATGAAAGTTGCCCGTAACTTTTTACGTTATCGTTGGTTAATTACGTATCTTTTTGGGGCTTCGCCAGTTAGTGAAGACGGCTACTTTAGGGTCTATGACGACCAACCGCAAGAACCTATTCGCAGTATTCGGAATAGTACGTATGGCTACAGAAATCATGACAATGTGAAAGTATCGTATGCCTCATTGGAACGCTATTTAGAAGATATTCATCGCATGGTGGAAAATGGTTTACTTTCTGAAGAAAAAGAATTTTATGCGCCTGTGCGCTTACGTGGCGGGAAACAAATGTCTGATTTGCCTAAAACAGGTATTCGCTATATCGAGTTGCGTAATTTAGACTTAAATCCTTTTTCACGTTTAGGCATTGTGGAAGATACCGTGGATTTCTTACATTATTTCATGTTGTATTTATTGTGGACAGATGAAAAAGAAGAAGCGGATGAATGGGTAAAAACTGGCGATATTTTTAATGAACAGGTGGCTCTTGGTCATCCTCATGAAACGATTAAGTTAATTGCAGAAGGCGATCGGATTTTTTCAGAAATGATTGATATGTTAGATGCTCTAGGCATTCGTAAAGGCAAAGAAGTTGTCGGTAAGTATTATCAACAACTGCGGAATCCACAAGACACCGTTTCTGGCAAAATGTGGACGATTATTCAAGAAAACTCCAACAGTGAACTGGGAAATATTTTTGGAAACCAATATCAAAGTATGGCCTTTGAACGCCCTTATCAATTAGCTGGTTTCCGTGAGATGGAATTATCCACACAAATTTTCTTGTTTGATGCGATTCAAAAAGGTTTGGAAATCGAAATTTTAGATGAACAAGAGCAATTTTTGAAACTGCAACATGGCGAGCACATTGAATACGTCAAAAATGCCAACATGACTAGCAAAGATAACTACGTGGTACCATTGATTATGGAAAACAAAACCGTGACAAAGAAAATTTTGTCTGCAGCAGGGTTCCATGTGCCTGGCGGTGAAGAATTTTCATCTTTTATTGAGGCACAAGAAGCACATTTACGCTACGCCAATAAAGCGTTTGTCGTGAAACCAAAATCAACGAATTACGGTTTAGGAATTACCATTTTTAAAGAAGGCGCTTCGTTGGAAGACTTTACGGAAGCGTTACGGATTGCTTTTAAAGAGGACACAGCGGTTTTAATTGAAGAGTTTTTACCTGGAACAGAATATCGGTTCTTTGTGTTAGATAATGATGTAAAAGCCATCATGTTGCGCGTGCCAGCCAATGTTACCGGAGATGGCAAACACACTGTAGAAGAATTGGTGGCCGCTAAAAATAGTGATCCATTGCGGGGGACCAATCACCGTGCACCACTAGAGTTAATCCAGTTAAATGATTTAGAAAAACTAATGTTGAAAGAACAAGGTTTAACTATCTATTCTGTGCCAGAAAAAGAGCAAATCGTGTACTTGCGAGAAAATTCTAATGTTAGCACGGGCGGGGATTCGATTGATATGACCGATGTCATTGATGATAGTTATAAACAAATCGCCATTGAGGCCGTAGCTGCTTTAGGAGCCAAAATTTGCGGTATTGATTTAATCATTCCTGACAAAGACGTAAAAGGCACGCGTGATAGCTTAACGTACGGGATTATCGAAGCGAACTTTAATCCAGCCATGCACATGCATGTGTATCCTTACGCTGGACAGGGTAGACGCTTGACAATGGACGTTTTAAAACTTTTATACCCAGAAGTGGTTCAATAAAAAAAGAATACCGCCAAAAAATTCATAATAGATTTTTTGGCGGTATTCTTTATAAAAACGTTTTCTTGGTGAACCCAATAGGTTATACTAAAACTATTACCAATGAAAGTTGTATGACGGTGGCTCTGAGTTAGAGAGGCAGGTGATGCCTATGTGTATCCGATGCACTTTAACGAAAGGAGCATTTTTTTTGTCAATCGAAGCGACATTGGAATTGATGATTAGTTTTGCAACCCTTGTTGCGTTACTGATTTTCGGTATCCTTGAAGCAACGAAAAACGATAAAAAATAACCGTTCATAAGCTTGACAGGCCGAACGGTTAAACAGTAATAAAAACTTAACTCAGTAAGCCACCAGTTCTTATAACTGGCGCTGGTATAAAGGAGAGGTATGTACCCGTATACCTCTCTTTTTCATCTTTATAATAGCACAATTCTATTATAAATGGAAGCGCTCATAACTTATGTTTAAACAATCCAATGACTCATAAATTTTCTTGATCTTTTTATGAGTGAAATAGTTTTTGCCAAAAGCCTTTTTTAGCTGTTGGCTCTTCTTTTGGCGTTTCTGTTGCTTGAGGATATTTTTCTGTAACGTCAATCACAGGTTCATCGACTGCGTGTTTTTCAGCTAACAGTAAGCCGAGAGAGTCAGGGTTGTTCTCCACAAAATTGTTAACAATCTTAAAGGTTGCGCCATGCTGATTTAATAATTTAATATAGGTACTTTGCAGGTCAGAAGAGATTTCGCCATTTAAAAGTACTGTAACTTCAGGATGCTTCGCTAATTCTTCTAATAAATGTTTTTGGTTCTGTGCATCTTTCATTTCAGCGACGGTCATGGAGAGACGGCAGCGTTCACGAAATGTGCCCATGTATTTGTGTTGTTCTTCAGGATTAACGAGGGGCGTACCGTACATTCCTTTATCCATACGTTGTTGTAAGTCATCATTCGCCATTCAGTAACACTCCTTTCCTAACGTTTCCCTCCATTATAGCATATCTTAGATAAGTCGTTGGTCAGTCGGCTTGAGAAGAAGTTTTTAATAAAGGAAAAAAAGTGGTTGCATTTGTGATGGTTTTCTCATACACTGTAACTAAGAATGAGAATCATTCTCAATTAAATAAAAATGGAGTTTTCTCATGAAAAAGATTGGTTTGTTTGTTCTACTATTACTTTTCAGTTTATTGTCATTAGTGATAGGGGTGAAGGACATTGCACTTTCTCAGTTGTTTCAATTAGATGCGCAGCAACAATTTGTTTTATTTACCACCCGTGTTCCCCGCACGTTGAGTTTAATCATTGCTGGTAGTACGATGAGTATTTCTGGATTGATTATGCAGCAACTCACACAAAATAAATTTGTCGCTCCTAGTGTCGCTGGAACAACCGATAGTGCAAGGTTGGGTATTTTAGTTGCAATGTTATTTTTCCCAACAGCTCCGTTTCTCTATCGAACGGCAATTGCTTTTATTTTTGCGCTAAGCGGGACCTTATTATTCTTAGCGCTCATTCGATTATTACCAAGTAAGAATCAAGTGATGGTCCCTTTGGTGGGCGTGATGTTTGGTAACATTCTAGGCTCAATTGCCACATTTTTTGCCTATCAATACCAATTGGTTCAAAATATGTCTGCTTGGTTACAAGGAAATTTTTCCACAGTTATGAAAGGGAATTATGAATGGTTATTCTTAATGATTCCTTTGTGGTTTGTTATTTATTTATTTGCTTATCATTTCACTGTCGTTGGTATGGGTGAAGCATTTGCAAATAGTCTTGGCGTCCATTACCAGCGAATTCAGTTTTTAGGTTTGACGCTGGTTGCTTTAGCAAGTGCCATCGTTTTATTGATGGTGGGGAATATTCCGTTTTTAGGGGTTGTGATTCCTAATCTCGTGTCTTTACGTTATGGCGATCATATGAAAAATACCTTGTGGTTAACTGGGATTTGCGGGAGTTTGTTCTTGTTAATCTGTGATATTTTAGCACGAGTATTGATTGCCCCCTATGAAATTCCTGTCAGCGTGGTTGTCGGAACATTAGGGAGCATTTTGTTCATTTTATTATTACTAAGGGGGCGCAAACGATGAAACGGCCTTTAAAAAAATGGCTTTCATTACTTTTGCTTTTAGCTGCCGTAGTAATTGTGAGCCTTTGTTATTTAACTTATAACACGTATGGCAATTGGTCCTTTGCTTTGGCGTTACGAGGCAAAAAGTTATTGGCTTTTATTTTTGTCGGAATCGCTGCGGCTTTTTCAACTATTAGTTTTCAAACAGTCACGCAAAATCATTTCCTAACGCCAAACATTTTAGGGATGGATTCCTTGTACGTCTTTGTGCAGACGGTGTTATTTTTTCTTTTAGGAGGCGCACAAGCGTTAGGTCAAGTAAGTCTTGGCTCGTTTTTGATGAACGTCTTTTTAATGGTGTTTTTAAGTACTAGTTTATCGTATTTTCTATTACGCAAAAATCAATCCGATTTATTTTTATTATTGATGATTGGCATGATCTTAGGTACTTTTTTCAGTAGTATTAGTACGTTTTTACAAGTGATTATGGATCCTAACGAATACGACTTACTCCAAGGAAAGTTGTTTGCCAGTTTTGGTAACGTCAATAGTCAGTATCTCGTTTTCGTTGGTGTGGCGGTACTCATGATTTGTGGGATACTTTGGCGGGAAAGTTACCGTTTAGACGTTTTACATTTAGGGAACCATCAAGCACAGAATTTGGGGATTGCTGTGAATCAGTTTCAATTAGTGTTGTTGTGTTTGATCAGTAGTCTGGTCGGCTTATCAACAGCATTAGTGGGACCGATTACATTTTTAGGTTTTATCGTGGCCAATATGAGTTATCAATTCATGAAAACCTATCGCCACCGAGAACTGTTTGTGGCAGGGAGTTTAATAGCAGTCTTTTTACTGGTGTTTGGTCAATTGATGGTTGAACAGGTCTTTCATTTGAATACCCCGCTCAGTGTGGTGATTCAATTTGTTGGGGGCGTTTATTTTATATGGAAAATTATTGCAGAAAGGAAGCAACGCACATGATCCAGATGAGTGATGTATCAAAAAAATATGGCGATAAATTTGTCGTTTCAGACATTGATTTACCTATTTCTGAAGGCAAATTAACGGCCTTTATTGGGCCAAATGGCGCTGGGAAAAGCACGCTGCTAGCCATGATGAGTCGCTTAATTCCCAAAGATACCGGGGAAATTTATCTGGACAAGCAAGAAGTAAAAACCTGGAAGCAATCGGCTTTTTCACAAAAAATTGCCCTTTTAAAACAAGCCAACGGTGTACAACTTAAATTAACTGTGCGAGAACTGGTCAATTTTGGTCGTTTTCCTTATTCCAAAGGTCGCTTAAAAAGCGCTGACCATGAAAAAGTAACAGAAGCGCTGGAACAATTGGGCTTAACTGAAATGGCAGAAGAATACATTGATACCCTTTCTGGGGGCCAATTACAACGGGCGTATATTGCCATGATTTTAGCCCAAGATACCGATTATATTTTATTGGATGAGCCCTTAAATAACCTCGACATGAATTATGCGGTTCAAATGATGCAGATTCTTAAACGCTTAGTGGATGAACTAGGAAAAACGATTCTGATTGTTCTACATGATATTAATTTTGCCGCAAGCTATGCAGATGAAATTGTCGCCATGAAAGGCGGAAAGCTCTATGCACATGGCGCAACAGAAGAAGTTATTCAAACAAGTATTTTAAATGATCTTTATGAAATGAATATCCGGATTTGTGAAATTGAAGGAAAACGCTTTTGTCTTTATCACTAAATCGGGCAATTTAAAAATAACGTTTTTGGAGGAAAAGAATGAAAAAGAAATTTTTAGCAATGATGGCAGTTTCAATGATGGGACTGTTAATGTTAAGTGCTTGTCAAACAAATAAAAAAACAGCAGATTCTGCAACAAAAGAAACAACAGCTAAAACGGAAGTCACAGTCAAAGACACCAATGGTCAATTAACCGTTCCCAAAAATCCTCAGAAAGTCGTTGTTTTTGATAATGGTTCCTTGGATACAATGGATGCACTAGGTGTTGGTGACCGCGTGATAGGTGCGCCAACCAAAAATATCCCTGCGTATTTGGAAAAATACCAAAAAGTTGAATCAGCAGGCGGCATTAAAGAACCAGATTTAGAAAAAATCAATCAACTAAAACCAGACTTAATTATTATTTCTGGTCGTCAACAAGATTATCAAGAACAATTAAAAGCCATTGCGCCAACCATTTACTTAGCTGTAGATGCCAAAAATCCTTGGGCATCAACGAAACAAAATATCGAAACGTTAGGCACTATTTTTGATAAAGAAGAGGTAGCTAAAGAAAAAATAACTGGCTTAGAAAAAGAAATTGCTGACGTGAAAAAACAAGCAGAAGCTAGCGCGAATAATGCGCTTGTTGTGTTAGTTAACGAAGGACAACTTTCCGCTTACGGAAAAGGCTCTCGTTTCGGTTTAATTCATGATACATTTGGCTTCAAAGCAGCAGACGATAAGATTGAAGCTTCCACTCATGGGCAAAGTGTTTCTTACGAATATGTTTTAGAAAAAAATCCTGGGATTCTCTTTGTGGTAGATCGCACCAAAGCAATTGGTGGCGACGATTCAAAAGATAACGTCGCTGCAAACGAATTGATTCAAAAAACCGATGCTGGTAAAAATGATAAAGTCATTATGCTTCAACCAGATGTTTGGTATCTAAGCGGTGGTGGATTAGAATCAATGCATTTGATGATAGAAGATGTTAAAAAAGGATTAGAGTAAAATTGTCTTAGAAAAGAGGAATTGAAACCTCTTTTCTTTTTTTGATGAAAAACAAAAAAGTTTTAAATTAAAAATGTGGTTGACGGCCTCGAAAATGTTTGCTAAACTATCCGTAAATCAGTATGATTGATGAAACAAATAAAAGAACAAAATGTGATGAGAAGGAAAGTACTTTTTAAAATAGCTTGCAGAGAGCCTCGTTTGGTGAGAAGAGGTAGTGACGTTAAAGGGGAAAATGGCCTTTGAACAGGTTGGTTGAAGCCGTTCGCTTAAACCAATTCAGGTGCGCCTGTTATAGCGCTACAGTATGATTGTACTGGAAACGAGCGGATCTTTTTTAGCGAAGAGATCAACAAAGGTGGTACCGCGATTGCATAAGCATTCGTCCTTTTTAGGACGAATGCTTTTTTTATTTGTTTAAAAAATATGAGGGGGCAACAACATGAAATTGGGGAAAAAAGTAGTAGGTTTGATTGCAACAGGGTTTCTTTTAGCCGCATGTGGCGGAACCAAAGAAGCGGCAGAGAAAGTAGATTCGGGAAATTTAGCAGCTGAACAAAAAATCAGTATTAGTTCACCTGCACCAATCTCAACATTGGATACAACACAAACAACAGATAAAAATACCTTTACAATGGCACAACATTTATTTGAAGGCCTTTATCGGTTTGATGATGATAGTGCCACGGTGCCAGCTCTAGCTAAAGATGTCAAGATTAGTGACGATGGGCGCAAGTACCACTTTACCTTGCGGGAGGGGATTAAGTGGAGCAACGGCGAGCCAATCACGGCCCAAGATTTTGTTTATTCTTGGAAAAAACTGGTGACACCAGCGACGATTGGACCGAATGCTTATTTACTAGACAGTGTTAAAAATAGTTTTGAAATACGCAACGGTGAAAAGTCAGTCGATGAATTAGGGATTTCAGCCCCTAATGACAAAGAATTTATTGTTGAATTAAAACAGGCCCAACCTTCCTTCTTAGCAGTCGTTTCGATTGCTTGGTTAGCGCCACAAAATCAAAAATTTGTCGAAGCGCAAGGTAAAGATTACGCCTTGGATAGTGAACATTTACTTTATAGCGGGCCATTTACGCTAGCCAATTGGGATGCGACTTCAGATACTTGGACATTGAAAAAAAATCCAGAATACTATGATGCGGATCAAGTGAAACTGGAAGAAGTTGCGGTTAGCACAATCAAAGAAGATAATACTGGGATTAACTTATATCAAGCGAATGAACTAGACTTAGTTCGCATTAACGGACAATATGTTCAACAATATCAAGAGGACCCAGGCTATGTCAGTCATCCAGATGTGGCCAACTACTTCTTAGATTTCAACAAAAAAGAAGGAACGCCATTAGCAAATGTTCATTTACGAAAAGCGATTGGCCAAGCAATAGATAAAGAAGCCTTAACACAAAGTGTCTTAAACGATGGGTCAAAACCCCTCAACGGATTAATTCCAAGTAAACTTTATGCGAATCCAGAAACAGATGAAGATTTCCGAGCTTACAGTGGCGAATATTTGAAAAATGACGTCAAAAAAGCCCAAGCTGAATGGACGAAAGCCCAAGCGGATGTCGGTAAAAAAGTGAAACTTTCATTGCTGGCGGCAGATACAGATCAAGGAAAACGAATTGCTGAATATGTTCAAAGTCAGTTACAAGAAAATCTGCCAGGTTTAGAAATTACCATTTCATCGCAACCAAGTAATAATGTGAATCAATCGCGACGTGAAAAAAATTATGAGTTGTCTCTTTCAGGATGGATTGCCGGCAGTAGTGAATTAGACTCTTACTTTAACTTATATGCGGGAGAATCAAGTTACAATTATGGCAATTATCATAATGCCAAATACGACCAACTAGTAGAAGATGCACGAACGATTAATGCCAATAATCCAGAGAAACAGTTTGCAGAATACAAAGAAGCGGAAGACATCTTGTTGAACCAAGATGCTGCCCAAGTACCGCTGTATCAAAGTGCCTCAAATTATCTAATCAATCCTAAATTGAAAGGCATTAGTTATCACTTGTATGGGGATTATTTCCACTTGCGCAATGCCTATTTAACAAAATGATTCAGGAAGAAGGAGTAAAAAATGGAAAAATTAGTCGAACGATTTTTAACTTACGTGAAAGTTAACACCCGTTCAGATGCCAACAGTCAAACCACACCGACGACGGTCGGTCAAGTGGTTTTAGCCAAAATGATTGAAACAGAACTTCATGAATTAGGCTTGGCCGATGTGCATTATAACGAACAAAACGGCTTTTTAACGGCACGGTTGCCTGGTAACCAACCTGCAGCGAAGAGCATCGGGTTGATTGCACATCTGGATACGGCGGATTTTCCAGCAGAAAATATCCGTCCCCAAGTCATCACTAATTATGATGATCAAGATGTCCTCTTGAATCAAGAACAAGGCATCGTTTTATCAGTTGCTGAATTTCCCAATTTAAAAGAGTATCAAGGGGAAACGTTGATTACTACAGACGGAACCACACTTTTAGGAGCAGATGACAAAGCGGGAATTGTCGAGATATTAGCTGCTGTTGAGTATTTTTTGGCACATCCAGAAGTAGCGCGGGGGGATGTTTGGCTCGCCTTCGGTCCAGATGAAGAGATTGGACGCGGGGCCGATCAATTTGATGCGCCGAACTTCCCAGTCGCTTTTGCGTATACGATTGACAGTGGCCGCGTGGGGCATTTCGAGTATGAAACGTTTAACGCTGCCCAAGCTGTGATAACAATTGAGGGAACCAGTGTCCATCCGGGAACGGCCTATGGTTCGTTAGTAAATGCCATTAAATTAGGCGAACAACTTGATCAATCACTGCCGCAAAAGGAAGTACCAGAACAAACACGTGGAAATGAAGGATTTTATTTACTCAATAAATTTACAGGAAGTATTGAAAAAGCAGAACTTGTCTATATCATTCGGGATCATGATCGAGAAAACTTTCAAGCGAGAAAGCAATTTTTGGAAAAACAAGTCCAACGTTTAAATGCGCTGGCGGATAAACCCAGACTAACAATTACTTTCCAAGACCAATACTATAATATGAAGGAAATCGTCGAAAAAGATTGGACGCCTGTAGAATTGGCCGTCCAAGCAATGGAAAGTTGTGACATTGAACCAATCATCACACCATTTCGTGGCGGGACAGATGGTTCTAAGATTTCTTTCATGGGCATTCCCACGCCTAATCTATTTACAGGAGGCGAAAATTTTCACGGGCAATATGAATTTATTACCGTTGAATCAATGGCCAAAGCTGTTCAAACGATCATTGCCATCATTCGCTTAAACGCTAATTAAAGAAACACGCGAGGAAAATGCCGATTTTCCTTGCGTGTTTCGCTGTTTTTCTGTAAAGTATGTAGAAAAGTAGGGAGTTTTGCTCATGAATTATCCATTGATTTTTGCAGAAAACCAACGAATTGAAACCGAACGCTTGATTTTAAGACCTGTCACATTAGCCGATGCAGAAGATATGTACGAATATGCTTCAGATGAGGAAACGGTCCGCTATGTGTTCTTGAAAAACCAAACAATCGCTGAAACACGACAAAACATTGCTAAATATTTTATGGGGGAACCTTTAGGAAAATATGGGATTGAAGTGAAAGAAACGGGCAAAATGATTGGCACGATTGATTTGCGGGTCAATGAAACCAATAATGTTGGAGAATTAGGCTATGTCTTGAACCGTGCCTTTTGGGGCAATGGCTACATGCCTGAAGCCGCGACGGCGTTAGTTGAACTGGGTTTTGCAAAAATGAAACTCATGAGAATCTTTGCTTTACATGATCAAGACAATCCAGCTTCTGGTCGTGTCATGGAGAAAATTGGTTTTACCTACGAAGGAACACTGCCCAATGCCCGAATTAGTAAAGGGAAAATTGTCACAGATGTTTATCGTGGGATGACACTGGAAACATGGCAAAATCGACAAAAATAGAAGCGGAAGACAAGTTGAGAGAGGAATTAGAGAAATGTTGATGTTTACAGAAAAAGAATTCGCAGCCTTTGAAGTTGCTGGATTAGATGAACGAATGGCGGTTATCCGTGCGCAAATTCAACCGATTTTTCAAGAATTAGACACGTATTTTGCCGAACAACTAGCGCCTGAACTAGGAACGGAGTTGTTTGTCCATATTGCGCAACATCGCCGTCGCACCGTGTATCCACCAGAAAATACTTGGTCCGCACTCAGTCCGAATAAGCGCGGTTATAAAATGCAGCCGCATTTTCAATTAGGCATTTGGGGCGACTATGTGTTTATGTGGTTGTCATTCATTGATAATCCTAAAAATGAAAAGCAGATTGCGCAAGCCTTTTTAGAGAATCAGCAATTATTCCAAGCGTTACCAGAAGATACGTATGTTTCCTTGGATCATACGGTTCCTCAAATTACTCCGCTGCCAGAAACGGATTTAGAAAAAGCCTTAACTCGTTTTAGAGATGTAAAAAAAGGTGAGTTTGAAATTGGGCGTATCATTCCCAAAGATAGTGCCTTGTGGCAAAACCCTGAAAAAGCACGAGCTTATATGTTGGCAACCTATCAACAACTCCTGCCATTGTATCAATTAGCTGTTGCCCAATAAGAGAAACAGACAGTTATTTTGTGTTTTAGTGTTATTTTATCGAATTATCCAATCGTCAAAAATGAGAAAAGCTCACAATGTTAGTTTTGAACACTAACATTGTGAGCTTTTATGGGGTTTGGCTAGTAAAAATTTAAGAAATTAAAGATGCTTTTTTTTAAAAAAGGGGATAGTTTTTACTGTTTTCCCTTATTTCCCTTATTTCCTTTAAATAACGTAGCGTAAAAGACACGATATATAAGGGACTTGTTAAAATAAGGGTTATCAACTGGAAAAAACTGTTGTTTTGAAGAGTCTTTTTTTTGCTATTATAGAGCTATGAAAATAGGTTGTGAGAGATATTTAAATGCAAAAGGAGGTTTTTAAATGAAAAAAAAGCGTTATTTAATGATTGCGTGTCTACTATTTTCCCCTAGTTTTTTTATAAATGTTGAAGCGTCTGATGGTGGTTCTAGTTCGGTGGGGATTGAATTTTACCAAAATCCGACAACACCCGCTCCTAAAGATCCCCCACCGAAAACAGATGCGCCAGCTGCCGATCCCAAGGAACCAGCTGGTCCTCCGCAAGGAGATCAACGAAGTGGTGGTTCGACACAGACCACCACAACTGGCTCGCAGCTCCCTCGTACAGGGAGCAAGAGTCAGGCAAATTTGAACATTCTCGGCTTCGCCTTAATCGGTTTGGCGGGAATCGTACATAGAAAGAGGGGACGACATGAAGCGAAATAAATGGCAACGTCTTGCAGCTATTGGCTTATGTAGTTCTTTGCTAGTGAATGCCTTTTCTGGCGTGACGGCAGTTGCGGAAACTGTGACGATTGAAAGTAGTCCGACCGCCGAAAGTAGTACCAAGGAAGAGACACCAGCCAGTAGCGTTAAGGAAGAAACAACGAAAACCAGTACGCAAAATAGTCAAGTAACGACTGACACGAGTCAGGAAGAAGAAACGAAAGAAGCGGAGAAACAAGCAGAAACAGAAGTATCAACGGAAACGCCAGAGGTAAAAACAAATACCACAGAACAGGCACCAGCAAATAGTAGTGAAAGTGACCTACAAAAGAGTATTTCACCACGTTGGGTACCGAATAATCAAGTGATTTACCCGAGAATGACCTTTGCTTTTACGGATGAAACAGGGAAAGCTTTCGCTAATGAAAATTTAACGTTATCAGGGACGTATTATAAATTAGCAAATCGCACAGCAACTAGTCAATGGAGCCCATACGCTGATAGATATCCAATTGTTTCTTCTAATGCAGGTGGTGGTCAATATCGAGTAGCTGTCAATGCAGCGGTTCCTATGCCGTACGATTTTCTCACAAATTTACCAGTAGGTTACCATATGAATATCTATGCAATTGAACAATTAAAGATTGATAACACACTAAAGTATGTCGACAGTATTGTTGCCTCGTCCAGTAGTATAAACATGACCAGATACAGTGTGCAACAAACATCTGAAGCAGCTCAATTTGGTAATTACGCTAAATATGGTTTGTCTCAGAGGGATAAAACATTCTCTAAAAATAGTGCAAGTATCTTTTCTCTAAATTCAGTAGCTTTTGCTACGACTATTGGTGGTGTATTAACAATAATGAGAACAGATTCTGTAGAGAAAGACATTCTATTAATGGGATTTGATGGTACGGCAACGTACCGAGAAACACTGAATTACGTAGTCACACGTAAACAAGTCACCGAAAAGTTCGTCAATACTAGTGGCGTAGCCATTACACCGCCAACAGGGTTTACCCAAAATAAGAAAACACCAATGACCAGTAATGCTTTCACATTCAAACAAGCAGGCACCTTACCAGATACCTACAAAGTAGGCACAAAAACTTACAAGTTCAAAGGCTGGTACAAAGGCAAAACCAAACCAAGTGCCTTGACAACTACGAAAGCGCCAAGCTATGCAGTAACGTATGATGATAATGATGACTTGAATGTGGTGTATGAGGAACTAATTCCCAAAGATACGTGGGTTTACCCAGGTTTCCATGCAGAATTTGTCGATGAAAAAGGACAAGCTTTCAATGAACCGTTAACGTTTTCTGGAAACTACACACAGACACTAAGAAAAGCGGTAGACCAGACATATGTGACAACGGGGGCTATGAATCCACTAGTAAGTATTAAAAATACGAATAAAGCCAATGTCTATACTATTACAACCCAATCAAGAGTCAACATTCCAGCAAACTTTGATGAAGTTCCTAGCGACATTTATGATATGCGTACTTATGCAATCAACGACTGGAATATTACAACGGAACTAAAATATATTGATAAAATTGAAACAATGAATACCACATTACCTGTTTCTGAGTACCCAGTGGGCTTTGTGGGGACTGACCCAGTGTTTAATAATAGTGGTCCGGGCCAATTAAATGAGATAGATAAATCCTTTAAAAAAGGGGTAGATAATAAATTTTCAATAAAAGCAACATTTGGTGTCGGTAGCTCAGTAAACACTGTTCCAAGATTATTACTTGTAGCTCGTGCGACAGGAAATCCAGAGAATAAGATCGTTTTACATGGTTTTGATGGGACACAAGACTTCAAACAAACTATGAACTATAAAGTCACTCGGAAACAAGTTACCGAAAACTTTGTCGATGCCAACGGTGCCAAAATCACTGCACCAACAGGCTTCACCCAAGGCAACCAAGTACCAATGAACAGTAACACCTTCAAGTACACAGCGGCACAAGCTTTACCAACGACGTATACTGCAGGTGGCAAGACCTATACGTTCCAAGGGTGGTATAAAGGGAAAACCAAGCCAAGTACCTTGAACAAAACAACAACACCAACGTTCAATGCCACTTTTGATGGCAATGATGATATGACCGCCATGTATAAGGAAGAAATACCAACGGCTAGTGTCACATTAACTCGACCAAAAGAAGTGATCGATACGAATACCAATGTAATCTGGACAACAACGATCACGAATACCAGCAAAGCACCCTTACAAAATCTCACCTTGAAAAAAGGGCCCAATTGGTCAGCTGGTCTGACGATCCCGACCTTTATGGAAGTGACACCAGAAGGAGAAACGACAAAATCAATCCCAGTAAATAGTACACTTTGGACAGAAGGGGTTTCTTTACCAAATGCCGTTCCTATCGGCAAAAAAGTTTCAATTGCTTTCACAACTCGCGCAACAGGGAAACCAAACACTGTTTTGAAAGCAGAAGTTGTAGTATTTGGTGGTATTAAAGATCGTACAGTGGATAACTTCGTGAGAATTCGTCCAAATGATCAAGAAGTAGTCACACCAACGACCGAAGGCTTCATTAGTGTACCAACCTTTGACTTCGGCCAAGTGGGCGTTACAGGAAGTAAGCAACAACACAGCTTGCCTACAGCGACCCGCTTATTATTAGGGGCGGCACCTGTCTCTAGCTTTACCAATTACAATCAACCAACCGAGTTGAAAAATGCGGCCGGTACCACGAGTGCCATTAGCTTAACAGCCAACAACACGGCGACGAGTATTATTGCCAACAAGCAATTCACAGGTAGTAATGTTTACCAGTTGGACTTCACCTTCAATAATGTCAAACTTGAAGTGCCAGCCAATCAAGGTGTTAAAGGGCAACAATACAAGGCCGCGGTTACGTGGAATCTTGTGACTGGACCTTAACAAGAATACGTGAATAAAAGCTAAACCGCCCTCAAAAAGTCTAACTTTTTGAGGGCGGTTTATTATTTTTATGGAAAGCCAATTTTATCTAATGGATAATAACGAAAAGTCAAAACACCTTCCACGCTCGCTTGTTTAACAAAGCCAAAGTAACGACTGTCATCTGAGCGCGGGCGATTATCCCCCAAGACAAAATACATGCCTTCTGGAACGGTCAGGGATTGGGTGGCTTCTAAGGTCTCTAGCGTAAAATCTTGGGTATAATTTTCATTTTTAGAGACATTTCGTTTAGCACTTGCTAAGTAATCTTCACTGAGTGATACACCATTAATATAAAGGGTATCATCGCGATACTCGACTGTTTCGCCAGGTAAACCAATTAAACGTTTGGCTACTCGTTGGCCGTTGCGAGGACTGGGAAAAGCGATAATATCAAAGCGCTGTGGCTTTTTAATCGAGGTCACCCATAAACGGTCGTTGTTATGAAGTGTTGGTTCCATTGAAGAGCCGTTCACCGCAGCAGGGGAGAAAACATAGTGTCGAATTAGCAAGACAGCGACGACTAACAAAACCAACTGAACCAATCGTTTTAATAATGAGGACATGGACTTCACTCCTTTGTCCTTTTAGTGTACTACAGACAAGGAAAAGAAAAAAGTTTTCCCCTTAAGAAAGATGTGCTAAAAAACGTTTCATAAAGCGTTGGCGAATTAAAATACCAACATAAGCAGCTGCGACAGCCTTGATGATACCAGGAATAATAAACGGAGCAAACCCGCCAGCGAAAGCGTTTGGCCACGGCAGATTTGCGGAATATTTCAACCAAATCATGCCGAAAACTAAGGTAACTAAGGCACCGGCAATATTTGCGATAATGGCCCAAGTATAGTTAAAGGTTGTTTTTTCTAAAATATAACCAGTTAATAAGCCGTTAAAGATAAAGCCGATTAAATAGCCGCCAGTTGGTCCAAAGAGTACACCGAACCCGCTAGACATCCCAGCGTAAACGGGTAAACCAATTAATCCTAATAAGAAGTAAATTAAAATAGCGTAGGTCCCCGTTCGCTTGCCCAAAACGGTAGCGGTTAAGCCGATGGCAAATGTTTGTCCAGTTAAGGGGACAATCCCCAATGGAATTGTAAATTGTGAAAGTACAGCAATAATCACAGCGAATTCTGCTGCTAAAATTAAAGAGCGTAACGATGCTTTATTCATAAGAAGCCTCACTTTCTATTGTTAACCAATTGTTTTTATTTGGTTAACAATAGTTTAGCGGAAGTAAACAATTTTGTAAAGAGGGCAAAGAAAAAAACCTTGCCAAGAAAGGCAAGGTTTTGAAAGAAGGTAAGAACCGTAGTTCGACCTTTTGAAATCTTAAAGTTTTTGGTTGTAGTATTCAACGACAAGTGCTTCGTCGATTTCTGGGTAAAGTTCATCACGTTCTGGTAAACGAGTGAAGCTACCTTCTAATTTTTCAGTGTCAAAGCTTACGAATGCTGGACGTCCAACAGTTGCTTCAACCGCTTCTTTAATTGTTGAGATGTTTTGAGATTTTTCACGAACACCGATCACTTGACCAACTTCAACGTGATATGATGGAATATCAACACGTTTGCCGTCTACAGTGATGTGACCATGGTTAACTAATTGACGTGCTTGACGACGAGTAGTTGCAAGACCTAAACGGTAAACAACGTTATCTAAGCGTTGTTCTAGTAAAACCATGAAGTTAACACCGTGTTTACCTTCTTTGATTTTGCTTGCTTTAATGAACAACGTACGGAATTGACGTTCGTTCATGCCATACATATGACGTAATTTTTGTTTTTCAGTTAATTGCATTCCGTATTCAGAAACTTTACCACGGCTGTTAGGTCCGTGTTGTCCTGGTTTGTAAGGGCGACGAGCTAGTTCTTTACCAGTACCTGATAAAGAGATACCTAGACGACGAGATACTTTCCATGATGGTCCAGTATAACGAGACATTAAAAATTCCTCCAATAAATAAATGTTTTTTTGGAGTAAAATAATTAGATGAAAAATTCATATTCGTTCAGTTCATTCTTCAACCTTCGCCTTTGCAGCCGCGGTTACGCAGTTGAACCAAGTTTGGCAATGAACTGTTGACGAGTTATTATTCTTCTGCTGCAATTATTTTACACAAAATCTAGTATACTTAATAGGATAGGAAACGTCAAGGTTTTAAAGTGAAATATGAAAAAAAGGTAGACAAAAACACTTTTCCTCATTAGAATAAGGGGAGATGTTTTGAAAATATAAGTTGAAAACGGAATGAAAGGGAGTTTACAATGAAGTCTGGTTCACCATTGTTTGAACAAATTGATAAATCCATCGACAAGAAAGTGAATTTATTCTCAAATAGCTTTTCCCGCTACGCTGTTCGTGCAATGCTTGCTTGTCTATTTTTAACGTTGGGAACAGCCGTTGCTTTTGCAATCGCAATTAAAGGAGAAGGGATTTCTCATGGTTTAGGGAAAATGCTTTATGCCTTCATGTTCAGTTGGTCACTTGTGATGATTTTATATATGAATGCCGAACTTGGTACCTCGAATATGTTGTACATGACTGTTGGGGTCTATCGTAAAAAAGTCAACTTTTCCTTAGCTGCAAAAATTTTATTTGCCTGTATCTTATTCAATTTAATTGGTGGCGTCTTGTTTGGCTTCTTGGTATCACTTACAGTACCGTTCCAAGATTTGCCAAAAGATAGTTTCTTCTTTACATCGATTGCTGGAAAATTAGAAAAAACCACCCTGCAAATTTTAGTTGAAGCTATGTTCGCCAATATTGTAGTTAATACAGCCGTATTAGTGAGTATGCGAATGAAAGATGACGCCGGCAAAGTCGCGGCCATTATTTTCATTATCTTTATCTTTGCTTTCCTTGGTTTTGAACACGTGATTGCCAACTTCCCAGCCTTCAGTTTAGCTTACTTTGCTTCAAACGGCGCAATTGAAGCTTTCACAGCTGGTAATGTTGTTCATAATCTGTTCTGGGCCTTTATCGGTAACTTTATCGGTGGTGGCTTAATTATGGGTCTCGGCTATGCCTGGTTAGATAAAGACAACAAAAACTTAACGTATTTTGATTAATTGACCAACCAACTATACTAAAACATGGTACACTGTTTTAGTATAGTTTTTTTATTATAAGGAGCGAAGGAATGGACACACTTCAATTTCAGAAGAACCCAGAAACAGCAGCAAAAATGTCTGCTTATATGAAACACCAGTTTGTTTTTGCAGGCATCCCCGCCCCAGAACGTCAAGCGTTAAGTAAACAACTTTTAAAAGAAAGTCATACGTGGCCAAAGGAAAAATTATGCCAAGAGATTGAGGCTTATTATCAAAAAACAGAACGAGAATATCAGTATGTCGCTATTGATTTAGCTCTTCAAAATGTTCGGAGATTTTCATTAGAAGAGGTCGTAGCGTTTAAAGCCTATGTTCCACAAAAAGCATGGTGGGATAGTGTGGATGCTTGGCGAAAATTTTTTGGGTCGTGGGTGGCGTTGCATCTGACTGAATTGCCAACGATTTTTGCCCTTTTTTATGGCGCTGAAAATTTCTGGAATCGGCGTGTTGCGCTGAATTTACAGTTGATGTTGAAAGAAAAGACCAATCAGGACCTGTTGAAAAAGGCGATTATTTATGATAGAACTACAGAGGAGTTCTTCATTCAAAAAGCGATTGGCTGGTCATTACGCCAATATAGTAAAACGAATCCGCAATGGGTCGAGGAATTGATGAAAGAATTAGTGTTGAGTCCTTTAGCACAACGAGAAGGCAGTAAATATTTAGCGAAAGCGAGCGAATAAGGAGAAATGATGGAAAGAAAACTTTTTGCATTTGATATTGATGGGACGTTGTTAAATTCGGAGAAGAAAGCATTGGATAGCACGAGAGAAGCGCTAGCAAAATTGCGGGAGCAAGGACACTTAGTTACGCTGGCAACTGGCAGAAGTCGTTATATGGCGCAAGAGGTGATTTGGGATTTAGATTTTACTAATTACGTATTATGTAATGGCGCCGCGGCTTTTGTGGATCATGAGCAATATTATCAAAATTTATTGCACGCTGAAGCGTTGGAACGTTTGGCACAAGACAGTGATCAACGCGGCTTAGGATTTGCTTGTGTGGGCTTAGATGATATTAAGAAGAGCAACCAGCACCGTGCTGAAAAAATGGAAATTGCGATGAACTCTTTTCATTTTCATTCACCTGCTTATGATGAACACTTTTATCGTCAAAATGATATTTACCAAGCGCTAGCTTTTTATGACGCAGAAGATCAGTGTACGTTTGAAGAAGAATACCCAGAATTCCGCTTTATTCGCTGGCATCAACATAGCGTAGATGTTGTGCCTAAAGATGGCTCAAAATCAGCTACGTTAACGTATTTAGCTAAACGTGTGGGCATTGATGCAAAAAATATCATTGCCTTTGGGGACGGCGAAAATGACCGAGAAATGTTAAGCCATGCAGGGATTGGCGTCGCAATGGGCAACGCGAGTCCTTCCATTCAAAAAGTGGCCACAATGGTCACAGATACAAATGATAATGATGGGATTTGGAAAGCCTTAAAAGAAATGAAGGCCATTTAAAAAAAACTGGGCCGTTTGTCTGAAAACAAACGGCCTAGTTTTTTTTATTCGATGACTAAAACGCCCTCTTTTAAAGCAAATGGATTTTCTTTGTTAATATGATCGTAGAACATGATGCCATTAATATGATCAATTTCATGTTGAACCACAATCGCTTCGTAGTTTTTTAAACGAACTTTGTGTTTTTCGCCAGCCATGTCAAAATAACTGACGGTAATTTTGTTATGGCGAACGACATACCCAGGCACATCCCGATCGACAGATAAACAGCCTTCCCCTTCACCTAAACATACATCTTGCACAGAATGGCTCAAAATTTTAGGGTTGTACATCACCGTACTTAATGAAGGCGTTTCGTTTTCTGGGTCGTTACTAGGAACATGGACAGCAATAATTCGTTTAGAAATATCTAATTGTGGTGCAGCTAAACCAACGCCACCACGTAATTGTAATTCTTCGGCTTTGACTGGATCTTGACTATTTTTTAAGAAAGTCAACATGTCCTCACCTAATTGTCGGTCTTCCTCAGTGATAGGGACAGGCACTTCTTCTGCCACAGCACGAAGTGTGGGATTCCCTTCACGAATAATATCTTTCATTGTAATCATTCAATGGTTCCTCCTTTGAAACATAAAAAAATTCTTCTTTTATTTATTCATGCGCTGAAATAATCAGTTGTTTACCACCATTTAGTGTATCACAAAATCACCAAAAAAGGGGCTAGATTGTTTAAAAAAACTATCGAATAATAGAGATTAAGCTTGCATTTTAGCGGTGTTTCCTGTAAAGTAAGCTTGTGTGGAAACACACCATCTATCACTTGGTTTAGCGAGTCACCAACGCTTCACTCAGTGATCAGACGAATAATAGAGAAAGAGGTGGAACAAATGGCAATTTCACAAGAAAGAAAAAACGAAATCATTAAAGAATACGCACGTCATGAAGGAGATACTGGTTCTCCAGAAGTACAAATTGCTGTCTTAACTGAAGACATTAACCAATTGAACGAACATGCGCGTACACACAAAAAAGATCACCATTCTTACCGTGGTTTAATGAAAAAAATCGGTCACCGTCGTAACTTGTTAGCTTACTTACGTAAAACTGACATCCAACGTTACCGCGAATTGATCCAACGTTTAGGATTACGTCGTTAATCATTACGTATAAAGCGAGGTTCAATCAGAATCTCGCTTTTTATCTTATTGTCACTATTGAAGGTCCTCTTTGGAAAGTTTTTAGGAACTACTAACCAAATGAAAGAGCAGCAACGACTTGTTACTTTTTCATTTGTTTAGTAGACGTCTGACTTTTCCAAAGAGCAAGAGTAAAGGAGAAGAATTATGACAGAAAAACAAGTCTTTAAAACAACTTGGGGCGGCCGCCCACTAGAAGTAGAAATCGGCCAATTAGCCAAACAAGCCAATGGAGCTGTCTTAGTACGTTACGGCGATACGGTCGTTTTAAGTGCTGCTGTTGCCTCTAAAGAAGCAAAAGATGTAGACTTTTTCCCATTAACTGTAAACTATGAAGAAAAAATGTATGCGGTAGGAAAAATTCCTGGCGGCTTCATTAAACGTGAAGGTCGTCCAAGTGAACGTGCGACATTAACCGCTCGTTTAATCGACCGTCCTATTCGTCCAATGTTCTCAGAAGGCTTCCGTAACGAAGTCCAAATTACGAACATCGTTATGAGTGTGGAGCAAGACTGTACACCAGAAATGGCTGCAATGTTTGGGTCTTCCTTAGCGTTAGCAATTTCAGATATTCCGTTTGATGGACCAATTGCTGGTGTTGACGTTGGCCGTATTAATGGCGAATATGTTTTAAATCCAACGGTAGAACAAGCGGAACAAACAGATATTGAATTAACTGTTGCTGGAACAAAAGAAGCCATCAACATGGTTGAAAGTGGTGCCAAAGAAGTATCAGAAGAAGATATGTTAGGTGCCTTACTTTTCGGTTTTGATGCCATTAAAGAACTAGTGGCGTTCCAAGAAGAAATCGTTGCCGCTGTAGGTAAACCAAAAATGGACGTGGACTTATTACAAGTGGACGCTGATCTTAAAAAAGAAATTTTTGATGCGTACTACAATACAATGAAAACAGCCGTAATGACGGAAGAAAAATTAGCACGTGAAGTTGAAATTGACAAAGTAAAAGATACAGTCAAAGAAGTTTACGCTGAAAAATTTGCGGAACACGAAGAAGAAGCGCAATTACTAAAAGAAGTGAAACAAATTGCGGAAGATCTTGAAAAAGATGTCGTACGTGAGTTAATCACGATCGATAAGATTCGCCCGGATGGCCGTAAATTAGACGAAATTCGTCATTTATCATCAGAAGTAAGTATTTTACCACGTGTGCATGGTTCTGGCTTATTTACTCGGGGTCAAACACAAGCTTTATCCGTTTGTACATTAGCGCCTTTAGGGGAACATCAAATTATCGATGGGTTGGGTGTCCAAGATAGCAAACGTTTCATCCATCATTATAACTTCCCACAATTCTCTGTTGGTTCAACAGGACGCGCGGGCTCACCAGGTCGTCGTGAAATCGGTCACGGTGCGTTAGGTGAACGTGCCTTAGCACAAATTATTCCATCAGAAGAAGACTTCCCTTACACAATCCGCTTAGTAGCAGAAGTGTTAGAATCAAATGGTTCTTCTTCACAAGCAAGTATTTGCGCGGGAACATTAGCATTAATGGATGCGGGTGTGCCAATTAAAGCGCCAGTTGCAGGTATTGCAATGGGTCTTGTTAGTGATGGCGAAAACTATACAATCTTAACAGATATTCAAGGTTTAGAAGACCACCTTGGCGATATGGACTTTAAAGTAGCAGGAACGAAAGACGGAATCACTGCTTTACAAATGGACATCAAAATCCAAGGAATTACAGAACAAATTTTAACGGAAGCATTAGACCAAGCGAAGAAAGCACGGATGGAAATTCTAGAAGAATTAACAACAACGATTGCTGCTCCTCGTGAAGAATTAAGTCAATATGCACCGAAAATTGAAATGATTCAAATTAAACCAGCGAAAATTAAAGATGTCATTGGTAAAGGTGGCGAAACAATCAACAGCATTATTGATGAAACCGGCGTTAAGATTGATATCGATCAAGACGGTAACGTAAGTATTGCTTCATCAGATGCTGAAATGATTAAAAAAGCCATCAAGATTATTGAAGAATTAACCAAAGAAGTTGAAGTCGGTCAAGTTTACTTAGCAAAAGTTGTCCGCATTGAAAAATTTGGTGCGTTTGTTAACCTAATTAAAGGCAAAGATGGCTTGATCCATATTTCTCAATTAGCAAACGAACGTGTGAACAACGTTGAAGATGTCGTGAAATTAGGCGACGAAGTCCTTGTCAAAGTAACTGAAATTGACAAACAAGGCCGTGTCAACGTGTCAAGAAAAGCATTATTAAACGAAGAAAACAAAGAAAAATAATTTCTTTTTAAACCAACGAAAACCAAGGAAGCTTCCTTTCTTTTCGTTGGTTTTTTCGTTGAAAACAAGCCCTAAAAAAGAAATGATAAAAAAAGCTAAAGACGATCGCCAACTCTTTTGTTTATAGTCAATTAGTGGTAAAATTAATACTATCAGTCTGAAGAATATCTGGGGTGTCTTTGTGAAAAAATTTAATCCAAATAAAAATATAATCATTACCTTAATTTTAGTCATTATTTTAGTAACCATTATTAGTTTAACTGCTGCGCAACGTTCTGAAAAAGGCAAAACCAATGTCGTTCAAGGTGGCGTCAACAATAGCGTTAGTATGGTGGATCGTGTAATTTCTTTTCCAGCTCGTGTGGTGGAAAATGGCTTGTCTTCAATGGGCAATTTAATTAACACGTTTAAAGAAAACGAACGTCTAAAAGAAAAAATTGATAGCTATAATGAATTAGCTGTCCAAAACAATAACTATAAACGCGAAATTGATAGTTTAAAACAAGAATTGAATCTGAACGAAACGTTGGCCAACTATGAAAAAGTAACTGCGAATGTCATTACGCGTTCGCCTGATACTTGGCAAGACTTATTAATTATCGATAAAGGAACCAATGACGGCATTGAAGCGGGCATGGCGGTCATGGCGCAAAAAGGGTTAGTGGGGCGTGTTATTGAAGTCAATGCAACGACTGCAAAAGTGGAACTACTAACGTCTAAAAATGTTAACTCGAACCATTTCCCTGTGCGAGTAACTTCCGCAAATGGCGAATCATTTGGTTTACTTAAAAATTACGACAATAAGACGAATGCATTAATTGTGTCACAATTAACTGGCGATGCCACTCTGAAAGAAGGCGATGTCGTTCAGACTTCTGGCTTAGGTGGTAATTCCCCAGCCGATTTAGCGGTAGGGACAGTTATTAAAGTGAAACCAGATAGTTTTGGTTTAGATCGTGAAGTGTATGTGAAACCTTATGCGGATGTCTATGGTATCTCCGTTGTGACGGTCGTGAAAAGATCGGCAGGGGAAAGCGAATGATTCGGAAAGAGTATTTAAAATACGTCACACCTATTCTCTTGTTTTTCTTAATGTTAATTGATGCTCATTTAACAAAGTCTTTTGAAACGTGGACAAGTAATGTTTACTTCGCCAGTTCTCATCTGCTATTACTTGCGTTGATGTTTGCCGTTCCTAATTTTTCTAAACGTTATTTATTAATTACTTCATTAATTTTAGGCTTTATTTGCGATAGCTACTACATTGGCATTATCGGGATTTATACAGTTGCACTGACGATTTCGGTTATGTTGATGTATACATTTAAAGAAGTAATTCAAACAAATTTACTAACTGGTTTTTTTGGGATCGTCATTTTTACCACGTTGTATGAACTGATTGCGGTACTGATTCAAGTGGCCTTTCATTTAGCGGATGTCAGCCCAATTTTATTTATTACACGTGTGTTAGGCCCTACATTGCTATTGAACATGGTGTGGTATGTTATTTTATCTTATCCACTGAAAAAACTGTTTTCCGTAAAATAAAAATTGAAAATTTTGTTCGTTTGCGAAAAATGCTCATTTGTTAGCATTTTTCGCTTTTTTTATTTTCTTTAAATAACAAAACGATGAGAAGCTTACCCTGGAGCCTTGAAGAAAGTTGTGAAAAAAGTGAAGCTTTTTTTTGTCATTTACAAGAAGAAAATTGAAATATTACTGTAACATCCATATTATCTCAGTGACATACAGCTATGCTACAATTGCTCTATCGTTGAAAAAGAGAAATTTATTCAAATTTTAATAAATAATAAAAAAGCTTAACAAAAAAGGATTTTCGGAGGACAACAGATTGAAGAAAAGTGTATTATCGGCTCTAATGGTATGTTCCATTACCTTAACAAGCGTAGCGTTGCCATCCGCAGCATTTGCAGATGAATACGATACAAAGATTCAACAACAAGATCAAAAAATTAATGCGTTAACTAGCCAAATGTCAGATGCAGAAGCAAAAGTTGCCGCGATTGAAAATGATATGGTTGAAACGGCCAAACAAATCGATACATTAACAGCTAAAAAGAACAAGCTATCATCAGAAGTATCTAAATTATATAGTGAAATTTCTGATTTGAATGTCCGTATTCAAAAACGTGAAGTACAAATGACAAAACAAGCACGCGATGTCCAAGTGAATGGTCAAAGTGATTCAATTATTGATGCTGTCTTAGATGCAGATTCAGTAGCAGATGCAATTGGTCGCGTTCAAGCGGTCTCAACAATGATGAGCGCCAACAATGAATTACTAGAACAACAAAAAGAAGACAAAGCGACTGTTGAAAAGAAAACAAAGAATGTTGAAAAACAAATTGCTGAATTAGAAGCAGCAACAAAAGAACTAAATGACAAAACAGAATCATTAAAAACATTGAAGATTCAACAAGAAGTGGCTAAAAATGATTTAGAAGCGCAACGTTCTGAAGAACAAGGGAAAAAAGACGGCTTCATTAAACAGAAAAAAGAAGCGGAAAAACGTTTAGCAGAAGAACAAGCACGCCAACGTGCAGCTGCTAAAAAAGCAGAAGAACAAGCGGCAGCGCAAGCACAAGCCGCAGCACAAAAAGCGGCAGCAGAGCAAGCGCAAGCAACAAAAGCAGCCAATGAGGCAGCAGCATCAGCCGCTGAAGAAAAAGCCGCAACACCAGCAGTAGAATCATCAACAACTACTGAAAGTACCACAACGCAAGAAACAACAACTTCAAGTACTGAAACAGAAAGTGTTGTAACAACACCTGTGGCAGCAGCACCTGAAAAAGAAAAAGAAGTTCCTGTAACTAACCCAACGACTCCTGAAAAAGGTAATGAAGCAAAACCAGGGAATGGTGGCGTGACTTCAGGAAAACAAGCCGCAATTAATGCAGCTTTAGCAGATGTTGGTAATTCTTATGCAACAGGTTGGAATCAACCAGGCGAATGTTTAGTATCTGTTCGTCGCTGGCTAGCGGCAGGCGGTATTAACTTCGGTTATGGTGGTCCAAACAGTGGCTATGTTGCTTCTGGCGCAACACAAGTTAGCTGGAGTAACGTGCAACCAGGCGATGTTGTTCAATATGAAAGTGCCTATAGTCCAGATAGCTGGATTGGTGGCGTGCATACTGTCTTAGTTACAGGTGTAAGTGGTGGAAGTGTCCAAATCGTTGAAGCGAACAACCCAGGAGGTTCTGGTTATGTTTCTTCTAACTCTAACTGGTCACCAGCACCACCAGCAGGATTCCGCGCTGTTGTATGGCGTTTTCCAGGCTAAATAGTCATCTATTAATAATTGATAACAAGGAGTGGTAACTAACAAAAATCGTTAGTTGCCGCTTTTTTTATTCATTTAATTTTAAATATATGCATAAAATGTATCTGAAAATATTGTAATCTGGCCGTTTTTTTGCAATTATAGAGGTATATACATATTAGGAGCGGAGGAATCAGCATGAGCGGAACGCACGATACAAAACAAGCAATCGCTTCAGCTTTAATAGAATTATGTGAACAAAAGGATTTTCGTAAAATAAGTGTCCAAGATATTACCAAAAAAGTGGGCTTGAATCGTCAAACATTTTATTATCACTTTACAGATAAATATGATTTATTACGTTGGATTTATCGTCACGATGCATTGATTTACTTGGAAACAGATATTTGTTTGGAAAACTGGGAGGAACAAGCCCTGAAGTTATTAAAAGCGATTAAAGAGAAGAGTCATTTTTACTATACAACGGTGACCTCAGATTCAGAAGTTCTTCTTAATGTTTTTTCCGCTTCGACCAATCGCTTATTTATATCATTATTTGAACAAGTCGATGTTGAGAACCATTTAACAGATAAAGACAAACAATTTTATGCGAATTTCTTTTCCTATGGATGTAGCGGCGTCTTAACGAAATGGATTCTTGAGGAATATCCTCAGACTCCTTTGGAAATGGCGACGCAATTATTCCGTTTAGCGAAAGATACAGAATTTATGGCTTATCATTTGTATGAACAAGAAGCCAATGAGTAATGTGTGAAGGATAAAAAGTCTTATGAAGGAGTGAAACGTTGTGGTAACTGTGTTATTTGTTTGTTTAGGCAATATTTGTCGTTCGCCAATGGCAGAAGCGATTTTTCGTCAGAAAGTCCAAAAAGCTGGTTTAGAATCGATTATTCAAGTATTTTCAGCAGCTACTAGCCACTGGGAAGTTGGCAGTCAGCCACATAAGGGAACCAGAAAAATTTTGGAGCAACAAGGAATTTCCTATCAAGGAATGCGGGCAACACAAATCCAGCCAAGTGATTTTAAAAAATATGACTATATCATTGGGATGGATGCGAATAATGTGGCAGATTTAAAAGCATTAGCTCCTCAAGAAGAGCAACGGAGGATTCATTTATTTATGGAAGTTGTGGCTGGTAAAGAAACCATGGACGTACCTGATCCTTATTATACTGGTGATTTTGAGGAAACTTACCGCTTAGTGGAAGCAGGTACCTCAGAATGGTTGAAAAAAATAAAAGCACAGCTGAAAGATTAGGACTATAGTCCGATAGTACTTTCTGTTTCCCCTTGGTACAATAGTGTTAACAAATTGTTCAGGGAAAAAGAGACAGGAGGGTAGTAAGATGAACAGTAGTTATTTATCCTATGTTTTTGAATTGAGTTTGTATTATTTATTGTTGATAATGAGTCTGCCGCTAGTGTATGCTGTCACGTATCATTTATCTTTTAGTAGTATGTATACAAGTGAATGGTTAATGATCTCTGTCTTCTTATCTCCGTTAGTTTTATTGTTTGCAGGTATCCGTTATGGTTTTGCTCGTTTGAAACAGCAAGAACGCCAAGCGATGAAATAAAGCAAAAAATCCTTGAAAAGTTTTGACACTTTTCAAGGATTTTTTTATTAAGCCACCCAATCGGCTAAGGTTTTTTGCTCCAATTGGAAAGCCTTCAACATATCGTCGTTGGCGTCTTTAATAGGCGTCGTTGCTGCTAATGTTCCTTGAACAGCAATTCGCGTCGTTGCTTGTAAATCGCCACAGGTAATTAAGGTAATCATATTTTGACCAGGAACGTCATCAATTAACTCAACACGGGTTGGTTCGATTTTTTCTACAGAAGTTATTTTGTATGTATAAACAGTAGATAAATCAGTGATATAAATGAGTTCGTCTTTTTTGGTTCTTTCTAAAGGTGAAAATAAGGAAACGCCATCTTCCGTTCGATGACTAGCCAAGGCATAATTGTTTTTCCCCATGACTTGATCTTCTTTCATGGTCCCGGCACCAGTTAATAAAGCGACATTTGACAATCCTTTAAAAATGGGCAAATTAATTTCGACACTTGGTATCGCAATGGCACCAATCACAGGTAAGTTTTTGTTTTCAAATTGGGCTTTCATCACCGCTTCTGTGCTCAAGGACTCAACTGAATCAAAGTCAAACGTTGTTTCACGAGCCATATTTTTCTTCACATCAGCTGGTTTCAACTTGCTAACGGCGTACGAGCGGCTATTTTGTTGAACCACCCAACTGCGTATCTGATTGTTAAAAATTAAGGCCAAGCCAATGATAAATAGTAAAACTAATAAGCTGTTGATTAACCAATTTTTTCCTCTTTTTTTCTCTTTTGGGCGCATATTCTCCCTCCTTTTAATGTATCAAGTTTACCACAATTTATTTGAAAAACCTATTTATTTTCTTTGGGGAATAGGTAAGCTAGCCGGACCTTGATTTAATAAAAAACAACTGAATCGATTGATTTTTCAAAAAAATCCTCATTTTGTAATGGAATTTTAAAGTAAAAGAAACAAGCTTTTCTTTTGAAAATATTGTAAAATGGTAAGGAGGCTAGTAGAGGGGAGATGGGAATTTGCTTGATTTAATTTATGTACATATAGATGTAACCAGCAACGCGGTTTTATCTAAAGGAATTACCCATTCCGATTTTGTTCGTTCAATTGTGCATCATCCACAGAACTTACTATTATTAGATCCTTCTGCCGAAGCTGGCGAATACGATATGCATTCAGGCTTGAAAATTATTCGCGGAGAAGAAAGCGTCAATCGCTATTTTCAATCGCTACAACGTCGTTGGATGACTGAAGAGATTAAATGGATTGACTTTTCCGATGTGACGATGCTAAAAGAGCTAACGCCATTAGAAATTTCGGAACTTCTTTATTTTGGACACATGAAGAATAGTTTGCATTCGCCTTTCTTTTATAAGCTACAAAATGATTTTGTCTTTTTTGAATTTGCAGATCAGATGACGCGTGTCTATTATCGTTATATTGATGAATTTTATCGAATCTTTGCTGATAAAATTACACGTGTTGTTTTAGAGAAAGTCAACCAGAAAAAGGCCTTCTTTAAACGAAATACGCCTGTCGAAAAATTAAGTCCTGAATTACTTAAAAATATGAAAGGTATCTTGCAAGAAGGTGTTATTTTTTGCTTCCAACAAACGGAAGTGGATAAAGAAGAATATCGGATTCCTATTTACTTGGTGGAAGATTCACTTAGCAAGATGAAAAATACCTCTTACCAAAAAGAAGAAATTTTGGCAACGCTTGTCTATAATAGTGAAAAACGCATTTGGCACATTGAACAAGAGAATGATTTCGGTGAAATTTTTATGTTGGCCCATGAAGGCTGAGAGAGCTCTAACTTTATCAACTAAAGTAGGGCTTTTTTTTTGTAGCTATGATTTGGATGAGAAATCAAGTATAATAAAATGATAAAAAGGAAAGAAGGTTGTTTAATGAAAAAAATACTCTATGGCTCTATGACTGGCTTGGCATTCTTTTTGGTAGCTGGCTGTACATCCAAAACACCCACAGATGTTTCATCAACAAATGAACAAAAAGAAACAGTAATATCAACTACTGAAACAAGTTCATCCGTACAACAAGAAGAAACGACGACATCAGAGAAGGCAACTGTGGTAGCTGTCTCTTTAGAAAAAGTAACGACAGCATTTGAGAAAAAATATCCAGAAGCTAAAATAACAAGTCTGCAGTTAGATACAGATTTTGGACGTTATTTTTATGAAATAGAAGGCGTGGATCAGCAAAAAGAATATCAAGTTGAAGTGAACGCAGAAACAGGCGAATTCACAAAAGAAAAAGTCGAAACCTTGGATGCCGATGAACAAAATGGCGTTAAAATGCAAGAAGAGGCACTTGATTTAACAAAGATCATTTCCAGAGAACAAGCCACAACCTTGGCTGAAAAAGAAGCGAAAGTCGGCCAGGCAACAGATTGGAAGTTAGAGAAAGAATTAGGAATCACCTATTGGGAAGTGAAAGTGAAAGAGGGCCAACAAAAAATAGAGGTAAAAATCGATGCTCATTCTGGTAAAATTTTGACAACTGAGCGGGACGATTAATGGATAAAAAGTAGCTGGCATGCGTTTGAGTAGGAGTTGATTATCTTAAATGCTGATCAGCTATTTTTTTGCTTGTTCGACAAACGTGTTTTTCTAAAGTCCCTATGGTAAAATAACGATGTATTAGTGGTTGAGAGCGTCAGAACATAGGAGGAAATTTGTTTGGCTAGAAAAATGGATTTACGTATTTGGGTAGAAGGAACAGTCGTCGCAGCAATGGCAATGGCCCTCTCTTTTTTACCGATTGAATTTGCCAATAGTGGCTTGGACCTATCGTTGGGAATGGTCCCATTAGTTCTTTATTCGTTTCGTCGTGGGTTGCTTCCCGGAGTTGCAGCAGGCTTTGTTTGGGGCATGTTAAATATTATTCTCGGCACAGCCATGAAAAATTTCTTGTCCGTTCCACAGATTATTTTTGAATATCCCTTTGCTTTTGCGTTTGGAGGAATGGGTGGCGTATTCGCTAGAAAAATTCAACTGTATTTTCAAGCGAATCGTTTAAAATCAGCCATTCGTACGATTATTTTAGGAAGTGTTGTCGCAGTCTTCGCCCGCTGGTTTTGGCATTTTTGGGCGGGTGTATTGGTTTGGGGCATGTATGCACCAGAAGGAATGAGCCCATATCTCTATTCCTTTGTTCTAAACGGTACAAGTACCGTCGTCAATTGTTTGTATGTAAGTCTAGTTCTAGGCTTATTGGCAAAAGTAGCACCGCAATTATTTGTTCCTAAGAAATAAGTTGAGTCCTAAGTCAGAAGTTTCATGGGATTTTGACTAAAGTCATAAATAAAAGAAACCACCAACCTGCAATCGCCAGGGTTGGTGGTTTCCATTTATTTTATAAAGACTTCAATATTCTAGTGAATTTGACGTTGGTGACGATTAGCTAACGTGCTGACTTTCATGACAGAAGCAACAGGAATCATGCGCAACTGTTGTTCATCCGTTTGTAAACGAACGACGATATTGTCCGAAATATTTTTTGAGACAATCCAGCCGATCACCGTTTCGAATTTATGCGCTGTAGGGACTTCTTTCAATTGTAAGACCACTAAGGATTTTTGGGCGGCAGCGACTTGGAGCTCTTGTAAAAGCGCACTGCGTTCCTTTTCTTTATTCTTTTGATCTTGAGAATCTTCTAAAAATGCCGAAAAGAAATGTTGGGAAGAGAGCGTAATCAGTTTAGAAATGCTCTTGATGGTAGCTTTATGTTGATCCATTCTTCTGCCTCCTTTACGAATAAAATAGAATAAAACTCAAATGACTAATTACCTGTATTTTACCTAATTTTGTGATAAAATTCAAGAAAATATGTTCGCCTTCAATAATTATGAGAATTTACCAACGTTTCTGTTTTTCGAAAAAGAAAGTAGTATAATGTGTGAGCATATAAGAAATACATAAGATTATCGGATGTAGTCAATAGATAGAAAAGGATGAATAGTATGTCAAAAAAACCATCAGGTTACCAAAAAAAAGTTCTCACGGTGTTGTTGGTATCGTTTGGCTTTGGCGGATTGTTAGCGCAGTTTTCGCCGATGAAATCAGGTGGGTTTTCAAGTTGGTTTGATGATTCATATGTTAAAGCTAGTGCTGAATCAAGTAAAACAAAAGAACCAGCACCAGTTAAAATTGAGAAAAAAGTCAAACCTTTAAGCTATGGACAACAGGTCAATCAAGAAATTGAAAAGAAGCAATATAATGGACATCTGGATTTGCCGTTAGAATTGCAGACAGATGCTAAATGGAAAGACACCGCATACGGATTTGGCAATGTAGATAAGCCGAATACAATCGAAATTAATGGCTGTGCGATTGTGTCGCTTGCAATGGTTGGTTCATACATGGATCACCAAGAAGTTACTCCTCTAGATGTGTTAGCTTGGGCAAAAAATGACTTCTTTATGGAAGGACAAGGGACGGCGTGGTCTATTTTTAGTGCATATGCTGAAATGAAAGGCTATAACTGTCAAGAAATTGGGGATATTGAAACAGTGGCAGCTTTCTTGAAGGAAGGTCATCCAGTCATTATTTCTGTAAAACCGGGCTATTTCACTACAACTGGTCACATTATGGTGATGAGTGGTGTGGATGAAAAAGGCGATTTCTGGATTAATGATCCAAACGATTCAGAAGAAAAGGGCCATTCAAAACGGACATTTACAGCCGAAGAAGTAATGAATGAAGCGTTAAACTTCTGGGCATTTTATTAGGAATAAGAAAAGGTGTGGAACAACAGGCAGTACCCTTTGTTCGCATCTTTTTTAGCAAATAAAAGGAGGTAGGACAATGGAGCGATGTACTTGGGCAACGAATACAACTGAAGAGATGCAAGCCTATCATGATGATGAATGGGGACGTCCAGTTCATGAAGAGCAACAGTTATTTGAGTTATTGACCTTGGAAAGTATGCAAGCGGGCTTAAGCTGGGCGATTATTTTGAATAAACGAGAAACGCTCAGGGCAGCTTATGATGCGTTTGATTATCGGAAAATTGCGCGATATGATGAGGAAAAAATTTTATCTTTACTAGCAAATCCTGGTGTGATTCGTCATCGTTTAAAAATTCAAGCGACCATCACGAATGCGCAAGTTTTTCAAGAAGTTCAGGCAGAATTTGGCTCCTTTGATCGCTACCTCTGGAACTTTGTCGATCAGCAACCAATCGTTAATCACTGGCAGCACCCAGAAGAGGTTCCAGCCTCCACGGAATTATCGCAACAGATTAGTCGAGCGTTAAAAAAACGAGGATTTAAATTTTTAGGTGCCACGACAGTCTATTCCTTTTTACAGGCGGCGGGTTTGGTGAATGATCATTTAGAAACGTGTCAGTATAAATAAGTATAGAAGAATTAAAAAGGAAGGAACTAGCAAAACGAATGGCTAGTTCCTTCCTTTTTTTGCAGTGATTATGGACACTCATTTAACATCGTTGAAACAGTTTTCGCCAACTTTTCTATTAAGAATAGTGCAGGTAGTTGGGACGTTACGTCTGCAATGGAACTTTTCTCGGTTGTTATATAGTAGGGGATCGTGACTGTTGAAAGTTGAGCAATCGTGCTTTTTTCACTATTTGTAATAGCAATTACATCAATCCCCATTTCGATAAAATAATCAATATTTTGCCGAACTTTTTGTGTTTCACCCGAAACTGATAAGGCGATAACGCCCACTTTTTTAGCCGTTTCTTCGGATAATTTGCTAACGGGATGGGAAAAAAGGTGGGATACAGAAGCAGATAAATTATAGATACTGGAAAAATAAATTTCACCAAATTCAGCTAGGACTTTGGACGTTCCTTCGCCAATAAAAAGAACAAATTCTTTTTTTGCCAGTAATTCCGCAGCTTGAACAATCCGTCCTTCTAATAATTCTTCTGATGAGCGTTGCAAAAAATGAATCAGCATTGTTTCATCTAAAGATTTTGGTTGGGCTGTTTTTTTTCGTTCGCTTAGATAATTCTTCAATTTAAATTTAAAATCTGTATAGCCTTCACACTCGAATTTTTGACAAAAACGCCAGATTGCCGTTTTACTGAAATGAATTTCATCTGCTAATTCTCGAATTGTCATATAAGGAACTTTTTCAATATTGTGGCTAATATACTTGTAAATCTCTAATTCTGTTGGATTTAATTGTGGATCGTAGGTTAAAAACAGCATGCTGATCCCTCCTGTCGTTCGTGAACGTAATGTCCTTTTTTAGGGACATGGTCTTATTTGTAGATTATAGCACTCAATCAGAAAACTAGCTATAAAAAAAGGCGCCACTTAGCTACAATCAATAGAGAAACAACTAAAAATTCATGAAACAGAAGAGAGAGTGAGGAAAAATGAGCAATAAAAAATTAATTATCAACGCTGATGATTTTGGTTACACGCCAGCGGTAACGCAAGGAATCATTGAAGCACACAAACGTGGCGTGGTTACTTCAACAACTGCATTACCAACTTCTCCTTATTTTTTAGAGGCCATGGAGAGTGCTCGAATCAGTGCACCGACTTTAGCTATTGGTGTCCATTTAACATTGACATTGAACCAAGCAAAACCTATTTTACCTCGAGAAATGGTTCCTTCCTTAGTAGATGAAGCTGGTTATTTTTGGCATCAATCGATTTTTGAAGAAAAAGTCAATTTAGAAGAGGTTTATAACGAATGGGATGCTCAAATTATTTCATTTATGAAAAGTGGTAGACGCCCTGATCATATTGATTCTCATCATAACGTTCATGGAAAAAATGAAAAGTTATTGGGCGTAGCTTTGGCACTTGCTCGCAAATATCAATTACCTTTACGTAACGCCTCGAGAAGTATTGAAACAAAAGACTATTTAGAGTTATATCAGGATGTTCGCACGCCAGATGAAATGTTGTACCAATTTTATGACAAGGCGATTTCAACTGAAACCATCTTGCAATTGCTTGATATGGTTGTTTGTAATGAAGGAGAGGTCTTTGAAATCAATTGTCATCCTGCGTTTATCGATACTATTTTACAAAATCAATCAGGGTATTGTATGCCTCGAATTCGTGAAGTGGAAATATTAACGTCTCAAGAAGTCAAAGAAGCGATTGAAGAACGCGGCATCTTGTTAGCCAATTATGAATCGCTAGCAATGTAAATCAAAGAAGCGTGAATAGCGTGTGAGTAAGTTCTTAATCCGAGCGCTTACTTACACGCTAAATTATTGAAAGAAAGAGGACGTACATGAGTAAAGAACAACCAATAAATCTGAATATCAGCGATTTTTTAAAAGTTTTCGCTGTAGCATCAGTTATTTTACAAACGGTTTTATCATATGTGTTGACACATTCTCCGCAAACGGAAGCAATGAATTCAATCGGTAGTTTTTACCGAATGTCTAAATATTCGGCACCCATGTTTATTTTTGCAATTATTTACAACACGGTGTTAAAGAGTCAAGCTGAATCGTATCTTGAATTTTTAAAGGAAAAATTTTATGAATTGGTGCTTCCTTATGTGGTCTGGTCCAGTCTCTATCTATACGCTTTTCCTAGTTTACAACAACGAATGCCCTATGAAACGCCCCTAGGATTTCTAGGGAAAATTCTCAGTGGTGATGGCGCGGCACATCTATGGTATGCCGTAATGATGTTGCAATTCCAATTATTTATGCCGTATTTTATTTGGTTGGCAACAAGAATTACAAAAAACAAAAAAGTGATTTTACCAATTGTTTTTTTTACAATCGGTGCGCATATCCTTTGGTGCTTCTGGTACCAGAAAATGATTTTTCCATATGTAGAAACTTCTCTTTGGTACTTAATAGATCGTTCAGGGCTTAGTTATCTCATTTATGGTATTTTCGGGGTCATCGCAGCGAAGTATCAGGGGGGAATTTTTACTTTCTTGAAAAAGACGAGAGTGGCACTATTTCTGTTGTTTCTTTTTATTTTTTGGCAGGCAGCCCAAGGGAATTTATTTGATGGAACACAGATGACACCGGACGATCTACCTTATTTGGATCCTCTTCAAAGTGCCTATAGTTTACTGATTATCGGATTGGTTTTTTATTTGGGAACGCAAGGAATAGCCAAAAAGATTCGTCTTTTACCAATGGTTAAATGGATAGCCACTTATGCGTATCGCAGTTATTTAGCGAATGTTTTTATTTTTCAATTGGTCTTGAAACTGGTCCACCCGTTTTTAACCAATCAACCAGTCAGCTTGGTTATTCTTGTGTTGTATATGGGTACATTTGTTGGCTCGTTTGGACTCACGGTTGTAGTCGAGCATTTTTTCAAAAGCATCTTTAAGTTGGGACGCCTTGTATCTGTATAGGGACATGTTCTTAAATAGAAATCATCGTCCAAAATCATGGGAAAGCATACTCAATTGTCACAAGAATTGTTACACTCTTTGAGGAATAAGTTCTGCTTATCCAATATATAGTAAGCTCAGTAAATAGTTAGGGGAGAAAGAATAAATGATAGGTCTTATTTTAACGGGGCATGGGGAATTTTCAACTGGAATGCATCAATCAGTTAGTATGATTACAGGAGAGCAAGCAAACGTTCAGGCAGTCCCTTTTTTCAACGAAACAGGGCTTGATGAACTAGAGTCAAATATTCGTAAAGCCGTTGACTCTATGCTGGAGACGTGCCCAGCAGTGGTCATTTTAACTGACCTTTTAGGTGGCACACCGTTTAGAATTTCAATGACTGTCGCAAGTAATTATCCAAATGTCGAAGTGTTAGCAGGAACAAATTTACCGATGGTTCTTGAAGGACTTGCATTACGCACAATCAGCACGAACGTAGAAGATTTTGTTTCAATGGTCACAGATTCAGCCAGAGACGGGATTGTTCATAAAAAACTAGAACAACCACAAGCAAATACTCAAGAAGAAGCAGACGGAATCTAACCAATTAGAAAAGAGGAGGAAGCACTATGCCGAATATTTTATTAACAAGAATTGATAATCGCTTGATTCATGGTCAAGTCGCAACACAATGGAACGGTTCTTTAGGCGCCAACTTAATTTTAGTCGCAAATGATGCAATTTCTGAGGATACAATGCGCCAACAATTGTTAAACATGGCGGCTCCTGCAGAAGTACAAACCCGTTTTTTCTCCATTAAGAAAACGATTGAGGTCATTCATAAAGCCTCAGAAAGACAAAAGATTTTTCTGTTAGTTGATAATCCTGTTGATGCATTGCGCTTGGTAGAAGGTGGTATGCCAATTGAAAAATTAAACATTGGTAATATGCATATGGAAGAAGGCAAAAAACAAGTAGCTACCGCTGTTGCCGTTAATAAAGCAGATGTAGACGCCTTTAAAAAGCTACAAGAATTAGGTGTTAAACTTTCGATTCAACGTGTACCGTCAACGCCAGAAGAAAGTTTAGATGCATTATTTTCATAAAAAAGTAATGTTGGACAATAATTTTGAAGAGAAGAAGTGGGAAGAATGATTATTCAAAGTAAAAACGTATGGATTAACGAACAATTTCAACCAGCTCAAGTTGAAGTGTCAGAACAACGAATTGTTGCAATTCTACCGTACAATGAAAAAGCTGTCGATAAAGAATACGGAGCAAATCGCATTCTTCCAGGATTTATTGATATTCATGATCATGGTTGGCATGGTGGGGATGCCAGTCATGCCAATCATGAATTTATCAAAGAGTGGCAAGCTTACCTTCCAGAAGAGGGGATTACAGCTTTTTTACCAACAACGTCAACAACATTTCCAAAAGACTTGGAACATTCATTTGAAGTGATTGGTTCATTTATTGAGGAAGACCAAGGAACCAACGGGGCACAAATCATAGGGATTCATGCGGAAGGACCAATGATTTCTGAAGAATTTCGTGGCTCTCATAATCCAGAGTTATTAGTAAAACCATCCGTTGAGACATTTAAAAAATGGCAAGAGTTAGCAAAAGGGCACATAAAATTAATGACGTTGGCACCAGAAAATGATGTAGAGAATGCCTTAACTACATATTGTCATGAACATGATGTAGTCATTTCAATTGGCCATACGGCTGCGACCTATGAACAAGCAATGGCAGCTGTCGAAGCAGGTGCAAAAAGTTTTACCCATACGTTTAATGGAATGGAAGATATCAGTCACCGGAAACCAACCGCAGTAGTTGCTGCTTTGGATAGTGAAGAAACGTTTGCTGAAATTATTGCTGATGGGGTACATGTTGATTATTCATTAGTACGTGTGTTAGCCAAACTAAAAGGCAAGGACTATTTAATTGCTGTGACAGATTCTATCTGGGCCAAAGGGTGTCAACCAGGCGTTTATCCAAAACCAGAAAAAGGGATCGAAATGGTTATTGATGAACAAAATGTGGTCCGTTTAGCCAATGGCAAGTTAGCTGGAAGTACGAACCATTTAAATAATATGGTTCGCAACCTTGTTGAAAAAGCATTACTCCCAGAAGTGATTGCTATTAATTCAGTCACGAAAAATCCAGCTCGTTTGTTGAATGTGAACGAATCTATGGGAGAAATCAAACTAGGGCTTTTAGGTAATTTTACAATTATTGATGAGAAATACGAAGTACTAGAAACCTTAGTAAATGGTGAAACAGTTTATAAAAGTAGACGAAGTCTAATAGGAGGAAAAAAATGTTAGTACAGGCAATTTTGGTAGGAATTTGGGCTGGGATAGCAGGGGTTGATAAGCTTGTCTTACAGACACATATTCATCGTCCGATTGTTACAGGGCTGATTGTTGGTTTAATATTGGGAGATGTCAACACAGGGTTAATCACTGGAGCAACGCTAGAGTTAGTTTGGATTGGTGCAGTAGCAATCGGCGGTGCGCAACCACCCAACGTAGTAATTGGGGGAGTTATTGGAACAGCGTTAGCAATTATCACAAAATCTGACCCACAAGTGACCGTAGGGTTGGCTGTTCCTTTCGCAGTTGCAGCGCAAGCGTTAATTACCTTGTTATATACAGCGATGTCACCAATTATGCATAAATTTGATGCTTATGCAAAAAAAGCAGATACAAGGGGCATCGAAAGATTGTCTAGTTTTGTCCCAATCGTTTTATTCATTTGTTATTTTTTTGTAGTATTTTTATGTATTTTCTTTGGTGCTGATAAAGCATCTAGTTTCATTTCTATTCTACCCGAATGGAGTATTCATGGCTTGAGCGTTGCAGGTGGGATGATGCCAGCAGTAGGTTTCGCCATGTTATTAAAAACGATGTGGGAAACATCCTACGTACCGTTCTTTATTTTTGGTTTTGTTATGGCTGCCTATTTAGGATTAGATACATTAGCGGTTGCAGGTTTAGCTGTCGCAATTGCTTTATATGAATTTTACGCACAAAGAAATAATACAGTCACTGCATCAAATAATAATGGAGGGTTTGAAGAAGATGGCATCTGAAGAAACATATAATGATACGATATCCGAAAAAGTAATAACAAAAAAAGAGTTAAAAAAAATAATGTTCCGTTCGTATCTGCTACAATCTTCATTTAATTATGAAAGAATGCAAGCAGGCGGCTGGACCTACTCATTAATTCCAGGATTGAAAAAGATTCATCGTGATAAAGAAGACTTAGCTCTTTCTTTGGAAAATCATTTACAATTTATGAACACGAATCCACAATTGGTGACGTTCATGCATGGTGTGATTATTGCAATGGAAGAGTCAAAAGAATCACCAAAATCCATTCAAGCGATTAAAACAGCGTTGATGGGCCCGTTAGGCGGAATTGGGGATGCGTTATTTTATTTAACCGTTTTACCGATTGCAGCAGCGATTGGTTCACAACTATCATTAGAAGGCAATATCTTAGGACCAATTGTTTTCTTGTTGTTATTTAATATTCCGTATATGGCTGCCAAAATTGGGTTAATTAATCTAGGTTATAAAATGGGTGTCAAAGCAATTTCAGTTTTAAGCGAAAGTACTAAAAAATTATCTCGTTCAGCAACAATTGTAGGAATTTCCGTGGTGGGCGCGTTGATTCCGAAGAGTGTACAATTAACGACAACTTTTGTTTTTCGCTTGAAAGATACTAAGTTAGACCTTCAAACACAATTGTTTGATACAATCATGCCCAATTTATTACCTTTAGTGTTTACGCTGTTTTGTTTTATTATGTTGAAAAAAGGACGCACGCCGATTGCTTTAATTATTTTTACTGTGATTTTTGGGTTGTTAGGTTCTTTAATCGGGATTATATAAAAAAGATTTGGAACAATAGCCAAAATCGCTATTGTTCCAAATCTTTTTCTAAATTTAATCGAGTGATTATTCTTTATACGCCCACTTGAAGTCGTATTTAGCACCTGTTGGATGATAAATAATTTCTTTCACGTTTGGTGCACGTAAGTGTGATTCTGCTTTTTGGTAAATTGGCACAACACCCATATCAGCAATTACTGTTTTTTCAGCGTTGATTAGATCTTCCCAGCGTTTTTCAGGGTCGTTAACATCTGTGGTTTTGGACGCAGCAATGAATTTATCGTATTCAGGATTGCTGTAACGTCCACGGTTATTAGAAGTTGAGCTTTCTAATAAATCTAAGAAGTTAATTGGGTCTGAATAGTCGGCACTCCAACCACGAACAGCGATTTGGAAATCCCCTTTTAAGGTACGATCTAAGCGAACAGCCATAGGGACAGGCGTCACAGTTACTTTTAAGCCTTCCAAAGTATCAGACAGTGATCCTTGAAGATATTCGCCCATTTTTTTAGCGCCTTCAGAGTCGTCTACCATTAAATCAACCGTTAAGTTGGAAACACCAAGTTCTTGTTTCGCTTTGTTCCAGTATTCCACAGCTTTTTTCTTGTCGTATTTGACTAATTTGTCGCTACCAGCTTCTTTAACAAAGTCTTCACCCGTTTTTGGTGATTTCGCGACATCCACAGGGACGAAGCCTTGTGAAGGAAGAGAGCCATTGGCTAAAATGTTTTTAGCTAATGAATCGCGATCGATGGCATAAGACATAGCACGACGTAAGTTTGCGTTGGTCAATGGTGATTTTTCATCTGCTTGATTCATTTCTAAATAGAAAGAAGAAGCGGCTTTTAATTGGACCAAGTCAGGCGAGTTTTGCATTTGTTGGGCCAGTTCGCCAGATAAATACGTATCATCCACTTCACCAGTTTCATAAAGATTTAAGGCAGTTGGGGCTTCTTTCACCACGTTGATAGCGACTTTATCTAACTTGACAGTCTCTTTGTCCCAATATTCTTCATTTTTAGTTAGAGACCATTTAGTATCTGTTCCGGGACCATCAAACTCAGTTAGCGTAAACGGACCATTGTAGACTGCTTTATCGCTACTCTTTGTATAATCTTTACCAAAACGTTCAACGATATCTTGACGTTGCGGCAAGAAAGAAGGGAAAGCCAATAAATCGTCAAAATATGGTGTTGCTGTTTCTAAAGTGATTTCCAATTCATGATCATTGATTGCTTTAATGCCCAATTCTTCTTTAGGTAGTTCCCCTTTAGAAATTTTTTCAGCATTTTTTACTGGTTCAAACATGTAGGCATATTCTGAAGCAGTGGCAGGATCCACTGTTCGTTGCCAACCGTAAACGTAATCTGCAGCAGTAACTGGTTTGCCATCAGACCATTTTGATTCTTCACGTAATTTAACTTTGTAAACTAAACCGTCTTCTGAAACAGTCGCTTTTTCGGCTGCACCAGCAGGCGCGGGTTTGTTGTCTTTATCTAAACGATAGATTCCTTCGTAGACATTATTTAAAGTGGTAAAACTCACTTCATCTGTCGCAAGGGACGGATCGGCACTAGGCATTTCTTGGGATTCAACCATTGTGTATACTTGGTTGTCGCTGCCGCCGTTGCTTGCTCCTTTATCGTCACTGCCACCGCCGCAGGCCGCTAAAGCTAAGCTTGATAATACAAGTAATGAAGTAAATAAAACAGATTTCTTCATTTGACACGCTCCTTTTCATTTTTAGCAATACTCTCAGTATAATGTAAAAATGAAAAGGAGAAATTAAAAAATCGTTAGAAATGATTATTCTTTTATCAATTTTTAAAAAATGTCTAATCTTTTTTATGAAAAAAGTGGACAAACGTTGATAAGTAAAGATTTGAGGTGATTTCCATACAGAAAACATTCGATTTTTGAGTATTTATTCATCATTGATTTGATTTTTTTGACATAAAATAAACATCCCTTTTACAAAAAACAAATGAGAAGAAAAAAAGATTGTTACAAAAGCAAATAAGTGCTTTTGTAACAATCTTTTTAATCTTTTAATCGTTGGATGTCAATGACAGTTCCTGTGTAGGCATCTGCAGTGAATTCGTATTGAACAATGCCGTCGTCTTCAATGCGGCAAATTCCTCCAGTATATGTTTTGGAGTGGATGGCGAATTTCCGCAAGGGCTTTTTTTCAAACTCAATCCACGAACCTTCAATCGGTCCTTCTTTTAAAAAAGCAGCTTTTACATTTTCTAAGACGAGATCAGCGGAGATTGTTTTTTTCTTATGGTAGAACAAGGTTGAGGCAATGCCGCCTACTAAACCAAGACCAACGCCTAGCGCTAAGCCGCCTTTAAAGTATGTCAACTCATTTTCTTCGTTCATTTGTATGACCTCCCTTGGTCGGTTTCTGCTTACTATTACTTTTGTCAGTATCACTCTTATTTTACCATAGAGAAGGGGCCGCTGAGAAATAAAAAAAGTTTTTCAATCATTCTTTTAGAGCATTCTCATTGTCACGCTTAAAAAGAAAAAGCGATGTGCATTTTCTAGTATTTGCGTTATAATAAGAGTGAAATCATATGAAAGGAGTACCTATTTTTATCGACAGGATAAAGTGACTTTTTAGAGAAAAAGTGACGCTTGGTTGGCGTAATTTCCAACAAATCAAAAGCAATAGGACATACATCTATGGAAGAAAAAACATTTCAACGAATCAAGGAATTAACTGAATTACAAGGAACCAGCGGATTTGAAGACGACATTCGCGCGTACATGAAAGAACATATCACCCCATTAGTGGACGATGTCCAATATGATGGTTTAGGTGGTATTTTTGGGATTAAACGTTCAAAAGTGGAAGCAGCGCCACGCGTAATGGTAGCAGCTCACATGGACGAAGTTGGCTTCATGTTAACTCAAATTAACGATAATGGTTTATTCCAAGTGGTTCCTTTAGGTGGCTGGAATCCCTATGTTGTTTCAGCACAACGTTTTACGTTAAAAACAAGTAAAGGGAACTATCCATGTATTTCTTCATCTATTCCGCCACACTTGTTGCGTGGTACGAGTGGTCAAAAACAATTAGAAGTCTCTGATGTGTTATTTGATGCAGGATTCTCTTCAAAAGAAGAAGCTGAAAGCTTTGGCGTTCGTCCAGGGGATTCCATTGTTCCACAAACAGAAACGATTAAAACAGCCAATGGCAAAAATATTATCAGTAAATCATGGGATAACCGCTATGGTTGTACGTTGGTATTAGATGCATTGGAAACGTTACAAAATGAAGAATTAGGCCACACATTAATTGCTGGAGCAAACGTACAAGAAGAAGTTGGTTTACGTGGTTCTAAACCATCTGTTCATAAATTTAATCCAGATATCTTCTTTGCGGTGGATTGTTCAGCGGCAGATGATATTCACACGAAAAAAGGGACGTATGGTCATTTAGGTGAAGGAACGTTATTACGGATTTTCGACCCAGGTTTGATCACATTGCCTCGCTTACGTGAATATTTATTAGATACAGCAGCGACACACAATATTCCGTATCAATATTTTGTTTCTAAAGGCGGAACGGATGCTGGGGCAGCGCACACAACTAATAATGGTGTACCAAGTACAGTCATCGGCGTTTGTGGTCGTTACATCCATACGCATCAAACAATGTTTAGTATTGCGGATTATGAAGCAGCGCGGGAAATGTTGTTACAAGCATTACGTGGCTTGGATAAATCAACAGTTAATACAATTGTTTACGGAAAGTAGAGGATGTTTAAATGATTTATCCCAATTCATTAGAAGAACTAGCAACTTATGTTGAAAAAGGTAAAAATGTTTTCTTCTTTACTGCTGATTGGTGCGGAGACTGTCGTTTCATTAAACCAGTCATGCCTGAAATTGAAGAAGCATTTCCAGCGTTTCAATTTATCGAAGTCGACCGTGATCAGTTTATTGACGTGGCTGCCGAGTGGAATATTTTTGGTATTCCGAGTTTTGTCGTAATTGAAAACGGTCAAGAGTTAGGACGCTTAGTAAATAAAGATCGAAAAACAAAAGAAGAAATCAGTGCATTTTTAACTAGCTTAGGCTAATTTTCATGAACCAGAGGAACCATTAAATTAAGAGAGAATCAGCTGGACAAAAGGGCGTTCTGCGCAAGGGTCCTAAATTCATTTTTGACTCTAGTTTCTTAGTCAAAGAAGCCTTTTAGATCAGCCTCCATCGGGAAGGTGACGAAAATGGAAGAACAAATGTATAAAAATATTCTTGTCGGCGTAGACGGTAGTGATCAAGCCAATTTAGCTTATGAACGTGCAATTGAGGTTGCTCGTCGAAACGGAAGCCGAGTCATTGTTGCAAATATTTTAGAAAATCAAGTGTATACAATGATGGGGTATTCGACGTTAAATGATCAATTAATTGATCAAGAAACAGCCGCTGCGGAAGAATTAATGGCCGATTGTAAAAAGTATGCTGAAAGCGTTGATTTTCATAATGTTGAAACAGTTACCATGTTTGGTTCACCCAAAGAAGTCATGAGTCATGAATTACCTGAAAAATACAATGTTGATTTAATTATGGTGGGACAATCAGGATTAAACGCAGTCGAACGTGTGGTCATGGGAAGCGTCAGTAGCTACATTATTCGTCAAGCCCCTTGCGATGTCTTAATTGTTCACTCTGAAGAAAAATAAGTAAAAAAAGTTATTGATTGAATAGAGAGTTGACCCTACGTTTCTTTTGTTTTTTCAAAGGATCAGCGGCTTGTCACTCAAAATTGAGGACTTGGAGAATAAGTCGTAGCGACATATTTTCCAAGTCTTTTAGTTTTTCGACAAAAAAGTATGCACAATGGGTCAATTTTTGATAAGATAAGACAGGAAAACGACAGAGGAGGAACAAAAATGATTTTTGCATATAACAAAGAACACGTTGGCGATGTCTTACTTGCCATCGTTGCGGACGATCAAGGGGCGGAAAACCAAGTGAAACGTGTCGGCGATGTGGCACGTGTAAGTTTAGTTGAGGCGCCAGAAACAGTGGTAGCTTGGAATATTTTCAATGCTTCAGCGCTTCTAGGCGACATTAATGGCACCGGCCAAGTAACTTTAACAGACGAGCAAATCGAAAAAGTCAATACAGCGATTAAAGATGCGGGATTTTCAGAAACCCTTGAAAAAGACGACACCCCTAAAATTGTGGTCGGCTTTGTCAAATCATGTAAAAAACACCCAGATTCAGATCATTTATCTATCACACAAACAGAAGTAGACAACGGCGAAATCTTACAAATTGTTTGTGGCGCACCGAATATCAAAGCAGGACAAAAAGTAGTTGTGGCCAAACCAGGCGCAATGATGCCTGATGGTTTAATGATTTGGCCAGGGGTTTTACGTGGGGAAGAAAGTTTTGGAATGATTTGTTCAGCAAAAGAATTACGTTTACCAAATGCACCTGCTAAAAAAGGAATCTTAGAATTGCCTTTTGATGCAGAAGTTGGTTCTGCATTTGCGGTAGGAGAATAAAAGAAAAAAACGACCTGTTGTTCAGACAACAGGTCGTTTCTTTCTTTTATTGATTGCTGCGATTATTTTGTTGTGTTAAAGCTGATTTATCAATGGTTAAATCGATGGTTGCTTTCATTTCTTTAGAACCACGATAATAAGTCACTTCCATTTTGTCGCCAACTTTTTTCTTGTAAAGCGCGCTTTGTAAATCTGTAGTAGAGCTTACGTCTTGGCCGTCAACTTTCGTGATAACATCGTATTTTTCCAATCCAGCCTTTTCAGCAGGGGTCGCTGCTTCAACACCACGAACCACTACGCCAGTTTTTACAGAAGCTGGAATTTTTAAAATTTGTTCTTGTTGTTGTGAAGAGATACCTGTTAAATCAGACATCGTAATCCCGAGAGCTGGCCGCGTCACTTTACCATCTTTTTCTAATTGGTTGATAATGTTGACTACGTCATTACTTGGAATGGCAAAGCCCATCCCTTCAACGCTCACTTGACTAGTTGATTGCACAATTTTTACTGAGTTAATTCCAATGACTTGTCCTTCAATATTGATTAGTGGACCACCAGAGTTTCCTGGATTAATGGCAGCATCGGTTTGAATGGCATTAATATTGATGGTTTCACCAGACTCGTTTTTATTGGTAATATTTCTATTCACAGAAGAGATGATTCCTTGTGTGACAGAGTTAGCATAATCAGAGCCTAGAGGGGAACCAATCGCAATAGCAGGCTCACCGACTGTGATTTTACTAGAATTCCCAAACTCAGCGACTTGATCAACTTTGTCGGAAGAAATTTTAATCACGGCTAAATCCGTGTAAGCATCGGTTCCGACTAATTCGCCTTTCACTTTGGTACCATCAGACAAAACAACTTCCAATCCTTGCGCTTTATCTACGACGTGGTTATTTGTCACGACATAAGCCGTTTTACCATCTTTCTTATAAATAACCCCACTACCTTCACTGGCTGCTTCTAAATCGTTACCATTGTTGCCGGAAGAGTCTTGCGTACCTTCATTCCCACCGAACAATCCCCCAAAAGGATCATCTGCCGAAGAATTGTTGCTAGCACTTTGCATATTAATGACAGAAACCACAGAATTTTGAACTTTTTTCACGGCTTTTGTGACATCGCTAGAAACATTGTAACTCACATTGCTGACTTTTGTGTCGCCGTGATTAGTGGATGTCGTCGTCGCCGAATTATTTCCGCCGTTGGGTGTGGGAATAATCCCAGAATAAGCGCCTCCTAGAATAAGGGCGCCACCAAGTAAGCCGCCAGCTAAACCAATCCCAAATTTTTGCAATAAACTTTTTTTATCTGAATTAGGTGTAACATCTTTTCGTTGCATAAAATAACCTCCCAATAAGTGCATCTGAATTTTCTATATTAAGTATATCTGTTTCCTACTCCTTTAGTCTATCGAATAGCTTTGAATTTTTTATGAACAACTTAGGGAAAAATTACAGAAAAAATACGAATGAAAAAGTTATACACAGAAAAATGTGAACAAATCGGGAATAACTCTGTGTACAGTTTTCAGAAAAGTTATCCACAGAATGTGGATAATGTGGACAAATCAGTGGCGAATATGTGTTTGTATTGAAAAAGCTGTTAAATAAAGTAATTTTTTAGTTTGTTCTGTGGATAACTCTGTGTATATGTGTATAAGTATGTGGAAACGTTGTGGAAAGTAGCCAAACTTCGTGCTAAAATAAGAAAGAAGAGAAAACGAGAAAGTAGTGGAATAGGTGAAAATTAAACTAGTAACAGTCGGAAAACTGAAAGAAAAATACCTGATTCAAGGCATTAATGAATATCTGAAACGTTTAAATAGCTATGCCAAGATGGAAATCATTGAAGTCCCAGATGAAAAAGCCCCAGAAAAACTTAGTGACGCTGAAATGCTTCAAGTCAAAGAAAAAGAAGGGCAACGTATTTTGGGAAAAATTAATGACAACGAATACGTCTTTGTTTTAGCCATTAATGGCAAACAATTATCTAGTGAAGAATTTTCAAAAGAAATTGAACAATTAGGGATTAGTGGCAAAAGTAATCTAACCTTTGTCATTGGTGGCTCCTTAGGTCTCAGTGATTCAGTCCTTCAGCGAAGTAACCAACAAATTTCTTTTGGCCGCTTAACTTATCCACATCAGTTAATGCGTTTGGTATTAGTGGAACAAATTTATCGCGGTTTTCGGATTATGAAAGGGGAACCGTATCATAAATGATGATATTTGAAATTGAATACTTCTTATATTAAATTAGTTTTTTATTGGAATTTATATATTTAAAAGTTAAGTTAAAAATCGCTGGAATTTTAAAGTAAATAATAATTTTATTATATATTCAAAATTGTTGAAAAAAGTTTAAGATGAAGACCGCTCTCTTGTATAAAGAGACGTTCTTCATCTTTTTAATTTATACCTTGTTGATTATGATTAAATAATGAAATTCTTTCTTCGATACTTGTTTGAATTTTTACTGAAAGCTCTTTTTCATCAGAGGAAGGATTAAATAGGTGGAAAAAAATACCTTCTTTTTCATAATATCTAGGTGCAGTTTTTTTTCTTCCTTCATTGGAAGGATACAAAGCAATGACGGCAGAGACAGCTTGTAAAGAACGTGTAAGGATTTCAGGAAATGCTAGAATACTTGACATAGTGTTTTGTTTATAAGCCAGTAATTGTTGACGTTGCCTACCATTATCATTATCAAGTATATTAACTAGTTTTTTATATTTGACTTCAAATATTAAGCTTCCGACATAGTATTTTTCTTGAAGGATAATGTCTAATCTAATATCAGGTTTATTTCGTTTTGAAGAGGTTTTTACAGGGATATCTAATGTGTTAGAGAAATATTCTTTTTCCATGGAATTATTATATACAAGATTAATTCGTATATCGTTTTTATTCAATACTACAGTAGTATTTTCATGTAAAAATGGCAACTCTTGAGAAAGAATGTCATTCTCAAAAATCCATCCAGAAATTGGAGTGTATCCTTGCATGGTTAGAGACTTAATAATTTTTATGAAGCACCAAATTTCATAGAGTATTTCTGTACTTTTCCAATAATATTGATATTTATTGGAAAAATTTAAAGTATTACGATTTTTTATACTTTTTAAATACATTTTATATATAGTGTTATATCTAGGGTTCATAACAAGTGATTTTGGTACATTTATAGGTCTTTGTGATGAAATATTTTTCATTACAGGTGTATCTAAAAATTCAAGGATATAAGAGTAAAAATGTTTTATCTTTTGTTGATTATTTTTTAAAGTTTCGAGTTTTCTATTATAGCTAGTTATATTATAGTTTTGTACACTTTGAGAATGCATGCTAGTAAACTTATTTTCTCTTTTTTTCTCTTCAATAATACCTTGGATGATTTTCTCTAAATATCTATCTGCTAGAAGTGAAAAATTTTTAAAATAAGATAAGATAAATTTGATCCATTGATTTTCAATAATATCATATTTTATTATGCGATTAGGAGTATATAGTAGGCCACGTTTTTCTGGATGGATTTGCAACTGTGAAATAGTTTTTTGATCAATTAAATTTTTGCTCCCAATTGGTTTCCAGTTATATCGTTTGTCAATTCTGTATTTTGCTTCTTTTTTTAAACTTTCAAGAGAAATTATTGCTTGAGGTATATTGTCCTCAAACTCTAATATTCTTTGAAAAAGTTGATCATTCATTAGATAATTTGAATTAGTAATTTCACGATGAGAAGTTTTTTTAGGAATAAACGTTCTAGCAAGACCACCAACCATTTTTTCAATTTCTATTTTCATTTGTTCCCATTCTGGTACACCTAAATCTTTAAGTATTATTTCAAAGCGAGAATAAAAGATAGTTTCGCCAATTTTAACATAAAGAGTATAGTAACCTGGAATAAGAGGTACAGTTCTACCCTGATTTCTATTGTAAATGATTATATTATCGTCACTTGGGATATAGCAAATATCTCCATTTTCCTCGATTATTTGATTTTCAATCAAGTAATCATCTAATTCTGGTATATATAGTCTTGCTTGTTTGTCTGTACTGTTAAATGTAAAGCTTAGATTAGAAAATTCTTTTATTTTAACCGATGTATACTCTAATAGCGATGCATCATCTTGAAAAAACAAAAGTTCATATTCTTGTTCTTCACTTTTATAACCAAAGTTCAATTTCATACTAAAGGGTAAATCCATGTAAATTCAACTCCCTAGCTTTTTGCAAAAGAATTTTTTTAGTATATTTAAAATCTGAAGATTCGGGATATTCATTAATAATTTGTTCAAATTCCCCCACTTGTTTTAAATCATTCTCACTCCATTTACCAACTAATTCTGATAATTGTTCATCAGAACCTCTGATTTTACTTAATACTCTCTGAACAAGTTGAATATCAATAGCTTCTCTTCTTGATAAGTCATTCTGCATTGGGAGATTTTTTAAATATTCATCAATTTGCTTTAATATTCTCCAACCGATACCGACATTTTTGTCTTTAGAATTAATTGCTAAATGGAGTTTCCAAAACATTTCTTTTTCTTTCTGGGTCAAACTATTAGTAGGATTAGTGTTTTTAAAATTTTTGAAATCATCATATTTAAGTTGATTGCGTTTCTTTTGATCTGATTGAATATAATCATTTACTTCCATAATTTCATAGAATGGTACTAACTCAAGTGAAATTATGTTTGATCTATCCAAAACTTTATCTGAGAATTGATGAGTAGATTCATCTGTATTTATTGTTCCTACAAATAATATGTTTTGACCTACTTCAATCGTAGAAGGATAGGTTGAGGCGTTATATAATTTATTTTCTAGATCTTCATTGTATAGTTTGATTTTCCTAGTACTGGGCTCCATTTCTAAAACTGAAAGAAATTGAGAGAAATAATGTTCTACCCGAGCTAAATTCATCTCATCAAAACAAACCATATAAATATTTTCTTTATGTCTTGATGCTTCTAATAGTGCATCAATTAGGCCGCTATCTCCTGGACGATAGACAGAATTTACAGTATCAGCATAGCCTAATAAGTCAGAATCGTCCTCCCAAAAGGGTCTTACAGAAATGAACTTTATTTGTGTATCTGATAATTGGAGTGCTTTTGCATAGGATGTTACTAATTGAGATTTACCAGTACCACTTAATCCAGCCAATACCACCAAACTATCACCCAACATAGCAGTATGAAAATTCCATAAGTCTCGTTTTGAGTAGTGTAATTTACTACGAATTGTGAGCTGATTAAATCTTTCTATAAATTCATTCTGTTCAGAAAAGTGATTATTTTGTTGAATAGTGTGTTTATCTTCTAATTCAGGTATATCTGTTTGCGCTTGCCCTGTAATAATTGAACTTACTGTAGATGCTTTGGAATCAGAGGTGTTTTCTATATCTTCGTTAATATCTTTTTTATTTTCTATAATTTTTTGAAGTAATGGGTAGGGAACAAAAATTATATCTTTTGTTTGATTTATAAAATCATCGTAACCTAAATAGTTTTTACTATCTTCATCAATAAATTTTTTATAAAAATTATCTTTTTCTATCCTGTATGCTACACCGTATATTGAATTGTTTTGCCCGATTATTTCCCCAAATAATACTCTTGATCCATCAGTATTCTCCCAAAAAACATTCAAAGGGTAGTCTTCATTGTCTTTTGAGAAATTCACAAGTTTTCCAAGTAGTTTACCATTTAGCAATTGGTTTTCAAAGTGTATTTCGTCTTTGATTACAGAATCGCTATTATTTATGGAAAAGACAGGTATAGGTACTAATGATTCATTCTCTTTTATTAAATTTTTAAAAATTTCAGATTTAGGTTTGGAAATTAATTCTAAATCATCACCTTGATAGTAATTTCTTGCTTGTTCATGATTTCTTTTAATTTTTGGTGTACAAACGATAATGTAAGGATCTAAAAATTCTTTGAGTGCTTGAGCACGAGTGCCGTGAGATTTATTTATATCATCAATAAATCCAAATTTAGTCAGCGTATTACTATATATTTGTACTCCCTCTACATTATCAATCACACTGCTAGGAAAATCTGAAAGGGGAGTTAAGAAAAAGTACATTACATCATCCGAATTTATTTTAATTTTATTTAAATCATCCTCTAAATAACCAATAATTTGGTAATCTTGTTTACCTTGTTTTAGAACCATTTATATTTTCCTCCTTCATAAGCATGGTAAAATCATTTAATTCTCGAATTTTTATTTTATTCTTTAAACTTTGTGTAATATTTTTTTTTATTCTGGGGATTAATTGAAAGGTTGTGATCCATAATTCAATAATATCATTTTCTTCAATTATTTTAATTATATCTTTGAGAGATGTATCTGGATTAGTGATTATAAAATCATAGTCCTCTCTAATAATGATTTTTCCTGGAACACCAATTAATAAAATCATTTTTTTATTTTCTTTTGGCAGATATGAAAATTTTTTTGTTGATTGATTTGTATTTGTAAGACTATTATATATTTTTTTCAGTTCAACGATTTCTTGCTCTTTATTTTTAAGTGTACTATTTAAAATAGAGAATTTTTTTTCTAAATTAAGATACTTACTTTCTGAATTTTTTAATTTTAACAAAATATTAGTTACTTCTTTTTTATAAAAATTTATTTCGCATTCTTTTTCATTGAGGAGTTTTTTTTCTAGTTTATTGAGTTCTTTTAATTTATCGTTATTATTTTTCTCTATTTTTTTCTTTAGATTTGCTATTTCTCTTAGTGATGCTTTTTCCTTGTTTTTAGTACAAATTATATCTTTTTTATAAAGATTTAATAAATCTTCCATTTTTTTATATTCAAGCGAAATATCAGTGGAAACCTGTTTCTTTTCTTTATTTTTTATATATATTAAAGAATCATTCTTAAATGTTTTTAAACCATCAACATTTTGAAAAAAATCTACAATTTTGGATTCATCTGTTTGTTCAAGCAAATAGATATAAAATGAAAAGGGGGATTCCAACTCTTTATTTTTTATTTCCTCAAAAAATACATCCATGCTATGAATAGATATATTTTTATAAACATTTTCATCGTTCGCTACGATATCGTGAAAGTGCCCTTTACTAATATATTTAAATATATAGATTAAATTTTTTTCTTTAAGAAATTGGTTAAATAACCTGTTTTTAAAAGAATAAGATATGTTTTTCGGAATAATAATTGAGCTACTTAGTTTTTGGGGAAGTACTTTCGCTAATTTATTAAGATGTTCCAAGTCGAGAGAATGAAAAACATCTTCCATAAAACTTATAGTTAAAGCTTTCAATTTTGACTTCCTTTCTAGTAGTATTTGTAATAACAATAGTAGTATATCATGAATAGGATAGTTCATTAAATAAAATTATATTTCTTAGTTACTAATAATTATTTATAAATTTCAAACTTGTAGTTGTAGTTTAGTATAGAAATACTAATATGGAATTATTAATACTTTCAGAAAAGTATTTTTCATATTTGTGTGTGATACCTGTTTAAAATAATTGAAATAAATAATAAGTATTGGAACAAAGATAAATTCCAACTTTAAATCCATAAAACCCCATATTTATAAAAAATTGGGCTATTTTTAATTAGAAAGTTTGGAGAAGAAATGTTTCAAAATCAAAATCAAAACTATAAAGTAAAAGGAAGAAAAGAGTATCTAATTTAATTTCACTCGAACTTCATTTAAAAATATCGTATAAAAAATATAGGTCAGTGACTCAGACAGGTGTCAAATGATATTACTATCAGAAAAACGTTAATATCGTAATATCTGAAAGAAAGGAACGAAATGACTTGTTAGAATCGGCTTCCTTAAGGGAGTTCATCTACTGTTTTTGGAGATGATACACGTTTATATTTATTTACGTACCACTAGAAATGTAGTAATTCCAAAAAGGTAACATTTATATAGAGCAGATTTTTAGGGAGGGGAATAATAAACTAGATAAAAAATTATGAAAAAGCGAGATTTAGATTATGTCAAGATTCTCATTTGACAAAACATTTAAAATCGCCGCTGTAAAACTCGTAATTGAAGAAGGATTTTTCTGGAAAAGGAAGAATACTTTTGGTTTCCATTTATAAAATAACGAAACTTGAATAAGAAAATCGTTATCCAAGAGAGAATTTAGACTTATTAAAAAATCCAAGTCTTCTTGAAGACAAATAAGAATTCCATTTTCGGTACTTAAAAGTTGAGTATCTGGAGAGCTTGCCAGATTTTGAACATTTCAAAGCTGTTTTTTTATGAATTATGTAAAAGAAAAATAGAGTGAACACTTGAAAGAAAAAATTGCTATTATTTTTCAAGAGCATCATGAAAGGTATTGGAATTGGAGCGACTCGAATAACAAAAGTATTAAATAAAAAAGAAATTCTTATTAATTGAAAACGTATAGGAAAACTTCTTCATGGACTTGGTCTTTATGAAAAAGCGGTACCTGTAAATACAAATGATATAATCGAAAATTGACCTCTTTTTACACCCTAATCCTATTAATCAAACATTTAAGGCAGCAGAAAAAATTTTTGGTTAAGAGGTATAATTTATATTCCAAGGTTGATTATTCACGCTGATCAAGGCTCATAATACACAGATACTAAATTCCAAGCAATGTTAAGAAAAAATAAGTACGTTCCAGCATTAGTCAAATAGGAAATACTTGTAACAATACCTCAGAAAATTTAGATTTTCTGGTTTAACTTTTTTCACAGTCAAAGCCTATATCTTTTCTTATGGATTAACAGAGAATGAAGCTTTTTCGTGCGAAAAATACTTTAATCAATTATGCAAAATTAATACAAATGCTAATAGACAAGATGATAATTTGAAAAATAGTACATTAGGAATTTGGGTAATTAGTGAGAGTGAAGTACAACCAATTAAATACATCATTGGAGTTCATACTGGGGCAGATAATGCTGTGGTATCAGCTTAAGAAATAACAGTTGAATACTCGGAAAAAAGAATACAAAAAATGGCTGGGTAAGATATTCTTTTTTTGCACTGTCAAATTCAGTAAAAACAATGAAAAATTAAGAGTTTATAAAAAAAGCTTACCTGAATTAAAGTTTGGATATGGTACAGCTATAGCATATATAAATTATAAGTAGTAATTAACGAAAAAAGCAGACTTCCATACAAGAAGTCTGCTTTTTCATTAATTACTCCGCTTCCGCATTTTGCAAGTCAGCGACATCAGTCAGATAAGTGGTTTCATCCAACAAATCTTCCGAATGTGCGACATAAATCGCAGTGGCGCTATCACCAACCACGTTTAGGCTAGTAACGAGCATTTCGATTGGACGATTAATGGCTAAAATCAATGAATACGTCGCAATCGCAATCTCATTGTTATAGTTTAAACCAGTTAAAATAGTAAAAAGGATAATCCCGCCAGCGCCAGGTGCCGCCGGTGTACCAATGGATGACATTAAAGCTAAAATGGCAATCAAGGCAATATTAGCTGGTGTCACTTCATAACCAGCTACGCCCGCCACAAAAATAGCCGCAATTACTTGCATAATCGCTGTGCCATTCATATTAATAGTCATTCCTAACGGCAAGACAAAGGCGGCGACATCGCTGTCGACACCTAACTCTTCAACCGTTGTTTTTGTATTTAACGGTAAAGTGGCTGCCGAAGAAGAAGTAGAAAATCCAAAGACCACAACTTTCATAATCTTTTTAATAAAAGGAACAGGATTTAATTTTGTCGCAAATAAGATAAATAATGGGTAACCGATCATCAAAAAGGCTAAGAGCGTCGCTGTCGTTGTTACGACGTAGACTAATGCTGGTTTTAAATAATCAATCCCGTAAGAAGCAAACGTCCGAACTAACAACATAAAGACGGCGATAGGAGCAAATTTAGTAATTACAAAGGTTAAAAATAACGTGACCATCGCATTGACTTCTTCAATTAATTTTTTGAAAACACGAATTTTATCCCCTAATGCATTAATACATAAACCAGTAATCACTGCCAACACAACAACGGCTAAAATCGCACCATTGTCGCTAAATGCAGAACCGATATTTTTCGTGACAGCATTGACAATCACCATTAATGGGTTGCCGCTCGTACTTACTTCGACAGGAGCTAGCGTTTCAGATAACGACACATTAAAAGCGCCAGTTAAATATACGCTATAGCCCACAATTCCAGCCGTTAATAGAGCAATCAGTGACATCGATAAAAAGCCAAAAATCGTTTTATAGGAAATTCGTCCTAATTTTTGCGTATCGGTAATATGACAAATGGCTAAAGTAATTGAAGTAAAGACCATCGGCACAATCACTAATTGTAGGCCGTTGATAAATAGTTGACCAATAATATAGAAAAGCCCAATCGCAGATTGTCCTTTTTCAGGATCTGAAATATCTTGGAAAAGAATCTGATTGATTGTCTGCCACACAGCGCCTTGATTGCTGCGAATAAGGTGCTCTCTTAGAAATAAAAAGCCGAGCCCAACGATTAACCCTCCCACCAATGAAATCACCATTTTTTTGGTAAATGAGATACCTTTCACTTCACGTTTTTTCTTTTCCACTTTGTTGCCTCCCAAATAAATTGATTAAGCACCGCGCAAAAAAAGCCTTGCACACAAAAAAAGGGCAAGACATCTCGTATCATTCACTATACAAAAATACAGAATTTTACAGAACTTTGCCTTGTTAGCCTCTCGGACTATCTTAAAGGTACTTTTCCACATACTAAGGTAAACTACGAGAATTGTCAATTCTTTTTTACTTAGGGGGGTGTTATTTTTGAAGAAATGAAAGGAAAGAAACAGACGTTTTTCATTTTTTGTTTAATGATTGTGTTAAAATAATCATTAGTAGAATAAGTGAAAGGAAATATTACCTTTCTATATGATAGGAGAGTATTTTTAATGAGAAGTGATCGACATCATAATAACAAGTATTTAGGAATAGTAATTGGATTATTAATTGTTATTATTGGATTATTAGTATTCATCTTAGTGAATGGGCAAACAAATTTAAAAAGAAAGACGGTAGAAGAAGTAGATGCAACACCATCTTCCTCTACAAAGACCGTTAGCAGTTATTCAAGTACCTCAGTGGTGAAAGAAAGTGAAAGTAGTTCAGCAGTTACTACTATTTCAGATGAAGAAAATGTGGCTGCAGAAGCAGTAAAAAAACTCTCCACTAGCCAACGTGCGGCGTTAGTTATTTTGGGTGCGCCTTCAGGATGGCGGTTTAATGGCTATCCAGCTCAAGAAAATTCGAATCAATCAGTTCAAGAGATTGCTTTATCCAATATGAATACTATAACGTTAACCAAAGTAAGTAGTAAGTTAAGTGATAACACTAGTGAAAATGATCAAATGTTTTTTGCAACTGGGAAAAACATACAAGGTGTTGGCGGTGTTCCCTCGCAAATCTATGCGTTCGGACGTGATGGTGAAATGATTTACTATTATGTTGTTAAAACGAAACTGGATAATTCATCCGCTCAACCAACAGCGATAAACTTGGGACAAGCTAATATGAATAAAATTTGGAAAAATTTTTTTGATGTGGGTGATTTAAGTAGTATGAATCGAGTGGCGGATCAGATTGTCATAAAGTAATAGAGCACTGATTTAGAAAAGGAGTTAAAGCGTATGTTTAATCATCGTCACCAAAAAAATAAATACTTCTTTGTTGTGATTATACTGCTACTAGTCATTATTGGGTTACTTATTTTTATTATTGTTACTGGTGGGAAAAATTCTGAAAAACAAACAAAAAGTTCCAGCAAAACAACCCAAACAACAAAAATTAGTAAAGAGAGTTTGAAAACCATACCTCAAACAATGAGTTCACAGCAAAATAGTTCAACAAGATTAAACGAAAGGAATTATACGGAGTCAGAGAAGCGAGCAATAACTAATGAATTTCTGCTCTGGGCTAGTAAGCGAGCAGAAATTGGTGGAATGGCTGTTACCACTAGATTTTTTGATCATGGAGCTAGTGGTAAAGGTGATTGGTATGCATTAACACCAGATTGGCAAGCTATTTTAGTTCAGCGGCAAGATTCATCTAGACAAAATAGCTACTCTATTCAAGCCTTGGGTGGGGTAACATTTTATACTTCGAAAGATGGCACCTTGGGCCAGTCTAATAAAGTAATGACTTCGGCTTTAGCAGCAGGCTATAATGAAGTTGCTGATTTAGGAAAACCAATTATAAAATATTTACTTGGTGATGATGGTGAAATTTATGAATATCACAGTAGTGGTTCTTTTACAGATGGTTTTTATGAGATGGATGATAAAGGCAATCGGCAAGAAAATGGAAGGCCTATTCAAACATTTACCCTTTCCGCAGATACCGCAGCCAAAAAAGAACTACAACGGATTCTTTTGCAGTATAATAGAAAATAGAAACGAAAGAACAGGCACCAACACAAAGGAGGTATTTTTATGAAAGTCACTCAACTTTCTAGTGAAACTCTTGACCGAGCGCATGAACGTTTTGAAGAAACCCTTGCGCAAATGACCGTTGCCGAAGCAAACACGATGCCCGCACCATTAATCAAGTCTGTTACTTGGCTGATGTGGCACACAGCCAGAGAATTAGACCTACAAATTTCCGCACTTAATCATAGTGAACCGTTATGGCTTAGCCAACACTGGACAGAAAAATTTGCCTTGGATTTGCCAGATGAAACAGAAGACTGGCATCACACACCAGAAGAAGCGGCGAAAGTCGTGGTGGCAGAAAAGCAATTGCTTAGTGACTATTTGGCTGCCAGTGTGGCACTTACCAAAAGCTATTTAGACCAAGTCAAAGAAGAACAATTGTCAGACGTGATTGATAAAAATTGGACCCCGCCGGTGACTAGACAAGTCCGTTTAGTTTCAGCGATTGATGATGCAGTGATGCATTCTGGGCAAGTCGTTTATACACGAAGATTAGTCATTGGAAAATGATAAATAAGCAAAAACAAAAAATGCTTCTGCCTAAGCAGGAGTATTTTTTATTGAGAGAAAAAATACATAAAAATAATGAACGAAGGACTGTCCACTTTTTCCCTAGTTGAAACGTTGTATAAGTGAAAGGAGAAATCAGATGAAAAAGGAGGCAAATTTTGACGAAGTACTATTTTCTTTGGGGCAAGAAGTCATCCAAGTCTTGATTCGCCGAGGAGCAAGTCTTGAAGATGCACAAGATGCAGTGTCGCAAACGTATACAACGATTTTTTCAATATTACCTGAAATTACATCAGAAAATCTACGCCCGTGGTTTTTCCGAGTAACATTTAATTACTACATTACGATGTATCGAAAAAAGAAACGAGAACGCACTTTTGTGGCAAACAGCCATCCTGTGCAATCAATAGAAAAAATGGAAGGGCAAGAGTTATTATTATTGATTGATTCCTTAAAAGATGAGGAACAAGAACTAGTACTTTTGAAATATTATTATCAATTATCGTATGCCGAGATTGCGTTGATTTTAGAATTATCTGTTGAAAATGTTCGCAAAAAATTGTATCGCACACGTCAAAAATTAAAAAAAGAACTGGAGGAATAGAAGTGGATTTAAAAAAAAGTATTCGTAAAGCGAAAAGAAAACAATTTATCGTGATTGGTGCCATAACCGTTGTTAGTTTTGCCGTATTGTTTGTCGGTTTTTTTGTGGGAATGGATAAACTTTCGACGAAAAACTATCATACCCTACTAGAAGTAATTAATGATCAAGAAATGATTGCTTCACCAAACACTCAATTAGATTCCCAAGTAATTGCTAATAGTTCGCCTTTTGGGGGCGAAGTTGTAACTAATCGTTCAAAAAATATTGATGGTTACACGGTGGAGTGGAGTAATTTACGTAGCAGATATAGCTTTTTCAGAAATTCGATTGACTGGAATGAAGTCTATCCTGGTAGCTATTATTCTTCTAAGAATTTTTATGAATACAACCGACAAACCAAGCAGAAAGTAGCATCTTTTTATAACCCAGCGATTACCAATTACTATGGTGGTATCAAAAACGAATTAAGTGAATTAGATAAAATGGAAAACCAAGTAGCGGAAGTGGCGATTTCTTTTGATAAACCTTATCCATATGAAGAAGTCCGCAAAATGTTACCGAGCAATGTCAACTTAGTTTGGCTCTATGTTTACTCCGAAACGGTTAATGAAAAAGAGGGTCCTTCTGGTACGCTGCCTTATGGTTTTCAATTAAGCATGGACGATCAAAACGAAATATTTGATCCTGAAAACGACAAGCAACACTTTTTTGAAACCTTAGAAAAATCCCCCATGTTTGCTGACAACCAAGAAGGCCAAAAGTTTATCCAACAAAATAAAAATAAAAAAGTCGAAAAATTACCTATTTGGGGAGTCATGCTCACCGGACAAACCAAAAATTTCAAAGCCTTACAAAATGAACCTTTTGTTCGTGGGGCTTCAATTGGCGTGACCGCACCTATCGTTCCTTATATTCAGCCAGAGAAATAAACGTTCTTCAAAACTCTAAGCCTTCCGACTGATTTTGCTTCAACGATATTGTCAGTAAAAATAGAAAACGTTATAATAGAATGGATCACAGGAAGTGCTTCTACAATGCGTGGGAGCACTTTTTTTACTTATCTATGAGGAGGGCAAGTGAATGTTTTTTAATTTTATTGGGTTAACGTTATTTTTTGGTATCGGGATCTTAGTTGCGAATGGCGCCAAAATTGTAGCGAATAAAGGGAAAAAGAGTAAGGGGACTATTCTATTAATGGCGATTGAATTGCTCTTGTTAGGTATCTTTTTATTTGTGACTTTGCCAAGTAAAAATCTTTCAACCGTGTTATGGATTAATCTGATTGGCGCAGTGATTGCTAGTGGGGTGTTATTAAGTACACGCTTAGCTAGTAAAGTCGAAGTTCCTGGTATCCCAAAGGGCCGCAAAGAAGTAGGGAAGAATACCAACAAAACGGCTAACAAAGACTGGTCTGGCAAAATTTTGGGTGTTGCCGTTTTGGCAATGATTTTGTTGACTATTGTCAGTAGTATTACCAGAATCTCTTCTATTGATGAAATTTATCAAACGATTCCTTTAAAAACGGAAGAAAAAGCTGAAGTTTTAACTTCGGCGAAAGAAACACCCATTGCGATTGCACCACAAACGGCGAAACGAAAAATGTTACAGAAATTTTCTGTCATTCCCAATTCCAATATGTTTACTTTGGATGGTATAACGGCACAAGTTGTCAATGGCGAGTATGTTTATGTAGCAACAGTCGAATTTAATGGCTTCTTTAAATGGCTAAAACTGGGGGAAGTACCTGGCTATTTCATCATTAGTGCAACAGATATCAACGCACAGCCAGAATTTGTAGAAAAACCAATTGTTTATACTCCTTCAGCTTACTTTGGCAAAGATGCCGCACGAAAAATTTATTCCGCTTATCCAGGTTATGCAGCAACTGGCACAATCAATTTAGAGCTGGACGACCAAGGGAATCCTTACTATATTCAAACGCTTTACAAAGAGTATGGGGTTTCTGGTCGCATGCACTATAATGAATTTAAAACGGCGGTATTAAATGCTACAACAGGAGAAGTTAACGTTTATGACAGTCAAAAAGCTCCAAGTTTCGTTGATGCGCCGATTACTAGTTCAGCGGCGAATAGCTTAAATGAATTCTTTGGTCGTTACAGTCAAGGCTGGTGGAACCAGACAATGTTTGGTGCCAAAAAAGATGTTAAAATTCCAACTGAAAATGGTATTTATGCATCAGGACAAATTACGCCGATGATGAACAAGGAAGGGAACCAGTTGCTTTATTTTACGGACTTTACAAGTAGTGAAAAAGACCAAGATTCCGCTTTAGGTTACTCCTTAATCAATGCCCGAACAGGTCAAGTTACGTATTATCGTGATACTAAAGTCGGCATTATGGATAGTGATGGCGCCATTTCTATCGCCTCAAAAATTTATCCAGAAAAGAAATGGAAATCTAGTATGCCAGTCCTTTATAACATTGATGGCGTGCCAACGTGGATTGTTTCGTTAATGGACAGTAAAGGGATTTTCAAAAAATATGTCTATATAAACGCCGTAGATAATGATATTGTGATTGATGCAGACACGGCACAAGGCGCATTAGACGCTTATCGAATTGAGTTAGTAACCAAAGGAAGCAACAATGAAAATACAGACAAAGCCAACTTGAAAACGATGCAAGGTAAAGTAGCTCGTGTCTCAGTAGTAGCTGGAGAAGCGCAAACGGTAGTTTCATTTTTACTAGAAGATGAAAAAACCATTTTTAGCGTAACGACTAATAACAGTCCGCTGGCGCTATTCTTAAAAGAGGGCGACCAAGTGACATTTAAAGCCGTAGTGACTGAAAATGCTAAAGCAGCGAATGTTGAAGAATTGAAAATTGCAGGATTAAACTAAATAAAACACCTCTTTTCTATAGAAAAGAGGTGTTTTATTCTTGGAAAAGAAGAAAAATCCACTTATTTCTGCTATGATAAGAGAGAAAAAGAATACGAAGGAGCTTCGCCCATGCGCAACATAAAATTAACCATTGAATATGATGGTAAAAGATACTCAGGTTGGCAACGACTAGGTAATTCAGAGAAAACGATTCAAGGGAAAATTGAAAGTATTTTAACACAAATGACAGGTGAACCGATTGAAATTATTGGCTCAGGCAGAACGGATGCCGGCACACATGCACGTGGTCAAGTAGCGAATTTTAAAACGACTAGTTCACTAACAACAACCGAAATGTTATCCTTTTTAAATCGATATTTACCTGGCGATATTGTTGTTAAAGAAGTTACAGAAATGCCTGAACGTTTTCATGCACGGTATAACGCCACAGGCAAACAATACAGCTACTATGTTTGGAATAGCCCAATTCCTAATGCCTTTGAACGGTATCATAGTTTTCACTTTCCCAAAGCGTTGGATCAAGAAAAAATGGAACAAGCTTGCCAAAAATTAATAGGGACCCATGATTTTATTGGTTTTTCAGCATTGAAAAAAACCAAAAAATCGACTACTCGAACGATTGAAAAGATTACGATTGAAAGAAACGGCGAAATGTTACAGTTCACTTTTGTGGGCAATGGTTTCTTGCATAAAATGGTCCGCATCCTCGTAGGGACACTTTTAGAAATTGGTGCAGGCACCAAAGAATTAGCGATAATTGATGAATTGTTCGCAACAAAAGTCCGAGAAGGCGCAGGTGAAACGGCTCCTGCACAAGGGTTGTTTTTAGATGAAGTGTATTATAAATAAACAACTTTAGAGGTGGGGGAAAAGTGAATAAAGATTGGAAAAAACTAAAAGCGTCTAATGAAGGTATTCCAACATTTGAATCATTAATGCCATATACTTTAGAAGTTTTGAAAGATGGAGATGTACTGAACAGAAAGATCATTTTAAAGCGTATTATTCAGTTCTTAGATATTCCGGATGAAATTGCCTCAATGATGTATCCAAACTACCCTCAAGGAGATGGGATTTTAGCAAATCGTTTCAGCTTTGCTATCAGCGATTTGTATAAAGCTAGAGCTGTTGAACGGATTAAACGAGGTATGTATCAAATAACAGAACTAGGTTTGGATTTATTAAATAATTATGGTGAAAAAATCAATAGAAAACTTTTGGAACAACAACCTGCATATCAAAAATATATGCAAGAATTAGTCGAACGGAATAATCGTGTTGGAACGACTACTATCGAAGCAAGCGCACCAATTGAAAGTGCTAAAATAGACATTGAGGATATGATCAACAATCAAAATAATCAAATTGCGATTGAACTATTAAACAAAGTTCGACAAGTGGAGCCAGTATTTTTTGAAAAGTTAGTTATACATTTATTGGAGACAATGGGATATAGTGGAAAACACGGAACGGCAGTTGTTACATCCAAATCAAATGATGGTGGAATAGATGGCATCATCAATCAGGATCCATTAGGAACTAGTACTGTTTATGTTCAAGCAAAGCGATATCACGAAACTAATACCATTGGTCGCCCTGTTATACAAGGATTTTATGGCGCTTTAGCTGCTGTAAATGCAGATAGAGGAGTTTTTATAACAACTTCTAGTTTTAGTGCTAATGCGCACGAATTTGCCAAAAATCAAGGGATAGTTTTAATAGATGGTATTAAATTAACAGAGCTCATGTTAGAGTTTGGTGTTGGTGTAGAAATAGCCAAGACGTACAAGCTATTTAGAATTGATAATGATTACTTTGAAGATGAGCTTTAGCTTATTATAAATAACAAAAAAATAAATTTTCTTTAACCACACCAATTAAAAAGTTGAACTTCATCTAAAAAGTGCTAACGTTAAGAAGAGATTAACAATAGAAAGAGGTCATTTTTTTGCTATCTTTACTTATTTCTGTCAAAAAACTATTTTCATCTTTTTTAGGTATCTTAAAAAAAGAAGACACTCGTGCCTTGTTCTTTTTACTGGCAACCACGTTGTTGAGTGGGACTATTTTTTATTCAACAGTGGAAAAATTGTCGCCATTAGATTCGTTATATTTAAGTTTCATGACGTTAACCACGATTGGTTATGGAGATGTGCATCCAGTTACTGACTTGGGAAAAATTTTCACCATGATTTATGCTACAGTAGGCTTGGGGATTATGGCTATGTTTATTTCGGTCGTAGCAAAATCCTACTTGTATTCTAAACAAAGTCATCACCACCATCACCATAAAAACAAAGAACATTCAGCAGAAAAGTCTTCAGAAAAATAGACGAAATTGATGAGTTGACCAAGTGTTTCTCGAAAAATGAAAGTTTTTTGAGAAACACTCTTTTTTTATCTTAATAATTATGGTAGTATGTCCCAAACTGTATTTTATTTTAAAGGAGCGTGAAGTGAATGGTCAAAGCGATTCGGAAATTATCGTTAATTCAAAAAATCATGATAGGGATTGTGATTGGAACCACCTTGGGTTTCTTGGTGCCAGAATGGACCTTCATCAGCGTTCTTGGTGAATTGTTTGTGGGCGCCTTAAAAGCAATTGCGCCGATTTTAGTTTTTGTCTTAATTATTGCGTCGCTAGCCCAACAAAAGGCTGGGGCGAAAACATATGTTGGATCAATTTTAGTTGTGTATCTGTTAGCGACATTTTTGGCAGCTGTTGTTGCCGTGACGGCAAGCTATCTGTTTCCCGTTAAGATTGTCTTGGAGGCGGCGCAGGAAGCGCAAGCAGCCCCAACGCAACTTAGTGATGTTTTAAGCAATGTGTTAACAAGCGTTGTCCAAAATCCGATTCAAGCGATGATTGAAGGCAATTATTTATCTGTTTTATTTTGGTCCTCATTAATCGGTATTGGGTTACGTCAAAGTTCGGTCGCTACCAAGGATGTGATTGCCAATCTTTCAACAGGGATTACCACGGTCGTTCAAATAATTATCGGCATTGCGCCAATTGGAATTCTAGGTTTGGTGTTTCATTCGGTGGCAACAACAGGCATTGTAGGGTTAGCCAAGTATGGTCAGTTACTATTATTGTTAATTGGTACGATGGCCGTGGTTGCTTTAGTCGTTTATCCAGCGATTGTTTTTTGGAATATTCGGCAAAATCCGTATCCGTTAGTCTTTTTTGTATTAAAGGAAAGTGCGATTCCCGCATTCTTTACACGCAGTTCTGCGGCCAATATTCCCATTAATATGGAATTGGCGAAAGCAATGGATTTAAATGAAGAATCTTATGCGGTCTCTATTCCGCTGGGCGCAACGATTAATATGGGCGGCGCAGCCATTACGATTACCATTATGACATTGGCGGCAGTCCACACATTAGGCATGTCCGTGCCAATCTATTTAGCATTATTGTTGAGTATCATCGCCGCTGTTTCTGCTTGTGGGGCTTCAGGAATTGCTGGTGGTTCCTTGTTGTTAATTCCGCTTGCATGTAGTTTGTTTGGCATTTCCAATGACATTGCCATGCAAGTCGTCGGCGTTGGCTTTATCGTCGGCGTAGTCCAAGATTCCATTGAAACTGCGTTGAACTCTTCTAGTGACTTGTTGTTTACCACCTCAGTTGAGTTAGCAGACCGACGTAAAAATGGTGAAAGTATTGATGTCAAAGCGTTAATTGGCAAAAGTCAATTGGTTGTCGAACAAGAAAATATTTAAAAGAAAGGAACAACCAGCTAAAATGCGGGTTGTTCCTTTCTTTTATAATCTCGGCCCCATTTTTTTCAGGGGCCACTGAAATTATCGACCATTTTGTGAAGAAAGTCCTCTCTATAATAAAGGTATCAAGTAAATAGGAGGTACACGAAATGAAATGGTATCAACTTTCCTCAACAAAAGTAATCGAGCAGACTAAGACGAAGCAAACGGGTCTTTCTAGCGAAGAACGTCAGCAACGTTTACAAACGAATGGTTCAAATAAAATTGAAGAAAAACAACAACTGAAAACGTGGCAAAAGCTAGCCAAACATTTTACAGATTTACTAATGGTGGTATTACTCGCTGCCGCAATTCTAAAATTTGCCACAGGCGAAGTGGTCGAAGGAAGTATCATTTTTCTAGTGGTACTTGTCAATGGCTTTGTCGGTTATTGGCAAGAGCGTAAAGCAGAAGAATCATTAGACGGCCTGAAACAGATGATGGGCCAAGAGGCAGTCGTTCTAATTGATGGACAAAAAACAACCGTTTCTTCTGAAACATTGGTTCTGGGAGATGTAGTCACGTTACAAGCAGGCGATGTAGTTCCAGCAGATTTGCGCTTATTTGATGTTCATAATCTGATGATTGAAGAATCAATTTTGACAGGCGAATCAGAAGCCGTGGAGAAAATTACCGGTTCCTTGAATGAAGAATTGCCAACAGGCGATCAAAAGAATTTGGCTTTTTCAGGAACACTTGTCCAAGCGGGCTCAGCCTTAGGCGTTGTAGTAGAAACAGGAGATTCCACTGAAGTTGGAAAAATTAATCACGCGTTGCAGTCAGTAGATCAAAAAACAACACCGCTCGTGCGGAAAATGCACCAATTAAACAAGCAAATTTTCCAAGGGATTATGGTCTTGATCGTGTTTCTGATTTTCTTTACCACTTTTCGTCATGGCATGGAATGGAGCCTCTTATTTTCTGCGATGATTGCATTAATTGTAGCAATGATTCCAGAAGGCTTACCTGCTGTGTTAACGATGATTTTATCGATGGGTGTTCATGAGATGGCTAGAGAAAATGCGATTATTAAAGGCATGCCTTCCGTTGAAACATTAGGCTCAATGACAGTTATCTGTTCAGATAAAACAGGAACGCTAACTAAAAATGAAATGACGGTAATGGATGTAGTGACTGAAGAAATGACCATTGTCAAAGAGATTATGGCCAACTGTCAAGAATTGAAATTACAAGACCAACAAAAAATCGCCGACTTGCAGGGGAATCCTACCGAGTTAGCTTTACTACAATATGTCGATCAGGATCAACTGTCTTTACGCCCTGTAGAAAAGAAAATTCCGTTTAGTTCAAGTTATAAATACATGGCCACTCGCCATCCGCAAGCAGAAGGTTCAATTATTTATGTCAAAGGTGCGCCAGAAGTATTGTTACAACTTTCTACGTTATCTGATAATCAAAAAGGTGATTGGCAAGCACAAGCTGCGCAATTAGCGCAAAAAGGACAACGGGTATTAGGTTTCGCTTATAAGACAGTTACGTCACAACAGGAACTGACACATGAAACATTGTCAGGATTGACGTTTGCTGGACTGGCAGGCATCATCGATCCGCCAAAAGAAAGTGCCATTCAAGCCGTCAAAGAATCTCAAGAAGCAGGTGTTTCCGTCAAAATGATTACCGGAGACCATAAAGATACAGCGCAAGCCATTGGCGAGCAAGTTGGTTTAAAGCATACGAAAAAAGTCCTTGAAGGATTAGAAATTGATGCTATGTCAGATGAAGAATTAGCTCAGCACGTTCAAAAAGTCGATGTATTTGCACGAACGACGCCAGAACATAAATTACGAATTGTCACGGCTTTACAAAACAATGGTGAAATTGTCGGGATGACCGGCGATGGCGTGAACGATGCGCCAGCACTAAAGAAAGCCGATGTCGGAATTGCCATGGGAATTAAAGGAAGTGAAGTAACCAAACAAGCCGCAGATATGGTTTTGGCAGATGATAATTTCCATACGATTGCTAAAGCCGTGAAAGAAGGACGCCGCATTTTTGATAACTTGAAAAAGACGATTACCTTCTTCTTGCCAACCTCTTTAGCACAAGGTTTAATTGTTGTCTGGGCGCTTTTAATGAATCATCCTCTACCGTTGACACCTGTCCAAATATTATGGGTAAACATGGTAACTACGATTACTTTGTCTTATGCATTAGGTTTTGAAAAAGCGAGTGCTGATACAATGAAACGACCACCAAGAGATGTCAACGAAGGCATTTTAACAAAGTACAGTATTTTTAGAATCGTCCATGTGTCGGTACTCATTATGGTACCAGGTTACCTTATGGCATTACAATTTGAGGGCCAAGCCTTACAGCAAACGTTCCTCTTACAAAGTATCGTCTTAGCGCAAGCAGCGTATATGATCAACTGTCGTAAGTTGGTTGATCCATCGTTAAGCACAGGCTTTTTCCAAAATAAAGTGTTGTTTGCTTCATTAGGAATCCTCTTTTTACTACAAGCGCTAGTAGTTTACTGGCCAGTAGCGCAGCAATTAATTGGCACAACTTCTTTAAATGGCCTTCAATTAGCAATGATTTTCGTCCATGTTGTGAGTCTGTTTTTCCTTGTTGAAGGGGAAAAATATATAACCAAACGATTCATGACGAAAGAAAGCCAAAAAACTAGCGAATGTCCTCGCTAGTTCCTTTAAAAATAAGAATGAAGAGTGAGCTCTGCTAGTCGGCGGAGTTCATTTTTTGTTGGAATTAAAGAGAGATAAAAGACAGGAAGATCAAGATGATCCAAGGGGAAATTGGAAATAATTATGTCGGCTTCATTTAACGTCAACTGGCTTAGTTCCACATATTCAATAGCTTGTAATTTCACACGAGTACCTAAATAAGCAGCTAATTCTTGTTGTAAAAAAGCTTTCCAAGCAGGTTCCCCTTGAAAGAGGAAATAGGCAGTCATCGTTTGCGCCTGAATAGAATAACTGGCTTGTTTTTCTAACAAAGAAGCCAAACTAAGAAAATAAGTTGGTTCTTCAATCGTGGTGTAGCGAGATAAAATCTCCAAAAGTTCTTGGTTGCTCTTTGATAACGCAAGGTCCTCCGCGGCTTGTTCGGTCATTAATTCTTGATATTCCAATTGAAATTGCTCAGAAAGTGTTGGGGACTCGGTATATTTAATGAATAACAATAACAGATTATCCAATAAATTTGTTTGGATTAAATCAGGCCGGGCTTCTTCATTGGACAAATTAGTGACAAACTGTTGTAACGACTTTCGCAGCTGACTGTAATGAGTGTGGAGCGCAGAAGCCAACGTTTCGCCATAGACATTATCGTAATTCCAACTTTCTAAGAAACAAAAGAAGGCGAAAAAACTTTCTTCTCCTTGCAAATAGATGCCTTCAGAAGCATAAAGTTTTGCCAAAGACGGTTGATAAAGTTGAAACAAGACATCTTTTGAGTCAAAAGAAAATTGACTCACTCGGCAATTGGCTTTGTTGCGAATCGTGTTAATAAAAAACCAACAAGCGCCAAAAATTTCTTCCGTTTCCACCGTCAACTCACTACTGTAAACTTGTTTCAAAAATTGAAAATAATGCTCCTCATGAATCGAATAATCGTCAAAAAAATAATTATTATGAGTAAAAGGCACCAACAAACGGTGATAAAAAATCCGAATATTGCTTTCTGCCCCGATTAGCTGAATGGTCGTCGTGGTTAGTTGAATCGTTAAATGAAAATCACGTAAGGCCTGATTCATTTTTTTGATATGTCGCTTCAAAGTTTCATAAGAAACACCACTAGTGCTCAAAAAAGAAGTTGTCACTAACTCTTTCGTAAATAGTAGCTCTTTTAATAGTTGAATACTAATGGATTGAGGTAAAAATAATGACCAAAGCTCATTGGTTTGCGCATTCCCCTGATTGCGTAACCGAATACCACTGCTATCGGTTTCAATGGACCAGTCGGCGGGTAATTGACTGCGAATATACTGTAAATCCGAAAAAACGGTTCGCTCTGTCGTTTGGATTTGCGTGGCTAAACGCTTGGCTGTCAGCTGAGGAACATTTAACAACTGTTCCAACAAACGAATTTGCCGAAGCAAATCTTTTTCCGTTATCACACGTTTTAACATGGAGTACATGGCAAAACCTCCTTTTGCTTAAGAATACGGATAAAAAGGGGATTGGTCAATTAAAAAAAGAAGCGAATCGTCATTCGCTTCTTTTTATCCACTATACAAAAATATCAAATGTATGCAAAACGGCTGACAATAAAATGGTTACAACAGCCATTCCTGATACAAAGCCGACAGCACCAGGAACAAACGGAGGTAATCGTTTAGCAATATAGCTACCGACAGGGGCCGCACTAATTCCTGCTAAAACGGCGATGGTCAGGGAAAGCCAAAAGCCACCACCCATCATTAAAATCACACCAGGAACAATGCTGACCAGTGGCATAAACGTTGGATACCAACCTTCTTCAGCGAAATGTTTTCGATAAAGAAAAACACCAACAGCCGAAGCAATCATTTGTCCCATTAAAATGTCAGGAACCAAGCCAGAACCATTTGTAATATGATTAATATTGACAAACCAATCTGTTAAAACGCCTAGAATTACCAAACCTCCAACTAACTCATTTCCATAAAACCAAGCTTCGGAGAAGTCAGCAAAAGTGCGTCGTATTGACCATTGAAAGGTTTGCGTATTTTCAATTTTAGGTTGTTTTTGCCGCTTCTGAGCGATTGGTGCAACAGAAGGAACCATCCAAGGAAGTTGATGACAGATGGCTGAAACAATCCAGCCAACAAAAGCCATTGTGGTAACGTTGGAAACTGTCCCAGGTACATTTAAAAGGGGCATCAATTGCGCATTCAGCCAATTGGCAAACGGAAAGGTGAAAAGCGCACTCAACAGAGAAATCGTTCCTAATTTTTTCCAGCCAGGACCATAAACGAGCGTTAAAGCTGGCGGCGTGCCGACCACCACAATAAACGTTGGTAACCACAACACTTCTTTTGTAAAAAAGCGTGTAAAATCAAAAACATAAATAGTTAAAAAGAGGGAAAGTAGCTGAGAAGCAAGTACCCAAGGCCAAGCACCAGAACCACCAGCAATTGCAAATCCCTGCCATTTTGAATTTTTCCGATAAAGTTGCCAAGCAATCAGACCGCCGATTAGTAAGAAAAGCGTTGTAAAAAGTCCACCGTAAAATTCCCCTTCCGTGAAGTTCATAACAAAATAGATAAATTTGTAAAATCCCTGCTGATTCACTTTGGTAACTACGTCATTGTAAGGAAAAAAGTTAGACACATGTCGAAAGCCATTCATGATCCAATACAGGAACATTCCCAAAAAAATTTTTACAACAAGAGCTAAAACGGCTTCGTAATTGATCGATTTATTTTTCATATGATCGCTCCAAAAAAATGACATTTTACTAAGTTTTTGAAATTAGTTTATTTTAGCTACTAAAGCTTTTAGTGCCTCGTTAAAGACATTTGCTGGCGGATTAGTCAATCCAGCGCCAATCATACCAATCCCCGGTTCTTTATGAGCAATAGCAGTATTAATGACAGGCAGCATCCCTGTTTCTAAGACTTTTAAGACATCGATGCCTGAAGGAATCCCCATAAAATCTAAAACAGGAATCGTGACATTGGGATTTTCTTTCGTAGTAATTTCCAGCATTTCTTTTGAATAATTCAATGCTTCTGCCACTGTTCCGCCAACTAATGGGACAATTGCTGGTGCAGCTGCCATAGCAAATCCGCCAACACCATACGTTTCTGTAATAGCACTATCGCCCATATCCAAACCAGCATCTTCTTGTGTGTAACCAGCAAACATCGGACCAATCACCAGTTGGGCAGGCCCCGTAAACCAGTGATTTCCGCCAATTCCACTGACACGAATCCCAAATTCGACCCCGTTGCGACACATGGTGGTGACAATTGTACTATTCTCCACATTATGCCCAGCATCTAACGCACATTTAGCGGCGCCCATCCAAGTCGGACCAGAAAAATAGTCAGAACTGCCAAGAAATTCAAATACTTCTTTTAATTGTTCACGAGAAAAATCAGTTTGAACCATGTAAGGTGTTAATGCTTGGACTAACAACGTACTTCCAGCTACATTGCGATTATGACACTCATCGCCCATATGCAAGGCTTGTGAAAGCATTAAGCGTAAATCAATGCCTTCTGGACAAAAAGTCATGGCATCATGAAGTAATGGACCTAAAACATCGCGCATCCAAATCAGGCGATCCACGACGGATTGATCATTTGCACCAAATCGTAAAACTTTCGCCAATTGTTCACTTAAATTAGTAAAAGCCGTGTTGCCGTACGTTTAATTTTTGATAATATGAACGTACATATTCGGAGAAGTCACGCCAGCCATAGAACCAACGGCATCATGTTCATGACAAGGAGAAAACGTAATTGCGCCAGAACGAGCAACCCGATCGGCATCAGCTAGATCTTTTGCTAATCCTTCAAAAACAAGCGCTCCTTGAACGGCACCTTTCATCGGTCCGCACATATTTTCATAAGTAATGGGTGGCCCAGCATGTAAAATGGTCGTTTCAGTCATATCGGGCATGACATTAATTGCTTTATCAAATCCTACTAAAATAGGTTTTGATTGAATAATGCGGGTAACCGCTTCTTCGTTGGCTTGTTGGATTTTTTCATAAAGTGTTGGATTTTTTAATTGATCCAATAATTTTAATAGCTCTGGGTCACCATTGGCTGGCGGTGCCCAATTTACTTGATGTGAAGGAATCCCTTGTTTTTTCATATCTTCATGAATAAAGTCAATGCCTACATTGATCGTATCTAAAGGCTGTTTAAAAAGATCATTTCTGCTCATGTTCGTTCGCTCCTTTTACAAAAGTTTTGGTGGCTTCGCAAAGTTGATGACTGCTGTCGACAACGAGAACCTCTAAATCTTCTAAAATTTTCTGCTGTTCATGAATATCTTGTGGATCTTCTTCGGTCCCTAAAACATAGCCAATAATGGCTAACTCACGACTATCTGCTTTTGCTATTGCTTTGGCTTCCTTTAACGCCTCCGCTAACACGCCAACAGGATTTTCGTGAGAACCATAACCTAATTCAAAATCTAACGCTAAAACTGCCACTTCAGGATCTTTGGCTTCTTGAAGAATGCGAGTAATCCGAGAAGTCGGATCGATCATTGGATGTGGGCGGCCTTCTGTGAAACGATCATCACCGAAATCAATCAATGTATGTGCTTGGCTGTGGTCAGGATTTGCTAATTGTCGTTCAGGAATTTTATGAATATTACTATAAACATCATCAGAGACTTCTGTTAAAGCATATAAAAGTTCATCACAAAGAGTGCCACCACAGAACAACCCACGAACAAATTTTTGAGAGGGGGCTTGTTGCTGTTGGATAGCTGTTAACGTTGCGCCTGTCGGATTTTGATAGAGGCTGGTTTCCGCTTCCTGTGTTTGACTAAATTGAATCACTTTTTGAACTGCATCCAGAGAAGAAGTAGCAAAAGTGACGTTGTCTATTTTTCGTTCCGTTTGTTCACTGCCGATAAAATAAATAACAACTGGTTTAGTTGAAACAGCTAATTTTTTTAAAATTTTCTCTGTTACTTCTGGAGCAGGCGGTTTAGAAATAAGCAAAATTGCCTTAGTTTGTTCGTCAACCATTAAAGCATCCAGCCCGTCAAGCATCATCAGCCCACCAATTTCAGCAGACAAATCACGGCCACCAGTACCGATTAATTGTGAAATCCCATAACCATATTTATGGATTTGAACACTAACTTCTTGGCTACCTGTACCAGAAGCGCCGACAATTCCAATATCTCCTGAACGTACCTCGTTAGCAAAACATAACCCAATGCCATTAATAATCGCTGTTCCACAATCAGGACCCATCATAAACAGTTCTTTTTCGTGTGCTTTTTGTTTTAACGCTAATTCCTCGTCAACCGTCACGTTATCACTAAAGAGCATGACGTGTTTTTGCTGATCTAAAGCTTTATGCGCTTCTCGTGCAGCAAATTTTCCATTGACAGAAATTACAACTAAGTTGGCATCAGGCTCTTCATGAAGGGCTGAATCTAACGTCTTATAGGTTACTTCAGAAGAAGCGGTTTTCTTTTTCTTCGTAAATAACTCGTCGACTTGCTGTAAAATTTCTTCTGAGTTCGCTTGGTCATCAAGATCTAAAACAATTAATAAATCGCCCGTTGTAACATGATCCAAGGCGGGTGTATATAAACCAACATTCCGAATCACTTCAAGATTCATGTCGGTTCCCATCCCAATCATTGCGGTTTTAACTCCAGCCAGTTCATTGGCTCGTGTTGAAATGGTCATTAAAGTAACTGAATCAAAATAGGCGTTCTCTTTAATTACTGTTTGAATTGTCATGATTATTCTCCTCACAAAATAGTTTTAAACCAAAAATAATGCCGCAAAGTATGTCGCTTCCTGAAGTTGAGCCCACCTCCTCTAAAGCTGAAACCGCTTGAGCCATTTCGTTTGTATTTCCACTTTCAATTGATAAAAAAACACGCTGAACTAGCTGAGAAAACCGCTCGTTCACTGCTTCATGGATTTCCGCATAACTGACCGCATTCGTTCGTTCCTTGGCTAGCACAGCCAGCTGTTGGAAATTCGAGGGAAGCTGCTGTAAAGCAGAAAAACTAGCAAGTAATCCTGTGATAAAATCATCGCCAGTGGGGGTTAAACCAATCCCCAATCCCAAAATCTTCGTTAAACAATCAAGAGCTATTTTAAAAGATTTTTGCTCCCAAGCCTGTTGAAAATGAATCATTTCTTTTTGAATCTGGGTCCGACTATAAGAATCAAAAAGAAAGGTTGACGACGAAGCAGGAAAAAGCGCTTGCCAAGGATTGAAACGAGTTTGCTGAATATACGTTAAAAAAATAGCTATTTTTGTTTTACTGGGTGTTAAATAAAGTGGCGTTGGTTGCCAAATTTGGGCATCGGCTAGGGTTAATTGTCGTCGGCCTAACCGGATAAACAGGGGCTCAATTTGGACAGGTAAATCAGCGAAATGGCTAAGTTTTTTTTCATCGAGTATAATCGTGTTAGGTGCTATATGTTCGGGATGCGTTGAAATGGTCAAGAGAATTTCTTGGGTGTCTACATGACCATAATTAATAGCGTGCGTAAAACATTGCAAACTAGTCAATGTTTGATGAGGGAGTTTCGATAAAATCGTTTGGTCATAAGCTAAAATTTTTGTCATTCCAACGACCTCCTTTTTAATAGCGCTTTCACGACTTCATAATAAAAGAATCCAGCACACTAAACAATTGCTAAAAATGACATTGATTTACAAGTTTGAATGGACAATTTGTACATTGGGAGGATAAATGATGTTAAAAGTGAGTGATTTATTAACGTTAGAAGAATTGCCTGGCATTACCTTAGTGGCAGGACATAAAAATCAGGACCAACCGATTTTAAAAGTCAATATTTTAGAAAATCCTGATATTTTAGATTGGCTAACAGCAGGTGAGCTGCTGTTAACGACAGGGTACATATTTAAAGATGATCGGAAATTACAGAAAAATTTTTTGAAAGAACTAGCCAAACACCATTGTGCTGCCTTGGGATTTAAAACCCAACGTTATTTTGAAGAAGTTCCACCAGACCTAATCAAATTAGCAGATGAAATGAACGTTCCTATTTTAGCAATTCCTTACAATTACACCTTTTCGCAAATTGCTGACGTGTTGAAAAGTCGTGTCACGTTAGAACAATTTGACATGAATGCGCAAGAAACCGCATTGCATAATAAAATTTATCAAATCTTAGAAACGGGAAGTAGCAGTTTTCATTTGCTGCAGGATCTAGCAGAAACCATTCAAAATCCTGTCTTGTTATTGAATGACCACTTTGAAGGAGTTAATTTTTTTGACTTGCCTAAAAATCCAATTCGTATTTCTAGCATTTTAGAAGATAGACAAGAAACCTCAGAGTTCCAAAAACAATTATTGGAACAAAGTCACCCATTATTACGCTTTTATCAAGAACCGATTCATTTACAGTTGAAACTCCAGAACCAAGTGGTGCCAATTGAAATTTATCCAATTAAAAAGAAAAATGTTATTTTATATTATTTGCTCGTCTGGAACACCTTGGCCCCATTACGACCAGTCGACGTGGCTCATTTTAAAATCACAGCTCATTACTTACTTTTACAATTGCAATTGGAATACTCACGTAAATTTGAAGAATACCAACAACGAAACGAATTATTTTTTAAGCTGATTGCGCATGAAAAGAGGGATCAAGCTGTCTTCCAACAATTTCAACAATATTATCGCTTGGCAATAGATAAGCCCTATGCGATTTTGCTAATTTCATTAACCTTAAATGAACGCCAAAGGCAAGAAAGAATGTCTATTTTAGGTAACCAGCTAAACCAAGTTATCTTAGGGGACAAACAAAAAATTGTTTGTATTGAAATTGACAGTTCCTTTGTCTTATTAGTTGAAGATCCACCTGAAAAAGAAGGCGATTATCTGAAAATGATGCAACGCCTAGCACAAAGTAGTATAAATCAGTTAATGAAAGTACAAGAAGATGTGGAACTTTTCCTAACAATAGGACCTAAGATTCAAGGTCTGACCCAGATTCATGAATCTTATCAACAAGCGATTGACGTTTTAGCCTTTCAACGCCAATTCATTGCAGAAAAACCTGAAATGAGGATTGCTTCCTACGCGAATTTTCATTTTAGACAGACACTACAACGTTATTTTTTAGAAGAAGGACAAGCAACCCTCAGAAAAAAATATCTTCAACCATTGCAGAAAAGTGATCAACAGCAACATACCGACTTTGTCCATACACTGAATGTCTATTTTCAATCAAAACGAAACTTGTCTCAAACAGCCAAAAAACTCTTTATTCATCGTAATACTTTATTACAGCGATTGGAGAAAATTGAACAGCTAGTGCTGTTGGATTTTGATAAGGAAGTGGACTTGTTGGCGCTGGAAGTGGCGTTGTTTGTGGGAACTTAAGAAGCAATATAAGTGGCGGTTTTTAATTTAATGGAATATATATAGCTAAAAGAAACGATTATACAAGAAGGATAATTTAATCAATAAAAAATGGAATCTTTTCATAACCTCAATTTTTTCAAAAAAAAAATCCTTCCCAAAATCTTCAAACACAAACCACTAACTATCTGCTACTATAAAAGAAACAACTATCATTTGGAGGAAGTATGCGTAACAGAAAAATGTGGACAATTATCGTCAGCGGGTTATTTTTAAGTAGTATCATCGCGGGAATTTCAGGAGCGTTTTTAATCATTGAAGGAGAGCTAACGACTCTGCTCTGGGAGGTGTTGACAGCGCAAATGAAGTGGCCAATCCTCTATTATTTTGTCTTGTGTGTGCTAGGAGCGTTGGTATTGAGTTATCTGAAGAAACGCTTCGGGCAAGTACCACAAACGGCGCATGAGGCGCTGACAGAATTGAAGGCGAAACAATCGGTCGATTATTCAGGTGTGTTTAGAAATTTATTGGCCGCCTTGGTAATTTTAATTTTCGGGGCTGGTGTCGGTCCTGAAGCTGCATTGTTGGGAGCAATTATTTCGTTGTCAGTCTGGCAATCTGATAAGTTATGGTACCTTTATTTTCATTATGACGAGCAAGAACAGCAAGCATTTTGGACAAAAATCCAGCGCTTGCTACATCCGCAACAGTTTGTTCAGCGCTACGATACGATGCTCGCTCCTGTAGATAAAAAGAAACTGAAACAAGTGATGAACGGGTTATTTATTGTGAACGGGTTGGTGGTGTTTACCTTTTTAATGAAATTGGTGGGACACCCATCGTTTATTACGAAGTTAGGAACTGGAAAAATTGAAATGGCTTCGTTATGGCTGATTTTACCCGCTTTATTAACTGCTTTTGTGATTGGTAACGCCTATCAATGGTTGCAAGCTGCTCTGGCTAAACTATGCCAACCTTTTGAAGAAAAGCAAAGCATACTGGTAAGCTTTGGTGCAGCCTGTATTTTTCTTTTTGTTATTTTAATGCCAAGATTACTATTTTCAGGACAATCTTTTATGCATTTAGTTCCTAGTTTTGGTAGTCAACAAGCCTGGTATATCTTGGTGGTCGCTGCGATAATGAAACTAGTATTTTTACAAGTTTGTTTACAGACAGGTTGGATAGGTGGCGATATTTTTCCCGTCGTTTTTTCAGCTATTTTAATCGGGTTTGCGGTCGCACAATTTTTCCCAACAATTGACTCGCTTTTTGTTGTCGCAATTTTTGCTACGAGTTTAACAACCCAAATCTTAGGAACGATTCTTGTACCAGGCATTTTTGTGGGGCTCTTTTTCCCAATCACGCTTTGGCCAGTTGTAGTCCTTGTGTTATTTTTACAATGGCTATTGAAAAATAAAATTATTAAGAGTAACTAGAAGATACTAAAAAGAGGGAATAAAATGAACCTAACCCATCAAGACTTCAATCTATTCAACCGAGAAATCTTCACATTTAAACAACTCAAAGAGCAACAAACATCAGCAGAAATCGATGACTTAAAGCAAACCTACAAGCAACATTGGGAAAAGTGGAAAGCCTTAAACCTCGCAATCGCTCAAGGTTTACCAGCTGAACTCGGCATCACTAAGCCGAAAATCGAAAGCTGGACCAACGGCTGGAATTTACGCAGTCATTTCTGGGCTGCGTATCGCAGTGAGCAACGTCAAGCGGAAAATGCTTGTCTGGCATTGTTATTAAATAAAAAGCAATTTCAAGTATATTTGATGTTTCAACATTACAAAAGTGAGGAGCGGGCAGGCTCAGTCGTCGCTTACAATCAATTGCTTAATCGTTTAGAAGCTTGGAGTCAAACAATCGACTGCGAAGGCTATTATATTTGGCCGCAGGAGGAGCATGAACTAGTGGACCATTTGCCTTTAAAAGATTATTTAGCAGATGAAAAACAACGGAAAATTCTAGAAGAGCGGATAGGCAATCGCTCATTTCAGATCGGTAAGTTGTGGTTTGCGACGGAAAAGCTTGAAACGATTGAAGAAAAAAGTTGTCAGGCGCTTCAAGAATTAGCGCCATTGTATAACGCATTATCTGAAAAATGAACGAAACAACGTCTCTGACCAATTACCTGGTCAGAGACGTTGTTTGTGTTTTTATTGATTTAAATCTGTTAGTAGTAGCTCGTTAGAAACAGCAAAAGTAGTAACTTCTGTTAAAGCTGGATCCAAAGTGTATTTTGTAAATGAGGTAGTACTTTCTGGTTGGACATACATGGTTAAATTAGTTACATCATATCCTGACCAATAATGTGTGAAATCAGACAGAGAATTACTTTGACCTAAATGGCCAATTCCCCGAGGAATCATCACTGTTTGGAAGGCGCGATAGAGTTGCATAATCCCTTCAGAGCTATCAAATTCTTGGAGATTGTCAGAATAGTATAACGCACGAATGAAGCGTGACGGCGAAGTGAAGTCTCCTGGGATTCCTAATAGTCCGTAAGAAGTCCCACCTTCAATTGGGTCAAGTGTTGCGCCTGATTTTAAAGTGTAAGGTTCCTTAATAGCATAGTTGCGCATCCCGATATAGTTTCGTGCATTGGTTAAATGATAATTGTATTCTGGGCTGTTTGTGACTACGCCAATCGAATCATAAATGACGAACGCTCCGTTATCTGTTGGTTGCAAAACAATACTATTATTATTTTTATCATTAATGGTCCAGTGCAAGGTAAAATGAACTTCCCCCAATGAATCAAGTTGGAATTTTTGATCTAACAGGCCGATTTTTTCAAAAGCTACTTTTACTTCGTCAACGCTTTCAAAATTACTCAAAATATAAGCGAGAACTTCTTCTGCAATATGAGGTGTTAAACCACGATCTGCTAAACTTTCAGCAGGTGCTGTTGAAGATTCCATTAAATATTGAATATCACCAGATAAGCCGGCTTCATTGATACCATCTGTGATAGCAAGGCTGACGGTTTTACCATCGTTCGCTGGTTGATCTGTGCCTGACATTGCTAGTCCCATAAAGGAATATTTTGCCGTCCAAGGATTTAGTTGGCTATTTAGAACTGTACCTTTTGGAAATTGAGCAATTAGAGTAGGGATTTTTGGTGCAATTGGATCTTCGTTGCCAAAAAAGTCAAACGTAAAATCCATCGTACGTCCATAAAAAATATCATTTGTTTTGGAAATAATCTTGATGCCTGTACACATAATAGTTTCCCCCAATTAATGTAAGTTTGTGAAGCCTATTTACTAGTTAAGCATATCATACTCTAGGAAACAGCGGTGGCTAAATTCTTAAAATATTAGACAATTTTGTCTAAATGAGGTGAAAAAAATTTTTTAGCGATTTCCTTCACAAAACACCTTATTATCTTTCCGAAAATATGATATCTTTAGAATGGAAATTTCATGAAAAGAGGATGCGAATGTTTAAAAAGTACACACAAATGATAAGGGATGAATTTAAAGGGTATAATCAAAAAAAATTGAAAAAAGATTTCTTGGCAGGTTTGACTGTCGCAGCCGTCGCGTTGCCGTTAGCGTTAGCGTTTGGGGTCTCTAGCGGCGCCACTGCAGCAGCTGGCATGATCACGGCGATTATCGCTGGAATTGTGATTGGGAGCCTTTCGGGTGGGTTTTATCAAATTTCAGGACCAACAGGTGCGATGGCAGCTATTTTAATGTCAATTGCGGCAGTGTATGGCATGCAAGGGATTTTGTTGGCCACCTTTTTGGCGGGAATTTTCTTGCTTTTGGCAGGGATTTTGCGTTTAGGGAGCTTGACTTCTTTTATTCCGTCACCGGTCATTACCGGGTTTACTTCAGGAATTGCTATTATTATTGCGTTGGGGCAGCTTGATAATTTCTTTGGGGTTCGTTCAGAAGGCCACAATTTAATTGAGAAAATCAGCAGTTATCGTTCATTGGGCTTTGATTTAAGTATACCAACGACGGTTATGTCGATTTTAGTGGTGCTTGGATTAGTGTTCTTTCCGAAAAAGTGGAATGCGATGATACCAGCTTCATTGGTGATGATTATTTTAGCTACTTTAGCAACAGTGGTTTTTCAACTGCCAGTGGCCACTGTAGGGAAAATTCCGACAAGTATTTTTAGTGATACACGTTTGGAACTTGGTTCGCTTCAATTAAGTGCGTTTCAGGATATTTTGGTGCCTTCGATTAGCATTGCTATGTTAGGTATGATTGAAAGTTTGCTTTGTGGCGCTTCGGCTGGTCGCATGACAGGGAAATCATTAGACAGTAATCAGGAACTAGTGGCACAAGGAATTGGCAACTTAATTTTGCCATTTTTCGGTGGCGTGCCTGCGACGGCAGCGATTGCCCGGACGAGCGTAGTGATTAAATCTGGTGCGCAAACACGTTTAGCGGGTATTTTTCATGCGGTCTTTTTATTGTTATCGATGTTGCTTTTATCGCCAGTCATGTCTAAAATTCCCATGCCTGCGTTAGCTGGTGTTTTAGTGGTGACAGCGTGGCGAATGAATGAATGGTCGGTGATTAAAGAATTCTTCCAGAAACGTTTCCACACAGCCTTATGTTTATTCTTTTTAACGATGGTAGCGACCGTTATTTTTGACTTGAGTTTAGCGATTGTTTTAGGGGTCTTAGCGGGTTGCCTGTTTTTCATTGCGAAAAGTGCCGTGATTACGATTAATGTCGAGGAAGTTGATTGGTCAAGAATGGGGCTAGTACCGACCGATTGTACGGAAAATTGGGTGGTAGTTTATTTGAGTGGCCCGTTATTTTTCATGTCTTCTGAACGATTGAAACAAACGTTACTGCAATTGGAAACAAAAAGTGGTGTAGTATTTTCAATGCGAGGAGTTCCTAGCATTGATAGCACGGCGTTAGATATCTTAGAAGAATTTTGTCTCGCAGCAGAAGGTCGCGGACAACAAGTTCAATTTGCCGCTCTGCAACCAGAAGTTGAAAAAATGATTCGAACCATTCAAGGAAATCAAGAGAAAGAATACCATTTCTCAGTCGCAGAATTTTTACAAACGGTGCATGTTGCAGAACAATAATTCATTTTCAAATGAAATGTTCTATTTTCTATTGCGTGCTTAATGGGTGAAGAAATAAGAAAAATAAGTGGGGACTAAAACGAGTTTCTAGAGGAGTTCCTAAAAAATAATAAAGAGAAAACTTCTAAGTATGAAGTTTTCTCTTTATTATTTTTTTTGGTTATTTATTGAATTACTTCTAGCATAACGTCTTTTTGGTCATCCGTAACATTGCCTGCGTAGTTAGGAGTGATTAAAGATATCGAACCATTTTTATTGTTGAATAAGTATAAAGTGCCCGATCTATTTTGTTCATCGTTTGAAGAAATATTAGTTCCTAAAATTAATTCTGTATTTACTTTAACGGTGCGAATACTGTTATCGGCCGCTGAAAATATTCTAATCTCTTTTGTAGGAATTGTATTTATAGATAGCTCATATTTATTAATGGCTTCTTTCACTTGATCATTTTCAGCCCCAAACAATTTAGTTCGGAAGGTAGCAGTTGGTGTTGAATTTAAGTTTTCTAACGTAATTGAAGTTGGCACATTCATTCCTTTAAAATTAAATACGAGTGGATTGTTTAAGCTACTAAGATCGACAGCATAAGGTGTTGCTTCTAAAGAATTTGTTTCTTCGACATTTGTGGATACTTCATTTTTAGACTTTGACGAAGCCTGAGTGGTACTGGCACTTTCTGAAGTTTCTTTTAGTTTATTATTAGAGCTTGTTTCTGTGCTAGAACTGTAATGATTAGTACTGCTTTTCATTGATGTTGTATGATTGGTAGGATTTTCTTGTTTTTTAGGTTCATTCGCTTTTTGAGAACTACAACCTGTTAAAAAAATAACTAAAATAACACAAAATAATTTTTTCATACTATTCCTCCTATAGACGCTATAACTAATTTTATCTTACTTGTTAATATAACAAAAGAAATAATTATTTTAATTTCACGAATGCTCAAATTGTTTAAATCTGTAGTTTTTATACTTATTTTTGTTGCAAATGCAACAAAAATAAGTTAAAGTAATGACAATCATAAAATATTAGCGAAAGGAAGTGTCCTAGTGACAGATATTTTAAGAGAAATTGGCATGATTGCGCGGGCCTTAGATTCAATCAGTAATATTGAATTTAAGGAATTATCTTTAACACGAGGACAATATCTTTATTTGGTCAGGGTCTGTGAAAATCCTGGGATTATCCAAGAAAAGATCGCCGAACTGATTAAAGTTGATCGAACCACAGCGGCGCGGGCGATTAAGCGTTTGGAAGAACAAGGCTTTATTTATCGTCAAGAAGATGCAAGCAACAAAAAAATTAAGCGGATTTATGCCACAGAAAAAGGGAAAAACGTTTATCCAATCATTGTGCGCGAAAATCAACACTCGAATCAAGTTGCTTTGCAAGGCTTGTCAGAAGTGGAAATTTCACAATTGGCAGAGTACTTAGTCCGGATGCGTAAAAATGTCAGCGAAGATTGGGAATTTGTCAAAAAAGGGAACACTCGAAATTATTAAGGAAAGGACGACTGATTGATGGGAGAAATAAAACAATTAACAATAGAAGATGCACCAGCGTTACAAGAAATCAGCATTGAAACTTATACAGATACTTTCGGACCATATAATACCCCAGAAAATATGCAAGCCTATTTAGTAGAAGCCTACAATTTAGAAAAATTACAAAAGGAATTGGCTAATCCCCACTCTGACTTTTATTTTATCTTTGTCGATAATCAATTAGCTGGCTACATGAAATTAAATTGTGAGAAGGCACAAACGGAACCGATGGGGCCAGAAAAGCTCGAGGTTGAGCGATTGTATATTTTGCCTGCGTTTAAAGGAAAGAAGCTGGGGACACAATTGTTAGAACTGGCGGAAGAGAAAGCTCGTGAATTTGGTAAAAACGCACTGTGGCTAGGTGTCTGGGAACACAATGATGCGGCGCGGGCATTTTATAAAACGATTGGCTACCGCTATTACAGTCAACATTCATTTTTTATGGGAGACGATGAACAGACGGATTTTATTTTGTTAAAGGAATTATAGCAAAAAAATTTATAAACAAAGATTTCTGATAAAATCAGAAATCTTTGTTTATTTTTTTGATTAAAATTAAGCATTTTTTTATTTTCAAAATGTTATTTTTAAAAACGTAAAAATTGAAAAAGAAGATTTTGAATCTGTGAAAAGTTGTCGATCTTGTGAGAAAACTCTTTTGTCAGTGTCTTTTTTCAGGATGGGTCTCTTCCTGAAAATCCACTTCAGTTTATCTGTTTTGTGTGTATTTGATTAAAAAATGTTGTGTTGGATTTCATTTAAATGTATAATTTATTTATGTCATTTTTAATAATAAGCGTATTTTAGCATTTGAAAAGAGAATTTGTACATAATATGTGAATAAAAAGATTTGTTTCTTACTTTCTAGAGTGAGAGGACGATATAAAAAAGGTTGCTATTTTTTCGTTCAAAGTGAACAAAGAATCGTTTGTTATTTAGTTGGGGTAACTAATGATTGTTGTTATAAAAAGCGCTTACAATTTGTGTGATGAGAGTAGTACGCATGTTTGTGCAAAAGTGACAAAAAAGAGAAGGCAGAGTGTTTTAATAGAAAAAAATTTTTAATAAAAAGGAGAGTTTGTCGTGGAGAAAAATGTGTCTCAAGTAACAGCTCAAGAAGAAACAGCGCTGAAAGCACGTGGCTACAATGAGGATTTGTTGCCAAGTAGCCCGAAACAACGGACGATGGGCGCGCGCAATTTTTTTACATTATGGATGGGTTCGATTCATAATATCCCGAATTATGCAGCAGTGGGCGGCTTTATTTTCTTAGGTTTATCGCCGCTGCAAGTTATGCTGGCAGTTGTGTTAAGCTCATTCATTGTAGCAACTTTCATGAATTTGAATGGCGTGGCTGGCTCTAAATATGGCATTCCTTTTGCGATGCACTTACAGTCTACTTACGGCAGTCTCGGAGCAAAACTGCCAGGGTTCTTAAGAGGTTGTGTGGCCGCGATTGCTTGGTTTGGTCTGCAAACATTTACAGGATCGCTGGCTTTATTAATTATTCTCGGGAAATTTTGGCCGAACTTTTTACAAATTGGTGGATCATTCCAGTTTTTTGGTCTCAGGCTACCTGAATTAATGGCGTTTACTCTTTTCTGGCTCTTAAATGTGGCAATAGGTTTCGGTGGTAGCAAAATTTTGAACCGGTTTACCGCCATTTTAAGTCCGTTGATTTATGTCGTTATTATTGGATTAACGATTTGGGCCATTCGAGCTGGGGGCGGTTTAACACCAATTTTGTCCTATCAAGTTTCTGGTGCGATTCGTTCAGTCAATCCACTTGTGGCGTATCTGATTATTTTTAACTCGGTTGTGGCCGTTTGGTCAGCGCCTGGTGCGAGTGTAGCGGATTTTACTAAGAATGCGCGCTCGACACGTGCTCAGGTTGTGGGGCAAACAGCAGGTTTAGTTGTTGGTTATGGGATTTTCGCTTTTTCCAGTGTGGTTATTCTGTTAGGTGGTTCGCTGTATTTTGGGATTCAAGAATGGAATATTTTAAACATTATTGATCGTTTAGATAATGTGGCAGTGGTGGTCTTAGCCATGTCGGTTTTCTTATTAACGACTATTTCAACGAATGCAACGGGGAACATCATTCCGGCAGGTTATCAATTGGCGGCGCTATTTCCTAAAAAAATGACGTATAAAAAAGGCGTCATGATTGCCAGTGTTATCAGCTTTCTCATTATGCCTTGGAAACTGATGGAAAACGCCGATAGTATTTTTATTTTTCTGAACGCAATTGGGGCTGTTTTAGGACCAGTCGCTGGTGTGATGATTGCGAATTATTATTTTGTTCAAAAGCAACAAATTGATTTAAATGCTTTATACGTAGATAAACACAAAAAAGAGGAAGCCAATCCTTTTTACGGATTAAACAAACCGGCGTATGTTGCTACTATTCTGGCGTTGGTTCTTTCCTTAAGTGGTCAATTTATTCCACAGGTTAAAATCATTGCTGATATTTCGTGGTTTGTGGGCTTTGCCACAGGTTTTGTGCTGTACTTAGTGTTAAAAAAATGGACTTGGGATTCAAAAAAAGTGAAAGAAACAGCTTATCAGGAGGGAAAATAGATGCAAGCAGAGTTAGTGATTAAAAACGGGTTAGTTATTTTAGAAACTGGAGAAGTCATTACGGATGTCGCCGTTCAAGGAGGAAAAATCGTAGCGATCGGGCAAGACTTGTCAGGAGAACGTGTGATTGATGCGACGGGTTTAGTCGTTAGTCCTGGGATGGTGGATGCTCATGTTCATATTACCGATCCTGGTGGTGGTTACCGCGATGAATGGGAAGGGTATGTCACAGGAACGGCCGCTTGTGCCAAAGGGGGCGTGACGACCTTTATGGAAATGCCTTTAAATCAGATTCCAGCAACTGTGGATAAGACCTCTCTTGAGATCAAATACAAGGCAGGAGAAAATAAACTAAAAGTAGATGTAGGGTCATTTGGCGGCGTGGTCCCGACCAACTTGGCTGGTGGGATTCAGGAACTTGATGAAGGAGGCGTTTCCGGCTATAAATGCTTTTTAGGAACGTGCGGCGATCGTTCAATTGAAGGAGATTTTCAAAATGTCGACGATTATTCGCTATATGAAGGAATGAAACAAGTCGCCAAAACTGGCAAAGTGCTAGCAATCCATGCAGAAAGTGCGCCAATTACGGATAAATTAGGCGCGTTAGCTTATCAAAATGGCGAAACGACTTTAGCGGCATATGTAGCTACACGTCCTGTGTTTACCGAAGTTGAAGCGATTCAAAAAGCCATTTTATTTGCCAAAGAAACAGGTTGTCGGATTCATATTTGCCATGTGGCTTGTCAAGAAGGCGTGGAAGAAGTTTTGAAAGCCCAAGCAGAAGGGGTAGATGTGACTTGTGAAACATGTACGCATTATTTATATTTTACCACGGATGAACTTGATGCCATTGGTCCAGTTGTCAAATGTTCGCCGCCGATTCGTGACGCGGACCAACAAGCCGCATTATGGAACCACGTGCAAACAGGCGGCATCGCGTTTGTAACCTCTGACCATTCTCCTTGTACGCCAGACTTAAAAGATACAACCAATGCTTTTGAAGCTTGGGGCGGCATTTCTGGTGTTCAAAATAACGTCGATGTGTTATTCGATGAAGCCGTCCAAAAACGTGGTTTATCCTTGAAACAATTCGCGGATATGATTGCAGCAAACCCAGCTGACCGTTATCACTTAGCACAAAAGGGCCGCATCAGCCTTGGTAAGGATGCCGATTTTGTACTAATTAAACCTAATGCGCCGTATATCTTAAAAGCAGAAGATTTAGAATACCGAAATAAAATTAGTCCTTACATTGGTCGTGAAATTGGGGCCCAAGTGATTCAAACAATTTTAAGAGGCGAAACAATTTACGCACAAGAAACTGGAGTAACCGAGGCGTTTAACGGCGTATTTATCAAAAATTAAACACCTATTTTAGAAATGAAAAGGGACAGAAGTGTGATTGAATTAGCGCCTCTGTCCATGAGTTAGAGGATGTTCATTGGTTGTTTTGCACAAAAAAAGGCTTAATTTTGTTTGATAAGTACAATGAAGATAACTAGGGAAACGTTTACAATCAGAGTGTAATCAGTCAGGAGGTTTTGTGATGGACTTGGAAAAAGTTTTAAAACAAAGAATCGAAGAGTTGTCAGCAATTGGGAGTGATCCTGCAGGAGGGATGACACGCTTACTTTATACAGATTCGTGGTTGGCAGCACAAAAGTATGTGCAAAGCCAAACTGAGGCGTTTGGACTGGAAACGCAATTTGACGAAGTCGGGAATCTGTTTTGTCGAGTGGCAGGAACGGAATTTCCTCAGGAAACGATTTTAACTGGGTCACATATCGACACAGTAGTTAATGGTGGGACCTTAGATGGTCAATATGGTGTCATTGCTTCCATGACGGCTGTTCAATATTTATTAGACAAATATGGGAAACCACGGCGTTCTTTAGAAGTGCTTTCCATGGCTGAAGAAGAAGGGAGTCGTTTTCCAACGGTTTTCTGGGGAAGCAAAAATGTCGTTGGTGAAGCCAAACGTGAAGAAGTAGTCGATATCTCTGACAACGAAGGCAAAAAGTTTGTTGATGAGATGCATCGCCAAGGCTTTGATTTTCGGCAGGAGCAAACTAGACGTGAGGACATTGAAGCATTTGTCGAAATTCATATTGAACAAGGCAATATTTTAGAGAACGAAAAGCTCCAAGTCGGTGTTGTTCATAGTATTGTGGGGCAACGTCGCTACACGGTTAACTTAAAAGGGCAAGCCAATCATGCAGGCACTACGCCAATGAGTTACCGTCATGATGCGGTGTACGGCTTTGCTAAAATTTGTGCAGAAGCCATTGATCGTGCGAACGAAATTGGGGATCCGTTAGTTTTAACATTCGGTAAAGTCATTCCGAAACCCAACACAGTCAACGTGGTGCCTGGAGAAGTGGAATTTACAATTGACTGCCGTCATACCGACGCTGCTTTTTTACGACATTTTACAGGTGAATTAGAAGAACGGATGAAGACAATTGCTCAAGAATTAGGCTTAACGATTGCGATTGACCGTTGGATGGATGAAGCCCCTGTACCGATGAATCAAGCAATTGTAGAAGTTATTGAACAAAAAGCCAAAGAAGGCAAGTATCAGTATCGTATGATGCATAGTGGTGCTGGGCATGATTCGCAAATTATTGCGCCTCATTACCCGACAGCGATGATATTTGTGCCAAGTATTGGTGGGATTAGTCATAATCCTGCAGAAGCAACGGCATTTCCAGATTTGGTTGAAGGCGTCAAGCTTTTAGCAGATACCTTATATGAATTAGCGTATAAATAAGATAGAAAAGGAAGAATTGTGATGGGTTATAAAAATAATCGAGTTGGTTACCAAAAAGAATTGTTAACATCAAGAGCTGTGATAAAAAAAGACAATTACGCCATTATTCCCCATGATGGTTTGGTACAAAATGCAGTACCTGGTTTTGAAAATGTCGATATTTCCATTTTGGGATCACCTAAATTAGGTGCGACATTTGTGGATTACATTGCTACGTTTCATAAAAATGGTCAACAAACAACTGGTTTTGGTGGCGACGGGATTCAAACGTTGGTTTATGTCATTGACGGTCGTTTGCGCGTTTCAGATGGTCAAGAAACTCATGAACTTGAAGCAGGGGGCTACGCCTACTTTACGCCTGAAATGAAAATGTATTTAGCGAATGCACAGGAAGCGGACACAGAAGTTTTCTTATATAAAAAACGCTATCAGCCGTTGGCGGGCCATCAACCTTATAAAGTGGTTGGGTCAATTCATGACCAACAACCCGAAGAATATGAAGGAATGACAGATGTTTTACTTTGGAGTTTATTACCGAAAGAGTTTGACTTTGATATGAATATGCATATCTTATCTTTTGAACCAGGTGCTAGTCATGCCTATATTGAAACGCATGTCCAAGAGCATGGTGCGTATTTAATTAGTGGCCAAGGGATGTACAATTTGGACAATGAATGGTATCCAGTGGAAAAAGGGGACTATATTTTCATGAGTGCCTATGTGCCACAAGCGGCCTATGCGGTTGGCCGTGAAGAACCGCTAATGTACGTTTATTCCAAAGATGCCAATCGTGAACCAGAATTATAACGAAAAGCCGAATGTAAAGTAATGACCTCGGAACAATAGGATTTGAACACACAGTGGTGAACGGTAGAGTCCTTCTTCTTGGTAGACGTTACTTTTATTCGGCTATTTTCCTGTTAATTATTTTTCTGAAAGTTCCAGCGCTACCCGTAAGAGTAAACTCGTCTCAGGCTCTTGAATAGAGGTACCTAATAATTTTTCACATTGATTCATGCGATATTTAATGGTGTTTCTGTGAAGGTAAAGAGCGTTGGCCGTTTTAGTAATTTCGCAATTGAAATCTAAAAAAACTTTCAAGGTTTTTCGTAATTCTTGTAACGTCGGTTCCGTCGGATAGGCCAACTCTTTCAATTGTTGCTGGCAAAAGTATTCAACATCTTGAGTGCCAATCTTTTCAAAAAGTCCAGCTAGGCCTTTGGGATGGAACAATTGCACAGTCGCTGGTTTTTGAGCGTGTAAAGAAGCCTCTAATGTCGAGGAAGCTTCAATATAAGAATTAGGCAAATCTTCTAGGTTTTCATAAGCATTGCCTAAAGCAAAGCGAATGGTAATAGGCAAAGCCTGTTGCAAACGTTCAGCGAGGTTTTGCAAAATCATCAAATGGTCATTTTTCTTAGATTGAAAAATCAAGATACTTTTATTTTGATTTTTTAATTTAAACAAGGCGACATCTGGCAGGATTTCCGGCAATTGTTCTGTGAGCCATTGGAAAATTAGTTGCCCTTCCGCTTGCTGATAACGAATATGGGTTTCATTTTCTGGTTTAGTCACGCCGTAGACAATCGCTAATTGATAATAATCACTGTTGATTAAACGATAATTTTTCCAAAGTTCCAACCAATTTTGATGTTTACTCAGCGCTTCTTGATGTGTATCAAGCAAGCGGTCCAAAAAGTCTGTTTTGAGATGCTCAAAAGATTCAGCAATTTTCTGGTTTTTAAATAACATAAAAGTCAAAACTAAAATGGCCTGATCAATGGCAAATTCAGAAATAGGATAAGGAATCTGTTCAGGAGATAAGACCAATAAATAATAGGGAAAATAATCGTTCACACGAATTGGAAAGCCAGCTACTTGAATGTTTTCTTGTCGCTCATCCTGTAAACGAAAGATTTTCTTTTCTTGTGCCAATTGTTGAAAGTGGTCTTTTGATAATTGTTTGATAAAAAACTCCGCCGATTTTTGATTGCCATAAAAATAATTCGAGTGGGCAATCACCTGTTGCCAAGGACTTAATAAAATAATTGGCGCATTTAAAATTTTCGCAAATTCAGCGATGAAACGCGTAGCATCAACATCTTGCATTAATAATGTTGAAAAACGCTTTTGGATGTCAAATGCCACAGACATCTGTTCGGTTTTGCTATCACGAAGATAGCCTACAATTTCATGCAACAACCCGCCTAGTGGCTGTGTGCTAGGAATTTTAATCAGGGGCAAATCAACGGCACTGGCATAGGCAACAATTTCTGGTGAAATTTCGTCAAGGAACCGCCCAACTTTGATTCCTAAAGCCGTACACTCTGCTTGTTTTAGCGAGTCAATAAAAGGTTTCAATTTTTCTTGATCATCTTTATAAATCATTGCCGTTGTTAAAATCATGACATTTTTAGGGATAAAATCAGCCACATCAGGTGTTTCCGTGATTTCTACACTTTCCAAGGGCTGTGTTAAGTTTGAGTGAGACGATAATAATTGTAAGTCAGAAAATCTTGGTAAAGCCAAGACCTCAGCTAATATTTTCATCACAACAACCTCCTTTTTTTATAGTATAGCGAAGAATAAAAAGGAGTACAAAAGATAGTTATTGAATATGTCTAAAAAACAAAGTCAAAATAGTGCAAATTGCACAATGAATTTCTGGGTTTTTCCAAAGATAATAAAAGAGAAGAATTAAAAATGAAGTGAGGGATTACTATGTATCAACAACCAAATTTTGTACGGCGAACAATCATGACGCCGGGACCAGTCGAAGCCCATCCATCGGTACTTCGTCAAATGGGTCAACCAATTTTAGGGCAATTTGATCCAGAATTTCTACAGATTATGGACGAAGTTCGGGAAATGATTAAAGTACCTTTTGACACAAAGAATCAACAAGCTTTTGCCATTGATGGCACGTCACGTTCAGGCTTAGAAGCGGGGTTATTTGCATTGATTGAGCCAGGTGACAAAGTGCTTGTGCCTGCGTACGGCCGGTTTGCTTATTTATTAGGTGAAATTTGCGAACGCGCCCGGGCCGAAGTCATTTATTTAGAAAAGGACTGGCTCGCACCGTTTGAACAAACAACGGTGATTGAAGCGATTAAAGAACATCAACCAAAAATTGTTGCGATGGTCCACGGCGAAACGGCGAATGCACAAATGCAACCGCTGGATCAAATTGGCGCCTTTTGTCGGGAAAATGAAATTTTCTTCGTAGTAGATATGGTGGCGACTTACGGCGGTGTCGAAACAAAGGTCGATGATTGGAAGATTGATATTGCGGTAGCAGGCACTCAAAAATGTGTCAGTGTACCTTCAGGCCTTTCTTTGATTACTTACAACCAACGTGTGGCCGACTATCTGGCTGGCCGTTACCAAAAAGAGTTAGGGCTTGGCGCGGATGCGCGGAATGAACGGTTCATTCAAAGTAACTACTTGGATTTATCGCAATTAGAAAAATATTGGGGACCAGAGCGCTTAAATCACCATACAGAAGCGACTACAATGATTTATGGGCTACATGAAGGGTTGCGCTTGTTACTTCAAGAAGGCATGGAAAATGTCTACGCACGCCATCGGAAAAACGATCGTATTTTAGTTGAAAGTCTGCAAAAAATGGGCTTAGAAATTTTCGGGAAGTTAGACACAAAAACACCAACAGTCATTCCTGTGGTCATTCCAGAAGGAATTGATGGTGAAAAAGTGCGGAGCTTATTACTGGATCATTTTAAAGTTGAAATTGCCTCTTCCTTCGGTGATTTAAAAGGAAAAATTTGGCGGGTCGGTAATATGGGTTACAGCAGTCGCGAAGACAATGTGTTGCATTTTTTAAGTGCCTTTGAGACTGTATTGAAACACCAAGGCTATCAATTTGAAGGCGGTAGCGGTAGTACTCATGCATTGGCTGAGTATTTAAACTAAAAAAGAAGGTAGGACAAAGGTCACTACGTAAAAAAGCGTAGTGCTTTTGTTCCTTGTGAAACGTTAACCAAAAAAATGATTGGTGGAGGAAAAGAAAATGACAGACAAGACAAAAAGTTCGTTGGCTTATTGGAAAAAAATCGTTATTTTACTATGTATGGGCTGGGTAACAATCTGGATTTATCGTTCCGCGCTTTCTCCCGTTTATCCACAAATTCGCGCGTCTCTAAATGGTAACGCTTCCGATACGGCCCTAGGGTCCATTTCTAGCTTTTATTTTCTCGGTTACGTAGTCATGCAGATTCCTGCAGGCTTCTTGGTAGACAAAATTGGGAAAAAACGTGTATTAATTCCAGGCTTTATCTTGTTTGCGCTGGCAGCATTACTGATTGCCCAAGCCCAAACGATTGGAACAATTTACTTAGGTAGCTTATTGGCAGGCTTAGGATGTGGTTCTTTCTATGGCTCGGCTTACTCGTTGACGTCGCAAAACATTCCTCAAGCCAAAAAAAGTTTTGCAACAGCTATTGTCAACAGTGGTTCAGCAGTTGGTTCAGGTTTAGGGATGATTTTATCTAGTTATTTAGTTGCCCAAAAAGGATTGCCTTGGCAAGTGATGATGTACATTTCCGCCTTTATGATTATTTGTATGTTAGTGGCTTTTCAAGTGATTATTCGCAATCATAAAGAAGACATGGCCTTGATTCAGCCAACCGTTGTTGATGAAAAAGATAACGGAGCGGTAAAAGAAAAAGTGCCCTTTAAAAAACTGTTTGCGCCACATATGCTATTTGCGTATATTTTATATTTTGGCACTTGTTATGCATATTATATGATTGTGACTTGGTTACCTAATTTTTTAAGTACCGAACGTGGTTTCCAAGGAGCAGCAATTGGATTGTCCTCTTCGCTGGTCGCATTTGCCTCTATTCCAGGAGCGTTATTTTTTAGTCGGTTGGCGGATAAGTACATGCATAAAAAAGTTCAATTCATCGTTGTTTTAGAATTTTTAGCAACAGCCATGCTCTTGTTAACTGTACAAGTAAGTAATGCGACGTTGTTATTAATTGCTTTAATTATGTATGGGTTCTTAGGAAAATTAGCTGTAGAACCGATTATTATTTCTTGGCTAGGTGAAAATGCACCAAAAATTGGAATTGGCACTACTTTGGGCGTGTTTAACTTTTTCGGCATGATGTCATCTGTGATTGCCCCAGCTTTGACTGGGAAAATTTCTGACACAACAGGTTCGAAAGTCATGGGCTTTTATATCGCCGTCGTGATTTTACTAATTGGCACGATTCTTTTTATGCTTGTCAATTTAAAAAAACGCGGGGCAGATTCGTCTAATAAATAAAAAAAACAACGCAAACTTATCTTTCGCTGAATAAGTTTGCGTTGTTTTACTTTTTGACAATCATATTGATTGCTTGTGCTAATCGCTCTTCTTGTTCTTTAGGATCTTTTTCAGGATTTTCAAAGCAATGCTTTAAATTCTCCGCAACAATCATCCCCATCACGCGATCAATACTAGAACGGACCGCACTCAACTGAGTGATAACATCGATACATTCTTTTTCTTCATCAATCATTTTTTGAATCCCGCGAATTTGACCTTCTGTGCGGCGTAAACGATTCAGCACTTTCTTTTTTTCTTCAGTCATTTTGCCCCTCCTTAAGAGTAGTGATTGGTTTAAAATATACCTATACGAGGTATTTTTGTCAACTATCTTTTCTTTGAATCTAAAAATGGCAGAAATCTCTTCAGTTGACAAGTCTAACTTTTTCATGTTAAATATACCCCGTAAGGTATATAAGAGAAGGAGAACAAAATGTTATTTCAATTGTTTAAAAAAACGCCAAGTATTTCAACAAAGGAATTGCAGTCACGTTTATCTAAAGAGATAACGTTATTAGATGTCCGGACACCTAGCGAATACCGCGCAGGGCATATTCCACAAGCGATTAATGTCCCACTTAACAAAATTCCCGCCTACAACAAATCCGCTAACGAAGTCTATGTGATTTGCCAGTCCGGCATGCGCAGCAAAAATGCGGCCAAAATTTTAGCGAGAAAAAACTATCACGTGATTAACGTTCGTGGCGGGATGTCCCAATGGTCTGGTCAAATTAAAGGAGGAAAATAAATGAAAATTGTAATTATCGGAGGCGTGGCTGGTGGTATGTCAGCAGCGACACGTTTACGTCGTTTAATGGAAGATGCTGAAATTGTTGTCATGGAAAAAGGCCCTTTTGTTTCATTTGCAAACTGTGGTTTGCCTTACTACGTTTCTGGCGAAATCGCAGAAAGAGAACAACTGCTTGTTCAAACACCCGAAGCGTTAAAGGCACGGTTTAATTTAGATGTTCGTCCTCACCATGAAGTCGTGGCGATTGATCCAATAGAAAAAGTGATCACAGTGAAACATGAAACAGAAATTTTAACAGAACACTATGACAAATTGATTCTATCACCAGGGGCGAAACCTTTTGTGCCACCAATTACAGGATTGGCAGAAGCCAAAAATGTTTTTTCATTAAGAAATGTTCCTGATTTAGATCAAATTATGACAGCCCTGACACCAGAAACAAAACGAGCCGTCGTGATTGGCGCAGGCTTCATTGGCTTGGAAATGGCAGAAAACTTACAAAAACGCGGATTAGAAGTCACTCTCGTGGAAAAGGCACCCCATGTTTTACCGCCATTAGACGAAGAAATGGCCGCTTTTGTCAAAGCTGAATTAAGCAAAAACAATGTTCAAGTAATTACGGGACAATCTGCGGTTGCTTTTGAAGAAGAAGGGCAAGTGATTCGCTTAGAAGACGGTCAAACATTAGCTTCTGATTTAACCATTTTGTCGGTGGGGGTCCAACCAGAAAATACCTTAGCAGTTGAAGCAGGTGTAGCAACTGGTTTACGTGGCGGTATTGTTGTTGATGAACGCTATCAAACGAATCAACCCGATATTTATGCGGTTGGGGATGCTATTGTAGTGAAACAACAAATCACTCAAGAAGATGCGCTGATTTCTTTAGCTTCTCCTGCCAATCGCCAAGGACGTCAAGTAGCGGATGTGATTGCTGGGTTAGAGAGAAAAAATCAAGGGAGCATTGGGACCGCCATTGTGCGAGTCTTTGATTTAACCGCTGCTTCAACTGGTTTAAGCGAACGGGCTGCTAAAGCTGCTGGACTAACAACAGCTGTTGTGCATATCAGTGGAAAAGACCATGCGGGGTATTATCCTGGCGCAACAGATCTTCAGTTAAAATTAGTTTTCCACCCTACGACAGGGGAAATTTATGGCGCACAAGGAATTGGGGCAAAGGGCGTAGATAAGCGGATTGATATTCTTGCGACCGCTATCAAAGGACAGTTAACTATTTTTGATTTGCCTGAATTAGAGTTTACCTATGCGCCGCCGTTTGGTTCAGCGAAAGATCCTGTGAACATGTTAGGCTATGCAGCGATGAACCTTGTAGAAGGATTGAGTGAAAACGTTCAATGGTATGAGTTATCCAACGAATTAGCTAAGGGGGCTGTTTTATTAGATGTCCGTAATCCCGCCGAACGAGCCAATGGTCAATTTAAAAATGCTGTGTCTATTCCTTTAAATGAGTTAAGAGAACGTTTGGAGGAATTAGACAAGTCAACGGAGTACATTGTTAGTTGTCACAGCGGTTTGCGTAGTTATATTGCAGAACGGATGCTAAAACAAGCAGGCATCTCAGCCAAAAATTTAGATGGTGCTTTTGCGCTATATCGAATGGTAAAACCGGAGGAACTAGAAAATGTATAACACGATTGGCATGCCTGAATTTTATCAGGAAGCAAAACGAAAAAAAATACCGATTATTGATGTACGAGAAGAAATGGAATATCAACTGGGGCATGTCCCTCAGGCCATCAACTTACCTTTAAGTACTTTAACCGAAAATTATCAGCAATTAGATAAAAACCAACCCTATTATCTGATTTGTCAAATGGGATCGCGCTCCGCACAAGCGTGTGCGTTTCTCAGTCAACAAGGGTATCAAGTAACCAATGTTCTAGGTGGTACATCTGGCTGGTTGGGTCAATTAGAACAATAAAATAACAAAAAACGTTTATCCTTTTACACAGGATAAACGTTTTTTGTTAGATAAAGATGTGTCAAAACTGTAAGAGGAATGATAGGAAGATGAAGGGACCGGTTTTTTTATTCATTACCTGAATAATTCATACTTTTTAATTGAAACCGTCTGAAACTGCCTAACGGCAGTCTGATAATTACTTTTTTAGTTTCACCCCTTAAGTGATGAAAAAAGAACCCCATTCTGCTATGGTAAAGGTGACGAAACCAACCATAAGAAAGGAGTTCTTCTCATGACTAGCTTACACAAAAATCAAGTTAAATTCAATTCAAATATCACTATTTCACATACCGGTGGTCGTCTATCAAGTGATTCGGGGTTAGTCCTGGTTAAAGAATTAATGAATACCTTCGGCTTTTCGCACTTAGCTAAACAATGGCTCCATATTACAGATCATCGGGCTTATTTTACCCATGATAACTTAGCGATATTGGAACAGCTTATTATGCAATTAATTGCTGGTTACTCGGCAGACTCATCAGCTAATCTATTAAGACGGGATCCTGTCTTTCAAGCTGTACTCGGTAAAAAACAGTTGGCATCACAATCCTCAATCTCACGGTTTCTGGATCGTTTCACCGAGGAGAACATCGATCAACTCCAAGCATTAAATCAGTCATTGATTGATAAAGCACGTTTAATTCGCAATGACACCGAGTTAATCATTGATGTCGATTCCACACATTCGGATACCTTTGGACGCCAAGAACAAACAGATTATAATGCCCATTATCAAACCTACGGCTATCACCCATTAGTTGCCTTTGATGGACTGACCGGAGATTTCTTAAAAGCTGAACTGCGTTCAGGCAATCAGTACACATCTAAAGGGGTAAAAGCCTTTATCAACCCGCTTTTACACCACTACAAGAGCACGTTACCTCATACCGAGATATTGGTTCGGGGTGACAGCGGCTTCGCCACACCAGAGGTGTATGAGTCTTGTGAAGCAACTGAAAGCCAGTACGTTATCCGATTAAAGAGCAATCGGAGGTTAAGTCAGTTAGCTGAACATTCTGTTCTTTACGGGGACAATCAAGAATGGGAAGAGCGAGAAGTGCAGTATTTTTCACTACCTTATCAAGCACAATCCTGGTCGAAACCTCGTCGTGTCTGTATACGCTCCGTCCGTGAAGGAGGAGAATTGCTATTTCATCATGCGTTTATTGTGACTAATCTATCCGACAATGTCTCGCCTGAAGTCATATTTTCTCTTTACGGCAAGCGAGGAACAATGGAAAATTTCATCAAAGAAGCGAAAGGTGGCTTTTACTTCGATAAAACAGATAGCCCGCGTTTCTTAGAAAATCATGTCAGAATGATGATCAGTGTCCTTGCATACAACCTCGTTAATTTTTTAAAAAGCATTGGTTTTGATAAAGTGAACCAGGGCATGACGATTCATTCCATCCGGCTGATATTGCTTAAAGTAGCCGGTAAACTTGTTCAGACTGGGAGACAGGTCTATCTCAAACTGTCAAGTTATCATGTGTATCAAACTGAATTTTATAAGGTTTTTGAACGCCTGCGGCGATCCAAACAATGGATTTAGACTAGTTATCACACAAATTTTTTAACCGATTCTTTTTCAAGGGATTCGTCTGCCCTTAAATAGACAAATAATTTTTATTATGATCTTCTTCCGTAGGCATCCTGTTCGAAAACACATTATTTTGGAAGAAAGTATCTGCCTAATTTAAAAATTGGCAATTTGTTCAAAAAAACAGGTTAAATTTAGAGCTATGAATTATTCAGGTCATTATATACTAAATAAAATGACAAACTCGTCAACAGAAATCAAGGAGGAACAAATAAATGAAAAAGTCAGGCCAGAAGAAGCGAAATAAAAAAGTGTGGTTCGGTATTGGTGCCGCAGTGGTCGTCGTCGGATTTATCGGAGCAAAAACAGTTTTTTCTTCAAAAGAAGTTGAACCTGAATACACAACGTATACCATTACAGAAATGGCCTCATTAAAATTAGATGGTCAAGTGAGTTTTCTAGATACTCGGGATATTTTCTTTGATCCTTCTTTAGGAAAAATTGCCGAAATAAATGTTGAAAATGGTAAAGAAGTCAAGAAAGATAGTCCATTGTTAACGTACAATAACTCAGACATCCAAGCCACAGAAACAGAACAAGCGAATGCCGTTAATCGGAACAATCTTCAAGTTCAACAAGCACAAGAGAACGTTAACTTAGCCACTCAAAAATACAATGAAGCGTTAAACAAAGTTGCTGCAGCCAAGCAAAAATTAAACACCGCAAAAGAGGCTGAAGAGAAAGAAACACTAAATGCGGAAATTCAGCAATTGAATGAAGCCGTTAGTGCTGCGAATAGTGAAGTCGCCCAAGCTAACCAAGCCCTTCAATTAGCCAACGGTGATGCCGTCGGAGCAGCAAACACGCTTGAACAAACACGTGGCAAAGTCAACACAGTCGTTACAGCACCAATTGATGGCCAAGTCACTGTTGATGCTAGTGCCATGAGTAGTACCGACAAACCAGTCATTAAAATTGCAACACAAAAGAAAAATATTCAAGGAAAAGTAACCGAGTATGATTACGATAAATTACAGACAGGGGAAGAAGTAACAGTGACGACCGTTGGTTCAGGCAAATCAGCGCCAGGCAAAATTGTTTCCATTGCGCAAACCCCAATAGCTAAAAATGAAGGCAATCCAGTAGTGAGTTATCAATTTACAGTAGAAGGTGATTTTCCTTGGGCAGAAGGCTTGTCTACTAGTATCGCTGTGCCACAAAAGCAAATGATTATACCGACAGCAGCAATCCAAAAAGAAGGCGAAAAAGAATTTGTCTATGTTTACAAAGCGGGCAAAACGAAAAAAACACCGATTGAAACAGAAACAAATTTAGGTCGTAAAGTTGTCAAAAGTGGCTTGAATTGGAAAGACCAAGTGATTGACAATCCCAATAAAGAATTAAAAGATAATCAAGATGTTCAGGTAGCTGCCAATGATTAAGCTAGCCCATATTCATAAATATTATTATTCCGAAGAAGAAACACTGCATGTGTTAGATGATATTAACCTCCAAGTAGACGCTGGAGAATTTTTAGCGATTATGGGTCCTTCTGGTTCTGGGAAATCGACTTTGATTAATTTGCTAGGCTTTATTGATAAAAAGTTTGAAGGAACGTATTTATTTGAAGACCGTGAAATTGGCGACTTTTCTGATAAGGAACTATCCCGAATTAGAAATGAAGCAGTCGGCTTTGTCTTTCAGAATTTTAGTTTAATTGAAACACTAACAGTTGAAGAAAACATTGAATTGCCTCTTTTATATAGTGGGTTAACCCCAAAAGAAGCCAAAGATCGTGTCCACGAAGTTCTGACAAAAGTCGGCTTGCCAGATAAAGGCAAGAAGCATCCAAAACAACTTTCGGGCGGACAACAACAACGTGTGGCCATTGCGCGTGCGATTGTCAATCGGCCAAGTTTTATTATTGCAGATGAACCAACTGGGGCTTTAGATAGTAAAACATCGGAAGAAATTTTAACGCTCTTTCAGCAATTAAACAATGAAGGTGTCACCATTATTTTAGTGACACATGATGAAGAAACAATTGAATACTGCAATCGTTTGATTAAAGTTCGTGATGGAAAGATTTTAGAGGAGGTGCTGACATGAAACGTTCAATTATTTGGAAAACCGCCTTCCGTTCCATTTTGAAAAATAAGCGACGCAGCTTGTTAACGATGCTAGGGATTGTCATCGGGATCGCTTCGGTGATTACCATCGTGGCTATCGGTAACGGCTTTAAAGAAGACATGGTCGATAAATTATCTGCTGAAAAACAAAAAGAAAATGTGAAAAAGATTTCTTTTTCGGCCTACAACACTTCGGATATGTTTAGTGACCAAGCGATGTTTACCGACAATGATTTAGGGGTCGTGCGCATGGTTCCTGGCGTAGAAAAAATTGATTTTGATCAAAGAGAAGTTGATGGCGCCCAAAAAGGTACACTGAATTTTCAAGCAGGACCGAAAAATCTTTCTGTAACCTATGAACTTGCCGACAAAACCACCAAAGAATTGTTGGCGGGACGCCAACTGAATGATGGAGACAATGCAAAACTGGATAAAACAGTGGTGGTGGATGAACTGGTTGCCAAAGAACTCTACCAAGACCCAACTGCAGCAGTTAATCGAACTTTTCCATATAAAGAGCAACTTTTTACCATTGTTGGCGTGACAACCAATACCAGCGGTGCCATTGGTCCAGGTAATGATGACTCATTGCTTTATTTTCCCAAAAAGACCTATGAACATTATTTCGGCAAGCTAAAAGATACATCTACGTTGAAACTAACAGTAGCACCTGGCTATCAACCAGATCAAGTATTGAAAGAAACAATAAAAACTCTCTCTCAACAAGGAACCATGAAAAACAGTGGGACGTATCAAGAATATAATGTTAAAGATACCATCAAAGAAATGGGCTCTTTATTAAATAATTTAACCTTGTTTATTTCCGCAATTGCGGCTATTTCACTGGTAATTGCTGGGGTCGGCGTTATGAATATGATGTACATTTCGGTCTCAGAACGGATTAAGGAAATTGGTATCCGACGTGCATTGGGCGGGACAGCCAGTGATATTAAAAAGCAATTCTTAACAGAAGGAATTGCCTTGACCTTAATCGGCGGAATTACTGGTTATCTTTTAGGAATGATTATTGCCTACTTAGCCTCAATGGCACTACCGTTTTCTGTTCGTCCAGACTTAATGACGGTTTCATTAGCCATCGGGATTTCTGTCTTTATCGGGGTTGTATTTAGCTATTTCCCTGCCTCGGCAGCTTCAAAAAAAGACTTAATCGATATTATGAAATAAATATAAATAGCAAAGAAACAGCCATTTTTGGCTGTTTTTTTTAGTGAAAGTAGAAAAAAATCCAAAGATTTCAAGAGAAAGTAGCTAACAAACGTCAAAAGGTTGATATTAGCTACCAACCTTTTGACGTTTGTCAGCTAAATAAAAAAGAAAAAAATTAAAAAAATAGCACGTTGAGGATTAAATAACAAACATTTTTTAAATAAGACTATTGGAAATCCTTTATAAATCGGGGATTACAGGAATGACTGTTAATGACTGATTTGCTTGTAAATTTTAATTCGAAAAAATTCCAGTATACTAAATATATCAAAACAAAACACGAAAATTGAGAAAATTTTGAACTAAAAAAGAATTAAGGAGGAATCAAGAATGAAAATAATGGTCATCACAAAAAATATTTTATCAGAAACTGCTTTTCAAAACCGCTTACAGCATTTAGATCATCAAGTTTTTTGTACGACGTGTCTGATTGGTGAAATTAAGGAAAGTCATTTGTTTTATCGAAAATTTGATGCCATCATTCTCAGCGAAACGATTCCTCGCAAAGAACAATATTTATATCTAAAGGAATTAGCCAGAGTTAAAACGCCGTTGTTTCTTCGCTCGGAAGACATTCCTACCTCGGAAGAATTGAGCATTAGCTATCAATATGGCATTCTCAATTGGTTACGATTGGATGCGACTTTGGATACATTAAGAGAAAATCTCCTTTTGGCAGAATTAAATAAACCCATCCAACGAGAAGATGAAAAGTTAGATGTAGAGGGGATAAAGCTAACAGCCGCAGAACGTGCACTACTGGCTGTCTTGTATAGTACGCCAAAAGAACACTTACCAATGGAGCGCCTTTGTAAATTAATATATGACACAGAAGAAACAGCCAATAATCGAAAAAAATGACCAAACAGCTGACAAAATTAAATAAAAAAATTCAAGTAGGGGGCTTTAAAAAACAAGGTATCCAAAATACACGGTATAAAGGCTACAAACTGCATCCGCAGTTGCTTCCTTACATTGGCGAATTATTTACTTAAAATAAAGAAACTCTTGACGAATGAAAATCACCATCACAGGATGACCCCTAAAAACCATGCTATACTAATAAGGAATAGTATAGGAGGTGGGTCTGTATGAAAGACGGACTATATTGGGTACAACAATTAAAAGAACAGAAAGTAAGTCACACAGAACTCTTAAAGGATATTGAGAAAAAAGTCCAAAAGTTAAATCCAAAGATCAATGGCTTTGTAACCTTTGACAGCCAAGAAGCAGAAGCAACTTATCAAAAAAATAAACAGCAGGACACACTATTTGCTGGTTTGTCATTTCCTTTGAAAATGTTAGGCCAAGAAAAAGCGGGGTGGTCGGCAACGGCCGGCTCGCAACTTTTTAAAAATAGTACTGCAACAACGACCTCTAACTTTGTCAAACAAGCAGAAACGATTGGTTTGATGCCCTTAGGACAAACCAACGCCCCAGAGTTTGGCTTTAAAAATATTACGGATCCTGCGCTTTACGGGCCAGCCCGCAATCCTTGGAACCTGGAACATTCGCCAGGCGGTTCCAGTGGCGGCGCTGCCGCAGTTGTCGCTAGCGGGATTGTTCCTATAGCCGGCGCTAGCGATGGCGGTGGCTCCATCCGAATTCCCGCCTCTTTTAGTGGCTTAATTGGCTTAAAACCTAGCCGTGGCTCCATGCCTGTCGGCCCAGAAGGCTGGCGAGGCTGGCAAGGTGCCTCGATTGACTTTGCGTTGACTATTTCTATGAGAGACACCAAAGCGTTATTTTATGGCCTACGTGGTAGCCACAGTGGCGCCCCCTACCAAGCGCCCTTGGCAGAATGGCAAACACACCCTAAAAAACAACGGCTAAAAATTGCTCTGTGTACCGCTTCGCCTATCGGCTCACTGATTTCGCCAGAAGCAACACAAGCGGCGAAACAAGCGGCTGATTTTCTGGCAGCCGCTGGCCATGAAATCATTGAGATTCCTTATCCAGTCGATGGTGCAGCGCTGATTCGCTCCTATTATCAAATGAACGGCGCAGAAACTACAGCGATGATGAACAGCATTCAACAGGGGCTCGGGCGCCCAATTCGTAAAGAAGAAATCGAATCTTTTTCATGGACCATGCATCAATTTGGCCAAAAGATTCCAGCAGCCACCTATGTTCATTCATTACAGTTGTGGGATCAAGCAGCAGTAACGATGGAAGAACTTTTTCAAAAATTTGATCTGTTTTTATCACCAACAACGGCTTTTTCAGCACCAAAAATTAACGAAGATTTGCAAAGTGAGCACATTCGTCAACGAATGGAGCAAGCAGCAGAATTAACAGAAGCAGAGCTAGCTGAATTAATCTATGATTATTTTGATAAAAGTTTACAGCTAACACCGTATACTCAACTAGCTAACTTGACAGGACAACCAGCCATCAGCTTGCCCACACATGTTACGGCAACGGGGTTACCCTTAGGCATTCAATTGCTGGCTGCTCGTGGACGTGAAGATCTCTTATTCCAAGTAGGCGAACAGTTTGAGCAAGAAGGCAAATTTAAATTACCAGAAAGTTACCGCTAAATAGGGTGTTATTGTGACCAAATTTCAGATAAAATAGATACAAGACAAAAAAACTGAGGTGGAAAAATGCTGTACGTAGTGAGACATGGTGAAACAGATTATAATGTGGCCCGTAGAATTTGTGGTCATGCGGAAGCGCAATTGACCGAAAAAGGCTATCAACAAGCGGAATTGGTAGCTGAAAAAATTGCCAAACAAGGAATTCAAATCGACCGTTTACTGGCGTCGCCTTTAAAACGGGCGCAAGAAACAGCCCGTAAAATTGCGGAACGAAATCAATTGACGATTGAAACAGAACCTCGTTTAATTGAGATGAATTTTGGCATTTATGATGGTGAACCGATTGAAACAACGGCTTTCCAAGAAAATCGTTCTGAGATTTCCTTGCCGTTTCCAGAAGGGGAGTCAGTCCTAGATGTCGCGGGTCGAATTTATCCCCTGATTGAGGAAGCCTTGGCTTCAGAGGAAACTTACCTATTTGTTTGCCACAATGCGGTCATGCGAGTCATTGATAACTACTTCAATGGTAAAAAAATCCAAGATTTCTTGGACTTTCATTGTGAAAATACACAACTTGTACAATACGGAGAATAAAAATCAAGTCTTTAATCTTTTGGTTAAAGACTTGATTTTTTTTATGGTAAATAAGAAACCGCTTCCGTTTTAATGTATAATAAATTAACTTTTGGATCAAAAAAGAAATGGGGAAAAGACTATGAGAATTGATAATATTCATCAAGCGTTAAAACAGTTTCACGTACAAAATCCAAGTAGCAAAGCAACCTTGTTGCCCGCAACGGCTTCGCAATTAAGTCAGACCTCTGGCTATACCCGAACCGCTGTTAGTGAAGAGCTTTCAGAATTAGTGAGAAAAGACCAAGTCGTTAAAGTTAAATCTAGACCAGTGTTATTTTTTGATAAAGACTACTTAGAGGAACAGTTTCCTTTTTTTAAAAGTAGCACGTGCTACGATTCCCTCGCTTCGCTGCAAGAGGACATTTATCAACAGACAGAACAGATACATAAGAAAAAGCAGCTACTGAAAATGAATCCATTTGCGAACGTAATTGGTTTTGATGGGAGCTTAGCAGACGCCATCAAGAAGTTGAAAGCCGCTATTTTATATCCGCCTAATGGCTTGAATATTTTACTTACTGGAGAATCTGGGGTGGGGAAAACCTTAATTGCAGAACAATTACACCAATTTTATCAAGTTAAAATGAACCAAGAAGTTCCGTTTATTTATTTTAATTGTGCAGAATATTTCAACAATCCAGAATTATTAACTTCGCATCTGTTTGGCTATAAAAAAGGCAGTTTCACTGGTGCCGTCAATGACCAAAAAGGTTTAGTGGAGTTGGCAGATGGCGGTTTTTTATTTTTAGATGAAGTCCATCGATTAACGAGCGAAGGCCAAGAAAAATTGTTTACAGTTTTGGATAAAGGGTATTTTACACGGATGGGCGAAGCCGAAAAACAAAGAAATGTATCGATAAAATTTATTTTTGCAACAACCGAAGCAGTCAATCAACATTTTTTGAAAACGTTTTTAAGAAGGATCCCTGTGACATTAGCCATTCCAGCTTTAGCCGAGCGCTCTTTGAAAGAAAAAATTCAATTGATTTTGTCCTTTTTCTTAGAAGAAAGTCAACGGATTCAAAAGAATATCCATATTCGTTATGAGGCGTTGAAACAATTAACGTTTACTCATTTTGAAGCCAACGTTGGTGAATTGAAAGCGGCGATTCAATTTATGAGTGCACAAGCCTATTTAGAAGTGTTCGATCAATTAACGGAAACTATTTGCATTGAAGCAAACGAGGGGACAGTCAAAGAGCAACCTGATGTAGAAAGTCTGCTGGCTTTTAATGAGTGGATACCTAACGATGGCCTCACGATTCAATACAACCATTTTTATTTAAGCAGTCAAGAGTTACTTAAATCAGAAAGTCTGAAAAATGATCGTTTTTATAATTTTCTATTGAAAGAATATGCGGATTTGAAAAAATTAACTCTTTCGACAGAGGATGCGCTAGCAATCATGCAAAACAAAGTCGAGCAACTTTATGATATGGATATTTTTGCTCAAGAACCGCTAGCCATAGAGGCCATTGACGAAACATTGCAGCCAAAAATTCAAGAAGCCATTGTCTTTTTTGAACAATTAATCCAAGAAAAATTGACAGAGGATTTCCAGAATATTTTAATTGTCCACCTTTATTCTGCTGTTTTTTATTCTGCACAAATGAATGAAACATTTTATTCAGATACCAAAAATATCTATTCTGGCAAAGTAACCCAGTATCAAGCTGCTAAGACCATGGTGGACTTTCTACAAACATTGTTTGGGATTTCTTTTGCTGATACGGAAATCCTCTTTTTCGATCTATTTATTCGTAAAGTCACAGCTAAAAAAAGAGCGCACTCAGATGAAGAAAACTGTGGCGTTATCGTCGTTGCACATGGTGCCGCGACGGCCAGTAGCATGGTTGAGTACACCAACCTTCTGTTTTCAACAACGGTCATGCGTGCAGTTGATATGCCGATTAATCAATCAGTGGAAGAAACATTAGAAAAAGTCCGTACAATTGTAAAGCAAAATCAGTATAAAAAAATTATTTTAATGGTGGACATCGGTTCCCTGGTTTACTTTGGTAATGCTATCAGTCAAACGTTTCAAATGGAAGTGCTGCTAATTAGCAATATCAATCTATTAACATTGCTAGAAGTGGCCCGAGAAGTCATTTATGAATCGACGGCGTTTGAGTATCTATTACCAGTCTTAAAAGAAAAAAATCATCGTGCCTTGATTTGCAGTAAAGGTCGCTTCAACGAGGCAAAAGTTCTCATTATTTCCTGTCTAACTGGCATGGGGACTGCTATTAAAATTGAACAGTTGTTACTAAAAACTTTTCCCAATGAATTACTAACGAATGTACGCATCATTACTTTAGAGAAAAGAGAAGTGGAAGACATTGATCGCTTGCATTCTTTTGTTCGGAAAGAAGAGAAAATCGTTGGTATCATTGGCACCGTAAAGACAGAAGTGCCAGATATTCCGTTTATTTCTTTACAAGATTTACTATCGAAGCGGGGCATTCAGCTAGTTTTCGAATTATTAGGCCATCATTTAGAAGAAAAACAAAACCAAGAGTTACTAAAAAAAGTTTCAGCTAAATATATTCAAGGATTATCAATCGAAGCTATTACAGACTTACTAACGGTTTTGAATCCTACAACCATTTCAATCGAATTAGCTAAGATTTATTCAGACATTTGCTTGCAAACTAAAATAAAAAGTGACGAAAAGATTTTACTTCGTTTTATCATTCATTGTGCTTGTATGTTAGAACGGCAATTGTTGAATCCAGAATATGACCCGACAGCTTATGAAGTGTCATATCGAGAGTTGCCAGAAGCTGTATCTGTCATAAAAATGGCGTTTCGACCGCTTGAAGTGTCCTATAATCTGTTGATTCCACCTTTGGAAGTGCGCTATATTTATGAATTGCTCTTTGAAAAGGCTTAATTCAAACGGAAATGAAAGTTGGCACACTTATTGCTTTTAATAAAATGATTAATTAGCAAAGGAGTTTGTTTATGGAAAATGAACCAATTTTACTTTTAACACACAATGGTTGGGGCTTGGAATTAGTCAAAAGCGTCCAGATGATTGTTGGAGAAGTCACAAATGTACATGAAGTTGCATTACAAGCAGAGGATTCACTGGGGGATTATTTAGAACGAGTCACAGAAAAAATTGACCAGTTAACGTGGCACAACCAACTGCTAATTTTAACAGATGTTAAAGGTGGCACACCTAGTAACGTTGCATTACGTTTATCAAAAGATTATGACCTCCTGATCGTGTCAGGATTATGCACATCGTTATTATTAGAATCCGTCATGAAACAAAGTGGTCCTGGGTTTCGTTTACAAGATGCAGAGATGATTCAACAAGCAGCAGTAGACAGTTGTCAAATTTTAGAAATTCCAAAATAAGAAAGTACAGGTGAACAGAATGTCAAAAATCGTATTAACAAGAGTCGATAGCCGTTTAATCCATGGACAAGTAGTGACTAAATGGTTACAACAATCAGGTGCAAATGAAATTTTGGTAGTGAGTGATGAACTAGAGCAAGATGAATTTTTACAAAGTATTTATTTAATGGCGGCGCCTCCAGGGGTTTCTGTAGTAATTAAAGGGATTGAAAGTGCCAAAGAATATTGGGAATCGCAAGAAAAGGAAGAGAAAAAGGTGTTATTTTTAGTGCCAGATTTAACGACCTTAAAAGCGATGGTGGACCAAGAAATTATTAAAGAGGAGATTCAAGTTGGTGGCTTAGGTGGCGGACCAAATCGGAAAAATGTTTTAAAAAATATCAATTTATCTGAAGAAGATGTTGCAATTTTGACTGAACTTTTAACGAAGGGCATCCATGTTTTCTTCCAAGCGATTCCCGAAGAAAATCCCCTACCAATTCAAAAATTAATTGAAAAATATCAATCACTATAATCAGAGAAAAAGGAGAGAATCATATGGGCGTTTTAGGTGTTTCAATTATTATGGGACTTTATTATTGGTTTGCACGTTTGCGTTTTGGGTACACATTTTCAGGCATGCTGTCTCAGCCATTAGGCGCAGCGTTGGTGGCTGGTTTAGCAACAGGAAAACTTAGTGAAGCAATGGTTGTGGGGGCGGGGATTCAACTTGTTTATCTCGGAGTCACCTCCACACCGGGTGGCAATGTGCCTAGTGATCCGGCTTTAGCTTCAGCAATCGCGATTCCGATTGCTTTAGGTGTGGGAATGAATGCCGAGGCGGCTGTTGCACTAGCTGTTCCTTTTGGTGTGTTAGGCGTCTTTATGGATCAATTACGGCGCACCATCAATGCGACGTGGGTGCATATGGCTGATAAATATGCGGAAGAGTTAAATTATGGGGGGATTTACCGAGCTGCGTTTGTTTATCCAGCTTTAGCGGGATTTTTAATTCGCTTTCCGTTGGTTTTTGCGGCGAACTTTTTTGGTCAATCCGTGGTGAATAAAGTCTTAGAAGTTATCCCAGCATGGTTGATGCACGGCTTTGAAGTAATGGGTGGTATTTTACCAGCGTTAGGCTTCGCCTTAACAATTATGGTAATTGGCAAGAAAAATTTGATTCCTTATTTTTTAATTGGTTTTGTTGCAGTAGTATATTTTGGCGCAGAAGTTATGGCCGTCGCTATTTTAGGAATCTGTATTGCCTTTTTAGTTAGAAACAAGGCATTGAGTGAGGAGGCAGCATAATGGAACAAATGACACAAGCAAATGAACAACAATTGGAACAGAAAAAAATTACTAAAAAAGAATTATCCAAAGCCTTTTGGATTTATCAACTAGGCTGTGAATTATCAAATTCTTATGAACGTCTTCAAAGTTTAGTTTTTTGTGCATCGATGATTCCTACAATTAAAAAACTTTACGCAGACGATGAAGAACAACAAAAAGAAGCTCTGAAACGTCATTTGAATTTTTTTAATACTGAAGGAACAGTAGGGGCTTCCATTCAAGGGATTGCAATTGCTATGGAGGAAGAAAAATCCAATGGTGCAGCGATCTCTGATACGGCGATCACATCGATTAAAACTGGGCTGATGGGTCCGCTGGCTGGGATTGGCGATTCGATTATTTGGGCAGCATTAATGCCGTTAATCATTTCCATTTTTATTCCAATGGCTAAAGGAGGTAACGTGATTGGAAGTATCGGTCCGTTGGTTCTGTACACAGCCATTACGTTATACATCAGTTGGACGTTAGTGAATAAGTCCTATACATTAGGGCGTAATTCAATCTTAAGTTTGTTAAAAGACGGCAAAATTAAGCAAGTCATTTATTCAGCAAATGTTTTAGGAATGATGATGATGGGCGCTTTAAGTGCGAGTTATGTTAAAATTGCTAGCCCGATGACGTTTAAAGTTACTGGCGGTGCCACGATTGTTTTACAAGATATCCTAGATCAAATTATGAAAGGGTTGCTTCCTTTAGCAGCAGTCATGGCTATTTATTTCTTCATGGTAAAAAAAGGCCCACGTTACGGTATCATTATCGGCACGATTGTCTTAGTTAGTTTGGTCACTTCATTCTTTGGTTTGTTATAAAGGAGAAAATAATGAATAGTTACGAAAAATTCCACTTAAAAGAAGTCATCAATGCTTCTGGCAAAATGACCATTCTAGGTGTCTCCAAAGTTTCGGAGGCAGTCCTCGCGGCTCAACGATTCGGCGGCGAACATTTCTTTGAAATGAGTGAACTTAGTGTGCAAACAGGGGCCTTTTTAGCTAACTTGTTGAAGGTAGAAGATGCCCAAATCGTTTCCTCGGCTTCGGCGGGGATTGCCCAATCGGTGGCTGCCCTGATTGGAAAAGGCAGCTTGTACCACGCGTATCATCCCTATTCAGAAAAAATCGAACAGCGGGAGATTGTTTTACCTAAAGGGCACAACGTGGACTACGGCACGCCTGTAGAAGTCATGGTAGCGCAAGGCGGCGGCCAAGTGGTGGAAGCTGGCTACGCCAACATGTGCAGTCCAGAACACGTGGAAATGATGATTTCCGAAAAAACAGCGGCCATTCTATACATCAAAAGCCATCATACCGTGCAAAAAAGTATGCTAACGGTGGCCGAAGCGGCCAAAGTGGCGCAACGCCACAAGGTGCCGCTAATTGTTGACGCGGCAGCAGAAAAAGATCTTTTCAAATACACCGAAGCAGGTGCTGATTTGGTGATTTACAGCGGCGCCAAAGCCATTGAAGGGCCAAGTGCTGGTTTAGTGGTCGGGAAAAAAGAATACATTGACTGGGTGCGCCTACAAGGCAAAGGCATTGGTCGAGCAATGAAAATTGGCAAAGACAATATCTTGGGCTTTACGCAAGCAGTGGAAGAATACTTGGCACATGGCAGTGAATCAGGGGCTTCGATGCAAGAGCGCTTAAAACCGTTTGTTGAAGCCATCAACAAACGGTCAGATTTAACCGCTAAAATCGTCCAGGATGGCGCCGGACGAGACATTTATCGCGCCAGTGTCAAAGTGGACGGCAGAAAAACCGCTAAGGAAGTCAGCCAAGCATTAAAAGCAGAAAGTCCAGCCATTTATACGCGAGAATATCAAGCAAACAATGGCATCATTGAATTTGACATTCGTTCTGTCAATCAAGAAGAAATGAACAAAATCGTGCAACGATTACAAGAAATTATGGACACAAAGGAGAAATAAGCCATGTCATTAAAACCTAATTATTTAGAAGAACGCATTTGTTTAAACGTCTTAGCCAATTCAGTAGAAAATGCCCAAGCCTGTTATGAAGCAGCAGAAGGGCATGTTGTGTTAGGCGTCCTTTCAAAAAACTATGAAACCGATGAAGCAGCCATTGACGATATGAAAAAATACCAAGCAGCAACCAACAACGCTTTATCTGTCGGCTTAGGGGCTGGCGATCCTAATCAAAGTCAAATGGTGGCTCGCTTATCAGAAGTTCTACAACCGCAACACGTGAACCAAGTCTTCACAGGTGTCGGCGCTTCGCGGGCCTTACTTCGTCAAGACGAAACAGTGATTAATGGCTTGGTTTCACCCACAGGCAAAGTTGGCTATGTCAACATTGCGACAGGTCCGTTAAGCTCTGGTGCGCCAGCGGCGGAAGTACCTATCGAAACCGCCATCAAATTGTTGAAAGACATGGGGGGCAGTTCCATTAAATATTTCCCGATGAAAGGCTTGGCTCACAAAGAAGAATATCAAGCAGTAGCAGCAGCTTGTGCCAAGTATGACTTTTACTTAGAGCCAACAGGGGGCATTGATTTAGAAAACTTTGAAGAAATTGTTCAAATTGCGGTGGATGCCGGCGTTAAAAAAATCATTCCTCATGTCTACAGCTCAATTATCGATCAAGAAACAGGGGACACTAGAACAGAAGACGTGAAAACGTTACTAACCATGATGAAAAACACATTGAATAAGTAAAGGGCCAATCTTTATTTGACTTTCTTCGCCAGATTTGCTACTCTCAAGTGGAGAATAAATAAAAACCAACAAATGAATGTGGGGTATTTTGGTGAGTGTCGTAGGTATCTAATTGATAAGTTGAATAACCAGTGAACCAAGCAAGGTTTATTTGGTGTGCTTAGAAAGTGATACCTGTCAGTCATCTCAATTACTAAATACCTCCTTTAAAAGAGGTTTCTTTAGTAACCTTTATCCAATGATAAAGAGGACAGCGGTAGAACGCTGTCCTCTTTTTTCTATAGAAACTGGTTTTTATTTAAAGGCGCCAGGTATTCTTTTCATGATAGAAAGGAAGAAAAAACAAATGAATCATGAAACCATTCAAAAATTACAATTTACAACAATTCTTAAAGAAGTTCAAACACGTGCGATTGGCGAGTATAGTAAAGAACGGTTGGCGAAAATGGTCCCTGCAACACGTTTAGAAACAGTGCAGTCCCGCTTAACGGAAACAACCGAGGCCCGCTTAATTATTGATAGCGGACAACACGTCCCTTTCATGGGCTTGAGCCAAATTACCCGCTTGCTTCAACAAGTGAAAAAAGGCTTAATCCTTACACCAAACGAATTGATTGAGGTGGCTGACTTTTTAAGAAGTAGTCAGCGAATCCAGAAGTTTTTTGAAAAAAATCAATACCAAACACCACGCCTATTTAGTTACAGTCAGCACTTAGCTGATTTCAGAGCAATCGAAGAACAAATTTATACGAAAATCCATAACCAAAAAGTTGCCACCGATGCTTCTCGACAACTTCGGAAAATCCGGCGTCAAATCAATGAATGCCAACAAGAAATTGAAACAAAAGTCACCAAATTTTTACGCAATAAAAATAATCAACTGTATATTCAAGAAAATATGATGGTGAAAAAAGGGGAACATTACACGGTACCAATCAAAGCTAGCTATAAAAATAAGGTTTCAGGCACAATCATTGAGCAATCCAATAAAGGACAAACGGTCTTTATTGAACCTGTAGCAATTAGTAAATTAAATGAACAATTGACACTCTTAAAAGCGGAAGAAACAGCGGAAGAATATCAAATTTTGGCAGAACTAACAGGGTTAATCAATGAGCAAGAACGACTAGTCGATCAAGCCGTCGATACAATGACCACCTTAGATATTATTTTTGCACGAGGAAAGTATAGTCGCGAAATTGGTGGGATTACGCCAAAAGTAAACAAAGAAGAACGCTTGCGCATTGTTCAAGGAAAACACCCTCTTTTATTAGAACACGCAGTACCATTGACGTTTTCTTTAGGAGCAGAGTATCGAGGACTTGTCATTACAGGTGCCAATGCTGGTGGTAAAACGGTTGTCTTGAAAACAGTTGGCTTATTGACTGTCATGACACAATTTGGGTTGCAAATTCCAGCACAAGCGGGCACAGAGATTCCAGTATTAGATGAAATTTTTGTCGATATTGGTGATCAGCAAAATCTAGAAAATGCGTTAAGCACTTTTTCTGGGCACATGAAAAATATTGCGGAAATGTTGCGTAATGTTAAGCGACACACGCTTGTTTTATTAGATGAAATTGGCAGTGGTACCGAGCCGAACGAAGGAGCTGGCTTAGCGATTGCTATCATGGAAACGATGTATCAAAAGGGGGCCTTGGTAGTTGCAACGACCCATTATGGTGAAATTAAACGTTTTGCCCAAGAGCATGACGATTTTGTGCCCGCCGCAATGGCCTTCGATCGTGAAACATTAACGCCCAAATATCAATTGAAAATTGGTGAAGTTGGCGATAGTCAGGCGCTTTGGATTGCACGTAAAATGAAGATGGAGCCACAGCTCATTGAAAAGGCGGCTCATTATATTCAGCGGAAAGAATACCCTACTAATCGAAGTCTATTTAAACCCCTGAAAGCAAAAGAAACGACCTTTGCCACGTTTGTAGAAGAAACAGACCGTTATCAAAAAGGTGATCGTGTCCTATTGACAGAAACACAACAAATTGGGTTGGTTTTTACAGATGAGGGTGAACAAGAAATCCAAGTATTTGTGAATGATAAAATTGAAAATGTACCACGAAGACGGTTGAAATTACAAGCGAAAGCACAAGATCTATATCCGCAAGACTATGATTTAGAAAGTTTATTTACAGATTTCCATGAACGAAAGAAACTCAAAGATATTGAACGCGGCTCAAAAAAAGCGCAGAAACAATTACGCAAAGAGGCCGAAAAAAGAGCAGCAAGACGCGACAAATAAGGTACTTAACAGAAGCAACACAACAACTTAACACTTTGTTTACTTGTTATTTATCAGAAATCAACTAAGACTTGTTATAGTCAATGTATGGGTAGATATGAAGGAGGAAACAAGGAAATGAAGAAAAGAGCTTTGCTAGGGGTTACCTTATTAACATTCACAACATTAGCGGGTTGTACAAATTTATCTGAACAAAAAAGCGGCGAAAAACAAACAGAGGTTGCTGAAGCGAAGGCAACTGAATCTGAAAAAGCACCAGTAAAAAATGTTATTTTTATGATTGGAGATGGCATGGGGAATCCGTATACAACGGGCTATCGCTATTTCAAAGCCAATCACTCAGACAAGCGTGTTCCCCAAACAGCTTTTGATACCTATTTGGTCGGACAGCAAGCCACTTATCCAGAAGATGAAGAAGAGAATGTCACCGATTCAGCTTCCGCAGCGACAGCGATGGCTGCCGGAGTAAAAACCTATAATAATGCTATTGCACTCGATAATGACAAGTCCAAAACAGAAACAGTGCTGGAACGTGCGAAAAAAGTGGGGAAATCAACGGGGCTTGTAGCAACATCTGAAATAACACATGCAACCCCTGCTGCATATGGCGCACATAATGTTTCACGCAAAAATATGGCAGAAATCGCCGATGACTATTTTGATGATCAAATCGACGGACAACACAAAGTCGATGTGTTACTTGGCGGCGGCTCCGAATTATTTGCCCGGAAAGATCGTGATTTAGTCAAAGAATTTTCCCAAGCGGGTTATGGTCATGTCACAGACAAAAAGTCGTTAAATGAGAACCAAGACGACAAAATTTTAGGCTTGTTTGCACCAGGCGGGCTACCTAAAATGATTGACCGAACGGAAGAAGTCCCTTCATTAGCTGATATGACAGAAGCGGCTCTTCAACGGTTAGATAAAAATGAAAAAGGTTTCTTTTTAATGGTTGAAGGTAGTCAAATTGATTGGGCCGGGCATAGCAATGATATTGTTGGCGCGATGAGCGAAATGCAAGACTTCGAAGCGGCGTTTGAAAAGGCCATCGATTTTGCCAAAAAAGATGGTGAAACATTGGTGGTTACAACTGCAGATCATTCAACAGGTGGCTTGTCTTTAGGCAAAGGAGATCAATACAACTGGTTGACGGAGCCTTTACATGCGGCAAAACGCACGCCTGATTTCATGGCAGAAGAAATTATTAAAAATGGTAATGTGGAAAAAACAGTGACTGAGTATATTGATTTTCAATTAAGTGAGGCTGAATTGAAAGCAGTGAAAACAGCGGCGGAGTCAAAAGATGTTGAAAAAATCGCTCAGGCATTAAGAAAGATTTTTGATGAACGCTCGAATACTGGTTGGACTACTGGCGGACACACAGGAGAAGATGTAAATGTCTATGCTTATGGCCCACAAGCAGAAGCTTTTTCAGGACAAATTGATAATACAGACCAAGCGAAGATTATTTTTGGCTTAGTAGATGGCACCGGGCAAAAAGCTGAGATTAAAGATAAAGGTATTGGTAAATAACAAAATGAAGAAAAAGCAGAACGTATAGAAGTTCTGCTTTTTCTTCATTGAAGGCATAAAAATTTTATCTCTGTTATAATGAAGGTAACCAGATAAAAGTGAGGTCAAATAATGAAAAAAATGCATGTTGAAAGTGAATTTGCACCGTTGCGTTCAGTTGTTTTAGCACAATCGCAATTTTGTTTACCAGATAAATTTGATGAAGCGGATACGACTTTTTTAACAGAGGAAAATGCCCGTTTAACACAGAATAATGAAGGGCGTGATTTAGCAGACTTTGCACCAGAACAACAAGTGCGTTGGGAAAAAGAAAAAGAAGTCATGCAAGGAGTATTAGAATCTTATGGCGTAGAAGTATTTCGTCCACGTTTATTGACAACCTATGAAAAAGAACATGGCAAGGAATTGGGCGTAGGATATAGTAACTTCTTTTCACGAGACCCTTTTTTTACAATTGGCAATCTCTTAATAGAAGGAAACTTAAGATTTCAACACCGTCGACAAGAAATTTTACCAATTCGTCCGATTATTCAGCAGTGGACACAAGAAGCAGAAGGCTATTATTTTGCTGCGCCACAACCTGACATTTCTGAAGGGGCTTTAAGTGAAGCAGGTCCCTTTATTGAAGGCGGCGATGTTTTAGTTCTAGGAACAACAATTTTTGTGGGCTACTCTGGCTTGGCAAGTAACCTAGCAGGAATTCAGTGGTTAGCCAATATGATTGGTCATTTTGGTTATGAAGTGGTGCCGGTTCGGTTACATCTGCATATTCTCCACTTAGATTGTGCGTTGAGCTTGTTGAGAGAAGGCTTGATGATTGTTTGTGAAGAGGCCTTTTTGGATGGACTTCCTGCGCAATTAGCAAACTGGGAAAAAATTCACGTTACTTTGCAAGAAGCAGCGTATTTAGTGACAAATGGTCTACCGCTTAACGAAGAAACGTATATAACGGACCAATCGTTTACAACTTTAATTCCTCAAATAGAAGCAAAAGGTATCAAAGTTGAGGCAATTGATTACCATGTTTCTAGAATGTTAGGTGGTTCCTTCCGCTGTACAACGCAAGCTTTGATTAGAGAATAGTCAGCGAGTGATTATCAATTTTCGTAAGAAAAAATGTACGTTTTGTCTATGAAAACGATATAATTTTAGTTTTCACTATTTTTTTTAAAAATATTGAGGAAATTTCGATTTAATAAATGCGAGAAAACGTCAAAATGTTAGTGTTTGTTACTAATGTTTTGACGTTTTCTCGCTGTTTTTTTATAAAATTACTACTTTATATGTGAAAAAAAACAATATATTTTTTGAAAATTACGTTTTCAAAGACACAAAAAGTCGTTGGAACCTTGCTGTTATAGTAAATTCATTTTTTTTGCATGAGGTGTTTAAAATTTGAAATCACAAGCAGTCTTTTTTTCGCTATACTTAGTTTACGTTCTACTGAGATAGAAAAGTTTTTCACTTTTTTATTCATTAATTAACCAAGATATAAAGGAGAGAGTAAAATGAAGAAAAAAACATTGGTAACTTTATTTGCAGGAACGGCAATTTTAGGGGCAAGCATCGCTCCTGCAGCAGCACATGCAACAACGACTGGTACAACACCAGCAAACGTAGAGATGACAAGTGGTTCATTACCAGGCGGTACGGGTGATGGAGATGACGGAAGCACACAAGAACCAGAACCAGGCTCGAATACAAATTTTGATTTGTTATATGTTCCAACAGAATTCAAATTTGCTTCGACAGAAGTTAGTTCTGATTTATCAGCGATTTCGTTAGATGCGACAGGTACCCAAACAAAACGTTATGCCGTTGGGGATGTTCGTGGAACACAAGCGGGTTGGTCAGTTACTGCCGGCGTTGCTGAAATGAAAAATGGCACTGCTACTTTAGAAGGCTCAATTACCTTTGCACAAACAGGAGCAGTAGCGAAATACGATGAAACAGCAAAAACATACTCACGTGATGTAGCTGCCTTTGCAGCAGATCCAGGAAGTCCTGAATTTGCTGGAACAACTATTCCAGTAGGTGGAGCAGCTGTATCAATTGCTACAGCAGCAGTTGGTAAAGGTCAAGGTACATGGGATTCTGAATTATCAAATGTAAAATTAAACATTACAACACCTAGTTCACAAATTACAAATGGTGCGTATACAGGTAACGTAACTTGGACATTAGTGGCTGCGCCATAAAAAGTTACTAACGAGAATACTGCATTACTAGAAAAGGAGCTGCGCAGTGGTGCACGGCTCCTTTTCGATACATAGGAGGAACAAATAATGAAGACAATGCGCTGGCTAATCGTCACAGTTTTTATTTGTGTGATGGCATTAAGCATCCCTTCTGCTGTACAAGCAGAAGAAGCGGATGACAACATGAATACAAAATTTACAGTTAAACCCAATATTCCTGAGAATCAAGCGAAAAATACGCAATCCTACTACGATCTCATTGTAAAACCAGGACAGAAACAAGAATTCGAATTATCATTAATTAATAAAACAGATGAAGAATTGACGATTGATTTAAATTTGGCGAATGCTGTGACGAATGACAATGGTTTAATTGTGTACAATGATTTCGAGAAAAAACCAGATTCAAGTTTAAAAGTACCCTTGACAACATTAATTAAATTACCTGAGGAACATGTAAAAGTTCCCGCTAAGAAAACCGTAACAGCCAAAATGACTGTCGAAATTCCAGCGAATGGTTTCCAAGGATTAGTTTTGGGTGGTGTTTATGCTTCGCTTGCAGAAGATGAAAAGGAAGAAAAAGGAAAATCAACGGGTTTAACCAGTCGATATGGATTTAATGTAGCAATTGCTTTACGAATGTCAGAAGATACACCGATGTATCTAGCAGAGACTCTTCAATTAGTTAAATTAGTTCCGACCATTGCTTTAGGAAATAAATCGGTCCAAGCGGTTATTCAGAATCCGACATCCGCTATTTTTCCTGAAGTACGTTTAGAAGGAAAAGTAACGAAAAAAGGCGAAACGAAAGAATATGCCAAACGGATTTTACCAAGTGTTCGTTTTGCGCCAAATTCGACGATGAACTTCCATTTAGATTTCGGGAAAGAAGATGTTCGTCCAGGAACCTATATTTTTGAAGGAAAAGCGATCTTGAAAGAAGATGAACAACAAGTGTGGCCGTTTAAGCAAGAATTTACCATCAGTAGTCAAGAAGCCAAAAAATTAAATAAAGAAGCAGTAGTGAAATTGGTCCTACCGACTTGGTGGAATCAAGCTTTTTATGGTTTGTTAGCTGCAACAATTGTGAGTCTAATTCTAGCTATTTGGCGTTTTACGCAACAGAAAGCAACACTGAAACAACAAGCCTATTTACAACAAGAAAAACAGGCAGCCTTGAAAAATAGACAAGGAGCACGCTATGATGACAATGAAAAGTAAAGGGTCACTTCTGGTGACGTTGGGAATACTTTTAACCGTTGGCATTGCGAGTCTAATTGTTTCTTCTGAGAGTTTTGCAGAAGAAGTAGGGCAAACGAATATCGGTGTAACGTTCTATGGAGGGAAAGAGCCACTAAAAACGGAAGGTGTCATTAAGCCAATAGAGCAACCAGTCACTGATAAAGATAAAAAAACGTCACAACAACAAGACAAAGTGAGCAGAAAAACCACTGCTAAAACGAATCCGACTAATGCACAGACGTCATTACCAAGGACAGGTGAACGAAATAGCACGTGGCTTTACAGCCTTGGTATTGCATGTTTACTCGTAGTACTAACAAGTTTCTATTATTTGAATAAAAAAAGGAAAAAGGAAAAATAATGTGCTGTTTTTATAAATAGAGTTAATGTAGAAGGAGGAATATAGATGGAGATTACGATGTGGATTTGGATTTGTGCTGGCTTGGCCGTCCTTTGTTTTGCTTTATTTTTACTGTTCTTAGTAAATAGCATGAATTTTGTACATCTGGCAAATCCTAAGCAGTCTTTAGTAAAACAATCAATGTTTAGTTGGCTGCTTCTGGTGATGTGTGGCGGCTGGGTAGCGGTGGCTATTTTGCTGAATATCGCATTACAAACACAATTAACATAAAGAAAACCCGTTGTAAGTTTTTAAGAAACTTGCAACGGGTTTTTGTTAACTTTAAAATAAAGAACGGTACAATTTATCAAAAAAGTACAGTAGACATTTGTACCCAACTTAGATAGAAAATAAAGCGCTATCATTATATGATGATTACAGGAGGAGGACACAGCTGTGAATTATAAAATAAGTTATCTCCTTGACGAGTATGCAGGGCAAAAAATTGCGCTCTCTTTGGCTCAACAAATAACCGATCTTTCGCAACGAGAATTAGTGACACAACTTTCGACAATAGGCGGAGAAGTTCAACAGAATACCGTCAGTATTCCAAACCTTTCCGCAAATGAATGGGGAAAACAACTTTTTCAACAACGTCAAGTGATTTATAGCGAAACAGAAAGACAAGCACTTATTTTTTTGCTCACTTATTCAGAAATCGAAGAACTATCGGTGTATCATTACCAAAATTTTTTAGACGTTTCGAAAGGCACTATTTTAGCGGATATCAAAAAAGTACGACACCAACTAGCAACTGAAAACATTGCTTTATCCTACGAACGAAAACGAGGGTTTTACCTAGAAGGAGATGAATTTCGGATTCGTCGTTTCGGGAAAAATTGGCTTGCCCGCCTCTTACAACAAAAGTCGGGCACCTTCGCTTTATTTTGCTGGCTCAGTCAGCATCAAATGAGCCAATACGCAAAAATACGTGACGGCATTCAATTAGCCGTCCAGGAAGCACAGCTTCAACTGGTACCCAGCAGATTAGATGAAATTAGTTACTTTCTTGCTTTTTCTCAAAAAAGATTAGGCAAATATAAAACAGTCGTCTGGCCTGAGAACCAGTTAATTCAGTCCTTACGCGCTTATCCCGTCAGTCGTCGTATTTTAAGTGATTTAGTTGGGCCAGTGGCGAATGTAGAAACTGAGAGTCTTTTTTTCACGATTTGTTTAATGACAGCCTTGCAAGGAGAATTGCGAGATACGAAGTTAGAGTTTTTATTAGATATTTCTGGTGAAATTATTCGGAAAATGGAATTATTGGCCGTCGTTCAATTTGAGCAGCCTCGTGAATTGCTCATGAATGTGTATTATCATCTGGTTCCTGCCTATTTTCGGATTAACTATGGCTTTTACTTGCCGAATGTTTTAATCAAGGATATTCGACAATCATATCGGTCGCTTTATCATCTTTGTGAACAAGCGTTAGCTCCTTTAGAAAAATTAACGAAACGGTCAATCCCGTCAGAGGAAATCGGTTTTTTTACCATATTATTTGGTGGAGAAATTTTCGGGCAAAAAAATGAACAGCGGCAAGAAAAGCTAAAAGCGCTAATTGTTTGTCCCAGTGGTATCAGTTCTTCGTTGATTTTGCAATCGGAATTGCGTCGGCTATTTCCAATGATTGAATTTAAAGAAACAAATGCGGTGAGGGAAATAGAGAATGTATCTGAAAAAAGCTATGACATCATTTTCTCAACGGTCCCTATTGAAACAGCCAAAAAGGTTTATCTTACCAAGCCCATTATGAGCTCTTTGGAGAAAAATCAATTGATGCACCAAGTTCAATCAGATTGGCTATTGCCAGGTATTTCCATGCCAGATGTTAAAGATATTTTAGATGCGTTAAAACCTTACATTTCCTTAAAAAAAGGAGTCACAGAAGCGCAGTTATATCGTGTCTTGCATCGTAAAATGAACAAAATTTTAGAAAAAGAGGAGGATCTGCGTCCAATGTTATCGGAATTATTAACAACAGAAACAGTCCAAGTCCTGCCTGAAGTTGCAGACTGGCGAGCGGGAATTACAGAAGCTGCCAAGCCGTTATTAAAAAATGGCAGTATTACGGAAAAGTACATTGATGCAATGATTCAAAAAGTCGAATCGTTTGGGCCATTTATCCATATCTGTCCAGACGTAGCATTGCCTCATGCGCGACCAGAAGATGGCGTTAATCAGTTAGGCATGTCATTACTAAAAATCCAAAAAAGTGTCGATTTATTAGAAGATCCTAAGCATGAAATTCACCTTTTTATTTGTTTAGCTGCTTCAGATAACGAAACACATTTACGGGCCTTATCTAGTCTGACAAAAATTCTATCAAAAAAAGAATCATTACATCGCTTAGTGGCGGCTGAAACCGTCCCAGAAATACTATCAATTATCCAAGAAGGAGAGAAATAAGATGAAGATTTTTACAGTTTGTCAAAGTGGTTTAGGAACAAGTTTTATGGTGCAAATGAATATCCAACAAATTTTAGAGGAAGTCGGTGTTGATACAGATAATTTTCAAATTGATCACACAGATGTCGGGAGTGCCAGTGGCGATATGGCTGATTACTTCTTTGTCGAAAAAACATTGCAAGATGCTTTAGGGTCAATTCCTGCTGAAAAAATCATTCCTTTAAATGCGATTATTGATTACGATGAAACGAAGGAGAAAGTCTTGAAAGTTTTAGATGACAATGGCATTGCACATCAATAAGAAGGAGGAAAAACATGGAAACTTTATTGAATTTATTTGTTTCAATTGTTAGCCAGCCAGCGATTCTGGTTTCATTAATTGCTTTGTTGGGATTAGTTTTACAGAAAAAGAAATTTTCTGATGTTGTTCAAGGAACGTTGAAAACATTCGTCGGCTTTTTAGTTTTAATTGGTGGCGCAGGGCTATTAGCGAATTCGTTAACGCCCTTTGCGGAGATGTTCCAAACCGCGTTAAATACACAAGGCGTGGTGCCTAGTAATGAAGCAGTTGTAGCGATTGCCTTGCAACAATATGGGACACCAACTGCTCTGATTATGTTGGTGGGCATGGTTGTTAATATTCTGTTGGCGCGTTTTACACGTTTTAAATATATCTTTTTGACAGGTCAAGCGATGATGTACGTTTCGTGTTTGACAGCCGTTATTTTAGTGGGGGCCGGTTTTAGCGTTAGTTTGCCAATGATTCTTTTAGGTGGTTTATTTGAAGGAACTTTATTAACAGTGACACCTGCTCTTTGTCAGCCCTTTATGAAACAAATTACTGGAAATGATAAAGTAGCAATGGGGCATACAGGGAATATTGGTTATGCGGCAAGTGGCTTTATTGGAAAAGTCTTTGGGAATAAAGAAAAGTCAACGGAAGATATTAAAATTCCTAAAAGTTTTGGTTTTTTAAGAGACTCAACCATCTCAATTATGATTTTGATGTCGATTGTCTATGTGATTTTGGCTTTGCTGGCTGGGACAGGCTATGTCGAGCATGAGTTAAGCAATGGCGAAAATGCGATCATCTTTTCATTAATTCAAGCAGGAACCTTTACGGCTGGTTTCGTAGTGGTTTTACAGGGTGTGCGGATGGTTTTAGGAGAAATTGTGCCAGCTTTCCAAGGAATTGCTAAAAAATTAGTGCCTAATTCTAAACCAGCACTTGATGTTCCCATTATCTTTCCTTATGCGCCAAATGCTGTCTTGATTGGGTTCTTTGTGAGCTTTATTGTGGGAACTATTTCAATGTTAGCGATGGTTGGTCTGAATACCACCGTGATTATACCAGGCGTTGTCGGGCACTTTTTCTGTGGTGCCGCGGCAGGCGTTTTTGGAAATTCCACAGGGGGACGTCGGGGAGCGATTTTAGGGGCTGCGTTTAATGGCTTATTAATTAGTTGGTTACCGTTATTCATTTTACCAGTCTTGGGTGATCTACAGTTAGCATCCTCAACGTTCGCGGATACGGATTATTTAATCCCAGGCCTATTTTTAGGCAAATTAGGTGAGGCAGGTCCGAGTCTTTTAGTAGGAGGAATCATTGCTTTTGTAGTGGTTGTCCTTTTGGCTAGCGCTGTTTTGACTATGCGGGAGAAAAAAGTCGCCGAAGAAAACTAAGTGTTTTGTTCTAAAAAGGCAAGTGGGACAGAAGTCGTTTTGACTTCTGTCCCATTTGCCTTTTACCATTGTTCTTGGATAAATTGTGCAATTTGTTTCCGCGCTTGTCGTCCTTCTGGCAAGTATTGTTTCATTGCGAAAACGTGTTGCATGCCAGGCACCAATCGGCAAGTATCTTGTGGTCGTGGCCCTAATTGTTTTAAAAATTGGTGATAGGAAGGGCAAAAAACTTCATGTGTGCCGCCCACGAAAAAAAGTGGCGGAAATTTTTGATAATCAAAGGACAAGCAATTTAAAGAAAGCGTGGAGTGATTGGCTGTGTCGTCAATCTCTTGGGCAATTAATTGTAAATAGTTCATGCCAATCATTTTGTCCTTTTTTTGATAACGTTTGGCAACGGGAATGTCTAAATGTCCATCTAACCAAGGAGAAATTAAAACAGCAGCTTTGGGTAAGCGTTCAGGGAAATCGATGGCTAAATTCTGCAATACGTTTAAAACCAATGTACCACCAGCAGAATCACCTAATAAAATAACATCTTCGGGATCATAATGCTGTAAAATTTCTTGGTAAGCAGCATAGCAATGATTATAAATATCAGCAAAAGACTTATTTGGTGCTAATGGATATACAGGGATAAAATAATCTGTTGCAAAAGAGAGATCTTCAATTAGTTTATAACTAAAGTCTAATTGGCTATAGGCGAGATTCAATGTAAAGCCCCCACCATGCAGGTACAGTACAGCTTTCTTGGTAGGCGCAATAACGGAGTTTGACATGCGATACATCGTAGGAAATTGAGTCGTTTCTTGAAGAGGAAAAAGATGACGTAGATGTTTTGGCAAAGTTACTTGTTCATTTAATGATCGTTGCCAATGATAAAAAGCCTTGGTGACTTTCGAATTTCGTTCAAGTCGAGCAATTTGGGAAAGACGTAAAGAATCTTCAAAAAGACAGGCTTTTAAGGATTTTTGACGAGAACGTGCGTGAAACAAATATGTGCTAGCTAACAACAAACCAATCGATTTCTTTTTCAATTAAGGCCCTCCGTTCAGCAAAAAGTAAATCATTTTTTCTACAGTATAACATTTTAAAAGTAGAACAACGAAATTTGTTGAAGGGATGAAAGGACGGTTTAAACGAATGTACGTATTTATTTGTGGTTGCGTAAAGTAAATGATTGTAGTAAATTAAATGAGATTAAGAGGTCCGGTGAATGGGCGCGTTCACGGCAAGGAGAGAAGTAGGATGACAAATAAAAAGGTTACAATTAAAGATGTTGCCAATGACTCAGGTGTCTCCATTACTACCGTTTCACAAATTTTAAACGGGAATGGGGCACGGTTTAGTGGGAAAACGGTCGAAAAAGTATTGGCTGCAAAAGAGCGATTAAACTATCAGCCCGACTATTTTGCGCAACGTATGGTGATGAAAAAAAGTAAGACGATTGGCGTAATCGTACCTGATATTACTAATCCATTTTTCGCGCAATTGATTCGAGGAATTGAAAGTGTTTTATACAAAGAAAATTTTATACTGATGTTATGCAATGCGGACCAAGATGTTACAAGAGAACATGAATATTTAACAGAGTTGATTCGTCGCAGTGTCGATGGTTTTGTGATTGCAAGTTCTGAAATTTCCAATCAAACGATTAATGAAACGCTACGTGCGAAAAAGATTCCATTTATTGTACTTGACCAAAAAAAAGCAGAAGGCTTTAGCGATGCTGTTTTGACAGACGATTATAGAGGTGGGCAACTAGCAGCAAAGCATTTACAAGAGCAACGACATAAACAGGTCGTCGTGGTAATGCCACCACATGCGCCAGTCAATATTCAGCAACGGTTAAAAGGTTTTTGTTCTGTTTATACGGAAAAGGTCCAGTTGATCGAAACAGAATTATCAAAAATCGGTGGCTACCAAGCTGTCCCCGAAATTTTAAAAACAGAGAGCACCGGAATTTTTGCTATCAATGATGAAATTGCTTTTGGTTTATATCGAGGATTAGCAGAAGCGGGCAAAAAAATTCCTGAGGATTATAGTATTATTGGTTATGACAATGTTGACATGTGCGAGTATGTTTCGCCGCCGCTAACAACAATTGCTCAACCTGTTTTTCAATTGGGGCAAACTACGGCGACTTTATTATTGGAAAGAATCCATCAGCCTGCAAAAGATTGGGAGGAGCAAACCTTGCCTGTCCAACTGATTGAACGATTTTCGACAGCACCCTTGAAATAGCTTTCAAGGTGTGCTATATTTTTGTTGTGGAATTAAAACGTTTTACTAAAACGTTTTAATTAGAATGAAAAAATAAATTTTATTGAGGTGGATGAAAATGAACGCGGTTACAATTATCGGAAGTATCAATTTAGACACAACATTAAGAGTCAAAGAAATGCCAAAACCAGGCGAAACAATTCACGCCATTGAACATTTTACAGCAGGTGGTGGTAAAGGAGCAAACCAAGCAGTTGCAGCGAAACGTTCAGGCGCAGAAACATATTTTATTGGTGCTGTGGGAAATGATGGCGCTGGAGCTATGATGACTGATTTAATGAGTCAAGATGAAATTAATTTAACTGGGGTCACCACGTTAGAGAAAACAGCTACTGGCCAAGCCTTTATTATGGTAGATAACGCTGGTGAAAATAGCATTATGATTTACGCGGGAGCCAATAACGCCTTTACGCCAAAACAAGTCCAGGAACATCAAGAAATTATTGAAAAAAGTGATTTTGTGATTGCCCAATTTGAAAGTGCGATTGATAGTACGATTGCAGCGTTTAAAATTGCTAAAAAAGCAGGCGTCAAAACGATTTTAAATCCCGCACCTGCGTTAGAACAAGTTCCTGAAGAATTACTAAACGTGACAGATATGATTGTACCAAATGAAACAGAAACTGAAATTTTAACAGGCATTAAAATCACAGATGAAGCGAGTATGCGTAAAGCCGCAGAAGCACTTCATCAATTAGGGATTGAAGCAGTAATTATTACAGTAGGTAGTAAAGGCGCCTTTTATGACGTCAATGGACGAAGTGGTATTGTGCCTGCTTTTAAAGTGAAAGCGGTTGATACAACGGCTGCTGGCGATACTTTTATTGGCGCATTAAGTAGTATATTAGAAAAAGATTTTAGCAATTTGGAAGAAGCTATTCGTTATGGAAACAAGGCGTCCTCGTTGACTGTTCAACGTTTTGGAGCCCAACCTTCGATTCCTTATCAACACGAATTGGTAGACAAATAAAAAGGAGCGAGCGACATGAAAAAAACAAAAGTTATTAATTCAGATATTTCCCGCGTCATCGCACAAATGGGTCATTTTGATAAATTAAGTATTGGTGATGCAGGCATGCCAGTGCCTCGGACTACAGAAAAAATTGATTTAGCAGTTACCAATGGCGTCCCTAGTTTTATGGAAGTTTTAAACAATGTCCTTGAGGAATTGGCAGTTCAACGAATTTATTTAGCAGAAGAAATTAAAACAGAAAATCCTGACATGTTGACAGCAATTGAAACTCGTTTACCAGAAACTCCCATCAGTTTTATTCCTCATACAGAAATGAAACAAGAATTAAACAACTGCCATGCATTTATTCGGACGGGGGAAATGACTCCTTACGCAAATATTTTATTAGAAAGTAACGTTGTCTTTTAAACGAGAGAGGGGAAATAGAGATGAATGCGACTGCATTATTAATCGGTTTAGGACCGCTTCTAGGTTGGGGGCTTTTTCCAACAATTGCTTCAAAAATTGGTGGACGTCCGGTGAATCAAATTCTCGGTACCAGTTTAGGAACATTGATTTTTGCCGCTATTTTTTCAATGATTAATGGTTTGGCTTTTCCAGCGGGCATGGATTTATTCTTTTCAATTTTATCTGGTGTCGGTTGGGCCTGTGCGCAAATCATTACGTTTAAATGCTTCACGATGATTGGTTCATCACGTGCCATGCCAGTAACGACCGCGTTCCAACTTTTAGGTGCTTCTCTCTGGGGTGTCTTTTTCTTAGGAAACTGGCCAGGTGCGACAGCCAAATTGTTAGGCGCATTTGCCTTAGTGTTAATCATGATTGGTGCCAAAATGACGGTCTGGTCGGAAACGGAGTCCGCTGAGAGTGCTGGGATTATGAAAAAAGCAGTTCTTCTATTAGCCGTTGGTGAAATCGGCTATTGGGCGTACTCTGCAGCACCCCAAGCGACGGCAATTGATGGCATGCATGCCTTTTTACCACAAGCAATAGGCATGGTAATTGTCGCAGTTATTTACTCAGCAGTTGTCACTATTAAGGGTGGGGAAACATCCCCATTTATAGAAGCTGTTTCTTACAAACAAATTTTTTCAGGCTTTTTCTTCGCCTTTGCAGCGTTAACTTATTTAATTTCAGCGCAGCCAGATATGAACGGCTTGGCAACTGGCTTTATTCTATCCCAAACATCAGTTGTGCTTGCAACGTTGACAGGTATTTGGTTCTTAGGTCAAAAGAAAACAGCCAAGGAAATGACCGTAACGATTATCGGCTTAGTTTTGATTTTGGCAGCAGCTACGATCACAGTGATGATTTAAAAAAGTATTCAACGACCTATTATTCAGGGCGTTGAATACTTTTTTTTATTTGTTCTAAAAATAATGCAGCAGCTGTGGAAAGAACCGTATTTTTGCGCCAAATTAAACTAATTTTGGCTGTTAAAGCAGGATATAGCGGGATAAAACGTAAATTTGTTTGCTTTGTTTCTAGAATACCATCAATGCTTAGGGCGCTACCTAGACCAGCTTCTACCATCAGTGAAGCGTTGTAAAGTAAGTTGTAGGTCCCAACGATTCGGAACTGATCTAGACTTGCTTCGAGCCAATCAGAGAGTTGGCTCGGAACTTGTGCTTGTCGAGAAATAAATAAAGGTTCTTCTTTTAAATCGGCTGCAGTAATAACATTTTTAGTGGCTAAGGGATGGTTCTTTACAGTAATTAAGCCCCATGTATCTACAACTGGTAATGTTAAATAGCTATATTTTTGTTTAGGTGCAGGCTCAATAATTAAACCAAAATCTAATAATCCTTTGTCTAGCCGTTCTATTACATCATCTGCATTCCCACTGTATAAATGAAGGTGAATATCAGCTGAGTGCTGGCTTGTTATTTGTTGTAGTGCATTCGCTAAAAAAGACATAGCTTTTGTTTCGCCACCACCAATCGTGATTTCGCCATTAATGAATTCATTTTGCGACAAGTTGGTGACTGTTTTATTCGCTAAGCTTAAAATATCTTGCCCTTGTTTAGCTAAATATTCTCCTTCAGGTGTTAGTTGTATTTGTCGATTTCCTCGTATAAATAATGTCACGCCTAATTCTTCCTCTAATTCTTTTAATTGCTTAGATAACGTTGGTTGTGATACATGCAATTGTTTGGCTGCGCCACTAATCGTTTTTTCTTGGACCACTGCTAAGAAATAGTGAATCACTCGTAATTCCATTACTTTCCCTCCTATAACTAAAACGCATACTTATCTATTTATTATAAGTATTAGACAGAGGAGTTGTCACGTATTACGATAAATTTAGCAAAAGGAGGCGATTAGGAATGCTTATAAAAAATCTCCAAGAACTAATTGCAACAGGTAGCATTGATAAAGATGAACCACTATTTCAACTTATTCATCAGATTCAAGAGGAAAATAGTCGCTATTTAATAGAATTAAATCAACAAGCCTATACACATAATGAAGTAAGGAATCTTCTTGCCACGATTATCCAAGACAAAATTGACGAAACCGTTACGATTTTATTGCCTTTTTATACAGATTTTGGACGCAATATACATTTTGGTAAAAATATTTTTATTAATCGGGCAGCTATGTTTGTTGATTTAGGGGGCATTATAATTGAAGACAATGTTTTAATTGGTCCGCGCGTTAATCTCTTAAGTGTCAATCATCCGGAACTGCCAATGAAACGGCGAGGCGTATTGCTAGCACCAATTACCATTAAAAAATTTGCGTGGTTAGGCGCGGGTGTCACTGTTTTACCAGGTATTACGATTGGTGAAAATGCTATCGTAGCAGCTAATGCGACTGTAACTAAAGATGTGCCAGCTAACGCTATTGTTGCAGGAACACCAGCTAAAATTATTCGTTGGATTCAGGAAGATAAGGAGGAAATATAATGAAATCATTATCAGAAAAAGTTATTGTTATCATGGGCGCTTCCAGTGGCATCGGTGAGGCAACAGCCCGTTTACTTGCCAGAAAAGGAGCGAAGTTAGTCATTGCAGCACGTCGACAAGAACGTTTAATTGCTATAAAAAAAGAACTTCCTGAAGCAACGATTCTCGTGCAACAAGCAGATGTAGCGAAAGAAGAGGAAGTTCAGCGTGTAATCAAGCTTACAATGGAAAAATATGGACGAATTGATGTTCTTTTTAACAATGCAGGAGTTATGCCAACGGCGCCTCTTATTGAAGCACCAAAAGGAGAATGGCGTCAAATGCTAGATATTAATATTATGGGTGTTTTAAATGGCATTGCGGCAGTTCTTCCAATTATGGTTGAACAAAAATCAGGGCAGATTATTGCTACTGATTCTGTGGCAGGACATGTCGTTTATCCAGATTCGGCTGTCTACTGTGGAACAAAGTTTGCTGTTCGAGCAATTATGGAAGGATTGCGACAAGAACAAAGAGAGAATAACATTAAATCAACGATTATTTCACCAGGTGCTGTACAAACAGAACTTTATCAAACAATTTCTAATCGAGTAGTAGCTGAAACGTTACATCTAGAACAGTTAAGTTGGGGCTTAAAGGCGGAAGACATTGCGCAAGCAGTGGTCTTTGCCATAGACACGCCAGATCGTATGTCAATCAGTGAAATGGTTGTTCGCCCGACCACACAAACGATTTAATTTAAAAAGTATTCCTAGAAAGGAATACTTTTTTAAATCGTGATTGTTCGTTTTTTACAGAATTTAGAATTTGATATTTACTTATTTGTTGGTTTATTATATGATTAAACACGTTGTTTCATTAATAAATTGAATATTTTACGAACATTGTAAAATATTTAGATTTTAGGAGGACGGAACATGAAAGAAAAAATAAGTTCATATTTTGAACTTGAACAATTGAATACGAATATGAAACGAGAAATGTTAGCTGGTTTCACCACATTTATCTCAATGGCGTATATTTTGTTCGTTAATCCAACCGTACTTGGTGCTTCTGGCATGGACGAAGGCGCTGTTTTTACTGCCACCGCTTTAGCGAGTGCCTTAGGTTGTATTTTAATGGGTGTGTTGGCGAAATATCCGATTGCGACAGCACCAGCTTTAGGAATTAATGCATTCTTTGCTTATTCAGTCTCTGTTGGTATGGGGATTCCTTGGCAAACGACATTAGCAGGCGTTTTTGTGGCTTCATTGATATTTATTTTAATTACAATTTTTAAATTACGCGAGCTAATTATTGATGCAATTCCGGCAGACTTGAAATTTGCCATTTCAGGTGGGATCGGGTTGTTTATTGCTTTTCTTGGTTTAAGCCAAGGTGGCTTAATTGTGGCTAATGATGCGACACTCGTTGGCTTAGGACCTTTGAACGTTGGCTCAACGTGGGTCACCATTGTCGGTTTGGTCGTAACTGCAATTCTGTTAGTTCGTCGAGTGCCTGGTGGTATTTTTATTGGGATGGCGATTTCAACGATTGTTGGTTTAGCGACAGGCGTTATTCCAATGCCTGATAAGATTATTTCAAGTGCGCCAAGTTTAGAGCCAACATTTTTAGTGGCGTTAGGACATGTGAAAGATATCAATACGATTCAAATGTGGGTCGTGGTTTTAACGTTCCTATTAGTAACATTCTTTGATACGGCTGGTACGTTGGTGGGCTTAGCCAATCAAGCAGGTTTTATGAAGGACAATAAAATGCCGCGTGTGGGGAAAGCTTTAGCCGCTGATTCAACAGCGATGTTAGCTGGTTCTCTACTAGGGACATCGCCAGTTGGCGCGTATGTCGAATCATCTGCGGGGATTGCTGTGGGTGGTCGTTCAGGAATCACAGCTATTACAACCGGGATTTTATTTATTTTCAGTTTGCTATTTTCTCCTTTGTTAGCAGTTGTCACTTCGCAAGTTACGGCACCAGCGTTGATTATTGTTGGTGTTTTGATGGCACAATCCTTAAGCAAAATTAAATGGAACGAGATGGAAATTGCGATTCCTTCCTTCTTAATCTTGTTAGGAATGCCGTTGACATACAGCATTTCAGATGGGATTGCCTTAGGCTTTATCTTCTATCCAATTACAATGATTGCGGCAAAACGCGGGAAAGAAGTTTCGCCAATTATGTATGGCTTGTTCTTTGTTTTTGTCGGATTCATGTGGATCCTGAATGCGCAATAAGCAAGAGAGAAAGTTATCAAATAGTTGATTCATAAGACAATGAACTTATGAATCAACTATTTTTTTCGACTAAGCACTAGAAAAACGCCCCTTATTTGATGTATAATTTGCAAAGACATTGACCTGTGAAGATACAGGAACAGAGAGGAATTAATTGAGTGAAGTATACAGAAATTATGGTTCGCTATGGCGAATTATCAACTAAAGGAAAAAATCGTAAAACGTTTATCATGCAGTTAGCACAAAATGTGAAACGTGCGTTAGCTGATTTTCCAGCATTGAAAATCCATGCAGATCGAGACAGAATGCATATTTTATTAAATGGGGAAGATAGTGAAGAAGTGATTCCGAAACTAAGTAAAGTGTTTGGAATTCAAAATTTTTCGCCAAGTATTCGTATTGAAAAAGAAATGCCAGCGATTCGTGCAATGGTTCAAGAGGTTGTTCGGGAAGTTTATACGCCAGGTAAGACGTTTAAAATTACTGCTAAACGCTCAGACCATTCATTTGAACTTGATTCAAATGGCTTGAATCAAGAATTAGGTGGGGCTGTTATTGAAGCCATTCCGGAAATTCAAGTACAAATGAAAAAGCCTGATATTAACTTAAGAATTGAAATTCGTAAAGATGCGGCGTATTTATCTTATGAAACGATTCGCGGTGCGGGTGGATTGCCAGTGGGCACCAGTGGTCGTGGTATGTTGATGTTGTCAGGAGGCATTGATTCACCAGTTGCTGGTTATTTAGCTATGAAACGTGGCGTGGAAGTGGAAGCTGTCCATTTTGCTAGTCCGCCTTATACAAGTGAACAAGCGTTACAAAAGGCTAAAGATTTAGCTGAAAAATTAGTCCCTTATGTAGGAACTATTCAATTTATTGAAGTGCCCTTTACAGAAATTCAAGAAGAAATAAAACGAGTTGTTCCCCAAGGCTACTTAATGACCATTACACGACGTTTAATGTTACGCTTAACAGATGCAATTCGTGAAATGCGGAAAGGTTTAGTCATTATTAATGGTGAATCGTTAGGACAAGTGGCTTCGCAAACACTTCAAAGTATGGTAGCAATTAATGAGGTTACCTCAACACCGATAATTCGACCCGTTGTTTCAATGGATAAGACAGAAATTATCGAAATTGCCGAAAAAATTGACACGTTTGAATTAGCCATCCAACCCTTCGAAGATTGTTGTACAATTTTTGCGCCACCGCAACCTAAAACACGACCTCGTTTGGATAAAGCGCAAGATTATGAAGCGCGCTTAGACTTGGAAGGTTTAATGGCTCGGGCCTTAGAAGGACTCAAAATTACAGAGATTTCAGCAGAAACAGCGAAAGATAAACAAGAAGACGAATTTGCAGATTTCCTATAAGAAATAAATACAGTGACGGTCGCTTAGACGTCACTGTATTTATTTTGTACTTATTTCACAAACAAGTTGCTCGGAGAGGGGAACCGTGATAAACTGAATATGTGAAGTAGGTAACAAGGAGGACAGAGGATGGAGAAAAAAATGCCTAAAGCAACGGCAAAACGTTTGCCGGTTTATTTACGTTATTTAAAAATGTTAGGGGATTCTGGTGTTAAACGCATTAAATCACGAGAGTTTAGTGAAATGATCCAGATTCCTTCTGCAACGATTCGGCGTGATTTTTCCCACGTTGGTGAACTGGGCCGAAGCGGTTATGGTTACGATGTGCCGTATTTAATTGAGGTATTTAGTAATATTTTAAATACGCAAGAAGAAAAAAGAATTGCTCTGATTGGTTGTGGCAATTTAGGCAAGGCATTATTAAAAAATAATTTTAGACGCAACGAGAATTTGAATATTGTCTGTGCTTTTGATAATGATTCAGCTTTAGTTGGCACCACGATTAATGGGTTATTAGTTCATGATATGTCTGAGTTAGAAGCATTCGTTCGACAAGAAGGGGTCACGGTAGCCATTTCTACAGTACCAAGTCACCATGCCCAAAAAGCCATCGACAAAATTGTACAAGCGGGTGTGACTGCGATTTTAAATTTTGCGCCAGACCGTGTCAGTGTGCCAGCCAACGTTAGTGTGCAGTATATTGATTTAACAACGGAACTGCAAACACTGATTTATTTTAATGAAACTTTTTCACTAGCAAATAGCTCAAAGCAATAAAATTGTCTTCATAAAAATCCTCTACTATACTTATTATTGAAAGTGGAAAAGGAGGATTTCAGAATGAATGTTACAAGAAAAGGGCACGTATTAGAATTGACAGGTGAACAGCCTAAAGTTGGCACAAAAGCCCCCGTCTTTTCTTTGAAAAATTTAAACAACCAAGAAATCAACTTGGCAGATTATAAAGGTAAAACGGTTTTAATTAGTGTGGTTCCTGATATCGACACACGTGTTTGTTCACTGCAAACGAAACGTTTCAATCAAGAAGCGGCGAAATTAGAGGGTGTTCAGATTATCACGATTTCCAATAACACAGTTGAAGAACAAGCAAATTGGTGTGCCGCTGAGGGTGTCGAAATGGAAATGCTTCATGATACTGAAGACTCATTTGGTGCAGCTTATGGTTTGTATATTCCAGAAATGGGCCGTTTAGCACGTGCTATTTTTGTGATTGACCCAGAAGGAACGTTAGTTTATGAAGAAATCGTCTCAGAAGTTTCGTCGGAACCCGATTATCAACAAGCGTTAGAAGCTGCAAAAAAAGTGTAATCCCTCTAGATTACAAATTGACTTTGCTTGCGCTTCATTGTAGAATGAAGCAAAGACAGCGAACAAGAGGAGTATCATTGGCGTCGTTTTAGAGAAAAAGTCGTTCAGGTGCAAGACTTTTACACAACCAGTGAGAAGGTAGCTTGTGAGTCAATGGTTTGAACACAGTACGTTAGTAGAACGATTCGTTTCGTGAACGTTATCTCACGAATGAGTGGCATTTGAATGAATTCAATTCAAATGCAATTTAGGTGGTACCGCGTAAATAAGATGAATCTACGCCCTAAAATACGAAAGTATTTTAGGGCGTATTTTAGTGTTTAGCCCAAAAAAACTCATTTGTAAAATAATTACCGCTCCAAATCGCGTATTTTAAGAAAGAAGGGGAAAAAATGTCAGAAGAAAAAAACTTACCAACGAAATATCAACCGACAGAAATCGAAGCTGGCCGTTATCAAAAATGGCTAGATCAAGATTTATTTAAACCAAGTGGCGACAAAAAAGCGAAGCCCTATTCAATTGTTATTCCACCACCTAATGTAACAGGGAAGCTACACTTAGGACATGCTTGGGATACAACATTACAAGATATGATTATCCGCCAAAAAAGAATGCAAGGCTTTGATACGTTATGGCTGCCAGGAATGGACCATGCCGGAATTGCCACGCAAGCAAAAGTAGAAGAGAAACTAGCGCAACAAGGAATTTCACGTTACGACTTAGGTCGTGAAAAATTTGTTGATCAAGTGTGGGAATGGAAAGAAGAATATGCTTCTCACATTCGTGAACAGTGGGCAAAAATGGGCCTTTCTTTAGATTACAGCCGTGAACGTTTTACTTTAGATGAAGGGCTATCTGAGGCCGTTCGTAAAGTGTTTGTCTCTCTTTACGAGAAAGATTTGATTTACCGTGGTGAATATATCATTAACTGGGATCCAAAAGCGAAAACAGCATTGTCTGATATTGAAGTAATCCATAAAGATATTGAAGGAGCTTTTTACCACATGAGCTACCCATTATCAGATGGTTCTGGCGTTGTTGAAATTGCGACAACGCGTCCTGAAACAATGTTGGGAGATACGGCGATTGCGGTCCATCCAGAAGATGAACGGTATCAAGAACTTATTGGTAAGACAGTTGTCTTGCCATTAGTAGATAAAGAAATTCCAATTATTGCAGATGACTATGTAGATATGGAATTTGGAACAGGGGTTGTAAAAATCACACCTGCCCATGATCCAAATGACTTTGAAGTCGGTAATCGTCATGACTTACCTCGAGTAAATGTTATGAACGAAGACGGCACGATGAATGAACTGGCTGGAAAATACGAAGGAATGGATCGTTTTGCTGCACGTAAAGCGATTGTCTCTGACTTGAAAGAACTAGGTCGCTTAATTAAGATCGAAACAATGAATCACAGCGTGGGCCATTCAGAACGAACAGGCGTTGTCGTGGAACCACGTTTATCGACCCAATGGTTTGTAAAAATGGGACCATTAGCTGAAAAAGCAATAGAAAATCAAAAAACAGAAGACGCTGTTGAATTTTATCCACCACGCTTCAATCAAACATTTTTACGTTGGATGGAAAATATTCATGACTGGGTTATTTCGCGACAATTATGGTGGGGCCATCAAATTCCTGCTTGGTATCACAAAGAAACGGGCGAGATGTATGTTGGGATGGAAGCACCAGCCGACAGTGAAAACTGGGTTCAAGATAGTGACGTCTTAGATACATGGTTTAGTTCTGCTTTATGGCCATTTTCAACGATGGGTTGGCCAGATGAAGCAAGCGAAGATTATCAACGTTACTTCCCAACAAGCACATTAGTTACTGGCTATGATATTATTGCCTTTTGGGTAAGTCGTATGATTTTCCAAAGCTTAGAGTTTACAGGCGAACGTCCCTTCCAAAATGTCTTAATTCACGGCTTAATTCGTGATGAGCAAGGACGCAAAATGAGTAAATCATTGGGGAATGGGATTGATCCAATGGATGTCATCGAAAAATATGGCGCAGATGCGTTACGTTGGTTCTTATCAAATGGTTCAGCTCCAGGTCAAGATGTTCGTTTTAGTTATGAAAAAATGGATGCTTCTTGGAACTTTATCAATAAGATTTGGAATGCAAGTCGTTTCGTTATCATGAATGTAGAAGGTATGACTGCTGCAGATATTGACTTTAGTGGTGAAAAGACTGTCGCTGATCGTTGGATTTTAACGCGCTTAAACGAAACAGTCGCCCGTGTGACAGAATTATTTGATCGCTTTGAATTCGGTGAAGCAGGTCGCCAATTATACAACTTCATCTGGGATGATTTCTGTGATTGGTATATTGAAATGAGTAAAGAAATTCTTTACGGAGAAAATGAAGCAGCTAAACAAACAACACGGAGCATCTTGGTGTACACATTGGATCAAATCTTACGCTTATTGCATCCAATTATGCCGTTTGTCACAGAAGAAATTTGGGAAAAAATTCCGCATCAAGGTGAGTCATTGGTTGTGGCAGAGTACCCAGTTGTTCATGAAGAATTTAACGATGAAGCAGCAGCTCGAGGAATGGAAGTTCTGAAAGAAGTCATTCGTTCGGTTCGGAATATTCGAGCAGAAGTGAATACACCACTTTCTAAACCAATTACCTTGTTAATTAAAACAAACGATACAGAAGTAGAAGAATTTTTAACAGCTAATACTAGCTACTTAGAACGCTTCTGTAATCCAGAGGAATTAGTCATCAGCCGTGAAATAGAAGCGCCAGAATTAGCCATGTCCGCTGTATTAACAGGCGCAGAACTATTCCTACCATTAGCTGGGTTGATTAATATCGAGGAAGAAATTGCTCGCTTAGAAAAAGAATTAGACAAATGGACAAAAGAAGTCAAACGTGTGCAAGGCAAACTTTCAAATGAACGTTTTGTGTCAAACGCACCAGATGAGGTCGTGGAAGCAGAACGTGCAAAAGAAAAAGACTACCTTGAAAAACAAGAGGCTGTCAAAGAACGGATTGCCCAATTACGTTCAATCTAAAAAAGAAAAGACAACAAAACCAAACGTTGGTTTTGTTGTCTTTTTGTTATAATTTGCCAAATAATTGAAACAAATACAACATTAAGTAGCTGTAAGTAGCCACAGACCAGAATTTCAATAAAAGAACAATTTTCATGAATTCTTTTAAAGAAATATCTGTAATTCCCGCCACTAAACAAACAATATCATCTGGAGCGAAGGGGACTAACATAGTAAAGATTAAGAGCTTTTTGACATTGTGTTCATTTTTGTCCAAAATCTCTTCAAATTTTTTGTATTTATTGGGTGAAAGGATTATTTTTACAAAGTTACGTCCATAGTAACGAACCAGTAAAAAGCCAATAAACTCACCAATAATCAATCCAAGATAGCTATACAAAAGTCCTTGCAAATTGCCAAACATCAACATTCCTGCAACAGAAGAGATTCCTCCAGGTAGAATAGGGATAATCACTTGGACGATTTGTAAAAGAATGAAACACAGAACCGCATAGTTACCAAACTGTTTAATAAAAGCTTGCAAGGAAGCAACAGAATGAAAAATTCCTCTGGAATATCCCCATAAAATTAAGCCGAAGAAAAGCACCAGTCCAACTAGGGGTAACCACCGAATGAGTCCATTTAAAAATTTTTTCTGATTAGTCATGAGTGGCCTCCTGACGTTTTCGACGGTATTTTTTAAAGCCAAGATAACCAGCCGTTCCCAGTAAAATCGTTCCGCTGACGGCAGTGCCGAGATAAATCATTCTTGGATGATAGGCAAAGGTTAACTGCTGTTTGCCAGCTGGGACTTCAACAGCTAAAAAGCCACCTAGAATGCGTTGTGTTTTTAAGGGTTCTTTTTGTAGCGACGATTTGACTTGCCAATCTTGGTCATAAGGAATGGACGTATACAGTAACTGAGTGTCATTTCCAGGTACATTCAGTGCGCCATTTAAATGGCCTTTTTTAGTTGCATTCACGTGAAGAGCTTGTTGGCGTAATTTGTCAACCGCACGATTAAAGGCTGTTTGGTCTAAAGTTTGAAGTTGCCAATTAGTTAAATCAACCACTTGTTCAGCAGTTAGTGACAGGGTCACGGTAGTTCCTTTTTCAAAATGCCCTAAATTGAACAGTTGATTGGTTGCAATATAAATCGGCGTCGAGATAACTTGTTGGTTTACCTTCAATTGTGTAACTTTTTTCCATTTTAAATTCGGAATATAAAGATGCAAGTCGCCAGTGCTATTCACTTTAAAGGTTGCTTCAATTGTTTCATTGGTATGATGAGGTTCATTTATCAACGAAGCTGTTTTAAAGTAAGGTTTATCCGTCGGCACGAGCGTTTGCAGGAGTTCTTCTTGGGCATCTAAAGGATTATTTTTTGCTAATTTTAACTTGGTTAATGCGGTTGGCGCCAAAAAGCCCATACCGATCGCTTCATCATTTTCCATGATTTTCGTGGAACCAACTGTTTTTAGCAATTTTTCACTCGTAGGTTTTTCAATTGGTAAAAAGTCATATTTCACATTTAAAAGTAAATTGGTTAGTTGTGAATTATCCACATAAGCAATCCGGCGATCATTTTTTCGATATAAACCTAGCGCACTTAATGTGTCTTGGGTAGTGGCAGTTAAAGTCGAAGTATAGCTAGAAACGCCAGCATAGCCATAAAGTAAAGGATTGTTGTAGCCGTTATTGATTTCACGGAACCCTGTTTCTTTGGAAGGAATGACTTGTTTCATGCGATAAAGTTCTGGTGCTGAGGCCATTTTTTCATCGATTAATTGGCTGTGTTTTCGGTAATCTTGGGCAAATGTTGTTTGGCTACCAAAGGGCATGTGTTTAAAAGAAATCCAGAAATTCGTTGTTAATTCTGTGCTGACCAGTAAGAATAAAGCCACGACTACATAGTTTCTTAAGGCCTTTTTGTGTGCTAAACGCAAGCAAAAGAAAATCAACCAAATAAAAAGTAAACTTAGCCATAAATAATTGATCGAAATTAAGAGATTCTTTTGTGGACCATAATACAAAGATCCGTAGCCAATGACTAACAGCAGACTAAAAATAATAGGTGCGGTCCAAGGAATGGTCACTTTTTTAAGCCAAACTTCATAGGCAAAGACAATCAATAAAAAGCTAAAAATAAAGACATTTCGGTAAGGGAAACCAGCTGGGCTTTGAAACATGTGCCAGACAGTGTTAAAGGCTTCTAACCAAAAGCTTAAAAAGAGAATGAATAAAAGAATCGCTGAAGCTATTCTTTCTTTTAACGCAATTTGTTTCGTTTGAAAATAGGCGACACAGAGGAGTGTCACAAATAATCCAGCAAAAACGGTTGGTAAATGGTCTAAACGCAACTCATAATTAATAGAACCTAAGCCTAATTGCGAGAAGAATGAAGTGTTGAACTTAGGCGTTAAAAAGAACGTCGAGACATCAAAATCTGCTTTTTTTGTATAGAGCATTCCTTCTGCTGCAGGTAATAATAAAAAGCTAGTTGCGGTTCCTGTTAAAAAAGAAACGAGGATGAATAACGGACTTTGTTTAAAAAATTGCCGAATAGCATGGGCTTGGGTATTCTTTTTAAAGAACCAATAGATACTGTACAAAACAGCAAAGAGACAAATCATATAACCCATGTAGTAATTCGTCACAATCGCTAAAAACAGGGTTATACTGTATAAGCCCCATTTACGTTGATCCCATAAACGTTGGAGTCCCAATAAGATAAGCGGGAATAGAATCAGTGCATCCAACCACATAAAGTTTTGGCTATAGACGGTGACAAAGCCACAGAAACTATAGGACGTTGAAAAAAGTAACGTGGTGCCATCAACTTTTTGATAAGTGTATTTTAAATAGCTAAACATCGTAGTGCCCATCAAGGCAAGTTTTAAGGTAATAATCCATAAAATTGCTATAGGTAATTGTTCATAAGGAAAAAAGAAAGCCAACACATTAAAAGGGCTCAGTAAGTAATAGGCTGCCAAAGGAACAATCGACTCACCAATCTCATTGGAAAAAGAGTAGAATGTAGTTATTCCCTCGTGAAAAGAGCGTTTTAAAAAACTCAAGAAAGGCATGTATTGTGTGCCTAAATCACTAACTAATAAGTTGTTGTCACCAAAAGGCGCAAGTTGTAATGTCATCCATACAAGCAACAGAAGTAAAAACGGCAAGAAAAAACTTCCTAACCATAAAAGCTTCGATTTGTTTTTCATCAAAATAAGTCCACCTTTATAAAAAAATCATGAATAAGCGTGTTGAACGCTCTAAAAATAGTTTTTAATTGGCTGGCTGGAATGAACCATCCAGAATGTTAGTTTACCATAAGTTCATTAATGTATCCGCTAATAACGCAAAATTATGAAAAATGCAAAAAGTTTTCAAGAAAAAGTTTCAATTGGTTATTAGTGAAAAAGTCACCTAACTTAGTTATAATGTAGAAGAAGACAAGGAGTTGGACAAGATGCAATTAACAATAGAAGAAGCCATTGAATGGATTCATAGCCGGTTACCCTTTGGTTCAAGACCTGGTTTGGATCGGATTAATGCGTTATTAGAAAAAATTGATCATCCAGAAAACAAAGTGCCAACGATTCATATCGCAGGAACCAATGGTAAAGGCTCAACCGTGACATATTTACGCTGTCTATTAGAAGAAATGGGCTTGAAAGTCGGAACCTTTACCTCTCCTTATATTGAATCATTTAATGAAAGAATTGCGATAAATGGTCAACCAATTTCAGACGAACAATTGATTACCTATGTGGAAAAGTATCAACCAATCATTAAAGAATTAGACCAGATCACTGAAGTGGCTGGAATTACAGAATTCGAAACATTGACAGGAATGGCCTTGGACTATTTCGTGAATGAACAAGTGGATATCGCCGTTGTTGAAGTTGGCTTAGGTGGATTACTTGATAGCACCAATGTCGTGAAGCCATTATTGACGGGAATTACGACAATTGGGAAGGATCACACAGAAATTTTAGGTGAAACAATTGCTGAAATTGCCTATCAAAAAGCGGGTATTATTAAAGAAAAAGTCCCAGTAGTAACAGGCAATATTTGTGCTGATGCGCTAGCAGTCATTGAAAAAGTCGCACAAGAAAAACAGAGTCCAATTTTTCGTTTTGGAAAAGAGTATCAAGTGGAATATCTACATCCTGATACACAATGGGGGGAAGTATTTAATTTCTATGGAGAAATGGGCAAACTGACAAAAATTAAAGTTCCCTTGTTGGGACGTCACCAAGTAGAAAATGCGGCGGTAGCTATTCAATTATTTGACAAGTATTGCCAACTACAACATTTGCCGTTTAAAGAACGAGACATTACTCAAGGGTTAGCTAAAGCGCAATGGCCAGCTCGAATGGAACGACTTAGTGATGAACCATTGATTGTTTTAGATGGTGCCCACAATGATCATGCAGTAAAACGCTTAGTTGAAAACTTGCGCAAAGAGTTTCCACAACACACGATTCATATTTTATTTTCAGCTTTAGCAACTAAAGATGTGGATGAGATGATTCAGGACTTAAAGCAAGTACCGAATGCGCATCTTTACTTAACTAGCTTTGATTACCCTAAAGCTATTGCACTTACAGAAATGGAAAAATATGAAGACGATTTAACAGAAATTGTGTCTTTATGGCAATTTGGCTTAGGCGAAATTTTAGAAAAAATGTCGACAGATGATTTATTATTAGTAACAGGTTCATTATATTTTGTTTCTCAAGTAAGAGAATTACTTTTAACTATAGGAGGAAATGATGAAGAAATTTGATGGCGTAATTTTTGATATGGATGGGTTGCTTTTTGATACGGAGTTGATTTACTATACATCTACTCAAAAAGTAGCAGATGCAATGGGGTTACCATATAGTAAAGAAGTCTATTTAGACTATGTTGGGATTTCCGATGAAGAAGTACAAGAGAATTACCGACGTATTTATGCATCCTATGGTCATGACACAGTGGAAGAATTTATCCGCCGTTCTTATGATGATACCTTGCAAGAGTTTCGATCTGGTAACGTCCCTTTAAAACCAGGGGTGGTGGAATTCCTCGACTTTTTAGATGATCAAAAAATTCCTCGATTAGTTGCTTCAAGTAACGTCCGTCCAGCAATTGAAATGTTATTAAGCCATGCTGGAATTCAGGATCGTTTTGTAGGTATTGTTTCAGCAGAGGATGTTAAACGAGCAAAACCGGACCCAGAAATTTTTCAAAAAGCTCGTCAACTTTTAGGAACAGAAGCCCCGAAAACCTTGATTTTCGAAGACTCATTTCATGGGGTAAGTGCGGCTCATAGTGCGGGCATTCCAGTGATCATGGTACCTGATTTATTGCAACCAACTGAAGTTATCCAAGAGAAAACATTACATGTCTTGGAGAGTTTACATCAAGCGCCACATTATTTAAAATAATAAAAACAACACTCCTTTGCGTAGTTTATTAATGACTAGCAAAGGAGGTTTTTTTATGCAAGTATCGGATCTGTTTATTCGCGAGATGCCGAGTGATTGTTTACCACGAGAACGGCTCTTGGCGATAGGAGAAAAAGCATTATCGAATCAAGAGTTGTTGGCGATTCTGTTACGTACTGGCTCAAAAGAAGCAGACGTGATGACTGTTGCCGCAACGCTGTTAAAACAGTTTAAGCAACTTTCTTATTTGCAGCAAGCCACGTTGAACGAGTTAATGGCTATTAAAGGCATTGGCCAAGTGAAAGCCATTGAATTACGTGCGGCCATTGAATTAGGGTGTCGAATTTATCAAAGTAGTCAAATCAAATTTGGCAAAGTTACATCCAGTCAACAAGTCGCTCAACGATTACTCCAAGAGATGAAGGGGCTGCAACAAGAACATTTAATTTGTATTTACTTGAATACCAAGAATGACATTATCCAACAGAAAACGATTTTCAAAGGTTCACTGAATCAAAGTATTGCTCATCCACGCGAAATTTTTCGGGAAGCGGTTAAATATTCTTCTGCTCGCATACTATTAGCTCATAATCATCCATCTGGCAATCCGACACCGTCTCCACAAGATATTCAATTTACCAAACGAATGGAAGAATGTGGCGAAATGATGGGGATTCAATTGTTGGATCATATTATTGTTGGTGATAGCGGATACATTAGTTTGAGAGAAGAGAATTTTTTTGCTTCAGAATGAGGACAATTCTTGCAAAAATATTTTATCACGTGTAAAATGAAAGGGTAATCTTGTTTGGAATTATGTAGACTTTTTAAATTTTTTTAAATATTCTATTGGAAGCGAGCAAAGTTACGACTATTTATGTGCAAATGCACGAGGAGGAACAAAAGAATGGAACAAGGAACAGTAAAATGGTTTAACGCAGAAAAAGGTTTTGGGTTTATCTCACGCGAAGACGGAAGCGACGTATTCGTACACTTCTCAGCTATCCAAGGTGATGGTTTCAAAACTTTAGAAGAAGGTCAAGCAGTGACTTTTGATGTTGAAGATTCAGACCGTGGCCCTCAAGCAGTTAACGTAGAAAAAAACTAATAAAAAATAATCCAAAAACACCTAACATGCGTTAGGTGTTTTTTTGTTAGAAAAAATAGAGAAGAAAAATGGACAAGCATTTTTCTTCTCTATTAAATGAGAGCTTTATTGATCACTAACTGTGGCAGTCATAATCATTGGCAGAATCATTGGATGACGTTCTGTTTGTTCAAACAAGAAAGGCTGTAAAGCGGTCGTCATGGCTTCGCCTAATTTTGCTTCGGTACAGTTTTTATCTTTCATTGCTTCACGTAGAGCATTGAATAAAAGACGTTGGCCTTCATGAATCATATCACCAGACTCACGCATGTAGACAAAACCACGGGAAAGAATGTCTGGACCAGCCATAATTTCTTTATTTTTAATATCAACCGTTGCTACCGCTAAAACTAAACCTTCTTCAGATAAGATACGACGATCCCGTAAAACAACATTCCCGATATCACCGACACCATTTCCATCAACGTACACGTCATTAGCGTTGAAGTGACCAGCAGGACGTGCGCTATCAGCCGTTAAAGCTAAGACATCGCCGTTGCCCATGATAAAGCAATTTTCTTCAGGAACCCCTGTATCTTGAGCGAGCGAAGCATGGATTTTTAACATTCTAAATTCACCATGAACAGGCATGAAATATTTAGGCTTCATCAAACGAAGCATTAATTTTTGCTCTTCTTGTCCACCGTGACCAGAAGTATGGATATTATTGATTTTTCCGTGGATAACTTCTGCACCGGCTTCAGATAATAAGTTGATTAAACGGTTAACGCTTGTCGTATTCCCAGGAATTGGTGAACTTGAGAAAACAACCGTATCGCCTGGTTGAATACTAATTTGGCGATGTGTACCGTTAGCAATCCGACTAAGCGCGGCCATAGGTTCTCCTTGAGAGCCAGTACATAAAATCATTGTTTCATTTGCTGGCAATTGATTCAGTTCCGCCGCATCGACAAACGTTCCTTTTGGCACTTTGATGTAGCCTAAGCGTTCGCCATTGACAATGGCATTTTCCATGCTACGACCAAAAACAGCAATTTTGCGACCTGTTTTCACGGCTGCATCAGCAGCTTGTTGTAAACGGAAAATGTTTGAAGCAAAACTGGCAAAGATAATCCGACCATCAATTTTTTCAAAGATTTTTAAAATAGAGGTCCCAATTGTTTTTTCGGATTTTGTAAAGGTGGGTATTTCAGCATTGGTACTGTCTGAAAGAAGACAAAGGACGCCTTCTTCACCTAATTTCGCCATTCTGTGTAAGTTGGCTGGCTCACCAACGGGTGTAAAGTCAAACTTAAAGTCACCTGTTGCGACAATGTTACCAGAAGGCGTTTTAACCACAACGCCCAAGGCATCAGGAATACTGTGAGTCGTCCGGAAAAAGCTAATCGCTGTTTTTCTAAAACGAATCACCGTATCTTCATTAATTTCGTGTAATTCCGCTTCTCGCAATAAACCATGTTCATCTAGTTTGTTGGTAATTAAAGCCAAGGCTAGTGGTCCTGCATAGATTGGGATATTCGCTTGACGTAAAAGATAAGGAACGCCACCAATATGGTCTTCATGACCGTGGGTAATAACGAGTGCTTTGACTTTATGCAAATTTTGAACGATGTAGCTATAATCTGGAATCACGTAGTCAATCCCAAGTAAATCATCTTCTGGGAATTTGATCCCAGCATCAATAATGATAATTTCATCTTGGAATTGTACCCCATATGTGTTTTTTCCAATTTCGCCTAAACCACCGATTGCAAAAACGCCAGTTTCGTTATTTTTTATGTTTACTTTCATGTTAAAACTCCGTTAGAGTGAAGTCCGCATGTTCTTGCTCGTAAGCAAGATGTTTTTCGTCTAATAATTGAACGTATTCAATATTGTATGGGGTATTTTCTTCAACTAATTGGCGCACGATTACATCGCTATCGGCTTCCATGTAAAGAGATTTTGTGTCTTCTCTTTTTGGGTTTCTGATTTTTGTTTCTTGATAGTATACTTTGTAAATCATCGATTCATTTCTCCTTCAGCTACTAATAGTAGCAATTTATAGTTTTTTTCATTTTAAGACAGAAAATTAAACACAACAAAACGAGGTGCTGATCACCTAAAAAAGAATGCTCATCAAAAACATCTGTTAATGATGAAATGAAGCCTCGACTTTGCTTCATTCTGGGTATTTGATTTTATGTGTTCTTTTTTCAACCGTCCCGTGTGTTGTGAATAACAACAATTAAGCTTATTTTATCATAGAATGATAAGGAAGTATAGAAACACTCACTGGACTTTTAAAAAAAACAAACTTCTTGTTTCGCCTTATTCTTGATCAAGTTCGAGTGCCTTTTTTTTAGGACGCCAATACCAACTTAAGCCAATCACGTGGGCTAAATAAACAATCGCTAAAGTCGTAGTCATCAACGTATTTCGGACAATTAAACACGGAATGGCAAATAAAAGAAACATGGAAATAAATAGTTTCCATTTGCCTTTACGAGTAATTTTTTTCTCAAAGAAGGCTTCTTGGATATATTTTTGATAATAAGAAGAAGCTAAAAATTTGTTATAAAGTTTATCTGAACTACGCATCCAAAAAAAGGCCGTTAATAAATAAAAACCAGTGGTGGGTAAAAGCGGCAAAAAGATTCCTAACGTGCCTAAAGCAAACGTACAGGAACCGAGAAAAATGAAGAATAATTTTTTCATTCAAAGGGTCCTTTCAGTTTTTCCCAATTATGGCACAATCAAAAGGAAGTAGCAATTTTAATCGTATAAGTAAATCATTAAAATTATCTATTTTTTAGAAAATCTAAAAGAGAAAGGATAGAAAGAGAAAGGCTGTTTTTTCTAGCCAGACAGCTTGTATTACCGATTTCTTTTTGATACAGTGGGAGTACTAGAAAATTTAAAGTAAGATAAGAAGGAGATGATTAATTGAAGTTAATGTGGCGTTACACAATGCGTTATAAGAAATTACTTTTCGCTGATTTTATTTGTGTGTTTGGTTTTATTTTAATTGAATTAGGCTTGCCGACCATTTTAGCACGAATGATTGACAAAGGAATTATTCCTAGAGATATGGACTATATTTATCAGCAAGGGATTTGGATGGTTGTAATTACGATTATTGGTGTCGCAATGAATATTTTGCTGGGGTACTTTGGTGCCAGAATTACAACAAACATTGTTCGTGATATTCGTGATGATTTATTTGAAAAGATTCAAACTTTCTCACATAGTGAATATGAAAGTATTGGGGTTTCTTCCTTAATTACGCGAACTACCAATGATGCATACCAAATTATGCTCTTCATGGGAAATATTTTACGTCTTGGCTTTATGACGCCAGTGATGTTTATTGCCAGTCTTTACATGGTGATGCGAACGAGTCCGTCGTTAGGAATGTACGTTTTAGGTGCCTTGCCTTTTCTGCTGCTAGCAGTTGTCGGAATTGCTCGTTTGTCAGAACCGTTATCTAAAAAGCAACAAAAGAACTTAGATGGAATCAATGGGATTTTAAGAGAAAATCTTTCTGGATTGCGGGTAATACGCGCATTTGTTAATGAAAAATTTGAAGAATCTCGTTTTAATAAAGTCAATGAAACTTACACTAAAAGTTCAAAAAGTCTGTTTCGTTTAATGGCAGCAGCCCAACCAGGGTTCTTTTTCTTATTTAATATTGTGATGGTCTTAATCATTTGGAGCGGGACTGTTCAAATCAGCCATGGGGATTTAGAAGTTGGGAATTTAATTGCTTTTATTGAATATATTTTCCATGCGCTGTTCTCGTTTATGTTATTTGCCAGTGTCTTTATGATGTATCCGCGGGCTGCGGTTTCGGCTTCACGGATTCAAGAAGCCTTAGACATGGAACCAGCTATTCGTGAAGAAGAAGGCGTAACAGAAACAGCTACTAAAGGCTATCTAGAGTTTAAAAATGTAACCTTTGCCTATCCTGGACATGCGGAAAGCCCAGTCATCCGCAATGTAAGTTTTAAGGCGTCACCTGGTGAAACAGTGGCCTTTATTGGGAGCACAGGTAGTGGGAAATCAACATTAATTCAATTGATTCCACGGTTTTATGATGTATCAGAAGGTGAAATTTTAATCGATGGAGTGAACGTAAAAGATTACCAACTTAGTGCATTACGCAATAAGATTGGCTATATTCCACAAAAAGCGTTACTTTTTACTGGTACAATTGCTGATAATCTTCGCTACGGTAAGGAAGATGCGACGTTAGAAGAAATGGAACGAGCAATTGACATTGCTCAAGCTACAGAATTTGTTTCACAAAAACCGCAAGGCTATGATGAACCTCTTTCAGAAGGTGGCACGAACTTTTCTGGTGGTCAAAAACAACGTTTAGCTATCGCACGGGCGATTATTCGCAATCCGGAAATTTATATATTTGATGATAGTTTTTCTGCGTTAGATTATCAAACAGATGCAAATTTACGAGCGCGTCTGAAAAAAGAAACAACAGAATCCACTGTTTTAATTGTGGCACAACGTGTTGGAACAATTATGCATGCGGACCGCATTGTTGTTTTAAACGAAGGCGACGTGGTCGGAATTGGCACACATCGTGAATTACTTGAGACTTGTCCAATTTACTATGATATTGCAGCTTCTCAATTGTCAGAGGAGGAATTAGCATGAAACACGCCTTTTCTTCTATGAAACGAATCGGTCGCTATATTAAACCGTACCGAGTGACGTTTTATTTAGTTATTTTATTTACAATATTAACCGTTGCCTTTAATGCAGCGTTGCCTTATTTGACTGGATTACCAACGACAGAAATTAGCCGTAATATTGCGGCTGGCGAATCCATTAATTTTGATTATGTAATCCAATGTTTAATTTGGATTTTAGTTGTGGGAACAGGTTATTGTGTGGCACAATTTTTGTCAGGCTTTTTAATGACGAATGTCGTTCAACAATCCATGCGCGATTTACGTCGCGATATTGAAGAAAAAATCAATCGTTTGCCAGTTTCTTATTTTGATAAGAACCAACAAGGAAATATTTTGTCACGGGTGACGAACGATGTGGATGCTGTCAGCAATGCGATGCAACAAAGTTTTATCAATATTGTTTCAGCAGTCTTAGGTATTGTGATGGCGGTAGTGATGATGTTCTTAATCAATCCGCTGATGGCGATTTTTTCAGTGATTATGATTCCGTTGTCTCTGATTATTTCCAGAACAATTGTTAAAATCTCCCAGAAATATTTCCAAGGAATGCAAAATTCTTTAGGAGACTTAAATGGTTATGTCCAAGAAAATATGACTGGGTTCAGTGTTTTAAAACTATATGGTCGGGAAAAAGAAACCCTTGAAGGCTTTAAACAAGTCAATCATCGTTTAAATGGTTTTGGTTTCAAAGCATCCTTTATCTCAGGATTAATGTTGCCATTGGTTCAGATGACCGCTTATGGGACCTATATCGGGGTAGCTGTCCTTGGTAGTTACTATGTGGTTGCTGGTGTGATTGTAGTGGGGCAATTACAAGCGTTTATTCAATATATTTGGCAAATTAGCCAACCAATGGGGAATATTACGCAGTTGTCTGCAGCTTTACAAAGCGCTTCAGCTTCGACCATGCGGATTTTTGAAATCCTAGATGAACCAGAAGAAGAACTTAACGAACAAGATGTTCCTTTACCAGAACCTATTTTAGGCTCTGTTGAATTTGAAAATGTCAGCTTTAGTTATGACCCAGAAAAACCGTTAATTCGTAATTTGAACTTTAAAGTTGATGCGGGCCAAATGGTTGCGATTGTGGGACCAACTGGCGCTGGGAAAACAACCTTAATCAACTTACTGATGCGTTTTTATGATGTAACAGAAGGCGCCATTAAAATTGATGGTATTGACACGAAAAAAATGAACCGTAGTGATGTCCGATCTGTATTTGGAATGGTATTGCAAGATGCTTGGTTGTATAAAGGTACCATTGCAGATAACATTCGTTTTGGGAAGTTGGATGCCACGGATTATGAAGTTGTCGATGCAGCGAAAACGGCCAATGTGGATCACTTCATTCGGACAATGCCAGATGGGTATGAAATGGAAATCAATTCTGAGGGAGATAACGTTTCCCTTGGTCAAAAACAATTGTTGACCATTGCCCGAGCGGTAATTTCTGATCCAAAAATTTTGATTTTAGATGAGGCGACTAGTTCAGTCGATACACGCTTGGAAGCCTTAATTCAAAAAGCAATGGATCGTGTTATGGAAGGACGAACGAGTTTCGTTATTGCCCACCGCCTATCAACTATTCGTGAAGCTGATTTAATTCTTGTTATGAAACAAGGAGAAATCATTGAAAAAGGTACGCATCATGAGTTGCTGGAACAAGGTGGCTTCTATGAAAAACTATACAATAGTCAATTTGCTGAAGAAGGCGACTATGAGGAATAAAAAAACGGCTGTCTGAAAAGACAGTCGTTTTTCTTGTCTTTTTTACTATGAAAGTGAGGAATTCTTGTCTATACTTAATGAAAAGAGGTGACAGAGTTTGAAAAAAGAATATTTTATTGCTGCTAGTGCAGATGTCTATGGAAACGTACAACTAGCAAAGGATAGTAATATTTGGTTTCAGTCGGTCTTAAGAGGTGACAGTAACACAATTACCATTGGTGAAGGTAGTAATATTCAAGATGGCACGATTATTCATGTTGATGAAGATGCCCCGACAATTGTAGGCAAGTATGTAACGGTGGGCCATCAATGCATGTTACACGGTTGTAAAATCGGTGATGGTGCTTTGATTGGCATGGGTTCAACGATTCTAAATAACGCTATTATTGGAGAAAACAGCCTGATTGGTGCGGGCTCTTTAGTGACAGAAGGCAAAATTATCCCGCCAAATGTTTTAGCATTTGGTCGACCCGCGAAGGTTATCCGTCCGTTAACGGCAGCAGAAATAGCCAGTAATCATATGAACGCCTTACATTATGTTCAACGAGCAGAAGAATTTCGCCAACAAAAATACCCGAAACTAACATAGAATTAGGAGGAAAATGATGAAGAAAATTAAAGTAATGACGGTTTTTGGAACACGGCCAGAAGCAATCAAAATGGCTCCCTTAATCAAAGTTTTAGAAGAGCAAAGTCAAGGATTTGACTCTGTAGTAGTCGTAACAGCGCAACATCGCCAAATGTTGGATCAAGTGTTAGAAGATTTTCAAATTACACCGAATCATGATTTAAATATCATGAAAGATGGGCAAACCTTAACAGATATTACAAGTCGTGTTTTGAATTTATTAACTGAGGTTCTTGTGACAGAACAGCCGGATATTGTCTTGGTTCATGGCGATACAACCACGTCATTTGCGGCTGCATTGGCTGCTTTTTATCAACAGATTCCAGTGGGACATGTGGAAGCAGGATTGCGGACCTGGCAAAAATATTCTCCGTTTCCAGAAGAAATGAATCGTCAACTGGTAGACGTGTTAACTGATATTTATTTTGCCCCAACCACTCAAAGTAAGGACAATTTAATCAAAGAAAATCATCCAGAAGAACATATTTATGTAACTGGCAATACAGCGATTGACGCGATGGCGTACACTGTTGATGCCCACTATCAAAATGATTTATTGGAAAAAATCCCTACAGACCAGCGCATCGTGCTAATTACAATGCATCGTCGTGAAAATTTAGGCCTGCCAATGGCAAATGTGTTTAAAGCTGTTCGTCGACTTGTAATGGAACATCCAGAAATTGAAGTCATTTTCCCTATGCACAAAAATCCCAAAGTCCGTGAAATAGTAGCGGAACACTTAGGTGAATTAGCTCGTGTGCATTTAATTGAACCATTGGACGTCAAAGATTTTCAAAATTTTGCAGCGAAAAGTGCTTTAATTTTAACTGATTCTGGCGGTGTGCAAGAAGAAGCTCCTTCCTTAGGTGTGCCAGTTTTAGTTTTACGAGATACAACAGAACGTCCAGAAGGCGTAGCGGCAGGAACATTGAAATTGGTTGGTACAGACGAACAAGTAGTCTATCAAGAGGCGAAAACATTATTGACTGATTCTGATGCTTACCACGCGATGGCGCATGCACAAAATCCGTATGGGGATGGTCAAGCTAGCCGTCGAATCGTTGAAGCCATTGCCTATGAAATGCAGCAATCAGATAAAAAACCAGATTCGTTTACAGCAAAATAAATAAAAAGGCAGAGAAGCGCTGAAAAATGTGCTTCTTTTGCGTATCTTATTTTGAAGAATCAATTAGACAAAAAATGCTAGAAAGTAGTGAAGTGAAGATGTATCAAACGATTTTATTTGATTTAGATGGCACAATTACGGATTCTGGTAGCGGCATTATGCGTTCTATTTTATACGCAACAGAACAATTAGGCTGGCCAGCTCCTAGCGAGGAGACATTACGTTCTTTCATAGGGCCGCCTTTATATGAGTCGTTTTTGCACATGGCGCCTTCAGCTGAAGCAGCGCAACAAGCCGTGGGTCATTATCGAGCGTATTATCAGAGAAAAGGTATGTTTGAAAATCATGTGTATCCAGGGATTCCAGAAGTGTTAACAAGGTTAAAGGAAGCGGGAGCAAAGTTATACATTGCGACTTCCAAACCAGAAGAATTTGCTAACAAGATTATTACTCATTTTGATTTAGATCGTTATTTTACAGGCATCTATGGAGCGAGTATGGACGGTCATCGTTCTAAAAAAGCAGATGTGATTCAGTATGCATTAACGGAAGCTCAATTAGACCCAACCAAAGAAGCAATTATCATGGTTGGTGATCGTAATCATGACATTCTTGGTGCTCAACAAAATGGCTTAGATAGTATAGGTGTCTTGTATGGATTTGGTGAAGAAACAGAATTACAAGAGGCGGGAGCGACATTCCTAGTACAATCGCCTAAAGACTTAGGTGCTATTTTGCTACAAAATTCTTAATAGAAAATGGATTTTCGATAAATTTAGGAGGATTTTAAGATTTATTATCGTTTCAATAGAAAAGCGCCATCATAGGCTTTAAACGTTGTCAATGATGAATTTTTTATCGGGGAATGACGGTCTTTTTATTAAAAACATTTAATTTTAAAGAGGTTTCATGTATAATAGTTTCAGTCATAAACGATAGAATAGTAAGGAGGGTTAGTTTTGGCTAATGATAACCAAAATAACCAAGATCCCAAATCTTCGCTTAGAGATCAAGTAACTGGGTCTTTAAAAGGTAGAAATGATGGCGATCAACCTGATTCCTCTGAAAAAAATGATAGGTCTCCCCAACCTTCATCTGATGAATCACAAGAAACAGCGAGCCGCACGACACAAACACGTGCAGGTTCTAGAGCTGCTCGAAGACGTGGGAAAGACAAGACAACACAGACAGTCGAAGAGCCAACCCCGATTGAAACAGACGAAAAGCCAACAAATAAAAAAAAACAAACACGTAAAAAAGAAGATCGTTTAGTCGGTCGTATCGTGTTAATTGTAGTTTCTGTATTGGTTTTAATGATGGCAATCTTTGGGTTTACTTTTTATAAATATGTAGACGCTGGGCTACAACCACTAGACAAGAACAATAAGAAGCTTGTTCAAGTGCATATCCCAGAAGGATCTTCTAATAAGCAAATTGCTGCGGTTTTAGAAGAAAGCAACGTCATTAAAAGCGGAATGGTTTTTAACTACTACGTAAAATTTAAAAACTTAACAGATTTTCAAGCGGGCTATTATCAAATGTCTCCAAGCATGACACTCGATGAAATTGGTGAAATGCTAAAAGAAGGAGGCACGCCAGAACCAACTAAAATCGCAGATGGCAAAGTAACGATTCCTGAAGGCTACGATATAGATAAAATTGGCGAAGCCATTGAAAAAAATACGGATTTCAAGAAAGCAGATTTCATTGCATTAATGAAAAACGAGGACTTCTTCAATCAAATGAAGGCTAAGTATCCTGATTTACTTGAAAGTGCTGCAACCGCAGAAGGTGTTCGTTATCGCTTAGAAGGGTATTTATTCCCAGCGACTTATGATTACTACAAAAAAGCAACACTTCCTGAATTTGTCGAACAGATGGTTGCTAAAATGAACACAGTAATGGAACAATATACGCCGACAATTCATGCAAAGAATTTAACCAATCAGCAAGTCTTAACGTTAGCTTCATTGGTTGAAAAAGAAGGAGTCAAAGAAGCAGACCGCAAACAAATTGCGCAAGTATTCTTTAACCGCTTGGCTGCCGATATGCCAATCCAATCAGATATTTCTATTTTGTATGCTCTAGGAGAACACAAAGAAACTGTAACGTATGCTGACTTGGAAGTGGACTCGTCTTATAACTTGTATAAAAATACTGGTTATGGACCAGGACCATTAGATAGCCCAAGTGAGGAGTCAATTAAAGCAGTCTTGAATCCGACACCAAGTGACTATTTATACTTTGTAGCAGATATTTCTACAGGAAAAGTATACTTCTCAAAAACATATGAAGAACATCAAGTATTAGTAGATCAGTATGTCAATAATTCAAGTAGTGAATAAAATGAAAACATAAAAGAGCTTGGTGAATCAATTTTGTATGATTCACCAAGCTTTTAGATACTCAAAAAGTAATCTGTTTAACAGAGGGAAAGAATAGCAACTAGAAATTTATATAAATAAAATTTAGCAAAATCACAAAAATTCAATAATTATATTTACAATTTAGAAAAAGCGTGGTACTCTTTTGTGGATTGAAAGCGGAATTTTTTTCAATAACCAACCAAGAACTACGTATCGTTAAGCGAAAAAGGAGAATTAACATGGTAGAAAAAGTATATCCAATGACTCTTGAAGGAAAAGAAAAATTAGAACAAGAGCTAGAAGAATTAAAAACAATTAAACGTAAAGAAATCGTAGAGCGTATTAAAATCGCTCGTAGCTTTGGGGATCTTTCAGAGAACTCAGAGTATGAATCAGCTAAAGATGAACAAGCTTTCGTTGAAGGACGTATTACAACGTTAGAAAATATGATTCGTTTTGCAGAAATCATCGATAATGATGGCGTGGACCAAGACGAAGTTTCCATCGGTAAAACAGTTACTTTCCAAGAATTGCCTGATGGAGAAGAAGAGGAATACACAATCGTAGGAAGTGCCGAAGCCGATCCATTTTCTGGTAAAATTTCTAACGATTCACCGATTGCGCAAGCCTTAATTGGTAAACAATTAGGCGACCAAGTGATTATTGCAACACCTGGTGGCGACATGACAGTTAAAATTACAAAAGTTGAAGCAAACTAAATAATTGAGTAGGGCAGGCAGCTTCCAAGGCCTGTCCTTTCGCAATTTATGACATTTAGGGCTAAAGTCCTATGGTAACCTGAGGCGCAAACCACTATGATTAAATAAAATAAACGAGTAAAATAAATGACAGAGGGAGGAGGCAAATCTATGAATAACCCTTGGCGCTTTTTTATCGTCGCAGAAGCATTACTTTTTATTCTGGCGTTATGGCAAATTGTACATAATCCTGGATTAGCTGTTTTATTAACAATTGGCGTTTTACTTGTGGCCTACGTTTCCAGGAAAGCATCTAAAACACATTTTAACAACTTTCAATTCGTCCTCGGCGTTGTTTTTATTGTCATTGGTGCAATGAACAGCACGGCTGTTTGGTTTATGTTGATTTTTGGCGTACTCTTTATCGGCTTAAAAGGCTTTGAGATTTCAGGCGTGGATATAGCTGAGCGAGCACCTTGGCGTAAAAAACAAATGATTATGGTGGAGACGGCGGCAAAAGAACCTAAAAATGGCAAACGATTTAAACGCCGTTGGTTTGCCAACGAACGCATTGGTAACAATATCTATGAATGGGACGATATCAATATTGATTTAATCTCTGGGGACACCATTATTGATTTAGGTAATACGCTACTACCGAAAGAAGACAATATTATTATTATTCGTAAAGGTTTTGGCCGTACACGAATTCTAGTACCGTTAGGTGTAGCTATTTTGTTAGAACATTCAACTTTTTACGGAACGGTACGTTTTGAAGAAGAAAAATATCAATTGAAAAACGAATCATTAAAAATTTACAGCAATGATTACGATACCAATCTTCGTCGTTTGAAAATTATGACGAACACTTTAGTAGGAGATGTTGAGGTGATCCGTGTATGACCGATCGGATTTCAAGACGCATGATTTCATTATATGCGTCCCTTAGCACCTTTATTGTTATCTTAATTACATTGTTTTCATATTTTCATTCGATTAAACAAAACCGGTGGCTATTAGAGCTTCTTCAGAGAAAAGTCTTTTATTTACCACTAATTGTGCACATTGTTCTCATATCCTTACTAATAGGCTTATTGACCTTTTTACTGATTTCATTGGTTCAAAAAGGGCAATATGGACGGATTGAAGAAAAACTTCGGTTATTGGCCAATGGCAATTATGAAAGTCCAGTCTTAAACAAACCAACGACCAGTGAAAATCAAGACCATTATCTAACCGAAGTCGAACAAGATATTTGGTCGATTAAAAATAAATTATTAGAGATGTCTAAAGAATTGCAATTATTAAACAGTCGACCGCAATTAATGGATGGGCAAACAAAAGAAGAAATTTTAGAGAACGAGCGGCATCGTTTGGCGCGGGAGTTGCATGATTCAGTCAGTCAACAACTTTTTGCAGCCATGATGATGTTGTCTGCCTTAAATGAACAAGCACAACGAACAGAAACCCCGGAACCATATCGTAAACAACTAGCCATGGTGGCAGAAATCATTAATGCCTCCCAATCGGAAATGCGCGCGTTACTATTGCACTTGCGTCCTATCAGTCTAGAAGGAAAAAGTTTGCGTAAAGGTATTGAACAATTACTGAAAGAACTACAAACAAAAATTAAAATTGAATTGATTTGGGATGTTGAAGATGTTCATTTAAATAGCAGCATTGAGGATCATCTTTTCCGAATTGTGCAGGAGTTACTTTCAAATACCTTAAGACATGCCAAAGCAAAGGAATTAGAGGTATACTTACACCAAGTCGATAAAAACGTGTTATTGCGTATTGTTGATGATGGTGTCGGCTTTGATATGAAGGAACAAAGTAATAAAGCCGGTAGTTATGGCTTAAATAATATCCGAGAACGTGTTGTCGGCATGGGCGGTACAGTTAAAATTATTAGTTTTAAAGGGCAGGGAACCAGCGTTGAAATTAAAGTTCCTGTCATAAAGGAGGAAACTGCAAGTGATCAAAGTAATGTTAGTGGATGACCATGAAATGGTCCGTTTAGGCGTTTCATCATATTTATCTATTCAAGAGGATATAGAAGTCGTAGGCGAAGCAGAAAACGGTAAGATTGGCTATGAAAAAGCATTGGAACTACGTCCAGATGTTATTTTGATGGATTTGGTAATGGAAGAAATGGACGGCATTGATTCAACAAAAGCGATCTTGAAAGATTGGCCAGAAGCCAAGATTATTATTGTGACGAGTTTTATTGATGATGAAAAAGTGTATCCGGCGATTGAAGCTGGTGCAGCGGGCTACCTATTAAAAACATCAACAGCACATGAGATTGCTGATGCAATTCGGGCGACTTATCGCGGAGAGCGTGTGTTGGAACCTGAAGTGACGCATAAGATGATGGAACGGTTAACAAAAAAACAAGAGCCGGTGTTGCACGAAGATTTGACAAACCGGGAACACGAAATTTTAATGTTGATTGCACAAGGTAAAAGTAATCAGGAAATAGCTGATGAACTCTTTATCACTTTGAAAACAGTTAAAACACATGTTTCAAACATTTTAGCAAAACTAGATGTGGATGATCGGACCCAAGCGGCGATTTATGCTTTTCAACATGGTTTAGCCAAATAAATATCAGATAAATCCATAAATAAATTCTAGGAAATCCTTCTAGGAATTTATTTATGGATTTGTTATACTAATTTTAACGAACAGACAGGAGCGGTCAGAAGAAATGAAACAAAATTTTGCAATTATTGGTTTAGGACGTTTTGGCGGCAGCATATGCCAAACTTTGGTGGAAGCTGGTCAAGAAGTTTTGGCCATTGACAGCAGTGAAGACCGTGTCAATGAATATATGAATATTGCAACGCATGCAGTGGTGGCTAACGCCCAAGATGAAATGACGTTGCGTTCTTTAGGAATTCGGAATTTTGATCACGTAGTGGTGGCAATTGGTGAAGATATTCAAGCGAGTATTTTAGTGACACTAATGGTTAAAGAGATGGGGGTTCCCAATGTCTTGGCCAAAGCAGTCAATGAATATCATGCCCGTGTCTTAGATAAAATTGGGGCAGATATGGTCGTTCACCCAGAGCGAGATATGGGTATTCGAATTGCCCATAAACTTGTTTCACGCAATATTTTAGATTATATTGAATTATCTAGCGAATTTTCATTAGCTGAGGTTCGGGTCACCAATCCTAAATTTTACAATAAAACCTTAGCAGAATTAAATTTCCGTCAGCGATTTGGTTTAACTGTGGTAGCGATCCGCCGCTCGAAAACAGAAGTAATTGCTTCGCCAGATGCTTCTGAAATTGTTCGAGAAAACGACAATTTATTAGTTATCGGTGATACCGCAGATGTCGATTTATTAGATGAAAAAATGAATGGCTAAGCACTTTATTCTCTAAAAGCACTGCGCTGTGCTACAATAAATGGCGACAGAGATGTGAAGGAGGAACAAAGAATGAAATTAGAAGTGACACCGAAAGCCCAACAATGGTTTAAAGACGAAACCGGGGTTCAGCCTGAGACAGGCATTCGTTTTTTCGGAAAAATTTACGGAAAAACACCTGTTCATGATGGTTTTTCCATTGCGATGTCTGTAGAAGCGCCAGATGAGCCAATGATTAAAGAGAACCTAGATGGGATTACCTATTTTATTGAAGAAACAGATGATTGGTTCTTTAAAGGGTATGATTTGATTGTTGATTATGATGAAAAGAATGATGAACCGCGTTATCAATTTGAAGCAAACCAAGAAGATTTAACAAAATAATTTTAGTGCTAAACAAAAGAGGCTGAAGTAGTGCGTAGGACTATTTCTGTTGCTTTCGTTTAACCGCTAGTCAGCCTGAGAAAAAATCGTTTTGGATTTTTTCCCCAGGTTCTTTCTATTTAAGTTCTTTTTAGTTGGATATCGTTATTTAATAAGGCTATTATATGGTATAATGATAATTAACTGAAGTGTGGAGGAAATAAAATGTTATCAATTGTTGTCCCTTGTTATAATGAGGAAGCAGCGATTCCGCTGTTTTTTGAAGAAGTAGAAAAAATTAGCCAGCAACTGTCTCATTCAGTAGAATATATATTTGTGAATGATGGCTCAAAAGATAAGACGTTAGCTGTTTTAAGACAGCTTTATCGCGAACATCCAGAGAAGGTCCGTTATCTTTCTTTTTCACGAAATTTTGGGAAAGAAGCAGGCTTATACGCTGGTTTAAAAGAAGCAACAGGTGACTTAGTGACAGTCATGGACGTTGATTTACAAGACCCGCCTGAGTTATTACCTCAAATGATTGAGATGATTGAAACCAGTACAGATTTAGATTGTGTTGGCACACGACGCATAACAAGAGACGGCGAACCGCCCATTCGTAGCTTTTTTGCACGGATGTTCTATAAACTCATTAATCGAATTGCTGAGACGGAAATGGTGGATGGTGCCCGTGACTTCCGTGTCATGACCCGACAAATGGTCGATGCGATTTTAGAGTTATCTGAGTATAATCGTTTCTCAAAAGGGATTTTTAGTTGGGTCGGCTTTAAAACAGAATATATTGAATTTAAAAATCGAGAACGAATTGCTGGAGAAACCTCTTGGTCTTTCTGGAGTCTATTAAGTTATTCAATTGACGGGATTGTCAATTTTTCAGAAACACCATTGAATATTGCTTCATACGTTGGCGCCTTTTCGTGTATTGGTTCTGCACTAGCAATGTTAGTGATTATCTTTCGAACATTAGTTAATGGTGATCCAACAAGCGGCTGGCCTTCAATGGTTTGTATTGTACTTTTTGTAGGTGGTTTGCAACTATTATGTTTAGGAATTATTGGTAAATATATCGGCAAAATTTTCTTAGAAACGAAAAAACGACCAATTTATATTGTAAAGGAATCAGAAAAAGATTCTAAAAAATAACCAAAAAAGCAGAGAAAAATTCTCTGTTTTTTTGTTGTGCATTAAAAAAAGTGTGAATAGACTTTTCAGAAAAACAACATTTTTTACATAAAAAATACATTAACTTTACCTATTTTTATCTTAATGAAACAGCTTTGCTCTCGCGGTTGCAAGAAATAAATGTTAAAATCAAAAGGTATGCTATTAAATGTTTTTTTGGAGGTTGGGTCATGATAGAAGTTATCGACTTGAAAAAAGTATTCGATAATGGGTTTGAAGCGTTAAAATCGGTCAATTTTACGATTGAGCAAGGGGACTTGGTTTGTTTGTTAGGACCAAGTGGGTGTGGGAAATCCACAATTTTAAACTTAATTGCAGGTTTATTACATCCAAGTGATGGAGATATTCAGTTTCGACAGCAATCGGTTGTCAAAACAGCACCAAAAGATCGGAACATCGGATTCGTTTTTCAAAACTATGCCTTATATCCACATATGACTGTTCTAGAAAACGTAATGTTTCCTTTGACGGTAGGAAGTAAGAAAGTTCCCAAGGCAGAGGCACAAGCTATTGCCGAAGAATATATGAAACTAACGAATATTGAAGAGTTAAGCCATAAAAAGCCAGGCACACTTTCTGGTGGTCAACAACAGCGTGTTGCGATTACCCGGGCGTTAGTTCAAAAACCAGATGTTTTATTATTAGATGAGCCTTTAAGTAACTTGGATGCACGTTTGCGTTTGAAAATTCGTGAAGAAATCCGCCGCTTGGTGAAAGAAGTAGGCATTACAACAATCTTTGTAACGCACGACCAAGAGGAAGCGCTATCAATCAGTGATAAAATTATTTTATTAAACGAAGGGGTTATTCAACAAAATGATGAACCTCAAAACCTTTACTTAGAACCAAATAACTTATTTGTTGCTCAGTTCATAGGTAACCCAATTATTAATTTATTGTCTGTTGAAGTGAAAGACGGCAAAATGTACCATGAAAGTTTTGAAATTCCGCTTGAGCGTTTTGAGCAAGCACGCTTTAAAATGCCAATGACTGATGGGAAATATACGTTTGCTTCTCGTCCAGAAGATGTGGTACCAGCTGAAACAGGTCTCTTTACCACAACGACAGATTTAGTGGAATTGATTGGTCGAGAACGTATTTTACGATTTACATTAGGAAATGAACAAGTGAAATCAATTGTAAGTGTAGAAGAAGCGATTGAAGAAGGAGACACTTTATCTTTTGATTTTTCATATAAAAAAGTATTTATCTTTAACGAAGCGGGAGACCGGGTTTACTAATGAAAAAATACAATCCAGAAAATCAACCAAAAGCATGGCTCTTCCTTCTGCCATCATTAGGAATCATTTTACTGTTTAGCGTTTATCCACTGTTTCGTTCTTTGTGGATGAGCTTCCAAAAAGGTTCCTTAATTAACCAACGCTACGCTGGTTTAGAAAATTATCAACGTGTATTGAATGATCCAATCTTCTATAAAGCGTTAAAAAATACAGCGCTCTATGCATTTGCTGTGGTACCGATTGCCTTGATAATTTCCCTAGCAATTGCTTGGATTATCTTTGAAAAAGTTAAACATAAGAGTTTCTTTGAAACGATTTTCTTTATGCCTTATGTAACGAGTACGATTGCCATTGGGATTGTCTTCCGTTACTTCTTTAATGGCGATTATGGAATTGTCAATTACGTCTTAGGCTTTTTCGGCATTCCTTCTGTCAACTGGCTAGATAATGTTCAAATGAGTATGCCGACATTGATTATTTTTGGGGTTTGGACGAGTTTAGCATTTAATATTATTATTTTGTTGGCTGGGTTGAGAAATATTGATGAAGAACATTTTAAAATTGCAAAAATGTTTGGCGCCTCAGACGGCGAAATTTTCCGACGTATTACGTTTCCGCAGCTAGTCCCGACCATTGCCTTTTTATTAACGGTCAATTTAATTGGCGCCTTTAAAGTTTATACACAAGTTTATGCTTTATTCGGTGGTCGTGCGGGGATTGCCAACAGTGCCACAACCGCAGTGTACTATATTTATGACAAATTCCACATTGCAGGGCGTCCCGGAATTGCGATGGCCGCCACAGTGATTTTATTTGTGATTATTTTAGTGGTCACTTTCTTACAAAATAAACTCTTAAAGAAAGTGGGGCAATAAGCCAATGAAAAAAGTTTTAACGATTATCGCATTTGTTTTCTTAGGCATTTTAGCCGTTATTACGTTATTTCCATTTGTCTATATGATTTTAGCTGGTTTAATGAGTTACTCTGAAGCGACCAGCATGCCGCCAACCATGTTTCCGAAACAACCACAATGGCAAAACTACACAGAGGTCTTTCAAAAAGCACCCTTTCTTCGGTATTTCTTGAACACAGTCTTTGTTTCAGGTGTTACAACGATTGCTACGGTAGTCACCGCCGTGTTAGCTTCATTCGCGTTAACGAGTTTGAAGTTCCGTTTTAAAAATGTGGTCATTGCTTTGATGATTTCGTTGTTAATGGTTCCATATGAATCTATTATCTTTACCAATTATCAAACGATTGCGCAATTAGGTTTGTTAAATACTTACAGCGCCTTAATTATTCCATTTTTAACTAGTATTTTTTATATTTACTATTTAAACGGGTATTTAAAAGGTATTCCTGATACTTTTTACAAGGCTGCCAAGATTGATGGCGCTAGTGATTTAGAATATATTTGGCGTATTTTAGTACCAATGTCAAAACCAGCGTTGGTAACAGTAGGGATTTTAACATTCATTTCTAGTTGGAATTCTTTCTTGTGGCCATTGTTGGTGACGAACGAGAAAAAATACCGTCTATTGAATAATGGACTATCGGCCTTTGCGACAGAGAGCGGTAGTGACGTACATTTACAAATGGCTGCTGCAACATTAACCGTTATTCCAATTTTAATTATTTACTTGATTTTCAGAAAAGAAATTATCAGAGGAGTTGCAAAAAATGGAATCAAAGGCTAAAACAACTGTGACTTTTCACAGTGGCATTTTAACAATTGGAGGAACCGTGATTGAAGTGGCGTATAAAGATGCCCACATCTTCTTTGATTTTGGTACAGAATTTCGACCAGAATTAGATTTGCCCGATGATCACATTGAAACCTTAATTAATAATCGTTTAGTGCCAGAATTAAAAGACTTATATGATCCACGTTTAGGTTATGAATATCATGGTGCAGAAGACAAAGAGTATCAACACACAGCTGTTTTCTTATCTCATGCCCACTTAGATCATTCACGCATGATTAATTATTTAGACCCAGCTGTTCCGTTGTACACCCTAAAAGAAACGAAAATGATTCTAAATAGTTTAAATCGAAAAGGTGATTTTTTGATTCCATCACCGTTTGAAGAAAAGAATTTTACCCGAGAAATGATTGGTCTTAATAAAAACGATGTGATTAAAGTTGGCGAAATTTCAGTGGAAATCGTACCTGTCGATCATGATGCGTACGGTGCTTCGGCATTACTGATTCGCACGCCTGACCATTTCATCACATACACAGGTGATTTGCGCTTACATGGCCATAATCGTGAAGAAACTTTGGCTTTTTGTGAAAAAGCCAAACATACTGAATTATTAATGATGGAAGGCGTAAGCATTAGCTTCCCAGAACGTGAACCAGATCCAGCCCAAATAGCGGTTGTCAGTGAAGAAGATCTTGTTCAGCACTTGGTTCGTTTAGAACTAGAAAACCCGAATCGACAAATTACCTTTAATGGTTATCCAGCAAACGTAGAACGTTTTGCTAAGATTATTGAAAAGTCACCACGTACAGTCGTTTTAGAAGCAAATATGGCTGCGTTGTTACTTGAAGTATTTGGAATAGAAGTTCGTTATTATTATGCTGAATCTGGTAAAATATCAGAATTGAATCCAGCGTTAGAAATCCCGTATGACACGTTACTAAAGGACAAAACAGACTATTTGTGGCAAGTTGTGAACCAGTTTGACAACCTCCAAGAAGGTAGTTTATACATTCACAGTGATGCACAACCGTTAGGGGACTTTGATCCACAGTATCGCGTGTTTTTAGATTTGTTGGCTAAAAAAGACATTACTTTTGTCCGTTTAGCTTGTTCAGGACATGCAATTCCAGAAGATCTGGATAAAATTATTGCATTGATTGAACCTCAAGTATTGGTTCCAATCCATACGTTAAAACCAGAAAAACTGGAAAACCCGTATGGTGAAAGAATATTGCCAGAACGTGGCGAGCAAATTGTTTTATAAATTTTTTTAAGGGAGAGAAAAAAATGAAGTTCAAAACTCTAGCAACAACAGTGTTAGCAACCGCAGCTATTTTCGCATTGGGGGCTTGTGGTAACGGTAATGGGGCCAAAGAATCAAACGATATTGTGAAAGAAGTGAAGGAAGATACGACAATCACTTTCTGGCATGCAATGAATGGGGTTCAAGAAGAAGCGTTAACAAAATTAACGAAAGACTTCATGAAAGAAAATCCAAAAATTAAAGTGGAATTACAAAATCAATCTGCTTACCCTGATTTACAAGCCAAAATCAATTCGACTTTAACTTCACCAAAAGATTTACCAACAATTACGCAAGCGTACCCAGGCTGGTTATGGAATGCTGCACAAGATGAAATGTTAGTGGACTTAAAACCATATATGGATGATGACACAATCGGCTGGAAAGATGCAGAGCCAATTCGTGAAGTATTGTTAGACGGCGCCAAAATCGACGGCAAACAATACGGCATTCCATTTAATAAATCGACAGAAATGTTATTCTATAATGCTGATTTGTTGAAAGAATATGGTGTTGAAGTACCGAAAACATTAGAGGAATTAAAAGAAGCTTCTAAAACAATTTACGAAAAATCCAACAAAGAAGTCGTTGGTGCTGGTTTTGACTCGTTAAATAACTATTACGCAATTGGGATGAAAAACAAAGGCGTTGATTTTAATAAAGACTTAGATTTAACAAGCAAAGATTCACAAGAAGTCGTGGACTATTACCGTGATGGTATCGAAGCAGGGTACTTCCGCACAGCTGGTTCAGATAAATATTTATCTGGCCCATTTGCAAACAAAAAGGTAGCAATGTTTGTCGGTAGTATTGCTGGTGCTGGTTTTGTTCAAAAAGATGCTGAAGCTGGTGGCTATGAATACGGTGTTGCACCACGTCCTGAAAAAATCAACTTACAACAAGGAACAGATATTTATATGTTCGATAGTGCTACGCCAGAACAACGGACAGCGGCATTTGAATTCATGAAATTCTTAGCAACGCCTGATTCACAATTGTACTGGGCACAACAAACAGGTTATATGCCAATTTTAGAATCTGTTTTACACAGTGATGAGTACAAAAATTCTAAGACAACCAAAGTACCTGCACAACTTGAAAACGCAGTAAAAGATTTATTCGCTATCCCAGTAGAAGAGAATGCTGATTCAGCCTATAATGAAATGCGGACAATTATGGAAAGTATTTTTGCTTCATCAAATAAAGACACGAAAAAATTATTGAAAGATGCAACATCACAATTTGAACAAGCATGGAACCAATAATCAATAAATAAACAGACGTGGGAGGTTGGGATCTGAGTCGTTATGGCTCGTGTTCTAACCTTCCTGTTCTTTTGGGCGGAAGAAGGAGAGAAACAAAATGCAAATAAAAATTTTAGCAACAAGTGATATGCATGGGTACATTATGCCAACAAGTTATAGTGAAAAAAAGATGGATTTGCCTTTTGGAACCGCAAAAGCAGCAACCATGCTGAAAAAGTTACGTGCGTCTGCCAAAGGACCAGTTTTTCAAATTGAAAATGGGGATTTTATTCAAGGTTCGCCGCTTAGTTACTACGTAAGAAAAGCAGAAACACATTCAGTGGAAGCCATCACTAAAATCATTAATCAAATGAATTATGATGTTAGCATTTTAGGTAACCACGAATTTAATTACGGTTTAGATTATTTAAAGGAAACAATTGCCAGTTATCAACAGCCAGTTTTAGCTGCCAATATTCTTGGTAAAGATGGACAACCTTATTTCGGTCAGCCGTATGTCATCATAGAAAAACAAGGGGTTAAAGTAGCCATTCTTGGCGTGACGACCCAATATATTCCTCATTGGGAACAGCCGGCAACAGTCAAAGATTTAACGTTTAAAAGTGTCGTTGAAACAGCGGCGGAATACGTGCCAAAACTGCGGGAAGAAGCGGATCTAGTTGTTGTCGCTTACCATGGCGGTTTTGAAAAAGATTTAGAAACAGGGGAACCCACGGAATTACTAACAGGAGAAAATGAAGGCTACGATTTATTGGAAAAAGTTCCTGGGATTGATGCCTTAGTCACTGGTCACCAACATCGAGAAATTGCTACAAAACTGAATGGAATACCTGTGATTCAACCAGGTTTTCGAGGAGCTTTCGTTGGAGAAATTACTTTAGAAATTGAACCTATGGCTAAAGGCTATCACGTTATTGGAAGTGACGCAGCTATTCATCCTGTTGGAAACGAACAACCAGATGCAGAAGTTTTATCTTTGACAACAGCGTTACATGACGAGGTAGAAGAGTGGCTTGACCAACCAGTGGGAAATGTGGAAGGGGATATGACGATTCAAAATCCGAATGCCGTACGCCTCAAAGAACATCCATATATAGAATTTATTAATAACGTCCAAATGGCTTCAAGCGGAACGGATATTTCAGGGACTGCACTTTTTAACAATGAAGGCAAAGGGTTTAATAACCAAATTACGATGCGCGATATCATTACCAACTATATTTATCCAAATACCTTGGCTGTATTGCGTGTCACTGGACAAGACCTCCGTGAAGCGTTAGAACAAAGCGCTACTTATTTTGTGTTAGAAAAAGGCCAACCAATTTTCAACCCGAAATATGTCGATCCAAAACCACAATACTATAATTATGATATGTATGAAGGCATTGAGTATACGCTTGATTTAAGACAACCGTTTGGTGAAAGAGTGACGAAACTTAATTATCATGGCAAAGCAGTGCAAGCAGAAGATGTTTTGGAAATCGTGACAAATCAATACCGAGCAGTCGGTGGCGGAAACTATCAAATGTTCCAACCTGAAAAAATTATTCGAGAAATTCAAATTGATATGACGGAACTGATTGCAGAATATTTGAAAAAACATCCAATCATTCAAGCGTCGACAAATGATAACTTCAAGGTTATCTGGTAAAAAATAGCAAAAAAAGCCTTCAACCATGCAATTACTTGAAAGATGGTTGAAGGCCTTTTTTGAGTTAATAGCCTTTTTTTAAGGAAACTTGGTTTTTGACGAGGGTTTGATCTGTCACAAATTGATTTAAGTTTGGAATAAAAATCGCCAGTAATTTTGATTTGAACTTCGGTGTCATGCCAGAAATATGAGGTGTTAATAAAACATTCTGCATCTCCCATAAAGGGCTATCTTCGGGAAGAGGTTCTTCTTCAAAGACATCTAAGGCAGCAAAAGCAATGGTTTTATTGTTTAAGGCAGTTATCAAATCGTTCGTTGCTACTGAGGCGCCGCGACCAACATTTACGAAAATTGTTTCAGGAGCCATTTTTTCAAAAAGTGCCTGATTGTATAAATGTTTTGTTGTTTCAGTCAAAGGAAGAATGTTCACAACAATGGACATTTCATGGATAATTTTACTCATATTCTTCTGTGAATAGCATTCAATGAAGCCTTCCGTCACATGTCCAGAGGTATTCACGCCATAAACTTGAAGATTTAAACCTTTAGCAAATTTAGCTAATTGTTGTCCGATTTGCCCGGTGCCTACGATTAACATTTTTTGCCCAGAAAGTTGTTGATAGGAAGGGGCTGTTTGATTCCATGTGTGTTGCATTTGTTGTTGGATACTTTCTTGCAGTCCGCGGGTATGTGCTAATAAAACGCCTAAAACATGTTCTGAGATAGAAACACTATGGATTCCGCTACCATTAGACAACAGAATGCCTTTTTCTCTTAATTTATCAAAATCCATATAATCAGCACCAGCAGAAATGAGCTGAATCCATTTTAGGTGACTAGTCTCAGAGGCTAATAAACGCGGACCAATTTCTTTATGCCAGCCTAACATAATTTCGATTGCCTCTTCTTCAGCAGAGGATAAATGATCGGTAGATGTTTTAACTAGATAATTGGGTGCCACAGCTTTCACTTGTTCCAGTTGTTCTTCGTTGAATACTTCATTTAAATAAATAATTGGTTGGTTCATCTTTCTTCCTCCTAGCACTTTTTATTGTATCAAAAATAAATTTAAAAGAGAAAAAGAAAGGCTTTTCAGTAAAGCAGAAAACCAAGGACAAAAATCCGATTTAGATTTTTGTCCTTGGTTTAAAAACTGCTAAAGTCCAGTGCTAACCTTATTTAGGTACGCCGTTTTCAAATAAACTTGTACTATGAACTGGTTGACGTCGAGCATCGGGCCGTAAGTAATGTAAAGCATTATTTACGGCAGTAGGTGCCTCACCAAAGCCTGTAGCGATTAATTTCACTTTTCCCTCATAGGAACAGATATCCCCTACAGCGTATACACCAGGAATGTTAGTTGACATATCGGAATGAACATTAATAGCATTTCTAGAAACGTCTAATCCCCATTCTTTGAGGTGTGTTAAAGAAGAAGTGAAGCCATAATTGATAATTAAATCATCCAGAGGGAGATCCAATGTTTGGTCACCTTTTGTCTCCGTTAATTGGATGCCTGTGAACGTTTCATTTTCCTTTAAAATATCACTAATGATATAAGGAGTTCTGATAGAAACACTAGATTTTTCCAGTTGTTCCACGCTATGTTCGTGGCCGCGAAATTGTGGGCGACGATGGATAATAGATACTTCTTCTGCGACGTTTTCTAGCATTAAAGCCCAGTCAATTGCGGAATCGCCGCCACCAGCAATCGCAACTTTTTTGCCAGCGAATTTTTTCATGTCAGTCACATAATAATGGATTGACTCACCTTCAAAGGCTTCAACATTTTCGATAGCTAAACGTCGAGGTTGGAAAGCACCGTTACCAATCGCAAAGATAACCGTTTTAGAATAATGTGTGCCTTTAGTTGTGTCTAAGCGCAGAAGTCCATCTGCTTCCTGTGCAAGGTGTGTGACCTCTTCTTCCAAACAAACATCGTGCTGAAATGGCTGCATCTGTTTTTCCAAATTGGCAATTAACTCACCGGCTTTAATAGCAGGGAATCCAGGAATATCATAAATATATTTTTCGGGATACAGCATTGTTAGCTGACCACCTAATTGCGGCAGGCTATCAATGATTTTCGTTTTCGCTTTACGAATTCCCGCATAAAAAGCGGCAAATAATCCAACAGGACCGCCGCCGATAATCGTTAAATCATAAATATCTTTTTCATCAGACATTTGAAAATTCCTCCTAATTCATTTAGGGTTGAGACAACTATTGATCGTTTTGCGAACACTTCACAAAATAGCACGGCTTTTCGAAAAAAGCAAGTTTGGCTAACGAATCAAAGCATTCTTTAATCATTGGAAAAAGATCATAGCAATTTTCAGCATTTTTCGATATGATGGAACTATAAAATAATTATCTAGGAGGACATTCTCATGTCACAATTTCCACAATTAGATTTAGAAAATGCTAAAGGCCCAAAAGCGGTCATTAAAACAAACCGAGGCGACATCACTGTTCAATTATTCCCAGAACAAGCGCCTAAAACGGTTAAAAATTTTGTTGAATTAGCGAAAAAGGGCTACTATGATGGCGTTATTTTCCATCGTGTGATTCCTGATTTTATGATTCAAGGCGGTGACCCAACCGGAACAGGAATGGGCGGCGAAAGTATTTATGGAGAAGCATTTGAGGATGAATTTTCTCGGGATGTTTTCAATTTGCGTGGCGCATTGTCAATGGCAAATGCTGGTCCTAACACAAATGGTAGCCAATTCTTTGTTGTTACTAATCAAAATGTTCCAGCTCAAATGATGAGTCAGTTAGAAGACGCTGGTTTTCCAGAAGAAATTATTGAAGCTTACAAACAAGGCGGAACACCTTGGTTAGACTTCCGTCATACTGTTTTTGGTCATGTTGTGGATGGTATGGATGTAGTGGATGAAATTGGTGGAGTCCAACGGGATGCCCAAGACCGTCCAACATTTGACGTCGTGATGGACACAGTTGAAATCATTGGTGAATAAGTTTAACCAATTGAAAAAGAGAGTACCAACGAGGGACAAATTCGTTGGTACTCTTTATTTTTTTCTTAAAACGACTAACTTTTTTTTAAAAGCATCCAAATCGCTTCTTTTAATGAAGTCTTTATAGGATACTGAGTTAAAGAATAGAAGGAGAGGAAGCAAATTTGTTAGAAAAATACAGATATCCAATGGCCTTGGCTTTGTTTGCAGTAATACTCCCATTTATAGGAACATTTTTTACGTATGTAGATCAGCAAGGAATCGTTCATGAACCAGGATTTTATACAATCATAATTGGAGAAATTTTACTTCTATTTTCAGGTATCTGGTTCGTCAGAGTTTATTTAGCTAAACGCAAAAGAAAGAATTAAAAACAGCTGTCCTAAAAACTAGGACAGCTGTTTTTAATTAAAGGCTTTTTTGATACGTAAAAGGCCTTCTTCGAGAGTTTCTTTTGAACAAGCTAAGTTTAAACGCATGTGTTGAGAACCTTGGGGACCAAAACTAATTCCTGGATTTAGAACCACTTTCCCCTTATGAATTAAGGTATCGCGAAGTTCCCGATCCGTTAGCGAATAAGAACTAAAGTCTAACCATAAAAGATAGGTTCCTTCAGGCTCCATTACACGAACGCTAGGCAGCTCTTCACGGAAAAAAGAAAGGGCAAAAGCAATATTTTCTTTTAAATAATCAAGTAACGCCGTTAGCCATTCTTCCCCTGTTTGATAGGCAGCTGCCGTTCCAACGTAGCCAAAAGTATTGATACCGCCTTGATGATTTTTGTCTTGTAAAGATACGAAAGATTGCCGTAGTTTTTCATTAGGAATGAACAGCATTGAATTTTTAATCCCCGCTAAGTTAAAGGTTTTCGTTGCCGCGGTTAAGGTAACAGTGAATTCCTTAAACGCTTCATCAGCGACAGTGAAGGAAGTGAAGGTATGCGGTTTGAAAATCAAATCCTGATGAATTTCATCGCTAACCACAGTTACTTGGTGTTTTTGGCATAAACGGCCAATTGCTAGCAATTCTTCTTTTGTCCAAACACGTCCACCAGGATTATGGGGATTACAAAAAAGTAACAGTTTCACCTTTTCTTCGATTATCTGTTGTTCCATTTTAACCAAATCAACCTCATAATGTCCGTTAACTTCTAGCAAAGAATGGCGCACAAGTCTACGCTCATTTTGTTTTACCACATCTGCAAAAGGGGGGTAGACTGGATCACAAATCATGACAGAATCCGCAGGTGCTGTATACGCTTGAACGGCTGTGGCCAAACTGGGTACCACGCCACTATTAAACAAAATTTCTTCTTTTTCAACAATCAATTGATGGTGTTGCCGTTGCCAATCTTGAATTGCTTGATACAGTTCATTAGGTGCCACTGCATATCCTAGAATACCCTGTTCAATAACTTGTGACAAAGCATCAAGAATAGGCTGATGCACTTTGAAATCCATATCAGCAACCCATAAAGGTAGTAAATCTTTTTCGTGGTAACTCGTTTCAACGGTGTCCCATTTAACACAATTCGTGTGGCGACGATCAATGGTTTCATTAAAATTAAACATAAGATAACTCCTTTTCTTCTATATAAAGTCTTACTTCCTATAGTATAGTAGATTTTGCTTAAAAGATGAAACAATAGTTTTAACAACTAGGGAAGAAATAATGCACAAACGTTGAAAAAATGCTATTATTTTAAATGAGTAGAAACGGAAAAAGAAATTTATCGTATGAAAAGAGGAAATTTGATGAAGTACAAAATTGGTATGGTACTTTCTGGCACAATTACCGGACTTCAACCATATGGCGCATTTGTTTCTTTAGACGAAGAAACACAGGGACTGATTCATGTTTCGGAAGTACAAGCTGGCTTTACCAAAAATATCCATGGACTCTTAACCGTTGGACAAAAAGTAACCGTTCAAGTTATTGATGTTGATGAATATTCTCAAAAGATTAGCTTATCTTTACGGACCCTTGAAGACAAAGTTCATTCAGTGAACCATCGACGCAAAAAATATTTTACGGATAAGAATAAAAAAATTGGCTTTGCAACCTTAGACAAAGAACTTCCAGAATGGATTGATGAAGCAATGGATAAGTTGCTTGAAAAATAATTCTGTATTTTTTCAGAAAGTGTGTTACAATTTCTTTTGTTAGTGAATCTAAAAATTAATTGAGGTGGATGTCGTGTCTAACAAAAAAGTCGCTGGAACAATCATACTGAACTTAAACGATGGTAGTAAAAAATTTTTGATGCATCCAATAGGTGAAGCGATTGAGTTTGCGATGGCAAAAGTTTCTGATGAGATGACGGGTTTAGCTAGTATGCTACAATGGTTCAAAGAAGAGGTTCAATTGGACGTTACTTCAATTAGCTTAGTAGAATTAACTAACGCGCATATCAATAAAGAAAATGTTCCGCTGTTTGTCTTCGAGATGGATGAACAAGCACTTAAAAATGAAATGGATAAAGACTATACATGGGTAGCACCTGCAGAATTAAAAACGATTTGGTCGAAATATCATATTGAAGGTGTCCCAATGTTTTAAACAAAAAAGAAAGAATCTGTCGATAATCGAACAGATTCTTTCTTTTTTTTTGTTGTACGTAAAAAAGTTAATCGAACTATTTCGAATATATGATTCAAATTGTTCGATTTTTAGTAAGGAATCAAACTGTTTTGATAGACAATTAGGATTTAAAAAATTTAAAAACGAAATAATTGAAAAGAATGAAAACAGATTGAAAACTTCTTTTGATTTTTTTGAAAAAAAGTGTTGACCAAACATAAAAATCTTGGTATATTATTACATGTCGCAAGGCGAGTCACACAGCTGAGCGATTCAGAAATCAATAATTAAATAACAATTCTTGATTTCAAATCTCTCGAAAAAAGTTTGAAAAAACAACAAAAAAAGTTGTTGACAAATAACAAGCGAGATGATAAGATATAGAAGTTGTCACAACAGACAACAATAACCGAGCAAAACAACTTAAAAAAACTTTTAAAAAAGTTCTTGACATTCAAACGAAAGTTTGTTATGATGTGAAAGTTGCTGCGAGGTAACGTAGACCTTTGAAAACTGAACAAAGAATAGACGAACCAAATGTGTAGGGCGTCTTGATTCAATTCAAGACAACAAACATTTTTAACAAGCAAGCAATATGCTAGCAAACAAATTGAGCTTAACAATCGCAAGATTGTTCTAACTTTTATTATGAGAGTTTGATCCTGGCTCAGGACGAACGCTGGCGGCGTGCCTAATACATGCAAGTCGAACGCTTCTTTCCTCCCGAGTGCTTGCACTCAATTGGAAAGAGGAGTGGCGGACGGGTGAGTAACACGTGGGTAACCTACCCATCAGAGGGGGATAACACTTGGAAACAGGTGCTAATACCGCATAACAGTTTATGCCGCATGGCATAAGAGTGAAAGGCGCTTTCGGGTGTCGCTGATGGATGGACCCGCGGTGCATTAGCTAGTTGGTGAGGTAACGGCTCACCAAGGCCACGATGCATAGCCGACCTGAGAGGGTGATCGGCCACACTGGGACTGAGACACGGCCCAGACTCCTACGGGAGGCAGCAGTAGGGAATCTTCGGCAATGGACGAAAGTCTGACCGAGCAACGCCGCGTGAGTGAAGAAGGTTTTCGGATCGTAAAACTCTGTTGTTAGAGAAGAACAAGGACGTTAGTAACTGAACGTCCCCTGACGGTATCTAACCAGAAAGCCACGGCTAACTACGTGCCAGCAGCCGCGGTAATACGTAGGTGGCAAGCGTTGTCCGGATTTATTGGGCGTAAAGCGAGCGCAGGCGGTTTCTTAAGTCTGATGTGAAAGCCCCCGGCTCAACCGGGGAGGGTCATTGGAAACTGGGAGACTTGAGTGCAGAAGAGGAGAGTGGAATTCCATGTGTAGCGGTGAAATGCGTAGATATATGGAGGAACACCAGTGGCGAAGGCGGCTCTCTGGTCTGTAACTGACGCTGAGGCTCGAAAGCGTGGGGAGCAAACAGGATTAGATACCCTGGTAGTCCACGCCGTAAACGATGAGTGCTAAGTGTTGGAGGGTTTCCGCCCTTCAGTGCTGCAGCAAACGCATTAAGCACTCCGCCTGGGGAGTACGACCGCAAGGTTGAAACTCAAAGGAATTGACGGGGGCCCGCACAAGCGGTGGAGCATGTGGTTTAATTCGAAGCAACGCGAAGAACCTTACCAGGTCTTGACATCCTTTGACCACTCTAGAGATAGAGCTTTCCCTTCGGGGACAAAGTGACAGGTGGTGCATGGTTGTCGTCAGCTCGTGTCGTGAGATGTTGGGTTAAGTCCCGCAACGAGCGCAACCCTTATTGTTAGTTGCCATCATTTAGTTGGGCACTCTAGCGAGACTGCCGGTGACAAACCGGAGGAAGGTGGGGATGACGTCAAATCATCATGCCCCTTATGACCTGGGCTACACACGTGCTACAATGGGAAGTACAACGAGTCGCTAGACCGCGAGGTCATGCAAATCTCTTAAAGCTTCTCTCAGTTCGGATTGCAGGCTGCAACTCGCCTGCATGAAGCCGGAATCGCTAGTAATCGCGGATCAGCACGCCGCGGTGAATACGTTCCCGGGCCTTGTACACACCGCCCGTCACACCACGAGAGTTTGTAACACCCGAAGTCGGTGAGGTAACCTTTTTGGAGCCAGCCGCCTAAGGTGGGATAGATGATTGGGGTGAAGTCGTAACAAGGTAGCCGTATCGGAAGGTGCGGCTGGATCACCTCCTTTCTAAGGAATATTACGGAAATACACATTTCGTCTTTACTTTGTTCAGTTTTGAGAGGTCTACTCTTAATCAAATAAGTTCGGGGCCTTAGCTCAGCTGGGAGAGCGCCTGCTTTGCACGCAGGAGGTCAGCGGTTCGATCCCGCTAGGCTCCATTGATAGCTTTTGCTATCAGATTCGTTCATTGAAAACTGGATATTGAAGTAAAAAGAATCAAAACAAACCGAGAACACCGCGTTGAATGAGTTTTTTAATAAGTTCAATTGCTTATTTATTGATTAACCTTCTATCGCTAGAAGAAGTGATCAAGACCCAACCGCAAGGTTGATAAGGTTAAGTGAATAAGGGCGCACGGTGGATGCCTTGGCACTAGGAGCCGATGAAGGACGGGACTAACACCGATATGCTTTGGGGAGCTGTAAGTAAGCTATGATCCAGAGATTTCCGAATGGGGGAACCCAATATCTTTTATAGGATATTACTTTTCAGTGAATACATAGCTGATTAGAGGTAGACGCAGAGAACTGAAACATCTTAGTACCTGCAGGAAGAGAAAGAAAATTCGATTCCCTGAGTAGCGGCGAGCGAAACGGGAAGAGCCCAAACCAACAAGCTTGCTTGTTGGGGTTGTAGGACTCCAATATGGTAGTCTGTTAGTATAGTTGAAGGATTTGGAAAATTCCGCTAAAGAGGGTGAAAGCCCCGTAGACGAAATGCTGACAACACCTAGGAGGATCCTGAGTACGGCGGAACACGAGAAATTCCGTCGGAATCCGCGGGGACCATCCCGCAAGGCTAAATACTCCCTAGTGACCGATAGTGAACCAGTACCGTGAGGGAAAGGTGAAAAGCACCCCGGAAGGGGAGTGAAATAGATCCTGAAACCGTGTGCCTACAACAAGTCAAAGCTCGTTAATGAGTGATGGCGTGCCTTTTGTAGAATGAACCGGCGAGTTACGATTGCATGCGAGGTTAAGTCGAAGAGACGGAGCCGCAGCGAAAGCGAGTCTGAATAGGGCGAATGAGTATGTAGTCGTAGACCCGAAACCATGTGATCTACCCATGTCCAGGTTGAAGGTGCGGTAAAACGCACTGGAGGACCGAACCCACGTACGTTGAAAAGTGCGGGGATGAGGTGTGGGTAGCGGAGAAATTCCAAACGAACTTGGAGATAGCTGGTTCTCTCCGAAATAGCTTTAGGGCTAGCCTCGGAATTGAGAATGATGGAGGTAGAGCACTGTTTGGACTAGGGGCCCATCTCGGGTTACCGAATTCAGATAAACTCCGAATGCCATTCATTTATATCCGGGAGTCAGACTGCGAGTGATAAGATCCGTAGTCGAAAGGGAAACAGCCCAGACCACCAGCTAAGGTCCCAAAATATATGTTAAGTGGAAAAGGATGTGGGGTTGCACAGACAACTAGGATGTTGGCTTAGAAGCAGCCACCATTTAAAGAGTGCGTAATAGCTCACTAGTCGAGTGACCCTGCGCCGAAAATGTACCGGGGCTAAACATATTACCGAAGCTGTGGACTACACCATTAGGTGTAGTGGTAGGAGAGCGTTCTAAGGGCGTTGAAGGTCGATCGTGAGGACGGCTGGAGCGCTTAGAAGTGAGAATGCCGGTATGAGTAGCGAAAGACAGGTGAGAATCCTGTCCACCGTATGACTAAGGTTTCCTGGGGAAGGCTCGTCCGCCCAGGGTTAGTCGGGACCTAAGCCGAGGCCGATAGGCGTAGGCGATGGACAACAGGTTGATATTCCTGTACCAGTTGTTTTTGTTTGAGCAATGGAGGGACGCAGTAGGCTAAGGAATGCATGCGATTGGAAGTGCATGTCCAAGCAATGAGTCTTGAGTAGAGTTAAATGCTTTACTCTTTAAGGACAAGTTGTGACGGGGAGCGAAATAATAGTAGCGAAGTTCCTGATGTCACACTGCCAAGAAAAGCTTCTAGTGAGAAAACAACTGCCCGTACCGTAAACCGACACAGGTAGTCGAGGAGAGTATCCTAAGGTGAGCGAGCGAACTCTCGTTAAGGAACTCGGCAAAATGACCCCGTAACTTCGGGAGAAGGGGTGCTGACTTCGGTCAGCCGCAGTGAATAGGCCCAAGCGACTGTTTATCAAAAACACAGGTCTCTGCAAAATCGTAAGATGAAGTATAGGGGCTGACGCCTGCCCGGTGCTGGAAGGTTAAGAGGATGGGTTAGCTTCGGCGAAGCTCAGAATTGAAGCCCCAGTAAACGGCGGCCGTAACTATAACGGTCCTAAGGTAGCGAAATTCCTTGTCGGGTAAGTTCCGACCCGCACGAAAGGCGTAACGATTTGGGCACTGTCTCAACGAGAGACTCGGTGAAATTTTAGTACCTGTGAAGATGCAGGTTACCCGCGACAGGACGGAAAGACCCCATGGAGCTTTACTGTAGTTTGATATTGAGTGTTTGTACCACATGTACAGGATAGGTAGGAGCCGATGAGACCGGAACGCTAGTTTCGGAGGAGGCGCTGGTGGGATACTACCCTTGTGTTATGAACCCTCTAACCCGCACCACTAATCGTGGTGGGAGACAGTGTCAGATGGGCAGTTTGACTGGGGCGGTCGCCTCCTAAAAGGTAACGGAGGCGCCCAAAGGTTCCCTCAGAATGGTTGGAAATCATTCGAAGAGTGTAAAGGCAGAAGGGAGCTTGACTGCGAGACCTACAAGTCGAGCAGGGACGAAAGTTGGGCTTAGTGATCCGGTGGTTCCGCATGGAAGGGCCATCGCTCAACGGATAAAAGCTACCCTGGGGATAACAGGCTTATCTCCCCCAAGAGTCCACATCGACGGGGAGGTTTGGCACCTCGATGTCGGCTCGTCGCATCCTGGGGCTGTAGTCGGTCCCAAGGGTTGGGCTGTTCGCCCATTAAAGCGGCACGCGAGCTGGGTTCAGAACGTCGTGAGACAGTTCGGTCCCTATCCGTCGCGGGCGTTGGAAATTTGAGAGGAGCTGTCCTTAGTACGAGAGGACCGGGATGGACTTACCGCTGGTGTACCAGTTGTTCTGCCAAGGGCATTGCTGGGTAGCTATGTAGGGAAGGGATAAACGCTGAAAGCATCTAAGTGTGAAGCCCACCTCAAGATGAGATTTCCCATTTCTTTAAGAAAGTAAGACCCCTGAGAGATGATCAGGTAGATAGGTTGGAAGTGGAAGGCTAGTGATAGTTGGAGCGGACCAATACTAATCGGTCGAGGACTTAACCAAAGAATGGATAAGTAAAAGCAACTTGGTTATTTTGATTCAAACTTCAATCCAGTTTTGAGTGAATGAAGATTCAACTCAATAAGAAACAACACCCAGTGTGGTGGCGATAGCGAGAAGGATACACCTGTTCCCATGCCGAACACAGAAGTTAAGCTTCTTAGCGCCGATTGTAGTGAAGGGTTTCCCTTTGTGAGAGTAGGACGTCGCCACGCGATTATTCCGGCATAGCTCAGTTGGTAGTAGCGCATGACTGTTAATCATGATGTCGTAGGTTCGAGTCCTACTGCCGGAGTTGAGCAAAAGCAAAAACCAACTTGGTTTTTGCTTTTTTTGTTTTATTCACTATTTTTTGATAAGCTTGAAGAAGGGACCTTAAAAACATTTATAAGATTAAAAGGATCCTACCGAAGAATGAATACATCAAATTTTAGCTATGGTATAATGTGTTTATTATAGTTAGTAAAGCAGAAAAGGAGGAGCGGGTTTGAAAATATTGTTATATTTTGAAGGTGAGAAAATCTTAGCCAAATCAGGTATTGGTCGAGCATTAGATCACCAGAAACGAGCGCTCTCTGAAGTTGGAATAGAATATACATTAGATGCTGATTGCAGTGACTATGATATATTGCATATTAATACATATGGCATAAATAGCCATCGTATGGTCAGAAAAGCACGTAAACTAGGAAAAAAAGTTATTTATCATGCCCATTCGACAGAAGAAGATTTTCGTAATTCCTTTATTGGGTCTAATCAACTGGCACCATTAGTAAAAAAATATCTTATCAGTTTGTATTCCAAAGCGGATCATTTAATTACACCAACACCGTATTCTAAAACATTGCTAGAAGGATATGGCATTAAAGTGCCTATTTCGGCGATCTCAAATGGTATTGATTTATCACGCTTTTATCCTTCAGAAGAAAAGGAACAAAAATTCCGAGAATATTTTAAAATAGATGAAGAGAAAAAAGTAATTATTTGTGTGGGATTATTTTTTGAACGCAAAGGAATCACTGATTTTATTGAAGTTGCGCGACAGTTACCAGAGTATCAATTTATTTGGTTTGGTGATACACCAATGTATTCTATCCCAAAAAATATCCGACAATTAGTAAAAGAAGATCATCCAGAAAATGTTATTTTCCCAGGTTATATTAAAGGAGATGTCATCGAAGGGGCCTATGCGGCAGCGAATCTCTTCTTTTTCCCTTCTCGTGAAGAAACGGAAGGAATTGTTGTCTTAGAAGCATTAGCTAGTCAGCAACAAGTTTTAGTGCGTGATATTCCAGTTTACCAAGGCTGGCTAGTAGCTAATGAAAATTGTTATATGGGTCAGTCTATTGAAGAATTTAAAAAATATATTGAAGGCTTATTAGAAGGGAAAATACCTAGCACTAGAGAAACAGGCTATCAAGTAGCAGAGCAAAGAAGTATCAAGCAAATTGGTTACGAGTTAAAAGAAGTCTACGAAACAGTCTTATCTTAACAAATATTGAAGGCAGTTATTGTTAGATGAAATGGAGGTAATGAGAGTGAAAATTGGTTTTTTTACTGATACGTATTTCCCGCAAGTGAGTGGGGTAGCGACTTCTATTAAGACCTTAAAAGATGAATTAGAAAAGCACGGCCATGAAGTGTATATTTTTACGACAACCGATCCTAACGCGACTGATTTTGAAGAAGATGTCATACGAATGCCTAGTGTGCCATTCGTGTCTTTTAAAGATCGCCGAGTAGTGGTTCGCGGTATGTGGTATGCCTATTTAATTGCCAAAGAATTGGAATTAGATTTAATTCATACACATACTGAATTTGGTGCGGGTATTTTAGGGAAAATGGTTGGGAAAAAAATGAAAATCCCTGTCATCCATACGTATCATACGATGTATGAAGATTACTTACATTATATTGCTAAAGGAAAAGTTGTCCGTCCATCACATGTTAAATTCTTTTCAAGAGTGTTTACAAATCATACGACAGGTGTTGTTTGTCCCAGTGAACGTGTAATTGAAAAATTACGGGATTATGGAGTGACCGCACCAATGAGAATTATTCCAACAGGGATCGAAATTGATAAGTTTTTACGTCCCGATATTACTGAAGAAATGATCGCTGGAATGCGTCAACAATTAGGTATTGAAGAGCAACAGATTATGTTGTTATCGTTAAGTCGAATTTCTTATGAAAAAAATATTCAAGCAATTATTCAAGGGTTACCACAAATTATTGAAAAATTACCACAAACTCGTTTAGTAATAGTTGGAAATGGTCCCTATTTAGAGGATTTAAAAGAATTAGCAGAAGAACTAGAAGTCAGTGAATACGTTCAATTTACGGGTGAAGTGCCAAATGAAGAAGTCGCGATTTATTATAAAGCTGCTGACTATTTTGTCAGCGCCTCAACGTCAGAAACACAAGGCTTAACTTATACAGAAGCTATGGCTGCTGGCGTTCAATGTGTTGCAGAAGGGAACGCCTATTTAAATAATTTATTTGATCATGAAAGCTTAGGCAAAACTTTTAAGACAGACAGTGATTTTGCCCCAACATTGATTGACTATATACAAGCAAATATTAAAATGGACCAAACTATTTTAGATGAAAAATTATTTGAAATTTCTTCTACAAACTTTGGCAACAAAATGATTGAATTTTATCAAGACACATTGATTTACTTTGATCAACTTCAAATGGAAAAAGAAAATGCGGACTCAATAAAAAAAATTAAAGTAAAATTTACATCTTTAAGAAAATAAACTGCAAAACTTTCCTCCTTCGTTTATACTGAAGGAGGAAAGTTTTTTATTTTAAGAACGGAGGAAGCTACTATGTCTAAAATCGGCTTTATTGGAACGGGTGTCATGGGGAAATCAATTATTCGTAACATGATGAAAAACAATTTATCTGTCAATGTTTACAATCGAACAAAAAGTAAAACAGATGATTTAGTTGCTGAAGGAGCAGTTTGGTATGGTACGCCAAAAGCAATTGCGGAAGCGAGTGATATCATTTTTACAATGGTTGGCTTTCCTTCAGATGTTGAAGGCGTGTATTTTAATGAAACAGGGATTTTTCAAGCAGATCTTACAGGTAAAATAGTAGTAGATTTAACCACAAGTACGCCGACCTTGGCTGAAAAGATTGCCAAAAAAGCAGCAGAAGTGGGTGCTCATGCGTTGGATGCGCCAGTTTCTGGTGGTGACTTAGGTGCTAAAAATGGTACTTTAACAATTATGGTTGGTGGCGATCAAGAAAGTTATGAGACCGTCTTACCAATTTTCAAAACATTTGGTAAAACGTTTATGCTACACGGCTCAGCTGGAAAAGGGCAACATACTAAGATGGCGAATCAGTTAATGATTGCAGGCACAATGACCGGGTTGACTGAAATGCTCGTTTACGCAAATGCGACAGGATTAACTTTAGAAAAAGTTCTGGAAACAGTCGGTGGTGGTAGTGCTGCAAACTGGTCATTAAGTAATTATGGTCCGCGTATTTTAAAAGAAGATTATACGCCAGGCTTTTTTGTTAAACATTTTATCAAAGATTTAAAGATTGCGTTAGATGAAGCAAAAAAACTTGACCTTCCATTGCCAGCGACGCAAAAAGCGACAGAATTATATGAAAGCCTTGCAGATAAAGGGTTTGAAAATGATGGCACACAGGCCTTAATTAAGCTTTGGTGGACAGATGGCAAGCAACCAACGAATAAAAATTAAAGAACAACAAAAAAATCAAAAAAAATGACGAAAAATCATGCAAGTTAGGCAATGTTTTGTTACAATGGTACAGAACTAGTTTGCAAAAGGAGGCCCACTGATGAAACATTCACAACTTGTGGCGATTATTAAGAGACTGGAAGCAATGATCGAAGCAGCAGATAATGAAGTACAAGTACGCCGCTTTGAACGTGAAGGCGTAGAGAAATGTATTGTAAGTTTTGATAAATCAACAGAAACATTTGAATTAACAGAATCTGATACGCACCAAAGCTATCAATTCGATAACATCGATATTGTAGCAATGGAAATTTACGACTTAATTCAATAATTAATCGTCCTACATTTTAATAAGGGAGTGGAGTAGAAGCACCAAAGCTTCTGGTTCACTCTCTTCTCGTATTATCCAGTCAAGTTGTAGCAATAGCTTAGTGGGAGTTTAAGAATTATATAACAAAAATCACTGGCACTTCTCAATCAGGGGAGTGCCAGTGATGCTTTTTAGTTGCACTTCTTTCCTTTTTCTGTGAAAATAGTTTGGGTATCAAAGTAATTGATCCTTTTTTTAAAAGCCTCGTCCCTTGAAAATGCGCCTTTTTTGAAATGTTTGAAGAATATTTCATTAAAAATATAGAAAATTCTCTTGCATTCTTTGCTTATTTACGATATAGTTTGAACATCAAATGTTTTGATAATCAAAGTATATGGATGGTGCACAGAATGGAACCTAATTTAGAAACAGTCAACGATTACTTAGTCAGTGTCTTTAATGACATCTTAACGATTGAAGAATCTGAATTGAAAAAATCACAATTTAATGATTTATCCATTACGGAGATGCACACAATCGAAGCAATTGGTATGTACAAGAAAAAAACGTCTTCAGAAGTAGCCAAGGAACTGTCAATTACCGTCGGAACACTTACTGTAGCGATTAACAACTTAGTTAAAAAAGGCTATGTTGAACGTTTGCGTAGTGAAGATGATCGACGTGTAGTAAAGCTTGGCTTAACTAAAAAAGGAAAATTACTTTTTAGAGTCCATCAGCATTTTCATCGTGAAATGGTTAAAAACATTTTGAAAGGCATGGAGCAAGAAGAAGAACAAGCGCTGTTAAGAGCACTAAAAAATCTTCATGATTTCTTGCAAGAATACAAATAAAAAGTGAGGATCCCCATGAAGAATTATGCACGAATTAGTTGTACAAGCCGTTATGTTCCAGAGAATTGTGTCACGAATCACCAACTGAGTGAAATGATGGATACCTCTGATGAATGGATACATTCGCGAACAGGCATTAGTGAACGTCGCATCGTTACGCAAGAAAATACGTCTGATTTATGTCATCAAGTCGCAAAACAGTTATTGGAAAAATCTGGAAAGCAAGCAAGTGAGATTGACTTTATTTTAGTTGCAACAGTGACACCAGATTTCAATATGCCTTCTGTTGCTTGCCAAGTGCAAGGCGCAATTGGCGCTACTGAGGCTTTTGCTTTTGACATCAGTGCAGCGTGTTCTGGTTTTGTCTATGCCTTAAGCATGGCAGAAAAACTAGTCTTAAGTGGTCGTTATCAAACAGGTCTAGTAATTGGTGGCGAAACATTTTCCAAAATGTTGGATTGGACCGATCGTTCCACAGCGGTGCTTTTCGGTGATGGGGCTGCCGGCGTCTTGATTGAAGCGGCTGAGACACCGCATTTTCTAGATGAAAAATTACAAGCAGATGGACAACGGTGGGCGGCTTTAACGTCAGGCTACACGATCAACGAAAGTCCTTTTTATCAGGGGCATGAGCAGGCTAGTAAGACGCTACAGATGGAAGGACGTAGTATTTTTGATTTTGCGATTAAAGATGTTTCACAAAATATTTTATCCCTCGTGACGGACGAAACCGTGGATTATCTTCTACTACATCAAGCAAATGTGCGCATTATCGATAAAATTGCACGTAAGACGAAGATTTCCCGCGAGAAGTTTTTAACGAATATGGATAAATATGGCAATACCTCAGCTGCTAGCATTCCTATTTTGTTGGATGAAGCAGTTGAAAATGGGACCTTAATTTTAGGTTCCCAACAACGCGTGGTGCTAACAGGATTTGGCGGCGGCTTAACATGGGGCTCACTGCTCCTAACGCTGTAAAAAACTGTTCACATATAAATGAAGAAAATGACTATTTTGGAGGAATATACACATGGTATTTGAAAAAATTCAAGCAATTATCGTAGAAGAATTAGGAAAAGATGCTGAAGAGGTACAATTAACTACAAACATTCAAGAAGAATTAGACGCGGATAGCTTAGATTTATTCCAAATCATTAACGAAATCGAAGATGAATTTGATGTGAAAATCGAAACAGAAGATGGCATCCAAACCGTTCAAGATTTAGTAACATATGTAGAAAAACAACAAGCAAACTAATACATGAAAATAGGGGGCTGGGACATTTAATTGCTAAATGACCCAGTCCCTAAAAAAACAAGTAAATAAGCCGGAAAAATCCTTTTTTACTTGAATGAAGTGTACTTATCTTAGAACTAAAGGACGTATAAAATCAATGAATCAACAGTTATGTGAGTTGCTTGGAATTAATTATCCCATTTTTCAAGGCGGTATGGCTTGGGTAGCCGATGCTTCATTAGCAAGTGCCGTGTCAAACGCTGGTGGATTAGGGATTATTGCTGGCGGCAATGCCCCAAAAGAAGTCGTAAAAAAAGAAATTAAAAAAGTTAAAGAATTAACGGAGCAACCCTTTGGTGTCAATATCATGTTACTTTCACCTTTTGCCGATGAAATTGTCGATTTGGTTTGTGAAGAACAGGTTCCTGTCGTAACGACAGGTGCGGGCAATCCAGCCAAATACATGGCTCGTTTTAAAGAACATAACATTAAAGTAATCCCAGTAGTTCCTTCAGTTGCTTTAGCAAAAAGAATGGAAAAAAATTGGTGCCGATGCTGTCATTTTTGAAGGAATGGAAGCTGGTGGACATATTGGCAAATTAACCACTATGAGTGGCTTACCGCAAATCGTTGACGCCGTGTCAATTCCTGTGATTGCAGCAGGTGGGATTGGTGATGGTCGTGGTATGGCTGCGGCCTTTATGTTAGGTGCTGAAGCAGTCCAGCTAGGTACACGCTTTTTAATTGCCAAAGAATGCAACGTTCATCCAGATTATAAACAGAAAGTTTTAAAGGCACGTGATTTAGATGCAGTAATTACCTGTCAACATTTTGGCCATCCAGTGCGTACTTTAAAAAATAAATTAACCGCTCAATATAATCAATTAGAAAAGCAAGAACTCCAAAAAGAAGTGCCTGATTTAGAAATGTTTGAAAAAATTGGTCAGGGCGCTTTGCGCAAAGCTGTCGTTGACGGGGATATGGATTACGGTTCCGTCATGGCGGGACAAATTGCTGGATTAATAAAAAAAGAAGAAACAGCCCAAGAAATCATTGATTCACTCATGTCTGAATGCAAAGCGATTGTACATAAGATGAATCAGCGTTGGGGCTAAGTGAATAATTTTAACAAAAAATGAGGTGTCGTATGAAAACAGCGATTTTATTTAGTGGACAAGGAGCCCAGTATCAAGGGATGGGTGAAGAATTATATCACCAAGAAACGATTGTTCGGGAAACCTTCGATGAAGCAAGTCATATCTTAGGTTATGAGATGGCAGAACTTTGTTTTACTGAAAATGAACGTTTAAATGAAACAGAATATACGCAACCTGCTATTTTAACAGTCAGTGTCGCATTTTACCGTCTTTTGCAACAAAAAGGACTAACGCCTGATGTCGTAGCGGGTTTAAGCTTAGGGGAATATAGCGCTTTGGTTGCCAGCGGGGCTTTGCGCTTTTCAGAAGCAGTGGCCTTGGTCCAAAAGCGCGGTCAGTACATGACAGAAGCAGCACCACAAGGAACTGGCAAAATGGTTGCTGTCATGAATGCTGAGCGTGAAGTAATTGAGAAAGCCTGCCAAGAAGCCAGTGCTTTCGGAATTGTGGCTCCAGCAAATTATAATACACCACAACAAATCGTGATTGGTGGTGAGGTTGCTGCTGTTGATCAAGCGATGACACTTCTCAAAGAAGCTGGTGTGAAGCGAATGATTCCGTTAAATGTGAGTGGCCCTTTCCATACGGCACTGTTACAACCAGCATCAAAAAAATTGGCTCAGGATTTAGCAAAATTGAACTTTCAAACGATGCAAATTCCTGTCATTAGTAATACGACTGCCAAAATTATGCCCCAAGAGGCAATTCAAGCGTTATTGGAAAAGCAAGTCATGTCTGCGGTACGTTTTGAAGACAGTATCGAAACGATGAAGGCTATGAACGTGGGAACGATGATTGAAGTTGGTCCAGGGAAAACATTAACTGGTTTTGTTAAAAAAATTGACAAAACAATTGAAATGCACCGTGTGGAAGATGTTGCAACATTAACAGAAACGTTAACAGCACTTACTGGGAGGTAAAAAATGGAATTAACAGGGAAAAACGTATTTATTACTGGAAGCACTCGTGGGATTGGCAAAGCAGTTGCGTTGGCTTTTGCGAAAGAGGGCGCCAATATTGTTTTAAACGGTCGGAGTGAGATTACGCCAGAACAACGACAAGAAATTGAAGCCTTTGGGGTAAAATGTATTGGCCTTTCTGGAGATATTTCCGATTTTGATGCAGCAGGTGAGATGATTCAAGCAACCGTTGACCAATTAGGCTCGATTGATATTCTGGTGAATAACGCTGGGATTACGAATGATAAATTATTATTACGAATGACAAAAGAGGATTTTAATGCCTGTTTAGATATTAACTTGGTAGGAACTTTTAACATGACCCAACAAGCGGTTAAACGTATGATGAAACAACGAAGTGGTCGGATTATTAATATGGCTAGCGTTTCTGGTTTAATGGGAAATGTTGGTCAAGCAAACTACGCTGCGAGTAAAGCGGGTGTCGTTGGTTTTACTAAATCGGTGGCACGAGAAGTTGCGCCGCGCGGTATTACCTGCAATGCGATTGCACCAGGGTTTATCCAAACAGAAATGACGGATGTTTTATCGGAAAAAGTTAAAACACAAATGAATGCGCAAATTCCCTTACAAACGTTTGGGCAAGTCGAAGATGTCGCAGCTACAGCGATATTCTTAGCTAAAAGTCCCTATATTACTGGGCAAGTCGTGAATGTTGATGGCGGCTTAGTCATGCACGGATAAACGAAAGGAGTCAAAAGGATGAATCGAGTAGTTATTACCGGTTACGGTGTCACCTCGCCGATTGGCAATGAACCTGAGACTTTTTTAGAAAGTTTGAAAACAGGGAAAAATGGTATCGGACCGATTAGTAAATTTGATGTTAGTGAAACAGGTGTCACCTTAGCAGCTGAAGTGAAAGACTTTCCAATGGAAAAATATTTTGTTAAAAAAGATGGCAAACGCATGGATAAGTTTTCGTTATTTGGCATTTATGCGGCCTTAGAAGCAATGGCTATGAGTGGCTTGGATACCAGTCAACTAGATGTGGATCGGTTTGGCGTTATGGTGGGTTCCGGGATTGGTGGTTTGGAAACAATTCAAAATCAAGTAATTCGGATGCACGACAAAGGACCTGAACGTGTGGCACCGTTATTTATTCCAATGGCGATTGGAAACATGGTGGCGGGAAATATTGCTTTACGTGTTGGTGCCAAAGGAATTTGTACTTCAACAGTGACGGCTTGTGCTAGTGCAACCCATTCAATTGGGGAAGCGTTCCGCAATATCAAACATGGCTACTCCGATGTCATTATTGCTGGTGGAGCAGAAGCGCCTATTACAGAAATCGGTATTTCAGGATTTGCTTCCTTGACCGCTTTAACAAAGGCGACTGACCCAGAAAAAGCCTCAATTCCCTTTGATAAAGAACGTAGTGGATTTGTGATGGGAGAAGGAGCGGGTGTCTTTATTTTAGAATCATTAGATCATGCTCTAGAACGAGGCGCAACTATTTTAGGTGAAGTGGTTGGCTATGGTGCTAATTGCGATGCCTATCATATGACATCACCAACACCAGATGGGAGCGGCGCAGCGAAAGCCATGGTACTAGCAATGGAAGAAGCTGGGATTTCTCCAGAAAAAATTGGCTATATTAACGCCCATGGAACAAGCACACAAGCCAATGACAGTGCAGAATCTAAAGCAATTGAATTGGCTTTAGGTGATGCCGCAAAAACGGCGTATGTAAGTAGTACAAAGAGTATGACGGGACATCTCTTAGGCGCCGCTGGTGGAATTGAAGGAATTGCTACCCTAAATGCTTTACAACATCAATTTATTCCGCCAACCATTAATGTGGAAAATCAAGATGAAGCAATTACGGTGAACGTTGTTTTAAACGAAAGCAAAGAGCATAAATTTGATTATGCTTTAAGTAACTCGCTAGGCTTTGGTGGCCACAATGCAGTTATTTGCTTAAAACGCTGGGAGGATTAACATGCAGTTAGAAGAAGTAAAAGCATTATTAACACAATTTGATCAATCAACTTTAACCGAATTTGATTTACGAGAAGGCTCGTTTGAATTATATATGAATAAAAATACAGTTTCTGGACGAAGTGCCGTAGAACCAGTGGCGCAACCACAAGAAACACCAGTAGCCGCTAGTGGTGTGTCAGTGCCTGTTGAAACAGTTTCTGTCGTTGAAGAAACGCCAACCAATACACCGACAGCCAATGAAAAGACAGAAGAAATTACGTCACCTATTGTAGGAATCGTTTATTTACAACCAGCACCAGATAAAGAGAACTTTGTCAAAGTAGGAGACACTGTTAAAACGGGTGACGTTGTGTGTATCGTTGAAGCGATGAAATTAATGAATGAAATTACGGCGACAGTTGACGGTGTGATTACGGAAGTGTTAGTCAACAATGAAGATGTGGTTGAATTTGGTCAGCCGCTATTCCGAGTTGCTAAAGGAGAATAAAACATGAAATTAACAATTACAGAAATTCAAGAAATTTTACCACATCGCTATCCCTTTTTATTATTAGATAGTGTTGAAGAAGTCATTCCTGGGGAACGCGTTGTAGCGAAAAAGAATGTAACGGTTAATGAGCAAGTTTTTCAAGGTCATTTTCCTGGGAATCCTGTTTTGCCAGGAGTTTTAATTATTGAATCGTTGGCTCAAGCAGGCGCCGTGGCATTACTTTCAATGCCTGAATTCAAAGGGAAAACGGCATACTTTGGTGGATTAGATAAAGCAAAATTTAGACAAAAGGTAACACCAGGCGACACATTAATTTTAGAGGTTGAACTTTTAAAAGTCCGCGCTTCTGCTGGAATGGGTAAAGGTGTGGCAAAAGTTAATGGAAAAAAAGTTGCCGAGGCTGAATTAACCTTTATGATTGGATAGGTGAAAAATGTTTTCGAAAGTATTAATCGCAAACCGCGGAGAAATCGCTGTTCGTATTATTCGTGCCTGTCGCGAATTAGGCGTTCAAACAGTTGCTGTTTACTCTGAAGCGGATCAAGAAGCGTTACACACACAGTTAGCAGATGAAGCCATTTGTATTGGACCGGCGAAAGCAACTGATTCTTATTTAAATGTTCAAGCTGTTTTAAGTGCAGCGATTGTTACCAATGCTGAAGCGATTCATCCAGGGTTTGGTTTCTTATCTGAAAATAGTCAATTTGCTTCAATGTGCGAAGAATGCAACATTACTTTTATCGGTCCTAAAGCAGAAACGATTGATGCGATGGGCAATAAAATAAACGCACGTCAACTGATGCAAAAAGCTAAGGTACCTGTTATTCCTGGGAGTGATGGCGTCATTGATTCTGTCGAAGAAGCGTTGACGATTGCTGAAGAAATTGGTTACCCAGTGATGTTAAAGGCAGCTGCTGGTGGTGGCGGAAAAGGAATCCGTAAAGTTCTTTCAAAAGAAGAGTTACCGAAACACTTTACTTCAGCGCAGCAAGAAGCCAAAGCCGCATTTGGTAATGATGATATGTATTTAGAAAAAATTATTTATCCAGCACGTCATATCGAAGTGCAAATTCTAGGTGATCAATATGGGCATGTGATTCACTTAGGGGAACGTGATTGCTCACTACAAAGAAATAATCAAAAAGTGTTAGAAGAATCACCATCGATTGCTATTTCTGAAGAAAAGCGTCAGATGTTAGGCGAAACGGCCGTTCGAGCGGCACAAGCTGTGCATTATGAAAATGCCGGAACCATTGAATTTTTGATGGATCCAGCTGGCGACTTTTATTTCATGGAAATGAATACCCGCATCCAAGTCGAACATCCAGTTACGGAAATGGTAACAGGGATTGATTTAGTCAAAGCACAATTAGAAATTGCTTCAGGTGAACCTTTAGGCTATACCCAAGAGGATGTTACCATGACTGGGCATGCGATTGAGTGCCGAATTAACGCTGAAAATCCTGCCTTTAATTTTGCTCCTTCACCAGGTAAAATTCAAAATCTCTTGTTGCCTAGTGGTGGAATGGGCTTGCGTGTAGACAGCGCTATGTATTCAGGGTATTCAATTCCGCCTTATTATGATTCAATGATTGCGAAAGTCATCGTACATGGTGAAAATCGTTTTGATGCCTTGATGAAAATGCAAAGGGCTTTAAATGAAATTGTAACAGAAGGTATTATTACGAATGCCGAATTCCAATTGGATTTAATTACACATGACAATGTTTTGACAGGTGACTATGACACAAGCTTTTTACAAGAAACATTTCTACCAAATTGGGAGCCAGAAAGCAATCATTAAAGAAAGAACGCCGCAAGAGCTCTCTTGCTTGGAAAGATCAGTGATCTTTTGAAAGGAGCTGAGCTCTTGCCGCTAAAATACGAGGAGTAAGCAAATGGCATTATTTAAAAAGAAAAATTACATTCGCATTAATCCAAATCGTGCTGATGCAAATGATGCATCAAAGAAGCCTTCTGTTCCAGATAATATGTGGGCAAAATGCCCTTCTTGTAAGCGAACACTGTATACAAAAGAAATGGGTGCAGAAAAAATCTGTCCGCATTGTGGCTATAGTTTTCGGATTGGTGCATGGGAACGATTAGCGATAACCGTTGATGAAAAGAGTTTCCACAATTGGGACAGTGAATTAGTGACAAAAGATCCACTAAATTTTCCTGGTTATCTTGAAAAAATTAAAAAAATGCAAGAAAAAACTGGACTAGATGAAGCTGTCTTAACGGGAGAAGCAACAATTGAAGGACAAGCTGTTGCAATTGGAATCATGGATGCTAATTTTATCATGGGCAGTATGGGAACGATTGTTGGTGAAAAAATCACACGCTTGTTTGAGCGGGCGACAGAAAAGCATTTACCAGTAGTGATTTTCACTGCATCTGGTGGTGCCCGTATGCAAGAAGGAATTTTTTCATTGATGCAAATGGCGAAAATTTCGGCCGCTTTGCAACGGCATAACAAAGCAGGCTTGCTGTATCTTACGGTATTGACTGATCCAACGACTGGCGGTGTTACCGCAAGTTTTGCGATGGATGGCGATATTATTTTGGCAGAGCCTCAGAGTTTAATCGGTTTTGCTGGCCGCCGTGTAATTGAACAAACGATTCGTCAAGAGTTGCCAGATGATTTTCAAAAGGCCGAGTTTCTTTTAGAACATGGTTTTGTAGATCAGATTGTGCCAAGAAATCTTTTGCGTCAACGATTGAGCGACTTGTTACGTTTACATTCTTTGGAAGGGTGGCGCTAACATGGAAAAGAAAACAGCCAATGATGTTGTTACCTTGGCAAGAGCCCAAGATCGTTTGACAACTTTAGAATATATAGAAGCAATTTTTGAGGACTTTTTAGAATTTCATGGGGATCGTTACTTTGCCGATGATTTAGCTGTAGTCGGTGGTGTTGCTACTTTGCAAGGTAAACCAGTTACAGTGGTAGGTATCCAAAAAGGCCGAAATCTACCAGAAAATATTGAACGTAATTTTGGTTCACCTAATCCTGAAGGGTATCGCAAAGCGTTACGTTTAATGAAACAAGCGGAAAAATTTAATCGCCCAGTCATTACCTTTGTGAACACTGCTGGTGCCTATTGTGGGATTGGTGCCGAAGAGCGGGGAGAAGGGGAAGCCATTGCGCAAAACCTGTTAGAGATGTCTGATTTGAAAGTGCCAATCATTTCAGTCATCATTGGTGAGGGTGGCAGTGGCGGTGCTTTAGCTTTAGCAGTCGCAGATGAAGTTTGGATGTTGGAACACACGATTTATGCGGTTCTTTCGCCAGAAGGTTTCGCCTCTATTTTGTGGAAAGATGGCAGTCGTGCGAAAGAAGCAGCAGAATTGATGAAAATCACAGCGACAGAGCTGAAGGAATTAGCTATTGTAGATAAAGTAATTCCAGAAGTTATGAACGGTCAGCCTCTGAAACAAACAAAAATTAATCGGATGTTACAAAAAGCGTTCATTTCAAAATTAACTGAATTAGCTAAATTAGATACGGAAACGTTACTAGAAAAAAGATACCAACGTTTTCGCAAATATTAGAAGTTACTACTCATCAACGAACTTTTCAGGGGTTGATGGGTGGCTTTTTTTATTTTTTCTTTTATTTTACTTGTTCTTTTACAAGGAACGACCGTCCTTTATAGAAATTTTCAGTAAAATGCAGTATAATACAATAGGTAGAGACTGAAGCATAATTGTTTAGTTATGTTTCAGTCTCTTAAAATCGAAGAAACTACATAGTGTCAGTGAGAGGAGTCACGATGTTTTCAAAATATAAACCGACATGGATGATTGATGCGATTTATAAAATTACCCCCGCACAATTAAAAAAACTGGGGATTAAGGCAGTACTAACTGACTTAGATAATACGTTAATTGCTTGGAATAATCCCGATGGAACAGAAGAATTAAAAACTTGGTTATTAGAAATGAAAAATGCAGGAATTACTGTCCTCGTTGTTTCAAACAACAAAGACAGCCGGATTAAACGCGTTGTTGAAAAGTTTGACTTAGATTATGTAGCACGTGCCTTGAAACCAACCGCACGTGGCTTCAAATTAGCAGAAAAAAAATTAGGCTTGAAGCCTTCTGAAATGTTAATGGTCGGCGATCAGATTATGACAGATATTCGGGGAGCTAACGCAGCGGGTATACGCAATGTTTTAGTTCAACCGATTGTCGATACAGATGGCTGGAATACTAGAATCAATCGGTTCTTTGAACGGAAAATTATGAAATACTTATCAAAAAAACATCCAGAAATGACATGGAGAGGCGGATTAGAATGACAGAGGCAATTCATTGTATTGGCTGTGGTGCGATTATCCAAACGGAAAATCCTCATGAATTAGGCTATACACCAAAAACAGCTTTCGAAAAAGGAATGGAAACAGGGGAAGTTTATTGCCAACGTTGTTTTCGCTTAAGACATTATAATGACATTCAAGATGTCCAATTAACAGATGATGACTTTTTACGTTTATTGAATGGTTTAGGAACAGAAGATGCACTGATTGTGAACGTAGTGGATATTTTTGACTTTAATGGCTCTCTTATTCCAGGACTACATCGTTTTATCGGAGATAATCCTGTGTTATTAGTTGGCAATAAAGTGGATATTTTGCCTAAATCATTAAAAAAACCTAAAATGGTTCAATGGATGAGAGAACGGGCCCATGAAGCAGGATTACGCCCTGTTGATGTTTTACTAACAAGTGGCAAGAAACCACAAGAAATGCAAGAGTTATTAGATACGATCGAAAAATATCGTGAAGGCCGAGACGTTTATGTCGTAGGTGTGACCAATGTTGGAAAATCAACATTAATCAATCAAATCATTCAACAAACAGTGGGTGTTCAAGATGTGATTACGACATCACAATTTCCTGGAACAACGCTAGATAAAATTGAAATTCCATTAGACGATGGCCACTTCTTAATCGATACGCCCGGAATTATTCACCGTCATCAAATGGCACATTACCTAGGTAAAAAAGACTTGAAAATTATTGCACCGCAAAAAGAAATCAAACCGAAAGTTTACCAATTAAATGCTGAACAAACCTTGTTTTTAGGTGGCTTGGCTCGCTTTGATTATGTCCAAGGTGCTAAAAGTTCCTTCATTGCCTACGTTTCCAATGACTTAAATTTACACCGAACAAAAACAGCAACCGCCGATGCTTTTTATGAAAAACATGTTGGTGGCTTATTGCAGCCTCCACGTGCCGATGAAGTCGCTGAGTTTCCTGAATTAGTGCGCTTTGAATTTTCCGTGAAAGAAAAAACGGATATTGTGTTTGCTGGTCTAGGTTGGATTACTGTCACAGAACCTGGTGTAGTCGCTGGTTGGGCGCCTAAAGGTGTCGATGTTTTACGTAGAAAAGCATTAATTTAAATTTTAGAGAGAAGGCAAACAATTTGAAACTTAGAGGAAAACAAAAACGTTATTTACGTAGTCAGGCACACCATTTACAACCTATTTTTCAAGTAGGCAAAGGTGGTTTGAATGACGCAATGATTACACAAATTGATGAAGCGTTGGAAAAACGTGAATTGATTAAAATTACGTTATTACAAAATACAGATGAAGTAGCAGAAGAGGTTGCAGAAGAACTAACAGCAGCCATTCATTGCGATGTGGTACAAATTATTGGTCGCGTGTTGGTCTTATTCAAGCCATCAAGTAAAGAAAAATATCAAAAAATTTCAGCAGCAGTCAAAGAGATTTAATATTGGAGGGATGAACAATGGGAGAAAAAAGACAAGCGCGTCAAGGAGCGGACGTTCTCTTGCAAGAGGAACCGTTACGTTTTCAAACAAGAAAGCAAGTCGGCTTGTTAGGTGGTAATTTTAATCCCGTTCATTTAGCACATCTTGTCATGGCCGATCAAGTTCAAAATCAACTAGGTTTGGACAAAGTTTACTTAATGCCTACGTACTTACCACCACATGTAGACGAAAAGAAAACAATTAGCAGTGAACATCGGTTAGCGATGTTAGAACTAGCAGTGGCTGATAATCCCTGCTTAGATATTGAGCCAATTGAGTTAATTCGCAAAGGCAAAAGTTACACGTATGATACGATGAAAGCTTTAAAAGAAGCCAATCCAGATACTGATTATTATTTTATAATTGGTGGAGATATGGTGGAATACTTGCCCAAATGGCATCGGATTGATGACTTACTCCATTTAGTTCAATTTGTCGGCATTCGGCGTCCTAATTATCCAACGGAATCTACCTATCCAATTATTTGGGTCGATGTTCCGCAGATGGCGATTAGTTCCACTTTGATTAGGCAAAAAGTCAAAAGTGGTTGCTCAACACGCTATCTTCTTCCAGAGAATGTGATAAACTATATTCAAGAGAAGGGACTGTATCAAGATGAGCTGGATAACAAATTATGATGCTGCACAACGTGAATTATTAATGCAAAAAGTTCAAATGCAAATGAGTGAACGTCGCTTTCGCCATGTGTTAGGAGTCGAGGAAACAGCTGTGGCCTTGGCAGCGAAATATGGTGCCGATGAAGCCAAAGCCAGTATTGCTGCTTTGACGCATGATTACGCCAAAGAACGTCCAAACGATGAATTCGAGTTGATTATTCGCCGAGATGGTTTTGATTTGGCTTTATTAAACTATGGCAATGAAATTTGGCATGGCTTAGTTGGGGCGGATATTGTTCAACGGGAATTAGCCATTGATGACGAAGAAATCTTGCAGGCAATTCGTGTGCATACAACTGGGGCTGCTAAGATGAGCTTGCTAGATAAAATTATTTATGTCGCAGATTACATTGAACCAGGACGTGATTTTCCAGGTGTGAAAGAAGCCCGTGAAATTGCCCTTGTTGACTTAGATGCAGCGGTTGCTTATGAAACGAAACATACCTTGTTACATTTGATTGAACAAGAACATAAAATTTATCCAAAAACGTTAGAGACCTACAATCAATGGGTCGTTAATCAAAAATAAAAGAAGAAAGAATTACTAGGAGGGAACTATCATAGATAGCCAGAAAATTTTAGAAATTGCTGTCAAAGCAGCAGATTCAAAACGAGCAGAAGAAATTGTCGCATTAGACGTAAGAGAAATTTCATTATTAGCAGATTATTTTTTAATTTGCCAAGCTAATAGTGAACGTCAAATCAATGCGATTGTTGATGAAATTAACGAACAAGAAGCCAAAAATCAAGTAGAAGTCAAACGTGTGGAAGGTAAAGAAGGCGGAAAATGGATTTTAATCGATTTAGGCGATGTTATTGTCCACGTATTCCAATCTTCAGAACGTGCCTTTTACAACTTAGAAAAATTATGGTCAGATGCCCCAATGGTTGATCTAAGCGCTTGGGTCGACTAAAATGGCCTATGAAACGTTTGCTTTCGTCTATGACGAAGTGATGGACGAAAGCCTATACCAAAAATGGTTGGATTTTTCCAATCGTCATCTCCCACAGGGAACCCAACAAATTCTTGAAATGGCTTGTGGTACAGGCGCTTTAGCAGTTGATTTTGCGAAAAGTGGTTATGATGTGACGGCCTTAGACTTATCAGAAGAAATGTTGATGATTGCTAGTGAACGAGCCTTTGAAGAAGAAGTGCCAGTTCAATTTGTTCAGGGAAATATGCTAGATTTATCTGAAGTGGGACAATACCAAGCCATCACTTGTTTTTCTGATTCACTGTGCTACATGGCTAACCGCCAAGAAGTACAACAAGTGTTCGATGAAGTTTATCAAGCGTTAGAAGAGGAAGGAACGTTCATTTTTGATGTTCATTCTACTTACAAAATTGATTCAGTTTTTCCAGAATATAGCTATCATTATCAAACAGAAGAATTTGCTTTTCTATGGGATAGTTACGCTGGTGAAAAAGAACACAGCATCGAACATTTCTTAACATTTTTTGTGAAAGAACAGGAAACAGATGAGCACTTTGTTCGGTATGATGAATTGCATCAAGAACGAACTTATTCGTTAGATAACTATTTACGAATGTTAGAAAGTGCTGGTTTCATGAACGTCAAAGTTTATGCAGATTTTACAGATGAAGCACCAACTGAAACAAGTGAACGCTGGTTCTTTGTTTGTCAAAGAGATTAATAAGATTTGGCTTATGAGCTTGGGACAGCGCTTAAAAACGTTGGTCTCTTTGCTGATAAGTCCATTTTTTTATAACGGAGGTGGCTAGAGTGAAAGCCTGTGGCATTATCGTGGAATATAATCCCTTTCATAATGGACATCGCTATCATGCCCAACAAGCTCGCCAACAAAGCGGAGCTGAAGTAGTGATTGCTATAATGAGTGGAAATTTTTTACAAAGAGGAGAACCAGCCTTACTAGATAAGTGGGCCAGAGCAGAAGAAGCTTTGCAAAATGGTGTGGATTTAGTCATTGAATTGCCGACAGCTTGGTCGGTACAGTCTGCGGATTACTTTGCCAAAGGCGGTATAAAGTTATTGCAGGCGTTGCAATGTGAGAGCTTATGTTTTGGAACAGATAGTACAAGCGCAATTGATTATGCGGCTTTCGGCCAGTTTGTCCAAGAAAATCAATCCTTAATTGATCAAACGTTCCACGCATTGACAGACAAACAATTGAGTTATCCACAAAAAATGACTGCTGTTTTTCGTCAAGTATATCCTGAAAGCAGGTTTGATTTTTCTTCGCCTAATCATATTTTGGGGATGAGTTATGCAAAGGAAAATGCCACGTATCCAACCCCGATGACGCTCTACCCAATTGCTAGAAAACAAGCGGGCTTTCATGATGCAACGATTTCTGGGAAAGTTGCTAGCGCCACGGCGATTAGGCAAAGTGTTTTTCAACAAGAAATAACGCAAGTGCTGCCAACGGTTCCTTCTATAACCGCACAACATTTACAAACACAGACAATGATTTCATGGGAAAATTATTGGCCCTTCCTAAAGTATAAAATTGTTCAATCCTCGTTAGAAGAGTTACAAGCCATTTACCAAATGACGGAAGGACTTGAATATCGACTAAAAGATCAAATCCAAGCAGCAGGTTCTTTTCACGAATTAATGGAACGTATGAAAACGAAGCGTTATACTTGGACAAGGTTGCAACGATTAGCAACTTATATATTGTTAAATATGACCAAAGAAGAAGTTGAAACTGTTTGGCAAAACAGTTATCTCCATGTGCTAGGATTTACGCCAAAGGGACAAGCTTATCTAAAAGAAACCAAAGCACAGATTCAATTGCCGGTAATTTCTAAAGTATCTAAAGAAAACCGCGCAATGCTTTCGTTAGATATTCGCGCCAATCAACTATACCAGATGGGAGATTCTTCTTTAAAAGAACAAAATTTTGGTCGGTTTCCCTTACGATTTTCGCCAGATACCTAAAAAATACTTAACAAAAATCAGTTTCCCCAGTATAATAAACAAGGGATAAGATACTAACAACAAATCAGAGAAAGCGAAGTGAGAATATGGGCCGTAAATGGGCAAATATTAAAGAGAAAAAAGCTGCCAAAGACGCAAACAATAGCCGTGTTTATGCAAAATTCGGGATTGAAATTTACGTAGCAGCGAAGTCAGGAGACCCTGATCCTCATGCAAACCAAAAATTACGGTTTGTAATCGAACGCGCCAAAACATACAATGTACCAAAACATATTATTGATCGCGCTATTGAAAAAGCAAAAGGTTCAGCAGATGAACAATATTCTGAATTACGCTATGAAGGATTTGGGCCAAATGGTTCAATGGTCATTGTTGATGCTTTAACGAACAACGTGAACCGAACAGCAGCAGATGTGCGGGCCGCATTTGGTAAAAACGGCGGAAACATGGGTGTCAGCGGTGCTGTTTCCTACATGTTTGATAATACAGGTATCATTGGCTTTGCTGGTGACGATGCGGATGAAATTTTAGAATACTTAATGGAAAAAGACATTGATGTTCGCGATGTTGTTGAAGAAGACGGTCAAATTATCGTTTACACAGAACCAGAAGATTTCCACCATGCACAAGAAGCGTTAAAAGAAAAAGGCATTGAAGAATTCACGGTTACTGAGTTAGAAATGGTTCCACAAAACGAAGTAACATTAGAAGGCGACGATTTAGCGAACTTTGAAAAAATGTTAGACGTTTTAGAAGATTTAGAAGATGTTCAAAAAGTCCATCATAATGTAGATTTACCTGAATAATCCATTTGTTCATTTATTTGAAGATTTAGAAAGTGAGCCATCGGTCATTTTGACTGATGGCTCACTTTTTTTCATATAATACATAGAAAAAAGAAAGTTGATTGATAGGTCCATGTGACACAAAGCATTCAATGACAGGATTAACTTTTGTCTGTTCCATAAATATTTGTCTAAACAGTTGAATTAATAGTACAATAGTCTAGTAAGATAGATCATTGAACGGGGTGAATAGGCGTGAAAAAGGGAATGCTAGCGTTTTTTGTCGGGCTAGCGGTTTTATCATTAACTGCTTGTCGGGAACCAAAAGAAAAGAAAGTAACCGCTTCAACGGAGGCATCCTCTAAAGTTGAAGAGACGAATGAAAAAACGAGTGAAACAATTGATAAGACAAATGAACAAGCGAGTAGCAGTATCGAGTCTAACGAATCAGTGAAAAGTGAAGAGTCTGCAGCTGATGAAAACAACAGTCAGCTAACCACAGCTGATTTAGATACTACAGCGATTAATGCTGGCGATTTTACTACTTTAGTTGGAACATGGAAAAATGGTAAAGGAGAGAGTTTGATCATTCATCCTGATGGTAGTACAAATACCGGAGGAATGATTACGAAGGATTCACCTACTGATGAGTCGCGACCAATTACAAGCTTAAGTATTAGGTGGGGGCCTACTGGTGCTGCGTTATTATTATATAAAATTGGTGTTGAAAATCCTAACGGCGACCAATCGGATAAGACGAAACCACGATTGTTAATTACTCAAGATAGTGGAAATTATCCTGCGGAAGAGTATTACTATCGTTCTTCTGAAGAGGAAAATCAAGACCAAAATGAAGAGGCAAAAATCATCGATACACAAGAAAAAGCAGAGACATATATTAGAAAGACACTGACTGATGCAGAAAATAATGATACGAACCTTGGATTTTTGGGTATGAATGGAAATGACTTCTTTTTTAGAGCCCAATCGAAACAGATGGTTGCAAATGGAGGGACAGGGACTGTCGGTTTTTACAGAGTATCACCACAAGGAGCAGTCAGAATAACGGATGCACGAGGCAACTAAAGATAGTCTAGTGGCAATCTATTTAATTCCTATAAAAGTAGCAAAATAAAAATGAAATGATCACAAAATCTTCACATTTAGTTTGTAAGATATAAGCATATCAACAAACAACCTTAACAACACAAAACACTTTTTCATTTTTAACTCCTTTCCCGTCCTTACCCAAAGGGCGGGTCTTTTTTTGTGTAAAACTATTCGCTCAAGATACCAAAAAGCCAGCTTGTAGTAAGCTGGCTTTTAACTCTTTACATGTTGGCGCTTGTAGACACGAGATAATAATTAAGGTGTTGGAACAGTTGGTGAATAGTTCGTTTTTCGACCATAAAGTTCTTGTGTCGCCGCCGAGATATACGCAGATGAATCTTTTCCTGGGAGGTTATACATTAGATAAATACCATATTGCTCCGCTTTTGTACGTTTAGCATATTGCGCAGCTAGATTTTGATTGACACCAACTTCAACGGCAGAAGCACCTAAACGAGAAGCAGGCATCCCCGCAATTTGTGGCGGATTCCAGGTACTATAATAAGGATTCCAAGCATAATCAATTAAAGAACTCATTTGAGGATTAGCTGAAGAGTTCGCAGCCGCTGGTCCAATATTATAAAAAGTAATTAATTTATCATTGCCTAAGCGATTTCTTAAGGCTTGAAGTAACCAAATGAACGAAGAATTATTTGGTTGAGGCGTCCCATTTTTTCCGTATTCAGCATACTCATCATCAAAATCAATACCATCTAAATGATACGTATTAACGACTTGTTCTAATTGAGCTGCAAAGGCATCCGCACTTTCGTAAGTTGGGAAATTAGCAAAGCCAGCACCTTCATGGTTGCCTAAAATAGACAATAGGACTTTAGTGCCGCGTGCTTGAACTGGACGAATTTGTGTTTCAGCTTCGTTTAAAGTTTGTTGGACCCGTTCATTTAGATATAAGTAAGGTTTTTTATTGACCGTGTCATAATTAATATTGGCTGCAAAAATAATCCCCATATCAAAAGCAGGTTGATTGGTTCCAGCTAAAGTATATTTTCCCACATTGTTAAAATCGTGGTTGTTTACTTCTACATACATGACTGTTTTAGGTGTAACAGTTGATGCTGCTTGTACTTCAAATGCAGGTAGTGCAAACAGTAACCCACCGACTAAAAGTATCAAACTTAAAAAAGTTGAAATAATCCCTGTTTTCTTGTTAAAAAAATGAGTGCTCAATTGATGCCCCATAACTTTCTCCTCCTATAAAATAAATACTATTTGTAAGCGCTAACAAAGATATGTTATCATTTTTATAATTTAAACACAAGAAGAAGAGAACAAAAGTGAGCAAATCCACAGAATATAAAAGCATCCTTCGCAAAATGGTCTTGCGAAGGACGCTCTTTTACCAATCAAAGAGTAAGGCATAGCCTAAAGAAAGCAGCTCTCGACCAAAATTTTTGATATCTTTTGGAAAAGAAGAAGCCGCAGTGATGCCTGAAACATTTGAGATGCCTGCTCGCTTGGCTAAAAGTTGCGAGCGGTACATGTGAAAGTCACTAGTAACAATCACTAACCGTTTAAAAGAAAAGAGTTTTTGTGAATTGACAATATTTTCTTTGGTGCGTGTGGCACGATTTTCTAAGAGAATCTGTTTTTCTGGAACACCTTTATTTAGCAAGTATTGTTTCATAACCGCGGCTTCCGTAGCCGGCTCATCTGCTCCTTGCCCTCCGCTAACAATAACGGGTGTCTCGGGGTGTTGTTTAATATAGGGGATAGCAACATCTAACCGAGCTTGCAAAACACGGCTGGGCAGTGCGGTTTCTTTAGACGTCCCTAAAACACGGGCCCCTAAAATTAAAATAGCATCTGGTTTATCGGTGGGTTGCGTATTTTTGCCAGTAAAAATAAGTAGACCTAAAATCAAAAGAATACAAAAGCCAAAACTGACAATGGATAAACTTGTTATTTTTAACCAATGCATGAAACATCCCTCCTTGTAATGTTAGTGTATACGAAGTACCATAGAAAAAGCGATAGAAAACAAAAGACTTATAAAAAAATCTATGTTTTAATAGAAACTTTTGAAGAGAGGGAGCGAATGCATGCGTACAGAAGAAGAAATGTTTCAACTTATTATGGATGTAGCAAAACAAGAAGAACACATTCGAGCTGTGGGAATGGTGGGTTCTCGCACGAATGTGAAAGCGCCAAAAGATAGTTTTCAAGATTTCGACATTGTTTATATTGTAGAACCATGTGCTGAGTTTTTTGAAACAGCAACGTGGATAGCAAAATTTGGACAACCATTAATTATGCAACGTCCCAAGGAAATGACCTTATTTCCCACAGAACCGAAGACGCGGGAAACATTTTTAATGTTATTTGAAGATGGCCAACGTATCGATTTAACGTTGTGTCCTCTCGCAGAAAAAGATAATTGGCATGAAGGCGATTCTTTAGCAATTATCTTGTTAGACAAAGATGAAAATTTGCCGCCTTTACCTGTAGCATCTGATAAAAATTATACAGTAACAGTTCCGGATCAGCAGCAATTTAACGATTGTTGCAATGAATTTTGGTGGGTTAGTACGTATGTAGTTAAGGGGCTTTGTCGGAATGAACTATTTTACGCTGTCACACATCTCTATGAATATTGTCAGCAGGAACTGTTGCGCTTGCTTTCTTGGCAAGCGGCTTGGCAGGAACCGGAGCCAATTTCTGTTGGGAAACAATTTAAGTATCTGAAAAATTATGTCACTCCTGACACGATGGATCAATTAGCATCGTTGCTGGATTTTTCTAGTAAAGAAGCTTGTTGGAACAGCTTAATAAAGACACAAGCCTTTTTTGACGTCGTCGCTCAGGATTTTGCTAAAATGGCCCAGTTTACGTATCATTTACAAGAAGCAAAAAAAGTCACAGAGTATACAAATTCTTTAAGATTAAAGGATTTACAAGGAAAATAAGCTGAAAACAACATAAAAATAGTGTATAATTGAAAAAATTAATCTGCGAGAGAAAGGGAACCTTTTTTGATTGTAGATCACCGCAGTTGTTTGTTGCCTAGTCTCTAAGAAATAAACCTAAAATTATTGATATAAAGGATGAACAAATGAAAAAAGAAGAAATGCAAATGCGTAATACACGTCGTCAAAAATCAGGAAAAAATAATAAAAAGAAAGTAATTATTACTTCTTTGGTTGGACTAGCTCTGGTTGCTGGGGGCAGCTATGTTTATTTTCAAAGTCACTTTTTACCAACCACAAAAGTAAATGGAGTTTCTGTAGGCTGGTTAAATGTAAATGCTGCAGAAGAAAAATTAGCGCAAGTTAATCAAACCGAAGAAGTTGTGGTTCAAACGGGGACAAAAGAAGAAAAAATTCAACTTCCTAAAAAATACCAATTGGATCAAAAATTTTTAAAAGACCATTTACACAGTAGCAAGGTGAAGCTACCGTTAAACGAGGCATTCAAAAAAGAACTAGAAGCCAAATTAGCAACTTTGAGTTTTCCAGAGGGGAAACCAAGCAAAAATGCGAGTATCCGTCGAGGCAATGGCACTTTTGAAATTGTTCCTGAAGAACAAGGCACAGTAGTGGACACACAGCGCTTAAATCAGCAGATTATTGCGGATGTTGAAGCGGGAAAAGGCAACTATCAATATAATGCCAAAGATTTTTATAAAGCCCCTGAAATTACAAAAGAGGATCAAACGTTAAAGGCGACATTGACAACGCTCAATAACAAGTTAAATAAAACAATTACAGTTGATATTAATGGTGAAAAAGTAGCCTTTGATAAAACACAAATTCAAAACGTGCTGAATGATGATGGCACAATCAACAAAGAAAAACTAACTACTTGGGTGACACAATTAGAAACAACATATGGTTCTGCTAATCAACCAGTTTTATTTACAGATGTTCACGGTACGACACGTCGTTTTAAAAACAATGGAAGTTATGGCTGGTCGATTGATGGGGCCAAAACGCAAGAACTACTAGTAAACGCGCTGAATAGCCAAGAACAAACGAATGCAATCACTGCTCCGTTGGTTGGCGATACCAAAGAAAATAGTAAAATTGCCAATAATTACATTGAAATTGATTTAAAAGATCAAAAAATGTATTGTTTCATTGATGGCAAAAAAATAGTCACCACAGATGTCATTACTGGCAGATATAACAAAGGAACCGCAACAGTACCAGGATTCCATACAATTTTATATCGGACAACCGATGTGAATTTAGAAGGTCAAATGCTTGATGGTTCTCGATACAGTGTGCCAGTAAAATATTGGATGCCGTTATTAAGTCAAGGTGGCGTTGTCACACAAATCGGGATTCATGACTCCGACCATAAATTGGATAAGTATGGCGATAAAGAAGCCTTTAAAACCGATGCTGGTAGTAATGGCTGTATCAATACGCCAGGAACAGAAGTTTCAAAAATCTTTGATGTATCCTATGACGGAATGCCGGTAATTATTTATGGACATATCTATGATGATGCACCAGGTGAATTTGATAAACCTGTAGATTACGGCGAAGAAGTATAAAAAGAGATATTAGGCAAGACCGTACTTTGGTCCAGCTGTGTATCTGAAAAGTAAAAATTGGAGACGTCAACCGTAACGACTGACGTCTCCAATTTTTTATTGACAAGCGTCATAACCCGCTCTATGATACAAACAGAACAAGCAATTTAAATTGGGGGAACGAAGATGCCATTTGTACATGTAGAATTAATTGAAGGCCGCACAGAAGAACAGTTAACTAATATGGTCAAAGATATTACAGAAGCTGTGTCAAAAAACGCTGGTGCACCAAAAGAGAATATCCATGTGATTGTCAATGAATTGAAAAAAGACCGCTATGCACAAGGCGGCGAATGGAAAAAATAAGTTTTCAGAGAATTTCTGTTGAATCACTTGCTTTTTCTGAAAATAAGTGGTTAAATAAGTGCATAAATGATTGATGAGAAAGACAACTGAACTTGCCCGCGATCTATTAGAGAGGAAAATCTTGGCTGAAAATTTTCCAGATTGGCACAAGGGATGACCACTTTCGAAACCTTTGTTGAAACAAAGGCGGTCGCACCGTTAACACGCTAGAGGAACACAGATTATTTGTGTTCAAAATTAGGTGGAACCACGATATTTTCGTCCTAGTATTCGTTAGAATACTAGGACTTTTTGTTTTTTAACAAGGGGAACAGGTGGCTGTTTCGTTTCATTGTGAAAAACAGGAACACAATGAAACGCTTCAAATCAAAAAAATTAAAAGGAGAGAATTTTATTATGTCTATTCACATTACTTTTCCAGATGGGGCTGTTAAACCGTTTGATTCTGGGATTACAACATTTGATGTTGCTAAAAGTATTAGCAACAGTTTAGCCAAAAAAGCTTTAGCTGGTAAATTCAATGGTGTTTTAATCGATTTAGATCGTCCTATCGTAGAAGATGGTTCGCTTGAAATCGTGACACCTGATCATGAAGATGCTTTAGGAATTTTACGTCATTCATCAGCTCATTTAATGGCTAATGCCTTACGTCGTCTTTTCCCTAACATTAAATTTGGCGTAGGTCCTGCGATTGATTCTGGGTTCTACTATGATACAGATAATGGGGAATCTCCTGTGACAGCGGAAGATTTACCTGCAATTGAAGCCGAAATGATGAAAATTGTGAAGGAAAATAACCCAATCGTTCGTAAAGAAATCTCACGTGCAGAAGCGTTAGAATTATTTGCTGATGATCCTTACAAAGTTGAATTAATTACAGATTTGCCAGAAGATGAAATCATCACTGTCTATGATCAAGGCGATTTTGTCGATTTATGTCGAGGCGTTCACGTCCCTTCAACAGGACGGATTCAAGTCTTTAAACTACTTTCAGTAGCTGGTGCTTATTGGCGCGGAAACTCTGACAATCATATGATGCAACGGATTTATGGCACTGCCTTTTTCGATAAAAAAGATTTAAAAGAATTTATCAAAATGCGCGAGGAAGCCAAAGAACGTGACCACCGTAAATTAGGAAAAGAATTAGATTTATTTATGGTTTCACAAGAAGTTGGTTCAGGGTTACCTTTCTGGTTACCAAAAGGCGCAACCATTCGTCGTACAATTGAACGTTATATTGTGGACAAAGAAATTAGCTTAGGTTACCAACATGTGTATACACCAATTATGGCAGATGTGGAATTATACAAAACATCTGGTCACTGGGATCATTACCATGAAGATATGTTCCCACCAATGGATATGGGCGATGGCGAAATGCTGGTATTACGTCCAATGAACTGTCCACACCATATGATGGTTTATAAAAATGACATTCATAGTTACCGCGAATTGCCAATTCGAATCGCTGAATTAGGGATGATGCACCGCTATGAAAAATCTGGCGCATTATCAGGGTTACAACGTGTTCGTGAAATGACTTTAAACGATGGCCATACTTTTGTTCGTCCTGACCAAATTAAAGACGAATTTAAACGTACTTTGGAGTTAATGGTGGCAGTCTATGCTGACTTTAACATTACAGATTATCGTTTCCGCTTAAGCTATCGTGATCCAAATAATACAGACAAATATTTTGATGATGATGCGATGTGGGAAAAAGCGCAAGCGATGTTAAAAGCTGCCATGGATGAATTAGAATTAGATTACTTTGAAGCAGAAGGCGAAGCTGCCTTTTACGGTCCGAAGTTAGATGTTCAAGTAAAAACAGCTTTAGGAATGGAAGAAACATTATCAACCATCCAATTAGACTTCTTATTACCAGAACGTTTTGACTTAACTTATGTTGGCGAAGATGGTGAAAATACACATCGCCCAGTTGTTATCCACCGTGGTATTGTCTCAACAATGGAGCGATTTGTGGCTTACTTAACAGAAGTTTACAAAGGCGCTTTCCCTACTTGGTTAGCACCAATTCAAGCAACTATTATCCCAGTTTCTGTAGAAGCGCATTCTGAGTATGCTTATGAAATCAAAGAACGTTTACAAGCACAAGGCTTACGTGTTGAAGTCGATGATCGTAACGAAAAAATGGGCTACAAAATTCGGGCCTCTCAAACACAAAAAGTACCTTATCAATTAGTGGTCGGGGACAAAGAAATGGAAGACGCAACGGTGAACGTCCGTCGTTATGGAAGCAAAGAAACGTCTGTCGAAGATTTATCAATTTTCATTGACAGCATGGCTGCTGAAGTTCACAATTACAGCCGTTAAAAAAAGAGAAAAAGTCAAAAGGACTTCTGAATTCAGAAGTCCTTTTGACTTTTTTCAACAACAAAATAATTAAATATTTCCTTAGAGCTGGGAATAATCCTGATTTTTTGACTATTTTTTGTTACAATGAGAATGCGAAACTTTTTAGTGAAGGGACTAGAGGTATGAAGAAAAACTCATTTATAGATAAAATAAAAAAAACAGATGCCGCAGCAAAGAGTCAACGAGGTAGAAAGCCACATATTCCTTTTCGATTGAACTTATTATTTTTTGTGATATTCACTTTATTTGTTTCATTAATTGTCCGTTTAGGGTATTTACAGATTGTAGAAGGAGAAGAGTTTAACAAAAAAATCACTGCCAATTCTTCACTACAAATCACGACACCATCCCCTCGAGGACAAATTTATGATTCACAAGGAAAAGTCTTGGTTTCTAACAAAGCCAATTTAGCAATCACTTACACACGAGGAAAAAATATTGAAGGAAAAGATATTTTACCGATTGCGAATAAAGTCAACGAACTTATTAACGTTCCAGTTGATCCAAACTTAACGGATCGTGACAAAAAAGATTATTGGTTAGCGAATCCTGAAAATTTAAAAGCAGCCCAAGCCCGCTTAACCGATCAAGATAAAGAAGATGAAAAAGGCAACAAAATTACGGACGAAGGCACATTATATGCCAAAGCCGTTGAAAAAGTCACCCCTGAAGAAATTGCGTTTGATGACCGAACCTTACAAGCAGTGACGATTTTTAAACGAATGAATGCAGCGTCACAAATGAACACGGTCTTCATCAAGAATGAAGGGGTAACAGAAGGTGAAATTGCGACAATTGGTGAACACACAGCGGAAATATCTGGTGTTTCAACAGGGACTGATTGGACGCGTGATTATTCTCAAAGTGGCGCATTACGTAGCCTGTTGGGCACCGTTTCAACTGAAAAACAAGGATTGCCAGCCGAAGAAGTCGATGAATATTTGAAAAAAGGCTATGCACGAAATGACCGTGTTGGAACTAGCTATTTAGAAAAACAATATGAAGACGTTCTACAAGGTAAAAAAGCAAAATCAGAAGTCGTTTTAGACAATAACGGAAAGATTGTTTCACAAACCCCAATTTCCAAAGAGGAAAAAGGCTCCAACTTAAAATTAACGATTGATTCAAATTTCCAAAACAAAGTTGATGAAATTTTACAACGAAACTATTCACAAATAGTCAAAACCATTGGACCATACTCAGAAAATGCATATGTCGTTGCTATGAACCCTCAAACAGGTGCTATTTTAGCGATGTCCGGATTTCATCATGATTTAGCAACTGGAGAAGTCACACCTAATCCTTTAGCACCTATTTTGAATTCTGAAGTTCCTGGATCAGTTGTGAAAGCAGGTACTTTAACAGCTGGTTATGAAACAGGCGTCATTAAAGGCAATGACGTTTTAACAGATGAAGCTATTTTACTAGCAGGTAGTAATCCAAAAGCTTCTTGGTGGAATGCTTCTGGCGGAACAACCATGCAATTAACTGCGGAGCAAGCGTTAGAATATTCTTCGAATGCTTATATGATGAAATTAGTCTTTAAAATGATGGGTGTGAATTATTATCCCAATATGATTTTCCCTTATGAAGTAGGAGATGACACTGTCTTTAAAGAATTAAGAAAAGCTTTTGCAGAATATGGTATGGGAACGAAAACTGGAATTGATATACCAGGAGAAACAACAGGAATTCAAAACAAGGACTTTAAGGATTCGTCTTCTGCGCCACAAGGCGGTAATCTTCTTGACCTATCTTTTGGGCAATATGATACCTATAGCGCCTTACAATTAGCACAGTACGTTTCCACTGTCGCAAATAATGGCATCCGCGTACAACCCCATGTGGTAGAAGGAATCTATGGCAATGATGAAAATGGAGCTTTAGGAAAAATTTTAAAAGAAATTGAACCAAAAGTTTTGAATAAGGTGAATATTTCTGAAGACCAGATAGGAATTCTTCAACAAGGTTTCTATAATGTGGTAAATGGAACTAGTCCTTTTACAACTGCACGTGGTTTAAAATCAGACAAGTTTTCGATTGCTGCTAAAACAGGGACCGCCGAAACGCAAGCAACAGATGCTAATGGAGTAAACCATACAACGGTTAATAGTAACTTGGTGGCTTATGCGCCGTACGAAAATCCTGAAATTGCAATTAGCGTTGTTTTACCACACTTAAATGATGAATCTTCCAAACCAAATCAAACGATTGCCAAAGAAGTTTTAGAAGCGTATATGGAAATGTACAAAAAATAAAATTTGTAAAGTAGTTCTACTTTACAAATTTTCCCAAAAGGGTAGTCAAATGACAAAAAAAATGGTATGATATTCAAGTCTAAGAAATCTCTTGGAAAGATCAATTATTAGTAGGAGGGGAAAACATGCGCGTAAACATTACTTTAGAGTGTACTTCTTGTAAAGAACGTAACTACTTAACAAATAAAAATAAACGTAACAATCCTGATCGTTTAGAAAAACAAAAATATTGCCCACGTGAAAGAAAAGTTACTTTACACCGTGAAACTAAATAATTTAGTTAGACAGAGCCTAGAATCCTTGTTGTGTAAGGGTCTAGGCTTTTTATCTATTGATTCATTACATGTTCATTTGTAGATGGAATGTAGAGGGAGGATTACCCAAGTTTGGCTGAAGGGGACGGTCTCGAAAACCGTTAGGCGAGTAACATCGTGCAAGGGTTCGAATCCCTTATCCTCCGTACCGAGAAGCAGTTGAGTTATTAGTTGCAAATAAAACGACAGAGACGTACACTTAAAGTAGAAAAATACTTAAGAAGAGGTGTCTATTATGTCAAACTATGAAGAAAAAGAAGCGCAAGCATTAGCAAAAATTGCCGACGTTTTGAACAAATTGGATGCAAGTTTAGAAGAGTTGAGCTCGCTAGATGAGGATACAAAAAAACATAGTATGAAGAAATGGATTGTTGAGAAAAAAGCCATTCATGAGATTAAAAAAATTGCACACGAAGCTGGTAAGTATGATAAGTATGATGAAAAAGAATTAGAAAAAGAAATGGATCTGTTGGAAAAGTTTATGTAAAAAAGTGCTAGCTTTTGTTCAACAGTTATTTAATTTTGAGTCTAGAATTAATCGTTTTGATTTTTTCTAGGCTTATTTTTTATGAAGTAAGCAAATCGTATCGGGAGAGGTATTGAATTAAGAAATAAAGCATGTATTGATTCAGAAAAAAAGTTGTAGTAAAATGTTCGTCACAACTACTTTTCTTATGATTTCATAGAAGGAAAAGTTGGAATAATGAATTGAGAAGAGTCGATTTTTAGGAGATGATTTTAGGTGACTTTTTATCAATTATTGCAGTTAGATCCATTTATTTTAAAACAAAAAATTCATCAAGCGGACACTAAAAAACAGCGGAGATATTTTTGGCGCGCCTTGTTAATAAGGGATATCTTATTAGTTTCGTTTGCGATTTTATGGGTGTCGACGATTACTTTTTTCTTTGGAAAAGCTGTAGCGCCTTTTTCAATTGTATTATTTTGTTTGCTGTTGAGTATCCGCTTCGTCTCATATGGCTACAGGGAAAAACAGGCCTTGCTTAGTTTAGGAATCGTGTTAACAATTCTAGGAGTTAGTCCACTAATTTCACTGATTTCTGTATCATTTTTACAATGGGGTCTTCATTTTATCTGCTTGCTGGCATTGTTTTTCTTAACTGGTAAAAACCCTAAAATGGGTAATCCTGGCTTGTATACGTTCTCCTACTTATATTTAGTTGGCACGGTTCACTATCAATCGTTTCAGCAATTAGAACAAACTTTCTTTGTATTAGTGTTTGCTTATCTACTTTTAGCTTTTGTTTATCATGTGAAACATAAAAAGTTGGATCAAGAGATTACTTTTATACAGATGGTTACAGAAAATGGTTTTTTTAATCAAAGAAATATTTGGTTTGGTTATTACGCTTTAGGCATTAGCTTATTACTTTTTATAGGAACGCACCTTCAGATTGACCGCTTTATGTGGGCAACATTTGCTAGTTCGTCATTATTTTCTGGGTATGATACGTTTAAATTGTCTGAACGAGCAAAAGAACGAATAATAGGGGTCGTTATTGGTTCTCTAGTATCGGCTATCTTGTTATTTTATATACCAACGAACCTACTTGGTATTTTAGGAGGACTTTGTTTAGGCTTATGCACATCTTATAAAAGTAAAACGATTTTCAATTGTGTTGGTGCTATCATGGCAGCTTCTATGATATTTGGGCTAGAAACAAGTTTTTACTTAAGAATTTTGTTAAATATGTTGGGGCTAGCTTACGGTTTGCTTTATCATTTTGTCTTTGTAAAAACTATGTCCTATTGCAATCGCAAAGAGTGGCTGAAATTGTCTGAATAAAAGGAGCCTAACATTCTTTCTTGAAAGAATGTTAGGCTCCTTAGACATTTTTGTGTATATTCCATATATGCTATTAATCAATGACCAACTGCTATATCCAATGTCGCAATTTTTGCTGAGTCAGTCGGTACAAGGTCTAGTTCCACTTCGTCAAACTGATTGCCATCAACTGGTATCCCAAAGTAAATGGTAGATGGTCCAGTTCTACTTTTATAGACTATTATCTATTAGTATACCTAAATTTCTATTTAATTCGTAATGACTGACCAGGATAAAAAACAGAAGTTTCAATGCCTGGATTTAATGCTAATAATTCTTCTAAGGTTAAACCATTTCTTTCGGCTAACTGTCGCCCACCTTCACCACTTCGTACCGTATCGTATATAGGTTGGTCTGATTTAGAATTTTGTATTTGTTCACGAGAATCAGAGTTTTGTGGTGGTTGCTGTTCAGATTGTTCAAAAACTTGTTGAGTTTGATTATTTCTTTCAATTAATTGTTCCAACGTAATATTACCTAGATAAGTGTATATTTGTCCATTAACAGTTAAAGTACCATCATTATTTTTCGTTACTGTTCGGGGCGTATTATTCAAAAGAAACGTCATTGTTTGATTACCATTCTCATCCACAGAAAAACTTACATTTTGAAGAGGAACATTCGATTGAGTTATGCTAGTGAGTGTTCCGTCAGCATTTATAAAAAATAAGTTATCACTTTGAGGAATACCCCAACCGCCTATAAAATCAGCTAAGCTAACTTGTGGTAGCGGTTCTTTAGTAGTAGATGAAGAGGTAGATTGGTTTGTTTCAGATGAGACGTTTTGATAATTAGAGCTGGTTTCTTCCGTTTTATCTTTTTGAGTGGAAGAATCAATACTTTTCTTTGTGTAAGGTTTCAAAACTAGTTTTGTTTGGTTATCAGAATTGTTTGTCTTAGTAGGAGTGAAAAGTAGATTTTGCTTTTCTTTTTTTATCTTGTAAGCTACTTCTTTTCCTTCATTTTCCCAACGAATTTGATTGTTTTTTAGATGGTATTTGACTTTGTATTCTATTTTATTTGCAATTTGTTTACCTAATTCTTCGCCTGCTTTTTCCAAATCATTTTTTGCAGTTGATGTGTGTTCATCTGTATTGATTTTGAAAGTAGCGGTATCTTCGCTGAATGATACAATCATTACTACTTCATCAACGTTGGAGTTTACGGCCCACTCGTTTGCCATTAGCTCTTTTGTGGTCACTTTATTTCTGCAAGAAGTAAGGGTCAGTAAGGATAAAAAAACAATCAACCCCAGTAAACTTTTTTTCATTTTTAACTCAATCCTCTTTTCTATTTTACTATTTTTTTGTATCTTCGAATCTCTCTCAACCCCAGCCAACCACTCGCTGATAACAAGTACCAAAACGGCATAAACTGGATTAAATAGCGAGAGCGGCCGCCTTCAAAGAGCAATAAATACAGAATAGCTCCAATGAAAGCTAATTTTAAAATCGCGTAGTTATTTTTTGAATCTTTTAGAGGGATACTGAACAATAGACCTAGTAATGTGAGTAAATAGAAAAAATGCATATAAATTCGTAGATAGTTACTTTTTTGATTTTGCGGATAATACAGTGACCGCAAGTGTTCTTGCCAACGATTTTTAGAAGGTGTTTCTGGGATTAAATCACCGCCATCCCAACCCCAGTCAAAATCACCATTGGCAGTATTATGACGATTTTTTTGAGCCAGAAAACGGAGATAACCGAAGAATCCTTTATTTTTTAAACGGTCTTGAATCATTTTTATGGTATAAGCTTTTTTGGCTTCTTGTGTAGGCAACTGATTTACTGCTTGTGTATCTGCATCATTGTAACCGCCAGTTCCCGTCAAACCCATCATTACAAAAAGTGTCCAAGGCTTGGCTTGTTCTTTATCGATTTCCGTAATCGTTTGTTTTTCCACAAAAAATTGAAAACTATAATATGCGCTGGCGAAACCAGTCAGTAAAAAGAGAGCAACCACGGTTAATTTTACGATAGACTGTTTGTTCCGATTTACTAAAAGAAGTTGCAGCACTTTGATACAACTAAATGCAATAAAAAAGATAATAGACGAAGGTTTCATTAAAAAACACCAAGCTAAGCCAATCCCAATAAACAGTAATAAACAATATTTTACGAAGGGAGGGGAAACTTGCTCAAAAAGGCTATATGCAAAAAAGACTAGGTTGATGAACAATAAGACGGCCGTATCTGTATAAGGCGTGAGTAACCATGGAGACAATCCGAAAGAAAGAAAAAATAAACTATAAGCAACGAAGGCCGTTAATGGATTAAAGACACGTTTAGAGGCATGATAAAAGAGAAATAAACTGCTATTAATAAACAAGCAATTAACCACTTGCCAACTAAACCAAGTATTGCTCCAGCTCCCTGTTACATCAATGAAACGCAAAAATTTATTCAGGTAATACATCATGAAAAAGAAAAATTCGTTATTGGGGTTTAAAGAAAGTACGATTTTTGAATAATCCTTATTTTCAGTGGTAATACTATGAAAGTTGTCAAAAACATCCCAGCCAATCGGCACAGTAATCTGCATCAGGAGTAAAAGTTGCAGTAAAAATAAACTGATCAAACTACCAATAATAACCACACGATCATGGGTTTTTATTAAGTGCCAGAGCGCTTGAATCTTAGTGTAAAGAAATTTTTTGTTTTTATAAATAATCAACAATAGAATAATTAATAGAGGAAGTAAAACAAGCAAGTGCTTAGGCTTTTCCCAAAGAATTTTCACCAGCGAATAGGGAGAGTTAATTGCGCCGTAAAAGACAAATAAAATAAAAAAAGTAAAAATATAATTTTCTAGATTCAGAATCCGTTTAAAAGTAGCCATATTTTCTCCTTCCATTTTTTTAACTAGACTAGTTCTTATTTTATCATAAAGATTTTAAAATAAGAAAAAAGCCCTTCTTTTAAAAGAAAGGCTTAAAACTTTTCCTTACTTCACTTCTTTGTAACGGAAGAAGAAGCGTAAGACGCTATTTTGGCTAGTTGTTGTTAGTTTATCTGTCGGTAAGACTGTTAGTAAGAAGAAAAACAGACTAATCACAAGAGTGAAAAATAAGAAGACGGGACTGCCACCTGTTATCACAGTATCTGTTTGAACGTCATATTTCAGTGTTGACATAACAGAGAAAACTTGTGTATAGCTACAGGCAATAGAAAGTAGATATAAAACAAGCACGCCCCAACCTGTCATCCCAGCATCACGATACCGACGTACACACATTGCCCACGTTGGTAATAATAAAGCTAACCATAAAACAAGTGCAAAAAGCATCAACGGTAATAAGTTTCCAAAATCATAGGTTTCAAAATATTCAGCTGCTAAAATTGCTGACACGGCTTTGCCGACAATGGCAATATAAAAAATAAGTGCTAAAATGCTTAATACCAATGTCATCCACCAATAACCAGCACGTGTGGTCCGACCTTTAAAATCAACATAGCCACGAAAATAATCTTTAAAAGCTTGTCCAAATGTTACTTTGCCTTTTTCCTCAATTTTAACCATAAAAACACCCCTTTGTATTTAATAAAATGATTATAACGGAAAGTAATAAAATAGGAAAATGCGAATTCGCATATTTTGTGTTTTTTTGATAAATCATATAAAGAGCAGGTTTTATCAAAAAACGGTAAAATAAGAGAAGATATTTTATAATGGAGGAATCATGAATGAAAATCAGTATTAGACATCGCTACATAGCAAAAATTCCAGCATTAGAAGTGACAACAGAAGAGCAAAAAAACGAAGCATTACCTTTAATTGTTTACTATCATGGTTGGCAATCAGCTAAAGAATTATCTTTAACACAAGCGAGAAAATTAGCACACGAGGGGTTTCGGGTCATTTTACCAGATGCCATGAACCACGGAGAAAGAAAAACAGGACCTATTTCCACGATTCCATCGATTACATTTTGGAGTAGCATTCAATATAATTTGATTGAATTTCCAGTAATTATCCATCATTTTCATAAATTAGGGTTGATTAAAGAAAATTGGATTGGCGTGGGTGGTGTATCCATGGGCGGTATTACTACTAGCGCTCTTATGACCCAACATCCTGAGATTCAAGCTGCTGCTTGCTTAATGGGAACACCCTATCCGGCGCGCTATATTCAGCGAGTGATTCAACGGGCGAAAGAATTTGCTATTTTTGTACCTAAAGACTTGCCACTGTTGCTAAGTTGGGTGCATCAATACGATTTATCACAAACGCCAGAAAGACTACAAGAACGACCGATGCTGTTTTGGCATGGAACGGAAGATGAAAAAATTCCTTATGAAGACATGGATGATTTTGAACAATTAGTGTCTGGGAAAACGTATGCGAGAAATACGCAATTTATAACGGAAATCGGTGAGCGGCATTTAGTGAAAGGAGAAACAATGGATTTGGTTGTTGACTTTTTTAAAGAAGCGTCAAAAACGTTAGAAAAATAACGGGATTTTTCAAAGAGAAAAGGGGAATCAGCTTGTTTTTTAAGAACACTTTCTATAAACTTAACAGAAAAGGGGTTGAAGGTGTACATGGAGAAAAACAAGTTGAGAAAAGTGGGCTTAACTGCCCTGGAATGGCTAAAACAACATCCAGAAATTAAACAACATAAAGAATCAAGTCTCTATGAACAGTTGTTTGCTAGTCAGCAATGGCAACAAGCACAAACGATCGGAATGATTCGGTCGTTACCGCTAGAATTATCAACACAGCCAATTTTCGAACGGGCCATGCAAGAGGGCAAGCAAGTGGCGGTGCCGCGAACATTTAAAGGAGGCAAAATGCACTTTTATCAAGTCTTTCCAGAGACGGTTTATGACACCAGTGCATTTGGCGTGGAAGAACCTCCGTTAACAGCGGCAGAAATAACAGCTACAGCGATTGATTTATTGATTGTGCCAGGGATTGTTTTCAATCGTGCTGGCTATCGAATAGGCTTCGGCGGTGGTTTTTATGATCGTTATTTGGAACATTTTTCGGGCCATTCATGTAGTTTAGTTTTTAGTGAACAACTCCATGAGCAATGGCAACCAGAAGCGTTTGATCAGCCAATCGAACAATTATTTATACAATAGGAGGAATGGAATGAATTATCAAACAGAAATGAAATTGAAACGGCTAAAAAATCAGCCGTTCATTACGTATGCCCTTTTAGGTATTTCAATCATTGTTTTCCTTGGATTGGAATTAACTGGAGGATCAGAAAATATTTTAAACTTAGTTAATTGGGGAGCAATGGTTCGTCCACTGGTAGCTCAAAATCATGAATACTGGCGGTTTATCACGCCAATGTTTCTTCACATTGGGTTTATGCATATTATTTTGAATATGGTTACTCTTTATTATATCGGCGCACAGGTTGAGGCAATTTATGGGCATTGGCGCTATTTGGGAATTTATTTATTGAGTGGGATTGCTGGAAATATCGCCAGTTTTGCCTTTGGGACACCCAACAGTGTCTCAGCGGGTGCTAGTACAGCGCTTTTTGGTTTGTTTGGCGCATTTGTTATTTTAGGACGCCATTTTAGAGACAATCCAGCGATTATGTATATGGTGCAACGCTATTCAATGTTTATTGTGATTAATTTGTTATTTAACTTGTTTAGTAGCTCTGTAGATATGATGGGTCATGTTGGCGGTCTAATTGGTGGACTATTAGTAGCGACGACTTTTGCTGTTCCAAATCGTGAAGAAGCATTTAATAAGCACGAGCGAATTATGGCCACGTTAATTTTTATTTTTCTTGTCGTAATTTGTCTGTTATTGGGTTTTAAAAAATACGGTTTACCTGTATAATAAGGAAGTGTTTTCGTATGGAAACGTTATATGATGTACAACAACTTTTTAAACAGTTTGGGATGTATATTTATGTCGGTGCACGGATTTATGATATTGAGTTAATGATGATTGAATTAAAAAAATTGTATGAAGGTCAATTGGTAGACCGAGATACGTATTTACAGGCCCGGCATATTTTGCAAAGAGAGCATCGAATAGAAGAATCTAGAGGGAAGCAGAAAGGAATCGACTAAATGGATAAGAAGATTATTGGGATTGATTTAGGTGGAACGACCATCAAATTTGCTATTTTAACAACCGATGGCGTTGTTCAACAAAAATGGAGTATTGAAACGAATATTTTAGAAGATGGCAAGCATATTGTGCCATCAATTATTGAAAGTATTCGTCACCGTATAGATCTTTATAATATGAAAAAAGAAGATTTTGTGGGAATTGGTATGGGAACACCAGGAAGTGTCGACATTGAAAAAGGAACTGTTGTAGGTGCCTATAATTTAAACTGGACGACTGTACAGCCTGTCAAAGAACAAATCGAATCTGCTTTAGGAATTCCGTTTGCCTTAGATAATGATGCCAATGTTGCCGCTTTAGGTGAGCGTTGGAAAGGCGCGGGGGAAAACAATCCCGACGTGATTTTTATTACTTTAGGAACAGGTGTCGGCGGAGGCATTGTTGCAGCGGGAGAATTGCTCCACGGTGTTGCTGGCTGTGCTGGTGAAGTTGGGCATGTGACGGTTGATCCTAACGGCTTTGACTGTACCTGTGGGAAACGTGGCTGTTTAGAAACTGTTTCTAGTGCCACTGGTGTCGTTCGTGTTGCACGTCATTTATCAGAAGAGTTTGCAGGTGACTCTGAACTGAAACAAGCGATTGATGATGGACAAGATGTTTCGAGTAAAGATGTTTTTGAATTTGCTGAAAAAGGCGATCATTTTGCTTTAATGGTTGTGGATCGTGTTTGTTTCTATTTAGGCTTAGCCACAGGGAACTTAGGTAACACGTTAAATCCAGATAGCGTGGTTATCGGTGGAGGTGTTTCTGCAGCAGGAGAATTTTTACGTAGTCGTGTCGAAAAATATTTCCAAGAATTTACCTTCCCGCAAGTTCGAAATAGTACAAAAATCAAATTAGCAGAGCTAGGTAATGAGGCCGGCGTCATTGGTGCCGCTTCACTAGCATTACAATTTTCAAAAGAGAAATAGAGAGGGCTTTTTAGAATGAGTATTTTATGGGTAATCAATGGCATTTTGCTAGTTATTGTACTAGCGATGGTATTCAATGAATTATATTTGAAAATTATGGTGAAACGTTCAGCAAAAATGCTGACGGAAGAAGAATTTAAAGAAACAATGCGTAAAGCACAAGTGATTGACGTTCGTGAGAAAGATACATTTGATGCTGGGCATATTTTAGGGGCGCGCAGCATGCCATACAGCATGTTAAAAACAACAATTGGTTCTCTTCGTAAGGATCAACCTGTTTATCTTTATGATCAGAAGAAAGCTTTAAGTATCCGAGCAGCTAATTTATTACGCAAAAATGGCTATACTGATATTTATATTTTAAAAGGCGGCTATGATGGCTGGACTGGGAAAGTGAAAAAGAGAAATAGTTAATAACAAAAAGAGTTGGTCTTCATTGAGACCAACTCTTTTTGTATAGGAAAGCTTAATAGAGATGTTGCTTTTTGTCAGTCCTCACTTTTTGAGCTACAATAAAGAGAAGAGGTGAAGGCAGATGATTCAAATCAAGCGAGCATATGAAGCACCGACAGAGCAAGATGGCTACCGTGTTTTAGTTGACCGTGTTTGGCCACGAGGAAAATCCAAGGAATCTGAAAAGTTAGATGAATGGCTCAAAGAAGTGGCCCCAAGTACAGAGCTACGGAAATGGTTTAATCATGAAGCAAATAAATATCCTGAGTTTAAACAAAAATACCAAGAAGAATTGAAACATGAGCCAACTGCCACAGCGTTTAAGCAGTTACAGACGATTGTAAAAAATCAGCCAGTAGTCACGCTGGTCTATGGGGCGAAAGATACAGTGCATAATCAAGCGGTTGTCTTAAAAGAATTATTAGAAAAATAGAGTAGGTGATTGGATGAAAATTGCAATTGTAGGTGCTGGACCCAGAGGCTTATCAGCTGCAGAACGAGTCATTGAATGGGCTCGTAAAACGGAAATAAATGTTCAGCTCACGTTGTTTGATCCATACGGTCCAGGTGGGAAAATTTGGCGAGCAGAGCAACCTAATTATTTATTAATGAACACCGTGATTAGTCAAGTCACTTTATTTACAGATGAATCTTTTAGTGGCGAAGGACCAATTGTCAAGGGACCCACTCTCTATGAATGGACCCAAACAGAAGCTGCGCAGTACATTCAACAGCAACAACCCTATAATTATCTTGAGTTGTTGAAAGAATGTCATCGCCTTGGACCGAATGATCACTGCTCAAGGGCTTTTTATGGCATGTACCAAAAATGGTTTTATACGTATTTAGCCACGCGGTGTAACGAACAAACATCGCTGACGTTTTTTAAAGAGCCAGTAACTGCTGTACGGGTAGGAGAGGATAACTATTATGTGTACACCCAATCCATTGAGTTTACGGCAGACAAAGTAATTTTAGCTTTGGGTCACCAAGAAAATGAATTAACGACTGTTGAACAAGAGCTTGCGGACTACGCCAAGGAGCATCGTTTGTTTTATTCTTCTCCTAAAAATGCGGCGGATGCTTTATTGGCACTTGCCAATATACCTGCAAAACAACCCGTTGTGTTAAAAGGCTTAGGTTTGGCATTTTTTGACTATTTATCTGCCTTGACGATTGGCCGCGGGGGTGTTTTTTCTCGTCAAAATGGCCACTTACGTTATAAACCTTCTGGAAGAGAGCCTATTATTATTGCTGGTTCTGGTCGCGGTTTTCCTTCTCATCCTCGAGGGATTAATCAAAAAGGCTACGGGGAAACCTATCAGCCTGTTTTTTTAACCGAAACGTATTTAGCTGAATGTCGTAAAAAAGGACAGGTTACAGGCGCAGAGTTTTTTGGGTATTTAAAAAAAGAAGTGGAATATGTGTATTACACTTGCTTAATCGAAGAAAAATATCCGCATCTTTCTAAAGAGGCCTTTCAACAGCTGTTTATTCAAACCAAGGGAGCGCCGGAAAGCCTAGCCCACTTTGAAAAACAAGATTGGTTTGATTGGCAAGCGTTAGAACATCCTGAAACAAAGAAAACCACTCATGAAAGTTTTCGTTCGTTTTTACTAGAGTATTTAAAATGGGATATTCAAGAAGCAGAGAAAGGCAATCTTAGCGGTCCTTTGACCACTGCTTTAGACAGTTTAAAAGATTTAAGAGATCAGATTCGCTTTGTTTTGGATGAAGGGTTATTAACGAATGACGAGAGTCAAAAGTGGTTGTGGCATTGGTTTACCCCGTTGAATACCTTTTTGTCAGTGGGACCTTCTGTTGAAAGAACAGAAGAGCTACAGGCGTTAGTTGAACTGGGATTGGTTACGATTCTGGGGCCAGAAATGCGTGTCGAAATGAAAGCGGGTCAATTTATTACTTATGCTAATTTATTTCCGGAAAATCGGTATAATAGTCACTTTTTAATTGAAGCACGCATTCCCAAAGTTAATAATGAAAAAAGTTTGAATCCTTTAACGAGGCAGTTGTTAGCCGATAAGCTAGCTACGCTCCATCAACTGGCATTAGCTGATGGTCAAATAGTCAAAACAGGCGCACTCTTGATTGTGCCTGCCACGAATCAAGTCATCACAAAAGGTGGACAGGTGGCGACAGGCCTTTTTAGTTGTGGTATTCCAACAGAAGGTATTCATTGGTTAACAGCCGCTGCAGCTCGTCCTGGTGTGGATCCTTGGAATATGCGTGATATGGATCGGATTGCTGCTACTATTTTTAATAGTTAAGAAAAATAGTCAGCTCCTTTGGTAAAAAAGAAAGCATAACAAGTGGTCATCCATCGCTTTGATGGATGACCACTTGTTATGCTTAAGAGAATCAACCAAGCCAGAAGCGCTCCTGTTGATTTCTTGCCGTTAGATTTTTTATCTCAACGTCACAGCTATTTTTAACGTGCAATACGTTTACGCATCGCTTTTTTACGGTTTTCTTCAATCATATCTTCTTTTTCTTCAATTGGATCAATGACTGTTTTTTTAATAGTTGTAGCCACACCGGCTAAAGCAGCAACTGTGATAGCAGTACCGACTAACATACCTGATACAAATTTTTTCATCGTTCATTCCTTCTTTCAAATTGTATTTGTTTCTATTATGACGGAAAAAAGCAAAAAAATCCAATAGTTACAATGATTTTTCATAAACTCTACGACTAATTTAGAGATTTGTTAAAATTTACCAAGTCTTTTCTATATTTTTATAGGAAAAATGAATAAGGAGAAATGGCCAAATTAAATCCTGTTTACAAAATGAAATAATTCAGAAGTAAACCTTATTTAATGGTACAATAGAAAAAGAAATTAGAGAGAAAAAGGAGCGTATTTATGTCTATTTTAGTATTAGGTGGCGCAGGCTACATTGGCTCACATGCCGTCGATCAATTAATTTCAAAAGGATATGCCGTTGTGGTTGTTGATAATTTATTAACGGGACATCGTTCAGCAGTTCATGAACAAGCGACTTTCTATGAAGGCGATATTCGTGATAAAGCTTTTTTACGTAGTGTCTTTGAAAAGGAATCAATTGAAGGGGTGTTGCACTTTGCGGCCAATTCTTTAGTAGGAGAATCCGTGGAGAAACCGTTAATGTATTTCAATAACAATGTTCACGGCACTCAAATTGCCTTGGAAGTCATGCAAGAATTCGGAGTGAAACATATTGTTTTTTCTTCCACAGCGGCCACTTATGGCGAACCAAAAGCAATGCCTATTACAGAAGAAACCCCAACGAATCCTAAAAACCCGTATGGGGAAAGTAAATTAATGATGGAAAAAATCATGAAATGGTGCGACAACGCTTATGGAATGAAATATGTTGCTTTGCGTTATTTTAATGTTGCGGGAGCAAAAAAAGATGCCTCAATTGGTGAGGATCACACGCCAGAAACGCATATTGTGCCAATTATTTTACAAGTGGCATTGGGCCAACGAGCAGAGCTAAGTATTTTTGGGGATGATTATGATACACCAGATGGCACGTGCATTCGAGATTATGTTTACATTGAAGACTTGATTGCAGCACATATTTTGGCTTTAGAATACTTGAAAAATGGCGGCGAAAGTGACGTCTTTAACCTGGGTAGCAACAACGGTTATTCTGTTAAAGAAATGTTAGATGCTGCACGCGAAGTGACAGGTCAAGAAATTCCTGCGAGAATCGCGCCACGCCGAGCAGGGGATCCTAGTACGTTAATTGCTTCTAGTGAAAAAGCCAAACGAGTTTTAGGCTGGCAACCAGAAATAACTGAGGTCAAGGACATTATCGCCACCGCTTGGCAATGGCACCAAGCTCATCCACATGGATATCAAGAAAAGTAATAGGAGGAATGAATCGATGACCACGAGTCAAATGATTGCCGATTTTACCACACTTGCTATTCAAGCAGGTGGTTGGATGGAATTGGATCGCTTATATCTTCAGAACCGTTTATTATCAATGATTGGTGAACAAGAATTAGGCGAAGTAGACATACGGCCTGTGGCAACACCCGCCGCTGATTTGGCGGAACAATTGTGTCAAATTGCGAGTGCCAACCAACTTGTAAAAACAGAGCAACAAAAAGAACAGTTCATGGTGCAATTGATGGATTTGTTAACACCGCCACCTTCTGTGGTTAATGCTTTTTTTGCACAACATTATGCCAAAGAGCCACAAGAGGCTACCGAGTATTTTTACCAACTTTGTCAAAAAAACGGTACGGTCATTGAACAGGAAAAACCTGTTGTTTTTTCAACAGTCTATGGTGATTTTTTAGCAAATAAGGTCCACAGTGAGGCGCCAAAAGCAACGCTCTCTGCACAAAGCTATCCCCGCTGTGAATGGTGCATGGCAACAGAAGGCTACCAGGGAAGTCAGCAATTTCCTGCGACTACGAACCATCGAGTGATTCGAATGAACTTAGATGGAGAAAGCTGGGGGTTTTCCTTTGTAAAACAGGCACAATATCAGCAACAAGGTGTGATTGCGTTTGAAAAACATCAGGCAGTGAAACGTTCAATTAAGACCTTTCAGCAATTATTGAAAATTGTTGAGGTCTTTCCTCATTATTTTGCTGGGATTGATGCTGACTTTGAACAAAATGAGCATGTCTATTATCAAACGGGTTTGCAACAATTTCCATTAGCCGAAGCGAGCATTTCAGAATATGTTGAGTTAGCTAACTATTCTTTAATCAACGCAGGAATGGTGAATTGGCCAGTTGCGACATTTCGCCTAGAGGGACCGAATGCGTCAGAAGTTGCCCAAGCCGCAAATGATATTTTTGAGCAATGGCAAATGCTAAAACTGCCCACGGATGAGATACAAATCGTTGCCCGACGAAAAGAACTTTTATATGTCATGGACTTAATTTTTAGTCGACCTCAAGCAAAGCCTTCGTTAACGTTAGCAGAAGTCCAAGGTTTAACGACTTGGAACAACCAGAAAACGCAGGCACTTGAAACTGTCGCTTCAGCGTATCAACAGCGATTAAAAGAAGCCAGTGCGTTTGCAGAAACAAGTGAAGGAAAAGCGGCTTTTTTAGCAATGGTTGCGCCAGTGACTCATTAAAAGAAAAAAGATGCCGAATGACTAAAAATCACGTATAATAGATAAGAATGAAAAATAAGGGAGGGTAAAAAATGGCTTATCAAGCACTTTATCGGGTCTGGCGTTCACAACGTTTCGATGACGTAGTAGGACAAAAAGCAATTACTCAGACACTGAAAAATGCGATAGTGCAAAAGAAAACATCTCATGCCTATTTATTTACTGGCCCTCGTGGTACAGGTAAAACCAGTGCCGCAAAAATTTTCGCTAAAGCGATTAACTGTAAACATAGTCAAGATGGTGAACCTTGTAATGTTTGTGAAACCTGTGTAGCCATTACGGAAGGTCGTTTAAATGATGTCATTGAAATTGATGCGGCGAGTAATAATGGCGTGGAAGAAATCCGTGATATTCGTGATAAAGCAAAGTATGCACCGACACAAGCCGAGTACAAAGTTTATATTATTGATGAAGTTCATATGCTATCAACAGGCGCGTTCAATGCACTTTTAAAAACCTTGGAAGAACCGCCACAAAATGTTATTTTTATCTTAGCAACGACTGAACCACACAAGATTCCGTTAACGATTATCTCACGGACGCAACGCTTTGATTTTAAGCGAATTAGTACGCAAGATATCGTCGATCATATGGCCCATATCATGCAGGAAATGGCTCTCGATTATGAGGAACAAGCCCTTTATGTGATTGGACGTGCTGCGGAAGGTGGGATGCGAGATGCCTTGAGTATCTTGGATCAAACGATTTCCTTTAGTGATGAAAAAGTAACACTGGAAGATGCAATGCAAGTGACAGGCAGCCTAACCTATGAAATGATGGATCATTATATTCAGTGTTGTGTCGCCGGTGATGTTGAACGAGCATTAGAAGGCTTGGAAAGTATTTTAGGCGAAGGCAAAGAAGCGCGCCGTTTCTTAGAAGATTTGTTATTATATTGTCGAGATTTGCTGATGTATCAGCAAGCACCGAAGTTATTAGCAGAAAAAGCAGGCACTTTGACAGAAGCATTTAAGGAACTAGCTACACAAACACCAGCTGAAAAAATCTGCCAACTAATCCAAATTTTAAGTGACACACAAAATGAGATCCGCTTTACCAACAATGCGAATATCTATCTGGAAGTAGCCACTGTCAAATTAGCTAAAACGGTGCAACCCAATAAACACAACACGCCAGAAACAACTAATCAAGGTGGTAGTGCAGAGGGAAATCCAGAATTAGCAGATTTACAAAATCAAATCGGGCAACTGAAGAAAGAACTGGCTGAATTAAAGAAACACGGTGTAGCTGTCAAAGAAGCAGATGCGCCACGTCAACAAGCACGACCACAAGCGCCAAAAAGTTCGTTCCGTGTACCCACAGAACGGGTATATCAAGTCTTAAACGAAGCGACTAGAACACATTTAATGAATGTGAAAAATGTCTGGGAAGACTTACTGCAAACATTATCTGTGACTCAACGAGCGATGCTAAAGGCTAGTGAACCTGTCGCAGCGAGTCCTAAGGGCATCGTGGTGGCATTTGACTATGAGATTGTTTGTGCTCGTGCAACAGATGATGAAGAGATGCAGTTAGCTTTCAATAATAATTTAAGCCGTTTGTTGGACTATACACCAGAGATGGTCTGTATTACTAGAGAAAGCTGGCCAAAACTAAGACAAAGTTTTATTAACCAAAATCAGGGCAGTTTGAATCATTCTGAACCTGAAAATGAAATGGCTCGTCTAGCGGACGAACCGCCTGTAACAAATGAACATTCACAAGAAAATCCAGTAGTAGATGAAGCAATCGCTATGTTTGGTGAAGAGCTTGTCGAAGTACTAGATGATTAATATGAAGGAGTCGAGGAATTATGATGCGAGGAATGGGCAACATGCAAGGCATGATGAAACAAGTACAAAAAATGCAAAAAGAAATGGCCAAAGCGCAAGAAGCACTAAATGAAAAAGAATTTATCGGTGAAGCCACCAATCAACTTGTGACAGCGACATTTACTGGTGATCGCACAATGAAAGATTTGATCATTAAAGAAGACGTGGTTGATCCTGAAGACGTTGATATGCTACAAGATTTAGTCATTATGGCTGTCAACGACGCGTTAGTAAAAATTGAAAAAGAAACCGAAGCAACTTTAGGTAAATACACCAAAGGAATGCCGGGATTCTAAAAAATAAGACAAACGAAAGTATGAAAAACGTCATGCCCAAAAAATCGAACTTTTTGGGCATGACGTTTTTTCTGTTTTTGTGGGAAAACTCTTTGGCAATTTTAGTAGTCGCTTCCAAAAAAATATGCTATACTAAAGCCAATTGAAGAGAAACATTTGGGGTGCTATTAGCTGAGATTATACCCATGGAACCTGAAACAGTTAGGACTGGCGCAGGGAAATGTCTTAAAATTTTGACCGATTATTGCACCCAACTACGTTTATTTGTGGTTGGGTTTTTCTGTCTTTTTCAGTCGCGCCTCCTTTTGCTTCTCGCAGAAAGGAGTTTTTTTACGTGGAAAAAAATCGAATCCACAGAGTTACGTTACTAGCTTTAATGATTGCGATGGACGTCGTATTATCGCCGTTAATGCGAATTGAGGGAATGGCCCCTATGTCCAGTGTCATGAACATTATTGCCGGAGTTTTATTAGGTCCTCTTTACGGAACGCTCATGGCACTTGTCTGCGGCTTAATCCGTATGACGTTCTTAGGTATTCCGCCATTAGCGTTAACAGGTGCCGTCTTTGGCGCGTTTTTTGCTGGTTTATTTTATCAATGGGGACAAAAATTAGGCTGGTCGATGCTAGGAGAAATTTTTGGTACAGGCATCATTGGCTCGTTATTGTCCTATCCTGTAATGGTTTGGTTTACTGGCAGTAAGCAGAATTTTTATTGGTTCATTTATACACCACGATTTATTGGTGCCACACTGATTGGTTCAGTGATTGCTTGGCTTGTCTTAGTAAAACTGAAAGAAACTCGGGTATTTAAACAAACACAGGAATTATTTTTGGGAGGGTACTTTTATGAAAACAAGCGTTAAGTTTGAAACGATTTTTCCACTGACAACGGCACCATTAATTCAGTGCATTACGAATGAAATTACGTGTGAATCTATGGCGAATGCATTACTTTATATTGATGCTAAGCCCATTATGGCAGATGATCCACGGGAATTTCCGCAGTTGTTTCAGCAAACCAGTGCTTTGGTTTTGAATTTAGGCCATTTATCACAAGAACGAGAGCAAAGCTTGTTAGCAGCTAGTGATTATGCTCGGCAAGTGAATAAACCGACCGTAGTCGATTTAGTCGGTTATGGCGCCAGTGATATTCGGAGTGAAGTCGGGGAAAAGCTGGTGCACAATCAGCCAACCATTGTGAAAGGGAATCTTTCAGAAATGCGGACTTTTTGCCAGTTGGTGAGTCATGGCCGAGGAGTGGATGGCAGCCCTTTGGATCAAAGTGAAGAAGCAATTGAGGAGCTGATTCAAGCTTTACGTCAACAAACACAAAAGTTTCCCCAGACGGTATTTTTAGCAACAGGGATTCAAGATGTTTTGGTTAGCCAAGAGCAAGTGATTGTCTTACAAAATGGTGTTCCTGAGTTGGATTGTTTTACTGGCACGGGCGATTTAGTCGGCGCATTAGTTGCCGCTTTATTAGGTGAAGGCAACGCGCCAATGACTGCGGCAGTAGCCGCAGTGAGCTATTTTAATCTTTGCGGAGAAAAAGCCAAGACTAAGAGCCAAGGGCTGGCCGATTTTCGCCAAAATACGTTAAATCAGTTATCTCTTTTAATGAAGGAGAAGGATTGGTTTGAGGCGGTGAAAGGACGAGTGCTATGAGAGAGCAATTGAAAGTTTATTTGGTGACAGGCCGGTATGATTTTAGTGATACTGAATTTTTAAAACGAATTGAAACTGCTTGTCGCAGTGGAGTGACATTGGTCCAACTGCGCGAAAAGGAAGTGTCAACACGGCGCTTTTACGAATTAGCAGTGAAAGTTAAAGTGGTAACAGATGCGTATCAGATTCCGTTGATTATTAATGATCGTGTCGATATTTGCTTGGCAGTGGATGCAGCAGGTGTGCATATAGGGGATGATGAATTACCGGTTGCTCTTGTGCGAAAACTGGTTGGGTCCACAAAAATCGTAGGTGTTTCAGCCAAAACGGTGGCACGAGGAGTTGAAGCGGAAAACGAGGGCGCCGATTATTTAGGCGTGGGCGCAATTTTTCCCACAACGACTAAGGACAGTCCGTTAACTTCTTTGCAGACACTTTCTGAAATTGCTGCAGCAGTCACGATTCCTGTTGTGGCGATTGGTGGGATCAAAGAAGAAAATATAGAACAACTTATGGGAACGGGAGTGGCTGGTGTTTCACTGGTCAGTGAAATTATGCTGGCTGAACAGATAACCGAGAAAGTTCAAGGGTTGATGCGTGTAACGGAGCGAATGTTGGAGGCGAGAAAATGACCGAATGTAATTTGACCCCACAAGTAGTCACGATTGCTGGTTCTGATTCTGGTGGGGGAGCTGGCATGCAAGCAGATTTAAAAACATTTCAAGCACGGCAGGCATTTGGCTTAAATATTGTCATTGCATTGACGGCACAAAATACGTATGGCGTGCAAGATAGCTTACCGATTCCTAGTTCATTTATTGATGCACAATTTCAATCACTGGCGGCTGATTTTAAAATTGGGGCAGCGAAAACGGGGATGTTAGCAGATAGTGAGCGTGTCGAAGCTGTTGTTCGCAATTTGCAGAAAGTTGATTTTGGTCCGTTGATTGTCGATCCTGTAATGGTGGCTAAAGGTGGACATCATTTGTTAGAAGCCGAGGCAGTTCAAACGATTAAAGAGCAACTGTTGCCATTAGCAACGGTCGTGACACCTAATTTACCAGAAGCGGAAGTTTTACTAGAGACGACCATCAAGACAGAGCAAGAAATGCAGACCGCAGCAAAAAAATTACAACAATTGGGCACAAAAAATATTATTATGAAAGGCGGACATAGCACAAATCAACAAGCGGCTGATTATGTGTTAATGGAAGACGGTTCGAGCTTTTGGCTAAGTGCACCACGAATTGTAACGAAAAATACTCATGGAACAGGAGATACTTTTTCAGCGTGTATCGCAGCCGAATTAGCAAAAGGTACGCCGTTAGAAGCGGCGATTGTGATTGGCAAACAGTTTATACAAGGGGCCATTAGCCAAGCAATTTCTGTTGGACATGGCCACGGACCCACTAATCATTGGGCCCAATTAACGCAAGATATTCAAGTTATTAAAGCATAAGAAGATCCTGGGGAAAAATCATTTTAGATTTTTCCCCAGGATCTTAAATAGCTTAAAGCTCTTTTTTGATATAGTTTATAAACGTTTTATTCACTAATCTTCACATTTTAAATAAATTTCTTGGCCTTGTTCTTGCAAATGAGCCACGTGGGACTCTCCCCAATTACATAAGTTATCTAAGACAGCAGAGAGGCTTTGACCATAATCGCTTAAATAATATTCGACTTTTGGTGGAACTTGGTTGTAAACTTTCCGCTCGATAATGTTGTCTTCTTCGAGTTCCCGTAATTGTTGTGTCAGCATTTTTTGACTAATGCCAGTAATACCGCGTTTTAAATCGCTGGGGCGCATGGCACCGTGCCGTAAATTACACAGAATAATTGGTTTCCATTTGCCGCCAATAACATCCATCGTTGCTTCGACACCAATCGCATATGTACGAGTTTCCAAAAAACATTCCTCCTTAATAGGTTGATAATAAACAAAAGTTACTAAAAGGTACCTATGATACAAAAAAGTAGGTACTTATCAAAATTTCAATCTTAGTATATAGTAATTTTTGTTGAAATTCAAATGTTTTTTAGGAGGAAGAGAATGGAAAAGAAAATTTCACCAAATTTAACGCTCTTTGCCTTAGCTATCAATGCTTTCGCAATCGGTTCAACAGAATTTATTAGTGTGGGTTTATTACCAATGATTGTTAAAAGTTTTCATATTAGTCTTTCCCAAGCAGGTTTGACTGTTTCTTTATACGCTTTAGGTGTGACGATTGGAGCGCCGTTATTAACAATTTTGACAGGAAAATGGAATCGTCGCTCATTAATGCTGGGGATTATGCTTCTTTTCATTAGTGGAAATTTAATTGCTGCGTTTGCGCCAACGTTTATTATTTTATTGGTAGGGCGGATACTTTCTGCATTGGCGCATGGTATTTTCATGTCTGTTTCGACTTTCATCGCCGCAGATGTTGTGCCGCCGTCACGTCGAGCTAGCGCTATTGCTATTATGTTTACGGGCTTAACGGTTGCAACAGTGACTGGCGTACCTTTAGGGACGTTTATTGGGCAACAAACAGCTTGGCATATGTCATTTCTTTTTATAGCCAGTATTGGCTTGGTGGGACTGATTGCTAGTTATTTTTTAGTTCCCAAAAATTTACCGATACCAGGGAAGGTTGACTTAAAAGGAATCACGCGGATTTTTACGAACAAACCCCTCGTTTTCTCTTTTCTAATTACTGCTTTTGGTTATGGTGGAACGTTTGCTGCATATACGTACTTGTCACCGTTATTGGAAAATTTAGGCTTTTCAGCCAACTCGGTAGTGATTATTTTAGTTGTTTATGGCGTAATGGTCGCAATTGGCAATACAGTAGGTGGTCACTGGGCAAATAAAAAACCTTTAGATTCGTTAGTAAAAATGTTTAGCTTATTAATTCTGTCCTTAGTCTTTTTATTCATTACTGTTTTAATGGATAACAGTCTTCTAGGCTTATTAGCAAGTTTGATGTTGGGTCTATTTGCCTTTATGAATGTACCTGGTTTACAACTATATGTTGTAGAATTAGCGGAAAAGTATGTTCCAGAAGATATCACTTTGGCCTCAGCTTTTAATATTGCAGCCTTTAATATTGGGATTACCGTCGGCTCAATGACAGGTGGGGTGGTCACAGATCAGTTATCAGTAACATATACATCGATTTTTGGTGGTTTTATCGTGCTAATTGCTGTCTTGTTCGTACTTTATATTCGGAAGCAAGAAGAACAAAAAAACAACTATCTTTAGAAAACTAAAAAAAGCAGCTGGTCACTGAGCCGACCCCCAAAAGTTAGACCTAGAAATCTAACTTTTGGAGGTTTTTTTGTATGGCAAAATACAGTTTTGAATTTAAACTTAAACTTGTTCATGACTACTTATCTGGTCAAGGAGGTCTAAGGTTTCTCGCAAAGAAGTATGGGCTTAAAGATAGTTCTCAAATAAGCAAATGGATAAATGCCTATAAAGAACTTGGTGAAGAAGGCCTACTTCGCAGTCGAAAAAATAAGAATTACTCTGTTCAATTTAAGCTAGATGCGATAGAGTTATATTTAACAACAGAGTTGTCCTATCAAGAAGCAGTTAATCTTCTAAAAATGAACAATCCATCATTGATTGCGAATTGGCTTAGAACGTATCAGAAGTTTGGTATAGAGGGACTCTCTAAACAGAAAGGACGTCCACCTACCATGTCTAAAAAGAAACGAAATGAACCCCAACCACTACCAAGTGAACGATCTCAAGTAGAGAAACTAGAAAAAGAAAATAGAATGTTAAAAATTGAGAATGCCTATTTAAAAGAATTGAGGAGACTGCGTTTAGAGGACGAACAAAAAATGAACGAATCGCACGAATCATTCACAGTCTCCGAAGACACTTTCGATTAAAAGATATTTTGGAAACCCTAAGGTTTCCAAAATCTACTTACATGTACTGGCAAAAACGCCTCGACAGAACAGCTTCAACACAAATCATCGAAGAAGAAATTCAAGCGATTCGTAAAAAACATCAACATTATGGCTATAGAAGGATGACCCAAGAATTGAAACGACGTGGATTTCAAGTGAATAAAAAGAAAGTCCAGCGATTAATACAAAAGTTAAAGTTACAAGTCAAAGCTTTTACTAAGAAATCCAGAAAATATAATTCCTATAAAGGAACCGTTGGTAAAATCGCTAAAAATTTGATTCGTCGCCGATTTAAAACCTCTGTTCCTCATCAAAAAATTACAACTGATACAACTGAATTTAAGTACTTTGAAGCAGATAACGCAGGCATCTTTCGTCAGAAAAAACTATACTTAGATCCATTTATGGATATGTATAATAGTGAAATTCTAAGCTATAGCCTTTCTACTCAACCAAATGGTAAAACAGTTATGGAAGGTCTGAAAGAAGCAATTTCTCAAACAAATGATTGTCCCTATCGGCGCACCTTTCACTCTGATCAAGGCTGGGCTTATCAAATGAATGTCTATATACAAACATTAAAGGACAATAATATCTTTCAAAGTATGTCTCGAAAAGGAACCTGTTTAGATAATTCTCCTATGGAGAATTTCTTCAGTATCCTAAAACAAGAAGTGTACTATGGAAAAATCTATCAAAGTCAAAATGAATTGAGAGAAGCAATTGAGAACTACATTTATTATTACAATCATCACCGAATCAAAGAAAAACTTAACTGGAAAAGCCCAGTAGAATTTCGACAATTCAATCAAAAAACTGCATAAAAATAGAGTGGAAAAATCCACTCTATAAAAAGTCTAACTTTTTGGGGTCACTACACACTATGGAACTGACCAGCTGCTTTTTTTTTAAGCTTTTTTGCGGAAATAATTCCAGCAAGCAATTAAAACAATTACTAATAAGGTTAACAAGAAAATCAGAGAAATGAGGGAGCCCATCGTTGTCCCCTGAGCAAAATTATCTGTGTGGTCTTGAGCGATATTAATAATCGTCGCTACAATGGCCGTCGCAATAGCGCCAGAAAATTGTTGAAGTGTATTAAATAACGTATTGCCGTCGCCAAAATCTTTCTCCTCTAACAAGCTCATACCAGTCGTCATCATATTACTGTATGCAAAACCTAGACCAATCATATAGGTAACATGTCCAGCGACGAATCCTAATAAAACAGGCATCTCTAGTAAAATTGTTAAAGCTAGCCAACCGATTGTCGCCAAACTTAAGCCAAATAATATAGGTTTTTTAGCGCCGTATTGATCCAACACTCGTCCAGAAAGTGGTGCCAAAATGGCCCCGACTGTAGCACCTGGCAGCATGACTAGCCCAGCTACAAACGCATTTTTTCCAAGGACGATTTGAACAAAGTTTGGTAAGACAAAGGAAATACCTAACAATAAGAATTGACAAACTAAAAAGCCACATAAAAATAAAACAAAGGCGGGATTTTTTAAAATTGTCAAACGAACTAGTGGCTGTTCAGCGGTTGTTGCTCGTTTATAAAAAATAACAAAGCCAATAACGGCTGCCAGAAGTGAAAGCCAGCCAAACAATGTACCAATTTTACTTAAAAACATCAACAAACCACTAAATAACAGGGCAATACCAATTAAACTAACCAAATCAAGAGTGGTGGTTTTTTTAACAGGTATTTCTGGAATAGCAGATAATCCCATAAACAAAGAAAGCAGTAAAATAGGAATTAAGAATAAAAAGATGGCGTGCCAAGATAGGGAAGATGTTAAGATTCCACCATACGTTGGACCAATGGCTGGAGCAATTGAAGTGGTCAATGTGCCTACCCCCATCATCGTTCCTCGTTTTTCTAGCGGGGTAAAGTTCAAAATAATATGAAACATCAGTGGCAAAGCAATCCCAGTGCTAGCCCCTTGGAAGAGTCGGCCTAATAACAAGATACTGAAAGATGGCGAATAGACATCAATCGCTAAACCAATCAAAAAGAAAAGATTCGCAACAATAAATAAGCGTCTTAATGAATAGGTTTTTAATAAATAATTGGATAAGGGCACCATGATAGAAATAACTAATAAATAAATCGTTGTCACCCACTGCACGGTACCGGTGGAAACACCAAATTCCTTTGTTAATGTCGGAAAGGTTACATTCATTGCTGTTTCAATTAATACGCCAGCAAAAGACATAATTCCTGTCGCTAAAACGGCAGGGAATAATCGTACGTTTTTTTGTTCCATTTAATCACCTCTATAGTTTTCATTTTTTCGTAAAAAAATAGAAGCAGTTTCTATAAGAATAGAAACCGCCTCTCTCTCGACACGCAACTTGCGTGTTATCTGTACGATTTGTTTACATGTTGCATTGTAAACAGTTTTTAGGCAATCGTCAAGCAGAAAATAATTAACGTTGCATGAAGAAACTAATAATTGCAAAAATAGCAATGTGAGCTGGATAGAAAATATAAAAGAAATTCCGCATGCCACGGCCTTTTTCACCATTATAAAGAACAATTGGAATCGCTGCTAAAATCATCATCCATTGGTGGTTCACCCCGAATAGTTCTTGGAAATTATAGCTGGCTGCTGAAATCAACGCAACAACGCCAATTGCTGAAATTTGTAACCACTTTTTGCCATGGAATAAATAAAAAGCCACGGCCAAGAGAACAAATAAAAACCCACCTTCTGTCATCATTAGTGATGGCACAATCAGATTGAAAAGTTGGAAACCAATTAAGATAGCAGGGTTGCTTAATATGTCTGGAGAACTAAAAACAACGAGAGGTAGAGCACTGATTAATAAAGGCACAATAAACCAAAGAAGCCCTTTACCAATTTGTTTTTGTTTAAAATAGTCCATAGACTGCATGTAGACCGTACCTAAAAATAACGTCCCAAAAATATTATTGATAATTAAGCCACCTGTTGAAAAATACGCATTTAAAATGCCGTTCAGAATCCCCATAATCCAGAAGCCTAACAATAACCGGAACATGTATTTTCGCCGATTGCTTGTGTGAATGAAGCCTTCAGAACTTTCAAATAAGAAAATAGGTGCAGCAATTCGTCCAATCCATCCGAACCAACCAGGTACGCCTAAAAAACTAAAAAATTGCAATAGATGGTCAAAGACCATTGAAATAACCCCAATGACTTTCAAATGAAAGCCAGTTAATGTTTTACCCATAGTATAAACGCCTCTCTTTCATAAAGAACAATATAACAAAGTTCAGAAAAACCAACCATTTATTTGCCTAACAGTTATCTTACAAAATTGTTTGATTTCTTCAGCTTTTGATGAAAGAAAAAAGTGCCAAGACTAGTTTTTATAGTTATTCTATGCTATAGTAAAAGTACATTTTAATAAAAAACATTTGGGGTGCTGTTATGGCTGAGATGATACCCATTGAACCTGATGCAGTTAGTACTGTCGCAGGGAAATGCCGATTTACTTTGATTTTTCACGCACTCATTCTGTCCTAGGATGAGTGTGTTTTCTTTTATCAGGGTTTATTTAAGTCACTCCTTTTGCTTTTTGTTAAGAGAAAGGAGTTTTTTTATTGAAAAAATGGTCATTGCAACAAGTCGTCTTACTCGCTTTTTTAGCCTTTTTGTTTGGCGGTGTTTTTATGGGGGCAGGGTTCCTCTATGCGTTATTGAATGCTGCGCTGTTACCATTAGGACTGAGTCCATTTGCCAATGAGCTTTTATTTGGAATGTGGACCATGGTGGCACCAATTGCAGCGATGCTGATTCCACGAGCGGGAAGTGCTGTTTTGGCGGAAGTTTTAGCCGCTTTGGCAGAAATGCTTTATGGTTCGTATTTCGGACCTAGTGTATTAATTTCTGGTGTGATTCAAGGCCTAGGTAGTGAAAGTGGCTTTTTTGTGACACGCTACAAACGGTACGATACACTAACGTTATTTTATAGTGCGATTGGGACGACTATTTTTAGTTATGTGTATGAATACTTTAAGTTTGGTTATGGCAATTACGGTCTGGGGATGAACATTGCTTTAATTAGCGTTCGGTTCGTTTCTATTTGTTTCTTTGGTATTTTCTTAACGAAAGTTATTTTACGAATGTATCAGTCTGCGCAAGGGTTAGCTGTGAATGCAAAATGAATAGTATCCAATTAAAAGCTGTGTCCTTTTCACGAGAACAACCCTTGTTTGAAAAGACAAATTTAGCAATTCCTCAAGGAACGTTTTCCTTATTAATTGGCGATAGTGGTAGTGGAAAATCAACGCTCTTACGATTGATTGCCGGATTTGCTCCGCTTGATTACCAAGGAGAAATTTTGATTGAAGGAATGGAACGCCGACAATTATCAACTCGTGAAAAGGCGCAAAAAATTGGCATGCTGTTTCAAAACCCCAGTCAACAATTTACAATGAAAACCTTGGAACGAGAACTGATTTTTGCTTTAGAAAATTTAGGAATCCCGCCTGAAGAAATGAACCGAAAAATCCAAACAGCGCTTCAACTTGTACAGACTCAAACCTTATTCACACGAGAATTAGCGACGTTATCTGGTGGTGAAAAACAAAAAGCGGCGTTGACAGTTCTGCTAGCAATGAACCCAGATATTCTTTTATTAGATGAACCTTTTGCAAGTATTGATCCAACCTCTCGAAAACAATTTATTCAAATATTAGCAAGACTCCATCAAGCAGGCAAAACGATTTTGGTGTGCGACCACGATTTCAACGATTACGCTGATGTTGTGGACCAAGTCGTCACGTTGAAAAACGGCCAGTTTGAAAAGCAACCGTTGACGTTTATCAAAACAAAACCGCAGACATTTCAGCTTACAACTTCTGTGGTAAAACAACCAATGCTCCAATTGAAAAATTTTCGTTTGTCTCAGGGAAAACGAGTGCTACTTGAAGAAAAAGAAGCGCTTTTTTTTAAAGGAATTACCACGTTGACGGGGCCAAATGGGGCGGGGAAATCCACCTTATTAAAAGCCATCGTTCAGAGACAAAAATATCAAGGAAAAATGTTCTTGGCAGGCCGCCGCTTGCGGGCTTCAAAAAAATTGTATCAACACATGACATTAGCGGTGCAACAAGCCAATCGTCAGTTTGTCACGTTGACTTTACGAGAAGAGCTTTTGTTTGGTCAGAACATGACAGCAGAAAAAAGAAGAAAACAAGAGGAAGCCTTAACTTTTTTAGGTTTAAAAGAAAAACTAGAGCACAGTGTTTTTCAACTAAGTGAAGGGCAAAAAAAGATGGTGCAATTAATTAGTTTGCTGAGCTTAGATTTGGACTGTTTACTTTTAGATGAACCTTTTGCTGGATTAGATGAGCGAGCATGCAATTATTTTGTTGAATGGATCAAAGAAAAAAGTGCGCAACAAGATTTTCTAATCGTCACGCATCGGCTAGAACCTCTCTCTGGCGTGAGCAATTACCGAATAGAATTGCTGCAGCAACAACTGATTATCTGGCAGGAGGGAACCACATGCAAATAAAGCAAACAAATGCAGCAATTTATGCTTCTTTGATTCTTATTTTGACCTTTGAATTATCTTTTTCTCAGTCAATTTTGGCAAATTTGGCGGTTTTTATGGGTTGTATCATTTTTTTAATAGGCCAGCGAAAATCCCGCTTACTGCTTTGGTTATTTTTCTTGCCACTTTTACCAGCAATCGGGACGTTTTGGTCTATTTATTTGCATGGTACGAGTAGTCAACAAGCCTGGCTTTTGTTTAGTCGAACGTATGCCTTTGCCGGTTTAGGACTAGCTTTTGCTGTAGGCGTTGATTTTGAAGAATTATTGTTGTTATTGGAACAAAAGGGGCTAGCACCAAACTTTGTTTATGGAATTTTAGTGGTGGTTCACGCCTTACCGGAAGTGAAAAGAGAAATTAATGATTTAAAAGAAGCAAGCCTACTCCGTGGCAAAACGTTTCATTTTTGGTCGCCGATGCTTTATGTTAAAACACTGCTCGTCGCTGTTTCTTGGCGAGATAAATATACTGAAGCAATGTCTGCCCATGGCTATGAAGAAGGAGCCACCAGAAGTCGAAAAGAGCATTTTGTGTCAGCAAAAGTCAGTCTGGGGCTTGCTATTTTGATCATCATTTTTACAAATTTGTTTATTTTTCTAACGTAAAGGAGAAACCTATGACATTTACAGAACAAGCCAAAGATCAAGCGCAAGCTTCTTGGCAAGGGAGTTTTCAGCATCCTTTTATCACAGAATTACATGAAGGAACCTTGAGTCCAACGATTTTTCGCTACTATTTAATTCAAGATCATTACTATTTAAAACACTTTAGTCAACTTTATCGCTTGATTGCGGCACAAACGCAACAACCTCGATTGAAAAAATTACTCTTAACAAATGCGGAAAATCTCGCGTTGGGCGAATTAGCTATTCGTGAAACTTTTTTTGAAGAACTAGCAATTACGGAAGAAGAAGTTGCAGCGACACCGATTGCACCAACCGCTTATCACTATGTTTCTCATATGTATCGCCAACTTATTGAAGGAACGCCTAAGACGGCCGCAGCAAGTATGTTGCCTTGTTCTTGGCTCTATCAAGAAATTGGTGCACAGTTAGTCAAACAACACTCACCAGAGCCACTGTACCAACGTTGGATTGAAACCTATGCTGGGGAGGAAGCGTACCAACACGTCCAAGAGGAACGCCAACTGTTAGACCAATTATATGAAGAAAGTTCACCACAAGAACAAGCAGCTATGATCACCGCTTTTGTTATCAGCAGTGAGATGGAATACGCTTTTTGGGAAATGGCCTATACACACGAAACCTGGATTGGTTAATACAAAAGCAAGTCGTTTAGTGCTCGTAACTAACGACTTGTTTTTGTATTAGAAAGCAGTAATTGTCAGTTGCTTTTTTGACAGGTCGTGATAAGATATTCAGTGACGCAAAATCTGTTGTAACTCGCTCAGTAATAACAGAAACGCCTTGCTAAGAAAGGACTGTAGAAGCCTCATGAATTATCCAGAACCGATTGCAAAATTGATTGAAAGTTATATGAAATTACCAGGAATTGGTCAAAAAACAGCGACACGGCTTGCTTTTTATACAATTGATATGAAAGAAGAAGATGCTAATGCTTTTGCAAAAGCGCTAATTAGTGTCAAGAGAGATCTCCATTTCTGTAGTATTTGCGGAAATATTACTGAAGAAGATCCTTGTGAAATTTGCCAAGATAAAAATCGTGACCGTAGTATTATTTTAGTAGTGGAAGAACCAAAAGACGTTATGGCAATGGAAAAAATGCGTGAATATCAAGGCTTGTATCACGTACTCCACGGGGTGCTTTCACCGATGGAAGGAACAGGACCAGAAGATATTAATATTGCCTCTTTGATCAAACGATTGCACGATGATGAAGTGAAAGAGGTCATTATAGCAACAAACGCTACCACTGAAGGAGAAGCGACGGCGATGTATTTATCACGGCTCATTAAACCAGCTGGAATCACCGTTACTCGTTTGGCACACGGCTTGTCTGTCGGCAGCGATATTGAATATGCAGACGAAATAACCTTGCTAAAAGCAGTCGAAGGACGTCGAGAAATTTAAAAGAAACATCGTTGGAAAAAGAAGTTGAAATCGAAGTAGGTCGTTTCTGTGAGAAAATGTCGCAGTTCAAGCTTTTCCGTACTTCTTTTTCAGTTTCTTTTTTTCAGCGGATGCATCACTTTAAATTGGACATAAGGATTTCAATTAGACTGATAGAGCAAGATGAAGTATAATAGATACAAGTAAAAATTGATTGGAGTTTTCGCACGTGCAGGGTATTTTTATCACATTTGAAGGTCCAGATGGCGCTGGCAAAACCAGTGTTTTGAAGGAAGTTTCTGAAAGATTAGCTAAAGAGTCAAAACGAAAAATTGTCACCACAAGAGAACCAGGCGGCATACCGATTGCCGAAAAGATTCGAACAGTTATTTTAGATCCAAGAAATGACAGAATGGATGAGCGAACAGAAGCTTTACTTTACGCAGCTGCTCGTCGTCAACATTTAGTGGAAAAAATCTTGCCAGCTTTGGAAGCGGGTCATTTAGTCCTATGTGATCGTTTTGTTGACAGCTCATTAGCCTACCAAGGCGCTGGGCGTAGAATTGGGATTGCACCCATTGCTTCAATTAATGCGTTTGCGACAGAAGGTGTCTCACCAGATTTTACAATTTATTTAGACGTTGACTCAGATACTGGCTTACGGCGGATTCAAGAAAATCGAACACAGCAAATTGATCGCTTAGATTCAGAAGGATTAGAATTTCATCAACGTGTTCGTCATGAATATTTGAAATTAGCAGAAGAAAATCCACAACGTATCAAAAAGATTGATGCACGGATGAGTTTAGAACTTGTCGTAGAAGCAACGTATCAGGCGATTATTGAACGTTATCCAGAAAACTTTTAATTATAGGAAGGTGTAGACCATGAAGATTATTTTAGCCATTGTACAAGACAAAGATAGTAACCGATTAGCCAACGAATTTATTGATGCCAATATTCGTGCTACAAAATTATCCTCAACAGGTGGATTCTTAAAAGCGGGAAATAGCACATTTATTATTGGGATTGATGATGAACGTGTCGACGAAACATTAGCTTTAATTAAAGAAACATGTCAATCAAGAAAACAATATGTTTCAACACCTGTGACTTTAGATATCACAATGGATGGCCAAATTCCTTATCCTGTGGAAGTTGAAGTAGGCGGCGCTACTTGCTTCGTCTTACCAGTTGAAGGATTCCATCAATATTAAGATGAATGAAGCACAACAGCTACAGCAAATGCAACCTTTGCTGTACAAGCAACTACAAAAAAGTTTTGAGCATGGTCGTCTTGCCCATGCTTATCTTTTTGAAGGAGATACAGGAACTGGAAAACAAGAATTTGGCTTATGGATGGCGAAACATGTCTTTTGTACGAATTTAGTAAATCAACAGCCTTGTAACGAATGCCATAATTGTGTGCGGATTAATGAAAATGAACATCCAGATGTTTTAAGAATTGCGCCAGATGGGCAAACCATCAAAGTGAACCAAATCCGTGAATTAAAAGCGGAGTTTTCTAAAAGTGGGGTCGAGACTGCTAAAAAAGTTTTCTTAATTCAAGAAGCAGATAAAATGAGTACCGGCGCAGCCAATAGTCTCTTAAAATTTTTAGAAGAACCAGAAGGACAAATTTTAGCTATTTTAGAAACCACTTCGCTTTCTCGAATTTTACCAACGATTCAATCACGATGCCAAACCTTACATTTTCAACCATTAGTCAAAAAAACATTAATTGATCGCTTAATCAAACAGGGGATTGGTGAAAAGACTGCAACCCTTTTAGCTGAGCTGACAAATAGTTTTGAGAAAGCAGTTGAAATCTCTCAAGATGAATGGTTTAATGAAGCTAGGGAAATCATTTTGCAATGGTTTAATTATCTAAAAAGTAATGATTTACAGGCATTTATCTACGTTCAGAAGAAAATGGTCAAAGTATTTAAGGAAAAAGAACAACAAGCGCTTAGCTTTGACTTGCTCATGGTTTATTACCGTCAATTATTGGAAGAAAGTGTTGCGACACAGCAAGCCAAAAAAGTAACGGAAGAGCAGGCGGAACGGTTGGCGCTAATTTTGAAAGCACGCCAAAAATGGACTGCCAATGTTAGTTGGCAAAATGTTTGTGAACAATTAGTTATCCAAATGATTCACCCTAAATCATAAAGGAAAAAAGTGCCAAGTGGCATTCAGTTTCATAATATAGTAGGAACTTAGTTGTTTCAGCAAGTTCCTTAACCGATTGAAGCGACGTTCACTTGAACTAGATTAGGAGGAATAAAATGGTAGAAGTAGTAGGAGTTCGCTTCCGTGAAGCCGGTCATATCTATTATTTTGCTCCTGGAAAATCTGAGTATATTTATAATGAGAAAGTACTCGTTGAATCTCAACAGTCAAAACAATTAGCTACTGTTGCTATTCCTAAAAAAACAGTCGATTCAGACGATTTACCAGAGGACCTAAAACCCATTTTAAATAAAGCAACAGCCAATGATTTAGAAAAAGAACAAAAAAATTTGGCTGATGCAGAAGCTGCCAAAAGCATTGCCAATGAAAAAATTCGAGCTCATGACTTAAAAATGAAATTAGTGCGAGTAGAATATACCTTCGATCGTAGCAAAATGATTTTTTACTTTACGGCAGATGGGCGAATTGATTTTCGTGAATTAGTCAAAGACTTAGCGGCTATTTTCCGGACGCGAATTGAGTTACGTCAAATTGGTGTCCGAGATGAAGCGAAAATATTAGGTGGCATTGGCCCTTGTGGCAGACAACTGTGTTGCTCAACATTTCTAGGAGATTTTATGCCAGTTTCAATCAAAATGGCTAAAGATCAAGGGTTATCTTTAAATCCTGTCAAAATTTCGGGATTATGTGGCCGCTTAATGTGTTGTTTGAAATACGAAAACGACGAATATGAAGCCGCTAAAAAAGAATTACCAGATTATGGAAAAGAAGTAATAACACCAGATGGCAAAGGCAAAGTCGTCGGGTTGAATCTATTAAGTCGGATTGTCAAAGTTCGTCTGCATGGTCGTGAAATCGCAGCGGATTATGATTACGAAGAAATCAAAGAAGCTACTGCGAAAGTTGCTGCTGAAAAAGGTGATCAAAATGGATAAACGTTCGCTCTATGATGGATTAAATTCGTTGGAAACTGATTTAGACAGTTCAGTGACACAATTAAGAGAAATTAAAGCAGCACTCCATGAGTTGGTAGAAAAAAATACCACGTTGGAAATCGAAAACCAACGCTTACGGGAGCATCTCCAAGAACTGAATAAGTTAGCAGGAAATACAACTGAAACTGAAAAACAAGAGCTATCAAAATCACGTATGAATTTGGAAAAACTTTATGAAGAGGGCTTCCATGTCTGCAATATTTTATATGGTTCAAGACGTGAAAATGATGAAGAATGTGCCTTTTGTCTTGATGTTATTTATGGGGAACGTACGCGTTAAGTCTAGTGGAACACTGCAAATAAAAAGGAAAGGTTTGGTTTGACAGTCAATCGATTGTCAAATCAAACCTTTATCTATTTATAGAACGAAAAAGGAAAATGAGGGATGCGCTATGCAAAAACAGAAAAGTTTTGATAAGCAAACAACAAAAGGAAAATTGTATCTTGTCCCAACACCGATCGGCAATTTAGAAGATATGAGTATTCGTTGTTTAAACATATTGAAAGAAGCAACGGTGATTGCTAGTGAGGACACAAGAAACACACAAAAATTGCTAAATCATTTTGAGATTACAACACCACAAATTAGTTTACACGAACATAATTACAAAGAGCGAATTCCTCAACTGATTACACGATTGCTGAGTGGTGAAACGATTGCCCAAGTTAGCGATGCAGGTATGCCTTCAATTAGTGATCCTGGTCATGAATTGGTTACAGCATGTCTTGAAGAAGAACTGGCAGTGATTGCCTTGCCGGGACCTACGGCAGGAATGACCGCCTTGATTGCCTCGGGTCTTTTACCACAGCCATTTACGTTTTATGGTTTTTTACCAAGAAAGAAAAAAGAACAGAAAGACGTGTTATCAGCATTAAAAGAAGAGCGGCCGACACAGATTTTTTATGAGTCCCCCTATCGGATTGCTAAAACGGTAGCAACGTTTGCTGAAGTCTATGGTCAAGAACGCCCCGCTGTGATTTGTCGAGAATTAACGAAACTTCATGAAGAGTATTTGCGTGGTACCTTAGGAGAACTAACAGAATATTTAGCAGAAAATACGCTAAAAGGCGAGTGTTGTTTATTAGTTAGCGGGTTTACTGGTGAGAAAGAGACAATAGCAGCAATGCCAGCTATTTCCCTCAAGGAACATGTGCAAGTTTTAATGGAGGAAGAGGGACGGAGTTCAAAAGAGGCAATCAAAGAAGTGGCTAAATTGAGAAATGTAAAAAAACAAGAAGTATATAAAGAATATCATTCCATTTAAAAAAGGAGAGAAACATGAGTAATTTATTGCGAGCAGAAGGCGTGTCTTATCAAGTAAATGGTCGTAGCATTCTTTCTGATATTGATTTGTCATTTGAAACAGGCAGCAATACAACAATTGTTGGTCCTTCAGGTAGCGGGAAAAGTACATTTTTAAAAATTTTATCTTCATTATTAAGTCCTACAGAAGGCGAAATTTTTTATCAAGAAGCGCCAATTACTACAATGCCAATCGAAACATACCGCCAAAAGGTTTCTTATTGTTTTCAGCAGCCAACTTTATTTGGTGAAACCGTGTATGATAATTTATTATTTCCATTTACCGTCAGACAAGAAGCGTTTAATCAGGAAAAAGTCGTGGCATTGCTCCAACAAGTGAAATTGCCCGCTGCTTATCTTGAAAAGAAAATAGCCGAACTCTCTGGTGGTGAGCGACAACGGGTTGCTTTGCTACGAAACATTATTTTTGTACCAGATGTTTTATTATTAGACGAAGTTACAACGGGATTAGATGAAGAAAGCAAACAAATTGTCAATCAATTGTTAAACCAATTAAACAAAGAGCAAGGAGTCACGCTGGTTCGTGTCACGCATGATACCGAAGAAATTCAGCAAGCACAGCAAGTGATTCGTATTGTAGCAGGAAAGGTGGCGCCGACAGATGGATTTAGCAGTTAATAATTTATCCTTATTTTTTTCAGCCATGCTAGTAGTGGTCGCATTAATTATTAGTACTAAAGAAAAATTAGGTTTTACCAAAGATATTATTATTAGTGTGATTCGAGCAGTCATTCAATTAGTCGCAGTCGGCTATTTATTAAAATATGTTTTTCAAGTCAATAACCTGATTTTAACGCTCATCATGGTTTTGGTGATTGTTTCCAACGCAGCCTTTAATGCAAAAAAACGCAGCCAGCAATTACAAAAGGGCTTTTTGATTTCTTTCATTGCGATTGGTTGTAGTACAGGAATTACCATTGGTATTTTGATTTTTTCTGGTTCTATTAAATTTATTCCTTCTCAAATCATTCCTATCAGTGGGATGATTGCCAGCAATTCGATGGTGGCAATTGGTTTATGCTATCGCAATTTAGATACTCTTTTTCAAAACCAACGGCAAGCGGTAATGGAGAAACTAGCATTAGGTGCAACTATCAAACTCGCCTCTTTACCAATCATCCAACAAAGTGTGAAAACCGGGATGGCGCCGACGATTGATTCTGCCAAAACTGTCGGAATTGTTAGTTTGCCTGGGATGATGTCAGGCTTAATTTTTGCGGGCGTTGATCCTGTCCATGCGATAAAATATCAGATTATGGTGACTTTTATGTTGCTATCAGCAACAAGTATTGGTTCAGTGATTGCAACTTATCTTGCCTATAAAGGCTACTATAATCAACAAAAACAATTGGTTGTTTAATTAAAAAGCTGGAAATCTGTGTTTATAACTTCACGGATTTTCAGCTTTTTCTGGTTGAAATAAAGAAGTTTCAATTTGAAAAAGAACGGACGTTCGTATATAATGGAGGGAGGAGGCGAATCAAAATGATGAGCGAATTACGTTTTCCCTTAAAAAAAGATACGTCGAGAAAAATTATACATATAGATATGGACGCGTTTTTTGCTTCAGTTGAAGAACGAGATCATCCAGAGCTAGTAGGACATCCGTTAGTTATTGCGCGCCATCCAAGTGATACTGGGGGCAAAGGAGTGGTGACCACAGCGAATTATATTGCTCGACAGTACGGTATTCACTCGGCTATGAGTGCTCAAAAGGCGTATGAACTATGTCCAAGTGCCATTTTTAAGCCAGGTAATTATCAGAAATATAGTGAAATTTCTCAAGAAATCCGTGAAATTTTTCGCCGCTACACAGATGTGATTGAACCAGTATCTATTGACGAAGCGTATTTAGATGTAACTGAAAATAAGGTCAACAGTAAGTCGGCTATTAAAATTGCGAAAATGATTCAATATGATATTTGGCATGAATTGCAGTTAACTTGCTCGGCAGGTGTTAGTTACAATAAGTTTTTAGCCAAGTTAGCATCAGATTTCCAGAAACCAAAGGGCCTGACGGTTGTCTTACCAGAAGAGGCCGAAGATTTTTTGAAAGCATTACCGATTGAAGATTTCCACGGAATCGGGAAAAAAACAGTGCCCAAAATGCATGAACTAGGGATTTTTACTGGAGCAGATTTATACAAGCAAGATGAGATGACGTTGATTCGGTTATTCGGTAAAATGGGTTATTCATTGTATCGTAAAGTCCGCGGTATCCATGATGCGCCAGTTCAAGTGACTAGAGATCGTAAGTCGGTAGGGAAAGAACATACTTACGGCACCCCTTTAACGACGGAAGAGCAGGTTACGGCTCAATTGAGACAATTAGCAGCAGGGGTTGAGCGTGCGTTGCAACGAGTGCAAAAGCATGGCAAAACAGTAGTCCTGAAAGTTCGTTATACTGACTATACGACGATTACGAAACGTGTGACATTACCTGAATATATTTCTAAAAAAGAAGAACTTTTCTATCAAGCGAATTTAATTTGGGAAGATATTTTAGGTTTAGAACAAGGGATCCGTTTATTAGGCATTACTTTAACGAATTTAGATCCACTAGCGTATGAAAACATTGTTTTACCTTTATGGGAAAAAAGTTAGCCCTTTAGACACATCCTCAAGAGATGGCTAAAGGGCTAACTTTTTTAAATTGATTTTTTGATTTGTTCATAAGACGTTTCGGCGTCATGACATTTTTCCCAAATAACAGCTTTGCCAGCAGCAAGTGATTTGGGTACATCAATAATCCGTTGATTACTACTGCCACGAAATTGTAAATTTAAATTACGTTTTGCCAGTTCAAAACGCCCATCGACTAAAATGTCAATTGAATGGAGTAGTTCAAGCTTATCAGGCGTTTCTAAAAGTAGTTCTTCAAAGGTATACCCAGACCAAGACCAGATATCTTTGGCTGAGCCAAATGTTTCCCGCACACGTTTGACTACACTAAGACAAACATCTGTATTCAGAAAGGGTTCACCACCCAAAAGAGTCAAACCTTGGACATAGTCATGGGACAAATCTTCAATAATTTGATTCATTAAAGATTCTGTAAACGGCGTACCGTAATTGAAATTTTGGACAGCTTTGTTAAAACAACCTTCACAAGCAAAGAGACAGCCACTCACATATAAACTATTGCGTACACCTTCGCCATCAACAAAGTTGAACGCTTTGTAATCGGCAATCTTTTTTTGGCTGTAGTCTTCGGTTTTCCATTCTTGTGGTTTCGGATTACGCATCAGCAAAACTTCTTTCTATAGAATAATCGAGTTTAATTTTTTAAATGTTTCACACGAGAGGAAATTTCTTTGTGACGACCATGTACCATTGGGCGAGCTTGCGGGTTACCTAAATAACCACAAGTCCGTTTAACGACATCACAAGTCTTAGGATCATGATTGCCACATTCTGGACATTCAAAGCCACGTTCAGTTGGATGGAAGTCCCCTTCAAAACCACAGGCATAACAATGATCAATTGGCGTATTGGTTCCTAAATAGCCAACTTTGTCATAAGCGTAATCCCAGACAGCTTCAAGTGCTTTGGGATTTTGCTGTAACATGGGGTATTCACAGTAGTGGATAAAACCACCAGAACAGTATTTTGGATAATCCTTTTCAAAATCAAGTTTTTCAAAAGGCGTTGGATTTTTGCGTACATCATAATGGAAACTATTTGTGTAATATTCTTTATCTGTAATATTTTCGACGATGCCAAATTTTTCAGTATCTAAACGGCAAAAACGGTCAGTCAAGCTTTCGCTCGGTGTAGAGTAGACACTAAAATGATAGCCGTATTCGTTGCCCCAGTTGTCGGCATTTTTTTTCAGTTCTTTTAAAATATCCAGTGTAAAGTTTTTGGCCTCTTGATTGTCCTCCCAAGCACCGCCGTAAAAGGCAGAAGCCACTTCATACAAGCCAATATAGCCAAGTGAAACCGTGGCACGTTTGTTTTTAAACAGTTCATCTACGGCATCCTGTGTAGCTAAACGTTTTCCAAATGCACCATACATGTATAAAATCGGTGCATTCGCTGGTTTAGCTTCTTTAACACGTTCAACCCGATAAACCAAAGCATCTTTAACGATCGCTAAACGTTCATTTAAAATTTGCCAGAACTTTTCTTGGCTTCCTTGCGCTTCTAAAGCGATTCTTGGTAAGTTCAAGGTCACAACGCCTAAATTCATTCGGCCAACATTTACTTCTTCACCTTGTTCGTCTTTCCAGCCTTGTAAAAAGGAACGACAGCCCATTGGTACCTTAAAACTACCTGTTAGTTCAACGATTTTATCATAGTTTAAAACATCAGGATACATGCGTTTCGTTGCGCATTCCAGTGCCAGTTGTTTAATATCGTAGTTTGGATCAGTAGGTTGCGCATTGACGCCGCGTTTAATTGTGAAAATCAGTTTTGGGAAAATAGCTGTTCGTTTTTCAATCCCTAAACCATTAATTCGGATTTGTAAAATCGCCCGTTGAATTTCTCGCTCAAACCAGTTGGTACCTAAACCAAATCCCAGAGAAGTAAAAGGGGTTTGTCCATTGGAAGTAAATAAAGTATTAATTTCATACTCAAGACTTTGCATGGCATCAAAAATATCTTTTTTCGTTTTCTTCCGAGCGAATGCTTTTTGGCGTTCTTCTCCTTCAATCCATTCTTGCGCATCTGCTAAATGTTTTTCATAATTACGTTCCGCAAAAGGCGCTAATAATTCATCAATCCGATCGGCAGAGCAACCACCATATTGACTGGAAGCTACATTGGCAATAATTTGAGAAATTTGTGCAGTGGCCGTTTGAATTGATTTTGGTGATTCGACATCAGCGTTCCCAATTTTAAAGCCATTGTTTAGCATGCCTTTAAAATCAATTAAACAGCAGTTTGTCATGGGCGTATATGGATGATAATCTAAATCGTGGTAATGAATGTCGCCTTTTTGATGGGCATTAGCTACGTGTGAAGGCAACATCTTTAAACCAATTGATTTTCCAACAATCCCAGCGGTTAGATCACGTTGCGTATTAAAAACGTCACTGTCTTTGTTGGCATTTTCGTTCACGACAGTCTGATCTTTATTAATTAATTTGCCGATAGATACATTAATATCAGTCGCTTTACTACGCTCAAAATCACGTTGGGTTCTGTAATGAATGTATTCTTCGGCTAAGGCATATTCGTTGTTGGATAGCAGAGTATGTTCCACAATATTTTGAATTTCATAAATTTTTACGTTATTGGTAAAACGTTCGGCAATTTCTCGATTGACATCGGCAACAATCGATTGGACTTTTTGATGTGTCAAAGGAGTGACTTGGTCATGTATTTTTTGTTCAGCTTTGATCAAAGCATCGTATATTTTTTGATCATCGAAAGTCACTAAACGACCATCCCGTTTGACGACTTTAATTGTTGAGAGATTAACATCCTCGGCTTTTTCATCAGTAATCTTCATCATTTTATCCAGCTCCTTATATCTCGTTAGTAACTATCCTAATACAAAGGTCGGCTAAATTCAATCGATATATTGCGTATTTTTAGTAAAATATCACTAGACAAACACTATATATTGTGCTTGCGCTGTTTTGAAAAAATATGAAAACAAATGAAGAAAAGGATTGAGCAAATTTTTTTGCGTGAAAAAAATTCTTTGTCCAAATTAAAAAACAGCAAAGATTTTTTTGCCAAATTGCTAAAAGCAACACTAAAAAATAACAATTATTAAATAATAATTGTTTGCGGATTTATTCACGAAATGCCAATTATTCTTTGACTACCGAACGATATTGTAAGATAAAACGATGTTCATTCAGATTTTTTCTTGGTAAAATAAGAGTAATAACAAAACGTTGGAGCGAGAAAAATGAAAAAAATTGTAGAAGTAAACCATGTCAGCAAGACATATGGTCGTTTAAATAATAAAACAGAAGTATTAGATAATATTTCGTTTACCGTTGACGAAGGCGAATTTGTGGGGATTATGGGTCCCAGCGGTGCTGGGAAATCGACACTGTTGAATGTCTTATCCTCGATTATTTTGCCAACCGCAGGAATCGTGCGCATCGCCGGACAAGATATTTTAAAAATGCGAGATAATCAATTAAGTGATTTTCGAAGAAACGAAATGGGGTTTATTTTTCAATCGTTTAACCTAATTGATACGTTAAATGTGAAGGACAATATTCTGTTGCCTTTAGCTGTAGAAAAAGTTTCATTAGAAGAAATGGATAAACGTTTGTTACATGTGACTTCGATTTTGGGGATTCAGGAGCTTTTATCTGCTTATCCACCAGAGATATCTGTGGGACAAAAACAACGGGTAGCAGCTGCTCGTGCTTTGATTACGAACCCTAAAATTATTTTTGCAGATGAACCAACTGGCTCACTGGATTCAAAATCAGCAACAGAATTGTTGAAATATTTAGCTGAAATTAATCTACATGATGATGCCACAATTTTGATGGTGACACATGACCCGTACACGGCCAGTTTTTGCAATCGCATCTTGTTCATTAAAGACGGTGCGATTTTCTCAGAAGTTGTTCGTCAAGGATCACGTAAGGAATTTTTTAATCGTGTGATAGATATGCAAGCAACGATTGGTGGAGGCGGGCGCGCAAATGATTTTTAAACTATCATTAAAAAATTTAAAAGCTCATGTACCTAATTATCTGGTTTATTATATTAGTATGACTTTTGCAGCGGTCGTTTATTATTGTTTCCGTGCGATTGCTTACAACCAGCCTCTTGTCGCAGGTGCAGGCCGTGATATCGAAATTAAGCGATCTTTAGGACTCGGTAGTACCTTAGTCACCATTATTATTTTGGGCTTTATGTTGGCAGCAAATCGTTTTTTTATAGGAAAACGTAGCCAAGAAATTGGCTTGTATCGATTAATTGGCTTGAGAAAGAGCCAAGTTTCACTAATTTTTTTAGTGGAAAATTTAGTTTTAGGCTTTGTTTCACTAATTAATGGGATTATTTTAGGAGTGATTTTCACCAAGTTGTTTTCAATGATTTTAGCCAAAGTTATGTTTTTAGAAGTCCCCAGTTTCTTCTATATTTCTTGGCGTTCCGTTATTGAAACCGGTGTAGCTTTTGCATTTATGATTTTGATTGTCTGCTTAAGAAGTATTTGTATGATTTATCGTTATCCATTGTCGCAGCTTATGCACCAAGAAAAAATTGGTCAAATTAATTATAGTCGTTTAACGAAACGGCGACAGTTTCTAGGTATTTTAGGACCTATTTGTTTACTGGCTGGTTATTTTATTGCATTTGATTTTCGGAATTTAGCGACAGGTATTGTGTATAAACAATTAAATGATTCATTGGATATCTCGATTCCGATGATTATTACATTGACGCCTTTTATCATTTTGGGTCTATGTGTGGTGGGAACTTATTTATTTTTCCGTTATACCATGTATTTTATCATTCGCTTATTTAATCATAGAAAAAAATGGTATTACCAAGATTTACGTATGATTACTTTAGGCAATGCCAAACGCTACTTATTTAAAAGTAGCAAAACACTCACTGGTTTGACCTTATTAATTGCGACAGCCTTGAGTGGGATCGGCGTGATGGTTTTTGTGTATACGATTAGTATGCACACGGTCAACAGTGATGGCCCCGTGGACTTTTTAGTTTCACAGGAAAGCTATCCTAAATTGAAGAAAGTTCTCGATGAAGCGAAGGACACCAAAATAAAAAATGAAGTGACACTTTCTTATAAAATTACTGGAATTGAACGAAGTTTGCGAATTGGTCAAGCGCAAGAGGAACAAGAAACGATTGAAGCAGTTAATGTTTTATCCTTCTCAAATTACCGCAACTATCAAAAAATTAATCCTTATTTAAACGATTTACATTTAAAAAATGACCAAAGTGTTATCTACATGGATAGCTTTACCAATATTTTAAGTGGTATGTCTCGTTATGAATCGAAACTGCAATTTGTTGAAGGGGAGAAGGCACAATTACAACAAGTGCTGCCTAACTATCTAGGTAATTTTTTATTGCAATATTCCTTACCAACGATTGTCGTTTCCGATGCCCTTTATCAGAAAGTGACAAAAAATTCCATTCAGTATCAGATTAACGCCGTAAATGTTGACACGAAAAGCCGTGAAAAACTTTATGAAGCCGTAAATAAACAGATTGCCACAGAATGGCAAGCGCCAATTTTGTATAAGTATGAAAAAAATAACCAGCAGTTGAGTGGTTTTGCCAAACAAATGCCTAACGAAGAGGTAAAGAATACGCAAGATGATGTCACAGAAACTTGGCGGCTAAATATGAATGATCGCTACGCCTCTTTACGCTATGAACGAAAAATTAACGGCTTGACTTTATATGTCTCCATGTTTGTGGCAATTTTAGCGTTGTTTATTACGGGCAGTATTTTGATGTTACGACAACTCTTTTCAGCTGTAAGTGAGCGTCAAGATTACGTGACTTTAAAACGGATGGGTGTTTCTAGTAAAGCGATAACTAAGCAAATTTATCGACAGAATAGTTTGATTTTCTTTCCGCCGATGGTCATTGGGATTTTGCATACTACCTTTGCCATTTATTTGCTAAGCCAATTTATTAAGAGTCCAGGATATTTGTTAGTATATCTTTCTTGTGGAATCTTAATAATTGTTTATCTAATTTTTTATATTTTAACGTCTGCCATTTATGCGCGGATGATTCGACACATCCATTTTTAAAAAACTGTAAAAGCCGTTGTGAAGCGGTTTTTACAGTTTCTTTATGCGAAAAAATTATGAGAGTTCCGTTTATGAAAATCATGAAAATTTAAGAAGTGACGAAATTGTTAGTTTTTTTATTAAATTGTAAGAAATTTCAATGGACTTTGCTGAAATATAGCATAAAATAATGGATAGCGATTAACCTTAGGAGGTGAATGATAATGAAAACAACTTTTCAGAAAATTCTCAATAACGAAAGTCTTAAATTCATCGGTAAAACGTTATTTTATTCTTTCATTGTCATTGCATTAATTTATCTTTATCATTACAAGAATATCAATGGAGGAACCTTCATTTATAACGAGTTTTAAGGAGGCGGCTATACATGGAAAAAGTAATTAATATGATTCAAACGATTGATGAATGGGCACGTAAAGAACCCCAACGTCCTGTTTATTTAACCGAAGAAAAAGTCTCTACGTATGGAGAGTTAAAAGAAAAGTCAGACAATCTAGCCGCTTATTTAGCTGAGCTGAAAACGGACAAGTCAGCGATTGTCGTATACGGAGAATTAGATTTTGAAATGATTGTGAGTTTTCTAGGCGCATCGAAAGCTGGTTTTAGCTATATCCCCATTGATGCACATACACCAAAAGAACGCATTGAACTAATTCTAAACGTAGCCAAACCAACCGCAGTGATTGCTGTGCATGAATGGCCTGAATTAGCCACCGAAGTGCCAGTAATTACGGCGGAAGAATTAACGGAAATGATGATGCATGCACCCCGGCATGCGCCTGCGTTAATACCTGTCACAGGAGCAAGTAATTACTATATCATTTTCACTTCAGGGACAACTGGCGTACCAAAGGGTGTGCAAATCAGCCATGATAATTTAGTTAGCTTTACGAATTGGTTGTTGCAAGATTTTGGTTTAGAAGAAGGGGCCCGCTTTTTAGCACAGGCACCTTATTCGTTTGATTTATCGGTGATGTCTATTTATCCCGCATTGGCGTTAGGCGGCTCATTAACTCCGTTACCCAATGAAATCATTAACGATTTTAAACAATTATTTACGCGTTTGCCACAATTAACAATCGACGTCTGGGTTTCAACACCGTCCTTTATTGAATTGTGTCTAATGGAACCAAGCTTCGATGGTGAACATCTACCAGCACTGTGCACGTTTTTATTCTGTGGAGAAGAATTACCAAAACAAACGGCTGAGAAATTAGCCGCTCGTTTCCCAACTGCGCATATTTATAATACGTATGGGCCGACAGAAGCGACTGTAGCGATTAGTGCCATTGAAATCACTCAAGAAGTTTTAAAAAGTGTCCAACGTTTACCAATTGGGTATGTGAAAGAGGATACGCAAATTTATATTATGGAAGGCATGTCAAAATTACCTGCAGGTGAAATTGGTGAAATCGTCATTGCTGGACCAAGTGTTTCCAAAGGCTATCTAAATAATCCTGCGAAAACAGCTGAAGCTTTTTTCCAATTAGATGGCGTATCAGCTTATCGCACAGGCGATGCTGGAAAGTTAGTCGATAACCTATTGCAGTATGAGGGACGCTTAGATTTTCAAATTAAATTGCATGGCTACCGCATTGAGTTAGAAGAAGTAGATCATCACTTAACGAATGTTTCCTACGTGAAACAAGCAGTCGTTGTGCCGAAATATCAAGGAAATAAAGTCCAACAATTAATTGCCTATGTCGTTCCGCAAGCACATGAATTTTCAAGTGATTTTCAATTAACTAAGGCAATTAAACAAGAATTAGCCACGTTGACAATGGACTATATGATTCCGCAAAAATTTGTATATGTTGAACAATTACCTTTGACAAGTAATGGCAAAATTGATCGGAAAGGGTTGATGAATGAGGTGAATGCCACATGATGAATTTTCCTCATATGATTCCCTATAATGCACCGTATTACTTTGTTCTGCTAATTGCGGCCTTGTTGCCGATGATTTTAACTTTAGCCATTAAAGGGACACGTTGGCCTTGGTATCAAACGCTCGTGACACTGGTCTTTCTATATATCAGTTTTGGTGGCGAATTTTGGCAACAAGGAGTCGCTCTGATTGTATATGTTATTTATCAGACGTTACTAACGTGGGGCTATGCGGCTTATCGAAAAAATAAAAATGCAGGTTGGGTCTTTTATCTGGCTGTCTTTTTAGCTATATTACCGCTTGTTTGGGTGAAAGTTTCTCCCTTCATGACAGGCAAAACAACCTTACTTGGCTTTTTAGGGATTTCTTATTTAACCTTTAAAGCGGTCCAAGTGGTCATGGATTTACGGGATGGCGTAATGAAAGAATATCATCCGTTTCGTTACATTCAGTTTCTCTTGTTTTTCCCGACTATTTCTTCAGGACCTATCGATCGTTATCGGCGCTTTGAAAAAGATTTGAAAAACCCGCCGAGTGCGGAGAAATATTTAGACTTTTTAGAAAAAGGAATTTTTTATTTATTTTTAGGATTTTTATATAAGTTTATTATCAGTCATTATCTTGGTGGTGTCTTTTTACCACATGTGGAAAAAATGGCCTTGGCACAAGGTGGTTTATCTTGGTGGACAGTCGGCTATATGTATAATTACAGTTTGTATCTATTCTTTGATTTCGCAGGCTATAGTTTACTGGCCGTTGGCACAAGTTATTTAATGGGCTATGATACACCAATGAACTTTAACAAACCGTTCCTAAGTTGGAATATTAAAGAATTCTGGAATCGTTGGCACATGACCTTATCTTTTTGGTTCCGTGATTACATTTACATGCGCTTAATGTTTTTCTTAATGAAAAAGAAAGTCTTTAAAAGTCGGATTGTGACTTCTAATATTGGTTACTTTGCGTTGTTCTTAATCATGGGCATTTGGCATGGATTAACGTGGTTCTACATCGCTTATGGGCTCTACCATGCAACACTAATTTGTGTAACAGATGCTTGGCTACGTTTTAAGAAAAAACATAAAGACAAGATACCATCAAACAAATTTACACATGCATTTGCAGTCTTTTTAACTTTCCAAGCGGTTTGTGTCAGCTTCCTGATTTTCTCAGGATTTTTAGACAAACTATGGTTTAAATAAACAAAAATAAAAATATAAAGGGGCAATTTACAATGAACATTCAAGAAACAGTATTAAACATTTTAGAAGATATTACAGGAACAGACGAAGTTGTCAACAATCAAGACATTCAATTATTTGAAGAAGGATTATTGGACTCTTTAGCGACGGTTCAATTATTAGTAGAAATTGAAGGACAATTAGGAATCCAAGTTCCTGTATCAGACTTTGACCGTGAAGTATGGGGAACACCAAAACAAATCATTCAACAAGTGGAAGCTTTACAATAATGTCTAGAAAAAAACGACTAATCAGAATCTTAGGTCCAGTGCTTTGTTCAGCGGTCTTGGTTGCAGTGTTCTTTTTTGCACCGTTCAGAATCAATTTAACTTCCGAAAAAACGTTGAAGGAAGCATCAACGTCAATGGCACCGAACGTTTTAAAAGGCAATGTGATTAAAAACAAAGCAGTGGCTTCTGGTAAATATGTTCCTTTTTTTGGCTCTTCTGAATTAAGTCGATTTAGTGCTTTCCACCCTAGTGTGCTCTCTGAAAAGTATCAACGGAACTACCGACCGTTTTTACTAGGAGAAGCGGGCACACAGTCATTAACCCAAGCGATGGTCATTCATTCGATGGGCGATGCGATCGCCAATAAAAAAGCGGTCTTTATTTTATCTCCGCAATGGTTTGTCAAAAAGGGTGTACCTAATGATAGTTTTGGTGCACACTATTCACAATTACAAACCTATCAATGGTTAGCTAATTTAACCGAATTAACCAGTGGTGACCAATATCTAGCACAACGTTTGACCAAATTTCCAGTTGTTCAAAAAGACAAAGTCTTAATGGAAACTTTGGCAAATCTGCAGGCAGGGCAACTTCCCCAACGCTCTCAACGAGATTATTTTATAATGAATCTCCGTTTCTTGAATCGTGAAGATGAATTGTTTAGCCAAATTGGCATGGTTAGCAGAGAACCAATTGTTGAAAAAGATATGAAACAATTACCCGCTACGTATAATTTTAATGAATTAGATCAGCTAGCTGGAAAAATTGCGGCAAAAGCCATTAATAATAAATTTGAAATTAGTAACGGTTTTTATCGCCAACGGATTAAACCAGTTTTACCGAAATTAGCTCATTCACAAAAGAAATGGGATTATCGTTTTTCTCCAGAATATGGTGATTTCCAAGCTGCGTTAGAACAGTTAGCAGAAAAAAATGTCGATGTTTTATTTGTAATCCCACCTGTTAACAAACGTTGGTCGGACTATACGGGCTTGTCACAAGATATGTTGCAACAAGTAGCACGCAAGCTGAAATATCAACTTCAAGAGCAAGGCTTTACTAACATTGCTGACTTCTCAACATGTAGTAATGAACGCTACTTTATGGCGGACACGATTCATTTAGGTTGGCGTGGTTGGCTCGCTGTTGATCGTCAAGTAGATGAATTTATGAAACAACCTGCGTCTAAAAAGTTAGCATATCAAATTGATGATCGTTTTTATCAGACAGATTGGCAACAACAAAATCCATTGGTCTTACCTCAATTTTAAGAAGGCAAGATGGATCAAGTACCAATTATCTGAAGCGGACTAGAAACGCTTCGTAACAATGAAAATAGCCTGTACCTGCCGTTGAATAACGAGCGTGCAGGCTGTTTTTTCGTTTATTTTTAGTGGAGAACGTTGCTCAATTTATTTTTTTGTAAGTATTTTTTTAGTTCGTGGTATAATGGATAAAATTGGTTTTTGAGGGGAGTTATTTTTATGGATGCAAAAGAAGAAAAAATGTTAATTGATTTAACAAGTGCTAAAGGGATTGCTGGGAATGAAGACGAAGTACGTTCGTTATTTAAAAAGTATGCAGCACCGTATGCGGATAAATTTTTATATGATGGCCTTGGCAGTATTATTGCAAAAAATGTTGGTGATAAAGAAGGACCAAAAGTCTACATTTCTGGGCATATGGATGAAGTCGGTTTCATGGTTACCCAAATCACAGAAAAAGGCTTTTTAAAATTTCAAACCGTTGGCGGTTGGTGGGGGCAAGTGATGTTGGCCCAACAAGTTCAGATTAAAACCACGACTGGTAAGGTTTACCATGGTGTCATTGGGTCTAAACCACCGCATGTGTTAACAGCGGAAGTTCGTAACAAACCCTATGAGATTGCAGATATGTTTATTGATATTGGTGCAAGTAGCGATCAACAAGTTGCAGAATGGGGGATTCATCCAGGAGATATGGTGACACCATATATTGACTATCGTCGCATGAATGATACAAAATTTTTATTGGCAAAAGCGTGGGATAACCGAATTGGTACGGCCGTTTCATTAAAAGTTTTAGAAAATTTAGCGACAGAAGGGCACCCCAATATTTTATTTGCAGGCAGTGATGTGCAAGAAGAAGTTGGGCTACGCGGTGCACAAACAAGTACGCATCTTGTGAATCCAGACATAGCGTTTGCTTTAGACACAGGAACAGCTGGTGACACACCAGGAATGACACCTAAAGAAGCCGACTCTGTTTTAGGTGAAGGCCCACAAATTTTGATTTATGATGCATCGATGATTCCGCATAAAAAATTACGTGATTTTGTTATTCAAGTGGCGGAAGAAAATAACATTCCCTTCCAATATACAGTGATTACAGGGGGAGGTACGGATGCTGGCCGCATGCATTTAACGCGCAACGGGATTCCATCATTAGCCATCACGGTGCCTGTTAGATATCTGCATTCACATACCTCAGTTATTCATGAAGATGATTATTTCAACACAGTCAAATTAGTCACAGAAGTGGTGAAACGTCTAGATAAAGAAACAGTCGCTAAATTGACTAGTTATTAGTTTCAGAAAGGATGGAATGAATGAAAAGTTTAGTAACAAATTCGCAACATCGTGCCAATGCTCGCAGAGCCCTTGATGGGCAATGGGGGATCATGGCTTGGTTAACTTTCTTAGGAGTGGTTTTACAGAGCTTCTTAACATCGATTGTGCAAAATTTATTTTCTGGTGAAAATCAAGTTTTTCAAAGTAGTTTTGCCGCAGTATTACTGCAAATTTTTGTTTTATTCGCGTTAAGTTATGCGCTATATTACGCAGCCTTGAAGGTGTTGCGTGGTGAAAAGGTGCGGGTCAATATTTTAATGAGTGTTTTTCAAGGAAAATATTATGGTCCGCTATTTGTGGTCAACCTACTTCAAAAAGTACTTGAACGTGTAATTGGTTTGTTATTTTTGTTACCAATTTTATTTGGGGCAGGGACAACCTTGTATTTCAAATTGATGTTTAATACAGTTACACCAGAGGAAATTCAGACCTTTTTCTTAAATGATTTTTCCTTTTTCCTAGCGTTTGGCGTTGCCTCTATCTTGATCTTTTTAATTGGTTTATTTGTGAGTGGCGTTTTTCAATTTGCTGTGTGGCTACGTTTTGATAATCCAGAACTGCCAATTATGATGGCATTGAAACAGGCGTTATATTTAATGAAAAATCGTTTTTGGCAATATTTATGTTTACAATTTTCTTTTATTGGTTGGTATATTGTGGGCTTTTTAGCTATTGGTATCGGTCTATTATGGGTGATTCCTTATAACTATGTAGCGTTAGCTAGTTTTTATCAAACTGCCTTAGAAGAAAAAGGTTTAGCCGAAGAATAAAATAGAAGCTTGAATCCTTCGTCATCTCGACAAAGGGTTCAGGTTTTTTCTTTGGTCTTTTTGTGAAAATTTAAGCGTTTTAACCTCGTTTTTCCGTTATTTTATGGTAACATGGAAGTATCGTATTGAAGGAGGTTGTCCACACATGAAATTGACTGTCTTAGGCTGTTTAGGTGCTTATCCATACAAAGGAGAAGGAACGAGTTCCTATTTGTTAGAATCTGAAGGCTTTCATTTGCTTATTGATGCAGGCAGTACGACATTAGTGCGTTTAGAAAACTATCTAGATCCATTGAAATTAGATGCTGTCATTCTGTCACATTATCATCATGACCATATCGCAGATTTAGGCGTTTTACAATATTATCGTCAGCTTTATCCAACGCTGGAACCGACTCCTATTTTGCCGATATATGGCCATACACAAGATCAAATGCATTTCAAAGAACTAACGCTTCCTAACGTTTCCGAAGGGAAAGAGTATTTTGAAGCAGAAGAGTTGGCAGTAGGACCATTTTTAATTACTTTCATGGAAACGATTCATCCTGTCACTTGTTACGCGATGCGGATTGTTGAAAAAGCGACCGGCAAAGTCTTTGTCTTTACAGGAGACTCTGGTTACTTAGCAAGTTTTGAAGACTTTGCAAAAGACGCGGATTTATTCTTAGCGGATACGTACTTATTTGAAGGTAATGAACGACATCATGCACACTTTACGTCAAGAGAAGCGGGTGAAATTGCCAAAGCAGCACAAGTCAAACAATTGATGTTGACCCATTTACCACAACATGGGTCATTGGAACAACTACGTGAAGAAGCGCAAAACTATGCTGGAACGGAAATTCCAGTGATCTTAGCCCAACCAGATTTAACAGTTGAGATTTAAAAAAGTAACTATACCAAGGGAGAGAACCGATTGTGATTTTTGTACCGAATGAAAATAATGACCCACGAGTGAACTTAGCAATTGAAACATATTTGTTAACAGAAATGCCTTTAGATGAGCCCATTCTTTTATTTTACATTAACGAGCCGTCAATCATTATTGGCCGTAACCAAAATACAATTGAAGAAATTAACAAAGAATATGTAGATGAGCACGGCATTCATGTTGTTCGTCGCTTAAGTGGCGGCGGCGCCGTTTATCATGATCATGGTAATTTGAATTTTAGTTTTATTATGCCAGATGACGGCAACTCTTTCCGTGATTTTGCGAAAGTTACCCAACCAATTATTCAAGCATTGCACGACTTAGGCGTTGAAGGTGCCGAATTAAAAGGGCGCAATGACCTAGTGATTAATGATATGAAGTTTTCAGGAAATGCGATGTACGCTACCAACGGCCGCATGTTTGCACATGGAACCTTAATGTTTGATAGTGATATTGATGAAGTTGTAAATACATTGAAAGTACGGAAAGATAAAATCGAATCTAAAGGTATCAAGTCTGTTCGTTCACGGGTAACAAACATTAAACCATTTTTATCTGAAGATAAACAAGAGATGACAACGGAAGAATTCCGCCAAGAAATTCTTTTGAAAATTTTCGGCGTAGATTCGATCGACCAAGTTAAAACGTATGAATTAACTGATCAAGACTGGGCGGCTATTAACAAAATTTCAGAGCAATACTATCGCAATTGGGATTGGAATTATGGTAAATCACCTGCATTTAACTTAGAACGTCGCCATCGTTTTCCAATTGGCTCAATTGAAATGAAAATGAATGTGGCGGATGGTGTCATTCAAGAAATTAAAATCTTTGGGGACTTCTTTGGGCTTGGTGAAATTAAAGATGTTGAAGATATTTTAACCGGCGTGAAATATGATAAAGCTTCTTTAGAAGAAGCCATTGATCAAATTGACGTAAAAAAATACTTTGGCAATATCGAAAAAGAAGATTTGCTTGGGTTAATTTATTAAAAAAAAAGACAGCCGTTTCAAACGGTTGTCTTTTTTCTAGCTAAAAATAATTTTTAGCTTTTAGAAAGGTAGTGCTATGTGCAAAATCGTCGAAACGATTTTTATCAGGGAACTATCAAATAGCTCGCCTGCATATGTACTTGAACCAAGTCAAGTCCGGGAATTTGGTTATGTGCTTCACTATAAATCACTATCTGTAAAGAGTATACAAGATTTCCTTTCTTTTGTGATATCAAATTTTTACAGACAAAGTAGTAAAATTTGACGTTTCTTATTTTGGCAAGGTTATAGGCTTGTTTTGGGGCTTGAAATAGCAAGAATTAATAGTGATTTAAGGGAAAATATTAACATATGTAGAAGTATTTTTATAAGAAATAACGAGAAAAAATCAATAAGTATGTTCTTGAGGGCTACTTTTTGACGTTTTCTAATTAAAACTTAATAAAAAATAGCAGAAACAAAGAAAAAATGTGCTTACAAGAAGTAATCCGCATTTAGCTAGGAAGTTAAGAATGTGCATGTTATTTTCAAACAAATAATAAGAATCCTATTTCAATCCTTTACAGAGGAACAAGGACTTCGTATAATAAAGGGACGAAAAGGAGCGAAAGTGATGAGAAACGAAATGATGCATCGACCAGTCGTTAAACCAGAATTGGTTGAGTATATGCGTACAAAACAAAAGAAACTTCCCGGAGAATTAGGTGCAGTGGAGGCGGAAGCCAATGAAGCAGGGGTGCCGATTATTCCGCATGAAACAGTAGTTTTTCTACAATTTTTGCTAGGACAACTAAAGCCCAAAAATATTTTAGAAATCGGGGCAGCAATTGGTTTTTCTTCAAGCTTGATGGCCCAATTTGTTGGTGAAGATGGTCACGTGACCACGATTGATCGTTTTGACGTAATGATAAAAAAAGCGAAGAAAACCTACCAACGCCTAGACTTAGAAGAAAAGGTCACTCTTTTAGAAGGACAAGCAGCTGAGATTCTACCAACGTTGGAAGGACCTTATGACTTTATTTTTATGGATAGTGCCAAATCAAAATACATTGAATTTTTACCTGAATGTTTACGGTTGCTACCAGTTGGCGGCGTTTTAATGGTGGATGATGTATTTCAAGCTGGGACAATTTTAGACCCTGCTGAGGAAGTACCGAAAAAAAATCGAGCGATTCATCGTAAATTAAACCAATTTTTAGATGTAGTCATGACGCACCCTGATTTAACTTCTACTTTAGTTCCTCTTGGTGATGGAGTTATTTTAATTACCAAAGAGAAAGAAACGATTATTTTAGATAGTTAAAGAATGTCTTCACAAAAAGAAAGCGAATCATTAAAAAGCAAGTTCTTTTAATGATTCGCTTTCTTTTTTATGTTATTTAAAAAGTTATCTCGCTATTTCTAATTGAGAATGATAATCATAAAATTCTCAATAGGACAGTATTATGTGTTAATAAAACCTCTTTTGTTTATAATTATTCTATTGACGGAATAATGATAAACTGTTATCCTTAAAGAGTAAAAAAACAGAGGAGGAACGACAATGAATTTAATTAATCAAAAACTTTTTGACTTTGAATGTGATGCCTATCACGATGGTGAATTTACACGAGTATCAACAGAAGATATTTTAGGAAAATGGAGTATTTTCTTCTTTTATCCAGCTGATTTTTCTTTCGTGTGTCCTACGGAATTAGGGGATATGCAAGAGCATTATGCGCATTTACAGGAATTAAATTGTGAGGTTTACTCTGTTTCAGAAGATAGTCATTATGTGCATAAAGCATGGGCTGACGCTACAGAAACGATTGGAAAAATTAAATATCCAATGTTAGCCGATCCCAACGGTCAACTTGCTCGTTTCTTTGGCGTTTTAGATGAAGCTTCTGGAATGGCTTACCGTGCTTCATTTATTGTGAGTCCAGAAGGTGAGATCAAATCTTATGAAATCAACGACATGGGTATTGGTCGTAATGCTGAAGAACTTGTTCGTAAATTAGAAGCTTCTCAATTTGTAGCAGAACATGGTGATAAAGTTTGTCCAGCCAATTGGCAACCAGGAGAAGAAACAATTGCGCCAAGCTTAGATTTAGTTGGTAAAATTTAAATTCACTTTGTAAATAGAGGTCAAAGAGTTGGATAAAACAGAGAAAATGTTTTGTTCAGCTCTTTTTCTGAAACACAGAAGAAAGAGGAGAAGCAAGTGACAGAAGAAATCTACGATTTGATTATTATTGGTGGCGGATCAGCTGCTTTATCTGCAGGTATCTATGCAGGTCGCGCAATGATGGATACCTTAATTATTGAAAAAGACAAAATTGGCGGACAGGTAACGACGACTTCTGAAATTGTGAACTATCCAGCGATTCGTCACACAACAGGTCCAGAACTAATGGAAGAAATGCGCATTCAAGCACAAGACTTCGGTGTAACTTTTACAAAAGACGAGATTATTGATGTTGATTTTAGTCAAACGATAAAAACTGTTCAATCGGCGAGTCAAACCTACCAAGCATATGCAGTATTGATTGCGACAGGGGCCTCTGCTCGTAAAATTGGTTTCCCTGGTGAAAGTGAATTTACAGGACGCGGCGTGGCCTATTGTTCTACTTGTGATGGGGAGTTTTTCCAAGGCCTAGATATTTTTGTGATTGGTGGCGGTTATGCAGCAGCGGAAGAGGCCGTTTATTTGACACGTTACGGTAAATCAGTAACGATGATTATCCGAGAACCCGATTTTACATGTGCAAAATTAACTGCGGAGGCGGCCAAAAATCACCCGAAAATTAAGATTGTTTATAACACAGAAGTGAAAGAAATTACGGGAGATGATTTTGTCCGGAAAGCTGTGTTTGTCAATAACCAGACGGGAGAAGAAACGGTTTATGAAGCACCAAAAGACAGTACATTTGGTCTGTTTGTTTTTGCTGGAAATAAACCAAGTACAGAAATTTTTGAAGGAAAAATTGCCTTAGACCGTGGGTATGTGCCAACAACTGAGAATATGGAAACCAATATTCCTGGAGTTTATGCAGCAGGAGATTTACGAATAAAAGAATTACGTCAAATTGTGACGGCGGTTGCAGACGGTGCAATTGCCGCCACTCATGCGCAACGTTACGTGACAGAACAAAAAACACAGGCGGGCCAACCGATTGTAACGAAGCGAATGACTGAACGATTAGCTAATCAATCTGCCCCTGAAACAAACAGTCAGCAATCAAAAGAAAAACAGCCAGCGAAAGTTACTGGTAAGCATCAGTGGTTCCCAGAAAGTATGCGCCAACAATTAAGCGGTATTTTCGCTAAACTAACCAAAAAAGTGACATTGCTTCAGTTTTTGGATGCAAGTGATGAAAAATCATTGGAACTTCAGTCATTCTTAACAGAATTTGCAAGTCTGGATCAGAAGATTACTTTAGAAACGATTTTGAAAGATACTGAGCCAGCCAAAGAATTGCTGTATGGGATTGAAAAAATGCCTAGCGTTGTGCTCTTAGATGCGGCAGGAAACTATACAGGAATTAAATTTAGTGGTATTCCTAGTGGCCATGAAGTAAACTCGTTGGTTTTGGCGGTTTATAATGTCGGCAGCGAGGGGCAGCCGTTAGAAGCAAGTCTGCAAAAGAACATACTTGCATTGTCAAAAAGAAAAATAGAAATCTTTGTTTCACTAACATGTCATTTCTGTCCCGATGTCGTGGCGGCTTGCCAACGTATTGCATCAATTAATCCTCATGTGGAAGCAGAAATGGTGGACATTAGTCTATTTCCAGAGTTGAAAAAAGAAAAGAAAATTATGAGCGTTCCAGCAATGCTGATTGATGGAGAACAAATGATTTTTGGTTCAAAAACAATGACCGAAATTATTGAAGCCTTGGCTTAAAAGAGGCGGAAAAAAGTAATTAACCTAAAGAACCTAAGTCATTCAAAAAAGTGAGAAATACGTCGAGATGACATATTTCTCACTTTTTTCGCATAGTTAGTCAAGTACCTTTTTTGATTAAGCGATTGAGTTTCCTAAAAAGAATTAAAAAGACACAACAGCAAATGAACAATAGGCTTCCTGTTAGTGGTAAAAAGATACCTTGCATGTAGCTATCGATATGCATTAAACCAGGTACCTCGCTGAAAAAATCATGGATAAACTGTTGAATGAGCTTATTGGCTAGAAAAGCAGCTAAAGGCAAAATAAAAATCAAATAATAGATGGGTTGTAAGGCATAGTTAATTAAAATTTGTAATTTTGTCGTACCTAAAAGAGCTAAGATCAGTAAGTCGTTTTTTTGCTCTAAAAAAGTTAGGAAGAAAGTTCGGCAAATATAACTAATCAGGAAGAAAAAGAGTGTTCCAGCGCTGATTCCAGCCAAACCTCTGAAAATTTTCAAGGGAGGAATCACTGCATAATTATCAAGAAGAATCATTTGTGAAAGCCATCGAGAAAACAACAAAGTCAATAATAGAGCAGAAAAAGTCAGAAAACTAATAATAAAGATAAGAATCAACGTACTAAATTGGTTTTTTGAGCGCCACGCATTTTTAAGAGAGTCTGTGAATAAGTAAAGAATCGAATACATCATCGCGTCCTTTCTGAAAAATTTTTGTTTTAGGGGAAAAGTTATGTAAAAGAAAAGACGTTATCTCCTGCCAACTAGCCACTGAAAGAGATAACGCCTTCGCTGGAAACAAGAACTGGATTATTTCACCAATACTAATTTTTTTAAAGGTTCAACCCCAAATCGTTGTTCTTGCTGTAAAAGAATTTCGGCACAAGCTCGGCTATCTTCTAAAGCATCATGATGATTATTTAAAGTGATATTGAGGTTTTCACAAACGGTATTTAATTTATGATTAGGAAATTCAGGAAACAGTTTGCGACTCGTTTTGACTGTACATAAAGAAAGGTAATTAGGTTGTTCTAAGCCATAGTAATCTAAACAGCCAGCCAAAACACTACAATCAAAACTTGCATTGTGAGCGACCACTAACCGATTTGGTTGAAAACAATGCTGAATTTGTTGCCAGACTTCAGGAAATTTGGGCGCATTGACAACATCTGATTCATGAATGCCGTGAATTTGCGTATTTCGCCAGAAAAAAGGTGTTTCTGGTTTGATTAACGTGTAAAATTCATCCACAATCCGACTATTTTCTACTTTAACAATTGCAATGGAACAGGCACTATGTTTATCATAACTAGCTGTTTCAAAGTCAAAAGCGTAAAAGTTCATTAAAAAAACTCCTTTCAACGCGTTGAGTAACACTTAAAAATCAAGTACAACTTCCACTGGACAATGATCACTACCAAGAATATCTGTATGGATTTTAGCACTGACTAAACGTTCATTCAAGGATTCTGACACAACGAAATAGTCAATCCGCCAACCTGCGTTATTTTTTCGTGCGTTAAAGCGATAACTCCACCATGAGTAGATGCCTTCAGCTTCTGGATAAAAATAACGGAATGTATCAGTGAAGCCACTGTCTAATAACTCAGTAAATTTTTGCCGTTCTTCAGGCGTGAATCCCGCATTTTTTTGATTGGTTTTCCAATTTTTTAAATCAATATTTTGATGAGCTACGTTTAAATCACCGCAAAGAATGACGGGTTTTTCTTGATTTAATTCGTTTAAATAGGCACGAAACGCATCTTCCCATGTCATTCGATAAGCTAAACGCTTTAGTTCAGCTTGTGAGTTTGGTGTGTAGCAAGTGACCATGAAAAATTCTGGATATTCTAAAGTGATCACGCGGCCTTCTTGATCGTGAGTCTCGATACCTAAGCCATAGCGAACACTTAACGCTTCTTCTTTAGCGAAAATTGCTGTGCCAGAATAGCCTTTTTTTTCGGCGTAATTCCAATACTGATGATAGCCAGGAAGTTCTAAATCAATTTGCCCAGCTTGTAATTTTGTTTCTTGTAAACAGAAAAAATCTGCATCTAATTCATTAAAAACATCCATAAAATTCTTTTTAACAACCGCTCGTAAGCCGTTGACATTCCAAGAAATACATTTCATTGTTGAAACTCCTTTCAAATAAGAAACGCTTTTGCTCGTTTCAGTGCAAACCAGAACCAAAGAAAAGGTCGCTTGGTGCTTTCTTCTATTCTAATACTTTTTAAAGAAGTTTTAAATACTTGAAAAGAAAAAGAGAAAATGACTGATTTTTGGAAAGAAGTAGTCTATGATAAAATAGTAAAAAGAGCAGAAATGAGGACAAACGAATGAAAATTGGAGTCATTGGTTTAGGAAATATTGCACAAAAAGCGTATTTGCCAACTTATAGTGAATGCCGCCACTTGGCAGAGTTTGTATTAGCAACTAGGAACCCAGAAACACGACAAAAAATCGCTGATCAGTATGGCTTTACAGAAACCGTTGGGACCATAGAAGAATTGATTGAAGCAAAGATTGATGCTTGCTTTGTCCATGTAGCCACAAAAGTGCATGGTGCAGTCGTTCGCCAATTATTACAGGCTGGTATTCACGTCTTTGTGGACAAACCTTTAAGTGAAGAGCTTGCTGAAGTCAAAGAATTACAAGCATTGGCAGCAGCAAAAAATCTGCGCCTGATGGTTGGCTTCAATCGTCGTTTTGCCCCTTATACGGAAGTATTGAAAAATATTCCTGAAAAACAAACAATTTTTATTAAAAAGAACCGCATCAATACAACGAGAGAAACAAGTTTTATGATGTATGATTTATTTTTACATGTCGTTGATACCGCAGTTTATTTAGCGGAAGGACCGCTCCACGTGGTGCAGTCAAAATTAGTGGAAGAAAACGGTTATTTAAAACGAGCAATTTTACAATTAGAAACCGAACAGACAACGATTGTTTGTTCCATGGATTTACACTCTGGGGCCAATACAGAAACTTTTGAAGTCACCAGCCCCACAGGTACTTATCGCTTGGAAAATTTAACGCATTTGACCGTCCAAACAGAAGAAGAATACCAAGTAAAAGAGATGGGGGATTGGACGCCAACATTGGAAAAAAGAGGTTTTTACCAAATGGTTACTGCTTTCATCCAGGCCATTCAAAAACCGCAAGAGCAAGAGTTGAAACAAGAAAAAGTCTATGAAAGTCATGCGTTATGTGAAGAAATGCTACGCCAACAACAACGGCATGTTCTTTAAAGAGGACTAGCAACTTTCTTTCTATCATGCTAGAATAAGACAGATATTTTGAAAAGAAAGGACTAACTTTCGTGAACACTAAAGCTATGTTAGAAACATTAAACGAAATTACTTTATTAGTAGATGAACCATTAAAAAACGTAACCTTTACCAAAACAGGCGGCCCAGCTGATGTGTTGGCCTTACCCAAAACAAAAAAAGAAGTCGAAGAGATTGTGGCGTATTGCCGAGAACAAGGACTTTCATGGTTGGTATTAGGCAATGCTAGCAACTTGATTGTTCGTGATGGAGGTATTCGCGATGTCGTGATTATGCTAACAGAAATGAAAGAAATCAAAGTAGCCGGTACCACCATGATTGTGGATGCTGGTGCCAAGCTGATTGATACAACCTACGAAGCCTTAGCAGCTGATTTAACTGGTTTTGAATTTGCTTGTGGTATTCCAGGAAGTGTCGGCGGTGCTGTTTATATGAATGCTGGAGCATATGGCGGGGAAATTAAAGATGTTTTCCAGTCTGCAGAAGTGCTGTTGGCAGATGGGACTATCCAAACAATGACGAAAGAAGACTTGAATTTCCGTTATCGTCATAGTGAAATTCAAGAATTACATTGTATTGTCTTGCAAGCAACGTTTGCTTTAGAAAAAGGAAACCATGCAGAAATTAAAGCCCAAATGGATGAATTAACGGAACTTCGTGAACTGAAGCAACCGCTAGAGTATCCCTCTTGTGGCAGTGTCTTTAAACGCCCTGTTGGTCATTTTACAGGGAAATTAATCCAAGATGCTGGCTTACAAGGCTTAAAATGGGGCGGTGCTCAAATTTCCGAAAAGCATGCGGGATTTATTGTTAACATCGATCATGCAACCGCAACAGATTATGTGGAACTAATTGCACATATCCAAGAAGTGATTAAAGAAAAATTTGATGTTGAATTACAAACGGAAGTTCGAATTATTGGTGAAGAAGTCTAAAGACTCTTTAATTTTTCGAATGAAAATTAAGTATACTTGTATTATGATCATAGGGAGATTATAATGAATTTTATTTATAAAAAATGGCTACCTTCAGCCATAAATGGGCTTTTTTTATTTTTTATTTCGATAACATTAATAGGTGCTTTCCGCTCAGATAACTTAAAAATCAGTACTCTTACAAACCATTTTTTTTTGATACTGTTAATAGCAATACTTGCGATAGTAGTACTTCTTTTTAGTAAACATGCTAAAAAGTGGATTGATAAATATCTGTTTGGTGTGAAAAAAATATTTGTGGAAAATATAGGATTAATTACAGGCATTTATTTTATTTTTGGCTTTTGTTTACAAGTGTTTATCTTAACTAATATTTCCGCTCCTATTGGTTGGGATGTATCAGCTATTTTTAATGGTGTAAGTGCTTTGCCTGAAAATAAAGAAGTTATCAGTAATTACCTATCAATAAATCCTAATAATTCTTTTTTCTTTTTTTTGATGTATGGAATTTCTAAGGTGATGAATCTGTTTAATCATACTTGGGGATCGTCTTGGTTTGTCTGGCAGTTGTGGAATATAATTTTTATGGATATAGGATTTGTTATCTTATTTAAAGCAGCTAAGTATTTGTTTAATAAAAAAGTTGCATATTTAACTTTCTACTTGGCTTCTTTTTCATTGATGTTTTCACCATGGATTTTAGTACCATATACTGATGTAATAATGATTCCTGTTATATCAGCTGTGCTACTTTTATATGCTAAACAAATCGAGATAAAAAATAGTGGCGTATGGAATTTAATATTTATAGGTATTCTTCTAGGTATTTGTTATCTTTTAAAGCCCTCCTCTATTGTATTCTTAATAGCATGGACTATTATTATGGGAATTAAATTACTCACTACCGGAAAGCTTTATAAAAAAAATGTTTTATCATTTTTTGTAGCGATGTTTTTCTTTATAATAACTGTGGGATGTTTTTCAATTTTTCAGAAGCAGCAAACAATCGTTAATTATGATGCTGAGATGCAAAAACCGTGGACGCACTTTGTAATGATGGGTTTGACTGGATCTGGAGGATATAGTGAGAAAGATACAAGAAAAGTGAATAGCCTTCCTACATTAGAAAAGAAAAAGAAATATACAACTGAAACTATAAAGAAACGGTTGGAAGATTATGGGATGGTAGGTTACACTAAATTTCTTCTAGTAAAACATTTTAATAATACTGATCGTGGCGATTTTGGTTGGGGACGAGATGGTACACCACAAAATCCTACAAAACCTTCGAAAAGTGAATTTCAAACGAAGCTTAGAGATACCTACTATCAACAAGGAAAACGTACAAATAATCTTCGGTTTGTCATGCAAATACTGTGGATTGTAGTTTTACTAGGAATGTTGTTATCTTTTTTTGTTAAGGACATTCAAGGAGGTACACTATTAATAATAAAATTAACGATTATAGGAGCATTTCTATATTTGCTTTTATTTGAAGGTGGACGATCTAGATATTTAATTCAGTATTTACCATTCTTCTATCTTTTATCGGCAAATGGTTTGGCACGAATTAATGACATTGTTTCTATAAACGGAATAAAAAAATCATTTACATCAACGGACTATAGAGGCTCTTTGCCAATAAGGACTGATGAGTTGTAAAAAATCAATTTTAGATTCATCAGTTCCCTAAATTATAGAGATATTTTAGTATAAAATAAAAAACAACGATACAGTTCCCATAAAAGGAGCTATATTGTTGTTTTTTACTTATATTACTAATAATTTTCGTTCGGTAATTCGTAAATTTTACTCGTCTTCTAAATTTTCCAGTTCTACAACTTTAAAGTTTTTCCGCTCTAAATGTTCTACAATGGCTGTACACGTTTCGGCAGTTGTGCCGGCTGGTAAAGTAATAAGTGTGCGACGAACAAATTCTTCACTATCGACATCCAATGTAATACAGCTGGCGATGCTGCTATATTTGGCAATGATTTTTGAAATGGCTGCTAAGTCGCCTTGTTGACCAACTGAAGCAATTGTTAAAACGTAGCTCCCTTGTTTTACATTCCAAGATTGCGCTAAAATATTTAATAAGGTGCTGTGTGTTAAAATGCCGTAAAAATAATTATTTTCATCTAAAACAGCAATGTAAGGTAGTTCTTTAATAGTAAAAAATACCTTGAAAAATGAAGTGTTGACATAAATAAATTTTGTGGCATTTTTTAACAAATAGGTAACAGGTAAACTCATATCGCCACCGTTTGCTTTATGGCGGTAAATATGCATTTTATAGATATTTCCTCGGAAAATTTTTCCAGATTCGTCTAAAATTGGGACACAACGGTAACCTGAGTCTTCTAAAATAGAAAGAGCTTCTTCTAGAGTACAAGATTCATTGACGGTTGTTAAATTATCTTTTTTAATAACTACAGATTTTAATAACATAAACAGGCCTCCTAAGGGTTCATTTTTAATAAATTTATCATATCATAACTTAGCAGAAAACAATAGCTGAGACCTCAGAATAAAAGCAATTTTGTTAAAATAAATAGAAAATAAAGAAAAATCAGATATTTTATAAAAGAAATCAAGCACGTATTCGCGATAATGGTAAAAAATTACGTAAGAATCGGCACGGCGCTTCTTTAAAAAGTAAATTAAACTTTGACAACTTTTTCGAATAATGGTACTGTTAAGAAGTAAATTTGTGAATAGAGGAGGTCGAAGAACATGGCAACAAAGAAAGCAGCTCTTGCTTGTTCCGTTTGTGGCTCTCGCAACTATTCTAAATCCGTTAGTGAAGGTAAACGTGGCGAACGCTTAGAAATCAATAAATTCTGTAAATATTGTAATCAATACACGTTACATAAAGAAACGAAATAGATTTAGAGGAGGGTATCAACATGAAATTTTTCCGCAGCGTTGCTGATGAGATGAAGCAAGTAACTTGGCCAACAAAAAAACAATTGCGTAAAGATACATTAGTTGTAATTGAAACATCTATTTTATTTGCAGCATTGTTCTTTATCATGGATACTGTTATCCAAACGGCATTTGGCTGGATTTTAAAATAATTAATTCTAGTATTTCCCGACGAGGGGTGCTATAATAGTATTCGAGAAAAAGCTTCGGGAAACTGAGCTTTTTTTATTTGCTCGAAAAAAATAAACTAAAACATTTAAAGGAGCCGAATCAGTAATGGAAACTTTTGAAAGAAATTGGTACGTATTGCACACCTATTCAGGCTATGAAAATAAAGTAAAAGCAAACATTGAATCACGTGCACAAAGCATGGGAATGGGCGATTATATTTTTCGTGTCGTTGTACCAGAAGAAACAGAAAAAGAAGTCAAAAATGGTAAAGAAAAAGAAATCGTTCATAAAACTTTCCCTGGTTATGTGTTAGTGGAAATGATTATGACCGATGATTCTTGGTATATTGTTCGTAACACGCCAGGCGTAACTGGTTTTGTAGGCTCACATGGTGCTGGTAGTAAACCCGCTCCTTTATTACAAGAAGAAATTAACCACATTTTACGTTCAATTGGCATGAGCACCCGTCAATCAGACTTAGAAGTAGCGCTAGGCGATACAGTGAAAATTATCGAAGGTGCCTTTTCTGGTCTTGAAGGTGTTGTGACAGAAATCGATGAAGAAAAACAAAAATTAAAAGTAAACATCGATATGTTTGGTCGTGAAACAAGTACAGAATTAGACTTTGAACAAGTCGATAACATTGATTAATAAACAAGCTGACAAACTATTGTTCAGCTGATTGATACAGATTGTAGGGTCTGGAAAAGCAGTCAACTGACTTCTTTTCCAAGCCCTTTTTTAGTTCATCGCAGAAAGGAATGAAAAAAATGAAACATGCCCAAAAATATCGTTATTTTTCTTTGCTAATGGGTCTTGTTCTATTATTAAGTGCTTGCCAAATTGGGGCAACCACGAAGAATGACAATCAAGCCGCCACAAAAGAAGCAACTGTTGAGTTAAACCGCACAACAACACCAACACTTTTTTTTCATGGTTACGCAGGAACTAAAAATTCGTTTGGCTCGTTACTGCATCGCTTGGAGAAACAAGGTGCCATAACTCAAGAATTAGTGCTACTCGTTAAACCTGATGGGACCGTGGTTAAAGAGCGAGGAGCTTTAAGTGGCAAAGCGACGAATCCCAGTGTTCAAGTTCTATTTGAAGATAATAAAAACAATGAATGGAATCAAACAGAATGGATAAAAAATACATTACTCTATTTACAAAAAAATTATCAAGTGAACAAAGCCAATATTGTCGGGCACTCTATGGGTGGTGTTAGTGGTTTACGTTATTTAGGAACCTATGGGCAAGACGCATCGTTACCTAAAATTGAAAAATTCGTCAGCATTGGAGCACCCTTCAATGATTTTATTGATACGAGTCAACAGCAAACCATCGAAACGGAACTAGAAAACGGCCCCACAGAAAAAAGTAGCCGCTATTTGGATTATCAAGAGATGATTAATGTTGTTCCAGAAAAACTGCCCATTTTATTAATTGGTGGTCAATTAAGTGCAACAGATTTAAGTGATGGAACGGTGCCGTTATCTAGTGCCTTAGCAGTCAACGCCTTGCTAAGACAGCGAGGAACTCAAGTCACTAGCCAGATTATTAAAGGAGAAAATGCACAACATAGTCAATTACATGAAAATCCTGAAGTAGATCAATTGCTAATCGAATTTCTATGGCCGAGTAAAAAATAGCAAAAAGGCACATGTTCCATAAAAAAAGGAACATGTGCCTTTTTCTATACTTTGGCTAGCAAAATAGCTTTTTTCAGCTATAATAAATAAAATTATTTATTTTTAGGAGATATTGGCATGGAATCCTCATGATTTAAATAAGCACAAATCAAGGCTTCAAAGGTGATTAATGTTTGGCCAAAAAACATTTGTGGCTGAGCGACACTTGTTGAAAACGGGCTGTAAGAGTCAGTTGAAAAAACGAGATCTGCCAGTCGACCAAGAGTTGAATTTTTGGCGCCAACAAAAGAAATGATAGGATGTTTTTTCTCTTTCGCAAGCAGAGCTGTTTCTTTTAAGTATTTTTCTTCACCAGAATGTGAAAGAATGATAAAAAGAAAATTCTGATTATTTTGACTATTTATCGAATGAGTATGGGCTGTTGTGATGCTGGGGATGCCATGAAAATTGAAAACTTCACTAATGTAAGCCGCCAAATGTCGTGAAAAGTCATGACCTAAAATAACAAATAAATGACTCTTGTGTTTGGCAAGCAGTTGACAAAACTCGTTGGTTGTTTCAAATGAAGGCGCTGTTTCAAAAGGGATTGGCTGAGAAAAATGGGCTTCTTTTAATTTGTAAATAAGTTCATTATAACCTGATAAATTTAATTTTTTGGCTAAACGAATGATGGAACTAGGCGAAGAAAAGCAGTGTTTGGCAACTTCTCGAATACTCAAATCGGCCGCGTTCGTACTTTGTTGATCCAAATAATACAAAATCTGACTTTCTGTTTTCGTTAAATGGTACGTTTCTTTTAAGTAATCTAAGTTCATGAGCAAACCTCCTTTATCAGATTATAAATAATTTTGTGGGAAAAAGGTATCAAAAAATAAAAAAATGAGGTGTTTTTATGAAAAGGGCAACAAAGCAAAGGCTGTCTTTGGCAGCAATCATGGTTCTACTTCTCTCGGGCTGTGGAAGTGTTGGGAAAGAAACCAAAAAGCAAGAACAACAGGTATTACGGGTCGGGATTGATTCGGAATTATCAACGGCAGACGTGTCGTTGGCAATGGATAATACCGCAGCAGATGTAATGAGCCAAGTAGGGGAGGGACTTTTCTCCTTTGACGAAAAAGGAGAAGCGAAACCAGCATTGGCAACTGAAAAAGTACAGCCCTCCAATGATGGTTTAAGCTATACTTTTACGATTCGAAAAGATGCAAAATGGAGTAACGGCGAGCCAATCACAGCAAATGATTTTGAATACTCTTGGAAGCGCACAGTGGACCCAAAAACAGCTTCCCCGCAAGCGTATTACTTTGAAGGGTTAAAAAATTATCGTGCTATTGTTGACGGTGGCAAATCTAAAGAAGAGTTAGGGGTAACAGCCATTGATGACCATAACTTGGAAGTAGAGCTAAGCTATCCTATGAGTTATTTTCAACAATTATTGGCGGTACCAGCTTTTTATCCTTTAAATGAAGCATTTGTAGAAAAAACGGGAAAAAACTATGGTACATCAGCTGAGTCAACACTTTACAATGGCGCCTTCACATTAGAAGGTTGGGATGGCACGAATAATACTTGGTCCTATGTGAAGAATAAAAATTATTGGGATCAAGCGAATGTTTCGCTAGATAAGGTGGATGTCCAAGTCGTTAAAGAAGTCAATACTGGGAAAAATCTTTTCGAAGGGAAAGAATTAGATGTTGTAAAAATTTCTGGAGAAATTGTTGCACAAGAACAAGGCAATGCAGCTTTGAAAATTCGTGAAATTCCTGGAACGTATTATATCCAATTAAATACGCAAAAAGATCTTTTGGCAAATAAGAATGCACGTCGAGCGATAGCATTATCATTGAATTCTGAACGTTTAGCTAAAAATGTTTTAAATGATGGCTCAAAAAAAGCACTTGGCTTCGTGCCAACAGGTTTCACTAATCAAGAAACGCAAAAAGATTTTGCAGAGGAATTAGGAGATTTAAATCCTAGTGAACCAGAAAAAGCGAAAGAGTTATGGCAAACGGCTAAAAAAGAATTAGAAATTGAAAAAGCGGAGCTAACCATTTTAAGTTCGGATACAGAAAATGCAAAAAAAATCAGTGAGTATGTTCAAGGAGCTTTAGCAGATAATTTAGAAAATTTAACAGTCAATGTTTCGCCAGTTCCTTTTAATAATCGTTTAGAAAAAAGTCGCAGCGGAGATTTCGACATTGTGGTTGGTGGCTTGACGCCGGTATATGCTGATCCAATCGATTTCTTAAACTTATTGCAATCAAAAAATTCCAATAATTTTGGTAAATGGTCTAATAAGAACTTCGATCAGTTGCTTCAAGAAGCAAACGTAACTTATGCAAACAAATATGAAGAACGTTGGAAAACATTACAAAAAGCGGATCAATTGGTTGCGGAAGAAGCTCCCCTAGTTCCTCTTTATCAATTAACAGAAGCACGCTTAGTGGACGATTCTGTCCAAAATTTAGTCTATGGTCCATTAGGTTCAGGCTATTACAAATCAGTCTCTATCATTGACAAGTAAAGGTTGGGAAAAAATGAAAAAAAGTCAAGCTGTTCAATTAATTCAGGAACTTTCAAATGCTAATGGTGTTTCAGGTTTTGAAACAGAAGTCGTTAGAATCCTTCAACACGCAACTGCGGATTTTACTATTCAACGGCTAGATGCCATTAAAAATTTATATCTTGAGAAGAAAAATAATCTAAGTGAAGGTCCAGTAGTGCTTTTTGATGCTCATAGTGACGAAGTGGGTTTTATGATTCAAGCAATTAAAGAAAACGGCTTGTTGCGTTTTCTTCCGTTAGGTGGCTGGGTCCCTAATACGATTTCTGCACAAAAAGTTCGGATTCGTAACCAGGAAGGCACCTATCTGCCAGGCGTAGTTACTAGTCGACCCCCTCATTTTATGACATCAGAGGAACGTCAGCGGCCGTTAACCATTGCTGATTTGACGATCGACATTGGTGCTACCTCAAAAGAAGAAGTAATTGAAACGTACAAAATCGATCTTGGTGCACCGGTCATTCCAGATGTGACGTGTTGTTACAACGAACAGACAGATCTTTTTTTAGGAAAAGCTTTTGATTGTCGCATTGGCTGTGCTTGCTTAGTGGACGTCATGGAGGAGTTGAAAGAAGAGACACTTCCATTCAAGTTAGTTGCGACAGTAACTGCACAAGAAGAAGTTGGCGAAAGAGGAGCACTTATTGCCGCAAAACAAGTCAATCCTGATTTAGCTATTGTTTTCGAAGGCTGCCCGGCTGATGATACGGCAGAAACGCCAGAGATGATTCAATCAGCAATGGGAAAAGGACCGATGTTACGCTATTTTGATGTTTCTATGATTACGAATCCAGAATTTCAAGAGTATGTACTAGAGATTGCTAAAATACACAAAATTCCTGTTCAAGTTTCTGTTCGAAGTGGTGGTGGAACCAATGGCATGGCGATTACACAAGTTCAAGGAGCCCCGACGATTGTTGTAGGAATTCCTGTCCGTTACGCTCACACACCCCATTGCTATGTGGACTTTCAAGATTACCAAGCGGCGAAAGAATTAGTCATTCAATTAATCAAAAATTTAGATGCTGACAAAATTCAAGCACTGGTTCAGCCATTGTCAAAGGAGTGGAACAAATGAAAATTTATGTGTCATGCGATATTGAAGGATTAGCAGGTATTGCGACATTTGATATGGAAAAAGAGGACACCGTTTTATTCCGAGAATTATATCACCAACATGTGGCTTGGTTGATTGAAGGGATTCAAAAGAGTGCCAAAAATGAACAAATTACAGAAATTACTATTGCCGATTCGCATAGCCGTGGATTGAATTTAGCTTATGCGCGCTTGGCAGAAATGGATGAACGAATTTCCTTAGTGAGCGGCTTTCCTCGCATGGATTATATGATGAGTGGCTTGGATAGTAGCTATGATGTAGTCTTTTTCTTAGGTTATCATGCCGGTATTGGTAAACAAAAAGGGAATATGGATCATGGGTATAGCGCTAGTGTTGCTTATGATTTAAAAATAAACGACTTAGCGATGAATGAAACGACAATTAATGCAGCTTACGCTAGCGAATTAGGTGTCCCTGTTGGTTTAATTATCGGTGAATCAGGCTTAGAGGAACAACTTTTTCAAGAAAAAATGATGCCCGAAGTTCCCTTTGTTTCCACCAAAGAATCTCTGGGACGTTATGCAATCAAAAATAGACCCATGCAACAAGTTCGGGAAGCTATCGTAGCAACTACAAGTCAGGTGTTAACTTCCTTTGCGTTGTCTGAATTACCCCGATATGCCTTGCAAACACCTGCAACTGTAAAATTGCAATGTGTGACGACAGCACAAGCAGATCGTATTGAAATGTTACCAATGATTAAACGCATTGATGGTAGAACTGTTTCATTTGTAGGTGAAACGATGAAAGATGTCATGAATGGAATTGTCGCTGTGGTTGGTTTAGGCGGAACAAGTGATTAAAGAAGAAGCTTACGGAAAAAACGAATGGACGTTTTTTTCTGTAAGCTTCTTGCTATAGTTATTTCTATTTTTGTTTCTCTAGAATTTCTTTGCTTAAACGTTGTGCAGTTGGTGTCACCGCAAGACCGCCTTCAGCGGTTTCCTTGAAAATTTGTGGCATTTGGCGACCCACTTGGTACATTGCGTGGATGACTTCATCTGGTGGAATGACACTTCGAATCCCCGCTAAAGCCATGTCAGCTGAGATGAAGGCTTGAGAAGAACCTAATGCATTTCGCTTCACGCAAGGGACTTCAACAAGTCCCGCAACAGGATCACAAATGAGGCCCATCATATTTTTTATCGTAATGGCCACAGCTTGAGCAGATTGATCAGGCGTACCGCCAGAAGCCGCAACTAAAGCGGCGCTTGCCATTGCACTAGCAGAACCGACTTCAGCTTGACAACCACCTTCGGCACCACTGATTGAGGCATTATTGGCAATCACTAAGCCAAAAGCCCCAGCTGTAAATAGAAAATCCAATTGTTGCTGATGCGTTAACTTTAAGCGATCAATAACTGCCAACAAGACGCCAGAAACTACTCCGGCACTGCCTGCGGTTGGTGTAGCACAAATCAAGCCCATTTTTGCATTAACCTCATTAACAGCAATCGCATTTCGCACGGCTTGTAAAATGGTCTCACCGCTTAAAAAGTTGCCTGAATGTATGTAATCATTTAAGCGGGTTGCATCGCCACCAGTTAGCCCTGTTACTGAGGTAACACCAGCGATTCCTTCAGCGACGGATTGTTTCATAACGGCTAGATTTTTTTCCATTGTTTCAATAATTCGTTCACGAGAATACCCGCCATGAGCCATTTCTGTTGCAATCATTAATTCGCTCACAGAAGGGTAATCTTTCGCTTGAGCTACCAAATCTTCAATTGAATAAAACATCGTATTACTCCTTTACGTTCATTTAGTCAAAATAGTTAACGCTATATATATGAGGGATTTCAGCTAATTGCATGACAATGTCACCGACTTCGGCTTGATCAACTTCAATAATCATAATCGCTTTTTCCCCTTTAGATTCTCGGGTAACGGTCATTGTACTAATATTGATATCGCTAGCTGAAAGGATGTTGGTCACCTTAGCAATCATGCCAGGAACATCTTGATGGACAACGATAAATGTTGGCGTGCCCATACTTAAAGACAATTTGAAGCCATTTAATTCAGAAATTTGAATGTTTCCACCACCAATTGAAATTCCTGTCACAGATAGTTTTCGGTCGCCAGAAGAAACCACAATTTTAACGGAATTAGGGTGGTCTGCTTTTTCACTTTTAGGAATAAAACAAACTTCCATTCCTTGTTCATAAGCAATTTCCAAAGAATTGGCTAATTGCTCATCATCTGGTTCCATACCTAAAAGGCCGCCAACTAAGGCGATATCTGTTCCGTGACCACGATAAGTTTTGGCAAAAGACTCATATAAATAAATGTCAACGCTATCAGGTTGCTGTCCAAAAATACTCCGAACCACTTTTCCAATTCTTGCCGCTCCAGCTGTATGAGAACTGCTTGGACCAATCATAACGGGTCCGATAATATCAAAAACACTATTAAAGCGTAACTCTTCCATTTCAGCACCTTCTTCATTAGAATATGTTTTCATTGGAAGTCTAACACAAAAAATGGCGGGGAACTAGGCAATCGCTTGTGTTTTAGCGAATAATTTAAATTTTTATCAGAATGAAAGCAAGGGGCCTTCGTTGACAAATCAGTGAAGAGATGCTAAATTCTAGATAATAAAAGACGAAAAGAGGGATTCGTGCGTTGAAAATTTAAGTTAATTTTTTAGAGAAACTGTATAACTTTGCCTGAATATAACGGGTGGAGTGTGCGGATTTTCGGAAATTAGCTTAAAGAATTCAGCCACGGGTCTTTTTGTATACCTTGGATTGATGCCGCTGATTTCCGTAAAGCTGCATCAATTTTGCTTTATGGAGGTATATTTATGTCGAAAATTGAACTAAAACAACTATCTTTTGCCTATGATAATCAAGAAGTATTGCTTTTTGATCAGGCAAATATCACGATGGATACCAATTGGAAATTAGGATTGATTGGCCGCAATGGCCGTGGGAAAACAACCTTATTAAGATTGTTACAAAAGCAGTTGGATTACCAAGGAGAGATTCTTCATCAAGTCGATTTCGTCTATTTTCCACAAACAGTTGCAGAAGAACAACAGCTCACTTATTATGTCTTACAAGAGGTGACTTCTTTTGAACAGTGGGAATTAGAACGAGAATTAACGCTTTTAAACGTTGATCCTGAAGTTTTATGGCGTCCCTTTTCTTCTTTATCAGGCGGCGAAAAGACGAAAGTTTTATTAGGTCTTCTTTTTATTGAAGAAAATGCCTTTCCTTTAATTGACGAGCCAACAAATCACTTAGATCTAGCTGGCAGACAACAAGTGGCTGAATATTTGAAGAAAAAGAAACACGGGTTTATTTTAGTCAACCACGATCGGGCATTTGTTGATGAAGTGGTTGATCATATTTTGGCGATTGAAAAAAGTCAATTGACACTGTACCAAGGGGATTTTTCTATTTATGAAGAGCAAAAAAAATTAAGAGATGCTTTTGAACTAGCAGAAAATGAAAAAATCAAAAAAGAAGTCAATCGCTTGAAAGAAACCGCTCGTAAAAAAGCGGAATGGTCGATGAACCGTGAAGGTGATAAGTACGGCAATGCTAAAGAAAAAGGAAGCGGGGCGATTTTTGATACAGGAGCCATTGGTGCCCGGGCAGCGCGCGTAATGAAGCGCTCGAAACACATTCAACAACGTGCCGAAACACAATTAGCAGAAAAAGAAAAACTATTAAAAGATCTTGAGTATATTGATCCTTTGTCAATGGATTATCAGCCAACGCATCACAAAACATTATTGACGGTGGAAGAGCTTCGTCTAGGCTACGAGAAAAATTGGCTATTTGCGCCAATTTCTTTTTCAATAAACGCAGGAGAAATTGTTGGAATAACAGGAAAAAATGGCTCAGGAAAATCGAGCTTGATTCAGTATTTATTGGATAATTTTTCTGGGGATTCAGAAGGCGAAGCCACTTTGGCTCACCAATTAACCATTTCTTATGTGCGCCAAGATTATGAAGACAATCAAGGAACTTTATCCGAATTTGCAGAGAAAAATCAGTTAGATTACACCCAATTTTTAAATAACTTACGAAAACTTGGGATGGAGCGTGCCGTTTTCACTAATCGAATTGAACAAATGAGTATGGGGCAACGGAAAAAAGTCGAAGTAGCCAAATCATTGTCTCAATCAGCTGAACTTTATATTTGGGATGAACCCCTTAATTACTTGGATGTGTTTAATCATCAACAATTAGAAGCGCTAATCTTATCTGTGAAGCCTGCAATGCTAGTGATTGAGCATGATGCGCATTTCATGAAGAAAATAACGGATAAAAAAATTGTCTTGAAATCATAAAAACATCTTGAAAAAGTAAAGGGAATCCTGTATAGTAATAGGGTATGTTTTAAATGTACGTTGAGTGGGAGGGGAAATCTCAACCCCATTAACCACGCACGAGAACTTAAGGAGGTATTTTCGTGGCTAAAAAAGTAGAAAAAATCGTTAAATTACAAATTCCTGCGGGGAAAGCAACACCAGCTCCACCAGTAGGTCCAGCGTTAGGTCAAGCAGGTATCAACATCATGGGATTCACTAAAGAATTCAATGCTCGTACAGCTGACCAAGCAGGCTTAATTATTCCAGTAGTAATCTCTGTATATGAAGATCGTTCATTTACATTCATTACTAAAACACCACCTGCTGCAGTCTTATTGAAAAAAGCTGCAAAAATCGAAAAAGGTTCAGGTGAACCAAACAAAACTAAAGTTGCAACAGTTTCAAGCGATCAAGTGAAAGAAATCGCTGAACTTAAAATGGCAGACCTAAACGCCGCTGACGTTGAAGCAGCAATGCGCATGGTTGCAGGAACTGCACGAAGCATGGGTATCATCGTAGAATAATTTTTATTCCACACTTACTCAAAGAAGTAGCTTCTCAGTTCGTTTCATATTTAAAGATATGAAAGACGTGGGAGGTACAACCGTTATAACCACAATCAAGGAGGAAACAAAATGGCTAAAAAGAGCAAAAAAATGCAAGAAGCATTGAAAAAAGTTGATGCTACAAAAGCTTACTCAGTTGAAGAAGCAGTAGCTTTAGCAAAAGATACAAACATCGCGAAATTTGACGCAACAGTTGAAGTTGCTTACAAATTGAACGTTGACCCTAAAAAAGCAGACCAACAAATCCGTGGAGCAGTTGTGCTTCCAAACGGAACTGGTAAAACACAAACTGTTTTAGTATTCGCTAAAGGCGAAAAAGCTAAAGAAGCTGAAGCTGCTGGTGCAGATTTCGTAGGCGACGACGACATGGTTGCAAAAATCCAAGGTGGATGGTTCGACTTTGACGTAGTTGTTGCGACTCCTGACATGATGGCTACAGTTGGTAAATTAGGCCGTGTCTTAGGACCAAAAGGTTTAATGCCAAACCCTAAAACTGGTACTGTAACAATGGACGTTACAAAAGCTGTTGAAGAAGTTAAAGCTGGTAAAGTAACTTACCGCGTTGACAAAGCTGGTAACATCCACGTACCAATCGGTAAAGTTTCATTTGATAACGAAAAATTGGTTGAAAACTTCAACACAATTAACGACGTATTATTGAAAGCTAAACCATCAACTGCTAAAGGTCAATACATCAAAAACATTTCAGTAACAACAACATTTGGACCTGGAATCCACGTTGACCAAGCTTCTTTCTAATTTGAAAGAAAATAATTAAAAAATTCTTGACTCACTCACTTACCCTATGGTAAAGTGAGTGAGGTTAATAATTAACTGTACCGAAGACAGTAGGTGACGCAAGTCTTAATTTCCTACCGAGGACAATTGTTGAGTTATATACAATTCGGTCCCTCTATGTCTACGGTGGCATGGAGTTTTGTTGTTTTACACGACTTTTTGAAAAAAAGCCGATGTAAAACAATACTTGACGAACGAAGTGAGCGAAGTTTCATTTGATTCTTCTACTTTACATATCGTAAACCAAGTCCAACTCCACCATCAAAATCAGGAGGTGAAATAAATGAGTGAAGCAGCAATCGCTAAAAAAGAAACCCTAGTTCAAGCAGCCGCTGAGAAATTTGAATCAGCAGCATCAGTTGTAATCGTGGACTACCGTGGTTTAACAGTTGAAGAAGTCACTAACTTACGTAAACAATTACGTGATGCAGGCGTAGAAATGAAAGTCATCAAAAACTCAATCCTTTCTCGTGCAGCTAAAAAAGTTGGTTTAGACGGCTTAGACGAAGTCTTTACAGGCCCAACTGCTGTCGCATTCAGCAACGACGATGTAGTAGCACCAGCTAAAATCATCGACGAATTTGCTAAAGATGCAAAAGCATTAGAAATCAAAGGTGGCATCATCGAAGGAAAAGTTTCTTCAGTGGAACAAATTACTGCGTTGGCAAAACTACCAAACCGCGAAGGTTTACTATCTATGCTATTATCTGTATTACAAGCGCCAGTCCGCAACGTGGCTTACGCTGTCAAAGCAGTGGCAGAGAAAAACGAAGAAGTTGCTTAATTGCAGTCTAATTCAAACAAATAAAAAACAAACAATTTTAATTTAAATGGAGGAAATTCAAAATGGCATTAAACATTGAAAACATCGTTGCTGAGTTAGAAACAGCAACTATCTTAGAACTAAGCGAATTAGTTAAAGCTATCGAAGAAAAATTTGACGTATCAGCAGCAGCTCCTGTAGCAGTAGCTGGACCAGCAGCAGGTGGAGCAGCAGAAGAACAAACTGAATTCACTGTTGAATTAACAGCAGCTGGCGATCAAAAAGTTAAAGTTATCAAAGCAGTTCGTGAAGCAACTGGCTTAGGCTTGAAAGAAGCTAAAGCTGTAGTTGATGGCGCTCCTGCACCAGTTAAAGAAGCTGTTTCTAAAGAAGAAGCAGAAGCTTTAAAAGCTGCTTTAGAAGAAGTTGGCGCTTCAGTAACAGTAAAATAATTCATTCAACTTTTGAATGTTCGAGAACCCTTGTGTTGCAAGGGTTCTTTTTTATTAAGCTTTTAAATGGTGGTAAAGTTAGTGAATTGATTGTCAAAATAATCTTTTCGTTTAATAAAGATAAGTATTCATAGCTAAAGAGAAAATCCAGAGGATCTTAACCTCTGGATTTGATAATTTCTATAAGTTCTCGTTACCAATATTATTTGATAAAAAGCAAATTATTTAAATAATGATTGAATAGTAGGTCTATTTCTTTTTATTTTTTATAATGAATATACTAACTAAAGATAGTAAGATGATTCCAATGATAGTAAATAAAACTGATTTTTTTTCGCCAGTACTGGGAAATATCCCCTTTTTGTGCTCGGTTGAACTTGATGTAGTAGCTTTCTTCGAACTGCTCGTAGTTGTTTGTAATGTAGATTCTGTATTAGTAGTATCCGAAGAAACACTTTCAGCACTTTGATTAATTGACGTATAATCGTTTGCTTTTATTTTATCTGCCATTGATGCTAAACCATAATCACCACGGACATCAGATGGGTAATTTTGGTTAGCGTAGTCTACCTTGACTTGATTAATTAAATCGACGAGTGTTTGATCGCTTAAATTATTTACAACATCACTATTTAAATCATATACATAAATTAACGAAAGTCGAATTTGAGGTAAATAATTTTTTAAGTCATCAATCGTTAATGTTGAGTAATCTGTAGAGTAGGAGTCCTCTGGGATAGGTTTCTCACCATATAATTTAGTAATCATTCTCGCTGTTCCACTGATGTCTTGGTTTACAAAATGAAACGAAACTTTTTTTGCGTAGTCCAGTTCGTCATCAGATAAACGATTTATCAAGGTTTCTGTTAAACCATACATACCTACGTAATTAAGAAGTGTTTGACGAAGCGATGGAAGTTCCTCGTTTTCAGCTGTAAGTGCTGTTGAATCAGTTGAAGCATTAATTGTTGTTGCTGAAGTTTCTTGAGTTAAAGAAGTAAATGTTGACTTTTCCACAGAAGCTTCATTAGCCGAATCTTCTGCCCATACATTAGAAACTGATAGTGTGGTAATCGAAACAAAACAAAAGAGTCCTAAAAACATTTTTTTCATTTTAATCATTCCTTTCGTTACCTATTGTAACATTTTTGAAATATTTTTGTAACAATTAAATATTAAGAAAAGCTTAAGAATATATACTAGGTGATAAAAAATATAAATTTTAAACTATTAATCTATCAAAAATACGATCCGTAGAGACTATTACATTAGTGTCAAAATATTTCAAAGGTGTTGGCTAAAGAAGTACTGTATTCGCTTAATGGTAGTTTCGAGTAAATTAGTCATTATATAAAAGATTGACAAGTATGCTGCATAGCGAAAACTTCGTCAATCTTTTAAAAGGATAAAAATACAGATTTAAGAATAATGACAATTTATTTTAAGTCAAAAACTGTTGACGATATTGTCGAGGCGTCATCTCTTTTTTCTGGAAGAAAAATTTTGAAAAATAAGAAGGTGAAGAAAAACCTGCTTCAAAACTGATTTCCGTGATGGTTAAGGAACTTTTTCTTAACAGAGAACAGGCTTTTTGCAATTTTAAGTTTTGTACATAAATACTAGGATTTGTTTGTTCATAACGCTGAAATAGCTTAAATAAATAGCTACGATCAATGTTATACTCAGAAGCTAATTGACTAATTGAAAGATTGTTTGAAAAATTTTCGTGAATAGCCATTTTAATTTGGTTAAATAATTGTTGGCTTTGGTTTTCGTGCTGTGTAACGGAATGATGCTCTAGATAATTCAACAATTGAAAGCTTTCACTTAAACTGCCAAAATGATTATGTTTCTTCGCTTCTTGGTAAATATTTTTAAATAAACTTTCTAATTTCTTATCAACAGTTCCTTTTAAAATACAATTTTCGGTAGTCAGGCCTATTTTTTCTAAATACTGAGACGAAAGATCTCCAACAAAACCGACCCAATGATAGGTCCAAGGATTTTGCCGATTAGGATAATAAATATTGCGACAATTGGCTGGGATCATAAACAAATCGCCAGCGGTAATGTGTTGTTTTTCCATAAAGGGTGTTGAAAAATAGCCTTCACCATCGCTACAATAATGCAAAACCCAATAATTAATGGGGGCAAACTCAGTTGGTTTTGTCGGACGGCATTTTTCATAGCCAGCTTCATAAAGATGAAATTCTTGGCTAATAGGTTGATCATTAATCAGGATGCTGACATTATTTGTAAAAACATTTTGCATGCTATCACCTCTTTATAAGAGTATGTAAAGGCTTTCTAAAAGTCAACATCTTTACAAGAAATAGGCAACATTTTTTATTTTTAAAAAACTGTAAGCGTTTTACAATGTGTGAGTACTAATTAATTTGATAAAGAGAGGATGTAGTAAAATGGCAACACATTCACGGGAACGATTAGGTTCTGTCGCATTGATGCTCATGACTTTTTCAGCGGTTTTTGCCTTTCCCAGCATTGTTAACAACAGTATTCAGATTGGCCTAGCAACTATTCCAGGCTATTTATTCGGCTCTATTTTTTACTTTTTACCATTTATTCTAATGATTGCAGAATTTGCTTCTGCTAATTCTGAAAATGAATCAGGTGTTCACAGTTGGTTGGAATCTGTGCTAGGACCTAAATGGGCATTTTTAGGCGCTTGGTCGTATTTCTTTGTCAACTTGTTTTTCTTCTGTTCATTGCTACCGAATACATTGATTTATGGTTCATACGCTTTTTTAGGTCAAAACGTTTTTCAAGGAAACCATAGTACTAAAATAATTGCAGTGATTTCTATTCTGTTATTTTGGTTAATGACATGGGTTTGTATTAAAGGGGTTTCGTGGATTTCGAAAGTGACTAGCTTAGCGGGTGGTGCTCGTTTATTTATGGGCGTGGCTTTTGTGGTTTTAGCCTTTGTCGTCGTGTTTGGTTTTGGCAATGAACCAGCACAAGAGTTTACCACGACGTCAATTATGCCAACTTTTAATTGGACTTTTTTCATGACGATGGCGTGGATTTTACAAGCTGTTGGCGGTGGTGAAAGTATTGGTGTATATATTAAGGATGTTAAAGGCGGCAATAAAACGTTTGTCCGCACGATGATTGGTGCAACGATTGCGGTCGGCATCATGTATATTCTTGGAGCTGTTGCTGTAGGTTTGGTAGTGCCAACGGACGTCTTAAAAGGAAACTTTTCAAATGGTATTTTTGATATCTTTAAAATTTTAGGTACGTATTTCCATATTCCCGCAGCAATGATGGTGCGCTTAGTAGGAATTATCTTATTTGTCGGAAGTCTTGGTTCTTTGGCTCTGTGGACGGCAGCACCAGTTAAAGTATTTTTCTCAGAAATTCCTGATGGGGTCTTCGGTAAGTGGCTAGTGAAAACGAACGAAGAGGGAAATCCAACCAATGCTTTGTTAGTTCAAGGAATTATTGTGACGATTTTAGTTGCCATTCCAGCATTAGGAATTGGAAATATGGATAGCTTTTTAGAGACGTTAATTAATATGACAGCTTCTACGTCATTAGTGCCTGTCTTGTTCTTGTTAATCGCCTATATTGGGCTTCGTTGGAAAAAAGAAACAATGCCGAGAAGTTTCCGCTTTGGTAATCGAACCTTTGGCTTAATTGCGGGAATTTTCTTATTAGCCATTTTTATCTTTGTATTCTTTATGTCAACTGTGCCGGACCCAAAATTAATCATGGAAGAAATCAATGGCACGTTACCGAAAGGAACCGCTAGTCCACTGGGCATGTTGGCGTATAACATCATTGGGTTAATTGTCTTTATGGGCTTTGCTTGGATTTGTTGGAAACGATATGAAACAAAAGAAAAAAATGAAGTTGGTAAAGGAGAAATGGATTATGAAGACTTGGGAAAATTATAAAGTAGATAGTATTAATCGGTTGCCTGGACGAGCACACTTTTCGAGCTTTCCCTCGAAAGAAACAGCGTTATTAAATGAAAATAAATATACACAAGCATACAAAAATTTAAACGGACGCTGGCATTTTCTTTTTTTAGAAGCGCCAGAATACAGCCCAGAAAACTTTTTTGCGACGGACTTTGATACAAGCCAAATGGATCAAATCACTGTTCCTGGAAATTGGCAAGTCCAAGGATATGGCAAAATGCATTACTCTGATTTATGGTACAATTTCCCCATTAATCCGCCGTATGTACCAACGGAAAACCCAACAGGTATTTACAAACGGACATTTGCTATAGATGAAACATTTCACGATAAAAAAATCATTTTACGTTTTTGTGGCGTAGATTCAGCTTATCATGTTTGGGTGAACGGCCATGAAGTTGGCTACAGTAAAGGTGCACGAAATGAAGCAGAATTTGACATTACGCCTTACGCTAAAATTGGTGAAACAAATGATTTAACGGTGCGAGTCTATCAATGGTCAGATGGTACGTATTTAGAGGATCAAGATATGTGGTGGTTAAGTGGTATTTTTCGTGATGTTGAATTACTCGGTGTACCAGAAAATGGGCTGGAAGATTTCTTTATTATTTCCGATTTAGATGATTCGTATCAAAATGGCCACTTGGCAATTACGGGTAAATTTTGGCAAGACAAAGGACAACAAGTTCAATTGGAGTTGATGGATCAGCAGGGAAAAACGGTTCTTAAAGAGACTGTCGCAGGAAATCAAGGTACAGTTGAATTTTCAGCAAGTTTACCGTCTGTCACTGCTTGGTCAGCTGAAAAACCATACTTGTATCAACTATTTATCACTGTTTTTTCTGAAGGGGAAGTCGTCGAAGTTATTCCGCAAAAAGTTGGTTTCAGAAATATTCATGTATCTGGTGAGACTTTCTTAGTCAACGGTGTGGCCATTAAACTAAAAGGAATGAATCGTCATGATTATAATCCGAAAAATGGTCGAGTGGTTAGTCGTGAAGAAATTGAAAAAGATATTCGTTTAATGAAACAATTTAATATTAATGCCATTCGAACCAGTCATTATCCAGCATCTGCTTATTTCTATGATTTATGCGATGAATATGGAATGTATGTGATTGATGAAACTGATTTGGAATGTCATGGCTTTGAATTAACCGGAGAATATGATTGGATTAGCAACGATCCAGAATGGGAAACAGCTTATGTTTCTCGGATGGTACGGATGATTCAACGGGATAAAAACCATCCATCAATTCTCTTTTGGTCGTTAGGAAATGAATCTGCGTTTGGTCATAACTTTATTGAAATGGCCCGTATTGCAAAAGAAATGGATCCAACACGTTTGGTTCATTATGAAGGTGATTTTGAGGCAGAGGTCACGGATGTCTATTCTACAATGTATACGTGGTTGGAACACCCAACTAGAGAATTACTGATGAATACGATTATTGAAAATTCAAAAAAACCGCATATTTTATGTGAATATTGTCATGCGATGGGGAATGGCCCTGGGAATTTAAAAGAATACCAAGAGCTATTTTATGCTCATGATAAATTACAAGGTGGCTTTATTTGGGAATGGTTTGACCATGGCATTGAATCGGTGACAGATAGCGGTGAAGTTTATTATCGTTATGGCGGCGATTTCGGCGATGATCCAAGTAACAAAGATTTTTGTATTGATGGGATGTTGATGCCTGACCGTACGCCATCTCCTAGCTTGTATGAATACAAAAAAGTCATTGAACCCATTACAACTAGCGCTATTGACGTTCTGTCAGGTGAATTCTCATTATTGAGTCGGTTTGACTTTGAAAACTTGGCTATCTTTAAGCTGGTTTATACAATTACTGAAGATCAAACAGTGATTCAATCAGGGACAGTAGCAGTGCCAGCAATTGCTGCTAGAGCAGAAGGAAGACTGCACTTACCTTATCATTTAGATTTTCCTAAAAAGGCAGGAGCCGCCTATTATTTAACTCTTTCATATCAATTGAAAGAAACGACCGCCTATGCATCTGCTGGTCATGAATTAGCTACCGCACAGTTTGAATTGCCAATTACAACACCAGGGATTGAGATCACACCAGTTGGCTCGCTAATGGCAAAGGAAATTGGCCCTCATTTATACATTGAAGGACCAAACTTTTCAATTAATTTTGATAAAGTGAAGGGCGCCTTAACGAATGTGACACGAGATGGTAAAAAATTATTGCATAAAGGGCCGAAATTTACATTTTGGCGGGCACCAATCAGTAATGATATGGAAATTATTGATGAAATGAAGAAGAAATATTTCTTACATTTAGAGCATGAAATTGTCCGTTCTTTTGAGTGGAAAAAAGTTGATGATTTTATCCAAGTCATCGTAAAAACAATTAACGGAACGACTAACAGTGCTTGGCATTATCAATGTACCTATCAGTATTTAATTGCACCAAATGGCGAAATTTTCTTCGATTTAAAAGGTAGTCCTGCTGGTAAAATTGAAAATGCGCCAGATATGTTACCACGTTTGGGTGTGACTCTCCATTTAGACAAGTCTCTATCAGAAGTAAAATATTTCGGTAAAGGGCCGAGAGAAAACTATGTAGATTCACAAGAAGCTGGTTTACTTGGCGTTTATGATGCTACAGTGGCGGAAATGTTCACTAATTATGTTGTTCCACAAGCCAATGGTAACCACATGGCGACTAAATGGTCCGCATTCACGGATGATCGCGGCCAAGGGGTAGTAGCAACAGCGGCTGATTCATATAATTTTAGTGTTTCTTATTTTGAAGAACAAGCGCTAGATGTTGCTAAGCATACCAATGAATTACAAGAAAGTGAGTATGTTGTTTTAAATATCGATTACAAACAAAATGCCCTAGGTAGCTACTCTTGTGGTCAGTGGCAATTAGAAAAATACCGGACTACGTTTGAAGAATTCCAATTGGCATTCCGCTTAACACCTTTTAATAATAAAGAGATTCAAGCAGCGGATGTCGCACATGAACGAGTAAAACGACCAACAATTTCTTAAATAAAAGCTCAGAACAGTGCACTTCGGTCTCCTGTTCTGAGCTTTTTTAATGAAATTATCAGAAATTATTGCTTTTTTTTCATGGAAACAAGCAAACTATTTTGTTATCTAATAAAAGTAGTCCATAATAGTAACATAGCGAATTATTCGCTAGATAAAGCATTTAGGAGGAATTATTTTATGCATACTTTATGGGTTTTAATCGTTGGTGCTGTTATCGGTGCTATCGCTGGCGCACTTACAAGCAAAGGTCAATCAATGGGTTGGATTGCGAATATCGTTGCCGGTTTAGTTGGTTCATTTATCGGAGAAAAAATCTTAGGTAGCTGGGGTCCTCACGTAGCAGGTATGGCAATTGTGCCATCAATTATTGGGGCAGTAATCTTAGTTGCTGTGGTTTCATTCTTCTTCGGACGAAAAAATAGCTAATTAAGTAAATAATTGTTTAATTAGTTAAAGGCACCAAGTCTCACGAATTTCGTGAAACTTGGTGCCTTTTTTTATTTTCTCGTTAATTTTACGACAACTTCACAACGAGCGGTTTGTGGAAACATATCAACAGATTGTAAATAGTCTACTTGATATACTTTGGCTAATTGAACTAAATCACGTGCTAACGTGGATACATTACAAGAAATATACACCATTTTCTTAGGTGGTTGTTTCAAAAGGGCCGTTAATAATTTACGATCCAAACCAGTCCGTGGGGGATCAACTACAATGGCATCAGGTTTAAAGCCTTCTTTGAACCATTTAGGTAATAAGTCTTCAGCTGTTCCAACAGCATAATGTGTGTTCGTAACACCAAGTCGTTTTGCATTGAATCTAGCATCGTCAATTGCGGCGGGAATGGTATCCATACCACGAACTTGATGCGCTTGTTTCGCTAAACTTAAGCCAATGGTCCCGACGCCACAATAAGCATCAACAACAGTTTCGTTTGGTTGTAAATCTAAGGCCTTGATTCCTTCATTATATAAAACTTCCGTTTGTTCTGGATTCAATTGGAAAAATGCTCGCGGCGATAAATCAAAGACAACGTCGTTAATGTGTTCTTCAATGCTTTCTTTGCCCCATAAGTGAAGGGTATCATCACCCATTACTAGAGAGGTTTTTTTATTTTGGACATTTTGCATAATAGAAACAACTTCTGGTAATTGTTCATTAATTGCGCGAACCATTTTTTCTTTTTGTGGAAATTTCTGCGATTGTGTAATGAATACTACTTGGACTTCGCCAGTTTGGATGCCAACTCGAACCATTAATGTTCGAAAGATACCACTATTTTTACGTTCATCATAAATTGGTAATTGAAATTTATTCAATAAATCAACTAATGTATTCATCACCTTGGTTGTCGCAGGCTGTTGGACCAAACAGTTATCAATCGGTACTAATTGATGTGAATCAGCTTGATAGAGACCAGCTTCTACTTGGCCATCGATTTGGCGTAATTGGAATTGGGCTTTATTTCGATAATTCCAAGGATTCTCCATCCCAATTGTTTTTCGTAGTTCATAGTTTTGATAATTGGCTGGTTTAAATTTGTTAAGCGCCTGCTTTAATAAATCTTTTTTAAAGTCTAATTGTGCTTTGTAGGCTAAATGTTGTAGTTGGCAGCCGCCACATGTTTCATAGACAGGACAAGGAGGGACCACGCGATCTTTAGCAGCTTTTTTGACAGATTGAAGGATTCCTTCAGCAAATTTTGGTGTAACATTTGTGATCGTGGCAGTCACTTCTTCTTTCGGTAGCGCCCCAGGAACGAAAATAATTAATTTTTTATAATAGCCGATACCTTCGCCATTAATTCCTAATCGTTTAATTTTTAAAGAAATTTGTTGGCCTTTTTTTACTAGTTGTTGGGTCATATTCTTTCATCCTTTAGTCATCTCACATTTTTCACTTCCTCCCATTTTAGCACATTTTTATTTATTTGGCTTCCAAGGATTCTATGGTATAGTAGAATATATGTTCTGATTTAGAGGGGCAGGAGAATAAGATGACAACAATCACACGAATTAGTAAAGATAAAGGTGAATTTTATCTACTTTGGCTATCTTCAGGCGAAAAACTGCGTGTCTCGGAAGATATTTTAGTACGGCAGCGTCTGCTAAAAGGCCAAGATTTATCAGATACTTTAATAGAAGAAATAAAAAAAGCCAGTTCTTATGATGTCGGGTTACAAATGGCGATGAATTATTTAAGCTATCAATTACGTTCAAAGAAAGAGATTTTTACTTATTTAAAAGAGAAAGAAATTGTACCTGAAGATCGAGTAAAAATCGTTCAACGTTTAGAAGAGCTGCGGTTGTTGGATGATGCAATTTTTAGTGAAAGTTACGTACGGACAGCTATGCGAACCAGTGATAAAGGACCACGAAATGTGGCACAACAATTAAAGCAAAAAGGTATTAGTGAAGAAGATATTCAGCATGGTTTGACCTTTTATACGTTAGATGAACAGCTTAATGTTGCTACAGCAACTGCAGAAAAAGCCATGAAACGCTATCGAACTAAAAGTTTTAAAGATGCACTTCAGAAAACGCGTCTGCATCTGATGCAAAAGGGCTTTACAAATGAAATCATTGATCTAGCTTTGGAATCTTTAGCTTTTGAAAAGGACGAAGAACAAGAACAACAAGCGTTAAACAAGGAAGGCGAACGTTTATGGCGTGCCAATCAGCGATTTGATTTTTCTAAAAAAGTCCAAAAAGTCAAACAAAGCTTATTCCAAAAAGGGTTTGACTATGATTTGATTCAGCAATTTATTAGCGAAAAGGAAGTAGAACATGACGAATAAAGAGCCTTGGGAGGCGTGGAGTCCCGCAAAAGTTAGTTCATTCCAGGAAGATTTTTTAGCTTGGTATGAACGAGAAAAACGCAATTTACCTTGGCGAGCGAATACAGATGCATATCGTATTTGGATTTCTGAAATTATGCTACAACAAACTCGCGTAGATACAGTCATTGATTATTTTTATCGATTTATGGAATGGTTTCCGACGATTCAAGATTTAGCGGAAGCGCCAGATGATAAGTTGTTGAAAGCTTGGGAAGGGTTAGGCTACTATTCACGAGCACGTAATTTAAAAGTGGCAGCGCAACAGATTGTTTCAGAATTTGGTGGGAAAATGCCTGATACAATCGAAGATATTCGGGGTTTAAAAGGAATCGGCCCCTATACAGCTGGTGCGATTGGCAGTATTGCCTTTAATTTACCCGAACCAGCAATTGACGGTAACGTCATGCGGGTAGTGAGCCGTTTATTTGAAATTGATGCAGATATTGCAAAAGCGAGTAGTCGTAAAGTATTTGAAGCGGCGATGCTTAAAATCATCGATCGTGAGCGTCCAGGGGATTTTAATCAAGCCTTAATGGATCTAGGCTCAGCCGTCTGCACCCCAACTTCACCTAAGTGTGAAAGCTGTCCGCTTCAGCAATATTGTGCGGCCTATCAGGCAGATAAAATGACCGCTTATCCAGTCAAATCAAAAAAAGTTAAACCGAAAGATGTGTATTATATCGGCACTATTATTGAAAATAAAAAGCAAGAATTTTTATTAGAACAACGACCTGAAACCGGTTTGTTAGCCAATATGTGGCTGTTTCCGATTGAAGAAATTAGCAAAAAAAAATTTCAACAATTGCAAAAACTGGCGCAACCAGCAGAAACGGAAAAACAATTAACTTTAGAGTTAGAGCCTGTAACAGAGCCTTTGGTCGCTGAAGAACCTGTCAACTTTTTTACGGACTATGAAACAGTTGTCTGGCAAAAACGTGCCTTAGGCGAAGTCGTTCATATTTTCAGTCATTTAAAATGGCATATCTTAGTCTTTTATGGCCGAAATACAGGCGAATTAGCCACACTAGAGTCGCAGCGATGGGTGGCAGCACAACAATTTTCGGACTATGTTTTTCCAAAACCACAGCAAAAAATGGTGGAATTGTTCAAAAAAGAACACGAAAAAAAATAACAAAAAAGAGAGGCTTTTTAACAAACAAGCCCCTCTTTTTTGTTTCCTCTAGGTTATACCCCTATATAAATTCTGCTATGTTTAGTTTTGAAAGGGACTGGTAAGATAGACTTGTCTCTTGTCTGCTTAGAGGAGTAGTAATGATGGTGGAGACTTTTCAAGAGAGAGGAAGTACAGCCAATGAGTAGGAAGCGAAAAATCAGCTTAATTAGTTTAGTCATCATTTTGTTTTTTGTCACAGTCGGCTCAGCATACTTTGCTGTAGCGGGTAGCTATTTAAAGAAAACAATTGATAAAGGCTATGTTCCCATAAAAAATGATTATACTGAAGCGCAAAATAAAGATAGTCAATCGTTTTTGGTCATGGGTCTAGACAATACAATTGAACGGAAATTAGGCACAACTAGGACTGATGCTATGATGGTGATTACCGTGAATAACAAGACGAAGAAAATAACCTATTTAAGTTTGCCACGGGATAGTTTTGTTCAAATTGATGCGAAAAATTACCAAGGGATGCAGCGAATTGAAGCCGCCTATACCTACGATGGACCAACAGCTTCTGTTAACACAGTTGAGAAATTATTGAATATTCCAATCAATCATTACGTTGTGTTTAACTTTTTATCTTTTATTAAGTTAATTGATGCAGTTGGCGGCATAGATGTCAATGTCAAGCAGGCGTTTGATGGTGTCACCAAAGACGGGCCAGGATCCATTCATTTTGATGCAGGGAAACAGCATTTAGATGGTACGAAAGCTTTATCTTATGCCCGTGAAAGACATAGCGATAACGATATTATGCGTGGATTCCGACAACAAGAAATTATTCAAGCAGTTGAAGACAAGTTGAAATCTGGTCAATCAATCATGAAAATAATGGACATTATTGATTCGTTAAATGGAAACATTCAAACTGATGTGGATTCCAATGAATTGACTCATTTAGTCAAAGAAGGTTTGACTTGGACCAATTATGATAAACAACAGCTTTCTTTTGACTGGCGCACTTTTAGTAATGAAGGGCGCAGTATGGTTGAACTATATCCAGATAGTATTGAAAATGTCCGGCATCAATTACGTGTGTCTTTAAATTTAGAAAAGCCAGATGAACGAGATCAAGACGGCTATGTCTTCCATACGAACGGTGAATTTTTATATCAAAGTGATTATACCGTTCAAGATGAAGCAGCTGAGGAAAACGAAATGACTTCCATCAACGGCAATACGTATATTGGTGTTCCTGGCAATACACAGACTGGCCCGTTGCCATCAGTTAAAACGGAAAATGGCTTTATAAAATAATTTATTTTCCAAGTGTAGAAATTCCGAACATAACAGATTAAGTAATCCGCTTACTTATTATTCTTCTAAGGAAAAAACGAAGGATTTTAGCAAGGGAACAGCGTATCATTTGATATAAACCCAACATTCCCTTTATAATGAGAGTAACAAGCAAATTTTTGTTACTTAGAAGGGGAAGGGAGCAAGGAGTTATGTTTAGTTATACAGATACCATTTTGTCAATTATGCAAAGAATTGAAGTATACAACGAAATTTTCAAAGCCATCTCTAAAGAAGTTCAAGAATACGGTTGTAATCAGGCTGCACATCGGAGAGGCCGTGACACTTATATGTTTTGCCGAAATAATGTGAATCGTTTTTTTACAGAAGAAATGATGTTTCGTAAAAATTTAGAGCCGTATTATGATAAAGAAGCAACGAAAATCTTGCTAGAAGGATTAGATACGTATAAAGAAGGAGTATTTTTCTGGTTAGAGGCATTAAGTGAATCTTGCCAAGTGACAGATGAATTGAAATATCAATTAGGAATCCGCCAAAAAGAATCCTCTTATTTATTAATTAATCAAGCTTGTAAAGAAGCCTGTGAGGGCATTCAAAGCGCTCATAGTGTTCATAAGATGTAAAAAGTTAGGGATAGCTGTCAATCTGGCAGTTATCCCTAACTTTTTTATTTCAATATCATCTGATAAGCATAACGTTCGCCATCGTTAACATCTAAAATCACGTCACCTTGATAAACAAAGCCAGCTTTTTTAATCAGGTGCTGCATAGCGAGATTTTGTGGATGTGTATCAATTCGAATATCAGTAGCACCTTGCAAACGAGCGGCTGTAACCAGTGAGCGCAAAAGCACCAAGGCCAGTCCTTGACCTTGAAAGGAACTTTTTAGAGCAACACGATGAATTGCCGTATACGTAGTTTGAGAATGAGGTTGCCAAGAACCATTAAAAATCGCTTCATAAGCAGGATCAATCTCCGAACATAAAACACCAACGCCTGCCAAGGCATCATCAACCATTAAAATATAGCAAGTTTGCTGGTCGATATCTTTTGCTAAAATTTCTTGATTCGGGCCATCGCCGTTTTGCCATTGGGGAATGCCACTTTTTTGTAAGGTGCGGCGTCCATCTTCAATGATAGCAAGGATGTCAGGCAAATCAGAAGGTTCTGCTTTTCTTAAGTAAACAGTCAAAAAATATTCCCTCCTCTTAGAAACCTGTTGTTGTTTTCAATTGGTAAATTTTTGAAGGGCGGCCAATGCCAACGGGACGTTCACCTAACTCTTCAAAATATTGTGTCATGGCTTTTTTAAAATTTGAATGGTCAATGCTGCGATAATCAACGCCGAGGAACTTCGCAAAAACTTTACGGGCTTCCGTAATGGTGAAATCTTTTCCTAAGACTTGAAGCACTTGCGGTTCATGTTCCATTTTATCAACAACACGATTAAACGCCTTAATTATAATTTCACTATGGTCGAAGGCTAATGTATCTTTACCAAGAGAGGCCGCTGTTTTCAAGTCTAAAGTAATTTCCACATCTTCATGAGATAACGTGATGTGTTGACCATGCCGTTCAAGATTGAACCAATGGACTTCTTTGGCATCGTCGCCAGCAATTAAAGGTTCTTCACCAATAAAGGCTAAATAGCTGACTGTCACGACCCAGCCACGAGGATCTCGATCTGGGCGACTAAAGCTGTGTAATTGTTCAATATTTTCTTGAGAAATCACCACACCAGTTTCCTCTTTTGTTTCTCTTAAAACACTATCTTCAGTAGATTCGTTACGATTAACAAAACCGCCAGGAAGCGCCCATGAGTTTCTAAAGGGGTGACCTTTACGTTGAATCAGTAAGACTTTTAATTGATCAGCTTCCTTGTTGTAACAAAGAAGAACCATATCAACGGTTAAAGAGGGTTTTTCATATTCAGGTAATTCTTGTTGATGATACCAAGTTAGAAACTCTGCTAAGCTAGCTTGGCGTTCATAATAATTTTTTTCTTCGGCTTTAGAAGCAAATTGTGGCACAATTGCTCCTCCTTTCAAAAAGAAACATGGTTTTCTTTTATTGTATCATTAAGTGGCTGAAATACAATATTCAAGCGTAAAAAGAAAAGCAAGCCTGGGACAAAAATCACTTTGGATTTTTGTCCCAGGCTTGTACTATAAGAAGTTTGTTCTAAACGTTGTTTATTGTGTTAATTCTAATAATTTATTTTTCAAATCTTCTTCCATATGGCCAAGTTCGATCTCGGCAGCTTGGCGTTTTTCTTTTCCTTCTTGTTGAATACGTAATGTTTCTTGGATAGTTTCAATTAAATCATTTTGTGTTTTTTGTAATGTTTCAATATCGACTAGGCCACGTTCGTTTTCTTTTGCTGTTTCAATTGCAGAAATTTTTAGCATTTCTGAATTTTTCTTCAGTAAGTCATTGGTGGTTTCAGAGACTTGACGTTGAGCAGTCACAGCATCTTTTTGACGGAGTAAGGTCAAGGCGATGACTACTTGGTTTTTCCATAACGGAATCGCCGTATTCACCGATGATTGAATTTTCTCAGCCAAAGCTTGGTTAGTATTTTGAATTAAACGAATTTGTGGGGCTTGTTGAATCGTAATTTGACGAGCCAAGCGTAAATCATGGGTTCTTTTTTCTAAACGGTCTAGGAATTGGTTATAATCATTAACAATTTGGACATCCATTTGATCTCCAGATTCTTCCGCTTTTTTCATGGCTTCAGGAATAATTTGCGTCCGTAGTTCTTCTGCTTTTAATTCCCCAGCGGCAATATAGATGTTTAAGGCATCAAAATAATCTTTATTTTTTTGATACAATTGATCTAACATGGCATTATCTTTTAAAAGACCATCTTTTTCATGGGTTAATTTGACAGCAATTTTGTCAATTTGCGCACCAATTTTTTGATATTTGGCGGTAATTTCGTAAACGGATTGTTTGACTTTACCTAACATTTTTTGAATAAAGTTGCCTTCGCCAGCACGTAATTCATTGGGATTGGCTTCATTTAAACGAAACATTAGATCGGTCAGTGAATCACCAACAGGACCAATGTCTTGTGCTTGAACGTGGTTTAACATCGCTTGCGAAAATTCGCCGAGTTTGATTTGGGCATTTGAACCATAGGTAATTACTGCTTGTGAATCTTGGACGTCAATTTTTGAAGCTAACTCTTTTGCTTGGGCTTGACGTTCTTGTGGTAATTTATCAATTAAACGAGGAGCTGCTTGCTGTTCTTTTAACTCAGATAGTTCATTTTGTTGCGTTGGTGTTAGTTCATCCATTGATGAAAATGGATTACTTAATAAATCGTCCAATGTATTGGTTACAGATGTTGTTTCTTTGGGTTGTTGCTCAGTCATTTTTTTTCCTCCCTAATGATTATTGCTGGTCTTCGTTTACTTGAGGTGATTCCTCAGTTGCAGCTTTTTGCGACAAGCTGCTTTTAGCGATCGACATTTCGACATCTAAATCGTCTAAGTCATCGGAAACGATTTCCTCATAATCATTTTTAACTAATTTTGACAATTGGTCAATGATTTGTGCGCTTTCTTCTAATTTTTCATACGTTTGTTTGTTTTTTACTTCATGTTGTTCGATTTCTAAATGCTTACTTGTTAAGTCAACGATATTTGGTAAATGTGTATAGAGAAAGTGATTGGCTAAGTGTAACTTTTTAGGTTCTTTCACTAACTCTTTAAACAGAGCTTTAGAAACCTTCGTTGTATCATTACGTAAGTCAATCGCCCGTAATTTAGTTGAACGATTCATGTTTTCTTGTAATTGTATGATTTGTTTTTTGGCTGTGCTCATTGTACTTCTGAAAAAATCAATTTCTTGTGGAGATAACCCCAACTCACGATAATGGGCTTCTTTATCTTTCGTTAAGTAAGGCATTTGATCGCTCTTGTCGGCGGCATTTTTCTTTTTTCGATAGAGAACGAATACTAAAAAGCCTACCAGAATCACAAAAGCGAAGAAGCCATATTCTCTAGCGACAGCAATGATTAAGGCTCCTAAAAGAATATAGCCAATCAGTAATTTTGTATTTAATTTGTTCATTTATATAGTTCCTCCTATCTATCTAATCCTCGAAAGAGTCAGCTCTCGTTACAATAGTTATTTTAGCATACTCTGTGAGAGAAAAGACATACAGCGGAAGATGTATTTTATGATTTAGTGAAATCCTAAGAAAAAAAGTATAAAACGCAAAAAAAAGACCCGTCCTAATTGGGGGTAGGACGGGAAAGGAGTTAAAAATGAAAAAGTGTTTTGTTAGGGTTGTTTGTTGGTATGCTTAAATAATACAAGGAAGTTGTGAATTTTTTATGTCTATTTTTTTTCGAAAATGTAATTTTTTTCTAAAGCAATAAATTTTTTTCTTTGAAAAGGGTTTAACTAGAGAAGAAGGGGTGCGATTTTTATCATTTTAGGGTATGATAAACAAGAAAGGTTGGTGAAAGATATGTTAAATTATGAGGACTTCGAAGAAAAAACACTTCAACGTCGAGAAATTTTTAAAGGAAAGATTATTGATGTTTTTTTGGATGACGTGGCTTTACCGACAGGCGGCACAGCTAAACGCGAATTGGTTTTTCATTCAGGCGCAGTAGCTATGATTCCGTTAACCGCAGAAGGAAAAATCGTCTTAGTTAAACAATTTAGAAAACCCTTGGAACAAGTGATTTTAGAGATTCCGGCGGGAAAAATTGATCCTGGAGAAGAAAATCAACTGGAAACGACGGCTATGCGGGAATTAGAAGAAGAAACTGGGTATCGTGCAGGTCAGCTCACCTACATAAATTCAATGTATCTGTCACCAGGATTTGCTAATGAAAAATTGGCTCTCTATTTGGCAACGGATTTGCAGAAAGTCGAAAATCCGCGTCCTCAAGATGAAGATGAAATCTTGGAACTTTACGAGCTAACAATAGCTGAAGCCAAAGCAGAAGTGGCAAAGGGCACGATTTGTGATGCCAAAACACTTTTTGCTATACAATACTGGGAATTGTATTTACTGCAGAGACAGTTTAAGGAGGACACGCAATGAGCAAAGGTCCGTTAGTCACTCGGACAGAACTTCGCAAACGCAGAGAAGCAGAAGAAAAAGAAGCAGAACGTCGTCAGCAGGAAGAGCAGAAGCTGGCGGAAAAAGCGTATAAGCGAAAAGAAAAAGAAATTTCGACGTTTTATCGTAAAGAAAAGAAAAAACAAAAACCGATCAACAAGTCACGAGTAGGAGAATACTCGAAACGTCGAGAACGGAGTACTTGGTTAAACAAGGCAATTATTATTGTAGCGATTTTATTAGCCGTTGTGGCGTATATCGTTTTGAATTTATAGAAAAGAGGAATCACTATGAAAATTGGAATTATTGGAGCAATGGATCAAGAGGTCAAAATTCTAAAAGAAAAATTGACAGACACAATGTCGTGGGAACGAGCAGGAGCTTTATTTGTTTCTGGTTCGTTAGGAAGACATGAGGTGATTGTGGTTCGTTCAGGAATTGGTAAAGTGGCCTCAGCTGTGACCACGACTTTATTGATTCATCAATATGGCGTAAATATGGTGATTAATACCGGTTCTGCTGGTGGTATCGGTGAAGGACTAAAAGTCGGCGATTTAGTCATTGCAGACAAATTAGCTTATTTTGATGTTGATGTCACTGGTTTTGGTTATGCCTATGGACAATTGCCTGGTGGTGTGCCTTTGTATTTTGAAACAAGTGAATACTTGCGGATGGAAATTGCGAAAGCTGCTGAAAAAACTGGTTTAGCTATTCGTAAAGGATTGATTGTTACTGGAGATACTTTTGTGGATAGCGCTGAGAAAATCGCCAAAATTAAGAAAGAGTTTCCTGAAGCCTTAGCTTGCGAAATGGAAGGCGCAGCAATTGGCCAAGCGGCTTCACAGTTCAATATTCCATTCTTAGTTGTACGGGCAATGAGTGATACAGCAGATGGCGAAGCAACTCAAAGCTTTGACGAATTCATCGATGAAGCTGGGAAAAAATCAGCCGAAATGGTTATTCATTTTGTCGAAAACTTAGTTTAAAAAGAGAAAGAAATAGCCATCATTTCATTGATGAAATGATGGCTATTTCTTTTTGCTGATTGTCATTTAATGAAAGGTTTTTAAATACTGTTCTTTTTGTTTGCGCGTTAATTTTTTAAAGGCGGCTTCGGCTTTGGTGGCCGCGCTACGTGTTTCAAATTTCTCTGTATGAATCATTTTGACTGGCCGTCGTTTGGCTAATCGTGTATATTTTGCACCAGTTCCGCTATTATGTTCGGTTAATCGACGTTCTGGCTCAGTTGTATAGCCACCGTAAAAGGAACCATCTTGGCAAAGTAAAACATAAAAATAATGGGATTTCTTATTCTCCATACAGCATAGCCTTCATTTCTGCTTCGTATTCGTTCTTTTCATTGTATGTAAAAAGAGGTGGTAACACACGAAAACCGTCTTTTTTGCCTTGCTTAATGCCTTCAATTAGTAAAACATTGGCTTCTTTGCCTGGCTTCGGATAAACAAACCGAGCTTTTTTCGGCGCAATATTGGCGTTTTCCATGGCATGTAAAATATCAAGGAAACGATCAGGTCGATGAACCATTGCGAGGCGACCATTTGTTTTTAATAAATCCGCCGACACAGTGACCACTTCTTGAAGAGACGTGTGAATTTCATGACGGGCAATCGCTAAATGCGGGTTTGGATTTTTTTGGCTAGTTGGTCGTTCTTTAAAGTATGGGGGGTTACATAGTACTAAATCGACAGAATCTTTTTTGATGACCTCTGTCGCTTGTTTTAAATCACGTTCATACATCGTTACTTGTTTTTCCAATTTATTTAATAGAATACTTCGTTGACCCATATCCGCCAAACGAGGTTGTAATTCGATTTGGTCGATCATTGCAGCTGTTTTCCGACTAACGAAGAGGCCGACCGCGCCATTGCCAGCACACAAATCGACAATCTTGCCTTTTTTTGGTAGTTGCGGAAAATTAGCCAATAAGACTGCATCAATGGAAAAAGAAAAGACTTCTTTGCTTTGAATAATTTGAATATCATCCGCATATAATTGATCAATCCGTTCGCCGGATAATAACATAGATTAAGAACCTCCAACTTTTCATCTGATTGTTCATGTATTATACTACTTTTAAACCCGTATGACAAAATCTGTTCCCTAGATTAGTAGGGACATGTTATTTCTCTAATTGATAGACGTAAAAAAAGCTTGTCAAAAGGTAGAGCTTTCGGCATACTAGAAAGCGGAGAGAAGAAAGGAAGAAAATTATGTTTTTTACATTTATGCGTGGCGTGGTTCGCGTCATTTTATTTGTGATTAATGGAAATGCACATTATGAAAATAAAGAAAAATTACCAAAAGACCAAAACTATGTCTTAGTTGCGCCGCATCGAACATGGTGGGAACCGCTGTATTTAGCTGTTGCTGGCAGTCCTAAGAAGTTTAGCTTTATGGCAAAAAAAGAGTTGTTTAAAAATCCTGTTTTACGTTTCATTTTAAAACATGCGAATGCGTTTCCGGTGGATCGTGAGAAGCCCGGTCCCAGCGCGATTAAAACACCTGTCAAAATTTTAAAAAATTCTGATTTAAGTTTGATTATGTTCCCCAGTGGCACGCGTCATTCCTCAGAATTAAAAGGTGGGGTAGCCTTGATTGCTAAAATGGGGCGAGTACCTATCGTGCCATCTGTTTATCAAGGTCCGTTAACTTTAAAAGAGTTGTTTAAACGTAAAAAAGTAACGGTTCGTTTTGGGGAGCCAATCGATATTAGCGATATTAAAAAAATGGATAAAGACGGTTTAGCTGAAGTGGAACGTCGGATGCAAGAAGCATTTGATCAGTTAGATAAAGAAATTGATCCAACTTTTAAATATGAATCAACAGAAAAAGAATAAAACAAACCGCTATAGAATAGGAATGTTACTGGCAGGTAGTCTCATCAAAAGATGATGCTCCCTGTCTTTTTTCTTGCGTTAAGAAAAAAGTTTGTTAAAAATCTAATTCTTCTGTCCGATTTTCTTAAAAAATACCAGAAATTTGTTATAATAATAAGAAGGACTTTTTTAGGCGGTGAAAAAATGAAATTTTTACATACAGCAGATTGGCATATTGGCAAAAAATTACATGGTTTTGATTTGTTGGCAGAACAAAGGGAAGCCTTTAAACAAATCTTAGCAATTGCGAAAGAAGAGCAAGTGGATGCTGTTGTAATCGCTGGAGATTTGTATGATCGCTCTGTTCCAGCAGTTGAAGCAGTCGAGATTTTTAATGAAATGATGATTCAAATGAATCTCAAAGAGCATTTCCCCGTGTTAGCTATTTCGGGAAACCATGATAGCAGCACTCGTTTAGAAACAGGAGGCCCTTGGTTTAACCAAACGCAATTTCATTTGAATACGCGTTTAGAACAAGCCTTTCAACCAATTGAAATCGACAATACCCAATTTTATTTGTTGCCTTATTTTGAACCGATTGCGGCTCGCTTATATTTTGAAGATGAAACGATTCGAACGATTCAGGCGGCGATGGAAAAAGTTGTCGCGAAAATGCAGGAATCTTTTCTCCCCAACAAAAAACAGGTGTTAGTTAGTCATTTTTTTGTCGCTGGCAGTGAAAAAACTGATTCTGAAACAAAATTAACAGTGGGTGGTTTGGATGTTGTACCGACGGCTTTGTTAGAGCCTTTTGATTACGTCGCGTTGGGCCACTTACATGGAAAAAATGCGTTGCAGGCACCTAATGCTCGATACAGTGGCTCGCCTGTAAAATTTTCTTTATCAGAAATGACACAAGAAAAGGGTGTGTGGCTTGTTGAAACAGAAACTGAAGTTCATTTTCAATTCCGTGCTTTGAAACCATTGCGAGACATTCAACAATTGACGGGCTCGTTTCAGCAGTTAACGGATCCCGCTTTTTATCAAGAAGTGAATCGGGAAAATTATTTACATGTCCAATTAACCGACCGAGCGATCATTCCCAACATGATGAATCAATTGCGAAAAATTTACCCCAAAATTATTGGGTTGGAACGTTTGAATGGTCGAGAAACAAGCAGCGGAAATCAGAAAAAAGTGGTACAAATAGAACAACGTTCACCAGAAGAACATCTGCATGACTTTTTTAACGATGTGACAGGAGAGGCCTTGACAGAACAACAAGCACAATGGGTCCAAGAAGAACTGAGTACACTTAATCAATTAGAAAGAGGGAAGTAATAGGATGAAACCATTATCTTTAACATTGAAAAACTTCGGACCGTATATTAATGAAACCATTGATTTTACGAAGTTTGAAGATTCTTCACTTTTTCTAATTAGTGGAAAAACAGGGTCTGGGAAAACAACGATTTTTGATGGAATGAGCTATGCTTTGTTTGGTGAAAGTTCTGGGAAATTACGTTTAGGCAAAGAAATGCGTTCCACATTTGCTGACCCCTCAGAAGCCACTGAAGTTACTTTGCTTTTTAAACATAACGAGTTTCTCTATGAACTGAACCGCCTTCCCGAACAAGAACTTTTTAAAAAACGTGGCACAGGAGTCCGTAAACAAAGTGCCAAAATTTCTTTAATTGTCAAAGATGCTCAAGGGAAAGAACTACGAGCCTATTCTAAAAGACGTGAAGTGGACGAACTCATTCAAGAATTATTGCATTTGAATGCCAATCAATTTGCTCAAATTGTATTGTTACCACAAGGAGAGTTTCGGACTTTTTTAATTGCTAAAAGTGATGAAAAAGAAAAGGTTTTGCGTAATTTATTCGGAACAGAATTGTATCAGTTGTTCAGCGAAAATTTAAAAGAACGCTTAAAAATTGCCAATCAAGAGATTCAAGAAACCCAGCAAAAAATTGAACTGAAAACAGAACAGTTGCATTGGTCAGAAGAACCTGAACCGACAATGACACTTTTTGAAAAACTTCAATTATTAGAAAGCCAACAACAAGAGGCTCAGCAACAACTATTAGTTGAAAGAGAACAAATTGCAACCTTAAAACAAGCCAAACAAGCAAAAGAGCAAGTTCGTTATGCTATTGAAGAACGACAAAACTTGCAACAGCAAAAAGAAGAATTACTGGAAAAGAAAGCAAAACAAGCTGAACAGGAAACCGTCATTGAGCGGTTAAAGGAACAGATTCAGCAATTAAAATGGAGCCAAAAACAGCAATCTTTAGCTGAAAAAGTCTTTGAAAAACGAAGCGAAAAACAACAAAAAGAGCAAGAAACAAAGTCCAAACAACAAGCTCTTATGGAAACGCAACAAGCATTGACAGATTGGCAAGCAATCATGAGTGAGTTGGAAGAACAACAACCATTGATTGCTGAAAAACAAGAACGTCTTCAAACGATTCAACGTCAATTACCACAATACCAAGAATATGAACAGTTAGCCCAACAACAAATAGCAGAACAAGCCAATTATCAAGCCATTCAAAAAGAGTATGAATCTTGCCAACAAGAAAAAACAACATTAGCGGATAAAGTGGCGACAGCCAAACAATTTATTGAACAAGAAGGAACACTTGAAAAAGCAAATTTTGAATGTTCTAGTGTAGCAGATCATTGGCAAAATTTTGTAGAACGTTGGCAAAAAAATCAAAAAGCTTGGCAAAAAATTAGTCAAAACCAAGTGGAATTGCACGAGTTGACACAACGGTTTGCTGTTGAACAGCAACAAAAAAGCGCCGAAGAAGCGAAGTTGCAGACAAAGAAAAGTCAATGGGCCTCTTTACAAATCCAACGATTAAGCTTGTTACTTGAAGAGGGGGAACCTTGCCCAGTTTGTGGCTCTTTAGAACATCCAAAGCAACAAACTCATCAAGAAGTTTCCTTAGAAGAGATTAATCAAGCGGAACGGGAATTAACGGAAGTTGAAAAAACGGTTCAACGATTTACTGAAACGCTCTCTGCATTAGGGGCGGAAAAGCAACAGAAAGAAAGCCAATTACAAGAACAGGAAGCTGCGTATACTGAGGAACAAGAACAATTAGCAGCGCAGTTTGCTGACTTGCAGTTGCCGTTAACAGGACTAACTTTTTCACAAGTAACACCTGCAGAAATTGCGGAAGTTGAGTCGCAATTAGCTAAAGAAAAACAACAAATAGCACAAAAACTAACGGAAATTTCAGTCGAAAAGGACCATCTAGCGGAACTAGAAGAACAAGTAGCTGAAAATTCCCAACGCTTTGAAGTGCTCCGACAACAAGTAGAAACAATGCAACAAAGTCTGGAAAGAATCACTATCCAGCAGCAAATGATTGCTAGCCAATTATTGGATGCAACCGTCACATACGAAGAAATGACCAAACAACAAACTTTGCTTCAAGAAGAACTCTCTGCATTTGAACGTCAAAAAGAAAACGTGACGACACAAGGAGAAACCTTGAAGAAAGAAGAAATGATCCTTGAAAGTACGTTGACGCATTTGGAGAAAGAACAACAAACACTTCAACAAACAGTCGCACAACTTGAGAGTCAGTTAAACGCAGTTTTAACGGAACAAGGAGTGACAGAGGACCAATTGACGGAGTGGTTGAAAGAGGTACCGACACTAGAAAGTCAGCAAGAACAAATTGCTTTATTTGAACAAGAGCAAACCCAACTGACTATCCAACTCGCTGAAATTGAAAAAAAATTATCTAGTGATACGTTCCCAGAATTATCTTTAATCACCACAGAAATTGAACAAATAACACAACAAATTGAAGAACAAGAAAAAAAATACTATCAACTGCATGAAAAAATGCTGAACAACCAACAGTTGGTTCAAGAAATTAAAGCGCAAAGAACAACAATTGAAGACAAGTTTGAGGAAGTTGCTGCACTACAACAGTTGGCAGATACGGTGAATGGCAATAATCCTAAAAAAATTAGTTTTGAACGGTATATGTTACAAACGTATTTAGAAAGAGTGCTGACAGTCGCTAATCAGCGTTTAGACCGCCTGACCAATAGTCGTTATCAATTTGAATTGAATCACGAAGCAGGCAGTTATCGGAATCAAACGGGGCTAGAAATCAATATTTATGATGACAATTCGGGGACGGTGCGCAGTGCTCACACGTTATCAGGCGGGGAAAGTTTTATAGCAGCGTTAGCTTTGGCACTTTCTTTAGCAGAAGTGATTCAAGAACAAGCAGGCGGAGTCTTAATTGATGCGTTGTTTATTGATGAAGGCTTTGGTTCCTTAGATGAAGAAGCATTGGAAATGGCAATGGAGGCGTTAGAAACGATTGAAAATGAAGGCCGCATGATTGGGATTATTAGTCATATTGGCGAATTAAAAGCACGAATTCCACAACAATTACAAATAAAAAGCAATGGGAATGGTCAAAGTACCGTTCACTATCAGCTAGCTTAGTGGAAGAGGAGGTGAGTCGATGAAATGGAGTATTCCAGAGCGAATCGTTGAACAAGGGCGCGAATATATGCAAGAAGGCCGGGTCTTATCTATCGTTCAAAATCCAGAAAAAAGGATCTGGTTGTCTGAGGTTTTAGGGGAAGAACTTTATCTTGTTGAATTGGATGGTACCGCCAAAGAACAAGATGTTTGTGAATGTCAATATTGGATGGAACATGGCTATTGCAAACATACAGTGGCAGTTGAACTGGCACTGAAACAACGAGGCGTGTCAAGAATTATTCAAGCGAATCAAACAGTCAGTTTTGAGAAAACAAATCGATCAACAGCTGAAATGTTTACCAAAGGCTTTGCCAAATTAAGCAAAGCTTCTGCCGAAGTTCCCTTGCAGCCTTTACGTTTAGAATTTCATTTAGATGTGATCGAAACGAATAATTACTATCCAGAATTATCAACGATTGGTCTTTCTTTAAAAATTGGTTTGGAAGGCACCAAACCTAAAACATATATTGTGAAAAATATTGGTGATTTTTTACAAGCATATGAAAAAGAAATGACTTTTATGGTGAATAAGCAACACCAATTTACTTTGCTACATGATTCTTTTTCAATGGAGATTCAAGCAATTTTAACAGAACTTGCGGCAATTTATCATACCAGCCAATTATTAGGTGCAAACGGTATTCAAGTTAAAGGGAAAATCGACAAACGTTATCTATTATTACCAATTGATCGCAGTCAATCGTTAGTTGAAAAAATGAATCGAACGGGTCAGTTTATATTAACCAATCAAACTCATAAGTATCGCTATCTAACGTTCAAAGAAACCAGTTTGCCACTTACGTTTACAGTGCAAAAAACCGAGGAACAAAGCTTCAAATTAACTATTCAGAATCCTATTACAACGTTTCTAGCCCACTATCACTGGGCGATTGCGGATCAAACGGTTTATTTACTAACAGAAGAGCAGGAAGCCATCTACACCACGTTACTTCAATTAATGAAACGCTTGGAAGAGCCGTCAATTATTTATGAAAAAGAAACAGTTTCTGATTTATTTAGTGAAGTGTTACCATTATTGGAAAAAATTGGTCGAGTGTCTGTTGAAGAATCAGTTGAAGAATTAGTCGTCCATCATCCTTTAAAAGCAGTCTTTATTTTTAAGAAAATTAAAGGTCGGATTAACGCTCGGATTGATTATCACTATGGAGAAGTCATTTTCTCGACAAACCCGAAATATGCTCAATTACCTGAAGTTAATCAAGAAATCGTTCGAGATAAAGCAAAAGAAACAGCAATTAAGCAGCAATTTCAACAGTTTGCCTATCAGCAAACAACCACAGGCTTTGAAAAAGTCTTACCTGCTGGGGAGTCCTTGTATTATTTCTTTAAAGCCGAAGTTCCAGCTTTCCGTCAATTAGGAGAAGTTCGGATGGGACGGAAATTACGGGAATTTTATTTAGATGCCCAGCATCATCAACCAACGATTGAAGTTGCGGAAGGGGATTCTTGGTTAGATATTCGGTTTGATGTCACTGGCATTGATGAAACCGAAATCGATGCAGTATTGACTAGTCTGCTACGTAATGATGCTTTTTATACGTTAAAAAGTGGTGAAATTCTTGCTTTTGACTCAGAGGAATTTTTCCATACAAGTGCAATTTTAACGAAGCTACGAAAAAATATGCATCAAGAAGACAATGTCATTCATGTGCCCAAAAATCAAGGTCTCATGATCGAAAGTTTATTAGAAGACAACGAGCGGGCACATTTTTCAGATTCCTTTAAAAAAATGGTCACGGATTTAACGCATCCAGAAAACTTTGAAGCGCAAGTCCCCAAATCCTTACAAGCAACGTTACGCCATTACCAAGAAACAGGTTATAAATGGCTGAAAATGCTTAGCCATTATCAATTTGGCGGTATTTTAGCTGACGAAATGGGTTTAGGGAAGACACTGCAAACCATTACCTATTTACTTTCGGAAAAAGAAGAAGAGCGCTTGAAAGGGACAGCTTTGATTGTCGCTCCTGCAAGTTTAACCTATAATTGGTTAGCCGAAGTCAAACGTTTTGCGCCAACCTTAAATGTTCAAGTGGTTTCTGGCAACCGCCAAGAACGAGCAGCGCTTTTACAAAATAGCACCGAAGATATTCTGATTACTTCTTATGCAAGTATGCGACAAGATGTTCAGCTTTATCAGGAAATGCGTGTCGGCTATTTGATTTTAGATGAGGCCCAAATGGTTAAAAATAGTGGGACTAAAACGGCGCAAGCCTTAAAAAGTTTAAAAGTACCCCAACGTTTTGCATTAAGTGGCACACCAATTGAAAATAATTTAGATGAACTGTGGTCAATTTTCCAAATGATCTTACCGGGATTGTTCCCAGGCAAAAAAGCCTTTCGAGAAATTAAGCCGGAAGAAATTGCCAAAATGATTCAACCATTCATTTTAAGACGAGACAAGAAAACGGTGCTTGCAGACTTACCAGAAAAAATTGAAAATAATATGTACAGTGTCTTAACAGAAGAACAAAAAACGGTTTATTTGGCCTATCTAAAACAAATGCAAGCAGATGTCAGTCAAATGGATCAGGCGACCTTCAAGAAAAATCGCATGAGTATTTTAGCAGGCTTGACCCGTTTACGACAAATCTGTTGCGATCCGCGTTTGTTTATTGAGGATTACACGGGAGGTTCTGGCAAAGTGGAACAAGTCAAAGACTTTTTAGTGGCTGCCAAAGAAAACAATCGTCGTGTCCTATTATTTTCTCAGTTCACAAGTATGCTTTCTATCTTAGAAAAAGAATTGAATGAATTAGGCTTAGAGACGTTTTATTTACGAGGAAGTACGAAGCCTCAAGATCGGTTAACAATGGCGAATGCCTTCAATGAAGGAGAAAAAGATGTCTTCTTAATTTCATTGAAAGCAGGGGGAACCGGACTAAATTTAACTGGTGCAGATACAGTTATTTTATACGATTTATGGTGGAATCCCGCAGTCGAAGAACAAGCGGCTGGTCGGGCGCACCGCATGGGACAAAAAAAAGTTGTTGAAGTGTGGCGGATGATTGCAGAAGGAACGGTTGAAGAAAAAATGAATTCCTTACAGCAAGAGAAACGCGAGCTGTTCCAAAAAGTGATTCAAGGAAATGAAGAGCAATTAGCGAAAATGACGGAAGAAGATATTCGCACAATTTTAAGCATTGGAGAATAGCCGTTCAACTTAGTTGCTATCTTATTTAAAGAGAAATGGAGTAATTCGTTTGAAACAAAAAGAATATATGGAATATCGGCCGCTAGGTGAAGAAATTGAACGGATTCGTAAAGGAAAAAATATTCCTCTGCGTGTCTTTGATGAAAATGGTGTTTCTAGTCAAAGTTATCAACGCTTTGTCCAAGGAAATAGTGAATTGCGTATTTCGGATTTAGCCATTATTGTCGAAATCTTGTCTATTTCGCCGATGGAAATGACAGAAAAATTAACGCCAATGTCCAAAACAGTTTTAGCTAAGGAGCAGTTTAATCAAGCAATCTTTAGTAAAAATTTTCAAGAAAGTAGTCGAATCGTTGCAGATTATCGAGCGTATTATGATAAATCGTCTTTTGCTTTAGGAAAGCAAGAAGTAATGTATTCGATGTTGGCGTTGGAATATCTTTTTAACCCTCAAACGGTTGTGACAAAAGAGGAAATTATTGCATTAGAAAATCAGATTCTGGAACGATTAATTAATGCCGATGTGTATACTATTTTTAATTTGAAATTTTTAGCATTACAAAAAAACGTTGGCTTGCAGCCGTTTCCAACTTCGTTACTTTTTCGTGTATTACAATCTGTCAATGAGCGGGAAATTATTGATATTCGCTCGCTAGAAATTATCGAGCAAGTAATTATTGATTTTTTATTTGCGGCGATTGTCAGCCAAAATGTTCCCCATATTCTTCATGTATTAAGCATGTTTAAAGAATATGAAGTGGGTGAAAATAACTGGCGAATGATCCTCTGGAAAAAAATAGCAGAAAAAATAGAAATGATTTTAACCAATGAAGAAATATTCGCAGATTGGTCAATCTTTAAAGAACAAATCCTCTTATCTATCACATTGTTTTTACCAAAAGCCAAACAAGAATTTTTTGCTGGGCAATTGGAAAAAATAGAGGATAGTTTAAAAGAAATAAAAGAAAACTAGGCATAATTGAGAATTTGTCATAATACATTCTGGTTGTGTTTAGCGACAAAGAGCGCCAAATAGGGGTATAAAACCCTATTTGGCGCTCTTTGTCTTGTCTATACAAATTAATTTGGACAGTTTGTCGTAATTGAACCCATTTTCAGTTGATATTCACTATAATTAAGAAAATATCAGGAGGTGAAGTTTATGAAAAAAATGTGCATCTCCGCAGTTAGTGCCTTACTTTTGGGTAATAGTTTGCTACTTCCTGTAACAACTTTCGCCGAAACGACCGAAACAATCGCATCCTCCAGTGAAGAAAATGTTTCATCTGTTTCAGAAGAAAAGATTCCAGAAACTTCATCGGCAGAAGAGCAAAATTCAGCAACCAGTAGTTCGGAGATTCCCCAATCAGAAGAGTTAACGACTGTTGAAACAAGTGAAGAGCCGCCAAATGAAGCACTAGCGATAACGGAAGCACAACTGATGATGCCCCAATTATACGCAGGTGCTGTCTTAGATAAAGCGACGCCTATCAGTACACTATTTCCTGATCCAGCCTTTGCGGAAAATATCAGAAAACAGTTAAGCAAATCTCGGACCTCTAATACCGTCACCCAAGCAGAATTGGATAAACTGAATAAAGTTATTTTAGAAAATGTCGTTGTTTCTAATGTGGAAGGAGTTCAATACCTAAGAAACTTAGAAGAATTATCTTTTCAAGATTCGCTCAATGTAACAGATTTGAGTCCTTTTGCTAAAGGTGAATTTAAGCTATTACGTTTTTTATATATGAGAAATAATAAAATAGCTGATCTTAGTCCGTTAGGTCAAGCAGGATTAATTAGTTTAGAAGGCTTGTATGTTGAGAACAATCAATTAACGACATTAAATGGACTTGAAGGAATGGCTGCTTTAAAAAATTTAAGTATCCAAAATACGACAGATCATCCGTCAAAAATCACGCCGAATAATCGAGTGACTTCCTTCGACCCGCTTCGTTCTCTTCGTAATTTAGAAACCATTTGGGCTGCCAATAATCAGATTGCTACTTTAGATGGGCTTACGGAAGCAAATAACCTACTCCGTCTTTATGTGGAAAATAATCAATTAAAAACAATTGCGCCCTTGGCGAATAAGCCACGTCTAGAAGAGTTGAGTATTATGAATCAAACGATTGCTAGTCTGGAAGCTTTAAGCACTGTTCCTAATCTGCGTGTACTGTATGCAAGAAACAATCAAATTTCTTCCTTGGCACCGTTAGAGAAAACACTCAATCTAACAGTTTTAGATGTGGGAGAAAATCAAATTTCAGATATCAGTCCGTTAAAAGGCTTAACGGCCATTACAGGGCTAGATGTATCTAATCAAATGATTATCTTATCTTCTGTCGATTATATTGCTGGGAAACCACTGCAATTAAAAAATAAGGTGGTATCTCGTGATGGTCAACTATTTCCACCGCTGACGATTAGCCCTTATGGAAGTTACGATGCCACAAAAGGACTGTTTGAATGGAATTTACCCAAAGCTCATGAAGGCGTTTCTTATATCTGGGAATCAACAGATAAAGCATACTTAGGGAACTTTTCTGGAACAGTCGTCCAACCTGTCAAAGAAGTTTTCTTAAGTGAAACGAAACTATCTTGGTCAAAAGAGCGTATAGAAAAGTCGATGGAAAAAACAATCGATATTGATGACTTTCAAAAAACAGCCCTGCCTTTTTATTGGCAAGATGTCGATGCTGGGAATAGATTACAATTTATTGTCAAAAAAGAGGGTCAAGAAATCCAGAAATTAGCAGATGAAACAACCACTAATTCTAAAACATTTAAGGAAAAAGCCTTGTTATTACCAGAACTAACTTATGGAAAACAGCAGTTGGTCGTGGAAGTCTATGATAAAGGCTACAAGATTGATGAATTAGCGCTAACAGTCACTGTGGTTGGCTCTGTCAGGTTCAAAACGGTACCCACAGCGATTTCCTTTGGGAATGAGCTGCAAATCGCTAGTAGCACGACCCAATATCCAATTGTTTCCATGGATCAACCATTAGTGATACGGGATACTCGTCAAACAGGGAATAATTGGTCGCTTGCACTAACCGTTACTTCTGATTTCAAATCTGAATCAGGTGCTACGTTGCCGAATATTTTAAAATTTAGAACCAACCATCGCTTACAGGACATTCCAGAAGGCCAATCGATTCTTGTTCACAACCAAGTCAATGGACATCAAGAAACAAATATTTCTGATCAATGGAAAGAAAATGACCAAGAGTTGTTATTATCTGTTCCTGGAGGGACGGCCAAAGCAGAAGAATACGAAGCAAAACTAACTTGGCACTTGATGGACGTACCTGATGGCAGTGCAAAATAGGGGGTGAGTCTTATCAAAAAAATAGTTAGCGGTGTATTGCTATTAGGATTGATTTCATCAGTTGATGTATTTGCTGAAACAAATGCCTATCCGACAAATGCAGAAGTTTCTTTTTATGGCGAGTATGAACCACCAGCCAACAAAGAAAAACCAGATGGTAAGATACCACAGCGTTTCCCCAAGCAATCGGAAGCAATACCAGCAGTGAGTGGAGAATCATTGAAGCACTCAACAAGTAAAACGGTTGATCAAAAAGGCTCAGGCTTCTTACCTCGAACTGGTACTAAACAGCAACAAATGTTTAATTATCTCGGAATAATAGTCATCTTTATGGCTAGTTTTATTTTAAAAAAAAGAAAGAAGGAACAATAAAATGAAAAAAATTATCTTATCAACAATCCCCGCTATCACTTTAGGCGTGGCTATTGCACCAGAAGTGAATGCAGAAGAAAAAAACTATGAATCAAATGCCATCGTAGAATTTACGCCGGACACCTCTATCAACAAACCAGTCGATCCAGTGAATCCAGATACCGAAAAACCTGTTGAACCCTTTGACCCAACGACACCAGACACAGGCAATAAGCCAAATGAAGGAACAACTGGTCCACTAAGTATCGATTATGCTTCTAGTTTAGACTTTGGCAAAAATAAAATTTCAAATAAAGATGAAAAATATTATGCAAATCCACAATACTTTTTCTTGGCAGACGGTTCTGGTCCTGATTTGACTAATCCTAAACCAAATTATGTACAAATTTCCGACAAACGCGGAACGAATGCCGGTTGGGCCTTAACAGTTAAACAAGAAACACAATTAACAGCGACAAAAGAAACATTAAATAAAGTTTTAGACGGTTCAGAAATTAAATTAAGTCAAAACAAAGCAGTGTCTAATTCCAAAGCAGTCACACCAACTGCGCATGAAGTAACTTTAGTAGCTGGTGATTCATCAAATGTGATGTCTGCCGCTGAAGGTCAAGGTTCTGGAACTTGGCTTAGTGCGTTCGGTGGGATTGAAAAAGTGGAAGTTGACGGTGAAAGCGTAGATAAAAATACAGCGATCACATTAACTGTACCAGGAGCAACACCAAAAGATGCTGTTCAATACAAAACTGTTTTAACATGGACAATCGCTGATTTACCAAGCGTATAATTATTGAAACTATAACAATAGAAGAGAAGGAGCACTAACATGAAAAAAATGACCATCGCAAGCAGCTTAATTTTAGCAACCATCGCGGTAGGAACACTACCAGTTCAAGCAGAGGAAGTGGCTAATCGCGACACAGATGCTATTGTAAAATTTAAAGCACCAGATGAAAAAGATCCCAACAGCAAAAATCCTGTAGTGGATCCAGAAGACAAAGACGGCAAAGATCCTGTGACACCTATCGACCCAGTAAATCCTGACAAACCAGTTGATGAAGGTTCTACAGGTCCCTTAACCTTGGATTATGCTTCAAGTTTAAACTTTGGTGAAAATATCATCAGCACAAAAGATGAAATCTATTTTGCATCAGCACAAGTTTTAAAAGATAAAAATAATGTTGAAAAAACGGGCCCATTATTTGCTCAAATTACAGATAATCGTGGAACTTTAGAAGGCTGGACTTTATCTGCAAAACAAAATTCTGCATTTACTTCTGCTACAAAAGGTCAGACGCTTGAAGGAACTGAAATTGTCTTTCAAAACGCTTCAGCTGTGACAGCAGGACAAAGCGCTGCACCAACAAGTTTAGCGAGCGTAACTTTTGGTACAGTTGGTGAAAGTCATAACGTGATGGTAGCCGCAACAGATCAAGGTGCTGGGAAATGGTCATACTTATATGGCAATGCTAGTTCAATTGCTGAAGTTGACGGCCGTCAAGTAATGAAAGATGTTCAATTAAAAGTGCCAGGTAAATCAGTTAAATTAAACGATGCCTACAAAACAACAATTACTTGGACATTAGCTAATACGCCAGTATAAAAAGAACCTTTTTGGAGAAAGGAAGAGGGGAACTCAGCCTTTCTCCTTTACATAGAAATGGAGTGTAGAGCGAAATGAAAAATAGATATTTTATTCTGATGATCCTAAGTTTTTATTTCTTTGCTTTTGGGATTGAAACCTCAGCAGCAGAATTACGATTTAGTGTTGAAACAGAAATTCCAGAAAACCAAATAGATAAAACAAAAACATATTTTGATTTAATGATGAAACCAGACCAAGAACAAATTTTGAAAGTTCGAGCGGCCAATAGTACAGATGAAAATTTAGTGATTGATGTTAGTGTAAAGTCGGCCACAACAAACAGCAACGGAGTGATTGAATATGGTGAGTCGTTGACAGCATTAGATAAATCTGCACCAGCAGATTTATCAGAAATCATTCAACTGAAAGACGGCGGTGAGAGTGTTGAATTGCCTGCTAAAAGTGAAAAAGTAGTTGAATTGCGAGTGAAGATGCCTAAAGAAGAGTTTTCAGGGCAACTAGCGGGCGGGATCACGTTTAGTGAAAAAGTCGATGAAACGAAAGACAAGCAAAAAGAAAATACAAACGGCTTAGCAATTGAAAATCGCTATGCCTATACAGTAGCTGTTTTACTTCGAGAAAATGAAACAGTTGTACAACCAGAATTGTCTTTAGAGAAAGTTGAACCGACGCAAAGAAATGCGCGCAGTGTTATTTCTGCAACACTGTTAAACCATGAAGCAGCCTATCTTCAATCAATGAAAGTAACGGCAAATGTTAAAAATAAGAAAACAAATAACGTTATTTTAGAGAAAGAACAAGAAGATATGCAAATGGCGCCCAATTCAATTTTTAATTTCCCTATTCCTTATGAAGAAAATGAAATGGAAGCTGGGACGTATGTATTGGCAATGACTGTGGAAGGCTCAGGAAAAAAATGGCAATTTACGAAAGAATTTACGATCTCAAAAGAGGAAGCAAAAACATTTAATGAGAAAGATGTAACCGTCAAAAAAACGGAATCTAAACTTATTTATCTCTTAATCGGTTTATTGATCCTTTTACTGATAATCTGCCTGTTCATCATTTTACGTCTGAAAAAACAAAAAAATAAATAAAAAAAAGCCGTTCTTCAATTTGAAGAGCGGCTTTTTTTTAAAGATTAAATAATTTCTCCACAGTCGGACAAAGTTCGGTGAAACAAGTGACTTCTGCAAGGTGTGATGCAGGTTGGCAACTTGGTAGTTCACGAGAGCGGTGGTTAAACCAAAGAGAATGCCAGCCACCATTACGTGCGCCTACAATATCATTGTCATAACTATCACCAACATATAAAGTATGTTCAGGTTCCATACAAAATTGATTACAGGCTAAATCAAAAATTTCCTTTTCAGGTTTTTGGAAACCCGTACTTTGAGAAATAATGATATTTTGGCTTGGAACCCATTTTTCAAGATTCAATTGTTTAACTTTTTTAAATTGATGGTCTGTTGGACCATTTGTAATAATCCCCATCGGAATTTCTTTCTCTTGTAAAGTATCAAGAAGCTTAGTAACTTCTGGATGCATCGTAATATTATCCAATTCTTCTTCATAAACTTGTTGGAAAATTTTTCCTTCTTCTTGTGAAATTCCTGGATAGTTTAGATCCTTTAATGTTTCATTCATCCGGAAAAACCGCATGAAATCTAGGGACCATTCATTGGCTAAAACTTTCGGAAACGTTTCATCGCTGTGGTGTCTAAAACGAAGATACAATTCATGCATATCCTCTGTCGCAACGTTTGGGAAAATTTTAGTCATCGCATTTCGAAAGGGTTGTTGCTGATCGTACAGCGTGTCATCAACATCAAAAACAATGGTTCTCATTTAACAAGTGCACCTCTTAACTTTTTTACAAAACTTTTCATATGTTATATTGTAGCCGATATTTTCACAAATAAATAGAGTATTTTTCACTGTATTTCAAGGTTTTGTACAGAAATCAAAGCCTTGCGGGAAAAGACAATTATAGTTATTTTTACCGAAAAAATGGAAACGATAAATGAAAAAATATTCTGATAATGAAAAGTTTGTGAAAATGATTTTGAGTCAAAGTTACTTAAATAACACGTGTTCTGATAGAAGTTAGAATTTTGCAAGAGACAGTCTTTTTCCGTATAATGAATGAGAATGAAGGGGGAGAGTTAGGGAGTTATGTTAAAGCGTTTTTTTGGGTATTATCGACCTTATCGTCGATTATTTATTTTGGATTTTGGGTGTGCCGTTTTTGCGGGGCTGTTAGAGTTGGCTTTTCCAGTAGCAGTCAACCAAGTAATTGATAAGATTATGCCAAAAGGAGATTTTCGCCTCATTGCATTAGCTAGTGCGGGCTTATTTGCATTTTATATAATCAATACGTTTTTACAATTTATTGTGGTTTATTTTGGTCATATGTTAGGCGTGAATATTGAAACAGATATGCGTGAAGAATTATATCAACATCTGCAAAAACAACCGTTTGAGTATTATGATAATCAAAAAACAGGGAAATTAATGAGCCGTTTGACCACTGATCTTTTTGAAATTTCAGAAGTGGCGCATCATGGTCCAGAAGACGTCTTTATTACGATTATGACGTTAGCAGGTTCTTTTTTATTAATGTTAACCATTCACGTGAAATTAGCCATCGCTACGTTTATTTTATTGCCATTTATCACGATTGCGCTAGGTTATTTTAATAAGAAAATGACAAAAGCGAATACGGATATTTACGATAATTTAGGTGAATTTAATGCTGGGATTGAAGCGTCAGTAAGTGGGATACGTGTCACGCAATCTTTTGCAAATGAACCATTTGAACGAGAACAGTTTAATTATTTAAATCAAATGTATCGAAAATCGAAATTATATTTTTATAAGGTGATGGGTGTCAGTTCCGCCTATAATTACTTATTAATTCGTTTGATAAATTTATTTTCATTAATTTTTGGTGCGTATTATACAATTAAAGGAGAAATTACAGAAGGTCAGTTTGTAGGATTTATTTTATTAGCCAATATTTTTATTCGGCCGATTGAAAAAGTCAACAATATGATTGAAAGCTATCCCAAAGGATTTGCTGGCTTTAAACGTTTTACGGAAGAAATGGACAAACAACCGTCCATCAAAGATTTGCCAGGAGCTGTTGCTGTTTCGCATTTAGAAGGAACGATTGCCTATAAAGATGTTTCATTTGCTTATGAAGATGGCACAAAAGTTTTAGACCATATCAATTTAAAAATTCAACCTGGTGAAACCGTTGCTTTCGTTGGCCAAAGTGGTTCAGGAAAAACGACCTTGTGCAATCTGTTGCCTCGTTTTTATGAAGTCAGTAGTGGTGAAATTACGATTGACGGTAGAAATATCCAGCAAATGACCTTGGCTTCATTACGTAAGCAGATTGGAATTGTTCAACAAGATGTGTTTTTATTCCCTGGAACATTACGAGAAAATATTGCTTATGGGAATTTAAATGCTACAGAAATAGACATTCAACAAGCGGTGAAATTAGCACATTTAGAACATGTAATTCAGCTAATGCCAGATGGCTTGGACACAATTATTGGCGAACGTGGCGTGAAATTATCGGGCGGTCAAAAGCAGCGAGTGGCAATTGCGCGAATGTTCTTGAAGAACCCGCCGATTTTGATTCTAGATGAAGCGACTTCTGCATTAGATACAGAAACAGAGCAAGTGATTCAAGAGTCATTAAACTCGTTAGCTGACGGGCGAACAACATTAATTATTGCCCACAGACTGGCAACGATTAAACATGCTGATCGAATAATCGTAGTGAGTGACCAAGGAATTTTAGAAGATGGAACACATGAAACTTTGTACGCGCAAAGAGGCCACTATCGTCGGCTGTACGATGCTCAATTTAGAACATAAAAAAACCCGCGAATAAAACTTCGCGGGTTTTTATTATATTTAGTTAGCGCCGAACTTTTCTTCCCAAACCAACAGCATTTTTCATTCGTTGAAGTGTTTTGTTGGCTACCTGGCGAGCGTTTTCTGCACCCTCATCTAAAATCATATCTAATTCTTCTGAAGCTAGAAGCTCTTGGTAGCGCACTTGAATAGGTTCTAATAAGGCAACTACTGCTTCTGCTAAATCTGCTTTGAAGTCTCCATAGCCTTTGCCTTCGTAAGCTTGAACAAGCTCCTCAACAGTTTGACCTGTCGCAGCAGAATAAATATTTAGTAAGTTAGTAATGCCAGGTTTTTCTTCTTTATTATATTCAATTACACCAGTTGAATCAGTTACAGCAGAGCGGATTTTTTTGCGAATCACTGCTGGATCATCAAGCAGTGAAATAAAGCCCTTCACATTTGTATCGGACTTACTCATCTTTTTCGTTGGTTCTTGTAAGCTCATAATTCGACTACCTTGCTCAGCGATTTTTACTTCAGGCATCGTTAAAATTTCTTGATTTTTTTGGGCGTAACGTTTGTTGAAGCGTTCCACAAAATCACGTGTTAATTCTAAGTGTTGTTTTTGATCATCTCCGACTGGCACTAAGTCAGCGTTGTACAACACGATATCACCAACCATTAATGGAGGGTATGTTAAAAGACCAGCGCTTACGCCAGCACGACCATTTTTTTGCGATTTATCTTTAAATTGTGTCATTCGTTCTAACTCACCAATAGAAGTATTGCACTGAATGATCCAACCAGCTTCTGCATGGGCACTCACTTCAGACTGTATGAAAATTGTTGCTTTTTGTGGGTCTAAACCAACCGCTAGGTAAAGAGCTGCTAAGCTACGAATTTGTTGACGTAGCTTTTGCGGTTCTTGGGGAACGGTAATGGCATGTTCATCCACAATACAAAAATAACAATTGTATTCATTTTGTAATTCGATAAATTGTTTCATTGCACCAATGTAATTTCCGATTGTCGGAGTACCACTGGGCTGAATACCAGAAAAAATTGTTTTCATTAAATAACCACCTGACTTTAGACTTAAGATAGTGAATAGTTCTATTATACATTTTATTAGAAAAAAATACATGGGAACTTCTTGAAAAATCACCAAGAGAAGTAAATTATAACAGCAACCATAAAAATAGAAAACTGTATTACTTTTTTACAGAATCATAACGAATATCCATAAAATTTCATAAAAATTAACCCTAATTTTACACGGATGTAATGAAGGAAAAATAAACAAAGTTAATAAAAAATGTTTAAAAACCCCTAGTATTTTTATTAGAAATTAGGTATACTGGTTTTAAATAGAGGAACAGTACAGTTCCCTGTTTCAGAAACGCGATGATTCGCGAAAAGGAGTGATGCACAATGTTGACACTTTATACTTCCCCAAGTTGCACGTCATGTCGTAAGGCTAGAGCCTGGTTGCAAGAGCACGAAATTCCTTTTAAAGAAAGAAATATTTTTTCTGAACCTTTAAATATTGAGGAATTAAAAGCAATTTTAATCATGACAGAAGATGGAACAGAAGAGATTATCTCTACTCGCTCTAAAGTTTTCCAAAAATTAAATATGGATTTGGACGAGCTTCCACTTCAAGATTTATTAGAGTTGGTTCAAGAAAACCCTGGATTGTTGCGTCGGCCAATTATGATTGATGAGAAAAGATTACAAGTCGGTTTTAACGAAGATGAAATTCGCCGATTCTTACCAAGAGATGTTCGACAACTGGAATTGCGCCAAGCACAATTAATGGCAGGTTTATAAAAAATATAAAATTTTGTTCTTTATTTGTTAATTGTAATAAAGAACGATTCATATGAATTTAGGGCCAGGGATTTTTATCTCTGGCTTTTTAATACATATTTAGAACTTGTATTCATTTGATTTGGCAGAACGTGGTCAAGGAAAAATAGTATCTTTTTTGGAGAGACTGCGTTAAGATGAAGAGGTAGAAGGAGCGAAAAACCAATCGTTAAAAAAGTTCAAAGTTTATAAAACGTTCGCTAGTTTTAGAGGATTTATAGACTTTCCACTTTACTTTTGTGTAGTTTTCGCTACAATGAACGTAAGAAGTTTCCTGATTGAAGCAAAGAGAGGTGTAGCGCTATGGAAATGGAACATATTAATGAAAATACGATTCGTGTGTTAATTGGCAACGAAGACCTGGCGGATAGAGGGATTACTTTTCTTGACTTACTAGGAAACCACAAAGATGTTGAAAATTTCTTTTATAGTATTTTAGAAGAAGTTGATGTCGAAGATGAATTCCAAGGCAGTGAAGCAGTCACTTTCCAAGTCTTGCCTAAAAATGATGGTTTAGAACTGTTTATTAGTAAAAATGTCGCTATGGACGACTTGTCTTCCTTAGAAGGTCTGAGCGAAGTCAATGCAGATGTTAGCGAATTAATTCGCAAACAAATTGAAGCAGACAAAGCAGCCGCCGATGAACTTGATGAGATGGAAGCCACAGATGAAACAAACAGAAATGTAATCTTTGAATTAGATAATTTTGAAGCGATGATCCAATTATCCAAAGAAGTCTTCATGCAATCTGTTTTGACTAACTTATACACGTACAACGATCGTTATTACTTACAAGTTTTGTTCTTAACCGATGAATTAGAAAAAACAAATGTTGACAATGAAATTGCACAGATTTTAGAATTTGCTCATAAAACAACTGTCACTCAGGATACTTTAGTCGAATATGGCACTTGTATTATGGAACGCAGTGCATTGGAATTAACACGTTATTACTTTAATGATTAAGCAAAAAAGCAAAAACTTTCGAGTTTTTGCTTTTTTTTTGATGAAAATTAAGAAACTTTGCGTAGTTTATTTATGAGAGGTGAAAATCATGTTAACAGCTTTAACGGCAGACAACCAAGAATTATTTTCTTTAATCGATTGCTCGATTGATGAATTAACACAGATACGAAGCGAACAAGCTTTTGTGTGTCCAATGTGTCATCAATCGGTCATTTTGAAGGCAGGCCCCATTAAAATACCCCATTTTGCTCATCGTAAAAAGAATAGTTGTTGGTACGAAGCAGAAGCTGAAACAGAAGAACACCTCCGCTTGAAGCAGCTTTTTGCGGAAAAGTGTTTACGTGAAAAGCTGTCTTTTCAAGTTGAGGCATACTTACCCGCCTTGAAGCAACGCCCAGATTTACTCATTGGGAAGATAGCCATTGAAATTCAATGTAGTCCATTGCCAATTAAACGTTTGGTGGAACGGACGGAGACTTATCAAACTCATGGCTATCAAGTTGTTTGGATTTTAGGTGAACGATTAGTGCCTAAAGACAAGCTCACGCAATTAACGAAACAATTCCTTTATTTTTCGGAGTCCTTGGGATTTTATTTATGGTCGGCCAATAAGAAACAAGAACGAATAGAGTTACTTTGTCATATTGAAGAGAGTCAATGTCAACAATTTTATAGAAGAAAACAATCATGGGATTTTTACGAAAAAAAATTACTAGAAATCTTCCGACTCCCGACCGCTAATTTAAATTTACTGCCAGATAGACGGCACACTGGCCAATTGATGCATGATTATTATCAAAAATTGACTCAACAACTTGGTTACAGAAATGCTCAGTTGCTTAGGACACAGAGCTTTTTATATACGAAAGGTTGTCACCTTCTCCAGTTACCTCCTTGGTTTTACTATCCTGGATTGAAGCTATTACCTTCTTCTGAAGAAGATATTCATTTAAAAATGCTTGTTTGGGAAGCACTAAAAACCAAAGAAGGGCGTTTAGTGACCAAACAGGAACTATGGCGTATCTTGGAAGCTGTTTTTTTGGAAGAAGGGAACTTTGTTTGGCAACCGCTACCGAATATTGGCTTAAAAAAGCTTTTTAAAATCGTGGGGAATAGCTTATTGAGCTGGTTACAAGAATGTTATGTGTTAATTAAAGTAAACAATAAGTACCTAATAACTAGTATTTTCCTAAGAGAAGATCCTGAAAAGCTCATTCATTGGCTAAAAAAAGTGAAAAAACAACATTTTTTTAGTCACACGTGTTAAATTATGATAGTATAATGAGTAAAACGTTTCTTAAAGGAGAGTAAACTATGAGCGAAATTAAACAATTACCAACACGTGATGAAGTTCCAACTCCATTAACTTGGGATTTAACCAAAATTTTTAAAGATGATGCTGCTTTTGATGTTGCGTATAATCAGTTGACAGAAGAGTTAAATCAAGCAGAATCATTTAAAGGAACCTTAGGGAATGGTGCAGAAGCTTTTCTAGCTGCGTTAGAATACGTTTTAGATGTCTATAGAAAAGTGGAAACATTATATGTCTATTCTCATTTAAAAAATGATCAAGACACTACAAATACAGCTTACCAAGCTTTATATGCCAGAGCTAGTTCTTTATATGCACAAGTTAGTGAAGCTGTTTCTTGGTTTGACCCAGAGGTTTTAACATTAAGTGATGAACAAATCTGGGGATATTTTGAAGAGCAGCCCAAATTAGCTGTTTATCGTCACTATATTCAAAATATTTTAGATGAACGTCCCCATGTTTTATCGATGGAACAAGAAGCTTTACTGGCGGGGGCTAGTGAAATTTTTGGTGCCTCAAGTAATACATTTTCAATTTTAAATAATGCAGACTTAGAATTTCCAACTGTGCAAAATGCTGAAGGCGAAACGATTCAACTTTCTCATGGCGTTTATGGTCAGTTAATGGAAAGTGTCGATCCATCTGTTCGTGAAGCAGCATTTAAAGGTTTGTACAAAGTGTACAAACAATTTAGAAATACCTTAGCCTCAACTTTAGGTGCACATGTTAAAACGCATAATTATAAAGCAAAAATTAGAAATTATGATTCTGCTCGGGCAGCATCTTTAGCAAGTAATCATATCCCTGAAAGTGTTCACGAAACATTAGTAGCTGTAGTAAATAAACATTTACCTTTGCTACATCGTTATGTAAAATTAAGAAAAAAATTATTAAACGTAGAAGAATTACACATGTACGACTTGTATGCGCCTTTGCTAGGTGAAGCACCAATTCGTTACAGCTATGAAGAAGCAAAAGAAAAAGCAATTGAGGCTTTAAAACCACTAGGTGAAGACTATTTATCTATTGTTAAAGAAGCTTTTTCAAGTCGCTGGATTGATGTGATTGAAAATCAAGGAAAACGAAGTGGCGCATATTCTTCAGGAGCTTATGACACAGCCCCATACATTTTAATGAATTGGCATGATAGTTTGGATCAACTATTTACATTAGTCCATGAGATGGGCCATAGTGTTCATAGTTACTATACAAGAAATAATCAGCCGTATGTTTATGGCGACTATTCAATTTTCTTAGCTGAGATTGCTTCAACCACAAATGAAAATATTTTAACAGAATATTTATTACAAACAGAAACAGATCCTAAAGTACGTGCGTATGTCTTAAATCACTATTTAGACGGCTTTAAGGGAACCATTTTCCGTCAAACCCAATTTGCGGAATTTGAACATTTTATTCACACGGAAGATGCTAAAGGCACGCCATTAACAAGTGAATATTTGAGTGAGTATTATGGCGAGCTCAATGCTAAATATTATGGACCAGAAGTAGTTAGAGACGAAGAAATCAGTTACGAATGGGCGAGAATTCCACATTTTTATTACAATTACTATGTTTATCAATATGCAACTGGCTTCTCAGCCGCTTCGGCATTGTCTAAACATATTTTAGCTGGAGAAGAAGGAGCTTTAGAGAAGTACCTTAACTACTTGAAAGCAGGAAGTAGTGACTTCCCAATTGAAGTGATGAAAAAAGCGGGCGTGGATATGACACAAGCCGCGTATATCGAAGATGCAATGAAAGTTTTTGAAGAGCGTTTAACGGAATTAGAAGCTTTGGTTGAAAAATTATAGACAAAAAAAAGTGGGCTATAAGTCGAAATGACTTATAGCCCACTTTTTAACTCTTAAGATAATTGGTTAACAGCTTTCGTCGCAGCATCTTTTTTATAATAAATGTAAATGTCCATTTGGAAAATGATAATTGGAGCGACGTTTAAATTCAAAGGTTGCGTCACCTTGGTCCAGCAACGGTTCGTTATGTGGATGGACACGACAAAGTTGTTTAATTTCATCCATGTTTTCAAAATTTTCGACTAAAATGCCGAAATCGTTCTCGCAAGTATAGTTGTAAACGACTGCGGTAGGATGTTGTTTAATCCCCATTTCTCGAGCAACTTTTTGGTCGGTTTGGAAAGATTCTTTGACAAAATCGGATTGTCGGTCTTTACGATACATATCAATATCCCCGCCGGCCGCTAGAAGTAGTTCTTCTGATAACTCAGGAGAGTAAGCTAGACCGTCTTCAGCTACTGCTTTTTGTAAGCCAATCAACAATTGTCGGCCTTTTTTTCGGCCTTGTAACTGTGCTGCTTTATAGTCAAGAGCGGCTGAGTATAAATCTTCAAAAATTCGATTCCGTCGTTTAATGTCATTAATCGGAATATGTTGACGACTCAAAAATTCATTGATCGTTTTCATATTTAATAAAGGAATAAAGCGCAATTGTATTTTCTTCTTGTCGTTAACAGACAATTGTATAATTTCTTTTTCAATTTCTAAACAGACGCCGCCTAAAGGATTGACGAACAAATAAATTTCAACCATTCATACTTCCTCCAATGCCATGCTTTTTCAAATACAGGTGCCAGAACGTCAGTGCTTCGAATACTAAGGGGCAGTGGTCCGCATCATGCGTTGAATCTTGTTAGGTGCAAGCGTAATGGGAATGTTCAAATCAGCCATTAATGTTTGAAACGCTTGCTTGCCGCTTTCAGCTTCAGTAACTTCTAACTCTAATTCAAAATCGTGCTGTTGGTTATACCAACTTTCGTCTAACGCAAGTAGTCCTTGAGGAATTTGTTTTTCTGCACGTGCTGTTTTTAATGAACCAATTAAATGGATCGAGGCGATTTCAATACCTAATTCTTGTAATTTCTTCGCCACAGCCCCCTCAGTAGGGAGGTGATTCCTCTTGATAAAGTGGTTCGCCGTCTCAAGCGATAAAGGGTCATTGATTTCTAATAATCCTTCTGGCGCAGGAACTTTTAAGGTTAACTCACCACGATCTGCTAATACGCGAATTCTTAAGCCCATTCGTTGTGCTTTTAATTGAAAATCGTCCGTATCAAAATAATGATTTGTTTGCGTAAAAAAGTCCGTTTTTTGAATAGCAAAATGGTCGATTAATCGTTTGAAATCTTGCGGACTAACTAATGTTTTAAATTCAATTTCTAAGTGCTCACTCATGGGGTTCTCTCTCTTTCTTAAATCACTCCAATTTTCACATATTATATAGGTTTCCGTCAAGAAAAGTGGTCTTCTCTGTGAAAAATTTTTCTAATGAAAGGCGTTTGGAAATCAAATAGCGAATAACACCCTATTTTAGGGAGGACTGTGGTAAAATAATCAGTGAATGAAATTCAAGGAAATTGAGGGATCTACCATGGAACGAGAGTGGGAGCTGTTTTTAGCGCCATATGAACAGGCGGTCAGCGAATTAAAAGTAAAACTACGAGGTATTCGTAAACAATTTCGGGAGCAAGATAAACACATACCAATTGAATTCGTTACGGGACGTGTGAAACCAGTAGATAGTATTTTGACAAAGACGGCTATTCGGCATATTCCTTTAAATCGGATTGAAGAAGAAATGCAAGACATTGCCGGTTTGCGGATTATGTGCCAATTTGTGGAAGACATTTACCAGGTAGTCGCACTTTTAAGAAATCGTAAAGACTTAAAAATTGTGGAAGAACGGGACTACATTGAAAATAAAAAAGAAAGTGGCTATCGTTCGTACCATGTGGTGGTGGAATATCCTGTGCAATTAGTCACCGGGGAAAAGATTATTTTGGCCGAAATCCAAATTCGGACACTTTCCATGAATTTTTGGGCAACGATTGAACATTCTTTGAATTATAAATATCAAGGTGTCTTTCCTGAAGAAATGAAAGAACGCCTTCAGCGAGCGGCAGAGGCAGCCTATTTATTAGATGAAGAGATGTCATCTATTCGTGAAGAAATTCAAGAAGCACAACATTATTTCTCTCATGGCCGTGGCTTGCTAGAAAACGAATACTATAAGCAAATTAAAAACGAAACACCAGAAAATCAGTAAAGGAGTCTGCTTATGAAAGTGGCGATTGTTCATAACTCGGAAGAAAAATCGAAACAAGTCACAAAACAACTGACAACACTATTAGAGCAAAACCAAATTCAAATAGACAATCGTCAACCTGAACTTGTGATTTCAGTCGGCGGAGATGGTACGCTTCTTTCCGCTTTTCATCGATTTAATCATCTGTTAAACGAAGTAAGTTTCTTAGGTGTACATACCGGACACTTGGGTTTCTATACAGATTGGCGTGATTATGAATTAAAAGAACTAGTTGAAAGTTTATGTATTCATCGTGAAAAAAGTACGAGTTATCCATTATTAGATGTGCGGATTCGGTTTAGAGATGGGAAACCAGATAAACATTTTTTAGCATTAAATGAATCGACAATTAAACGAGGAAACCGGACGATGGTGGGCGATGTGCTTATTAAAGACGAACTGTTTGAACGATTTCGTGGTGATGGGTTGTCGATTTCGACCCCAACCGGCTCTACTGCGTATAATAAAAGTATTGGTGGGGCTGTTTTGCATCCTAGCATTAATGCGTTTCAGTTAACCGAAATCGCCTCCTTAAACAATCGTGTCTTTCGAACATTGGGGTCACCGATTGTAATCGCACATACAGAGTGGCTGGAGATTAAATTACAGGAAAGTGATGATTATTTTGTCACGGTGGACCAATTAGATATTTATCAAGAAAATATCGCTTCTGTCTGCTATCGAATTGCAGACGAACGTATTCATTTTGCCTCTTATCGGCACATGCATTTTTGGCATCGAGTGAAAGATGCCTTTATTGGTGAGGATTAATTAAACGATGGAATTTCAATGGACATATGACAAAGAAACAACACAACAAGTGAAATATTTTTTAAAGGAACAAGGCGTTTCAAAAGGTTTATTAGCAAAGGTGAAATTTCAGGGTGGTAAAATTCAAGTGAATGGGACCGTTCAAAATGCCATCTATCCTTTACAAACTGGCGATGTCGTTAAAATGACGATTCCAGATGAAGCGGAACATGAGACATTATTAACAGATGATGAACCGATTGAAATTGTGTTTGAAGATGATCATTTTTTAGTAGTTAATAAGCCTACAGGCATTGCCTCAATACCTGCTCAGTATCATCCTTCAGGAACGATGGCGAATCGTGTTAAGGGGTATTACAAGCGTCAAAATTACGTGAATCAAGTTATACATGTCGTGACTCGTTTAGATCGAGATACTTCTGGGCTGATGTTATTTGCAAAACACGGCTTTGCTCATGCTTTAATTGACCAAGAATTACGAGAAAAAAAGGTGACAAAAATTTATTATGCCCTTGTTGGTGGAGCGATTGAACAGTTAAGCGAGCATCAATTGATTGAAAAGCCAATTGGGCGCGACTTGTCCTCTTTATTAAAACGCCAAGTTATCGAAACAGGTCAATTTGCTAGTACAGAATATTGGCTCGCAAAAAGAGGAGCCCAAGCAGCAGCTGTGCGCATTCAGCTCCATACAGGACGAACACACCAAATTCGGGTACATTTTGAAGCAATTGGCTGTTCATTGTTAGGGGATGAGATGTATCATGGAGAGATGGATCAAGGAATTGGGCGGCAAGCGTTGCATTGCATGGAACTAATTTTTACTCATCCTTTTACCAAAGAAACGGTTCATCTGATTTCCCCACTAGCGGAGGATATGAAAAGTGTAGATGATACGTTATAATAATAAAGAGGCAGGAGGGGAAAGTGTAAGATGAATGAAGGCCAAGAAATGGAAGAGCAATTTGCCCTTCTTTTAGAAACGCTAAAAAATCAACAAATGAACGAATTTCGTGAGCTATTTTTAGCGTTACACATTTATGAACAAGGACAATTTTACCAATCGTTAGATGAAAAAGACCGACAACATTTATACAATTACCTATCTCCGAAAGAACTAGCGGATATGTTTGATGTTATCGAAGAAGATAATGAGAATATGAAAGATTATTTAGCTGAAATGCGCCCAAGTTATGCAGCCGATATGTTAGCTGAGATGTATACCGATAATGCGGTGGATTTACTAAATATGTTAGATAAAAGCCAAAAGGCGAAATATCTTAGTTTGTTAAGTAGTGAAGAAGCAGGCGAAATTAAAGAGTTACTTCATTACGAAGATGAAACTGCTGGGGCGATTATGACCACCGAATTTGTTTCGATTGTGGCGAATCAAACAGTGCGTTCTGCGATGTACGTCTTAAAGAATCAAGCGGACATGGCGGAAACAATCTATTACGTTTACGTAGTCGACCAAGAAAATCATTTAGTCGGCGTTATTTCGTTGCGGGATTTAATTGTTAATGATGATGATACCTTGATTGCTGATATTTTGAATGAACGGGTTATTTCAGTTCATGTTGGCGATGACCAAGAAGATGTCGCGCAAACAATTCGTGACTATGACTTCTTAGCTGTGCCAGTTACAGATTATGATGATCATTTGTTGGGGATTGTAACAGTTGATGATATTATTGATGTTATCGATGATGAGGCCGCTAGCGACTACTCTGGTTTAGCTGGGGTCGACGTTGAAGAAGTTAGTGAGAACCCTTTAAAAGCCGCTTCTAAACGATTACCTTGGTTAATTACGCTGCTGTTTTTAGGGATGTCTACGGCCTCGTTAATCAGTAATTATGAGTCGTTAGTTAGCGAAGCGAGTATTTTAGCCGTTTTTATTTCTTTAATTACCGGAACAGCCGGCAATGCCGGAACACAATCATTGGCGGTCGCGGTACGCCGTTTGGCTATGAAAGATGAAAAGGATAGTAATTTTGGTCGCTTAATCTTAAGTGAAGTGCTCACGGGACTAGTGACGGGGGCTGTGACAGGTTTAACCATTATGATTGTGGTTGGTGTGTGGCAACATAATCTTCCGCTTGGATTTGTGATTGGGATGGCAATGCTCTGTGCAATTACTGTGGCGAATTTAGCAGGGAGTTTAATCCCAATGTTAATGGATAAATTAGGGTTTGATCCCGCAGTTGCCAGTGGCCCGTTTATTACTACCTTAAGTGATTTAACCAGTGTATTAATTTATTTCAATATTGCAAGCATGTTTATGCGTTATTTTGTTTAAAAAATTGCACTTATTTATCATGAGACTGAGGTAAAAGGATTCGTTGGTTTGCTTGTATCTAAAAAAGTGAGATAGCCGTTAATACGACGGCTACCTCACTTTTTTAGATACAAGAAATTAAACAATTTTTGTGCCATGGACTTCTGTGACTTTTAAAGTGTCCATCACAGTTTGAACGTTTTCTGTGGAAATACCGCCACCTGGTAAAATAAGAATCCGTTGATCTGCGTAGGCAATTAATTCTTTTAAATGATCAAAGTTGTCTTCGATAGGGGTACCAGCTGGCCCGCCATGAGTTAAAATACGCGTCACACCACGCTCAGCTAACCAGTCGATCGCCTTAAATTGGTTTTCTTTCGACAAGGCATCAAAAGCCATATGGAAAGTGATTTGCAAGCCTTCAGCTGTTTCAATGAATAAGTCCAAAGCTTCTTCATCTAACCAGCCGTCCTCAGTTAAACAGCCAATAACAATGCCGTCGGTTCCTAATTTCTTTGCTTCGATTAAATCGGTATGCATAATTTTTAATTCAATATCATTATAGACAAAATTGCCGCCACGAGGACGAATGATTGTCATCACTGGTACAGAATGTTCGCCAGCGTATGCTAAGACTTCTTCAATAACACCAGTACTTGGCGTCGTTCCACCTACGGCTAAGTTATCGCATAATTCGATGCGATTCGCACCTTTTTGAATGGCTTGGGGAATCTTAGTGAAATTTTCGGCACAGAATTCTTTAATCATTTCTTATCGCTCCTTGCTTTTTCTTCACAGGCATTGTACCATAATTCTGCTTACTACCATAGCCCTGAAAAAAAGAGTGCAACTTTTTATAAGAGAAAATGTTCATTTGATGAACGTAAGGAGTTTTAAATGTTAAAGAAAATTGAACGAGCACAACAATTATTGAAAAAAGAAGCAGCCGTATTTCGCTGTCCAACTTGTCATGAACCAATGCATGTAGAAGGGGTTGGTCTGATTTGTCAACAGAGACATCAATTTGATTTATCCAAGAAAGGCACGCTATACTTTCTAAATCATGGCGTTCAGACAGAATATAATAAAAAAATGTTTACTTCTCGAGGAAAAATGATTCAAAGTGGCATGTACGCGCCTGTTTTAAACAAAATTATGCACTATCTTCCTCAAAATAAAACAGTAGTCGATGTTGGTTGTGGTGAAGGGAGTTTTCTAGCTGAGTTAAGTCAAGCAGGCTTATCTGGACTGAAAATCGGGTTTGATTTATCAAAGGAAGGAATCTATTTAGCAAGTAATCAGCCAATTGATGCGTTTTGGTGTGTGGCGGATTTAACGAATTTGCCATTCGCGAATGAAGGGCTTGATACGATTTTGAATATTTTTTCTCCTTCACATTATCAAGAATTTCAGCGAGTACTAAAAGCTGATGGGACTGTGATTAAAATTATTCCTGAAGAGAATTACTTAAAGGAATTACGAGCGGCTTTTTATCCCAATGACGAAAAGAAACAAAGTTATTCCAATCAAAAAGTAGTCCAACGTTTTGCCGAGGAATTAGCAGTGGAAGTAGATGAACGAATAACTTATTGCTTTGACATTCCCGAGGAAAGACGGTTGGATTTATTAGAAATGTCGCCATTAGAGTGGCAAGTTTCTCAAGAAGTTAAAGCCAAACTACAACAGCGACCATTGGAAAAAATCACGATTGACGTCCGCTTGTTAGTAGGTCGTAAAAGATAGACTTTTTTGTGAAGAAAATCCTAAAAAAGTCTTGCAATAAAGTGACATTGGTGTTATATTACTTACAAGTTGTTTTTTCATTGGTTTTTATCAGGGTCCTGTTCTGATAAAAGTTAGTGAAGAGACCTTCACTAACGTAACGACTCGCCGTGCTAGACACCGAGACGGTACGTTTTTTTTATTGGTTAGAACAGCTGCCGCCTGACATCATCGCGTCATGCGGTTTTTTTTGAAAATAAGTATTGTGGGCGCTATTTATTTTGAATTTATGCTAAAATGAACACGATTGATATTTGAGGAGCTGAAGATAGTTGACGAACCATATTGTTTTATTTGAACCACAAATTCCAGCAAATACTGGAAATATTGCACGGACATGTGCAGCGACGAATACACCGTTGCATTTAATTGAACCTTTAGGATTTTCAACAGATGATAAACACTTAAAACGTGCCGGATTAGATTATTGGAATGATGTAAATATTACGTATCATAAAGATTTGGCTGCCTTTTTAGCCCATGTGGCAGGCAAACACTTGCATTTAGTAACCAAATTTGCTCACCAAACATACAGCGAGGTCAATTATAATGATGGCGAGGACCATTATTTTCTTTTTGGAAAAGAAACAACGGGCTTACCAGAAACGTTTATGCGAGAAAACGAAGAAAAGTGTATCCGAATTCCTATGAATGATGAACATGTGCGCTCATTGAATCTTTCTAACACTGCCGCACTAATTGTTTATGAAGCCTTACGTCAGCAAAATTTTCCGAACTTAGAACTGACGCATCATTATGAAAATGATAAATTGGATTAAAAAAAGTTAAGACAGTAGCGCTTTTTTCAAAAATGTCAGAAGAAAGTGGTTTTATTTTTACTGTTGCCCAATTTCCGAGCCTAGAACAAAAAACAATTTAGATTTTTGTTCTAGGCTTATTTTGCTTGGATTACTAGAAACTTCCATGGATATTTTCGCAGGGAAGTGATAAACTAGAAAGACATATGAAGAGATAAAGAAGTTTGGAGAAGTTACATGAAATTATATTTTACACGACATGGAAAAACTGAATGGAATCAACAGAAACGATTTCAAGGAATGACAGGAGATTCGCCGTTATTACCAACTAGTTATGACGAAATTAAACAATTAGGCCAATATTTACAAGATATTCCGTTTGAAAAAATTTATTCTAGTCCGCTATTACGTGCCAAAAATACTGCGCGGGGAATTCAACAAGAATTGAATCATCCAGTTGAAATTGTTTATACAGATACCTTAAAAGAATTAGGTTTAGGTCGTCTAGAAGGACAATATATTGAAGAAATGCGTAATTTTTATGGAGAAGAATTAGATCATTTACGGCATCGTTTAGATTTGTATGATCCAACAATTTTTGATGGTGAACCAATCGAGCAAGCGATTCAACGGATTTCAGAAACAGTTGCTGAAGCGGCGAAGCAGCACGAAGGTCCAGTTCTATTTGTCGGACACGGAGCAGCCCTGACGGCGGCAATCCAAGCGATGGCTGGTAAACCATTATCAGAATTACGGACAATGGGCGGGCTGTTAAACAATAGCCTTTCAATCCTTGAAACCAAAGAGGCATCAAGGAACATGCCGTACGACTTAACGTTATGGAATGATACGTCTTTTTTAGCTAAAGAAAAAGCACAATAAGCGCACAACAGAAAGGAGGGCTTGTAGTGGTAACACTTTTTGGTGAGGACGAAGAAAAAGCCTTTATTGTTGGGACTGTACAAGCAATCTTTTTTGAAAATCCCAGTAATTTTTATAAAGTCGTTCTTGTAAATGTGACCGATACAAATACAGATTATTTAGAAAAAGAAATTGTAGTAACTGGAAGTTTTGGCCAAGTTCAAGAAGAGGAACCCTATCGTTTCTTTGGTCATTTTGTGGACCATCCTCGTTATGGCAGACAGTTTCAGGTGGATAGTTATCAGCAAGAAAGACCGACTTCGGCTAGTGGGGTGGTTAACTATTTATCAAGTGACAAATTTCCTGGCATTGGTAAACGAACTGCTGAAAAAATTGTTGAAGTATTAGGGGAAAGTGCGATTGACCGAATTATTGATGACCCGAGTGTTTTGGAAGAAGTTACTGTTTTAAATGAAAAAAAACGTCAAGTAATCGTCGAAACAATTCGCTTGAATCACGGGATGGAGCAAGTGATTGTGGGACTAAATCGATACGGCTTCGGTAGTCAGTTAGCTTTTTCAATTTATCAAACCTATCAAGAAGAAACCCTTTCTGTGATTCAAGAAAATCCTTATCAGTTAGTTGAAGATATTGAGGGAGTCGGATTTAAACGAGCGGACAATATTGCTGAACAAATCGGCATTCAGGCGGATTCTGCTGTTCGAATTCGAGCGGCGATTTTACATGAAGTGTTTGAGCACTCCATTCGCTCAGGCAATACGTATGTTCAAGCAGATGTTTTGTTAGAAGAAGCGATTCGGACCTTGGAAGCAAGTCGCCCAGTGGAAATCTCACCTGATCAAGTAGCCAATGAAATCATTACGTTAGTCGAACATGGAAAAATCCAACAAGAAGAGACTAAACTTTTTGAGAACAGTCTCTATTTTTCTGAATGGGGCATTGGTACTTCGATTCAGCGTTTACTTTCTCGTAAAAAAGAAATTCATTATGAGGAAGAAGAAGTCCAAAAAAATATCCGAATGATTGAGAAACGTTTAAATATTCAGTATGGCGATTCGCAACAAGCAGCGATTGAAGAAGCGATTAAATCGCCGTTATTTATTTTAACTGGAGGGCCCGGCACAGGGAAAACAACTGTTATTAATGGGATTGTCTCGTTGTTTGCGGAACTAAATGGTCTTTCATTAGATCTCAAAGACTATACGCAGGAGATGTTTCCAATCTTGCTAGCGGCGCCAACTGGGCGAGCAGCGAAACGTATGAACGAAACGACAGGTTTACCTGCAAGTACCATCCACCGTTTGTTAGGCTTGACAGGTCGTGAAAAAAATCCGAGTTTAACCGCCAAAGAATTAGAAGGTGGTTTGCTAATTGTAGATGAAATGTCCATGGTGGATACTTGGTTAGCCAATACGTTATTAAAAGCTATTCCGACAAACATGCAAGTGATTTTTGTTGGTGATAAGGATCAGCTACCGTCTGTCGGTCCAGGTCAAGTCTTACATGACTTATTGCAAATTAACGAAATTCCCAAATGTGAGCTAAACGAAATTTATCGTCAAGGAGACGGTTCAAGTATTATTCCTCTTGCCCATGAAATTAAAGAAGGAAAGTTGCCTGCTGATTTTCAAAAAAATCAAAAGGATCGCTCGTTCTTTGCAAGTGATATTGGTCATATCGAAGAATACATTCGACAAATCGTCACAAAGGCAAAAGCAAAAGGATTTACGCCACAAGATATCCAAGTTTTAGCGCCAATGTATCGTGGCGCAGCCGGCATTGATGCCTTGAATAAGATGATGCAAGAAATCTTCAATCCAAATGATGGTAAGAAAAAAGAAGTCAAATGGAATGACACCGTCTATCGGATTGGGGACAAAGTTTTGCAACTAGTCAATACGCCAGAATTAAATGTGTTCAATGGAGATATGGGAGAAATCGTCGGAATTACTTTAGCCAAAGACTCAGAGGACAAAGTGGACGAGTTGGTTTTACAGTTTGATAATAATGAAGTAACGTATAAAAGAAATGAATGGAATAAAATTACGCTATCGTATTGTTGTTCGATTCATAAAGCGCAAGGTAGTGAATTCCGCATGGTGTTACTGCCAATGGTTCATCAGTATAGCCGAATGCTGCAACGAAATTTGTTGTATACAGCAGTGACACGTAGTAAAGAATTATTAATTCTATTAGGTGAGGTTTCTGCTTTTGAAACATGTGTCAAAAACGAATCGGCTAGTCGCATGACGATGCTAAAAGAACGAATCGTGAACGCAGAACAAATGACCTTAACGACTAGAACTCAGTTAGAAGCCTATGAAGAAGGTTTAACGGCAGACCATCCATTTACTGAAAAGGAAACAAAAGCTGTCTCTTATGAAACTGAACAGCAATCAACGAAAGCCAATCAGATCAAAGAAACAGACGAGCAATTAGTTGACACAACGGTACAAGAAGTTTCACTATTTGCTGATGAAGGGGAAGAGTCAACCCCAGAAACAGCAAATAAAGCGACAAAAGTTGTCGAAGAACCATTACCAAAAGAACCACGACTAACAGTTGAAATTATTCAAACAAATGCTGTTGATCCAATGATTGGAATGAAGGATACGACGCCTTATCAATTTATGTGAGAAAAGGAAAGAGTGCCATAAGTCGTTTTGACTTATGGCACTCTTTTTCAACTTTAAGGGACTCAGTTAAAACCAAAACAAACGTTTTTGTGTGGTATAAACCATATCAATACTTCGTTTGCCTAAAATCTCGCCATCTGCGTGAATGGTTTGTGGAATCGTCGAAACAATTCGAATTTTGCTTGATTGAAAATGATGAAAATGCTTAGATTTCCCTTGTTTTTGACGAAGCAATAGGAAAATAAGCCACAAAATTTTAAAAATATTGATTCGTTCCACGACAACTAAGTCCACGACTGCTTTGCGAGGATTGGCCGTCGGCATAATTGATACGCCCCCGCCAAAATAAGGATGATTTGTGACCGTACATAGGAAAGCACGATTAAATGTGTATTGTTTACCATTCATTTCAACTAAAATTGGAAAGCCTTTTTGTTTAAAAAAGACATGAATGATTGAAGAAATATAGGAAAGCGAGCCAAGCTTAAATTTATTTAAGGCTTTTTTTGATGACGATTCGTTGGTTTTTTCCACGATTGCCGCATCTAATCCTAAGCCAACATTATTGGTGGCTAAGCCGATTTCTTCTTGGTTGGCTTCTACATAATGAATTGTTTGAATTTCTTTTGGTCGTCTGGTGCGCAGGATTTGATGCAATGCTTTATCAATATTTCTTGATAATCCCACCCCTCGTGCAAAATCATTTCCAGAGCCGCATGGAATATAGCTTAAAGGAATAGCTGAATCATATGGAAGTAATGAATTAATGACATTATGTAGTGTCCCATCGCCGCCTAGCACGACTAAGATTGGAAAAGTTGAAACGTCTAAGTCTTCAGACCAAGGAAGTAAAGTTGTTTCTGCAAGTTCCTTTGTCAATTCTTTTTCATGTCCAGCGTAATCAGTGTAAAGAGCCGTATATTTAAGTTCTTGTTGCTTGAGTTGTTGAATCACTTTTCTAGCGACTTTTCGGCCATTGCCGCTACTTGCCTGCTCGTTGATAATAAGATAGTAGTGAATGTTCATTGAGCTCCTCCTTTGAATCGCTATTGTCCATTATACCAGAGGGAGGAACTTCTGCGAATAAAGATTGCTTAAAAAAGTAAAAAATGACTAGAAAAAGGCACGAAACAATGCATGAGAGGTGAAAACTGCAAATAAGTGCAAAGTAAAACAGGGCTTTCATTGACTATTTTGACTTTCCATATTAGAATGTGAACTGTTGCAATTGTAACCAAGGTTCATCAACCATCCCTTGTAAAAAAACTCGGAGAAAGAAGGAAAAAGTATGCAAAATTCGTTTCAAGCCAATCGAAAGCTAAGAACAGTCTTAGCCAATGGTATCATTATGGGCTTATATATTGTCCTCTCTTTATTGGTTCGGCCAGTTTCTTCTGGTATGATTCAATTTAGAATTTCAGAAAGTTTGAATCACCTAGTCGTTTTCAATCGCAAATTGATGTGGGGTGTTTTAGGCGGCGTTATCTTTTTTAACTTATTTTTTGGTTTCGGTGTAATAGATGCTCTGTTTGGTGGTGCGCAAACATTATTTGCGTTGAGCTTAACAGCTTTTTTACAAAAAAAGGTACCAAGTATTCCTGTTAGAATGTGTCTAAATAGTCTATTTTTCACTGTAAGTATGTTTTTTATTGCCTTTATGCTAGTACCAAGTGGCGGCCAAGCATTTTGGACAACTTATGGTTGGTTAGCATTAAGTGAAGCGATTATTATGACGATTTCAGCACCAATCATGTACTTTATCAACAAGTCATTAAAATTTGAAACACGTATTTAATTGAAAAGATGTGGATAGAAATGATTCATCCTTTGAATGGCAGTGAAGAAAAGTGTCGTTGCTATTAGTGAACTAAGTGATAGAATGAACTGTTTCTACCTCGTCTTTTTTACATAAAGAATAAGATCTACATTTTTTCTAAAAATTTTCATGTAAAACTTTACTAGTCTGTTGGAATACACTATGATAGTGTAAGATAAACGGACTATTGGAAAGTCACAGCAGAGGAGTTTGAACATGTACACATTTAAAATCGGTATTCCGGCAGAAGTACACGATACATTTGTTAAAAATCACCCATTATGTAATTTACTACAGTCATCTTCATGGGCAAAAGTCAAGGATAACTGGGGTTCTGAAATTGTTGGGGTTTATGAAAAGGATACATTAGTCGCATCAAGTTTAGTTTTAATCAAACCATTACCAGCCGGTTTTACGATGTTATATACACCAAGAGGTCCAGTAATGGACTATACAAATGAACGTTTGGTCAGCTACTTTATGGCTGAATTGAAAAAATTTGGCAAGAAAAAACGAGCTTTATTTATAAAAATGGATCCAGCGGTTCACTATCAAGATTTTCATTTGGGAGAAGAACATCAACCGCATGCTGAAGCGACAGCTATTATTGAGACCTTGAAAGAAGCAGGGGCCAAATATCAAGGACTGACAATGGATATGGGGGCCACCATCCAGCCCCGCTTCCAAGCGAATATTTATCGTGAAGATTTTAGTGAGGAACAATTGTCAAAAAGTACCAAGAAAATGATTAAAACAGCTGAAAAAAAAGGGGTCGTTGTGCAGCAAGGGCATGTTGACTTTGTTGATGAATTTGAAAAAGTCATTCAATCAACCATGGAACGCCAACATATTTCTTTGCGGAATAGTGATTACTTTAAGAAGCTGTTGAACATTTACCCAGAAGACTCCTTTATTATGCTGGCGCAAGTCAATTTAAAGGAACGCTTAGATAGCACGCGACAACGCTATGACAAAAATCAAAAAGACTTGAGTAATTTGAAAGAAAATCAAGTGAAAAAGCGCCATAATTTAGAAGAATTAGATGCTTCCTTGACTCGGGAACTAAAAGAATTAGAAGAAAATATCGCAGAAGCTGGTGAAATCGTCACGGTTGCTGGCGCCTTGGCTGTGACATTTGGTCCAACAAGTGAAATCCTTTATGCTGGCTTAGATGATCGTTATAAACGCTACATGCCAACTTATGTGACTTGGCGAGATGCCATTCAAGAATGTTTTAACCGTGGCTGCGAAAGCTGTAATATGGGCGGCTTAGAAGGTAGTTTAAATGATGGCTTAATTAAGTTTAAAGCAAACTTCAACCCAACGATTAATGAATTTATTGGGGAATTCGATTTACCGGTTAATAAATTATTATTTAAAGCCAGTGAATATGCCTATAAATTACGAAAACAAAAAAAATAAATAAAAACCACAGGGACTAAAAATCAAACTTGATTTTTAGTCCCTGTGGTTTTTTCTATAGTTTTTGCGTTGCATTCCGTTTCATTAAGCGAAGCAAAACGCTAGCAATTGCTGAAGCAGCTACACCAGCAACAAGAGCTTCTGGCACACCAGAACTGAAAATCGTCGCAATAATAGCTAGGTAAACAGCAGTTCCAGCTTTACCAATAATTTCAGCATAAGCTGAATTAAAAAGAAAATAAATCATGTTCATGACTAAAATGGTATTCGTTGCTGAGCCTAAAACACCAGCCACAAATAAGGAGACAGGTTGCGCTTTTTCCTTCGTTAATTTATTTAGCCATTTGTAAGCAAAATAAGGAACGACCCCAATTAAAATCCGCGGAATGAGCACAATTAAAAGAGCCTTCCAACTACCGTGATCGGTACCAATCACGGGAATAAATGGAGAAAAAACAAACGACAAAGGTGTTGGTGCTGTCGTATTTTTAATTAAGCTAATGATCCCAAACGTGCCGCCCAACATACTACCGATTTTTGGCCCTAAAACAATGGAACCAATAATTACAGGAATATGCATCGTGGTCGAATTTAAAGGACCTAATGTGATAAATCCTAGCGGGGTTAAAGCCAGTAAAAGTAAGATAGCTAAGAACATTGCTGTTAACGTAAATTTTTTCGTGTTATTCATAAATTACTCCTTGTTATCAGATGCTAAAATTTTCATCACTGTTTGAAGGATATCTTCAACAGTGGCAAGTGCGCCACGACCATAATCGCCACAAGCTAATAGAGCTTCACGTGGGATTATTTCTTGATAGCCGACTTCTTTTAAAATGCCAATATTTCGTTGGACAATGGGGTTTTGGTACATATACGTATTCATCGCGGGCGCAATAATTTTGGGTGTTTCAGGATAAAGCGCCAAAGCAACTGTTGATAATAAGTCGTCGGCAATCCCATGGGCTAATTTCCCAATTGTATTGGCCGAAGCAGGTGCTACTAAAAATAAATCCGCTTTTTTAGCTAATTCAATGTGATTAATTTTACTGGGATCAATTTCCATCATGACATCCGTATGCACTGGATTCTTAGAAAGTGATTGTAACGTCAGCGGAGTGATGAACGCTGTGCTGCTTTTAGTCATTAAAATTTCCACATTGTAGCCAAGCTTAGCTAGTTGACTTGTAATATCTGCTGCTTTATATGCAGAAATGCTGCCAGAGACGCCTAATAAAATAGTTTTCATTGTTGTTCTCTCCATTTCTTTTCAACATTTTTAACGATCATTGAACCAATCCCTTGTTTTGAACAAGCTTCTTGGACAATGCCCGTTTCGTTAATTAATAATCCTTCGTGTTCTGTTTCATGAACGTTCATCAAGTCATTGGCTAAGACAAAGTCACACCGATTTTTAACCAAAGCGGCTTGTGCAACCTGGACAAGTTCTGCTTGTGAAACGTCGACAAGTAATTTAAAGCCCACTAAAACAGTTTGGGGTTGCTTGTCACGAATCATTTGGATGACTTTAGGATTTTTCTTTAGAAAAATTAATAATCGGTCCGTATCAGATGAAATTTTTGTTGCTGTTTGAGGAATATCAGCAATCTGATTCAATGTGTTTTGAACGATAGTTACCAAGGCTTCTTTGGTCTTTGGCAATGTTTGTTCGCTTAATTGTTGAGCAAAAGAATCAATAAATTGTTCTTCCGTTTGCGCGGCTTCCGTCGTAAAATCACTGACTGCCATTGCGTGAACAATCGCATCAAATTGCTTTTCAGCAAAGAGTTGTTCTAACGTAGTGGCTAATTCAACCGTTGTTTCTATTTCTTTAATTGATAAGTCCAATTGTTGGGTTGGACGTAATGCATGTTTGGTTGTTACGTAGGTTACGTTGTGTCCAGCAGCTAAAAAACTTTCAGCAATTGCTTTTCCTAGTCCGCCAGAAGAATGATTGGTAATCGAACGAACATTATCAATCGGTTCTGACGTTCCACCAGCAGTAACTAAAACATCCATAATCAAAACGCCTCCTTAAGAAATTCGGACAATGGTCCGTCCAATATGTTGGCCTGCTTGTAATGCTTCAAAAACAGGGGGAAGTTCTTCTAAAGTAATCTCTTGATACACAGCTTTTTCAGTGATGTCTAAATCAGTGGCAAGACGTTGCCAAACTATTTTTCGTTTGTCCATACCAACATTAACCGAATCAATGCCCAATAAATGAACGCCCCGTAAAATAAAGGGTAAAACGGTTGTCTCTAATGTAATTCCAGCAGCGCGGCCACAAATGGCTGAACGGCCATCATAACGAAGTTGTGGTAAAACAGCAGAAGTAATTTCCCCACCAGTGGTATCAATTGCAAAAGCAAAACGCTGTTTCATCAATGCTTTAACAGGAGTTGCTAAGAAATCTTCTACTAATAAGCATTCACTAACACCTAACTCTTTTAAAAGCCCAAAAGAATCTGGCTTTCTAGTTAATGCAGTGATTGAAGTGTAGCCTAATTGATGCAACATCGCAATAGACAATGTCGCAACACCGCCTGTCGCACCAGTTACAATAATGGGGGCTTCTTTGTCGTCTCGTAAGCCATCGTCTTCTAAAGCTGTGACAGATAATCCGGCCGTAAAGCCAGCAGTTCCGAAAATCATTGCTTCTTTGAGACTCATTTTTTCAGGAAGTGGAACTACCCAATCGCCAGGAACACGCACATATTCAGAATAACCACCAGTATGACTAACCCCTAATTGATAGCCTGTTACGATCACTTTATCGCCTTCTTTGAAACGAGGATCTTCCGATGTGACAACAGTGCCACTGACATCAATTCCTGGAATCATTGGATAATTGCGAATCACACCGCCGTCTTTTTTTGAAGCTAAAGAGTCTTTAAAGTTAACTGAGGAGTAGGCTGCTTTGATTACTACAGTGCCTTCTGATAAATCGTCTAAAGTAATGGTTTCTAGTTGACCAATAACAGATGTATCTTGTTCTCTTAACGTAAATGCTTGAAATGAATTCATATAAAAACTCTCCTTCCAATTATGTAAAAAAGCAACTCGTCTTATTTTATCATATTCTGATTTTTTCGTATCATTTTTCTTCTTATAAACAGTAAGTTATACAGAAAAGAAAGATTGTGTGACAATTAGACTAGAAAAATAAAGAAAAATGGTTGAAATTTTTCAAAAAGTTCGTATACTAAAAAAGGTAAAACTAAACTGTAAGTTTAGTATTACAAAACTTTTGTTGAAAAGATTAGCTGAAAATAGAAACGAGGTGTGCCATGGAAATTGGTGAGAAGTTGAGAAATTTACGCATTCAGAAAAATTTAACACAAGAAGAATTAGGCGAAAGAACGGATTTATCCAAAGGCTATATTTCCCAATTGGAGCGGGATTTAAGCTCACCATCAATGGAAACATTTTTCTCAATTTTAGAAGTACTAGGCGTGACGCCAGAGCAGTTTTTTAGTCAGCAACCGCTTGAACAGAAAATTGTCTACAATGAAGAAGAAAGTACCCTCTATTATGATGAAGAACATGGCTATGAACTAAAATGGTTAATTCCAGCCTCAAATGAAAAAGAAATGGAACCTGTCATTATTACTTTTGATAAAAATGGCGAATATAAAACGTTTGAACCTTCTCTATCGGAAACATTTATTTATGTGATTGATGGCTCCATTCGTTTGACATTAGGGGAAGCCACGTATATTGCTAAAAAAGGTCAAACCATGTATTACCAAGCAACAGAACCTCACCAAATTAGCAACAATGGTCGAGGAAAAAGTCGTGCGTTAATTGTGGCGACAGAATCGTATTTATAAAGGACGAAATGGAGGAGTTTATCCAGTGAGAAACCATGTGATTTCATTTGAAAATGTTGTCAAACAATTTGACGATGAACCAGTATTAAAAAATGTCAGCTTTGAAATTGAAGAAGGAAAATTTTATACGTTATTAGGACCTTCAGGATGTGGCAAAACAACGATTTTGCGTATTATTGCGGGATTCAATGACGTGACTTCTGGCGATGTTTATTTTGATGGTAAAAGAATAAATGATGTACCTGCCAATAAACGCCAAGTCAATACCGTGTTTCAGGATTATGCTTTGTTTCCTCACATGAATGTTTTTGATAATGTTGCGTTTGGTTTAAAAATCAAAAAACTATCCAAAGCAGAAATTGAAAAAAAAGTGAAAGAGGCATTACGTTTGGTTCAATTACCGGGCTACGAAACACGTGAAATTAGTGAAATGTCTGGGGGCCAGCGTCAGCGGGTCGCAATTGCACGAGCGATTGTCAATGAGCCAAAAGTATTGCTTTTAGATGAGCCGTTATCCGCTTTAGATTTGAAATTACGCACAGCGATGCAATATGAATTACGTGATTTACAACAACGTTTAGGGATTACTTTTATTTTTGTGACCCATGATCAAGAAGAAGCATTAGCGATGAGTGATGAAATTTTTGTCATGAATAAAGGTCATATCGTGCAAAGTGGCACACCAGTTGATATTTATGATGAACCGATTAATCACTTTGTTGCTGACTTTGTAGGGGAAAGTAATATTGTGGATGGCGTGATGCTGGAAGATAATTTAGTTTCATTTGTGGGCAAAAAGTTTGAATGTGTCGATGGCGGCATGCGGAAAAATGAACCTGTAGAAGTCGTTTTACGTCCAGAAGACTTAACGATTACCACGCTTGAAAAAGGCAAGCTAACCGTAACGGTGGACACGCAGTTATTCCGCGGCGTTCATTATGAAATTATTTGTTTTGATGAACAAGGAAATGAATGGATGGTGCATTCCACTCGAAAAGCCAAAGAAGGCGCTCAAGTAGGGCTCTCCTTTGAGCCAGAAGATATTCACGTGATGCGCTTCAATGAATCAGAAGAAGACTTTGATGCCCGTTTAGAAAGTTACGACGAGTAAACGAAAGGGGAAAATAAAATGAAAACAATGCGTCGAATTTATTCGATTCCCTATGTAATGTGGTTACTTTTATTCGTCATTGCGCCAGTGCTAATGATTATTTATCAATCATTTTTCGATATGAATGGCCAGTTTACCTTGGCGAATTACCAAACGTATTTTACATCAGGAACGTATTTAAGTATGACCATTAATTCGGTTTGGTATGCTTTTCTGATTACCATTTTTACGTTATTGGTAAGTTATCCTACGGCTTATTTTTTGACAAAGCTCAAGCATAAACAGTTATGGTTAATGCTCGTTATTTTACCAACATGGGTGAATTTATTATTAAAAGCTTATGCCTTTATTGGGATTTTCAGTATTCATGGGAGTATCAATCAGTTTATGAGTTTTATGGGTTTGGCTACGCACCAAATTCTGTTTACAGATTTCAGTTTTTTATTTGTCGCAACGTATATTGAAATTCCATTTATGATTATGCCGATTTTTAATGCCTTAGAAGAAATGAATCCTTCATTGATTAGTGCTAGTCGGGACTTAGGAGCTAGCAGTGCGGAAACGTTCCGCCGTGTCATTTTTCCTCTCTCCCTAAACGGTGTGAAAAGTGGCGTTCAAGCTGTCTTTATTCCTTCGCTCTCGCTCTTTATGTTAACGCGTTTAATTGGCGGCAATCGGGTGATTACGTTGGGAACGGCGATTGAGGAACACTTCTTAGTAACGCAAAACTGGGGCATGGGTTCAACAATTGGTGTGATTTTAATTGTTGCCATGTTTATTGTGATGTTGCTGACGGGTGAGAAGAAGAAAGGGCGTGGCAAATAATGCAAAAGAAAAAGTTTAAATGGTCTTATGTGTATTTATTCGTTGTCTTTGCGCTACTGTACGCACCAATCTTTTATTTGATTTTTTATTCGTTTAACGATACGCAAACGATGAATCAGTTTACTGGTTTTACGTTAGATAATTATCGGAACGTTTTCGAAGACACACGCTTGTTAACCATTGTTCTGAATACGTTTTTGCTAGCTTTCTTATCGGCTTTAATAGCAACCATCATTGGAACATTTGGCGCGATGGGGATTTATTATACAAAACGTCGTAAAAACCGGAACACGTTGCTTAGCTTTAATAACATTTTACTCGTTTCACCAGATGTTATTATTGGAGCCAGTTTCTTAATTTTCTTCACGGCAGTAGGGTTTATCAGTTTAGGTTTTACAAGTGTATTATTGTCGCATATTGCCTTTAGTATTCCAATTGTTGTTTTAATGGTTTTACCAAAACTACAAGAGATGAACGATTCTATGGTAGATGCGGCACGGGATTTAGGGGCCAATAATGTTCAAGTGATTAAAAATATTATTTTGCCTTTTTTAGCGCCAGGAATTATTGCTGGCTACTTTATGGCCTTTACTTATTCGTTGGACGATTTTGCCGTAACATTCTTTGTGACAGGCAATGGTTTTTCAACATTATCTGTTGAAATTTATTCACGAGCACGTCAGGGAATTAGTTTAGAAATCAATGCCTTAAGTGCGTTAGTATTCCTATTCTCAATGATTCTAGTTGTCGGTTATTACTTTATCAGTAAAGACAATACGCCAAAACGTTTAAAGAAAATGCGTCGGGAACAAAGTGAGGTGGCCAAGTTAAAATGAAAAAATTACAGTCACTTTTTATTGGAATTATCGCTATTATTGTCATCTTATTTTTTGGCGTGCGCCAATTGGAGAAAGCAAGTGGCATGGCAGGAGCAGATACCTTGACCATTTACAATTGGGGGGACTATATAGATCCGGCCTTGATTAAGAAATTTGAAAAAGAAACAGGTTATAAAGTCAATTACGAAACCTTTGATTCTAATGAAGCCATGTATACAAAAATTCAGCAAGGTGGCACAGCCTATGATATTGCCATTCCTTCTGAATATATGATTCAAAAAATGATGAAAGCGAAGATGCTTTTACCACTTGATCACAGCAAATTAAAAGGCTTAGAAAACATTGATGCACGCTTTTTAGATCAATCCTTCGATCCCAAAAATAAGTTTTCCGTTCCGTACTTCTGGGGCACATTGGGGATTATTTATAATGATAAATTTATTGACGGCCGTCAGATCCAACATTGGGATGATTTATGGCGCCCGGAATTAAAAAATAATGTCATGCTGATTGATGGCGCTCGCGAAGTGTTAGGATTATCTTTGAATAGTTTAGGCTATTCGTTAAACAGTAAAAACGACCAACAATTACGTCAGGCTACCGATAAGTTAAACCGATTAACGAACAATGTCAAAGCAATTGTTGCCGATGAAATCAAAATGTACATGGCTAATGAAGAAAGTGCAGTTGCTGTAACTTTCTCTGGTGAAGCTGCTGAAATGCTAGAAAACAATGAACATCTACATTATGTGATTCCCAGTGAAGGCTCTAATCTCTGGTTTGATAACATTGTGATGCCTAAGACAGCCAAAAATAAAGACGGTGCCTATGCATTTATGAACTTTATGTTACGACCAGAAAATGCGGCACAAAATGCAGAATATATTGGTTATTCCACACCAAATAAAGAAGCTAAAAAACTATTACCAAAAGAAGTTGCCGAAGATAAACAATTTTATCCAGATGATGAAACCATCAAACATTTAGAAGTTTACCAAGACTTAGGTCAAGAATACTTAGGAATTTATAACGATCTGTTCTTAGAGTTTAAGATGTATCGGAAATAAAAAAGTACCTTCGTAACTTTCGAATCGCCCCTAAAAGTTAGATTTTTAGTCTAACTTTTAGGGGCGGCTTTTATTCATACAAGCTTCTAATTGAGGCACGAAGAAACCTGTGCTACACTTTGTATAAAGCATAAAAGGAGCAAAGAAAATGAAGAGGAAAACAATCCGAATACTACTAATCAGTAGCGGGCTTATTTTAATCCTGCTGGTTGGCTACCGTTTGTATCTAGAATACCAAACAGATATTCAATTATTTTTGAATCCTAAAGCCAGTAAGACACAATTATTAGAGCGAATTCGTTCACATGGTTTTTCAGCAGCGCTATTGTTGGTTTTTTTGACCGCGATCATGTGTGCAGTACCAGGGATTCCGACCTCAGTAATTGGTGTGATTGCAGGATTGAGTTTTGGTCCCTTCAGCGGCACACTCATTAACGTTTTAGGGAATAGTTTGGGAAATTTAGTTGCAATCTTTTTGATGCATCATATAAAATTTTTAGATAAAAAAACGGAGACCAATCGTTGGGTTCAGTCCATTCGACGGATGAAACATCCAAAAATTGGGATTATGGTAGGCTACATGATTCCAATTATTCCTTCTTCTGTGATTAATTTTGCTGCAGATACTATGCAGTTGCCATTAAAAAATTTAATAGCCGCTATATTCATTGGTGTGATTCCTTCCTCAATACTTTACGCATGTGGAGGCGAAGCACTATTTCATGGATATAATAAAACGGCAGTATTGTTAATTGTGAGTGTTCTTTTGTTCGTTGGATTGGTGGTCATTATTAAGAAAGATAGAAAAAGATTTCAAAAAACTGTTCTTTAAGAACGGTTTTTTTGTGCATTTGAACAATAAATCCTGTTAAATTTACAATTTTAAAAAGAAAGGACTTTGATAGAATGAAAGCGTAAACAATTTAAGGAGCTGATTTTGAATGCCAGATATTACAATATCTTGGGTTGCTGCAATTTTAGGATTAGTTGTAGCGATAGTATTAATTTTGAAAAAATTTAATCCTGTGTATTCCTTGTTTTTTGGTGCAATTGTTGGTTGTCTTATTGGAGGCGCTTCCCTGTCAGATACAGTCGCTGTTCTATTAAACGGAACACAAAGTATTATGGGAACCGCAATCCGTGTCTTAGCAGCCGGCATGTTGGCAGGTGTGATGATGGAATCCGGTGCGGCAGAATCAATTGCCAACGCCATTGTACAAAAGCTTGGCGAGAAAAAAGCTATTTTATCTTTGGCATTATCTACAATGGTAATTACAGCAGTGGGCGTATTCATTCCTGTTGCAGTGTTGATTGTTGCCCCGATTGCTCTATCTGTTGGGAAAAGTACGGGTATCAGTAAGTTATCATTATTGATTGCCTTATCAGGTGGCGGCAAAGCGGGCAATATTATTTCGCCTAATCCAAATACTATTGCAGCGGCGAACGGCTTTGATTTACCTTTAAGTGACGTTATGATTGCTGGCTTTATTCCAGCCGTATTTGGTTTAATTACAGCTGTTGTTCTTGCAAATATCATGAGAAGCAAAGGATCAATGGTCAAAGAAACGGATCTTGTGGAGGAACAAACAAAAGAATTATTACCTTTGAAAAAGGCGTTAATCGCGCCAGTGTTAGCGATTGTCTTATTATTACTTAATCCGATTGGCGCCGTTTTAAATATTTCTTTCATCAAAAGTTTGAATATTGATGCTCTGTATATTTTGCCGTTCGCTTCAGTTGTTGGGACAATTGCGATTGGGCAAACAAAACAACTGGCCTTTTATGCATCTTCTGGCTTGAAGAGAGTAACCGATACCGTTTTAATTTTAATTGGTGCAGGTGCAATTGCTGGATTAATTTCTGTTTCTGATTTATCAACACAAATTGTCCACTTAATTTCTGTTATGGGAATTTCTGGAACCTTCTTGGCACCGATTTCTGGTATTTTAATGGGCTTAGCAGTTGGTTCAACATCCACAGCGGTTATCTTAGCGACAGGTTCTTTTGGGCCAGCGATTTTAGATATGGGCACATCTTCACTTTCAGCAGCAGTCATGGTGCATACTGGGGCAACTGTGATTGATAGTGTTCCTCAAGGCAATTATTTCCATATTACGGCACAAAGTATGAATATGACGATTAAAGAAAGAATTCGAGTGATTCCTTATGAAATGTGTGTCGGTGGGGTAATGACGATTGTTGCAACCATTTTATATGGCTTTATTTTAAACTAGTTGGAAAGTAGGCGCGAAAAGATGACGAAAAAATTTGTTTTGGCTCCAGACTCATTTAAAGAAAGTATGAGTGCAAAAGAAGCCTGTCTGGCAATGGAAAAAGGGATTTTAGCTGTATTTAAAGATGCAGACATTCAACACGTCCCGATGGCAGACGGCGGGGAAGGAACGGTGGATTCCTTAGTGGATGCAACAGGAGGCACAAGAGTACCAGTGCGTGTGGCAGGACCGCTTCCTGATCAAATCGTTGAAACCTATTACGGCTTATTAGGTGACCAAGAAACGGTGGTCATTGAAATGGCGAAAGCCAACGGAATTGAATTGGTCAAAGCAGCAGAACGTAATCCCTTGATCACTTCTACTTATGGTACAGGAGAAATGATTCAACATGCGCTCAATCATGGGGCAAAAAAAATCATTATCGGCATTGGTGGTAGCGTGACAAATGATGGGGGTGCAGGTATGATTCAGGCACTTGGTGCGCGTTTGTTAGACAAGGAAGGGCAAGAATTGACACGTGGCGGTGGTGCATTAGATAAACTGGCGCAGATCGATTTAACACAGTTTGATCAACGCATTTTTGCTACCGAAGTTCTAGTAGCAAGTGATGTGAATAACCCACTAACAGGGCCAACAGGGGCGTCTCATGTCTTTGGCCCGCAAAAAGGTGCGACAGAAGAAATGGTGGCTCAATTAGATAAAAACTTAGCCCATTATGCAGCGATCATCAAAAAAGAGATCGGCATTGATGTTGAGATGATGCCAGGCGCAGGAGCCGCTGGCGGTTTGGGTGCAGGGTTACTAGCATTCACAAAAGCTCAGTTACGCCCAGGAATTGATATTGTCGTAGAAGTGAATCAATTAGAAGAAAAAATAAAAGCCGCTGATTATGTCTTTACTGGTGAAGGCGGTATGGATTTTCAAACAAAATTCGGCAAAGCCCCTTATGGCGTCTCACGTTTGGCCAAGAAGTATCAAAAACCGGTTTTCGCTTGTGCTGGCTATATCGGCAAAGATGTGGATGTCCTCTATGAAGAAGGGATGACGGCTATTTTTGGAATTTTGGCCAAAGCCGAACCATTGGAAGCAGCATTGAAAAATGGACCAGTTAACTTAGAAAGAACCGTTGAAAATATTGCTCGTACATTACAGCTGGTGCCTTGTGACTAAGAACTAACCATGGTATCATCAGTAATGAAAGCTGAAATAAAAATGTTCAGTCGTTGATCTGAAGAATTAAGCGTTTGGGACATAAGTCATTGCGGCTTATGTCCCAAACGCTACTCGCTTTTTAGAAAGTTGGCGATAGCAATGTTAAAATTAGACAAAATCCAAGCAAATAAAATTGTTGAAAAGTTGATGGCAGATATTCCTTATAACATCAATATTATGGATGAACGAGGAAAAATTATTGCGAGTGGAGATTCTGCTCGAATTGGGGAGCGCCATCGTGGCGCAGAAAGAGCCATCAATGAACGAAAAAATATTGAAATTTATAAAGATACTTCTTTAGAGAAAAAAGGCACCAATGAACCGATTATTTTGAATGATCACATTTTAGGTGTCGTAGGCATTTCAGGAGAACCAGACGAGGTGCGCAAATTTACCAAGCTTGTACGCTCGATTGTTCTTTTACTGACAGAAGAATTAAATACACAACAAGAACGCGAAAAAAAGAAGAAACAAAAAAATCAGTTTATCCAGCACTTAATGCATGTTGATTCTGCTTACTCAGAAGCCTTAAAACTTGAAGCGTTGGAACTATATAACCTTCAATTAGACGACCAGAATCATTGTGTACTGACCAAGGACAAGCGCTTATTATCCAGTTTTTATCCTGGCCATGAAATATTTGAATGGGAGAATTGTTATCTGGTGATTACTTCTGAACTACCTCAGATAACAAAGCCAGTAACAGAATATCTTGTGATAAGTTCGGAAAAAGCCACGATTCAACAAATGGTCCAAGAGGCACAAAACACGTATTTACTTCTATCGTTTCTCCAATTAGAAAAGGCTAAGTTTTACCAAGCAGAAGATTTTTTCATTCAAGGAATTTTTAATTTTCCTTTTCATATTGAATTGGATTTTTTTGAAACCATCCAGACGATTTATGATGAATACTATGAAACCGTTATTTTTTTCGCCAATCATAACTTAAACATCAATGAAACCTCACAAGTATTACATATCCATCGAAATACATTGAATTACCGCTTGAAACGAATTCATGAATTGACGGGGATGGATCCAAAAGTTTGGCAAGATTTTTGGAAATTGTTCTATTATTTTGCCTATTGCTTTAAAGAACGTTTTGAAAAGTAGTGAGGAGCAGGAATGCTTGTTTGTTAAGCAAGTGTCAGCATATTTTTCGCCAGAATCAAAAATATCTTTTATAATAATTGTAAGGAATCAAACGATTTAGATATCAACGAGGAGTGGTACCAGTGAAAAAAGCAGTTTTAATTGTTAACCCCAGTTCTGGTGGTGAAAAAGCCAAAGAATTTGAAACGTTAGCAGAAGAAAAATTAAAGCAGTTATTTGATGAAGTTGTAGTGAAACAAACAGAAAAAGGCGGCGATGCAGAACAATTTGCCCGTGAAGCTGCGGAAAGTCACTTCGACAGTGTTTTCGTAATGGGGGGAGATGGAACCGTTAATGAAGGAATTAGCGGGTTGGCAGAACAAGCTTACCGCCCAAAATTTGGCTTTTTTCCTTTAGGAACGGTGAACGATTTAGCGCGAGCCTTGAATTTACCGATGGACCCTGAAGAAGCGATTCAACAATTAGATTTAGAAAAAACCAGTGCTTTAGACGTGGGGAAAATCAATGACGACTACTTTATGAATGTCGTTGCGATTGGGACGATTCCAGAGTCCATTAACGACGTGGACGTTGAACAAAAAACGAAGTTAGGAAAACTCGCTTATTTTATTTCAGGTGCCAAACATTTAGCGAATGCTCAAACGTATCCTTTTCATTTAAGCTTGGATCAAAAAGAACAAACCATTGAAAGTAGTACCGTTTTAGTTGGCTTAACGAATTCAATCGGTGGGTTTGAAACATTATTACCAGAAGCCCAAGTGGATGATGGCAAACTTCATTTAGTTTATTTAAAAGATCAATCATTGTGGGATGCAGTAAAAGCAGTCCCAGATTTGTTAAAAGGAGTCGACCAGTCCACTGATAATTTAGTTTACCTAACCTTTAAAGAAGGAACAATCTCCTTAGAAAACCAAGAAGAATTAACCACTAATGTGGATGGTGATGAAGGAGCTGCTTTGCCAATTACGCTGGAAATTTTGCCTAAACACTTGACAGTGTATTGTGGATAAAAAATAAAACGAGTGGAAGATAATTTCCGACTCGTTTTATTTTTTTAATGACGTTTTTTTATTTTATAAATTCCTGCATAGATAAGATAAAGAACTAAGCAAATGTAAGAAATATTTTGGACATATTTTGTAATAATGAAAGCAGTGGTTGGTTTATATCCTAGCACTAACGAATTTTTACCAGGCACTGCTTGGAGAATGATACTCCCAATAGTAGAAGTTTTATATTGAGAAGTACTTAGTTTTTTTTCATTCAACCAAAGTTCACTTCTAGAATAAGCAATTGCTGGAAGTAAAGTTTCAACTGATTCATTGGATTCATTTGTCCAATTCAATTGGAGCCTTCCGTCAGAAAGAACATGTTTTGCCACTTTTAGATTGCTGTTAGCAACTTCATTCCAGTATGTTGTGTAGGGGGACTCTTTCTGTTGCAATTGATTATTTATAGGTAAATAATCAGTTAACGGTTTAATAACTACTTTAAGTGGATCACCTAGCTCATTTTTTCCACCATATAATTCTTTCACTTTAGTCATATCATTTATTTTTGTCTTCAAGGAGCTGCTATCATTAGATAAAGGTTTATTTGAATGCCAAGTATTTGCGCTAGAGAGGATTGCTTGATGGATAAGCAAACAAGAAAGTATAGATACGGTCATGTAAATTATAGTGCTATAGCTATACAAATGAAATTTGTTAAAACTGATTCTTTGCAAAAATAACGTGAAACTTAGAATTAGTAATACAAATGATACACTAGCAAATCGTTGTGGAAATTGGATTCCTTGGATTATAGGTATCAGCCTAGGAATATCATCCCAAGGTAAAAGGTTCGAAGAAATTAAAAGAAAGAATAACCCTATACTGTTTAGTACTTTCTCAATAAATGGAATAGTTGTCCAATTAAAAATAGTTAGAATACAAAGAAAAAGAAATATAATTGTAAAAACAATACCTAAAGAAGACCATCCTTGGACATCTAAAGAAACTTTCATACTATACGGCAACATTTTGTCTACAGAATAAGGTTTTAATAACTGATTTGTCGTGAAGACTTCTAACATTCCTGTAATTAAACGTGAAGTTAATAAGAGTGTGAGTAAAGCTGCCAAAAACGCATCAATAAGCATTTTTAGTTTATCTTTTGTTTTAAATATTCCTATTATAAAAAAAGGAATTAACGCTAAAATGACAAGAAAGGTACTGAAAACGTGCAAATTTATAATCAGTACTACAGGTAAAGATAACAATACTGGCTGAATAGGTCTTGAACTATCGGTGACCATTTTAATTGCAGGAATAAAGACTAAAGGTAAAATTGCACTAGCCCAACCAGATGAAGCTTCGGATGTAATAAACACACTAATTGCACTTGTTGACATATATAATAAAGACATACTCACAGAATATTTATAGGTGATTTTACAATAACGACCTAAAACAAACATTGATATCCCAGCAGAGAAAAGGCAAAAAAATCCAGATAGAACTTGGAATCTAAACCAATTTTTAGCGATTGCTAACAGACCTCCTAAAATAAAAGAAAAGTCTGGTGCATAAACAGCGTTAATAATTCTTCCAGACTGTTGAAACCCATAAACAGATTGAAAATAGTTATAAGTTCCTGTCTTTTGTTGCATATAACTTTCATAAATTTTATTCATGAAGAAATTATTATCAGAGCCTAAAATAATTGAATGTCTGAATAATTGAGCAGAAATAATCAAAAAAGCTGTTAGTAAAATAATTCCAATAGATAAGATAAGATTCTTGTAGTTATTTAAAAAACAAGAAAAGGTGTTGTTTTTTTTATTCAAGATAAAAGTCCTTTCAATTTTTTTCTTAATTATAACATACTTATAGAAGCACACTACATTGATCATAAAAAAAATTGGTTTTTCTACTCTAAAAGATTGTAAAGTCTTTTAGTCATGTTAAAAATTAAAATATGATATACTTTATTACAGTGAAAGCATAAAGGGGGATTCTATGTTTAAAAGTAAAATTAAATCTGAAAAATCGAAAAAAAATATAAATGAACTAACAAAAGAAGTACCAGAAGAAGTGATAGAAGACCCAGAATTTCGTTCTTTTTTTCAAGATGTCTTGAAAAAATTTCCACAAAAAACGTCTACGGCCATAATGAATGCTTTCGCAACTTCTAAAGGTAAAGCAGAACAATTAGTGACGAACAGTCAAACACAACTCGACAAAGTATTTGATGAATTTTTGGCTGGTGTTTCACCTGACGTGAAAAAGAAAAGTCATCAAACGATTCATTTTGCTGCATTGTCAGCAGCAATTATTGGGTTTTCACCAATTCCGTTTTCGGATGCTTTTTTACTGGTACCTGTTCAATTAACTATGATGTCACGGCTGCATAAAATTTTTGGTCAGTCTTGGTCTGAAAGCTTAGGTAAAAGTTTAACCAAAGAATTAGTAGTGGTTAGTTTAGGTAAGAGCGCAGTTGGGAATATTCTAAAAGTGATTCCTGTTGTCGGAACTGTGACTGGTGGCATGGTCAATGCTTCAGTTGCGGTAGCAATTACGGAAGCGCTTGGCTGGGTTACCGTCAAAATGTTAAACGATGGTGTTGATATCTTTGATGATGTGATGTCTTTCAAAGGACAATTTTCAACATTATTTAAAGCCATCCAAAATGCTAAAAAGAAATAATCGCTGTATCGATTAACTAGGGTGAGACACATTTAAAATTTTTTAAGTAATTCGTAGCAAATTTCCAAGGTTTTCGTCACAAATTATTCACAGGTTCTCGTTAATATATAAGCATACCAACAAAACACCCAACATAAACACTTTTCATTTTTACTCCTCAAGTAAAAATAACTCCTTTCCACTCAGTCTACCCAACTGAGTGGTTTTTTTGGCGAAAAAAGAGGGCGTTGAACAATTTGTTCAACGCCCACTTTTAATAGATGGGGAAGTCATTTGTTAAGAATTATTTTTTCCATTCTGCTACTTGGTCTTTATGTGAATCAACCCAATCACGTGCAGCTTCTTGTGGGTCTTTGCCTTCGTTAATTTCTAACATGACAGATTCCATATCCTTAGTGGTCCAATGGAAATTATCTAACACTTTGTAAGCTTCTGGTTGATCTTCTTTTAGGCCTTGGCGAGCCATTGTGTGAATCGCTTCTTCGCCGCCCATAGTGCCTTTTGGATCAGCTAAATATTTTAAATCATATTTTGCAAACATCCAGTGAGGAGACCAGCCAGTAATAACGATGTCTTCGTTGTTTTTAATTGCTTGTCCTAAGGCGACAGTCATGGCACCTGATGAAGAAGTTTCAACAGACCAATCTTTCAAATTAGGATAAGCTTCTTTAGTTTTCTCTGCTGCTGCAACAACACCAGCCCCAGGTTCAATTCCAGTAATCTTTTTCCCAGCTTGATCAGATAAATCTTCGATAGAATCAACATCCATATAAGAAGGGACGACAATTCCTAGCTTCGCGCCTTTAAGGTTTTCACCAAGGTCGTCTAATTTATCTTTATATTGTTTATATTGCTCTGCGTGAGTTCCTGGCAGCCACGCACCAACCATGGCATCTGTTTCACCTTTAGCTACAGATTCCCACATGATTGCGTTATCTAAAGGAGTCGTTTTAACATCATACCCCATATCTTTTAAAACTTCGGCAACCACATGTGTGGAGGCTACTTCGGTATCCCATTCCACATAAGAAAGGGAAATTTGCTTATCATTTGTTGTTGTAAAAATTGAAGCACCAACTAAGCCAGCGACAATTACAACAACCGCTGCAATAATCCCATATTTTTTCTTTTTAGAGGTGGCACCAGCTGCTTTAAGGGCTGCTTTTTTATTATTTAAATGTTGAGTAAAACGGTCAATGATAATCGCTAAAATAACTAAAGCCACACCATTTACGAAACCGTTCCCGACTTGCGCACGTTGTAAAGCAGAAAGGACGCCACGTCCTAATCCAGGCGCACCAATCATTGAAGCAATAACTACCATTGATAGAGCTAGCATGGTTGTTTGGTTAACACCAGCCATAATCGTGTTTTTGGCTAAAGGTAATTCTAATTTGAATAATTTTTGCCAGCCAGTACTACCGTAAGAATCAGCTGCTTCAACAAGTTCATTTGGTACTTGTCGAATTCCTAAATTCGTAAAGCGCACGGTTGGTGGTAAAGCGAAGATAACAGAGGCGAAGACCCCAGGAACCATACCAATTCCGAAGAATGCAACGGCTGGAATCAAGTAAACGAAACCAGGCATTGTTTGCATGAAGTCCAAAATCGGTGTAATAATACTCTTGGCTTTTTCGCTTTTCGCCATTAAAATCCCTAGTGGCACACCAATGATAATGGAAATAACACTAGAAAGTAAAACTAACGTAACGGTACTCATTAAATCGTTCCATAAGTTTTGATTATAGATAAACATTAAGCCGATAAACGTGAATAAACTTAAGCCGATTTTTTTATTAGAAATAAAGAAAGCAGCAATCGTTAATAGCACGATCAGCACAAGTGGTGGTACGGCTGTTAGTAAGGCAGTAATGTTGTCCATTACACTTTGACCAATTGTTTGTAAAAAGCTGAATAATCCAGCAAATGTTGAAGTTAACCAATCAGTAAAACTTTCAACCCAAGACGCGACAGGTAATTGATACTTATTCATGTTCGTTCACCTCTGTTTCTGCAAGTGCTTCAAGTACGCTACCACGGATGACCACGCCTAATAGTTTGCCGTTATCAGTCACGGCAAGAGGTGTTTGTGCATCATAAATCAGTGGAAAAATATCATTCACTAACATATCTTTGTCGATTGTTTGAATTTCTGGATCCACACATTCTACAAGAGAAGTCCCGTTTTTACGCGCTTCTAAAGCTTTTTCTGCGCGTACAACGCCTTTTAGTTGGCGTTTTTTATCCACGGCAAGTAACATACTCACTTCTTCTTGACGCATCCGTTTTAAAGCAACAGTTGGGCCATCAATTTCAATGTTAGTAGTTAAAGCAGGTACCATAATATTTTGGGCAGTTAAGACTTTTGAACGATCCACATCTTCCACGAAGGTTCGCACATATTCGTTGGCTGGGTTGGTTAAAATTTCTTCTCCAGTCCCAATTTGCATAATTTGACCATCTTTCATCAAAGCAATCCGGTCGCCGATTCGTAAAGCTTCATTCAAATCATGTGTGATAAAGATAATGGTTTTTTTGACATTTTCTTGTAAATCTAATAGTTCGTCTTGCATTTCACGACGAATTAACGGATCAAGAGCAGAGAACGCTTCGTCCATTAATAAAATTTCTGGATCGTTAGCCAAGGCACGAGCAAGGCCGACACGTTGTTGCATCCCACCAGATAATTGACTTGGTAATTGGTCTTTAAAAGCAATTAAGCTAGAATTTTCTAAGGCTTTTTCAGCTTTTTCTTGGCGTTCTTCTTTAGGAACACCACGAATTTCTAAACCATATTCCGTATTTTCTAAGATAGTTCGATGGGGGAAAAGACCAAAGTTTTGGAAAACCATGCTCATTTTATTTCGACGTACTTCACGTAATCCTTCTTTATCTAAAGAAGAAATATCTTGTCCATCAATATAAATATTTCCTGAAGTTGGTTCAATCAAACGATTTAATAAACGAATTAATGTTGATTTCCCACTTCCTGATAACCCCATAATAACGAAAATTTCGCCTTCTTCAACTTCGAAATTTACATCATAAACACCGACTGTGGCACCCGTTTTTTCTAAAATTTCTGTTTTGCTTTTGTTGGCACGAATCATTTCAAGTGCCGGTTTGGTTTTCTTACCAAAGATCTTGGTAAGGTGATTTACTTTTACTTTTGGCAAATCATTGTTCCTCCTCATTAAAAAAAGTGACTACATCAGACTACTATAAAGTTGTCACTTTGTCAAATTAGATGAAAATCTTTCTGAAAATGAAGAAAAACAGTATTTTAACTAGGTTTTATAGTGGTTTTTTATGAAAAATAGAAATAATAAATAAAAAAAGTGACTATTTACCGCAAGATAAGTAGTCACTTTTTTGTTTAAGGATAAAAGAAATTCTGCACTCGTTGTAAGGTTGATTCGTCATGTCCAACAAAATAAAGTGTGTCGTTCAACGAAATCTTTGCATATGGACCAGGTGAGACCAGAAGTTCTTCTTTGTGTTTGATGGCGATAATCGTTGCCGAAGTGTTTTGCCAAAAATTCATTTCGCTAATCGTCGCCTCAAGATAAGCAGCTTCTTCTGTTAAAACTAATGAATAAGGATTCATTGGATTGAAAGAATCAAAACGCTTTGTTTGTTCAACAAGAGTATCTAGAATGCTAGAAAAATGAGTAAGTTCTTCTTTTTGTTTCGCTACGCTATCTAGCAATTCTTCTTTAATTTCAGCAATCGTTTGAACGTCTTGATATTGTGTCACAAAGTCCTGCGCTTTTTCTTTTGATGCCACATAGAAGCCGCTGCCGTGTTTGGCTTTAACGATTTCTAAATCGACTAAAACGATAATGGCTTTGCGGGCTGTTTCTGGCGACACTTGGTATTGGTTAGCTAGGGTGGAACGGGCATGGATTTTATCTCCAACATGTAATTTGCCTTCTGCAATTTTTTCCGCAACATCAACGGCGATTTGTTGATATTTGGGCTTCGTTAAACTGATTTTTTTGGAAGCCATAGTGAATCCCTCCGTTAATTGTTATTTTCCATTTCTTCTAATTCTAAACTGAAATTTTCCCATTGCTCAAGTAGTTCATCTTGTTGCTGACGAGCGTCATCTAATTGTTGGTTTAGAGCCAGCAATTCAACATGATTTTCTAGAATGTCTGGTTGACTCATTTGTGCTTCTAATTGTGCAATTGTCGTATCTAACTGAGCAAGATTTTCTTCGACTTGTGTTATTTTTCTTTGCAAAGTACGGAGTAATTTTTGTTGCTCCTTGTTTTGATAAAAGGTATTTTTGGCTGTAACTGGTTCGGGTTTTTTCGCCGCTTCTTCATTAGCTAAGAGGGCAGCGATTTCTTCTTCCTCTTGTTTCTTTTCTAAATAATAATCATAGTCGCCTAAATAAAGTTTGCTGCCTTTTTCAGAAAGCTCAACAACTTTTGTTGCAATTCGATTGATAAAGTAACGGTCATGGGAAACGAAGAGGATGGTTCCTTCATAATCAATCAGCGCATTTTCTAAAACTTCTTTATTATCGATATCCAAGTGGTTGGTTGGCTCATCGAGAATCAAGAAATTGTCACGATCCATCGCTAATTTTGCTAATGCCACACGGGCTTTTTCGCCACCGCTTAATAAAGGAATCGTTTTTTCAACATCATCTCCACTGAAGAGAAAGCCGCCTAAAATACTTCGAATCTCTTTTTCAGGTGTGGTTGGGTGTTCATCCCATAATTCCGCTAAGACCGTTTTATTGCCATGTAAATTGGCTTGCTCTTGGTCATAGTAACCTACAGAAACATTGGTGCCAAAAGTTTTACTTCCTTTAATGAAAGGAATGCGGTCAATAATTGATTTCAAGAGAGTGGATTTACCAATTCCGTTCGGTCCGACTAAGGCAATGGCTTCTTTACGACGAATATCCAAGTGAATAGGTTCGGATAAAATATGTTCTGGGTCGTAACCAATGGCGGCATCTTCGACTTGTAAAACAACATTTCCCGAGACTTTTTCACTATCGAAAAGAAAATGCGCCGATTTTTCATCTCCTTGAGGTCGGTCTAAACGGTCCATTTTTTCTAATACTTTTCGGCGACTTTGTGCACGTTTCGTTGTAGATGCACGAACCAGATTTTTGGCAACGAAATCTTCTAACTTATTGATTTCTTCTTGTTGCTTTTCATACGCTTTCCATTCACTGGCTAATTGTTCTGCTTTTAACTCTAAGTATTTGGAATAGTTTCCTTTGTAGTGAGTCATTTTTTTGCGGCTCAGTTCATAAACTTCATTAACTACCTTATCTAAAAAATAACGATCGTGGGAAACAATTAATAGGGCGCCGGCATAACTTGGCAAATAAGATTCCAGCCAAGAAAGCGTCTCGATATCTAAGTGGTTTGTAGGCTCGTCCAGAATTAAAATGTCTGGTTTTTGTAAAAGCATTCTCGCTAATGCAAGCCGGGTTTTTTGACCACCAGATAAGGTTTGAATATCTTTCGTGTAAAAGGATTCATCAAAGCCAAAGCCGTGAAGGACTGAACGAATTTCATTTTCATAGCCGTAGCCATTTTTTTCAGAAAACGTATGTTGCAATTGATCGTACTCTTTTAAAATTCCTTCATAAACGGAGGTGGTTGGCTCCATTTCACTAATTTTGGTTTCTAATTCTCGCATACGCTGTTCCATTTCTAGGATGTCAGCAAAGGCTTTTGTCATTTCTTCCCAAACGGTTTTATCTGATTCTAAGCCGGTATTTTGAGCTAAATAACCTAACGTAGCAGTTTTATTTTTGGCAATGGTTCCGCTATCGGGAGCATCAATGCCTGCAATGATTTTTAAAAAAGTCGATTTTCCAGCACCATTACGACCAACTAAGGCAATCCGACTTTTTGTTGCAATTTCTAAATGTATATTTTCAAACAATGTTTCCGAGCCAAAATGCCGGGCAACTTGATTTGCTTGTAATAAAATCATCAGTAGTCCTCATTTCTAAATTCATTGCCCTTAGTGTAGCATAAAATCTGCTAAAATAGCACGTATCAAAAAATGCTTTGTGAAGGTTTATACCTTTTATCACAAACTTTTGAAGAAAAATGCTATTTTTGAGCCATAGAATTGCTTTTTATTGTGAAAAACTGCTATTATGTTAATGGATAAGATTTAAGTGAAAGTATTGGAGGTCCAATTGTGAAAGATCAAGTTATTCCAAAAGCAACGGCGCGACGCCTTCCTTTATATTATCGCTACTTAAGAATGTTACATGATACAGGAAAAAATAAAGTCTCATCAACTGAATTAAGTGAAGCGGTACAAGTAGACAGTGCGACTATTCGTCGTGACTTTTCATATTTTGGTGAATTAGGTAAACGTGGGTACGGCTATGATGTTGAAAACTTAATGAACTTTTTTGCAAAAACATTGAATGAAGATGAGTTAACCAATGTCGCATTAATCGGGGTTGGTAATTTAGGAAGTGCTTTATTAAAGTACAAATTCCATCAAAGCAACAGTATTCGTGTAAGTTGCGCATTTGATGTGAATGAAGATATTGTGGGACGCATTGTTGACGGTATTCCGGTTTATCCAATGGAAGATATGATGGAACAAATCCGTGTTCAACAAATCGAAGTAGCTATTTTAACTATTCCAGCTCGCAAAGCGCAAGAAGTTGTGAACAAACTTGCCGAAGCAGGGGTTAAAGGAATTCTAAACTTTACGGCTGCGCGTTTAGTAGCGCCACCTGAAGTATTAATTCAAAATGTTGACTTAACCAACGAATTACAAACATTAATTTATTTCTTACATCATGACAACGAATTGATTGACGAAGAAGAATAAGCAAAAGAAAAGGGCCTAGTCGTTTAGACGAAGGCCCTTTTCTTATTGAATTGCACCATTATGCAAAAGTAGTTGAACAATAATCACAATCGTATTCATGCCGCAATGGGCAATAATTGAGGTCCAAATTTTTCCCGTTTGCTTGTACAAAAGAGCAAAGAAAAATCCCATAAAGAAATAAACAAAAAAGTGACCATCGGCATGTGCGAGTGAAAAAATCGCCGAACTAACAGTAGCCGCAATCCAGAAATTTGTAAAAGGCTGGATTAAATGGATAAATGCATAACGAAAGACGAATTCTTCCATAATCGGACCACCGATAGTAGTTGCCAAAATAAATAAAGGATTTGCCAAAATCACCGCTACAATAGCTTGTGTATTTTGAGAAGTAGCTTGTTCTCCTGTGATGGCTACTTCAATGGCGAAAGTAACGCCTTGAATCAGCATGGCAATGAAAATCCCACTAACACCTAGTAAAAAAATAAAAATAGGTGATTTCAAGGTTGCGGTTTCCTCTAAAGGAGAAGGTTCTGTGGTTTTTAAAAAGATGCCAATCATTACAAGGGCACCAATAATGTAGAGAGCAGTTGTCACATTGATCGCTGCATTGGGAGAAATACCCGAAAAAAGTAACGGCCCGAAAAAAGCGATAATGTATGTGACTAAAATAAATAAACTTGATTTTCTTAAGGTCATGGTTAATCCTTTCTATAATTATTTTTTACGATTATTGCGATATCCTAATAAAAGAAAAACGAATAAGAAAAAGAAAAGAGATTCCCAAAGTGTCGAAACAATTCCTTCTGTGACACTGAAAACAAGATTTCCTAAATTCGCTATCACAAAATAAACGAATGTTGCTATTAATGCTGTAAGTAAACGTTGTTTCATTTTATTCGCCTCCAATCGTAGTCAATTTATTTTACCATGAATTAAAGGATTGGAAAAACATTCCATGAAAAAAGAATACTCAATAAAAAATGCGTATCTTATAATTGACAAGAAAAAGAGAGAAAAGACTTGCATTTTTAGAGTGAAATGAGTATTATAAATAGTGTGAGTTAGCACTCTTGTGTATCGAGTGCTAAAATAAGCGAAAACTTTTTATTTGGAGGGATTTATTGTGTTAAAACCATTAGGCGATCGCGTCGTAATTAGAGTCGCGAAAGAAGAAGAAAAAACTGTTGGAGGAATTGTTCTTGCATCCGTTGCAAAAGAAAAACCACAAACAGGTGAAGTTATCGCAGTAGGTGAAGGTCGTGTGCTTGAAAATGGCACAAAAGTTCCGATGGAAGTAAAAATTGGTGACACAGTAATGTTTGAAAAATATTCAGGAACAGAAGTGAAATACGAAGGCGTAGAATACTTAATTGTATCAGCCAAAGACATTATTGCCACTGTTGAATAATAAACAACTTTTACAGAATAATATAATAGAAGAAAAAAATTATGAGGTGAAGAAATCATGGCAAAAGAGATTAAATTTGCAGAAGATGCACGTGCAGCAATGCTACGCGGAGTAGATGTATTAGCAGATACAGTGAAAGTGACATTAGGCCCTAAAGGTCGTAACGTTGTTTTAGAAAAATCATTTGGTTCACCATTGATTACTAACGATGGAGTAACAATTGCTAAGGAAATTGAATTAGAAGATCATTTTGAAAACATGGGCGCAAAATTAGTTTCAGAAGTTGCTTCTAAAACGAATGATATTGCTGGTGACGGAACAACAACAGCGACTGTTTTGACACAAGCCATTGTTCGTGAAGGCTTAAAAAACGTAACTGCTGGAGCTAACCCATTAGGTATTCGTCGTGGGATTGAATTAGCAACAAAAACAGCAGTAGAAGAATTACACAATATTTCATCTGTAGTTGATTCAAAAGAAGCGATTGCACAAGTCGCTGCTGTTTCATCAGGTTCTGAAAAAGTCGGCCAATTAATTGCCGATGCAATGGAAAAAGTTGGTAACGACGGCGTAATTACCATTGAAGAATCAAAAGGGATTGAAACAGAATTAGATGTGGTTGAAGGAATGCAATTCGACCGCGGTTATTTATCTCAATACATGGTTACTGACAACGATAAAATGGAAGCTGTTTTAGAAAATCCATATATCTTAATTACCGACAAAAAAATCTCAAATATTCAAGATATCTTACCTTTATTAGAACAAATTCTACAACAAAGCCGTCCACTATTGATCATTGCGGATGATGTTGATGGAGAAGCTCTACCAACATTAGTATTGAACAAAATCCGTGGTACATTTAATGTTGTCGCAGTAAAAGCGCCAGGATTTGGTGACCGACGCAAAGCGATGCTTGAAGATATTGCTATTTTAACAGGTGGTACAGTAATCACTGACGACTTAGGATTAGAGTTAAAAGACACAACTATTGAAAACTTAGGAAATGCTAGCAAAGTAGTTGTCGACAAAGATAACACAACAATTGTTGAAGGTGCTGGTTCAAAAGAAGCCATTGATGCCCGCGTTCATTTAATTAAAAACCAAATCGGCGAAACAACGTCTGATTTTGATCGTGAAAAATTACAAGAACGTTTAGCTAAATTAGCTGGCGGGGTTGCTGTCGTTAAAGTCGGTGCTGCAACTGAAACAGAATTAAAAGAATTAAAATTACGAATTGAAGATGCGTTAAACGCAACACGTGCCGCTGTAGAAGAAGGCATGGTTTCTGGTGGTGGTACTGCACTTGTCAATGTAATTGGTAAAGTCGCTGCGCTAGAAGCTGAAGGCGATGTGGCAACAGGGATCAAGATTGTCGTTCGTGCATTAGAAGAACCAATCCGTCAAATCGCTGAAAATGCTGGTTATGAAGGATCAGTGATTGTTGACAAACTAAAAAATGTTGACTTAGGTATTGGATTCAATGCAGCTAACGGTGAATGGGTAAACATGGTTGAAGCCGGTATTGTTGATCCAACAAAAGTAACTCGTTCTGCCTTACAAAATGCAGCTTCTGTGTCAGCTTTATTATTAACAACTGAAGCAGTTGTTGCAGACAAACCAGAACCAGCTGCACCAGCTCCTATGATGGATCCATCAATGGGCATGGGCGGTATGATGTAAAAATAAAAAAGTATTCTAAAAGCTTACGATTGAAAAATCGTAAGCTTTTTTTTACATAAAGAATAAATAATCTAAATAATATCTTTGCTTGTAGTGTTTTCTCAAATATTTACTCATTTAACAAAAAAGATGATAATTTAAAGGTTTCGTTTTAGCTAGACAACCTTGTTTTTATTCGATAAAATTTAGTAATAACAATCATTTTTTGAAAAATTAGTAGTTGGTGATTTTTATTTATTAATAGAATATAAATAAAAATTATTATATTTTGAAGGAGAATATTAGGAAGATTGAGGTAAAAAAATGGAAAAATATACAATTGGTGTCGTCCCTTTGACAATTGAAACAAAAGAATACTGTCAAAATTGGTTTGTTAGTAATCAAGTAGAATGTCAGATCATCCAAGGAACAAATATACTTCTTCATTTGCACCATATTGATGGATTAGTGATTGAAGTTACTGATCACCAGCAAGTAAATACTTGTTGTGAGTTATTAATGACAATTCGCAAGCAGTCAGACTTGCCAATTTGGTTATTTTCTCGGACAGAAGCAATTAGTAAAGTCAATCGAATTATTTATTTACAATTAGGCGCAGATGGCGTTTTTGATCATTCTTATGATCGCCAAGAATGCGTGTTAAGCATGAGTAATTTATTGCAACGTGTAAAAAGACGTTTTTATCCTAAATTAGCTATTGCAAACGAGGAACAAACAGTTACTAAGAATCTTTCTGAGAGATTGTATTTAATTGCGCCAAATTTGAGTGTTTGCTTGGGAAGTGGAGAAGAAATTCTTTTAACAAAATTGGAATTTTTCACAATAGAGTATTTATACAAACACGCAGGACAAACAATTACATATGAAGAACTCTACAAAAATGTCTGGAAAGATACTGCGAATGAACGAAAATATCGTGTCGCTAATGTGATTTTCCATTTGCGTAAAAAAATTGAACAAGATGTGAACAAACCACAATATATCAAAACAATTCGCTCAAAAGGCTATATGTTAACGGTGTAAAAGGTACGAAGGAGGAGAAACAAATGTGGCAATTTTTGACTAAAAACAATGAAGATGAGGAGTATGAGAAGATGCCGGATTTTGAAAATGAACAATCGATGAAAGCACAACCAACGGTAACAGAAGAAGCAAGCTTTGATGACGAGTTCGTTTATGCAAAAGAGCAATCCGCAAAAGTAAAACAGGTCCAGCAACAAGTGCCGACTGAACTGTCGGAAGAATCGTTTTCTTTTGCTGAAAAACTAGAAGAAGAAAATCAACTATATCAGCAATCCATAAAAAAACTAACGGATCAATTATTAATGCAAACCAATGAAGTGGAAGCATTACGAAAACAAGTAGTCGAAAAAGACGTGCAACTTGAACAGCTTAAAGAAACATTAACGGATAAAGAAACAACTATCACTTCTTTACAGAAACAATTGTCTGAAGCAAAGATACAACAGAGACAGACTAGCGAAGAGAACTTAGACACAGCCGTTACGCTTTCTCAAAAAGAAATTGGCGAAGTGTTATTAGAAGCCAAACGTCAAGCAAAAGAAACAATTAGTCAAGCCAACCAACAAGTTGCAACAGTTCATGAAGAAATGGAACAACGTTTAGCAACTTTAACGCGCATGAAGCAAGTGGCAAGAGAGTACCAAGCTTATTGTGAACAAATGCTAACCATCAAGAATGAATCAACAGGAATGTACCAACAGATAGAGCAATTATTAGCAGAAATAAAGAGGTAAATGAAGGAGAAATGCGATGAAAAAAAGAAAGGAAAGATATTTGAAGTTGGTATGTCTTGGAGTCTTAGGGACTTATGCTGGCGCCAGTTACTACAATTCGGAACCATTAATCGCTCAAGAGGAGACCGAAACGAGTCACGAAAACCGACAGCTAGTGCTGGAAGAAAAAAGAGCGGACCAAGTCAATCAAGACCAAGGAACTCTTACTTCTTCAACGCTGAACGAAACAGTAATAAGTTCGTCTGAACAACAAGAAAGTTCAATACAAGATGACAGCAGTGACCATCAGGAAAATAATGTGGAACCTTCAGAATCTGAAAATAGTTTACCGCCACAAGAAAAGCCAATTGCTAGTACTAAACCAACCGAATCGTTACAAAATGAGCAACCAGTATCTGAAGAGCGTAAAGCGCTCACTGAGAAGTCACCTCATAATCAGGAACCACAAAATTCTACATTAACTGAAAAGACCAAAGAGCCGTTGGTACATTCAGAGATAGACAATAGTCAAGAAAAGGAAAAGCAAGCAGGAATTCAACAACAAGCCGAGGCAAATTTTGTTGTTCAAGAGAATGCTTCTACTTCTGAGTTTATTAGAAAAATTGGTGAAGAAGCACGAGTTATTGGTCAGCAACATGATCTATACGCTTCTGTCATGATAGCTCAAGCTATTTTAGAAAGTGGCTCGGGCAATAGTGCGTTAGCAGCGCCGCCTAATTATAATTTGTTTGGCATTAAAGGCGCTTATCAAGGTCAAAGTGTCAGCTTTCCCACACAAGAAGATGATGGTAAAGGGAAGATGACCACCATTCATGCCGATTTTCGTCAGTATCCATCCTATAAAGAGTCATTAACAGACTATAGTAAATTAATCATCAATGGGCTGGCTGGTAATCCAACGTTTTATCACGGCGTTTTGAAAGTAAACACGACGAATTATCAGCAGGCAACAAAATTTTTAACAGGTCGTTATGCAACGGATACATATTACGATAAAAAATTAAACGCGTTGATTGAAACCTATCAATTAACTGAATACGATCAAGAAAAGAAGAAACCAGTAGTGACTAATTTGGCAGAAGAAAAGAAACCTTCGCTTGATAAGGAAGCAGTCAAAGAACAGCTAAAAAAAGAAGCAGTCATCTATGAAGTAAGCAAAGGAGATTCTCTCGCCACCATTAGCCAGACGTTTGGTGTGTCAGCAACAGCCATTTTAAAACAAAATTCAAAGACTCAAGAAATGTTTTATATTGGCCAAAAAATCACGATTCCTCAGCATACAGCGGCGACTTCTCTAGAACCGAAAGAACAAGCGTTACTTCAATCACTAATAATCAGTAAATCGGTGACTAATGCTTTGAAAACAGCAGAGCAATCAAATGGTAAAGCGAATGACTCAAAAACAGAGTCTACTGAGTATTATGAAGTAAAAAGAGGAGAAGTTCATCCATGGATGAACTTCTCCTCTTCTCTTACTATGTTTTTCATAAATACTTAATAAATAGTAAAATTAGCAAGAGAATTGTGTCTTTACACAAAATAGATAGGTTTTCTTGCCGAAGTTTGATAAAATGATTAGTTGAAAGGATGCGTGAAAATTGAAAGAATTATTTCGTAAATACCGAGAAGTACTGGCTTATTTATTTTTTGGTGGTGCAACGACTGTCGTCAACTTAGTTGTATTTTTTGTTTGTCAAAATGTGTTAGGGCTGGATTACAAGATAAGTAACACAATTAGTTGGTTTTTATCTGTTCTATTTGCCTTTTTCACGAATAAATATTGGGTATTCGCAAGTAAGCATGAAAGCATAGCTGGTTTTTTTAAAGAAATGGGCTTATTTTATTGGTACCGAATTTTATCTTTTGTGGCTGATATGGGTTTAATGATTCTCCTAATTGATGGCATTCATTTTTCATCGTTTTGGGCGAAAATGATTACACAAGTTGTAGTAGTGATTTTAAATTATTTCTTCAGTAAATTTTTCATTTTTAAAGAAAAAGAGGTCTAAGCAGATTTTAGGCTAAAAAAAATTTTTTTGTTATAATATAAACAAGTTTTTAATACAAAGAATAGAGGTAGAAAACGATGAACTATACATATGCAGATGATAGTTTGACATTGCATACAGATATGTATCAAATCAATATGATGCAAACATACTGGGAATTAGGGAGAGCAGATTTACATGCTGTTTTTGAATGTTACTTTAGAGAGATGCCCTTTAATCATGGCTACGCAATTTTTGCAGGTTTAGAACGTTTAGTCAATTATCTCGAAAATTTAACGTTTACAGAATCTGATATTGCATATCTCCGAGAAGTTGAAGAATATCCAGAAGATTTCTTGACGTATTTAGCAAATTTTGAATTTAAATGTACTGTACGCTCTGCTTTAGAAGGGGATTTGGTTTTTAATAACGAACCGTTAATTCAAATTGAAGGTCCTTTGGCACAATGTCAATTGGTAGAAACTGCCTTGCTAAATATGGTGAATTTCCAAACATTAATTGCGACAAAAGCGGCTCGAATTAAATCCGTGATAGGCGATGATCCTTTATTGGAATTTGGAACACGCCGGGCACAAGAATTAGATGCTGCCATTTGGGGCACAAGAGCCGCCTATATTGGTGGGGCGGACGCGACAAGTAATGTTCGTGCTGGTAAAATTTTTGGTATTCCGGTTAGTGGGACCCATGCCCATTCATTGGTTCAGTCGTATGGAAATGATTATGAAGCATTCATGGCGTATGCCAAAACACATCGGGATTGCGTTTTCCTTGTTGATACGTATGATACTTTGAAAGCGGGAGTGCCAAGCGCAATTCGAGTAGCTCGAGAAATGGGGGATAAAATTAATTTCCTAGGTGTGCGGATTGATAGTGGCGATATGGCTTATATTTCTAAACGAGTTCGTGAACAACTGGACGAAGCTGGCTTTACTGAAGCAAAAATTTATGCATCGAATGATTTAGATGAAAATACGATTTTGAATCTAAAAATGCAAAAATCAAAAATTGATGTATGGGGCGTGGGTACCAAGCTGATTACCGCCTATGATCAACCGGCTTTAGGAGCGGTGTTTAAATTAGTTTCAATTGAAGGTGAAGATGGTCAAATGAAAGATACCATTAAACTATCTAGCAATGCTGAAAAAGTGACAACACCAGGAAAAAAACAAGTCTGGCGCATTACACGTAAATCTGATAAAAAGTCAGAAGGGGACTATGTGACACTTTGGAATGAAGATCCTCGCCAAGAAGAAGAAATTTATATGTTCCATCCCGTTCATACCTTTATTAATAAGTATGTCCGTGATTTTGAAGCACGGCCAGTACTCCAGGATATTTTCGTTGAAGGAAAACGTGTGTACGAATTACCAACTTTAGATGAAATTAAACAATATGCAAAAGAAAATTTAGATTCACTTTGGGAAGAATACAAGCGGGACTTGAATCCGCAGAAATATCCAGTGGACCTTTCAACAGATTGTTGGAACCACAAAATGAATTTATTGGAAAAAGTGCGTAAAGACGTTAAACATTTAACGGAAACGGTGAATAAGGAGGCCTAGAAATGACAACACTTCAAGAAAAAATCATTCAAGAGTTAGGTGTTTTACCGACAATTGATCCAAAAGAAGAAGTTCGTAAAAGTATTGATTTTCTGAAAGCTTATTTAACTAAACATCCTTTTTTAAAAACCTTTGTCTTGGGAATTAGTGGCGGACAAGATTCAACATTAGCTGGTCGCTTAGCACAATTAGCGATGACTGAAATGCGCGAAGAAACAGGAGATATGTCGTATCAATTTATTGCGATTCGCCTTCCATACGGTGAGCAAGCAGATGAAGCTGATGCACAAGCCGCGCTAGCCTTTATCCAGCCAGATGTTTCTTTACGAGTGGATATTAAACCAGCAGTGGATGCAATGGTTGGTTCGCTAGAAAACGCTGGTGTTCAAATTAGCGATTTTAATAAAGGGAACATGAAAGCACGTCAACGTATGATTACACAATATGCAGTAGCTGGCGAAAATGCTGGCGCAGTAATTGGCACAGACCACGCAGCCGAAAATGTGACAGCTTTCTTCACCAAATATGGCGATGGCGGAGCGGATATTTTACCGTTATTTCGTTTAAATAAGCGCCAAGGAAAAGCTTTGCTGAAAGAACTTGGGGCACCAGAAGCCTTGTATCTAAAAATACCAACAGCTGATCTAGAAGATGACAAACCGTTAGTTGCAGATGAAGTTGCCTTAGGTGTCACGTATGATGCCATTGATGACTATTTGGAAGGCAAAAAAGTCTCGGAAACAGATCAACAAACAATTGAAAACTGGTATAAAAAAGGACAACACAAACGGCATTTACCCATTACAATTTTTGATGATTTTTGGAAATAAAAACACAGACCATCGGCGAATGAACGATGGTCTGTGTTTTTTTTACATAACTACTTTTCAGAAAGTAAACGTTGCTACAGCAACTATCCTATGATAATGAAAGTCGTTTTCATTTAGGCGTTTTCACTTTCTTTTTCAAAACAGAAAAGGTACGCTCAATAATGTAAAGTGAATGATGGGAGAGAAAAAGAGATGAAGCATGTAACAAAATTGGGGATTACAATTATAACAGGAGTTTTGGCATTATTATTTGAATTTATTTTACATCAGCCGAATTGGGCGTATGGCATTATTTTAATAACAGGTTCTGTAATGGCGTTAATGATGTTCTGGGAAATGATTCAAACCTTACGTGAAGGAAAATATGGTGTCGATATTTTAGCGATTACCGCTATCGTTGCAACCTTAGCTGTGGGAGAATACTGGGCCAGTTTGATGATTTTAATTATGTTGACTGGTGGTGATTCATTAGAAGACTATGCCGCTGGAAAAGCTAACCAAGAGCTGAAGTCATTATTGGATAACTCGCCACAAAAAGCTCATCGCTTGAATGGCGAAAATTTAGAAGATGTTTCTGTTGAGGAAATCAATGTTGGCGATGAATTAGTAGTAAAACCAGGGGAACTAGTTCCAGTTGATGGCTTGGTAAAAACCGGGACATCAACAGTCGATGAATCTTCATTAACAGGAGAATCAAAACCAATTGAAAAAAATCCTGGGGATGAATTAATGTCGGGTTCCGTGAATGGTGATGGCTCTTTGAAAATGGTTGCTGAAAAAACTGTAGCAGACAGTCAATATCAAACAATTGTGAACTTAGTGAAAGAATCTGCGGCACGTCCAGCTCATTTTGTACGTTTAGCAGACCGCTATGCGGTACCTTTTACACTAGTTGCCTACCTAATTGCAGGTGTTGCTTGGTTTGTTTCGAAAAGTCCGACACGCTTTGCGGAAGTCTTAGTGGTTGCTTCGCCGTGTCCTTTAATTCTATCTGCCCCAATTGCTTTAGTGGCAGGGATGGGTCGTTCAAGTCGTCATGGGGTCGTTATTAAATCGGGAACGATGGTCGAAAAATTAGCTTCTGCAAAAACGATTGCGTTTGATAAAACAGGCACGATTACGCAAGGACAACTTTCTGTTGATCAAGTCCAACCAGTCAATGCTGGAATAACTGCTGCTGAATTAGTGGGATTGGCAGCAAGCGTGGAACAAGAATCAAGTCATATTTTAGCTAGATCAATTGTTGCTTATGCCAGAAAGCAAGATGTCCCATTAAAAAATATTACAGATCTAGCGGAAGTTTCTGGTGCTGGCGTGAAGGCATTTGTGGATGGTGCTGAGATACGGGTAGGTAAAAAGAATTTTGTGACACAAGAGTCTCAAGCAACTGAAAAAATTGATAAAACGACTATTCATATTTCACGTAATGGCACATATTTAGGGCGAATTACTTTTACAGACACTGTACGCCCAGAAGCAAAAGAGACTATGGAAAAATTACACCAATTACATCTTCAACGAATTTTAATGCTGACGGGGGATCAAGAATCCGTCGCAGAAACGATTGCTGCAGAAGTAGGAATTACCGAAGTACATGGGGAATGTTTACCACAAGATAAGTTAACCATTTTAAAAGAATTGCCTAAAGAAAATCATCCAGTCATCATGGTAGGAGATGGTGTAAATGATGCACCTTCGCTTGCTGTTGCAGACGTAGGTATTGCTATGGGCGCTCATGGAGCTACTGCGGCTAGTGAAACTGCTGACGTTGTTATTTTAAAAGATGACTTAAGTAAAGTCAGCCAAGCGGTCGAAATTGCCCAAGATACCATGAAAATTGCCAAACAATCTGTATTAATCGGAATTTTTATCTGCGTTTTACTAATGCTAATTGCTAGTACCGGGATCATTCCGGCGCTAATCGGGGCTATGCTACAAGAAGTCGTGGACACTGTGTCAATCTTATCTGCTTTGCGTGCTCGTCGAATTGGCAAGTAAGGTGGAACAATTAATTGCCTGAATGTCCAGCTTAGTGGTAAAATAAAGGTACGTTTTTAATATTAATAAGTTACAGGGGAGAGATTGTGCAATGAAAGGAAACCAAATAGATGGGCAACCAGTCACGGAAGAACAACTATTAAAAGAAGGCTACCGTAAATATACTGGGAAAGGAATTGATATCTTTTATAATAAAGATATTTGTGAACATATTGGTAATTGTGTTCGCGGAAATCCAGAAGTCTTTGAAGTTGGTCGGAAACCATGGATTATTCCAGATAACGGAAGTGTTGAAAATGACATGATTGTGGTAGATTCATGTCCAAGTGGGGCTCTAAAATATATTCGGAAAGCAGGGAACGAATATGCAAATTAAAGAAGAAAACAATCGTTTTGCTCTATATAACGATGAAAACCAAGAAATTGGTGAAATGACTTGGTCAGACGCTGGCGAAAGCATGATGATTATTGATCATACGTTTGTTGATCCAAGTTATCGTGGACAAAAATTAGCTGAAAAACTTGTTTTAGCCGGTGTTGAAAAAGCGAGAAAAGAGCATAAAAAAATTATTCCGCTATGTCCATTTGCCAAAAAAGAATTTGATACTAAACCTGAATACGGAGACGTATTGAGAAAATAAAGAAGAAACTAGCAACAGCCGCAAGTAGAAATCTGATTCCTACTTGCGGCTGTTGCTATTAGAGACAAATAAGGAAAGACATTAAATTTCACTGGTGTTTACAGATAAAATATGCTACATTAAAGTAGATGAATTTCGCATATTTGTATAAAAAGGAGAATTAACGCATGTATAATCTAATCTTAACGTTGGTCATCATTTTATCTGTTTTAATCGTCATTACTGTTATGATGCAACCAAGCAAACAAAACAGTGCAGCAAGTGCCTTCACTGGCGGTGCAGATAAATTATTTGGGAAGCAAAAAGCGCGCGGTTTTGAAGCTGTTATGCAACGCTCAACAGCAGTTCTTGGCGCAATTTGGATGATTTTATTATTTGTTTTGGCGTTCTTATCTTCAAAATAAGTACGTAATCTTTTAAAATGACAAGTTTAGAACAGAGAGATGAGTGCGGACACTTATTTTTCTGTTCTTTTTCTTTCTGAAAAAGTCTTTGAAACTTATCATTTCGGAAGGTTTTCTTTTGAGAATATGATAGAATGAAGCTGAGGTGAGCGAAGTGGCAAAAAAAATCAATTTACCGAAGCCGTTATTTTCAGAAAAAGGAAAACGGGCGGTCCTTTTATTACACGCTTATTCTGGCAGCAGTAATGATGTACGGATGTTAAGCAGACGTTTAGAAAAAGAAAATTATACTGTCTATTCGCCTAATTTTTCAGGACATGGCACGCTAGTTCCTGAAGATATTTTAGATCAAACAACGGAACAATGGTGGCAAGATACACAAGAAGCAGTCGCTTTTTTGAGAGAAAGAGGTTACCAAGAAATTGCCATTTTTGGTTTATCAATGGGCGGGATTTTCAGTATGCATGCATTAACGGAACAATTAACAGGATTAATTGGTGGTGGATTTTTCTGTTCACCGATCTACCCTGTCGAAAATAAAGTCCCAGAAAATTTTGTATTATACGCAGAAAACGTGATGAAAATCGCAGAAGTTCCTGCAGAGGAACAACAAAGCCGGTTGCAATCGATTGAGCAACGAGTCAAACAACAATTAGGAGCGATTGAAACGATTGCTAGTCAGACGGCTGACAAACTAAACAAAATCCACGCACCTCTTTTCTTAGCGCAAGCTGGCAAAGATGAAATGATTGAGCCAATGGGCGTCTATCAAACGGCCCAAGCGCTAACACAAGCACGTGTGACCTTACAATGGTACCCAAACAGCGGACATGTCATTACGGTGAGTGGAGAACACAAACAATTAGAGCAAGATGTGGTGCAATTTTTAGCAACACTACCTTGGAATGAGGAGAAATAATGACAAAACAAACAATTAAAGAGCAAATTTTACATTTCATGGAAAGCCAAAAAAAGAAAAGCTTTTCAATGGAAGAAATTGCACAAGGCTTGAATTTAGAAAAAAGTTCAGATTTTAAAATTTTAGTGCAAACCATTGCACAAATGGAACGAGAAAAGTCAGTTAGTTTCAACAAAAAAGGCAAAGTCCTGTTACCAATGAAAGACTTATTAATAGAAGGAACGTTTCGTGCAAATGAACGAGGCTTTGGTTTCGTGACCATCGATCCTGAAGAACCAGATGTTTACATTCCTAAAGAGGCAACGAACTTTGCAATGGATGGAGATACGGTTTTAATCGACGTGATCCAACATGCGGATCCTTTTTCAGATCGCGGCGCAGAAGGTAAAGTCAAAGAAATTAAAGAGCGAGCAGTGAGCCAAGTTGTCGGAGAATTTGTGGCATATAGTGAAGAAGAAATGGCAGAAATGGGACTGTATGGCTACATGATTCCCAAAGATAAGAAATTGAATCAGTATACTGTATCAATTGCACCTGAAGGGATTAAGCCAGTAGATGGTAGCATTGTCATTGCTGAAATTACCTATTATCCAGATCAAGAATATCCAACGAGTATGGAAGGACTAGTCAAACAAGTGATTGGTCATAAAAATGATCCAGGAATGGATATTTTATCAATCGTGGTGGCTCATGGAATTCCCACAGCATTTCCTGATGAAGTTTTGGCTGAAGCGGACCAAGTACCAGAAACTATTGCAGAAAGCGATTTAGTCGGTCGTCGGGATTTACGTGATCAGTTGATTGTGACGATTGATGGAGAAGATGCGAAAGATTTAGATGATGCAGTAACGGTACAAAAGTTAGCAAATGGCAATTTCTTTTTAGGGGTGCATATTGCAGATGTTTCTTATTATGTAACTGAAGGAAGCCAATTGGATATGGAAGCGTATGAACGCGGCACAAGTGTCTATTTGACAGACCGAGTTGTGCCAATGATTCCGCAGCGATTATCAAATGGGATTTGTTCGCTAAACCCACATGTTCCACGTTTAACCATGAGTTGTGAGATGGAAATTACACCAGAAGGAGAAGTTATTTCGCATGAAATTTTCCAAAGTGTAATCCAAACAACGGAGCGAATGACCTATACAGCAGTCAATGAAATTTTAGAAGAGCAAAAACCTGAAACGTTAGAACGCTACAAAGAGCTAGTTCCCATGTTTAAAGAGATGGGCGAGCTGCACCATATATTAGAAGAGATGCGTATGCGCCGTGGTGCGATTTCTTTTGAAGATCGTGAAGCCAAAGTCCTAGTTGATGAAAATGGTCATCCCCAAGATATTCTTTTACGCACGCGTGGCGTGGGTGAACGATTAATTGAATCCTTTATGTTGGCAGCGAATGAAACTGTGGCGCGTCATTATCATGACTTAAAACTGCCATTCATTTATCGGATTCATGAACAACCAAAAGAAGAAAAAATGCAACGTTTCTTTGACTTTGCTGCAGTACTTGGCATTCTTGTTAAAGGAACAAAAGAAAACATTTCACCGAAAGATTTACAAAAAGTTTTAGAGCAAGTTGAAAATAAGCCGGAAGAAGTGGTTATCAATACGATGTTACTAAGAAGTATGCAACAAGCGAAATACTCAGAAGACAACTACGGACACTATGGGTTGGCTGCTGAATATTATACGCATTTCACTTCACCAATACGTCGTTATCCAGATTTAATTGTGCATCGTTTGATTCGCAGCTATAGCCAAGATCAATCTGAAAAAAATCAAGAAAAATGGAACGAAGCATTACCAGAAATTGCCAATCATAGTTCAAGTATGGAACGTCGCGCAGTTGATGCAGAGCGTGAAGTGGACGCCATGAAGAAAGCCGAATTTATGGTAGATAAAGTGGGAGAAACGTATGACGGGATTATCAGCTCAGTCACAAAATTTGGTATCTTTGTGGAACTGCCTAATACAATAGAAGGCTTAATTCACGTGAACAACTTAAAACAAGATTATTTCCACTTTATTGAAAATCATATGGCGTTAGTTGGTGAACGGACGGGAATGACTTTGAAAATTGGTCAGAAAGTTCAAATCCGTGTTGAAAAAGCTGATCCAGAAACAAGAGAAGTTGATTTTGAATTGATTTCAGCTGAGGAAGTCGCGCCAGTCGAAGGACTAAAAGGACGTAAAAAAGGTAAAGCCAATTCTTCAACTCGTTCAAATAATCAACGAAGAAATAAAAAAGATGAATCATTTGATGGTAAGAAAAAGAAAAATAAGAAAAAAGGCAAAGGCAAAAAACAACCTTTTTATAAAGAAGCAATGAAACAAAAAAATAAAAAAGGGAAAAAGAAGAAGTAGAGGAGGTCGCTTATGCCAAAAGGGGAAGGAAAATTAATCGCACAAAACCGCAAAGCTAGACATGATTATTCAATTATCGATACGGTTGAAGCAGGTCTTGTTTTACAAGGAACAGAAATCAAATCTATTCGTAATGGTCGTATCAATTTAAAAGATGGTTTTGCACGAATTCGAAACGGAGAAGCCTTTTTGTATAATGTTCATATTAGTCCATATGAACAGGGAAATATTTTTAATCATGACCCATTACGTACCAGAAAATTATTATTACACAAAAAACAAATTAATAAGTTAATCGGCGAAACCAAAAATACAGGTATCACATTAGTACCTTTGAAGGTCTATATTAAAGACGGCTATGCCAAAGTTTTGATTGGTTTAGCTAAAGGGAAAAAGCAGTATGACAAGCGTGAAGACTTGAAACGTAAGGAAGTTGACCGACAAATCAGCCGAACATTAAAAAATAACCGACGTTAAAAATGTAAATTTATTCTTTTTCGCATATTTGCTTGCCTTTCTTCGGATTAGGTGTAAAATCTGGTAAGTGTTGAGTAAATGAATGTAAATGATTCATTTTTTAATCGCTTCGGAAAGCAGTACCACCCTGCATTAGATTGGTTTATGGAAAAGGTTTTCCAACCAATTTTCAACACATGAAATTTTAAAAGTAAACTATTTGTAAATTATCAACAAGTGGTGGTACGATAGCTTTGCCAGGGATTATCACTCAGGAGTAGGATGAAACTTCTGAAAGATTGTTGGAAAAGAGGTGAATTGATTTGGAAGAGAAGAAATTACTCTTCAATATCGGACCAATTTGGTTTGATGGAACCATTGTTTTGATGGTGCTGTTGACGTGTATCATTGTTTTCGCCTTTGTCTATGCTTGTACGAGAAATATGAAGCTACGACCTAAGGGCAAACAAACGGTCATCGAATGGTTAGTGGATTTTATTCGTGGAATCATTACAGACAATTTACCTCGTAAAGAAGTGAGCAATTTTCATTTAATGGCGTTTACCCTCTTCATGTTTGTGCTTGTTTCAAACATCTTGGGTCTCGTTACAAAAATCGTTGTGGGCGACGATCTCAGCGTTTGGAAAAGTCCAACCGCCGATCCAATCGTAACCTTAACGTTAGCGATGATGATGATTGTCTTAACACACTTCTTTGGTATGAAACGCTTTGGTTTTAAAGGCTATCTAGTTAATAGTTATTTAAGACCCGTTGGTTTCTTACTACCGGTAAAATTAATGGAAGAATTCACGAATCTATTAACATTAGGCTTGCGTTTGTACGGAAACATTTTTGCCGGCGAAGTTCTATTGGGCTTAATTGCTGGAACCGTAGCAAGCGTCGGATTATGGGTTATCCCACTAGCAATTCCGCTAGAAATGATTTGGGTAGCATTCTCAATCTTTATTGGATGTATCCAAGCGTTTATCTTTGTGACACTTTCAATGGTTTATATGTCACACAAAATTGAAACAGAAGAATAATCAAGAAATACGAAGGACAAAAATTATCTTTTAGGAGGATTTTACACAATGGAAGGATTAAATTTTATCGCAGCAGCAATTGCAATTTTCGGTTCAGCTATCGGAGCCGCTATCGGTAACGGACAAGTTATTTCAAAAACAATCGAGTCAATGACTCGTCAACCAGAAATGTCTGGTCAATTAAGAACAACAATGTTTATCGGGGTCGCTTTAATCGAAGCTGTGCCAATTTTAGGTGTCGTTGTTTCTTTATTACTTTTATTCAGATAAGCAATAAAATGGAGGCAGGACGCTGATTATTATCGGGACCGTCACTGCTTTCTTCTATCTTTAGCCTTTTCAATAGCTGGTGATAAAGCAGTTGAAGAAGCTAAATCGATTTTTGCAGGAAAGGAAGTTGAGACTTCATGCTACTTACTACATTGGTAGTCGGTGAAACGGCTCCTAGTACCACACTAGGCACGATGATTGTTGTCAGTGGTGCATTTTTAATCTTGATGCTCTTATTAAAGAAATATGCATGGGGAGCAATCGTAGATATTTTGACACAACGTGAAGAAAAAATTGCCAACGATTTAGACTCTGCAGAACAATCTCGCGTAGCAGCAGCGAAAATGGAAAAAGAACGTCAACAACAATTACTTTCTTCCAGATCAGAAGCAGCTGAAATTATTAAAAACGCGAAAGAAAGTGGAGAACAGACTCGCCAAAAAACATTAAAAGAAACAACTGCGGAAGTTACTCGCCTACGCGAAAAAGCTCGGACAGATATTTCACAAGAACGTGAAGAAGCATTGTCTTCAGTAAAAAATGAAGTGGCAGATCTTTCTCTTCAAATTGCAGCCAAAATTTTAAATAAAGAATTAACACCAGATGCACATGAAGCATTGATTGATTCTTATATTGAAAGTTTAGGTAAAGCAAATGAAACTAGATAAATATACAGTTGGTAAACGCTACGGCAAGGCTTTGTTTGAGTTGGCAGTTGAAAAGAACCAAGCTGAAGCAATTTATCAAGAATTATTGACGCTTCGCGAAGTCTATCACCAAGTACCTGGTATTGGCGATATTTTAAGTGATGATCGCTTAGAACCTTATGAAAAAGACAGCATCATGGAAAAACTAGTAACAGGTTTTAGTGAAATGATGCAAAACTTTTTGCGAGTGGTTTACGAATATCGTCGCATGTACGATCTGCTCTTGATGATTGATGAATATGAACGACGTTATGATGAGCACCAAGGACTAATTTTGGGTTCAGTGACAACAGCCATTCCTTTATCAAAAGAACAACATCAAGCAATGGAAGAAAAAGCTGCCCAATTATTAGGGTATGAACAAGCGCATTTAGTCAATTTAATTGACCCGTCAATTGTCGGCGGAGTGGTTATTGAAGCAAACCATCAAGTAATCGATGGCAGCATCCGCAAACAATTAGAACATATGCAGCAGAAGTTATTAAAATAATCTTTAGGACTACAAAGAGGTGAATTGAATGGCTATCAAAGCAGAAGAAATCAGTGCCTTGATTAAAGAACAAATCGAAAACTATCAACAACAGCTTGCTGTTGAAGAAGTTGGAACAGTCACTTACGTCGGTGACGGAATTGCCCGCGCCCACGGTTTAGAAAATGCCATGAGTGGAGAACTTGTTGAGTTTTCAAACGGTTCATACGGAATGGCACAAAACTTAGAAACAAATGATGTAGGGATTATTATCCTTGGCGATTTTGAAACCATTCGTGAAGGAGATAAAGTACAACGCACAGGCAAAATCATGGAAGTACCCGTTGGGGAAGCTTTGATTGGCCGTGTTGTTAATCCATTAGGTCAACCATTAGATGGTTTAGGCGAAATTAAAACAGACAAAACACGTCCTGTGGAAGCAACAGCTCCCGGTGTTATGCAACGTCAATCTGTTGCTGAACCAATGCAAACTGGTTTAAAAGCCATTGATGCCCTCGTACCAATTGGTCGTGGACAACGGGAATTGGTTATTGGAGACCGTAAAACAGGGAAAACATCGATTGCAATTGATACAATTATTAACCAAAAAGGACAAGATGTAATTTGTATTTATGTAGCGATTGGTCAAAAAGAATCTACTGTTCGTAACCAAGTAGAAACACTTCGTAAATTTGGTGCCTTAGATTATACAATCGTTGTGACTGCAGGGGCTTCACAACCAGCACCATTACTTTACATTGCACCATATGCAGGAACTGCAATGGGTGAAGAATTCATGTATAACGGCAAACATGTCTTAATTATTTTTGATGACTTATCAAAACAAGCCGTGGCTTATCGTGAACTTTCTTTACTATTACGCCGTCCACCAGGTCGTGAAGCTTATCCAGGGGATGTCTTCTATTTACACTCACGTTTGTTAGAACGTGCAGCTAAATTAAGTGATGAATTAGGTGGCGGTTCAATGACAGCCTTACCATTCGTTGAAACACAAGCAGGCGATATTTCTGCTTATATTCCAACAAACGTTATTTCAATCACTGATGGACAAATTTTCTTAGAAAGCGACTTGTTCTATGCAGGCACTCGTCCAGCCGTTGATGCTGGGTTATCTGTTTCTCGGGTCGGAGGATCAGCGCAAATCAAAGCAATGAAAAAAGTTGCCGGAACGCTTCGTTTAGACTTAGCTAGTTACCGTGAGTTAGAAGCCTTTACACAATTTGGCTCTGATTTAGATGCGGCAACACAAGCTAAATTAAACCGTGGTCGTCGTACGGTAGAAATTTTAAAACAAAAACTACATGCGCCACTGCCTGTAGAAAAACAAGTCTTAATTTTATATGCGTTAACACACGGCTTTTTAGATAGCGTGAGCGTAGATAAAATTTTACACTTTGAACAAGATTTATTCGATTATTTTGATGGCAAACATGCAGACTTATTGGAAACTATTCGTACAACGAAAGACTTACCAGATACTGATGCATTAGATGCAGCGATTACAGAGTTTTCTGAAATGTTTGCAGCGGCAAACAACAGCGGAGATTCAGCCAAAGAAGCTTTAGAAAAAATCGATAACGCATAAGAGAGGTGAGCGACATTGGGTGCTTCATTAAACGAAATCAAACAACGCATTGCATCAACAAAAAAGACAAGCCAAATTACCAAAGCGATGCAAATGGTTTCTGCAGCCAAATTGACCAAGTCAGAAGGCGCCTCTAAAAGCTTTCAAGAATATTCTTCAAAAATTCGTAGTGTCGTTACGCATTTAGTAGCTGCTCAGTTAAGTGAATTACGTGAAACAGAACAAGCTTCTCTTAGTGAAGGGAACTATCATGTGATGTTAGCACAACGACCTGTCAAAAAAACAGGCTATATCGTTATCACTTCTGACAAAGGGTTAGTTGGTGGCTACAATAGCTCAATCTTAAAACAAACCATGAGTATGATTCAAGAAGACCACGATTCTAATAAAGAATATGCCTTAATCGCCATTGGTGGTACAGGGGCGGATTTCTTTAAAGCACGCGGAATCGATGTTTCCTATGAGCTAAGAGGCTTAACGGATCAACCAACGTTTGAAGAAGTCCGTAAGATTGTGACAACGGCAACGACTATGTACCAAAACGAAGTGTTTGATGAATTGTATGTTTGTTATAATCACCACGTTAACTCACTAACGAGTCAGTTTCGTGTGGAAAAAATGTTGCCAATTACTGATTTAGATCCATCAGAGGCGACCTCTTACGAACAAGAATATCTTTTAGAGCCTTCACCTGAAGCAATATTGGATCAATTATTACCACAATATGCAGAAAGCTTAATTTATGGGGCGATCATTGATGCGAAAACAGCAGAACATGCTGCTGGGATGACCGCCATGAAAACAGCCACTGACAATGCGCAAAATATTATTAGCGATTTAACAATTTCTTATAACCGTGCTCGTCAAGGGGCGATTACCCAAGAAATTACAGAAATTGTTGCTGGTGCAGCTGCACTAGAATAATCTAGTCTTACGTTTGAACGTTTATAAAAACGTTCAAAGCGTGTGACTTTATGAAGACTGGAGGAAAGAAATTATGAGTTCAGGAAAGATTGTTCAAGTAATCGGTCCCGTTGTTGACGTGGAATTTTCATTAGATCAATCCTTACCCGATATTAACAACGCTTTAGTCGTTTATAAAAATGGCGAAGCAAAACAAAAAGTAGTACTTGAAGTCGCTTTAGAACTAGGTGATGGAGTGATTCGTTCTATCGCCATGGAATCGACAGATGGTTTACAACGTGGAATGGAAGTTATCGATACAGGAAAATCAATTTCAGTTCCTGTTGGTAAAGATACATTGGGTCGTGTGTTTAACGTTTTAGGAGACACAATTGACTTAGAAGCGCCATTCCCTGCAGATGCTGAACGTAGTGGGATTCATAAAAAAGCGCCAGCATTTGATGAATTAAGTACCAGTAATGAAATTTTAGAAACAGGGATTAAAGTTATTGACTTATTAGCACCTTATCTAAAAGGTGGTAAAGTCGGACTTTTCGGTGGTGCCGGTGTTGGTAAAACCGTCTTAATTCAAGAATTAATTCATAATATTGCCCAAGAACATGGAGGGATTTCCGTCTTTACTGGTGTTGGTGAACGGACACGTGAAGGGAACGACCTGTACTATGAAATGAAAGATTCAGGCGTTATTGAAAAAACAGCCATGGTTTTTGGTCAAATGAACGAACCACCAGGTGCACGGATGCGTGTGGCCTTAACTGGGTTAACGATTGCTGAATATTTCCGTGATGTGGAAGGACAAGACGTGCTATTATTTATTGATAACATTTTCCGTTTCACCCAAGCCGGTTCAGAAGTTTCTGCCCTTTTAGGTCGGATGCCGTCAGCCGTTGGTTACCAACCAACCTTAGCGACTGAAATGGGACAATTACAAGAACGGATTACTTCAACGAAAAAAGGATCAATTACCTCTATTCAAGCAATCTATGTTCCAGCCGATGACTATACCGATCCAGCGCCAGCAACAGCGTTTGCCCATTTGGATGCAACAACTAACTTGGAACGTAAATTAACCGAACAAGGGATTTATCCAGCGGTAGATCCGTTAGCTTCATCTTCTAGTGCCTTGGCTCCTGAAATTGTTGGAGAAGAACACTACGAAGTGGCTACCGAAGTGCAACATATTTTACAACGTTACCGTGAATTACAAGATATCATCGCTATTTTAGGGATGGACGAATTATCAGATGACGAAAAAGTACTTGTTGGTCGCGCACGCCGTGTTCAATTCTTCTTATCTCAAAACTTTAACGTTGCTGAACAATTTACAGGTCAACCTGGTTCTTATGTACCAGTTGCGGAAACAGTTCGTGGCTTTAAAGAAATTCTTGAAGGTAAACATGACAATCTGCCAGAAGAAGCCTTCCGTAGTGTCGGTAAAATTGAAGATGCCATCGAAAAAGCGAAACAATTAAACTACTAGAAAGGCGGCAAACACAATGGATAGTCTTACTGTGAATGTAGTAACGCCTAATGGTCTAGTTTATGACCACCATGCAAAAATCGTTGTGGCGAAAACAACAGATGGTGAAATTGGTATTTTACCAAAACATGCGCCAATCATCGTTCCGCTAGCGATTGATGAAGTCCGCATCAAACGGACCGATTCAGATACACATGTTGACTGGGTAGCTGTAAATGGTGGTATCATGGAAGTCCGTGATAATGTCGTTTCTATTATTGCCGATAGTGCCGAACGTGAACGAGATATCGATGTACCTCGTGCTGAACGAGCAAAACAACGAGCAGAACGTTTAATTGAAGAAGCCAAAGCAAAAGATGACCGCGATCAACTACGTCGTGCGACTGTTGCTTTGCATCGTGCAATCAACCGGATCAACGTATCGAAACATGGGTAAAAAAGGCTGAAGGATTCAGTCACTTTTGTAGAGTTTAAGGCGCTTGCTATTGAGTCAGTTGCCTTAAACTCTATTTCTTCGTATTTTTTAATAAATAGTGTCAAATTTTGGCATTTCAAGTGGATTAATTATCGGTTTTTATTATTTTGTGATAAAATGTTCCTACGTTAGAAAAAAGGAGGCTCCTTATGCAATACTATGGAGTAGATGCTATTGTTCGAATCGTTAGTCATCTTATGTTCATTTACATAAGTTTTTGGGCGTTGCAATCATTGCGTATTGAGCAATTTTTCAAAACCCAATTTACACCGCAAATTAGAATGCTGATGGTATTTTTCGCCATCGCTATCGGATACACAGTTAGCTCGTTTGCTTTAGAATTGATTGCGCTTTGTCGAAATCTTTTCATTGTGTATTTTCCTTAAAAATTGAAAAATAAAAAAAGGTACAATTTTTAGTTGAATAATGGTATAATAGTAAAGATTTTGAATAGGAATACCTATTCTCATTTTTTTGGGGGGAACAAAATGGAACAAATTATTGTTCATGGTGGTAATACAAAATTAGAAGGAACTGTAAAAATTGAAGGCGCCAAAAACGCTGTTTTACCAATTTTAGCAGCTACTCTTTTAGCTGAAGAAGGCGTTACTACTTTAAAAAATGTACCAATTTTATCTGATGTATTTACAATGAATCAAGTAATTAAGCATTTGAATGTAGCCATTGATTTTGATGAAGACGCGAATGAAGTAACAATAGACGCAACACAACCTTTAGGGATCGAAGCAAACTATGAGTACGTTAGTAAAATGCGTGCTTCTATCGTTGTAATGGGACCTTTATTGGCTCGTAATGGCCATGCCAAAGTGGCAATGCCAGGTGGCTGTGCCATTGGGAAACGACCAATTGATTTACACTTAAAAGGCTTCCAAGCATTAGGTGCAAAAATCATCCAAAAAAATGGTTATATTGAAGCAATTGCGGATGAACTAATCGGTAACACTATTTACTTAGACTTCCCAAGTGTCGGCGCTACGCAAAACATTATGATGGCTGCTGTTCGTGCGAAAGGAACAACCATCATTGAAAACGTTGCTCGTGAACCTGAAATCGTTGACTTAGCAAACATTTTAAACAAAATGGGTGCCAATGTTATCGGTGCTGGAACAGAAACGATGCGTATCGAAGGCGTCGATAAATTACATGCCGTAGAGCATTCAATCGTTCAAGATCGAATTGAAGCAGGTACGTTCATGGTAGCTGCAGCAATGACTGAGGGTAATGTTTTAATTGAAGAAGCAATTTCTGAACATAATCGTCCGCTAATTTCTAAATTAACTGAAATGGGTGCAATCATTGAAGAAGAAGAAAACGGCATCCGTGTAATTGGACCAAAATATCTAAAACCAACAGATGTTAAGACAATGCCGCATCCTGGTTTCCCAACAGACATGCAAGCACAAATGACAGCAATCCAAATGTTTGCTGAAGGAACAAGCATCGTGACAGAAACAGTCTTTGAAAATCGTTACCAACACTTAGAGGAAATGCGTCGAATGAACGCTGACTTAAAAATTGACGGCAACATTGCCGTTATTAATGGCGGCAACGAGTTACAAGGAGCAGCAGTGGAAGCCACTGATTTACGGGCAGCTGCCGCATTGATTTTAGTAGGGTTACGTGCAAATGGCATTACACGTGTCTCTAATTTGAAATATTTAGATCGTGGCTATTATGAGTTCCATAAAAAACTTCAAAAATTAGGCGCGAACGTTGAACGTGTCAATGATGAAAAAATTGAAGAAAAACAAGCAACGACAGTAATCTAAAGGAGTCAAACGTATGAGTTCATTTCGTTATATTTTAGTAACATTATTGAAAATTCTAGTGGTCATTTCGTTAGTCATTATCTTATTTGTTGTGGGAACAATGATTGGTTATGGTTTGATTGGAAATGGGAATCCAATGGATGTCTTTGATGAAAAAATTTGGACTCATATTATGAACTTCTTTAAATAAAAACTTATTTTAAGGCGGTGAACAAAAGTCAATTGACGATTGTTCACCGCCTTTTCTTTTTCCTGAATATCTATTTTATTCTATGCTATAATAATAGAAGTAAGATAATGAAGGAGTGGGATGGAAGATGCAAGCAACCGTAACAGAAATAGGCAAACATGCAATCGATGATTCAGAAAAAATGATTATTCTTTTTGGAGAAACTGCTACCGATACCTTGAAGCAACATGCAGTTATTCAATCATTCCCAGAAAAAGACCAAGTTACCTTGGCAGAAGGAGATCATCTGAAAATTGGCGATACAAACTATACAATCACAAAAGTGGGTTCTTTTGCCAATAGTAACTTGCAAAGTATCGCTCACAGCACTTTAATCTTTGCTGATGCACCAACCGATGAGGATGATGTTATCCGAAATGGTGTTTATTTAACGCCCCATCAGTTACCAAAGATAACCATTGGAACAACAATTGATTATTTAGTAAATGGAGCGTGAATCAATGGATAAAAAACAAACGACTGATAAACGCCTGTCTTGGTTTTGGCGTTGGTTTTTAAATAATCAAGTAGTAACAGCCTTACTGATTGTCTTATTGGTGCTGTTAATTATTCTAACTTTTACGAAAGTTTCTTATTTATTTAAGCCCGTCTGGCAGTTTTTCGGCGTTGTCGGCTTACCAGTAATTATGGCGGGGATTTTATATTATTTATTAAATCCGATTGTCGATTATTTAGAGAAAAAACAAATCTCACGTGTCTGGAGTATTATCGGCCTATTTATTTTAATTGTGGCACTACTCATTTGGGGTGGTATTGTAATCGTTCCTAAAATTCGTGAGCAATCTGTCAGCTTTGTAAATCATTTTCCTCAATATATTGATACAATTGATCAAAAATCGCAGGAAATATTAAGTGATCCACTTTTCGCGCAATTTAGAGAACAACTTGAAGCGGCAGGCGATAAAGTTGTCAGTTCGTTAGGTACCATCATTAAAAACGTCTCAACGTTCACAGTACAAGGAATTGGTAATTTCTTTGGGGCGGTGGCTACGATCTTTGTCGCCATCATTACGATGCCGTTTATTCTATTTTATTTACTGAAAGATGGCAAAAACTTAGCGCCATATTTAATGAAGTTTTTACCAGTGAAGATGCGTAAACCAACCTTAAAAGTTCTTGCAGAAGTCAATGATCAAGTCTCTTCTTATATTAGAGGACAGTTAACTGTCGCTTTCGCAGTGGCAATTATGTTTATGATTGGTTTTTCTGTCATTGGCTTAGATTATGCAGTCACTTTAGGTATTGCAGCAGGCTTTTTAAATTTAATCCCTTATTTAGGGTCATTTTTAGCCATGATTCCAGCAGTCTTTTTAGGAATTGTCAGTGGGCCAGCTTTGTTAATTAAAGTCTTGATTGTTTTTGCCATTGAGCAAACGGTCGAAGGTCGGTTTATTTCACCACTTGTCCTAGGCAGTCAGTTATCCATTCATCCAGTCACCATTTTGGTTGTTTTATTAACGTCTGGTAAACTATTTGGGATTGTCGGGGTGATTTTAGGAATTCCTGTTTATGCCGCAGCTAAGGTGATAATTACACACATTTTTGAGTGGTACCAAATTGTTTCCGGTTTGTATGATGAAGATAAGCCAGATCAACAAGAATCTACGTAACAAAAGAGACAAGCAGTGAACGAACTGCTTGTCTCTTTTTGATGTAAATCACTCGGAAAATTTAGAATGTTTTACCGTATTCAGTTGCTTTGGTCATAGCAGTATTTAAAAGTTCTTCCGCGCGATCAGGGAAATGATCGATTCCTTCGATGAATAATCCGTCGACTTGCTCAACACCAATAAAGTTTAGAATCACTTTAATGTATTGAGAAGCAAAATCTTTTCCTTCGTAGAAGCCGCCATTTGATTGGATGTGTAAGGCTTTTTTACCACTTGTTAGAGGTTTTGGTCCTTCTGCAGTATATTGGAATGTTTTTCCAGCAACGTTGATTGTATCTACCCAAGCTTTTAAGCGTGTCGGTACGTTTAAGTTCCACATTGGATTAGCAATTACTACTTTGTCTGCAGATAAAAATTGATCAGTTAATTCATTAAAACGAGCCACTTTTTGTTGTTGGTTTTCGCTTAATGTTTCAAATGCTGCGCCAGCGCGAAGTGCACCCCAAGCAGATAATAATTCTTCATCGATTTCCGGCATGTTTGTTTCTGGGGCATAAACATCTAAAATTTCGATTTCGTCTGATGGATTTGTTTCACGGTATGAAGCTAAAAATGTTTCTAACGCACGAACTGAGCGTGATTCTTCTTTTGTTAATGGATGTGCTTTAACAACTAATAATTTTGACATTGTGTAATCTCCTTAAAATAAATAGTTTAAAAATTCAACATCTCTATTTTACTAATAAAAAGTAAGAGAAAGCAAGTCTTTTTTTTACTTTTAGTAAACTTTTTTTTAAAATGGATCAAAAGAGTAAAAAATAAATAAAAATATTTTTTTGGAAAGGCTTGCATATTAAAAAAAAGCATGCTATTATTACTTTGTAAATAAGGATTGTTACTGCTTTGCAGGCAAAACCAGAGTCTTCCATTAACACAATCAGTGGAGGGATTCTGGGCTTTTTTTATAAAAAAGTGAGGTTGCATTCATCATGAGGATTGAAAAAGTTTTAAATAATAATGTCGTGCTTTCAAGAAATGAGCAAGGCGAAGAAATTGTTTATATGGGACGCGGCTTAGCCTTTCAAAAGAAGATTGGAGACACGATCAATCCAGATTATGTTGAAAAGGAATTCGTGTTAAAGGACTCCGCTATGGCAGGGCAATTCCAGCAGCTGTTTGAAGACGTCCCCACCAAAGAAGTAGAAGTCGTCAAACAAATCGTTGATTTAGCAGAAACAACGCTAGCGATTGAGCTTTCATCAAATATTTATTTAACTTTAACGGATCATATTCACTATGCGTTACTTCGAGCCAAAGAAGGAATTGATATTCCGAATCCTCTTGTATTCGAAACACGCAAATTTTATCCTAAAGAATTTGAAATCGCAAAGCAAGCATTAGCGATTATTGCTGAAAAGCTAGGGGTTCAATTTTCAGAAAATGAAGCGGGCTTCATTGCTTTTCATATTGTGAATGCTGAACAAGGAAATGGCAATATGGAAGTTACCATGGAAGCAACCAAGATGGTTCGTGATATTTTAACGATTATTAGTCGCTACTTTGGACAGGTGTTTGATGAAGATTCATTGAACTATCAGCGAATTGTTACACATCTTCAATATTTTGCGCAACGTTATTTAAAACAAGAAGCGCATGATGATGAGGACGAATTTCTTTTTGCATTGGTCCAAGGAAAGTATCCTAAGGCGTTTCAAGCGGTCCAACGTATTAATGAGTATTTATTAAAAAGCTATGATCGACCAATTGATCAAGCGGAAATGATTTATTTAACCATTCATATCCAAAGAGTGGTCAATGATAAAAAAGCATAACAACCAATAATCGCGGATTGTTACTGATAATGCAGGCAAAACCTAGATTGAAAAAACCGATAACGATTTTCGCAGACTGCGCAGCTGTGAAGAGAAGGATCTGGCTCTTTTTCAATGTAGGTTTTTTTGATATTAAAAATTAATGGAAATGAGGATCTAGAGATGAGTAAAAATCAAGAAATTGCAGCACGTGTGTTAAAAGCTGTTGGGGGCGAAGGCAACGTTAATAGTGTTGTTCACTGTGCTACACGCTTACGTTTTAAATTAAAAGATGAAAATAAAGCAGATACTGCTGCATTGAATGCTGACCCAGATGTTATTCAGGTAGTTCAAAGTGCAGGACAATATCAAGTGGTTATTGGCAGTCACGTTAGTGATGTCTATAAGGATTTGATGGCCAACAGTGGACTAGGTAATGATTCTGATAATAGAGAAAAAGAAAGTGGCGGAAATATCTTTAACCGTTTAATTGATATTATTTCTTCTATTTTTACACCGTTTTTAGGTGCAATGGCCGGCGCTGGGGTTCTAAAAGGCTTTTTAACATTAGCTGTAACTATGGGCTGGTTAGCTGACACTTCAGGCGTATATCTTGTTCTCTTTTCGATTGCAGATGGTTTATTTACTTTCTTACCAATTATGTTAGCGTTTACGGCTGCTAAAAAATTCAATACTAATCCCTTTTTAGCGGTTGCTTTGGCGATGGCCTTGGTTCATCCCAGCATTACTGCTTTAGCAGGCAAAACAATTAGCTTTGCTGGTCTTCCAGTGATTATTGGGCCAAGTGGCTATACTTCTTCGGTTTTACCAATTATTTTGGCTGTTTTTGCACAAAGTTATGTGGAACGTTTCTTCAAAAAAGTAATTCCGAGTTTTCTACAAATTATCTGCGTTCCGTTAGCTGTTTTCCTTATTATGGCACCTGTTACCTTCTTAGCTATTGGTCCTATCGGGACGGTCATCGGCGATTGGTTGGGACAAGGATACAACGCAATTTACGCTTTTAGTCCAATTATCGCAGGGTTATTAATGGGTTCGTTGTGGCAAGTCTTGGTAATGTTTGGTATGCATTGGGGCTTTGTACCAATTATGATGTTAAACTTAACACAAGGTGGCGATACGATGGTACCAATGTTATTACCAGCCGTTATTGCACAAGGCGGGGCTGCTTTAGCTGTCTTTTTCCTAACAAAAAATGTGAAACTAAAAGGTTTGGCTTTGTCTTCAAGTATTACGACTATTTTTGGAATTACTGAACCAACTGTATATGGCGTGACTTTACCATTGAAAAAACCATTTATTGCAGCTTGTATTGGTGGCGGTATCGGTGGTGCATTTGTGGCTATGAATCACGTGAAAAACTTTACGTTTGGCTTGGTTAGTATGTTGAGCTTACCTGGCTTTATTCCTGCAGAGACAAAAGATACTGCACCGATGATTACTGGTGCAATTGGTGCCGGAATTGCCTTTATCATTGCGTTTGTCTTAACGTTTGTCTTACGTTTTGAAGATCAACCTAATCCAGAAACAGCAACTGAAAAAACAGCAACTGATAAGGTGGTGGCACCTGTAAAAACGAATCAAGAAGACAAAATTATTTTAGCAAGTCCACTTCAAGGTGAAATTTTACCGCTAGAAAAAGTACAAGACCCTGTTTTTGCGTCAGGTGCTTTAGGAAAAGGTGTTGCAATTGAGCCGACTGAAGGCAAACTGTATGCACCCGCAGATGGTGAAATCACCACATTATTTCCGACAGGACATGCTGTTGGCTTGACGACAACAGAGGGCGTTGAATTATTAATGCATATTGGCATGGATACGGTCGAATTAGATGGTAAAGGCTTTGAATTATCAGTGAAACAAGGTGATTCTGTTAAAAAAGGAGATTTGCTGGTTACTTTTGATATTGCTGCCATTAAAGAAGCTGGTTATCCAGTAGTTACACCGATTGTGGTAACGAATACGAATGATTATTTAGATGTTTTGGATATGAACCAAACAGACGTGTTACATGGTGAAGACTTTTTAGCCATTATTAAATAAAAGACAATTGGAGGAGGAACAAGCATGACAACAACGACAAAATTTCCAAAAGGATTTTTATGGGGCGGTGCGACCGCAGCCAATCAATTAGAAGGGGCTTACTTAGCCGATGGTAAAGGGTTATCTGTGGCAGATGCGATGCCGGGAGGAAAACAACGTTTCGCTATTTTAGGAGATGAAGCGTTTGATTGGACGATTGACGAAACGAAATATCGCTATCCTAATCATACAGGAATTGATCACTATGATCGCTTTAAAGAGGACATTGCGTTGTTTGCTAAAATGGGCTTCAAATGTTATCGCTTTTCAATTGCGTGGTCGCGTATTTTTCCACAAGGAGATGAAACACAACCGAATGAAGCCGGCTTGAAATTTTATGATGCGGTTATCGATGAATGTTTAAGCTATAACATTGAACCAGTAATTACGATTTCTCATTATGAAATGCCACTGCATTTAGCGAAAGAATACGGCGGGTGGAAAAATCGCCAATTAGTTGACTTTTATGAACGTTTTGCGGAAACTGTTTTAACACGTTACCACCAAAAAGTTAACTATTGGATGACATTCAATGAAATTAATTCAGCTTTCCATTTCCCAGCACTTAGTCAAGGATTGGTGAAAAGCAATGGAGCCAATGATTATCAAAACATTTTCCAAGCATGGCATAATCAATTTGTTGCAAGTAGTAAAGCTGTAAAAATTGGCCATGAATTAAATCCAGAATTACAAATTGGATGTATGATTATTTATGCCACAACGTATGGCATTGATTCGAATCCAGTCAATCAAGTTGCTACAATGATTGAAAACCAAGAGTTTAATTATTATTGTACAGATGTTCAAGTTCGTGGTGAATATCCAGCATACGCAGAACGCATGTATCAAAAATATGCTGTGAAAGACTTAGTTATTGAAGAAGGAGATTTAGAATTATTAAAAGAATACCCAGTGGATTACATTGGCTTTAGCTATTATATGTCGACTGCTGTCGATGTTACTGGTACTACCAACGATACAGCAAATGGGAATCTTTTAGGCGGCGTTAAAAATCCCTTCTTAGAAGCAAGTGAATGGGGTTGGCAAATTGATCCCGAAGGCTTACGAATTGCCCTAAATGAATTATATAATCGTTATCAAAAACCTTTATTTATTGTGGAAAACGGCTTAGGTGCAATTGATAAAGTAGACGAAAATTTCTATGTGGAAGACGACTATCGGATTGATTATTTACGTCGTCATATTGAAGCAATGGCAGAAGCAGTTGCAGACGGCGTCGATTTAATGGGCTATACGCCGTGGGGCTGTATCGATTTAGTCAGTGCTTCCACAGGTGAAATGAGTAAACGGTATGGGTTTATTTACGTTGATTTAGACGATGAAGGAAATGGTACTAAAAACCGTTATGAAAAAAAATCGTTTAATTGGTACAAACAAGTTATTGAAACTAATGGACAAAACTTAGACTAGTTATTGTAATTAAACAAAACAAGATAAGCGTAGTAGGTTGTTGCTTCTGTTCCCGCCGTTTATTAATTTTTAAGCTTGGGCCAAAAATCCAAAGTGATTTTTGGCCCAAGCTCTTTTTTGTCAATTTTTCAAAATAGTGCACAATACGTTATAATAGAAACAACTGAGAGGAGCGTTTCTAATGATTAAGCAATTACAACATCCATTTTTTGTTATTATGGGTCCGAGTGGTTCTGGCAAGACCGCAATTACAAGTAAGGTTTTTCCGAAAAACTATAAAGTTATCTCGCATACTACGAGGAAAAAACGATTGGATGAAGTGGATGGCGTGGATTACTATTTTGAAACAAAAGCAAGTTTTCAAGCCTTGATTGAAACCAATCAGTTAGTGGAGTATGATTTTTACCATGGAAACTATTACGGTGTCGGTGTAGCTGCCATCGTTGAAACAACGAAAGAGCATCCATCCTATAATACCTTAACTTTTCCAGGTTTTCAAGCGGTCTTTGAGCGTTTCGGCGAGTCCGTCATTCCAGTTTTTTTTGACGTTTCAAAAGAAAATATTTATCAACGTTTAAAGCAACGGGAATCGGATCCTAAAATTATTGAAGAACGTTTAAACCTATATGATCAAGAAATTCTTATCAAAAACCAATTGGAACAATATCCTAATTATCAACGAATAGATGCCAATGGACCTATAAAAGAGGTCGCTGGCTTGTTACAAGAATGCATCAAACACTATTATTAATCAAGCAACTGGTGAGACAGAATCTAACATCAATTTTGTCTTGCTAGGTGCTTGATTTTTTTTGTAAAAAACTTGCATTCTGAATAGAGAGTGCTATAATGACATGGTGTCATATGACAATGTGTCATAAAAGGGAGGAACACAAATATGCCTACGAATACGTTTTTTCATTTGCCAGAAGAAAAGCAACAACGCTTATTAGATGCTGCGCAAATTGAATTTTCGCGCCATTCTTTACAAGAAGCGTCAATTGCAAATATTGTTAAATTAGCGGAAATTCCTCGCGGTAGCTTTTATCAATATTTTGAGAACAAAGAAGATTTGTATTTTTATTACTTTGCGACATTAAGAAAAAATAGTGAACGAGATTTAGAGAAACAAATTATTGCAGAAAATGGTGATTTAATCGAAGCCATGGATGTCTATTTCTCCAAAATGATTGTCGAAGTGCTAACTGGGGAGAATGCTTCTTTCTATCGGAATTTATTTGTCAACATGGACTATCGTGCTTCACGTCGGGTGACGGATAATTTAGCGACTGGAGAAGAGGAAAAAAATAGGAAACAGCACTGTCATAAGCATAGAGGAAGAAAAGGCCATGCTGCCTATGCAGAACATCTTTATCAAATAATTGATCGTTCGAAATTAACCATTGAAACGCCAAAAGAATTCACATGGTTCATGCAGACGGCGATGCATGCCGTTTTCTCAACAATTGTTGACGGGTATCGTCAACAAAGAGAAAATACCGCCTATGATTCAACTGAAGCAGTCAAACAATTAAAAATGAAATTAAATTGGTTGAAAAATGGCGCTTATAAGTAGCAAAAAGGAGGAGAAGTTAGTTGATTAAACTAGTCAAACGGATGTCATTATGGTCAGTCTTTGCAGCGGTTTTATTTATGATCGTGCAAATTATCGCAGATTTATATCTGCCCACATTAACATCTAATATCATTAATGACGGTGTCGCTAAAGGAGATATTAACTATATTTGGAGTACAGGAGTTGTCATGTTAGGCTTTTCTTTGATTAGCATTGTCGCTTCTATTGGAAATACCTTTTTTGCCACCAAAGAATCACAAAGTTTAGGTAAAAAATTACGGACTGATATTTATCGAAAAGTTGAAAATTTTTCTAATAATGAATTTGACAAATTTGGGACAGCTTCGCTAATTACACGAACAACCAATGATGTCAATCAGATTCAAATGGTTATGCAAATGTTTTTACGTTTAATGATTAACGCACCTTTAACGTTAATTGGTGCAAGTTTTATGGCGTATAACAAGGACCCACAATTAACGAAAATTTTTCTATATGTTTTACCAATTATGGCTGTTTTAGTGGGAGGTATCATGTTTTTAGCGGTTCCGTTATTTAAAAGCATGCAAAAGAAAACCGACCGTTTAAATTTAGTTTTTCGTGAAGGCCTGACAGGGGTTCGTGTGATTCGGGCCTTTGGCAAAGCAAACTATGAAGAACAACGTTTTGATGAAGCCAATAAGGATTATACACAAACGGCGATTAAAGTGAATACGATTGTCGCTTTGATGATTCCTTTAATGACACTCATTATGAGTGGTACCAATATTGCAATCACCTGGTTTGGCGGTCATTATATTGCGGAAATGCAACTAGAAGTAGGGAACTTAATTGCCTTTATGACTTATGCCATGCAAATTCTGATGAGTTTCATGATGTTATCTATGATTTTTGTCATGGTACCGCGGGCGCAAGCTTCTGCTGATCGGATTAATGAGGTGCTAAATACTGATTCAGAAATCAAAGATGTACCCAATCCAGAACTACTCTCTCTAAAAGGCGACAAAGCAACATTGGCGTTTGAACATGTTAATTATCGTTACCAGCATGCTGAAAACTTAGCACTGGAAGATATAGATTTTTCAGCAAAATCTGGGGAGACGGTCGCAATTATTGGTGGGACAGGTTCTGGGAAAACAACGCTGGTTAATCTTTTACCACGTTTTTATGATGTTGAATCTGGCAAAATTTTGCTAAATGGTAAAAACATTAAAGATACGTCACAGCATAATTTACGAGAAATGATTGGCTTTGTACCGCAAAAGGCTGTTTTATTTACAGGAACGATTCGTGAAAATATGCAATACGGCGCCCCAAATGCGACCGATGAAGAAATTTGGCAAGCCTTAGAAATTGCGCAGGCGAAGGCGTTTGTTTCAGAATTGGCAGAAGGTTTGGATAGTCATGTCGAACAAGGCGGCGGTAATTTCTCTGGCGGACAACGCCAGCGGTTGGCTATTGCTCGTGCTTTAGTAAAACCAGCAGATGTCTATGTTTTTGATGATTCCTTTTCTGCATTGGATTTTAAAACAGATGCTAATTTAAGAAAAGCCTTAAAAGAGCAGATGACGGATGCAATTGTCGTTTTAGTGGCCCAACGTGTAAGTACGGTTATGGAAGCATCGACAATTTTAGTATTAGACGAAGGGAAATTAGTTGGTAAAGGAACGCATGAAGAGTTATTAGCGAACAACCAAACGTATCAAGAAATTGTACATTCTCAATTGAGAGAGGAGGACCTTGCATGAGTAGTCGACCAAAAGGCGGACCAATGGGCGGGGGACCAGGACGCAACATTGGCGCAAAAGGGCCAAAACCAAAAAATTTCTGGAAAACAGTGAAACGTTTATTTCGATACATGTCTAAACGAATGCTGTCAATTATTGCTGTCTTAGTATTAGCAATTGCAGCCGTCGTTTTCCAAATTCAAACACCAAAAGTATTAGGACAGGCAACAACTGAAATTTTTAAAGGCGTCATGAAAGGCGCTGCTGAAATGAAACAAGGCTTAAAAATAACTTCTTTTCCAATTGATTTTGACAAAATCGGTCAAATTTTATTAATTGTTATTGCCATGTACCTTATTTCTGCTGTCTTTAATTTCTTGCAGCAAGTAATTATGACACGTGTTTCACAGCGAACAGTTTATGAATTACGTCAAGAATTAGAAGCGAAAATGAACAAAGTTCCAATTTCCTATTATGATACTCATAGTAATGGGGACATCATGTCGCGGGCAATTAACGACATGGATAATATTGCGAGTACTTTACAACAAAACTTAACCCAATTAATTACCAGTATCGTGACATTTGTGGGCGTACTTTGGATGATGCTGACCATTAGCTGGCAGTTAACACTAATTGCCTTAGCGACAGTGCCATTAAGTTTAATTGTTGTGATGGTTGTGGCGCCTCGCTCGCAAAAACATTTTGCGGCTCAACAAAAAAGCTTAGGATTATTGAATAACCAAGTCGAAGAAACCTACGGTGGTCACGTAGTAGTAAAAAGTTTCAACCACGAAGAAAGTGATCAAGAAGTATTTGAAAAAGAAAATGAAAAATTATACCATGCTGGTCGCAAAGCACAATTTATTTCAGCGATCATTATGCCTTTAATGAACTTTATCAAAAATCTAGGCTATGTGTTTGTTGCAGTCCTTGGTGGCGTAAAAGTAGCGAATGGTATGATGGATTTAGGGGATGTCCAAGCATTTCTTCAATATACCAATCAATTTTCACAACCGATTACTCAAATCGCTAATTTAATGAATACAATCCAAGCTACGGTGGCTTCGGCAGAACGTGTCTTTGAAGTATTAGATGAAGAAGAAATGGTGGATGAACCTTCTGGCGTACCAGTGGAAACAGATAGTCCTTATCGTGTTTCTTTTGAACATGTTGCTTTTGGCTATTCACCAGAGAAATTATTAATGAAAGATTTCAATTTAAATGTTAAACCTGGGGAAATGGTCGCAATCGTGGGCCCAACAGGTGCTGGGAAAACAACCCTAATTAACTTATTGGAACGCTTCTATGATATTAGTAGCGGCAGCATCAAATATGATGGCGTAGATACGCGCGATTTATCTCGCGAAGAGTTGCGAGCACACTTTTCAATGGTTCTTCAAGATACTTGGTTGTTCACTGGAAGTATCTATGACAATATTCATTATGGTAATGAGCAAGCGAGCGAAGAAGAAGTGATCCGTGCGGCGAAAGCAGCCCATGTGGATGATTTTGTCAGAAAATTACCAGAAGGCTATCAAACGATTCTAAATGAAGAAGCCAGCAATATTTCTCAAGGTCAACGACAATTAATTACAATTGCACGAGCATTCTTAGCAAATCCAGACGTTTTAATTTTGGATGAAGCCACCTCAAGTGTGGACACTCGAACAGAAATACTGATTCAAGCAGCAATGAATCGTTTATTGGAAAATCGGACCAGCTTTGTAGTTGCTCATCGCTTGTCAACTATCCGTGATGCCGATACGATTATCGTTATGGCAGAAGGTTCAATTGTAGAAACAGGAACCCACGATGAATTAATGGCGAAAAACGGTTTTTATGCTGACTTATATAACAGTCAGTTTTCAGAAGAAGTAGCCTAAAAGGCGAAGCAAAAAAATAGTAATTCATGATGAGGCTTCAGGAACCATAGTCGTAAAGACTGGTTCCTAAAGCCTTATTTTTTTGACAAAAAGTTAGCGAAATTGAAAAATTTCTATTTTCTTTTGAGAAAAACAGGATATTACTTGATGAAATAGCAAGAGATGTATAAAATGGGAGAGAAGAAAATGGAGGTAACAGAAAAAATGACTGAATTTCAATTAGAAAAAGCTGCGACATTAAAAACAATTGCCATTCGTGCGAAAAAAGTTGGCGAAATGGTCGACTTTTATAAAAAAGTAATGGGTTTTGTTTTAAAGTCAGAAGAAAATAACCTGTCTATCTGGGGTACACGTGAAGCAGGAACGCAATTATTAATTTTAGAAGAAACTAGAAAAGCCGAAGATTTTCATAATGAAGAAAAGCAAATGGCTTATTTTTCAATTAAAGTTCCTACGGAAAAAGAATTTTTACAAATTGCTCAACGAGTGCTTGAACAAGACTACCCAATTGATGAAAGTTTCCAAATTGGCACACGTCAAAGCATGTTCATTACTGATCTTGAAGGCAATCAATTTGAGATTTTTCACGATGAAGCAACAGCAAATTCGACTTCTGAAAAGCAACCGATTGTGCTTAAAGATCTTATCAGTGAGGACTTAGAGCCACATCAAGGGTTAGCCGCTGGGTCATATTTAGCGCATGTGCAATTAAAAACAAACAATCAAAAAGAAATAAAAACATATTATGAGGAAGTTCTGGGTTTAAAACACAATGAAAAAGATCAATTTGTTTTAGAAGATGGCAAAGCAACTATTGGATTCCAAAAACCTGAAACAAGTGAAGTGGATCAATTACCTGATCCACACTTAGGTTTAGATTTCTTTACCATTAAGCTCTCTGATCAAGACCATATTTTAGCAATGGAGCAACAATTAACGGCAAAAAATCAAGAGTTCTTTATTGACCAGAAAAAAGCGATTGTCACTGTGTTTGATCCAATTGGCTTGGAATGGTGGTTTGTCTTAAAATAAACGCTCAGACAGACAAAATAAGCTTGTTTTAGCAAGTCTGGAATAAAGTCTGAATAAAAGTTTAACGCTACTTTTGTTCGGGACTTATTCTAGACTTTTCCTTTAATATTAAAAATAGAAGGTGAAAAAATGTACGAAAAAACAAAGTGGAAAATTCAAAAAATGATGAAAAAAGGTGTTTTTTCGGGGGCTAGTTTTTGTTTCATTGAAGGTGAAAAAGAGGAGAGCAATTGTTGGGGACTCGCACAAATAAAACCCACCAAAGAACAATTAACTTCGGCCATGCTGTTTGATGTGGCTTCTTTAACCAAAGTAGTCGGCACCACCACCGTTATTTTACAATTAGTGGAAGAAGGAAAAATTATTCTAGATCAATCATTACAAACCTATTATCCCTCTTTTCAAGATCCTAATATTACAATCCGGCATTTGTTGACACATACGGCAGATTTACAAGGCTATATTCCTAATCGTGATCAGCTGAATGCTCAAGAATTAAAAGACGCCTACAATCATTCATTTCACGCAGGCAAAGCGATAGGTAAAAAAGTTGTTTATACAGATGCAGGGACTATTTTATTAGGCTTTATGTTAGAAGAAATGTTCCAGCAATCAATGATAGAAATTTTATCTGAGCGAGTATTGCTTCCTTTAGGGATGAACGAAAGTACGTTTCTACCAAAGAATCCTTTAAACTGTGTGCCAACAGAATTACATGAACAAAGAGGGTTGATTCGAGGTACAACCCATGATCCTAAGGCATTTGTTTTACGGGAACATGCAGGGAATGCTGGCTTGTTTAGCAATGTCTATGATTTAACAAAATTTGTTCGAATGTATTTAAATCGAGGCAGTTATCACAATCACCAATTCTTGAAAAAAGAGACAATTGATTTGTTACTAGTTAACCAAGTGCCAGCTGCAGATAAACCACGTTCTCTAGGCTGGGATTTTAAATATGATGTAGCTACGCAACAGCCATTATTATTCCATACAGGCTATACAGGCACTTTTTTGCTAATTGATGTGCGACAACAATCAGCGTTTATCTTTTTATCTAATCGAGTCCATCCAGAGGACCACCGGAACACTTATATCGAAGAAAGAGATCAGTTGTTGGCAACCTATTTAAAAGAGAAATCATCAGTTTCAGATGAAATGACTAGTTTTTAGTGATATAATGAGAGCGAATTCAATTTGGGAGGTCACAGTCAATGCAAGAACCATTATTTTTACAACCTGTTTTTCAAGAAAAAATTTGGGGCGGCAATCGTCTACACACGCTATTTGGTTTCGATTTACCGAGCGATAAAATTGGTGAAGATTGGGCAATCAGTGCACATCCACATGGCGTTAGTACTGTTTTAAATGGCGAATTTAAAGGAAAAAAATTAGATGAATTGTGGGCAGACCATCAAGAGTTATTCGGCCATGCAGGTGGCGCTGTCTTTCCATTATTAACGAAAATTTTAGATGCTGAAGATGATTTATCCGTGCAAGTTCATCCTGATGATGCATATGGTCAAAAACATGAAGGCGAGCTAGGCAAAACTGAATGTTGGTACATTATTGATGCAGAACCTGGCGCTGAAATCATTTATGGACATCACGCGAAAACAAAAGAAGAACTTGCAGAAATGATTGAAGAAGGTCGTTGGGACGATCTTTTAAGAAAAGTACCAGTGAAAAAAGGCGATTTTTATTATGTACCAAGCGGCACTATTCATGCCATCGGCTCGGGTATTTTAATTTTAGAAACGCAACAAAGCAGTGATACTACGTATCGGGTTTATGATTATGATCGAACAGATGATCAAGGAAAGACCCGGGAATTGCATATTCAACAATCCATTGATGTGACAACTGTTCCGGCGAAGGATCCTGACCTCTCTATTCAACAAGAAAATCAAGGACAATCAAGCATTGTTACTTATGTAAAAACAGATTTCTTTAATGTCTATGAGTGGCGTGTCAGTGGGATTCTAAAAGTCAAAAAACAAGCACCTTATACATTAGCAACAGTTATTGAAGGTGTGGGTCGATTGATTACAGAAGATGCTGCAAAAGCAGATGTGGCTACTTTTGATTTGAAAAAAGGCGATAGCTTTATCTTTCCAACAGATATTCCGAGCTGGCGTTTTGAAGGTGATCTAACGATTATAGCTTCAGAACCTGGCAGTCGCTAAAAAAAGAGGGGATCATCAACAGATGATTTCCTCTTTTTTTGGCATTAAAACAGTTTATTTTGTTATAAAGGAACGTTTAGGTAAGGCAGCGATAACAGCTGTGACGATGATGACTGATAGCAGACGATCCCCGTAATCTGTTATCAATTGAACCAACAGGACGCTTGCTAACTGATTTAAGCCTAAACCATATAAAAATTGGACAATTATGCTGGAGCCAGCAGAAGTAATTCCACCAAATAAACAAACTGTGATTAAGGAAGAAATCACTGTTCCTGGTATCGTTAACCACAACGTTTTAAATGGTAATTTGGTTACTTTTAACTGCTGATGAAGGAGCAAACCTGCTAAAATTCCTGTGCAGAGTTGGACAGGTGAATAATACAGAGAAAAGATATCCGTTGTCAATCCAGTTAGTAGACTTGTTAAAATACCTGTCAGTGCGCCAAAGAGTGGGCCTAATAACGCACCTGTAAAAATAGTTCCCGCACTATCAAGATAAATTGGTAAACGAAGGAGTAACGCAATGGTACTGCCAAGGTAATTTAAAGCAACACTAAAAGCGATAATTGTAATGATTCGTGGTGTTATTTTTTTCATAGTTATCCCATCCTTAAATTTTTGAAATCTCTTTCGATCTCATCTATTTGTACATTTAAAAGAATGGATAGAAACTTCACGAAAAACTGTTGACTATCAACCGTAGTCAAGACATGACAATTAGCTGGTTGCTGCTGGAAATGATATTGATCGATCATTGATTGCCCCATAGCAATGCCGTCAGGAACAATTTGTCCGTAACTGGAAAAGCCTTGGCAGAGCGTAGGATCAATAAAATAAGCAACCGCTAAGGGATCGTTGATAACACACCCTAAAATACGTTCATATTTCCAATGAAAATCAAAATAAAATTGAGTAATCTCAGCGAGGTAATTCCCCATTTTGGGGTTGAGTCGTTGACAATAATTGAGAATTGTTGGTGTAAAAACAATTTCTCGTGTGACATCTAAGCCGACCATCTCGATTTTTGCACCTAATTCCTCAAAAACCCAAGCTGCTGCATCAGGATCACACCAATAATTAAATTCTGCAACAGGAGAGCAATTGCCGTGGCTTTTAAAGGTACCACCCATTGAGACAAAACGTTGAAGATTTCGCCCCAGAAGAGGTTCTTTTTTTAAAGCCAACGCAATATTTGTTAAAGGACCAAGGGCAATGATTGAGCAATCGGTAGCTTGTTGAAAGGTTTGTGCTAAATAGTCAGCAGCGGAAAGCGCTTGTGCTTGGATTTTGCTAGTTCTGGGGAAATATGTTTCACCTAAACCATCCATGCCATGTGTATCTTGTGCACTAACAAATGGCCGTTTTAAAGGGCTAGCAGCCCCTTGGTAGACAGGAATATCTAAGCGATTAACTTTTTCCAAACATTTAAAAACATTTTCCACGCCAATCTCAACAGGGACATTTCCGCAAACAACTGTAATCGCTTGGACATCTAGCTCTGGTGAAGCAAGTGCATACAAGAGAGCAAGCGTGTCATCAATTCCAGGATCACAATCAATAATTACTTTTTGCATTTTTTCCAATCCTCCTTTTTCGTTAACTGCAAATGATAACTCTTGTTAAAAAAGCTATGACTTGAGTTAGTATTGAGAGATACTTAGTTTTTTATTCTGGGAAGTTTCCGAACCAGTCCGAGAAATTCTCGATTTTAAATGCACCTCTTTATCTTACTATATTTTGTAAAGATGTAAATAGTTGTTGGAGAAATGAAAAAGAATCTAGCCCTATATGTAGGAACTAGATTCTTCTTTTATTTATAAAGCGTTTCAGGAATAGCGATCGGTTCACCATATTTTTTCTCTAAAGCGGTCCGAATTAACCGAATCCCTAGATTTTTGTTGCGTGCTAAGATTGGACCGTGGAAGTAGGAGCCAAACACATTTTTATAGACAACGCCTTCGCCATTATCTTGACCGTTATTGCCTTTGCCTTGTTTGACTGTTCCTAAAGGTCGTTCACCTTCGCCTAAAAAAGTCATGCCATTATGATTTTCAAAACCATAATACGTTTCATCAAATTCTTCATTATAAATTTCGATATCACCAATGAAACGATTGTTGTCTTGGCTCAAAGTGTAATGATCTAACGCACCGATTCCTTTAATTTTTTCGCCTTGTGCGCCGACATAGTAATGTCCTAGAAGTTGATAACCACCACAGATAGCTAACAAGACGCCGTCATTTTCAATATAAGAAGTCAAAGCTTCTTTTTTATTCTGAATGTCTTCTGAGATGATCAGTTGCTCAAAGTCTTGACCGCCACCAACAAAGACTAAATCATATTTTTCGGGATCAAACGGTTCGTAGATACTAATAATTTCTGATCGGAAGGTAACGCCCATTTTTTCGGTTAAATATTTAAGCATCAATAAATTTCCGTTATCTCCGTAAGTATTTAATAAGTTGCCATATAAATGACAAACGACTAATTCTTTAGACACCATTCATTCCCCCTTGAATATACCCTTGGGCTGTTAATGATTTTCTTAATTGCAAAACAGCAGTATAGGTTGCCAAAATATAGACATGATCTGTCGGCAACGTTTTAATTTCTGAAATTACTTGCTCCAAATCAGGAATTTCTAGTAATTTTTCTTCAGGAATACCCGCAACTTTTAAACGCAAGGCCATATCTTCATGGCGATCACCGCCAGCAATTACTTTTGGAATGTCCATATCAGCAAAGGCTTCATGATTACCATCCCAAATCCAACTGACATCAATTCCATCTGCATAATTGGCATTTAATAATGAAACCAGCGAGAAAGAGTAAGGGGCTAAGCCCATCATATCAATGACCTGATTTAAACCAACGGGATTTTTTACTAAAACTAACGTACATTCTTTATCGCCAACTTTAATAGTTTCTTGACGCCCAAAAACTTTTTCATCATAAGCTAAGCCCGCTCGGATTTTATCTGGTGCCACCTGATAATATTCTGCTACCGCTGTGGCCGCTAGCGCATTATAAACATTATACATCCCACCAACAGCAATGCCGTATTCTTCGTCATCAATCACAAAATCAGCAGATGTGTTATCCATCCGGACCATTTCCGTTAACTGCACATCCAATTCAGGGCGTTTGAAGCCACAATTTGGGCAATAGTAATCACCTAAATTAGCATACGTAATCATTTTATAATGAAGAATATGATTACATTTTGGACATAAAACCCCATCTGTATTGTAATGAGCCAATTGCTCTTTCGGTGGTAAATGATTAAATCCATAGTATTTGCGAGGATTTACAGTTTCTTTTGAATTAAAAATTGGCGAATCACCATTGCACAAAATAGTTGCTTCAGGAGCAGCAGCGGCGCCTTCCATAATTAAGCGATACGTCGTATAAATTTCACCATAGCGATCCATTTGGTCGCGGAAAATATTCGTAAAAACAAATAATTTTGGTTGAATATATTTAGTGACACGGCTTAAACTTGCTTCATCAATTTCTAACACCGCAAATTTCTTTTGTCCTTTTTTCGCCTTGGCATTTAAAAAAGTAGAGACAATTCCTTGCTCCATGTTAGCACCCGTTGGATTTGTTAATACCTCATCAAATTCTTGGCGTAAAATGTTAACAGTTAAAGCAGTTGTCAATGTTTTGCCGTTCGTTCCAGTGACTACGACAATTTCATAGTCTTTTGCCAATGTATCTAAAATTTTAGGATCGATTTTTAGGGCTAATTTCCCTGGGTAGCTACTGCCGCCTTTAAAAAATGTTTGTAAAACCCATTGCGAAGTTTTTCCTGCAGCAATTGCTAAATGACTTCGAATCCCCATTTGTTGTCCCCCAATTTCTATATCTTTAATTTTTCGTTATTTTAAATTAAACTCAATCTATCATACCATAACTAAAATAAAAAATTAATTCCTTTTACTTTTTCTTACTATTATTTAAAAAGTCTTTTAGAAAAAGTAGAATAGTGAAGGAAAAAAGAATAGGGCCTGGGACAAAAATCACTTTGGATTTTTGTCCCAGGCTTAAAAAAACTGATAAACGGCGGGAACAGAAGCAACACTCCGCGTTGCTTCGATGATGAACAATACCTACTTGGTCTCCAAAAACTAAAGAACACCGGGTAGGTATCATGCAACATCAACTCGTACCTCGTTGTGTTTTATGATAATTTTCGGAAATTCCTTCTTATTGCTGAGAAACACTATTTGCAAAGCAAATAGATGTTGAACAGTACCTACGTGGTTCTTGGAGTTAAACACTTCTGTCCCGACCTCCATCGATTTCCATTTTTATTTCGCATCAATATAACTGTATAGCGTATATTTAGAAATATTGAAGAAGTTAGAAACTTTGTCTCCAGATTTAGTGACTAAGAAGGCGCCTTTATTGTTTAAAAATTGAATACACTTGATTTTATCGTCCTTCGTCATTAATGGGACCGGCTTGCCAACTAATTTGACTGATTCATGAATTAAATCGTCTAACAACTCATTAACATCCTGAGGAATGTAATCAGGGTCTTTATCTTCTTCAGGTTCTGCAGTGGAAATCAAAGATTTTAAGTTTGACTCTGCAGCGATCAATGTAGTGATGTCGTAGTTAATAGCAAAAATACCATCGAGTTGACCATTCTCATCTTTAAAATACATTGTACTAGATTTTAAAATACGACCATCATGGGTACGGGTTAGATAGTTAATATGATCATTCAACTCACTGGGATCTTTTTTTAAGGCTTCTAAAACTACTTGAGAAGGTCCATCGCCCAGATGACGAGAAGAGACATGACCATTTTCGATGGAAACAATAGAATTGTTAATATTGTCTTCATTGATTTGGTGGATAACGACTTCGCAGTTTTCCCCAAATTGACCAGCTAAACCTTTAGCAATTTGTGTTAAAAAAGTAAGTTTTTCGTCGGATAACATAAATAAGCTCCTTTCTAATGTGCCTGGCACAAACAGTTTTTATAAGATTGTGTCAAATTTAACATAATATTTTTAAAGGGAATAGGCAGGGCTAAATCCTTTAATGTCGCGTACTACCTGTTCTGAAAAATAATGATAGCATGATAAAAATAATAATACAAGATAACGGCTGTTAAAATTCTAAAAAATATTTTTTAGGTAGCATTGTTTTTTTTTAGGTAAGGTGATATACTTTAATCAAGTTAATGAGTTCGTTAGTAAAAAATGCAAGCGCTTCAAATGCTTTTCCTAGGGATATAGATTAGCCAAGCTAGTCAAGCTATATTCGTGAATGATTGAGCGATAGATTTGTAAGCGTTTGCCACTTGTGGGGAATAGGTTGAAAAATAGGAGGAGAATACATGTTATTAATTGGAAATGGGCGTTTAATCACTCGGGATGCGCAGAATCATTTTTTTGAAAATGGGTGTGTAGCGATTGATGGTCAAGTTGTGAAACAGGTCGGAACGACAGAAGATTTAAAACAAGCTTATCCAGAAGCGACATTTATTGATGCTAAAGGTGGAGTGATTATGCCAGGCTTTATTAACATGCACAATCATATTTATAGTACCTTTGCACGTGGGTTAAGTTTAACGAATTATCATCCTAAAAATTTCATGGATATTTTGGTAGATCAATGGTGGCGAATTGATCGTGCCTTGACATTAGAAGACACTTATCAAAGTGGTAAGGTTGCTTATTTAGATAGTATTCGCAACGGTGTTACAACTGTCTTTGATCATCATGCTAGTTACGGAGAAATTACAGGGAGTTTAACCCAATTATCTAATGCAGCGGACGAGTTAGGGATTCGAACCTGCCTTTGTTATGAAGTTTCTGATCGCGATGGTGAGCAGAAAATGCGGGAAGCAGTTCAAGAAAATGCCGCCTTTATTAAAGCCAGTTCCTTAAGAAATGATGATATGCAAAAAGCGATGATGGGTATGCATGCAGCATTTACTTTATCAGATGCTTCTTTAGAATTATGTGCAGCCAATACGCCAGATGGGATTGGTTATCATATTCATATTGCAGAGGATTTAGCCGATGTTCATGATTCTTTGAAAAAATATGGGAAGCCGATTGTGAACCGATTATTTGATTTAGGAATTTTAGGAAAACAGACAATGGCAGGCCATTGCATCCATATTGGACCTCATGAGATGGAATTACTAAGAGATACAGACACAATGGTGGTCACGAATCCAGAGTCGAATATGGGGAATGCGGTCGGCTGCCCGCCTGCGATGCGCATGTTTAATGAGTATGGTATTTTGATGGGGCTTGGCACAGATGGTTATACGAATGATGTGACGGAATCTTATAAGGTAGGAAATGTTATCCACAAACATCATTTAGCTGATCCAAATGCGGGTTGGGCAGAAATTCCCACAATGCTGTTTGATAATAATCCGCAAATGGCTAATCGCTATTTTAAAACAAAGCTAGGCGTTTTAGAACCTGATGCAGCAGCAGACGTCATTATTGTTGATTATCATGGCCCGACACCAATGACAAAAGAGAATTATAACATGCACATTTTATTCGGCATGAATGGTGGGATGGTCACTGACACGGTGATTAATGGAGAAATTCGGATGCGTAATCGTGAAGTTCAAGGAATTGATGAAGAGAAAGTTTGGCATGATGCGCAAACGCAAGCACAATCTTTCTGGAAACGAGTAAATCAATAGCTTTCATTATAAATAAAAGGAGTGACGTTAATGAGTGATATTATGCATCCCATCTCAATTGAGGCTTTATTAAATTGGATTTTTAGTGAGTATCAACAAGATGGCACAATTTTTGGCATTCGTAAATTTTATCATGCGGATCCTACAAAAACGATTTCGTTATTTGGAGAAAAAATGGAAACCCCTTGTGGTCCAGCAGCAGGTCCTCATACACAATTAGCACAAAATATTATTGCGGCCTATTTAACAGGTTCTCGTTTTTTTGAAGTTAAGACAGTCCAGATACTGGATGGAGAAGATTTACCAGTGAGTAAACCATGTATCGCAGCAGCGGATGAATGTTACAACGTTGAGTGGTCCACAGAACTGCGTGTTCCCCAAGCTTATGATGAATACGTCAAAGCATGGTTTGTTTTGAAGTTACTTAGTAAAGAGTTCGAGCTAGGTGACCCGAATGGTTTCATTTTTAATATGAGTGTTGGCTATGATTTGGCAGGGATTCAATCACCAAAAATTGATCGTTATATTAACGAAATGCAGAACGCAGAAGGAACGCCGATTTGGGCGGAATGCCAAGCAGCTGCCAAAAAATATCTATCTTCTTTTAAAAAAGTAGATGACTTATATATCGAAGCAATTAGTCCTAAAGTCTGTCATTCTATTACGCTGTCGACTTTACACGGCTGTCCATCAGATGAAATTGAACGAATTGCGGCCTATTTATTAAGTGAAAAAGGGCTCCATTCCTTTATTAAATGTAATCCAACCATGTTAGGTTATGAATATGCGCGTCAAACGATGGATGAGCTAGGGTTTGATTATATGGTTTTTGACGATCACCATTTTAAAGAAGATTTACAATTTGAAGAAGCAGTACCGATGTTACAACGTCTGCAATTATTAGCCAATAGTAAAAATCTAAGCTTCGGAGTTAAAATTACGAACACTTTCCCGGTAACGATTGCAGCAAATGAATTACCTGGTGATGAAATGTACATGTCAGGACGTTCGCTATTTCCTCTTAGTATTTCATTGGCACAAAAATTATCAGAAGCATTTGATGGGAAACTACAAATTTCTTATTCTGGCGGTGCAGATATTTTCAATAGTAAAGAAATATTTGATGCTGGTATTTGGCCAATCACTATGGCAACGACGCTGTTGAAACCTGGTGGCTATCAACGAATGAATCAAGTTGCTAATGTATTAAGCGCAGCAGAATATCCTCAGATGGTTCATGTCAACTTGGATAAATTAGCTCAAGTTGTTGAGAAAGCTAAAACACAAGCACGTTACCAAAAATCAATTAAATTACCAGAAAGTACCAAACTAAGAAAAACAGTTCCATTAACAGATTGTTATATTGCTCCTTGTCGAAGTGACGGTGGTTGTCCAATCAATCAGGATATTCCTGCTTACCTTCGTTATGTCAGTGAAGGCAATTATTTAAAGGCCTTGCAAGTAATTGTCGATAAAAATCCATTGCCTTTTATTACTGGAACCATTTGTGCACATCCTTGTATGACTAAATGTACACGTCAATTTTATGAAGAATCTATTCATATTCGGGAAGTGAAGTTAGAAGCAGCTAAACATGCTTATGATGAATTATTGACGACACTAGAAAAGCCACAGCCAAAAGAAAATGCACCTAAAACAGCTGTTGTGGGTGGAGGCCCTGCAGGGATCTCTGCTGGGTATTTATTAGCACGTGAAGGCATGCCTGTTACTGTGTTTGAAAAATCCGAGACAATTGGGGGCGTTTGTAGCCAGATTGTACCAGAATTTCGAATTTCTATGGAATCTGTTCAAAAAGACGTTCAGTTAGCGGAATTTATGGGAGCCGAATTCCGTACAGGACAAGAGGCGCCATCATTGGCGGAATTGAAAAACCAAGGCTATACGAATGTTATTTATGCCATTGGTGCATGGAAACACGGGGTCCTTCGTTTAGAATCTGGACGAGCATTGAACTCGTTAGAATTTTTAAAAGCAAATCGAGAAAATCCAACGATTAATCCTTACGGAGAACAGATTGTCGTCGTTGGTGGCGGAAATACAGCCATGGACTGTGCTCGTGCAGCCACAACATTACCTGGTGTTAAAAAAGTCTCAGTGGTTTATCGTCGGAATAAACGCAATATGCCAGCAGATGAAGAAGAACTTTATTTAGCCTTAGAAGATGGTGTTGACTTTTTAGAATTACTTTCGCCAATTAAACATGAAAATCAACAATTAACTTGTGAAAAAATGGTCCTAGGTGAACGAGATGCTTCTGGACGCCGTCGTCCAATTGGTACAGGAGAAATGATTGATATTTCTGCTGATACAGTGATTGCCGCTGTTGGTGAAAAAGTAGATACAGAGTTTTACCAAGCATTAGGCATTCACACGGACAACTATGGGAAAGTCGTTTCAAATCAAGAAACATTGGAAACAAATATACCAGGCGTCTATGTCATTGGTGACGCTAATTTAGGACCAGCCACAATTGTTGAAGCAATCGCTGATGCAACCAAAGCGGCCAATAATATTTGTCTTGTCCACAATCATCACTATGAAAAAGATAATTTAAATAGTGATGTCGCATTTGTTAGAAACAAACGGGGTATCCTTGTGACAGACGAGATGTCTTGTAGTCAAGCTAGTCGTTGCTTAGAATGCTCCACAATTTGTGAATCTTGTATGGATGTCTGTCCAAACCGAGCAAATATTGTTGTGTATGTCGAAGGAAAACCACAAATTGTCCATGTTGATCGGATGTGTAACGAATGTGGTAACTGTGAAACATTTTGCCCTTATGCAAGTGCCCCTTACAAAGACAAATTTACCTTATTTAACAGTGAAGCTGATTTTTATGACAGTACTAATTCAGGTTTCTATGTTCAAAATCCTGTGGATAAAATTTGTTTACTGCGTCTATGGGGAACGGTGTCAACAATTCAATTAACAGATCAAGGATTAGATGTACCAGAAGATTTAATTGCATTAATGGTAACTATGATTGAAGAATATGCTTATTGTATGCAAGCATAAAAGGAAATTTACGACTGGGGGATAAATAAATGTCTATTCTGCTCAAAGGTGGAACCGTCGTATCTGCATATAATCGTCGTCAATTGGATATTCGAATTGACGGCGAGCAAATTGTAGAGATGGGGGCAAATTTACCAGTAGAAAATTCTCAGATTGAGGATGTTACGGGGTGTTATGTATTACCAGGCTTTATTGATGCGCATACGCATCTGGAATTAAATAATGGCAAAGGTTCGTTAAGTACGGCGGATAACTTTACCACTGGAAGCCAAGCGGCGGTGGCCAAAGGTACGACTACGGTTATTGATATGGCTACACCTAATAAAGGCGGCTCATTGAAAGACTGTTTAGCTACTTGGAATCAATTGGCTGAAGGCAAGAGTTCATGTGATTATACTTACCATATGTCCATGATTGAATGGAAACCAACGATAGCTGCTGAAATTCAGGAAATGATTGCTGCAGGTATTACTTCCTTCAAAATGTATATGGCTTATGATAATTTGCGGACCACAGATGCGGAAATTTTTGAAGCGATGAAGGAAATAAAAAAAGTTAATGGAATGTTAGGTGTTCATTGTGAAAATGGTGATTTAGTAGATGAATTAATCCAATCATATGTTTCTCAAGGAAAGCTAACCCCGCACTATCATCCGTTATCAAGACCGGCGGCTGTTGAAGCAGAAGCGGTAGCAAGATATTTGATGATAGCGGAAATGGCTGATTTGTCGGTTAACATTGTGCATTTAAGCACAAAACGATCATTAGAAGCGGTGGAACGGGCTCGTCAAAGAGGACAATCAGTTTATGTAGAAACTTGCCCTCAATATCTTTTACTAGATGATCACTTGTACGATGCGCCTAATTTTGAAGCAGCAAAATATGTCTGCTCACCGCCACTACGCAAACGAGAGGATCAACAGGCTTTGTGGCAAGGGATTAAAGAGGGGGCAATCAATACAATATCGACAGATCACTGTAGTTTTAATTTTCACGGACAAAAAACAGTTGGCGAAGATGATTTTAGTAAAATTCCCAATGGGATGCCAGGTGTTGAAACGAGACCAGAATTAATTTACACGGAAGGTGTGGCGAAGGGCCGAATCACCTTGGAAAAAATGGTTGCTCTGCTTTCTGAAAATATTGCTAAACAATTCTCGATGTATCCACAAAAAGGTGTGGTGCAAGAAGGCAGTGATGCCGATTTAGTTGTTTGGGATCCCAGAACAACCGGCGTGATTGCTGCGAGAACGCAGTTACAAAATGTCGACTATACGCCGTATGAAGGATTTGAAACACAAGGACAGGCTCGAATGGTTTATTTAAGAGGTCAAAAAGTTGCTGAAGCTGGGCAAGTCATCTTGGCAAATCAAGGTAAATTTGTTTTTCGTAAAGCAACTTAAAAATAGAAGGAGGAGAAGTATTTTTGGAAAAAATTAAATGGACAGCAAATGAAATGCCGAAGACGGAGGATAAGTACTTACCTCTGATGTCTAAAGAAAAAATTGAGAAAGCTTTGGCTTTTCACAAAAGTTTTCCACAGTATTCAGAAACACCATTAGCAGAATTGAATCATATGGCCGCTTATCTGGGGTTAAATGATTTCTTTGTTAAAGATGAATCTTATCGCTTTGGTTTAAATGCTTTTAAAGTCTTAGGTGGTTCTTTTGCCATGGCTAACTATATTGCCGAAAAATTAAAGAAAGATGTTTCGGAACTAACATATGATGAATTAACTTCTGATCAATTACGATCAGCTTTTGGACAAGCTACGTTTTTTACAGCAACTGATGGTAACCATGGACGAGGAGTCGCTTGGGCTGCGAATAAATTAGGCCAAAAATCAGTTGTACTCATGCCGAAGGGTTCAACACAGACGAGAAAAGAAAATATTGAAAAAGAAGGCGCAACCGTCACAATTGAAGAAGTTAATTACGATGAATGTGTACGAATGGCTAATAAAATGGCCGAAGAAACTGAAAACGGTGTCATGGTTCAAGACACCGCTTGGGACGGATATGAAAAAATTCCGACTTGGATTATGCAAGGATACGGAACGATGGCGTTAGAAGCCTCTCAACAATTAAGAAAATTTGGCTCTGAACGACCTAGTCATGTTTTTGTTCAAGCTGGTGTCGGTAGTTTAGCTGGTGCGGTGATTGGTTATTTTGCTAATGCTTTTCCAGAAAACCCACCGATTATGGTCGTAGTTGAGGCACAGGCGGCTGATTGTTTATACCAATCAGCAATTAAAAAAGACGGAGAAATTCGCTTTGTCGATGGTGATTTACAGACAATTATGGCTGGCCTAGCATGTGGAGAACCTAATACGATTTCTTTTGATATTCTAAAAAATCATACATCCTTCTTTGTTTCAGCACCAGATTGGGTTTCTGAAAAGGGAATGCGTATGTTGGGAGCGCCATTAAAAGGGGATCCGCAAGTTGTATCAGGCGAATCTGGGGCAGTAGCAATGGGCTTAGTAGCTACAGTGATGCAAGATCCCGACTATCAAGAATTACGTGAGGCATTGCAACTGGATGAGACGTCAAACGTTTTAATGTTTTCTACCGAAGGGGACACTGATCCAGACAATTATAAAAAAATTTTATGGAGGGAAAAGGAATGGATTTTAATGCAGTAAATGCAGCAGCAGAAGGTTACAGAGAAGATATGGTCAAATTTTTAAGAGACCTTGTCAAAATTCCAGGAGAAAGTGCAGAAGAAGGCAACAAAATTGCGCGAGCAAAAGCCGAAATGGAAAAATTAGGTTTCGATAAAATTGACATTGATCCTCAAGGAAATTTACTTGGTTATATGGGGTCTGGTGAAAAATTAATTGCTTTTGATGGGCACATGGATACTGTCGGAATTGGTGAAATGAGTAACTGGAAATTTGATCCTTACGATGGTTATGAAACAGAAACTGAGATCGGTGGTCGCGGTACATCTGACCAAGAAGGCGGGATTGTTTCGGCTATTTATGGCGCTAAAATCATGAAAGATTTAGGTCTATTATCAGAAAAATATACTGCTTTAGTAACAGTTACTGTCCAAGAAGAAGACTGTGACGGTTTATGCTGGCAATACATTATCAAAGAAGACGGTATCCGTCCAGAATTTGTTGTTTCAACAGAACCAACAGATGGTGGGATTTATCGTGGTCAACGAGGCCGAATGGAAATTAAAGTTGATGTCAAAGGCGTTTCGTGTCATGGCTCAGCTCCAGAACGTGGAGATAATGCCATTTACAAAATGGCGGATATCTTACAAGATGTTCGTGCCTTAAACAACAATGGAGATACAGAAAGCACAGCGATTCGTGGTTTAGTTCGTATGTTAGATCCTAAGTACAATCCAGAGTGGCAAGAAGCCCGTTTCTTAGGTCGTGGTACGGTGACTGTTTCGCAAATTTTCCATTCTTCACCAAGTCGGTGTGCTGTTGCGGATGGCTGTACCGTTTCACTAGACCGTCGAATGACTGCTGGAGAAACTTGGGAAAGTTGTTTAGAAGAAATTCGCAATTTACCAGCTGTTAAAAAATATGGAGATGATGTGACGGTTTTAATGTACAACTATGATCGTCCTTCTTATACTGATTTAACTTATGAAATTGAATGTTATTTCCCAACGTGGGTAATTCCAGAAAATCATGATGTAACAAAAGCCTTGATGGAAACGCATAAAAATCTCTATGGAGAAACACGGAAAGGCTCTGTAGAAACAGTGGAAATGCGTGAAGAACGCCCATTGTTAGATAAGTGGACCTTCTCAACAAATGGCGTTTCAATTATGGGACGTAATGGTATTCCTTGTATTGGTTTCGGGCCAGGGGCGGAAGCACAAGCACATGCACCAAATGAAAAAACTTGGAAAGATGATTTGGTTCGTTGTGCAGCCGTTTATGCGGCATTACCAACGGTCTATTGTGGTTAAGTAAAGGATTATTAGACAAGAAAAAAGGAGCAGATGGAATGGAAACGTTTAAAGAATATATTGAGAAATTAGATAAATTAGAATTTGAAAAAATGTACGAAAATGACTTTTTCCTAACTTGGGAAAAAACAAGAGATGAATTAGAAGCTGTTTTCACAGTTGCCGATACATTACGCTATTTAAGAGAAAATAATATTTCAACTAAAATCTTTGATAGTGGCTTGGGGATTTCTTTATTCCGCGACAACTCTACAAGAACACGTTTTAGTTTCGCTTCAGCGTGTAATCTTTTGGGCTTAGAAGTTCAAGATTTAGACGAAGGAAAAAGTCAAATTTCTCACGGAGAAACTGTTCGTGAGACAGCAAACATGATTTCTTTTATGGCTGATATCATTGGTATTCGTGATGACATGTACATTGGTAAAGGTAATGCTTACATGCACGAAGTATCAGAATCTGTCCAAGAAGGATATAAAGATGGGGTATTAGAACAACGCCCAACGTTAGTGAATTTACAATGTGATATTGACCATCCGACGCAAGCAATGGCGGATGCGTTGCATTTAATTCATGAATTTGGTGGCATTGAAAACCTGAAAGGGAAAAAAGTTGCCATGACTTGGGCGTATTCACCATCTTATGGAAAACCATTATCTGTTCCTCAAGGAATTGTTGGTCTAATGACCCGTTTAGGAATGGATGTCGTCTTAGCACATCCAGAAGGTTATGAAATTATGCCAGAAGTAGAAGAAGTTGCGAAGAAAAATGCGGCAGAATTTGGTGGAAACTTTACTAAAACGAATAGTATGGCAGAAGCATTCAAAGATGCGGATGTTGTTTATCCGAAAAGCTGGGCACCTTTTGCGGCAATGGAAAAGCGAACTGAATTATATGGCAATGGTGACCAAGCAGGAATTGATCAATTAGAACAAGAATTACTTTCTCAAAATAAAAAGCACAAAGATTGGGAATGTACAGAAGAATTGATGAAAACAACGAAAGACGGCAAAGCTTTGTATATGCATTGTCTACCAGCTGATATTACTGGCGTTAGTTGTGAAGAAGGCGAAGTGGAAGCTTCTGTTTTCGATCGTTATCGGGTCGAACTTTACAAAGAAGCTAGCTACAAACCGTATGTTATTGCGGCTATGATTTTCTTAAGTAAAGTAAAAAATCCGCAAAAAACCTTAACAGACTTAGCGGATAAAGCGACACCAAGAGAAGTAAAATAATGAATTTGGCATGAAGACAGATGCTTTTTCTTTACACAATGAATCATTAGAAGTTGCCTCTTCAACATGAACAAATAAGACCTTCCCAAGTCTATTCATGAATGTGTGATTGTCTCGAGTCAAGAACGCTTAGTCATGTGCGTTGACTTCATGCAACGACAACAGACAGTTAATACGAAAACTCGTTGTGAAAAAGAAAAAGCATCGTCCTTTTTATAAAACAGAAAATGAGGTGAAGCAATGGGCAAACGCGTCGTAGTAGCTTTAGGTGGCAATGCTTTAGGAAATAATTTGACGGAGCAGATGACTGCCGTAAAACAGACCTCCAAAGCGATTGCAGATTTGATTGAAGCAGGATATGAAGTTATTTTATCTCATGGCAATGGTCCTCAAGTGGGGATGATTCAATTAGCTATGGAAGAATTTTCCTTTAATAATCCACAATATCCAGTTGTTCCGTTATCCATGTGCGTAGCCATGAGTCAAAGTTACATTGGCTATGATTTAGAGAATGCGCTACAAGAAGAGTTGCGTCAGCGAAATATAAGTAAAGCCGTCACCACCATAGTCACTCAAGTGGTCGTGGATGAAAATGATCCGGCGTTCAAAAAACCAACGAAACCAATTGGCCGCTTCATGACAAAAGAAGAAGCAGAACAATTAGTCAAAGAAAAAAATATACAAGTGATGGAAGATGCTGGCCGTGGTTATCGCCAAGTCGTCGCTTCTCCTAAACCAAAAAATATTGTCGAACTTCTCACGATTCAAACATTGGTTGATGCTGGCCAAACAGTCATTGCTGGCGGCGGTGGTGGCATCCCAGTCATTCAAGAAGGGAACCGACTAAAAGGTGTAAATGCAGTCATCGACAAAGATTTTTGTAGTGAACGACTGGCTGAACAAGTAGATGCTGATCTGCTCGTGATTTTAACAGCAGTTGAAAAAGTTTGTATTAATTTTGGTAAAGAAAATCAAGAAGCCTTAGGGAATGTTTCAACAGAAAAAATGAAACAATATGCGCAAGAAGGTCAGTTTGCTCCAGGTTCAATGTTACCAAAAGTTGAAGCAGCGATTAAGTTTGCTGAATCTAAGCCAGGTCGAAAAACATTGATTACGTTATTAGAAAAAGCCAAAGAAGGATTATCTGGAAAAACAGGGACTTTAATTGAAAATAAAGAATCATAGAATGGAGGAAAACGATGACAAACAAAATGATTAATTCTGCACAGGCACCAGCTGCTGTAGGGCCTTATTCACATTCTGTCTTAGCGGGAAATACGTTGTACATTTCTGGACAACTAGGATTAGATCCGCAATCGGGCGAAATGAAGACTACAGTGGAAGAACAAGCAAAACAAGCTTTTATCAATTTAGGTTCGATTTTAAAAGAGGTCGAGATGACCTATGATAATGTTGTGAAAACAACGGTGTTTTTACAACATATGTCTGATTTTAGCAAAATTAACGAAATCTATGGGAATTACTTTTCAGAAGTTTTGCCTGCACGTTCTTGTGTAGAAGTAGCCAAGTTGCCAAAAGATGGTTTATTTGAAATTGAAGCAGTTGCTGTCAAAGGATAATTTTTAAGATGTTTCTGAGGGAAAAAGGATTGCATTCTTTACTGATTAAGGGGAACAATCCTTTTAGAATAAAAAGAAGAAGGAAACGATCCTATGAATGAAAAAAAAGAGCAAGCATTATTTGAATATGATGCGAAACTATCAATTTCTGAAGCAATTCCGATGGGATTGCAACACGTTGTCGCAGCAGTAGTAGGGATTGTCACACCGGGAATCATGATTGCCAAAGTTTGCCAATTAAGTCCTAGTGATACGACTATTTTGATTCAAACATCATTGATTTTTTCAGCAGTTGCAACGTTAATTCAACTTTTCCCTATTTTTGGAAAAGTGGGTTCACGGTTACCAGTTATGATGGGGGCAAGTTTTGCGTATGTACCGATTTTGATGGCCATCGGAGCTGATTTTGGGATTGCAGCAATTTTTGGTTCCCAATTAGTTGGCAGTATTCTTGTTATTATTGTTGGTTTGTTCATTAAAAAAATCCGTGTGTTGTTTCCGCCTTTAGTAACAGGAACGGTTATTTTAAGTATTGGACTATCCCTGTTTCCAGTTGCGATTAAGTATATGGCAGGAGGAGCTGGTAGTGCTGATTTTGGTTCAGCCCGGAATTGGTTAGTTGCATTATTAACCTTTGCGATTGTTTTTTACTTCAATTATTTTGCAAAAGGATTTTTGAAGTTATCAGCAATTTTAAACGGAATGGTTATTGGTTATTTGATTTCTTTAGCTTTAGGGATGGTTAGTTTTGAGCCAGTTCAAAATGCTAAAATCGTTCAGGTAATTACCCCGTTTCACTTTGGACTGGATTTTCAATTGGTACCAATCTTTACGCTTGTAGTGATGTTTATTGTTGATGCTGTTCAAGCCATCGGTCAATTTACAGCAACAACGGTTGGGGCAATGGATCGGGATGCAACGGATGAAGAATTATCTGGCGGAATTATGGGGAGTGGTTTCACTAACTTTATTGGCAGTTTATTTGGATCAATCCCAGTGGCAACTTTTGGACAAAATGTTGGTCTGGTTACGGTAACAAAAGTGATTAATAAGTATGTTCTGGTTTTCGCTTCAGTTATATTATTAATTGCTGGTTTTGTTCCGAAAGTAGCTGCGTTATTAACTACGATTCCTTACGCGGTAATTGGTGGTGCAACGATTTCAGTTTTTGCTTCTATTTCTATGACAGGTATTCGGATGATTGCTTCGCAGGAAATGACTCCTCGAAATACTGGGGTTGTCGGAACAGCTCTAGCATTTGGAATTGGTGTCACATTGTCTACTGGAAGCTTAGCTGGTTTTCCAACTTGGGTAACAACGATTTTCGGTAATTCGGAAGTTATCTTAACCACTTTGGTAGCAGTCCTTTTAAATGTCATTTTAAAACCAAAAAAACGTGTAGCACTTGAGTGAAGATTGCTTTTTTTGATACGAAAGTGAGTAAGCTTTCGTATCCTTTTTCCCTTACGTTATCTATAAAAAAATGAACGAATAAAGGAGGAGAAGATGTTTACGTATTCCTTGAACTTAAAATTAAAAACAGATCGGAACTTTTTTGGTCCTGGCGTTGTCGAAGTTTTACAAAAAATTCAGCAAACTGGTTCACTAAACTTAGCGGCAAAAGAGATGAAAATGTCTTATAATAAGGCATGGCGGATTGTGCGGGTAGCTGAAGAAGAGCTATCTTTTCCATTAATTATCAAAAGCGTTGGCGGTTGTAATGGTGGCGGGTCAATTGTTACGGATCAAGGAAAAGAGTTGATTGATCAATATCTTTTATTTGAGAAAAAAGTGTATCAACAGGTAGAGGCATGCTTTGAAGAAATATTTAAAGAACAGGATGTAGTATCGGAGGAACTGAAATGAGAGAAGTATTTCAGCGTTTGAAACAGGCAATATTGGAAAAGCAAGACACGATGTTATTAACGATTGGTACAAGTTCAGGATCCACACCACGAAGTCAAGGGGCTAGAATGCTGGTTTCCGCCGAAGGTAGAATAGCCGGAACTGTTGGTGGTGGCGCGGTTGAATTTCAGGCTGAACAAGTGGCAAAAAAGCTACTTATTGAGAAAGAAAATGCACAACGTCAATTTATTTTAGCCCCGAATAATATTGCTGATTTAGGCATGGTCTGTGGCGGAAATGTCACGATTTTTTTCCATTATCTTTCATGGGAAACGCCATTTTTAAAAGAGTTGTGTGAGTCCATAGAAACGCATTTTCAAAATAATCAACAAGGTTGGTTAATGACTGAACTAGATCAAAACAATTTAGGAAAAGTATCCTTTTATAGTGAAACAGGCGAATTGATTGGTTCCACTTCTTGGGAGGGGGAATTAAGTTTGCTACCTAAAGGTATCCATTGTGAGCAAAAAGAGGAAATCACTTTTTTAACAGAAGCGATCCTCCAAGTAGGGAAAGTGTATATTTTTGGAAGTGGTCATGTCGCACGCGCATTGGTACCTATTTTAAACTATTTATCGTTTTATTGCGTTGTAGTGGACGATCGTCCAGAATTTTTGACGGCACAAGCTTTTCCACAAGCTGAGGAACTACGGGTTATTCCTTTAGAAAATTTAGCTGCGTTTATTGAAATAACGGCGGACGATTATGGTATAGTAATTACCAGAGGACACAATTTTGATTTCATCGTTGCCAAACAGTTATTGGAAACACCAGCCAAATATATTGGTGTGATGGGGAGCAAACACAAAATTGCTTCACAAGTTCGACGGTTAAAAGAGGTCGGTTATACAATGAATGAAATTGAAAGAATTTTCATGCCAATTGGCTTAAATATTGCAGCCGAAACACCAGAAGAGTTAGCGATTAGCATCGCGGGAGAATTAATTCAACAGCGCTATCAATAATGAGGACCTTCAAGTTAAATAAAAAAAGTTTTTTTGCTAAAAAATAATTTTTAGAACGAAGATTTGTGGTATAATCTAGGTGATTGAACACTAAACTATATCAGAAATCGAGGTGCAAGAAATGTATTCAATTATTGTAAATGGTCAAAGTGAAACCTGTGAAACAAACAAAAAATTAATGGACTTTTTGCGGGAGGATCTGGGCCTAACTGGAACAAAAGATGGCTGTAACCAAGGCTCTTGCGGTGCATGTACGGTGTTAGTAAATGGAAAGGCTTCCAAAGCATGTTTGTTTACTCTAGAAAAATTAGCTGGTAAAGAAGTCACGACAATCGAAGGTTTAAGCCAACGGCAAAAAGATGTCTATGCCTATGCGTTCGCAAAAACGGGTGCAGTTCAGTGCGGGTATTGCATCCCTGGGATGGTTATTTCGGCACAAGGATTATTGAACAAGAAACCCGAACCCACAAAAGAAGACATTCAGAAAGCTATACGAGGAAACATTTGTCGTTGTACAGGATATGTGAAAATAATAGAAGCCATTCAGTTAGCTGCTAAAATGTTTTGTGAAGAAACGAGCATTCCAGAAGAACATTCAAATGGTAAATTAGGGGAAGACTTCCAACGGGTCGATGCAGTGGAGAAAACATTAGGCACAGGGATTTATGTAGATGACATTGACATAGAAGGAATGCTTCATGCATCAGCTTTGCGGAGTGCCTATCCTCGCGCAAAAGTTCTATCAATCGATAGTACCCAAGCATTGGCGCATCCTGACTGTGTGGCTGTGTTCACAGCTAAAGACGTTCCAGGAAATAATAAAATTGGTCATTTAGAATTTATTTCCGATTGGGATGTAATGATTCCAGAAGGTGAAATAACACGGTATGTTGGGGATGCAGTGGCACTCGTTGTTTCAAAAAGAAAAGAAACCTTACCAGAGATAAAAAATTTAGTGGAAGTTGATTACGAAGAAATGATACCGCTTACTTCTTGTGAAGCTGCTTTAGCAGAAGGTGCACCAGCTATTCATGAAAAGGGCAATATCTTGTCTCATGAACACTTGGTACGTGGCAACGCAGATGAAGTATTAGCAAATTCTGCGTTTGTAGTGACAGAACATTATTCCGTACCAATTAACGAACATGCCTTTATGGAACCCGAGTGTGCGATTGCACAGCCTGAAGGTGAGGGCATTTTACTCTTTAGTGCGGGTCAAAGTATCTATGATGAACAACGGGAAGTGGCTCGGATGTTAGGACTAGACAAGGAAAAAATTCATGTTCAATCAAAACTTGTTGGTGGTGGTTTTGGTGGAAAAGAAGACATGAGTGTTCAGCATCATGCATCCTTAGCCGCTTGGTTATTGAAGAAACCAGTAAAAGTACTGCTAAGCCGTGAAGAAAGTTTGATGGTTCATCCTAAACGCCATGGCATGGAAATGGACTTTACGACCGGCTGTGATGAAGAAGGCAATTTAACTGCAATGAAAGCAGTGATTTATGCGGATACTGGGGCCTATGCTTCTTTAGGAGGACCAGTATTGCAACGGGCTTGTACACATGCGGCAGGTCCTTACAAGTATCAAACGATTGATGTGGAAGGGTTTGCTGTATATACTAATAATCCGCCAGCAGGTGCATTTCGTGGATTTGGTGTTTGCCAAACGGCTTTTGCAATTGAAAGTAATTTAAACTTGTTAGCAGAAAAAGTCGGACTATCACCATGGGAAATACGCTTTAAAAATGCCGTCGCCCCAGGAGATACTTTACCGAATGGACAATTGGTCTCGAAAAATGCGGCGTTAAAAGAAGCCTTGTTAGCAGTTAAAGACGTCTATGGACAAGCGGAAGTTGCTGGAATTTCTAGTTTCTTTAAAAATAGTGGCGTGGGTGTGGGGCTACCTGATACAGGGCGTTGTATTATTTCTGTTGAAGAAGGAAAAATACATGTCCGCACAAGTGCTGCTTGTATCGGTCAAGGGATGGCAACCGTTACGACGCAAATTGCCTGTGAAACATTAAATTTACCACCAGAAATGATTGTTGCGGAAGCACCTGATACGAGAAGAACGCCGAATTCAGGAACAACAACGGCTTCGAGGCAGTCACTCTTCACAGGAGAAGCAACTAGAAGAGCGGCAATGCAATTACGGTATGAACTTGATATGGGACGTGCTTTAAGCGATTTGGAAGGCGAAGAATTTTATGGGGAATATTCAGCGAAAACGGATCCGTTAATTAATGATAAAAAAAGTCCAGTTAGTCATGCTGGCTATGGTTATGCTGCTGAAGTAGCTATTCTAGATGACAAAGGAAAAGTAGCTAAATTTGTGGCTGCGTATGATATGGGGCAAGTGGTGAATCCACGAGCTGCTAAAGGTCAAATTGAAGGTGGGATTGCGATGGGCATGGGGTATGCTTTAACTGAAAAATTTGCCTTAGAAGAAGGCTATGTTAAAGCAAAATATGCAACGCTAGGATTAGTGAACGCTACTCAAGTACCACCAATCGAAACAATTTTGGTTCATGCTGACAATCTTCACGAAGGTTTAGCCTATGGAATTAAAGGCGTAGGTGAGTTAGCAACGATCCCTACCGCACCAGCTTTAGCAGGCGCATATTTCGCCTTGGATGGTCAGCTCCGACCAAGTCTGCCTTTAGAAAATACCCCTTATCAAAAGAAAAAAAGATAAAAGGAGACAACTCATGTCACTCGTTAGTGTCATTATTCTAGCATCGGGCAATTCACAACGGATGGGCCAAAATAAATTGTTCTTAAAATATCAAGGAAAAACATTTTTAGAGCACACGTTAACCTTAGTGAATCAATTAGACGTATTAGAACGGATTTTAGTTGTTTCGCCTGAGAATCAGCCAGCGTTTCCTTTACCTAAGAACATTCAGTTGATTCTCAATCATCAATGGCAAGAAGGACAAAGTAGCAGTATTCGTTTAGGAACCGAACAAGCTCGGGGAGCTGGCTATTTATACTTACCTAGTGATCAACCATTGTTAACACCTAAAATGCTACAACCCGTGTTAGATAAATGTCAGAGAAATAAAATTGTAGTGCCATTACAAAAAGATGGTTGTCCTAGTAGTCCAGTATTATTCGGTAATCAATTTCGACAAGAACTATTAACATTGACTGGTGAAACAGGCGGACGCATGATTTGTGAACGCTTTCCAGAAGCAGTTCAGATGTTGAAAATAGCGACTCCTGGCCGTTTAAAAGATATCGATACGCCAGAAGAGTACAGAAAATTAATTCAAGAAACCAACAGTTAGAGAGGAAAAGCGTATGAAGGACTTGGTTTATTTAAATTATGCAGCGACTTCCTATAAAAAATTTCCAGCAACCATTGAGGCTTTGACTGCCTATTTAGCAGAAAATCAGTTCATGAATTACGGAAGAAATGCCCCTTTGCTTAGAGAGGGGCTTCCTCTTTTAGAGACACGTCAATTGTTAGCAGACTTTTTTCAGGCACCCAGTGCGGCTCAGATTACGTTTACGAATAACGCAACAGCTTCCTTAAATCTTGCATTAGCGGGGATTTTACAACCTGGCGACCATGTGATTACGACTATGTTAGAACATCATGCAGTAGCCAGACCTCTTCACTTGCTTGAGAAAGAACGAGGCATTTCAGTCACATATGTTGCTTGTCAAAAAACTGGCCTGTTAGATGTAGAAGATATTCAGCGAGCCTGGCGAACGAATACAAAAGCCTTGGTGATGACACACGCATCCAATGTCTTAGGCACCATTTTACCCATTGAAGAATGTTTTCAATGGGCCCAACAGAAAGGATTATTAACTGTTTTGGATGCGGCTCAAACGGCGGGATTTTTACCAATAAAAATGACCCAGATGGCCATTGATGTGTTAGCCTTTACTGGACATAAAAGCTTATATGGATTAGCAGGTATTGGTGGGTTAGCTTTTAGTGAGCAAGGGGCTGAAGCGGTCAAACCACTGATAACGGGCGGTACTGGTAGCCATTCTAATTCCTTTGATCAACCCTCTTTTTTACCAGATAAATTTGAAGCTGGTACGTTAAACAGTTTAGGTATTCTAAGCTTAAATAGTTCTGTTAAAGAGTTGAATAAAATTGGGTTAGCAGCGATTCAAAAGCACGAACGAACCTTAATGCAGAATTTTTTTAATGGTTTATCAGGGTTACCTGTCACAATTTTAGGAACCAAGGACGTGGCACAAACTGTCCCTGTTGTTTCTATCACACTGTGGAATCAGGAAGAAACAGTGGTGGCACAGCAACTAGCAGAACAATATGGCATTATGACGCGCGCAGGTTTGCATTGTGCACCATTAGCCCATGAAACAGCTGGGACTTTAGCAACTGGCACCTTACGCTTTAGCTTTGGTTGGCAGACAACGCCTGAAGAAATTACTTGGACAATTCACGCTTTACAAGAACTACTAATTTGAGAAGGAGCGGACAGCATGGATTTTTTATCACAATGTACATCAGGTGGCTGCGGGGCAAAAATTGAATCCCGTGTACTGAACCAATTGTTGCAACACTTACCCGAAACACCGGCAAATGAGCGGCTACTCGTCGGATTTGAACATGCCGACGACGCTGCTGTTTACCAAATAACGTCTGAAAAAGCTTTGATTTCAACGGTAGATTTTTTTTCGCCAATGGTCAATGATCCGTTATCATTTGGAAAAATTGCGGTCGCTAATGCTTTAAGTGATGTCTATGCCATGGGCGGTACAGTCCTTTATGCGTTAAATCTTGTTTGTTTTCCACAAAAGATGTCAAAAGAATGGTTGGAACAAATGCTCTTGGGTGGCAGTTTAAAATTAAAGGAAGCGGGTGCTTTACTGGCGGGAGGCCATTCGATTTATGACCATGAACCCAAGTATGGCTTAGCGGTAACTGGAGAAGTTCATCCAGAAAATTTGTGGCATAATAATACGCCACAGGTGGGGGATGTCTTGATTTTAACTAAAGCATTAGGTGTAGGAATTATTCAAGCGGCTGTTCGGGGGCAATTAGCGAAGCAGACGGAACAAAAAATCGCACAAGATTCGATGGAACGTTTAAATAAATATGCCGCTGCAAATGCTCGATCCTACGCAGTACATGCTTGTACTGATGTGACTGGGTTTGGTCTATTAATTCATGCAAAAGAAATGGCTGATAATCAGGTAACATTACTGATTGATACAGAAGCATTACCAACCATTACAGGAGCGTTGGCCTACGCCGCAGAATGTTTAGTCACTGCAGCTGGGCAAAGAAACCGCCAAACAATCGGAACGACAATCGATTATTCAAAAATTTCTATGGAAATGCAAGAACTTTTGTTTGATCCACAAACATCTGGCGGACTGTTAATTAGTGTCGCTGCTGACGAAGCGGCAGCCTGTTTAGCAGCTATTCAAAAAGAGGACCCTGTTGCCAAAATTATTGGTGAGGTTCTGCCAAAAGAACAACAAGCAGTAGTACTTTTATAGAGAGAAGGACCAAATATGAAATTAGTAGATGCGTTGGGAAAACCTTGCCCAATACCTGTGATTGAAACAAAAAAAGCCTTGGCGGAGTTAGGTTTAGCTGGAGGCACTATCGAAGTTTTAGTCGATAACGAAGTAGCTGTTGAAAATTTGAAAAAATTAGCTGCTAAAAAACAGGCCACTTTGACTGCAAAGCAGATAGAAGCCACGGTTTTCTCTGTCAAAATTACGGTACCTGAAGAAGCGACTCAACAAACAAGTCAGTCAGCAACAGATTTAGTAATTACGATTGGCTCCGATCAATTAGGTACTGGAGACGAGCAGCTAGGACGACTATTAATGAAAAGTTATCTTCAATCATTATCAGAAGCAGAAACTGTTCCTACACAGCTATTATTCTTTAATCGAGGGGCGTTTTTAACGAATCAAGCAGCGAATACCTTAGCTGATTTGCAACAATTAGCGGAGAAAGGAACCACGATTAAAACGTGTGGGGCCTGTTTAGATTTTTATCATTTAACAGACACCTTAGCCATCGGCTCTATTACTAATATGTACGAAATTGTTGAAACAATGAATCAAGCGGCTAAAGTAATTACGCTTTAACAAAAAAAGAAGGTGAAAAGATGGAGTATTTGCTAACCTTTCCGAATACACATTATGCTGTTCAGGCGGAACAAGTACTGTTGACAAGAAAGGTGGCTGTTCGCGTCTTTACTTTGCCACCATCATTGACGGATGGCTGTGGGATCGGTTTACTCATTAATGAAGCGGAAATAACTCGCAGTGTATGTTTTTTAGAAGAAGCAAAAGTACGCGTAGCCTCTATTTTTTCTGTGAAAAATGACCTTGGGGAAAGGAGGTACCAACTGTGGAGTCCTTAAAAAAGTGTTTTGATTTACAAGGAAAGGAGATTGTGTCGATTGTTGGTAGTGGTGGGAAAACAAGCTTAATGTGGGCGCTAGCAAAAACATATCGAAAAGAAGCTGTTCTGGTTAGTACAACCACAAAAATTGGGTTTCCCCAACGTCAATTGTATGATTATTTTTATACAAACCATTTTGAAAAAATAACGCCGAATATCTGCGGAATCACTTTAGCAGGAACCGCTATCAACAACCAAACAAAACTAACAATGCCTGCAATGACCTCGTTTCAAACATTGTTTCAGCACTTCACGAAAGTTTTTTTAGAAGCGGATGGGTCCAAACAACGACCTTTGAAAGGCTGGTCCTCTTATGAACCCGTGATATTAAAAGAAACAACCACCACAATTGGTGTGCTTCCGATTTCTGTGATTGGTCAAAAGATAGATGAAACGACCATTCATCGGTTGCCGCTTTTTTTGGAATTAACCGATGCGCAACTACAAGAACCAATCACAGAAACATTGTTAGCTCAACTGATTGCTCATCCAAAAGGATTGTTTAAAGAGAGCCAAGGCCAACGAATTTTATGTTTAAATCAAACCCATACGCGAAGAGAGTTCGTTCAAGCGATGAATGTCTGTCTTCAATTACCCAAAAGCTGTTTTGAAAAATTAGACAAGATTATTGCTTGCAATATGGAATTAGAGAAAGGACTTATTTTATGGGAGAAATCAGTCAAAACATCCAAGAAAAATTAGTGATTGTTCGCGGAGGGGGCGATTTAGCGACAGGTGTTATCCAAAAATTATGGCACGTTGGCTTTAAAATACTAGTATTAGAAACAGAATGTCCTCTGGCCATTCGGCGGACTGTTTCAGTTTGTGATGCTATTTTTCAGAAAGAACAAAGAGTGGAAGATTTGGTTGCTGTTCGAATTACTTCATTAAAGGATTGCGCGAAATGTTGGCAGCAAAATAAGCTGCCTGTTTTTGTCGATCAAACAGCAAGTGCTATTCAACAATTGAAACCACTGATTGTTATCGATGCGATTTTGGCTAAGAAAAATTTAGGTACGCATCGAGGAATGGCACCGATTACGATTGCTTTAGGACCAGGCTTTTCAGCACCGCAAGATGTCGATGTTGTGATTGAGACAATGCGTGGCCATAGGTTGGGACGTTTATACTTTGAAGGAACAGCTTTACCTAATACAGGTATTCCAGGTGAAATTGGCGGAAAAAGTGCGGAACGAGTTGTCCATGCCCCTGCTTCAGGACAAGTTACCCACCTTAAAAACATAGGGGATCTCGTGTTGAAAGGGGAAGCATTATTCTTTATCGATCAGGTTCCAGTTTATTCACCTCTGACAGGGACTTTGAGAGGATTGATTTCAGAAAAGGTAACATGTTATCAAGGGTTGAAGTGTGCAGATGTAGATCCTCGACCAGTTGAAAAAGTCGATTGCTTGACGATCTCCGACAAAGCTCGTGCATTAGGGGGAGCGGTTTTAGAAGCAATTTTTATGATTGGAAGAAGGAAAAACGTTTTATAAAAAACCTAAATAATATTTTTTTTACCTTAAAAATATTGTTAAAAAGGTTTGGAATGTGGTATAGTAAAGACGTAGTAAAAAAACTCTATCTCGAAAGGGGAAGAGTACATACTTAGTTAGATTAGTTTGTGAATAAAATCATTTGTAAAAGTTATTTTTTTAAGAATTAATGTAAGGGGTTACAATTGCATTTGAATGCATTGAAATATTTAGGAAAAAAGAAAGGAAATGAATGAAGATGGCACTAGTAAAAATTGTTTATGCAAGTATGACTGGAAACACAGAAGAAATTTCCGAGATTTTGGAAGAACAGTTTCAAGAAGCTGGAGTTGAAGTAGAACGTGAAGAATGTTCAGAAGTTGATGTAGACTTCTTTGATGATGCAGATGCTTGTATTATCGCAACGTATACTTATGGTGATGGGGAACTGCCTTTTGAATTTGAAGATTTCTTTGATGAATTAACTGAAAAGGATTTAGCAGGTAAGCCATTTGGCGTTGTTGGTTCCGGTGATCGTGAATATGGTGAATTTTTCTGTAAATCAGCGCATGATTTTGTAGGAGCTTTTGAAAAAGCTGGTGCTAAAAAAGTAGCTGAAACAGTTGAAATTGAAAACAATGCAGAAGAAGAAGACATCGAAATGCTAAAAACATTTGTTAAAAGTGTTGCCACCACTTTATCTGATAGCGTTGCCTAAAGGTTTAAGAAAGTAGGAGTCAGAATGAAAAGGAATGATGAAGGTAGGTATTTCAATGTTTAATATTCTTCAGTCGACTCAATTATCTAGTAATACATTTGATTTTTGGCTGGAAGCGCCAAGAATAGCGACACATGCCCAGGCTGGCCAGTTTGTTATTTTAAGAATTGACGAAAAAGGAGAGCGGATCCCTTTAACGATTGCGGAGACAAATCCACAAGCAGGCAGTATTCGAATTATTTTCCAAGTAATCGGTAAGACAACAGCTGCACTTTCCCAACTTAAAACTTCAGACTCTTTGTTGGATATCACTGGACCTTTAGGTATGCCCACAAAAGTGAAGCAATATGGAACGGTGATGGTTGTCGGTGGCGGGGTTGGTATCGCGGCTATTTATCCAATTATCAAGGCTTTAAAAGAAGCAGGCAACCGAGTGATTACGATTTTGGGAGCACGAACAGCTGAGTTAGTTCTGTTACAAGAAGAATGCCGTCGTTATTCGGATGAACTAATCATTACAACGAATGATGGTTCATTAGGTAAAAAGGGCTTAGTAACAGAAGCGATGGAAGAAGTTATTGCACGTGAATCTGTAGCGTGCAGTTGGGCGATTGGGCCCAGCATCATGATGAAATTTTGTACCTTGACAGCTGAAAAACATCAATTACCAATTTATGTTTCCTTGAATCCTATTATGATTGACGGAACAGGCATGTGTGGCGGTTGTCGGGTCACTGTTGATGGCACCATGAAATTTGCCTGTGTTGATGGACCTGAGTTTAAAGGCAATGAAGTAAATTGGGATGAATTCATTAATCGAATGAAGCAATATCAGGAAGAAGAAGCAGTTTGCTTTACAGATCGTTTGAAAGAGCAGGTGGAGAAAAATGGCTAGAAAAAGTCGTATAAAAACACCGATTGCGGAACAAGCACCTACTATCAGAAAGAATAATTTTGAAGAGGTTTGCTTAGGCTATACATTAGCAGAAGGGCAAGAAGAAGCGATTCGCTGTTTACAATGTAAAAATGCACCTTGTATTGCTAAATGCCCCGTGATGATTGATATTCCTGGATTTATTTTAGCTATTCGTGAAAGAAACATGGAACAAGCAGCCAATATTTTAAGTAAATATACGAATTTACCTGCTATTTGTGGACGCGTTTGTCCGCAAGAGAAACAATGTGAACAAGTTTGTAAATTAGGGAAAGCCAAAAACTTTGAACCAGTGGCAATTGGCAAATTAGAACGTTTAGTTGCCGATTGGGCATTAAAAAATCACATGTTTCCAAAAAAAACAGCGGAACCAACAAAAGGGAAAATCGCAGTGGTCGGTTCTGGTCCTTCTGGGTTAACAGTTGCGGGGGATTTGGCAAAGCTCGGCTACGAAGTAATTATTTTTGAAGCGCTTCATGAAGCTGGTGGCGTATTAACCTATGGCATACCTGAATTTCGATTACCGAAAAAAATTGTTAAACAAGAAATTGCGAGTATTGAAGCCTTAGGTGTAACAATAAAAACCAATGTGGTAGTAGGTAAAACGATTACGATGGAAGAAATAATGTCAGAGTTTGATGCCTGTTATCTATCGGTTGGTGCAGGGGCACCAAATTTTATGGGAATCCCAGGAACTAGTTTAAATGGGGTTTATTCTTCTAGTGAATTTTTAACACGAATCAATTTAATGCATAGCTATGAGTTTCCAGAATATGATACACCGATTAAACGTGCTAAAAATGTTGTTGTGATTGGCGGCGGGAATGTTGCAATGGATGCCGCTCGTTCAGCCAAACGATTAGGCGCTGAAAATGTGAACATTGTGTATCGTCGTTCGTTAGAAGAATTACCAGCAAGAATTGAAGAATACCACCATTCCCTTGAAGAAGGAATTAACTATTATTGGTTAACGAATCCAATTGCTTATTTAGATGACCAACAAGGAAATCTAGCCGGTGTTGAATGTGTCAAAATGGTTTTAGGTGAACCAGATGTGTCTGGAAGACGACGACCAGAACCGGTTCCAGACAGCACGTTTACCATTCCTGCTGATGCAGTAATCGAGGCAATTGGCCAAGGGGCAAATCGAGTCTTGTTATCAACATATCCAGAAATAGAACTAAACCAATGGGGGTACATTCAGGCTGATCCTAAAACAGGAGCAACCTCAATACCTGGCGTTTTTGCTGGGGGCGATATAGTCACAGGTGCTGCCACCGTTATTTTAGCGATGGGCGCTGGGAAAATCGCAGCTAATGCAATTGATCAGTATGTCAAAACACAAAAAACAACAGTCACAAGCAATGCTTAGGAAAGATAAAAGGTGAAAAAATGAAAAAAACAATGGATGGAAACACCGCAGCGGCTTATATTTCATATGCGTTTACAGAAGTTGCCGCTATTTATCCTATCACACCAAGTTCAACAATGGCTGAGTTGGTGGATGAATGGGCGGAAAGTGGTTTAAAAAATATTTATGGTCAAAAAGTTCAAGTTATTGAAATGCAATCAGAAGCTGGGGCATCGGGAGTAGTTCATGGTTCGTTAAAAACAGGTGCGTTAACCACTACTTATACTGCTTCACAAGGTTTACTGTTGATGATTCCCAATATGTATAAAATCGCAGGAGAATTGCTGCCTTCTGTGTTCCACGTGGCGGCTCGGGCAGTAACGACAAGTGCGTTGAGTATTTTTGGTGATCATGGCGATGTGATGGCTACCCGACAAACAGGTTTTTGTATGTTAGCAGAATCAAGTGTTCAAGAAGTGATGGATTTGTCGGCAGTTGCTCATTTAGCTAGTTTAGAAGGTAGTTTACCTTTTGTAAACTTTTTTGATGGTTTTAGAACGAGCCATGAACTACAAAAAATCGAAGTGATTGATTATGATGACCTGAAAGAAATGGTGAATCAGGAAGCTGTAACTCGTTTTAGAATGGGAGGCATGAATCCTAATCATCCCACTGTTTCAGGGACCGCTCAAAATCCTGACATTCATTTTCAACAAAGAGAAACAGTCAATAAAAATTACGAAGAAATGCCAAAAATTGTTCAAAAATACATGAAAAAAATTAACAATCTTCGTGGAACAACGTATGATTTAACCGATTATTATGGGGTTGAAGATGCAACAGAAGTCATTATTTCAATGGGGTCGGCTTCACCAGTAATCAAACAAACAGTCGATTATCTCAATCAACAAGGACGCAAAGTTGGTTTTATCAATATTCATTTATATCGTCCATTTCCTACCGAAAACCTTCTTGAAAAATTACCAGCTACAGTAGAAAAGGTTGCTGTTCTAGATCGAACAAAAGAATCAGGAGCCGAAGGGGAACCGTTATTGCTAGATGTTCAAAGCGCTCTCTATCAACATGAAAATCGTCCAATTGTGATTGGTGGACGTTATGGGTTAGGTTCTAAAGACGTAGCGCCTAATCAAATTAAAGCGATCTATGACCATTTGTTATTGCCATTTAAAGAATTAAAACAACGCTTTACGGTAGGGATCGTTGATGATGTAACCTATCAATCATTGCCAGAAGAACCTACTTTAGATTTAACGCCAGATACTACCTTCCAAGCAAAATTTTGGGGCTTTGGTTCTGACGGAACTGTGGGAGCAAACAAGCAAGCGATTAAAATTATCGGAGATCATACCGACCTTTATGCACAAGCTTACTTTAGTTATGATTCTAAAAAATCAGGCGGTTTAACCGTTTCGCATCTGCGTTTTGGTAAAGAGCCAATTACTTCCACGTATTTAATTGAACAAGCAGATTTCATCGCTTGTCATAATGCTTCCTATTTGCATAAATACGACCTGTTAAAAGGTTTAAAAGATGGCGGAACGTTTTTACTGAATACTATTTGGGATCAAGAAAAGGTTCACCGTTTATTACCGGCTAAGTTAAAAAAATATATTGGGGAGCACCAAATCAAATTTTACATTATCAATGCGGTTGAGTTAGCTCGCAAAGTAGGCTTAGGTCGTCGGATCAATACAGTGATGTCTACTGCCTTTTTTGAAGTAACAGATATTTTAACGAAAGAGCAATATTTACCGTTACTTAAAGAAGAAGTGAAAAAGACTTATGGAAAAAAATCAATGGAAATTGTTGAAAAAAATTACCAAGCGATTGATGCTACCTTTGAATCGCTGCAAGAAATCGTAGTTCCAGAAGATTGGGCAACCATTGTTTTAGAACCAGAAAATCAAGAGTCGGAAGCTCCAGCTTTTGTGACAAATATTTTAGAACCAATCAATCGTCAAGAAGGGGATCAGCTGACCGTTTCAGATTTGATTGAAAACGGAATGAAGGGCGGTGCCATTCCAATGGGCACTGCGGCTTATGAAAAACGTGGCATTGCGTTAGAAGTGCCTGAGTGGCAAATGGATAAGTGTACGATGTGTAATGAATGTGCCTTTGTTTGTCCACATGCGGCTATTCGACCATTTTTAGCGGATGAAGAAGAACTGAAAGAAGCACCTGCAGGTTTTGCCATGCGCGAAATGCGTGGCACAGATGGATTGATGTATCGTATCCAAGTTTCTTTAGAAGATTGTACAGGTTGTGGTCTTTGTGTTCAGGCTTGCCCTGTGAAAGACAAGGCGATTTTAATGAAACCTTATGAAACTCAGAAAGAGCAAGCGATGAATTGGGCCTTTGCGATGACTCTTAAACAAAAAGCCAACCCAGTCAAAAAACTTTCTGTTAAAGGTTCCCAATTTAACCAGCCATTGATGGAATTTTCAGGTGCTTGTGAAGGCTGTGGCGAAACACCTTATATTAAGTTGTTGACGCAATTATTTGGTGATCGAATGATGATTGCTAACGCAACAGGCTGTTCATCAATTTGGGGTGGTTCGTCACCGGTGACGCCTTATACAACGAACGAATGTGGCCAAGGACCAGCTTGGAGTAATTCGCTGTTTGAAGATAATGCGGAATATGGTTATGGTATGTATATTGCCAATCGAACGAAACGTCAACATTTAGCTAGTCTGGTTGAAGAAAGTCTTGCTAAAAACGTCGGATCAGATTCACTTCAAGCCTTGTTAAATGATTGGTTGGAACACATGGCTGAAGGGGAAGGAACACAACAGCGAGCAACCAAACTAGCGGAGGCATTAAGTGAAGAAGCCGATGAAGATCCACTTTTAACAAAAATTCACGAACAAAAAGATTTACTAGTGAAAACGAGTCAATGGATTGTCGGCGGCGATGGTTGGGCCTATGATATCGGGTTTAGCGGCATTGATCATGTTCTTGCCAGTGGGGAAGATGTTAATATTTTTGTTATGGATAACGAAGTATATGCCAATACAGGCGGACAAACATCTAAAGCTACACCAGCTTCAGCCATTGCCAAATTCTCAGCGGGGGGGAAACATACCTCTAAAAAAGATTTAGGGATGATGGCAATCACTTATGGGAATGTCTATGTTGCACAAGTGGCTTTAGGCGCAAACTCAATGCAAACGATTAAAGCAATTGACGAAGCGGAGCGGTACCCAGGCCCATCAATTATCATTGGTTATACCCCATGTATTAATCACGGGGTCAAAGGTGGAATGGTTCGGACGTTAGATCAAGCCAAAGAAGCCGTTGAATCTGGCTATTGGCCACTTTATCGCTATAATCCAGAGTTAGTTAAGAAAGGCAAAGATCCGATGGTCATTGACTACAAGAAAACAGATTTTGACAAAATGCGTGATTTCCTTGAAAAACAAACACGTTACTCTGCGTTGCATACAATTAAACAGAATCAAGAAGTAGTCGAACATTTACTTGATAAAACTAAAGAAGATGCAATTGAACGCTCTGAAAGTTATAACAAACTAGTCACACATATGAAAAAATAAAAAAACAAAGCCTCTTACTTGAGAGGCTTTGTTTTTTTTATCCAATAATAATTTTTTCTGAAGGGTATTCGTAGCCTAAGTCACGTGTTTCTTTTGGTACAAAAATCATTAAGGTATAAAGCATACCAATACGTCCAATAAACATTAATAAGGCAATCATTAATTTACCTACTGTTGTTAAATCGTCTGTAATGCCCAAAGAAAGACCGGTTGTTCCAAAGGCAGAAGCGACTTCCACAATGATTGAAATCAAGGGAAGATTTTCAGTGGCTGACAAAAAGACGACAGCGAAAAAGCACATAATCAAAGATAACATGAAGACGACAATCGATTTTTTGACATCATCGTCATCTATTTTACGGCTAAAGACGCTAATATCATCTTCACTTTTTAAAAAGGCTAACAAATACAAGCCAATAATCGCAACAGTCGTTGTTCGAACACCACCACCAACAGAGCTAGGACTACAACCAATAAACATTAACACAGAAAAAATAATCAACGTTGTAATTTGGAAGTCCCCTAAATCATTAATTTGGAGGCCAGCGTTTCGTGTAGTCATCGAATAAAACATCGAACTTACCCAACGGCCACTTTCATTCATTGTCAAAAATAGGTGATCTTTTTCTAATAAGTAAATCAAAATAGTCCCACCAATAAACAGAACAATAAACGCTAGCAAAGCAATTTTACTAAACAATGAGAAGCGGAAAGGCAAGCCTCGTTTCTTCTTGCGAAAGTTCTTTTTCTTAAAATGTAACCACTCATGAATTTCCAGTAAAACGGGAAATCCAATCCCGCCGATAAAAATCAAGAACATAATTGCCAGTAAAAAGAGATAATCATGAGCAAAAGGAATAATTGAATCACCTGAAATATCAAAGCCTGAATTAGTCACTGCAGAAATAGCTTGATAAAATCCATAAAATATCGCATCTCGCCAGTTCGTATAATAACCACTTATATAAAAATAAAGCGAAAAGAGCGAGCCGAAGATTACTTGGAACCAAATTAAAATCAAAAAAGTGGTGCGGATCAGTCGAACAATTCCGCTCAGCCGCGGCTGATTCATGTCAGTCATAATTAACTGACGTTGCTTTAATGTGATTCGCCGTTTTGATAAAATAAAAAAGACCGTTGAAATCATCATAATCCCTAAGCCACCAACTTGGAAAAGAACCTCCAATAAGACAATCCCACGATCATTAAAAACCGAATTAATATCGACTGTGGTGAGTCCAGTAACACTGACTGTACTGATTGCTAAGAAAAATAAATCAATAAAAGGAACATGCGAGTCAGGTTCTCTGAAAATAGGGAGGCAAAACAATAAATAAGAAATAACCGTCATTAATATGTAGTAAGCGACGATGATTTGAATAGATGAAAAATTTTTGCGAATAAATCGATCGCTTTTTCGCTGTGCCAGCCACAGCAAACGTGTATGGTTCACTAGATAACCTCCCAATTCTAATTAAACTAAGTATACCAAAACTTTTCGCCTCAAACGAATAATTCTGCCAGAAAATCCTTGAAATGACAAATAAAAATAAGAAATTCGTTAGAAATAATTGGAAAACATCCACAAACAAGCGAGAACATGATATTTTATGAAAGAATAGAAAAATAGGTTGTTCCCCAAACAACTTATTGCTAATTGGTCAGTTTGTCTAACGATACAACTTTAAAAAGTGGTGGTAGCTTTTTTATTTCGGTTGATATGTGAATGTGTTCACTTTATGTAACAAACTGTTATTTTTATTCAAATGAAAAATAAGAAATTGTGTTGGTAGAAATCAATAGTTTATAAGGTGGGAAAACAATGAAAAAAGTGTTAATGGGAGTTCTTTCCCTAGGGTTATTATTAGGTGCAGCAACAGGTTGTACAAGCGATCAAGAAAAAGCCGCTGGTAAAACAAAAGCGTCTTCTGAAAAAACAGAAGCAACATCTGGTGCCTCTGCTAATGGTTATACAGATCCAAGTGAACTAAAAGACAGTTATGATGTTGTTATTGTTGGTTCAGGTGGTGCGGGGATGACCGCTGCATTACAAGCCAAAGAAGCTGGCATGAATCCAGTTATTTTAGAAAAAATGCCTGTTGCAGGTGGGAATACAATTAAATCGTCTTCAGGAATGAATGCTTCACAAACAAAATTCCAAGAAAAAGAAGGCATTAAAGATAGCAACGATAAATTCTTTGAAGAAACACTAAAAGGCGGTAAAGGAACCAACGATCAAGAATTACTACGTTATTTTGTTGATCATTCAGCTGAAGCAATTGATTGGTTAGATACAAAAGGAATTACATTGAGCAATTTAACGATTACAGGTGGAATGAGCGAAAAACGTACACACCGACCTGCTGACGGATCAGCAATTGGGGGCTATCTAGTTGACGGTTTAGTACGTAACGTTCGCGAAGAAAAAATTCCATTGTTTGTTGATGCTGACGTCACAGACTTAGTTGAAGAAAACGGTCAAATTGATGGCGTAAAAGTGAAAATGAAAGATGATAAAGAAAAAACAGTTAAAGCAAAAGCAGTCGTTGTCACAACAGGTGGTTTCGGTGCCAACGAAAAATTAATTACACAATACAAACCAGAATTGAAAAACTATGTTACAACGAACCAAGAAGGAACAACAGGTGACGGTATCCAAATGATTCAAAAAGTTGGCGGTGCGTTAGTGGATATGAAAGAAATTCAAATTCACCCAACTGTTCAACAAAGCGATGCTTTCTTAATTGGTGAAGCAGTTCGTGGAGAAGGCGCAATCTTGGCTTCTCAAAAAGGAGAACGTTTTGTTAATGAGTTAGATACACGCGACAAAGTTTCTGCAGCAATCAATGCCTTACCAGAAAAATCAGCTTATTTAGTCTTTGACCAAGGCGTTCGCGACCGTGCAAAAGCCATTGATTTCTATGATCAAAAAGGTTTCGTGGAAAAAGGTGAAACGATTGAAGAATTAGCTGAAAAAATTGGCATGCCTGCCGATACATTGAAAGCAACGATTGATACTTGGAACCAAGATGTTAATGCCAAAGATGACAAACAATTTGGCCGGACAACTGGCATGGAAGCTGACCTAAGCACAGCGCCTTACTACGCAATTAAAATTGCACCAGGGATTCACCACACAATGGGTGGCGTGAAAATCAACACGAAAACAGAAGTTTTACGTGAAGATGGCACACCAATTAAAGGTCTATATGCTGCTGGTGAATTAACAGGTGGCTTACATGGTCAAAACCGTATCGGAGGCAATGCCATCGCCGATATTATCATTTATGGTCGTCAAGCAGGTACGCAATCAGCAGAATTTGCCTCTGCTCAAAAATAACTAGTTTAAAAAGTCTGAAATTGTAGTCAAATAACTACAATTTCGGGCTTTTTTATTGCATACTAGCAGGATCATTAGTTGGAGTATAAATAGCCCTGCTAAAATGACTTTGGCGTAGATTCTGTTTTTTTCAGAAAAATGCACGACCATTTTAGCTAAAAATACTGCTTTTTTGCTGAAAATATAGTAAAATACGTAAGGAACTAACGGAAAGGTGTAGTGAACATGGCTCAATTATTTTTCAAGTATGGCGCAATGAATAGTGGTAAAACCATTGAAATCTTAAAAGTAGCACACAATTACGAAGAACAAGACAAACCAGTTGTTTTGATGACCAGTGGACTAGATACACGTGATGGTGTCGGGAAAGTATCCAGTCGCATCGGATTACGCAGAGATGCTATTCCAATTTTTGAAGAAACCAATGTCTTTGACTTGATTAATGATTTGTCTTACAAACCTTTTTGCGTATTAGTCGATGAATGTCAATTTTTAAACAAGCATCATGTCATTGAATTTGCACGAATTGTTGACGAATTAGATATTCCAGTAATGGCATTTGGGCTAAAGAATGATTTTAGAAATGAATTATTTGAAGGCTCAAAGTATTTACTTTTATATGCAGACAAATTAGAAGAATTAAAAACGATTTGCTGGTTCTGTCATAAAAAAGCAACTATGAACTTGCACTATATTGATGGCAAACCCGTTTATGAAGGGGATCAAGTCCAAATTGGTGGGAATGAAGCCTACTATCCTGTTTGTCGCAAACATTATTTTCATCCAAAAACAGTGAATGAAGAACAGTAAGGAGAGACACTATGTACGATCAATTACAATCTATTGAAGATCGCTATGAGGAATTGGGCGAATTATTAAGTGACCCAGCAGTCATTAGCGATACAAAACGTTTCATGGAATTATCGAAAGAAGAAGCTAATACACGTGAGACGGTTGAGGTTTATCGCCGATATAAACAAGTTGTTGAAGGGATTAGCGATGCCGAAGAACTTTTAAGTGAAAACTTAGATGCGGAAATGGCCGAAATGGCGAAAGAAGAACTTTCTGATTTGAAAAAAGAAAAAGAAGTGTTAGAAGACCGCATTAAAATTTTATTATTACCAAAAGACCCAAATGATGATAAAAATATCATCATGGAAATCCGTGGTGCAGCCGGTGGCGATGAAGCCGCACTTTTTGCTGGCGACTTATTTAATATGTACCAAAAATATGCAGAAGCACAAGGATGGAAAGCGGAAGTTTTAGAAGCGAACGTCACTGGAATCGGTGGATATAAAGAAGTAATTATGATGATTTCAGGAGATAACGTCTTTTCAAAATTAAAATACGAAAGTGGCGCTCACCGCGTGCAACGAGTTCCTTCAACAGAATCACAAGGACGGATTCATACATCGACAGCAACCGTTGTAGTTATGCCGGAAGCCGAAGAAGTCGAAATCGAATTAGCTGATAAAGATATCCGTGTCGATATTTATCATGCAAGTGGCGCTGGTGGACAGCACGTCAATAAAACCGCTTCGGCTGTTCGTTTAACCCATTTACCAACAGGAATCGTGGTCGCAATGCAAGATGAACGTTCACAGCTAAAAAACCGTGAAAAAGCAATGAAAGTTTTGCGTGCTCGTGTGTATGACCAAATTCAACAAGAAGCACAAAGTGAATATGATGCTAACCGTAAATCGGCGGTGGGGACCGGAGATCGTTCAGAACGAATCAGAACGTATAACTTCCCACAAAATCGAGTAACGGATCATCGTATCGGTTTAACCATCCAAAAACTAGACCAGATTCTTGCTGGCAAATTAGATGAAATCATTGATGCGTTAGTCTTATATGATCAAACATCGAAATTAGAAGAGATGCAAAATGGCTAAACGTTACTTTGAAGTCCTTAACTGGGCTTCTTCTTTTTTAGAGGCGCAAGGCAAAGAAGGCTATGCTATTCGCTATGTTTTTTTAGAACGTAAAGGTTGGGATAAAACGCAGTGGCTCCTGCATATGCAAGAAGAAATGCCCAAAGAAGAAGAGAAACAATTAAAAACGGATTTAGCCCAATTATTGACAGATTACCCAGCACAATATTTACTAGGACAAGCTGAATTTTATGGACATTCCTTTATTGTTAATGAACATACTTTGATTCCTAGGCCAGAAACAGAAGAATTAGTCGAGCGTTGCTTAAAAGCCAATCCAGATACTCCTTTGACGGTCGTGGATGTCGGAACAGGGACAGGTGCCATTGCGATTAGCTTGAAACTGGCACGGCCCAACTGGCGAGTTATTGCCATTGATCTTTCAGAGGAAGCGTTGACTGTCGCTAAACAAAACGCGCAAGTATTAGGTGCTGACATCGAATTTTATCATGGGAATGGCTTACAGCCAGTTGCTTCTGAAAAAATTGATCTGCTTATTTCTAATCCGCCCTATATTAGTGAACAAGAATGGCATTTAATGGATGCAAGTGTCCGAACGTATGAACCTAAAACCGCTTTATTCGCTGAAAATAACGGTTTGGCTTTATACCAACAATTAATTCATGAAAGTCAAACGATGCTTAAAGCAGACGGTAAAATTTATTTTGAAATAGGGTTTCAACAAGGCGCGGCCCTCCAAGAATTATTGAGAGCCGCCTATCCACAAAAAACAATTAAAATTGAAAAAGATTTATCTGGCAACGATCGCCTCGCGATAGCCGAGTAACTAAGGTTCTTCGTCGCCACTTTTCTAGAAGGAGCGATTTGCAATGGAAACAAAAAAATTAACCAAACAAGAAATAGCCCAAGCAGCAGCAGCCATTCAAGCAGGCGAGCTAGTGGCTTTTCCAACAGAAACTGTTTATGGCTTAGGTGCCGATGCCTTAAATGAAGCGGCAGTAAAAAAAGTTTACCAAGTAAAAGGCCGCCCCAGTGATAATCCATTGATCGTTCATGTGAACAACGTTGAAATGGTCAAAAAATACGTGGCGACCTTACCAGAAGTCGCTACAAAATTGGTGTCTGCCTTTTGGCCGGGACCATTAACTTTAATTTTTAATGTGCCTAGCGATACATTTTCTAAAACAGTAACAGGTGGTTTAGAGACAGTCGCTTTTCGTATGCCAGATAACCAAGCGACCTTAGCTTTGATTGAACAAGCCAATGTTCCGTTGGTTGGACCAAGTGCGAACACTTCTGGCAAGCCTAGTCCAACATCTGCAGAGCATGTTTATCATGATTTGCAGGGGAAAATTGCTGCCATATTAGATGATGGCCCAACGCAGATTGGGGTGGAGTCAACGGTCTTAGATTTAACGGCGGAAGATGGTGTGCCAGTTATTTTACGACCAGGAGCAATTACCAAAGAGCAGTTGGAAAGCATTATTCCTCAATTGAAAATCGATACACATTTGATTAGTGAAACTGCAGCACCCAAAGCGCCAGGGATGAAATACAAACACTATTCTCCTGATGCGGAAGTTTGGATTATAAGCGGTCAAACAGCAGAATGGCAAGCGGCGATTCAGCAAGCAACAGAACAACAGGAAAAAATCGGCTTATTTTTAAGTGATAAACAGGCAGCACAACTAGATACAGAAAATGTATTTGTTTATTCTTATGGTGCAGAAACGGTTGAAAATGCCACGAAAGAACTATTTGCAGGGTTAAGAGCGTTAGATGAGCAAGGAGCTACCACGATTTTTGCGCAAGGATTTGCAGAAACTGGTTTAGGCACTGCTTACATGAATCGCTTGAAAAAATCAGCTAATCAAAAATTTTTTGAAAAATAAGAGGTATTTGTAACGAAGCTGACACAGAAGTATGATACAATCAGACAAAAGAAAACAAAATGGAGTGTTGTTTGAATGGATTACAAAACGTATGACCCAGATTTATGGAATGCAATTGCAAGAGAAGAAGAGCGCCAAGAAAATAACTTGGAACTAATCGCATCTGAGAATGTCGTGTCAAAAGCGGTTATGGCTGCCCAAGGAAGTATTTTAACGAATAAATACGCAGAAGGTTACCCTGGCAAACGGTACTATGGTGGTTGTGAATTTATCGATATCGTAGAAAATTTAGCTATCGATCGTGCCAAAGAATTATTTGGTGCAAAATTCGCGAATGTACAAGCCCATTCAGGTTCTCAAGCCAATACAGCGGCATATCTTTCATTGGTTGAACCAGGTGATACCATTTTGGGGATGGATTTATCAGCTGGTGGTCACTTAACACATGGTTCGCCCGTTAACTTTAGTGGAAAAACCTATAATTTTGTCAGTTATGGAGTGGATCCTTCAACAGAAGTAATCGATTACGATGTTGTGCGAATTTTAGCAAGAGAACATCGTCCAAAATTAATTGTTGCTGGCGCAAGTGCGTATTCACGAACGATTGATTTCAAACGTTTCCGTGAAATCGCTGATGAAGTAGATGCCAAGTTAATGGTTGATATGGCGCATATTGCAGGCTTGGTAGCTTCAGAGTTGCACCCAAATCCAGTTCCGTATGCTGATATCGTAACAAGTACGACCCATAAAACATTGCGTGGTCCTCGTGGCGGTTTAATTTTGACAAATAGCGAAGAATTGGCGAAAAAAGTAAATAGTAGTATTTTCCCAGGCATTCAAGGTGGCCCATTGGAACATGTGATTGCCGGAAAAGCCGCAGCTTTTAAAGAAGCTTTGGATCCAAGTTTTGCTGAATATAGTCAGCAAGTGATTGCAAATGCACAAGCGATGACGAAAGTTTTCAATCAAGCGCCAGAAGCTCGTTTAATTAGTGGGGCAACAGACAACCACTTATTACTGATTGAAGTGACAGGTTTTGGTTTAAATGGAAAAGAAGCAGAAGCTATTTTAGATAGTGTAAATATTACTGTCAATAAAAATTCAATTCCGTTTGAACAATTAAGTCCATTTAAAACAAGTGGTATCCGTATTGGAACGCCTGCGATTACTTCACGTGGTTTTAAAGAAGAAGATGCGGTAGAAGTTGCTAAATTAATCGTTCAAGTCTTAAAAGATCCAGAAAATACAGCAGTTCATGATGAAGTCAAAGCAGCTGTAGCAGCGCTAACTAAAAAATATCCATTATATAACTAACATCAGGGATAGCTGAAGCGCGCTTCTCTGTACAAATAAGAGTCGGAGCTTAGGATTTAAGGAATTCAACTTGTGTCCTAGGCTCTTTTGTTTTACAATAAGAAAGAATAAAATAATGAAGGAGAATAGATATGGGAAAATTTCAAGTAATTGATCATCCGCTAATTCAACACAAACTAACAATGATTCGCGAAAAGAACTGTGGGACAAAGGTTTTCCGCGAAGTTGTCAACGAAATTGCTATGTTAATGGCTTATGAAGTATCACGGGATATGCCTTTAGAGGATGTTGTCATCGAAACACCGATGGGTAAATCAACACAAAAAACACTTTCAGGGAAAAAAGTAGCAATCATTCCTATTTTACGTGCCGGCATTGGCATGGTTGATGGGATTTTAGAATTAATTCCAGCAGCGAAAGTTGGACACGTTGGACTTTACCGTGATGAAGAAACATTGCAACCACATGAATACTTCGTGAAATTACCTGAAGACATTGCAAGTCGTCAATTATTTGTTGTTGACCCAATGCTAGCAACAGGTGGTTCCGCAATTATGGCCATCGATTCATTAAAAGAACGTGGTGCTAGCAACATTAAATTTGTATGTCTAGTGGCCGTTCCAGAAGGTGTGAAAGCTTTACAAGAAGCGCACCCAGATGTAGATATTTATACAGCAGCTTTAGATGAGCGCTTAAACGAAGACGGCTATATCGTTCCTGGTTTAGGGGATGCTGGTGACCGTTTATTCGGAACAAAATAATAACAAAAAACCGTTAGGTAACCGATTATGGTTACTAACGGTTTTCTTTTGCTTAAAGAACTTTTCTAGGTGTATAATAAAAAATAAAAAAACAAAGGAGTAGCTATGAAAAAGAATAAAAAAGTCTTACACGCTATCGCTGTGATTGCTAGTGTGATGTCAGTTTTGATGTATGTTTCATATATTCCACAAATTTATGGAAATTTACATGGGGAAAAAGGCAATCCGACGCAACCATTAGTGGCAATGATTAATTGTATTTTTTGGACGATTCATGGGTTATATGGAGACGATGGAGAAACACGAGATAAGTCCATTATTTTTGCTAATGTTCCCGGAATTATTTTTGGTTTTTTTGCGTTTATTACAGCATTATAGTTTTCGACGAATTGGAAAGTATTCCAATTCTGTACATAAAAAAGAGCGGGGGAAATTTCCCACGCTTGAAGAATTAAATCTTTTTCAATTGTTTGTAATTAATAACAATCACACCATTGCTGTGCACCATTAAGTGATTGTTTTTTTGCGTTTCGTCAATTTCGACGACAGCGGCATTTTTTAATTGTTTCGTAACAACGCCTGTTTGTGGCTGTCCGTGAACAAGAAAAGTAACATGGGTGTCAACGGCGAAATCCTTACCAGCATCCGATGGAACAACAGGAGTAACCATACCATTAAAATTTGACATACAAAAAACCATCCTTTCTTGATATCTCTATTATACCACATTTTCAGAAAAAAGTTTGTAAAGTCGCTATTTGGCTTATTTTAAAGAGATTTTGCATAAATAAATAACAAACAGACTTTACAAATAAAGTAGAAAGTCCTATAATAGATTTGTTTCAGGCCAGCTTAGCTCAGTTGGTAGAGCAACGCACTCGTAACGCGTAGGTCACAGGTTCGATCCCTGCAGCTGGCATCTAAAAAACAGACAGGCACTACCATCTGGTAGTGCCTGTCTGTTTTTTTAGATAAAATATTGGATTAGTGCAAATGAAGCAATGCCTACCAGTACAATAAGCAATAAGTTTTTAGAGAGTATTGCGGCTAAAATGGTAGGAAATGAAGCGAATAAATAAGGAAGATTGAGGCTTGGTAAATGCCCTATTCTTTGTTCAAATAAGCTACTAAACCATAAGGCGGACATAATCACAATGGGAACAAAACTTAGATATTCTAATAATTTCTGTGGCAGACTGATTTTTTTTAAAAGTAAAAATGGCAGTATTCTTGAAAGCCAGGTTGCAACGGTACAGCCTAAAATTGTTAAAAAGAGATACTCAGAAGAAGGCATTTTTTATCATCACTCCTATTCCACAACCGATTAACGTGACAACTAAGACAATTAAATTACTGGGAATAAAAATTAGACCAATAGACATCAACCCAAAAGTAATCAGGACCATGATGAGTTGTAAAGCGATTTTCATGGAACGATCACTAATTATCTGCAGATAAAGTAAACCAATGAACATAGCCACGACCGCAAACTCAAGACCTAATGCTTGAGGGTTTGCAATAAAGCGCCCTAGATAGGCACCGATGATCGTCGAAAAAACTCAAGTCGCATAGGAAATCAAATTGGCAGCATTAAACCACTCAAAACTTAAACGTCCTTTGGTGTGGTTTAATTTATTCATTCCTAGTGCAAAACTTTCATCCGTCAGTAAGGTTCCCAACCAGAGATTTTTACCGAGAGATTCGGCTTTAAAGTAAGGCGCAATGGTCATTCCCATAAGAATCATACGCGCATTTACTAAGAAAGTCGCTAACACAATAGATAAGATAGGGCTGCCACCAGTCAACATACTAACTGTTACAAACTGAGCAGATCCTGCAAAAATAAAAAACGACATCGTACTAACAATAAGAGGGGAAAAATCTGCTGCTTGTCCTACGATACCAAAAGCAATGCCAATACCAATATAGCCAAAAACCGTTGGCAAGGCTTCACGAATGCCAGTGCGTGCATCTAATTGGTGGTTCATTTTCTTTTTTTCCTTCTTTCTGTATAAAATTTAAACACGTGTGTCTGAAAATCTAGACCTTCGATAATAAGACACAACGAGCGAATGAGCGTTTTCATTATTAACCACTCCTTTTGAACAACTAAGATATATATTGTATAATACAATAAAGAATACTTTTGTTCAATATATTAAACTTTTGGATGATAAAAAGAAACAGAAGGAGCAACTATTTTGGAGATTAATACAATTATTGGCAATAATTTAAAAAAAATTAGACAAGAAAAAAAACTTACGTTAGATGAACTAGCTGGGATAACCGGAGTGAGTAAAGGGATGCTTTCGCAGATTGAAAAAGGAACCACCAATCCTACCATAAATACAATTTGGAAAATAAGTAATGGACTCAATGTTCCATATACGTATTTATTAGAAGATGACTATGTTAAAGAAAATCCCGTGGTTAAAAAAACTGAGACGGTAACACAACATTCTGAAGATCACTCCTATCGAGTCTTTAATTACTACTCAGACAACCAGGAAAGAAACTTTGAACTCTTTCAGTTTGAATTAGATCCAGGGAAAAAGTATCAAGCTGTTGGGCATTCAAAACGTTCGACAGAATATGTCATGGTTATTCAAGGAGCATTAGCTCTTGAAGTGGGCGGTCAGAGATACCTTCTTCCAAAAGACGCCGCTATGTATTTTGATGCTAATCAAGTACACACGTATATAAATGACGGAACAGAGAAAGTCCAAGCTGTCGTCATTAACTATTATACGTAACAGTGGAAAATAAACATTAGGAAATTGCTGCATCTGTTATTTTATGGACAAAAAAAGTAAACAATGCTACCCTAAAAATAATAGAAAATGAAAGATAAAAGAAGAGGTCAAAATGAATAAAAAAATTGAAAGTCTTGGTAATACAGCATTAAGTTTACTAAGTAATACAATTATTGTTGTGCCTTATTTACTTTACATTCAATTGAGTGATGGACACAACCTTCTAACAATTTTACCATTTGTCTTATTTTATACATTGCGTATGACAGGCATTTTTCTGGTTCGAGGAATTAATTTGTCTTTGACTAGTCTAGGTCTACTAAAGATTTCTCTATTGCTAGGCTTGGCAGGTTCCTTAATTGGGATCGCCGGCGCTTTTTCTTTCCCGCTTTATAGTATTTCAGGAATGTTGTTAGGACTTAGTGGGGCGTTGTTGCCACCAAGTAATCAATCAATTCGCTTTTTCTTGAAAGAAGAAGGTCAAAAAATCAGTCATAGCAATCTTTTAACGACAGTCTTATTGACCGCTGTTTTATTTGGCGCTTTATTTTTTAAAGCGACTGAGATTGGACTGGCGTTATTGGTGTACGCGCTCTATTTTCTGGTTGCTTTAGTAGCAATCAAGAGCTATCCTGCTTCATTAAACGAGCTAGAAGAAGAATCAGCAGAAGTTTCACGAAAAGAATTAATTCTGTTTGTTATCTTTTTTGTGTTATTACTTTTATTAAGAAGTGGTCGCTTATTAACGAATGCGGTGGAATTTGATTACGCGATTGTTGGCGCCTGCTGTTTCTTTGTGGTGGCTGTCCTTTTCGTTAGTCATTATGGCAAACGCGGCGCGTATAAAGTATCATTAGAAATGAATCTTGCGACCTTGATTAACGGGATTGTCGGGAACTATTTATTTTTATTTGGTTCCATTTATGTTGCAGGGGTTTACGGCAGAGCTCATATGGGCATCTACCTCTATTTACCTTATGTTTTAGGGATGATTTTTGCAATGATTGCAGCTAGTAAAACGAAACAATGGTCAAACAACATACCAATGATTGGTCTGGCGGGAAGTTTGGGAATATTACTTTTTACCTCGTGGACTATTTTAGGCCTGTTTCTCTTGAGTTTTTTCAAAAGCACATTGAACAGCTTTTTAGCTAGGCGATATTATCAAGAGACAGATTTGCCTAAAGATAGCCGCATCCTTATCAAATATACAACACAAACAAAAGGGAGTTTATTCCATCAATTTATTTTGATGGCGCTTATGTTAGTCACTGTAGTAGGCAAAGGTGGCACGACACAATTTTTATTAGAATTGACTGGCGGCAAAGGCATTTCAATGCAAACAAGTCAATTTTTAACTTTCATTAAAAATAGTAACTCGCTCTTAGTGTTATTGTTTATTGCAGTTTATTTCGTGGTCGTTTTTCGTCAAAAGAAACGATAATTTACAAATATTAATAAAAAAATACTTGGAAAAGCAGTGATTGTGGCTGATTTTCCAAGTATTTTTTTATGAAAAGCTGTTTTTTTTTTTCGAAGATTCAAAAAAATTAATCAATTGTTTCATTTTTAACAAGCTATTATTAGGTTATATGAATTTTATTGAAAGGGGATTAGTATGAAGAAAAAAACTTTTTCTTTTGTGATGTTGAGTATACTTCTCGCACAAAATTTCGGGTTTGCCGTAAATGCCTATGCTGTAACAACGACAGAAGCACAAACAGAGACCACTGATACAGCAAAAAAAGAGGCAGAGTTATCGAACTCAGCACCATCTTTACCTTTAGCAACAACGACTACTTCAGAAATGAATCAACCAACTGCAACAACTGAATCGCAAACCACAGAGGCGAGCACAACAGCTTCCAGTGATGCTACTACACCATCTGAACAACAAACAACGGAGGACAAGGACACCTCACTTAATGAAAAAGCCCTACCAGATGTTCAAGCGCCAATTACAGATGAACTACTTGACAGTATGAGTCTTGCGCCGATTGGTGGAACAGAATACAGCCAAACAGAGGTTCACCGCGAATTAAATACAACACCGGTAACCGCTACGTTCCAATTTGCTGTTGGAAACACAGGTTATGCACCTGGATCAGTTTATACAGTTCAATTACCAGAACATTTAGGTTATTCAACTGTTAGCGGAGATGTGACGGGCATTGGCGCAACTTGGGCAGTCGATGCGGCAACCAAAACATTAAGTATTACGTTTAATCAATGAGTTTCAGATACTTCCTTTAAAGTAGAACTAAAAAGTTATCTAACAACAGAGGCGGAACCATTAATCAAAATTGAAACTCCAGGAAAAAATAAAAAAACCTACTCGTTTGATTTATATGAACAAGTGGAACCAATTCAATATAACGAACGAACCAGAACGACAGGGTTAGATGGCGAAATTTTTTATAATTTAGACCGGACATTAACTGGCAATCAAACATTAGAATTATTAACAACAGAGACGCCAGGCGCTGTCTTTGGAAAACAAGATAACTTGGAACCTCAAGTTTTCAGTTACGATGTCGACATTAATGGTCAAATTTTACCAGAAACGCAAACCCTGTTAACACCTGGAAAAGATTATACATTAAGCGATAATTCACTAGGGCGGATTGCTGTAACTGTTCCAAACATGAATCAACAAAAAGCCTATTCTTTATCGATTAATCGAACAATTTATTTAGAGAGTGCTTCGGACTATAACTACTTATATTCGCAGCAGTACCCAACCACAAAAATTGGGTCAATTTCTTTGAAAAGTACGACAGGAACTAAACAAACAACCGATTTTACTGCTAAGACGAGTCAAACAAGTAAAGTAATTGCTGATCGTGAAATGCGTAGTATGTCCTATATCAGTTTTCAAAGCAAAGGGAAATATTATGTAACAATTTATGGCACGTTAACAGAAACAAAAGTGGGTCAACAAATCGTATTAGAGAGTACAAACGGTCAAGAAATTAAGAATCCTAAATTTACGGCGCATGGTCCTTTATATGAAAATGTAAAATTGGAAGACTATTTTGATATTAAAACTGAAGGTGGAAAGCTCACTTTAACGGCCACAAAAGATAGCTATTTAAGAATAAATATTTCTGATTTAACAATGGATTTTGACAAGAAAGATATCAATCTATCATTAAGTACACCTGTAATTGGTCCCAATAAAGCCATTCAATTAGTATCTGATCAATATATTGAACCAATTAGTGTTGTTAATCCTTTGAATGCTGAAACTGCTTGGGGTAATTATGATCAAAATGGTGCCTATTCATCAAGAACAACTGTCTCAGTTATGGGAAGCAAAGAGACACCGATTCAAAATTTAGAAATTAAAGTAAAGCATCCTAACTATCTTTCATTACGAGCTACAAAAGAAATTTATTTTTATTACAAGTTAGGAACGGATTATACAGTAATGCCAACGTCAGATGGCTCAGTTATTAAGTTCACTACGCCAATAACCAATGAAATCCAAATTCCAATAGGTTTTAATTATGTGCCAGATAGTTTGCCAAAAGATAAAAGTATCCCAGTCGATACGATACCGATAACAATGAGTGCTGAAGGTTTAACTCCAGTTTACACGACAGTAACTACTAATAGTAAGCGTGGTTCTGAACGAACACTTCAAAGTAGTAAAAATCAATTCCTTGTCAATGCACGAAATGATTCTTTTGACTCACTAAGCGTCCGTACAAAAATTCCAGCTGGCGCCGATGTTCTTTTTGACATTTATGATGTTTCAAACGATCAGGTAGATTCAATTTATCCACAATACTGGGACCGCGGTCAATACTTTGATAAACCAATGACACCAAACAGCCCTGGATATCCAACGATTACTTTTGACGAAAATACCAATAGTTACACGTTTGATTTTGGAAAAACCAACAAACGTTACATTATTGAGTATAAAAACGCCAATGGCTGGATCGACGTGCCAACTCTTTATATAACAGGGACAGCTAAAGAACCACAATCGAATAATAATGAAATGTCTGCTTCGGTTTCTGTTCAAAATGAAGCGTTAGACATTTTGAGTGCAACACAAGCGGCGAATCCAACATTAAAAAATGTAACAAAAACAACAGTAACAACAAAAAATATTGATAATAAAACACATCGTGTGAAAAATCCAACGATTGAATTAACACCAAAAGGCACAACCAATGCTCAAATCGATTTGAATTCTATTACCGTGAAAGGCATGCCAGAAGATGCTTATTCATTAGAGAAGACTACAAACGGTGCGAAAATTATTTTTAAAGACTATACATTGACAGAAAACATTACGATTGAATACAATACTGTCTCTGCAAACGCTGGCCAAATCTATACAGAAACAACAATCGACTCTGAAACATTGGACCAGATGTCTGCTAACAAGAAAAAAGTCACCACTGCACCAATCACATTGAAATTCTCAGAAGGCGATGCGGAAGGTATTGTTTATTTAGCAACTGCCACATTCTATACGCATAACATAGAGGATGAAAACCAAGCAATTGCGAAGGTTTCTTTTGAACTAATTGATAATGTCACGCATACAGCAACCGAATTTACAACAGATGAAAAAGGTCAATACTCCTTTGATGCCATCATGACAGGTGATTATACTTTGCGAGTAACGAATGTACCGCAGGAATATTCCGTGGATGAAGAGTATTTGACAGGAAAAGCCATTAAGCTGGTCAAAGGAGACAATCAACTAAAAATTCCATTAACGAAAACAATTGATCACAGTCGTTTACAAGTCAAAGATTCAACGATTTATGTCGGCGATTCATGGAAACCAGAAGAGAACTTTGTTTCAGCGACAGATAAAACAGGCCAAGATGTCCCCTTCGAAAAAATCACTGTTTCAGGTCAAGTTGACACTAGCAAAGCAGGCGTTTATCCAATCGTATACAGTTACGAAGGTAAAGAAGAAACAGCCCATGTGACCGTCAAACCCGACCAATCTAAGTTAGAGGTTAAAGATACAACGATTTATGTTGGTGATAAATGGAAACCAGAAGATAATTTCGTTTCCGCAACAGACAAAACAGGTCAAGACATTCCCTTCGAAAAAATTGACGTTCAGGGAACAGTGAATGTCGATAAAATAGGCGATTATGAAATTGTCTATAAAAATGGCACAAAAGAAGCGAAAGCAATCGTTCATGTTCGTGATGACAGTCGCTTACAAGTCAAAGATTCAACGATTTATGTCGGTGATTTATGGGAAGCAGAAGAGAACTTTGTTTCAGCAACAGATAAAACAGGTCAAGATGTCCCATTCGAAAAAATCACTGTTTCAGGTCAAGTTGATACTAGCAAAGCAGGCGTTTATCCAATCGTATACAGTTACGAAGGTAAAGAAGAAACAGCCCATGTGACCGTCAAACCCGACCAATCTAAGTTAGAGGTTAAAGATACAACGATTTATGTTGGTGATTCGTGGAAACCTGAAGATAATTTCGTTTCAGCAACAGATCGTGACGGTCATGCTATATCCTTTGATAAGGTTCAAGTAAAAGGGGAAGTTGATACAAAGAAAACAGGAGAGTACCAGATTTCCTATACCACTGAGCCAGTTAATGAAACCAAACCAGCTGTGCAGTCACGACTTTTCGCAATGTTTTCAAACGAAACACCTCGTCAATTGACGACAGTAGCAACTGTTCATGTGATTGATCGTAATCCTACACCACTACCAGATAAAAATGAGAACAACCAGACTAGTTCCTCAACGAATCAAACCACGATAAAACGTAGTCAGTATGTCACACACATTGTGAAACCTGACAAGCAAGGACGTTATCCCAAAACGGGAGAACAAACTAATGGTCTATATCGTGTGCTAGGACTTGTTGTATTACTTATTGTGATTATTAGTGGTATAGTCATCAAGAAGAAACGAAAATAATTAAATGAGCGTGGGGCAAAAGTTTAAAGTAACTTTTGTTCCACGCTTAAAAGATGAATAAGTGCATGAATGAGGGTAGCTGTTTCCTTGGAAAATAGGAAGTTTTACAAGTGACTTTTATTTTAAGAACACCTATTAGCAGGTTTTTCTGTTAAGATAGTTATTTTTATGAAATAGTTTGGAGGAATAATAAACGAGATGAACCAGCGAACTATTTATTATGGTAGTATCGGCACAGCCTTATTTCTTTCTTCAGGAATGTTGATTGCTTCAGTGAATAGCTATGCAAACGAAGCGACAACACCAGGCAAATACACCGTGACTTATGAAGTGGATGGCAAAATTGAAACAGCAACCATTACGGTCAAAGAAAATCAAACGGAACTTAAATTAAAAGACACGTTTTTAGGAGTTAATCAAGCATGGTCACCCTTAGACAATGTCGTTTTTTTAAAAGATAAAGAGGGTCGCCCTTTAAATTTAGAAAATGTAATTATAGAAAATAATGTAAATACTCAAAAAGTAGGCCTTTATTTTGTAACCTTCCGTTACGAGTCATACCTTTCTATTGCGAAGGTGTATGTCAACCCTACTAATTTTGCTGCAGAGGGGAATATGCTTGCAGAGCTTCCTTATAGTCAAGCAATGATTGGCCCAGAAAGACCAATTATTGCCTCGAGACAGGACAAGGAGCAACAAACAAAACAGGAGAAAAAGAAAAATAAAATTGAACAGGAACGAGTAAATAAAAAGGTGCTGTTAAATGATGAGTTGTTGAAAAAAATAGATACGATAGCCCCAGTGGAAATTACTGGAGGAGCGGCAAGTGGGTCCTCTCAATTTGGCACCACTTTAAGCTTCCTGTCAGGCTCACTTTTGTATGGAACAAGGAGAGTTTAAATGGAATTCTTGTTATTAGATGATCGGGAAAATTTAAAATTAGCGATTATTAGAAAGTTAGAGCAACAATATTCATTTTCTGAACGAAAAGATCGTTTATGTAAGCAATTAGCTATTTCTCCTTATTTGCTAGAACGGAACATAACAGAAATCAATGCAGATTTGCAACGCTTTGGTCTGATTAATGAGATGGAAATCAGTGAAAAAAATAATGAAATTTTGTTATCTCAAAGCCTTCGTATTTCTTCAAGTATTATTGAAGAATATTATTTAAAAGACTCGTTAGAATTTAATCTATTAAAAACGATTTTCTTTCATCAGTTTACCTCAATCAAAAAATACGGTGAAAAGCACGGGATGAGTCGAACGGTTGTATACAAAATTGTTGACCATATCCGGAAAGAATTAGGTCAATACGGTATTAAGTTATCCAAAAATTTACAACTTAGCGGCAATGAAATGGCGATTAGACAATATTTTACTATGCTCTATTACCGAATTTACAAAGATTCTGAAGAATTATATAATCAAACAGATCTTCGCGCAGTGAACCAATTATTGGCTCAATTGAAAGGCTCTTATGAAAATATCACTAATTTTCATTTATTTAAACATTATGTATTGGTGGCGTTAGAACGAACGCAAAGAAAAGCTAATTATTTTTTATCCCAAGAAGAAAATCCATTCGCTTTTGATGAAGAAAGTTCGATTTATCAAGAAATTCAAAGTTGGATCAACGAAGTGATGAAGGCGACTCATGCAGAGAAAAACGCAGAAATTCAAGTAATTATCGGCAATTTATCGGTCTATCAAAGTGAACTTATTTCGGAACATTTGCTGAGTTCTCACAATGAGGCAATTACGGCTACGAAAACATTATTCTTTTCTTATATGCCGTTTACAATTTCGGACGAAGAATTTTATCAAGAAATTGTTCCGATTATTTATCAACATCGTTTTATTACGCCGTTCATCGATATCACCTTACGAATTATGGATTTAGAATTTTTTCAGGAACGCTACCCAATTGTTTTTAATAGCTGTCGGCAGTTTTTATTTGCGTTGGATTGCTCGGCGTTTGAGTTTAGTAAGCTTTCTTTATTTTTTGATTTGCTATTAGTGTTATCCCGTCTTTATGACCAAAGGAATGAAAAAAGCACGATCAATCTTTATGTGAATTTTACGCAAGGAGAAAAATATACTCAGTTTATCAAAGAACAAATCAAAATATTCGAATCTTTCAGCATTCACTTTCATTCAGCGATTCGACCAGATACTGATTTAGTAGTTTCGGATTATTTACCAAAAACGTTATTTTCAGTAAAATGTTTAATTTGGTTAGCGCCCCCGCGAGCCAGTGACTGGCAAAATTTTGGCAACGAAATTGTCCGAATTAATAAAGAGCTACAACAAACGAAACAAAGAAAAAGCGAATAACAGACGAGGGCGGGACAGAATTGTTTAGCTTCGAGGACCAAGTTGTACGCTGATTTTATCTGTTCGTATTTTACAGAGAAATATCGAAGCGTGTAGTGTTGATGCTATTCCCGCCGTTTATCAGGTTTTGTTCCACACTCGTTTTTTACGAGTAAGAATTGAGAATCAAAAAAAATATCGATATAATTAAAAATAGATGAGTTTTTATTTCTGATAATTCTCATTTAAAAAAGAAAAAGGAGTGTATTTTTATGAAAAAATTTTTTAAAATTAGTCTCGTCTCAGTCATATTATTGTTGATTCTAACTAGTTGTGTCATTGTGAGGATGTGAGAAAATGAAAAAAATATCTGGTTATCTGTACTGGCATTATTAATTTTGACTGGTTGTAAAATTAACATTAATAGTCCACAATCTGCCAGAGATGATAATTACGGTGAGACAACCCAGGCAAGTACTAGTATTAATGAAGTAGATGATAAGCTAGCTGGAACAATGTTTTCAAAAAAAGGAAGCGGTGATGATGTATTTACAAACTTAGCTTTTAAAAAGGGGCCAGTTATAGCAAATATTACTTTCAAAGGAACGGAAAAAATAGTTGTTCGGATCGTGGACAGTGATGGACAAGAAATTGCAAAGTTAATTGATACACAAGGAAACTACATTGGAAAAACAATGGCTCAAATTCCTAAAGACGCAGATACGTATATTTTAGAAATTAAAGCAGAAGGAAGTTGGTCCATTCAATTTTCAGAAGCAAATACGAAAGCCAATCAATAGCTATTTTGGAAAGAAAGCAGTCTATACCTATCTGAAGTGGAAGAAACGTAATTTTTGTAGAAAAATTAAGCATGAATAAATGGCGATCGAAAAGAAAAATTTTTATTGAATTCTCTAAAGTTTTTCTCAAATATAGTAGAATTCCTTTCTTTTCTTCTGTGAGAAAGATATAATAAAAAACGTATGAACAAAGGAAAAGGGATGACGAATGAATAGAAAAGAGAAAACAAATTTAGATAGTCGAATTGATTACGGCGTGATATTACCAGTTTTTCTTTTATCACTAATTGGTATGCTATCGCTTTACGTAGCGCTTTACAATGATCCAAGCAAACCTAAAATTGGTAGCTTGTTAATGAAACAAGGACTGTGGTATTTAGTCGGAGGATTAAGTATTGTCATTATTATGCATTTTAGCTCAAAATTACTCTGGCGGTTAACGCCCGTTTTTTATGCACTTGGATTAGTCTTAATGGGATTACTACTGAAATTCTATGATCCAGTGCTAGCAGAGCAAACAGGTTCTAAAAACTGGATTCGCTTTGGTGGCACCACATTCCAACCATCGGAATTGATGAAGATTGCGTTTATTTTGATGTTGGCCTATATAGTGACCATGCATAATGTTAAATATGTGGACCGAACACTCAAAAGCGACTTTTGGCTAATCGCTAAAATGCTATTAGTGGCGATTCCGGTAATTGTTTTAGTACTTTTACAAAAAGACTTCGGGACGATGTTAGTTTTCTTAGCCATTTTTGGGGGAGTTTTCTTAATGTCTGGCATTACTTGGAAAATTATTGTGCCCGCCTTTATCATAGCTGCTCTAGTCGGAGCTGGAACCATCTACTTGGTAACAACAGAAACAGGAAGAGACTTATTGTCTAAAATTGGCATTAAAGCTTATCAATTTGATCGGATTGATTTATGGCTAAATCCTTTCCATACAGATCCAGATCGCTCATTCCAACCAGCGCTAGCATTAACAGCAATTGGTTCTGGGGGCCTTTTCGGAAAAGGCTTTAACGTGAGTGATGTGTATGTCCCTGTTCGTGAGTCAGATATGATTTTTACAGTTGTTGGTGAAAACTTTGGCTTTATTGGTGGCTGTTTCATTATTTTGTTGTATTTTATTTTAATCTACCGCATGATTCGCGTTTGTTTTGATACAAATAATGAATTCTATGCCTACATTGCCACAGGAATTATCATGATGATTTTGTTCCATGTTTTTGAAAACATTGGAGCGAATATTGGTTTACTACCATTAACTGGGATTCCATTACCGTTTATTAGTCAAGGTGGTTCTTCCATTTTAGGTAACATGATTGGGGTGGGCTTAATTATGTCCATGCGTTACCAACAAGAAACGGTTCGTACCAGAAGTGGTCGTTAAAGAAAGAAGAAAGAAGGGGTAGAAATGTACACACTTTATGAATATCCTAAATGCTCAACTTGTAAAAAAGCGAAAACGTGGTTAGATCAACAAGGCGTTAAATACCAAGCAATTGATATTAAAGCAACACCGCCTAGTAGTGAACAATTAGCAAAATGGATGAAAGAAACCGGCTTGCCTGTTCGTCGTTTTTTTAACACAAGTGGGGTTTTATATAGAGAACAAGGCTTAAAAGATCTTGTGGACAGTTTTTCTATTGAAGAAGCAAGTCAGCGTTTAGCTGCGGATGGCATGTTGATTAAGCGTCCAATTCTCTTAAAAGACAATACATTTCTAACGAATGGTTTTAAAGAAGCAGATTACGAAGGAGTGCTTGGAAAATGAGTGAAATGAAACAAATCGATCAATTATGGATCGTACCAACAGAAGCAGGTTATAAAATTGGTTTAACCGCTGAAGCCCAAGAGGATTTAGGAAAGATTACTTTTGCAACGTTTCCAAAAGTCGGACAAACATTAGCTAAAGGTGACTCTTTAATTGAATTAGAAGCAGAAAAAGCAGTCAGTGAATTCAGTAGTCCATTATCTGGTAAAGTAGTCGCGATTAATGAAGCGGCTGATCAAGAGCCAAGTGCGTTAGATGAAGAAAATGCCTGGATTGCTGTTTTAGCAGATGTTGAACCAACAGAATTTGAAAATCTTTAGTCTTACGTTGACAAGGCCAATGTTTATTGCTATAATTTTCTCAATCTAATCAAAAGAAAGCTTTGAAAAGAAGAGTACATGTTAAGGACGTTTGAAGAGAGCCCTGTTTGCTGAGAATGGGTAACAGATTTAAGATGGAAGATGGTCTTTGAGCAGAGTAAGTGAGCGAAGCAGTGAACTTACTACGGGGCGCCCGTTACAGCCAACGGTATGCGAAGAATCAAGTACCGTATGAGGTTATTATTGAGAAATAATAGCGAATTAAGGTGGTATCACGAAATGACAAACTTTCGTCCTTTTTGCTGTAGTAGCAAAAGGATGGAAGTTTTTTTGTTTTTATTAAGCAAATTCGTTTCATAAAAAGTGCGAAACCTTCAAAATAAGAAAGTAGAACAGAAAGAAGAGGAGAACAAAATGGCATTAATTGAATTACGTCATGTAAAAAAAGAGTTTTCCGGTAAAGCGGGTAAAGTCACGGCTTTAAAAGATATTGATTTAACGGTTGAATCAGGTGATATTTATGGCATTATTGGCTATTCAGGTGCAGGAAAAAGTACGTTGGTTCGCCTATTGAATGGGCTTGAAACACCTACAGAAGGTGAAGTAGAAATTCAAGGACAAGATATTGCATTGTTGCCAAATAAAGAACTACGAAACTTCCGTAAAAAAATTGGGATGATCTTTCAACATTTTAATTTATTATGGTCACGGACGGTCCTAGAAAATATCATGCTCCCATTGGAAATTGCTGGCGTTCCAAAACAAAATCGGAAAAGCCGCGCAGAAGAGTTAATCAAGTTGGTTGGTTTAGAGGGACGGGAAACCGCCTACCCAAGTCAACTCTCTGGTGGGCAAAAGCAACGAGTGGGGATTGCCCGTGCCTTAGCTAACAATCCTGACATTTTGCTTTGTGATGAAGCAACGAGTGCTTTGGATCCGCAGACAACCGATGAAGTGCTAGAATTACTACTAAAAATCAACCAAGAATTAAATTTAACGGTTGTATTAATTACCCATGAAATGCACGTGATTCGTAAAATTTGTAATCGCGTAGCCGTGATGGAATATGGTGAAATTGTTGAAGAAGGTAAAGTAATCGATATTTTCAAAAAGCCTCAAACAGAAATTGCGAAACGCTTTATCCAACAAGAAGCAGATAAAAACATTGAAGAAACGGAACTGGTTGTTGAAGAAATGTTGGAACAATATCCGAATGGAAAAATTGTTCGCCTACTTTTCCACGGCGAACAAGCGAAATTGCCAATTATCTCGCATATTGTCCAAGAATATCAAGTAGAAGTCAGTATTATTCAAGGGAACATTCAGCAAACAAAGCAGGGTGCAGTGGGTTCTCTTTATATTCAATTATTAGGCGAAGAGCAAAATATTCTAGCAGCCATTGAAGGATTACGTAAACTTCGTGTAGAAACAGAGGTGATTGGAAATGAATAATCGTGGCTTAGCAAGTTTCTTTGATTTTTCGCAAATTGATATAAGTAAACTACAAGAAAAAACGATTGAAACACTTTATATGACAGGGATTTCAATCATAGTGGTCGCCATTTTAGGGTTGATTTTAGGACTACTACTTTTTGAAACGTCAGGCAGAAAAGGGATTTTGAGCCGATTACTGTATTGGCTAGTGGCCATTTTTGTAAATATTTTCCGTTCGATTCCGTTTATTATCTTAATCGTTCTGTTAATTCCTTTTACAAAAATTATTTTAGGGAGTATGTCTGGTGTCAAAGGTTCCTTACCAGCATTGATTATTTCCGCAGCACCTTTTTATGCTCGCATGGTCGAAATTGCTTTTCGTGAAGTCGATAAAGGCGTGATTGAAGCAGCCAAAGCAATGGGGGCCAATCGTTTCCAAATAATTTGGAAAGTTCTATTACCAGAAAGTCTGCCAGCGCTTGTTTCTGGCTTAACCGTTACAACCATTTCCTTAGTGGGCTATACTGCAATGGCAGCTGCTATTGGAGCGGGCGGTTTAGGAAGTTTGGCGTATCAAGATGGCTTCCAACGTGGTCAAAATACAGTTACCTTAGTAGCAACGATTTGTATCTTAATTATTGTCTTTGCGATTCAATGGATTGGGGATACAGTCGCTAAAAAAATAGATAAACGATAAATGGAGGGAATAAGATGAAAAAACGTACATTATGGTCAGTAATTACTGTAGCAGTAGCTGTCTTAATTTTAGGGGCTTGCGGCAATAAAAAGAGTGATGACTCGGTCTTGAAAGTTGGGGCTTCACCGGTTCCACATGCAGAGATTTTAGAACATGTAAAACCTTTATTAGAAAAAGAAGGCGTAAAACTAGAAGTGACGACTTATACAGATTACGTGCTACCTAACAAGGCGTTGGAAAGTGGCGATATCGATGCCAACTATTTCCAACATGTGCCGTTCTTTAATGAAGCGGTTAAAGAAAATGATTATGACTTTGTGAATGCAGGTGCGATTCATTTAGAACCAGTTGGGCTTTACTCGAAAAAATACAAATCGTTACAAGAAATTCCTGATGGTTCAACGATTTACGTTAGCTCTTCCGTTTCAGATTGGCCACGTGTTTTAACGATTTTAGAAGATGCTGGTTTAATCACGCTGAAAGAAGGGGTAGACCGGACAACTGCTACTTTCGATGATATTGATAAAAATACTAAAAAGTTGAAATTCAATCATGAAAGTGATCCAGCAATCATGACCACTCTTTATGACAATGAAGAAGGGGCTGCGGTTTTAATTAACTCAAACTTTGCCGTGGATCAAGGATTAAATCCGAAAAAAGATGCGATTGCCTTAGAAAAAGAAAGTTCACCTTATGCCAATATTATTGCGGTTCGTAAAGAAGACGAAAACAACGAAAATGTAAAAAAATTAGTCAAAGTGTTACGTAGCAAAGAAGTCCAAGATTGGATTACGAAAAAATGGAACGGTGCCATTGTTCCAGTCAATGAATAAAGAGAAAAAGACAATAGAATAAAAACTTGAGGTCGGGACAGGCGTGTTAAGCTTCAAGAAATAAGAAGAAAGTTCTGAAAGATGCTTTTTGTCTCTCAAGGACGTTCAGCTTATTTCCGAAGAAGCTGCTCCTGTCCCGTTGTTTATTTAAAATTTTAGAGCTAGGCAGATACATCATGTTGATTTACTTGCCAAGTCTAAGTTTTTTTCTTTTAAAAAAGGACCATAAATGATAAAGTTACAAGGAATTTCTTAATTATCAGGAAAATTCAGGGACTATGCATAGGCATTTGCATTAGTTATTGTTATAATAATTAAGATAGATTTTTTGGAATGGAGGGAAAAAGATGTTACGTTTTTTTCCGCAAAAAAATAAATATGTAGAAGAAGCAAGCCAGTATGCCTTTGATAAAGAAGGCCAAATTCCGCAGCACATTGCCATTATTATGGACGGAAATGGCCGGTGGGCACAGAATAGAAGACTGCCGAGAATTGCTGGACATAAAGAAGGCATGGATACGGTTAAAAAAATAACGAAGCATGCTAGTCATTTAGGCGTTAAAGTTTTAACGCTTTATGCATTTTCAACGGAAAATTGGAAGAGACCAACAGATGAAGTCAATTTCTTAATGCAATTGCCTGTTGATTTTTTTGATACATTCGTGCCTGAATTAATTAAGGAAAATGTTAAAGTCAATGTAATGGGCTACCAAGAGTTTCTACCAAGCCATACGCAAGATGCTGTTAAGCGGGCCATTGAGCAAACCAAGGACAATACGGGCATGGTTTTGAACTTTGCTTTAAATTATGGGGCGCGTGCGGAGCTACTAACTGCCATGAAACAGATTGCTGTAGAGGTTTCAGAAAAAACATATACGGCAGATGAGATTACAGAAGAAACGATCGCAGATCACTTAATGACTGGCTTTTTACCCACGGAACTTCGCGATCCAGAATTGTTGATTCGAACAAGTGGTGAAGAGAGAATTAGTAATTTCTTGCTATGGCAAATTGCTTATAGCGAGTTGTTTTTTACAAAAGCATTATGGCCTGATTTTTCAGGGGACACTTTAGAAACCGCGATTGCTTCTTTCCAAAATCGTAATCGTCGTTTTGGAGGTCTAAAAGAAACTACAGAAACAGAAGGGAGCGATCCGCAGTGAGACAACGTGTCATCACAGCTATCGTCGCATTAATCATCTTTATTCCAATTATCTGGTATGGTGGTTTTGCAATTGAGATTGCCGCTGTTGCTTTGGCAGTAGTCGGCGTGTACGAGTTATTCCGTATGAAAGGATTAACGTTATTAAGTTTTGAAGGTGTTTTATCAGCATTAGGGGCCGTTTTTTTAGTTATCCCAACAATTAAGTGGTTAAACTTTTTGCCGGAAATGCAAACAAATTTCATTTTATTTTATGTCACTGTAATGTTGTTGTTAGGTGCTTCGGTGATTTCTAAAAATACATATACGATTGAAGAAGCTGGCTTTCCAGTTATTGTCAGTTTATATGTAGGGATGGGGTTCCAGAACTTTATTAGTGCCCGTTCCGCAGGTTTTGAAGTCTTGTTATTTGCTTTATTCATTGTCTGGGCAACGGATATTGGTGCATATCTATTTGGACGACGATTTGGTCGTCATAAATTGATGCCAGATGTTTCACCCAACAAGACAATAGAAGGTGCACTTGGTGGTATTTTATCAGCCGTGGTTGTAGCAGCGTTGTTTTTAGTTTTCACAGCTAATAAAGGGCTATTTCCTTATCCAATGCCGGTGATGCTTGTATTGACGGTTCTATTTTCTATAGTAGGGCAATTCGGTGATTTGGTTGAATCTTCTATCAAACGTCATTATGGCGTGAAAGACTCTGGTAACATCTTGCCAGGACATGGTGGTATTTTAGATCGTTTTGATAGTTTATTATTTGTTTTCCCAATTATGCACTTATGTGGATTATTTTAAATTGATTAACAAATTTAAAAAAAGTATCGTCAAATAAGCAAAAATCCAGAAGAGAGACTCTTCTGGATTTTTGCTGTTTATTGAGATAATGCGTGAAACACTGACAGGGTATGTTTGAGATAAGTTTAATTTTAAACATGCGGTGGTTTTACTCTTTAATTGACAATAGCCTTCTCTTTAAAGAGAAGGCTATCTAACGAATCAATATTATTATTTTAAAGTTGGATCAGACTATTTCTAGTATTCAAGTATTTTTCATTTAAGCGATGTATTCCCTACCTCTAATACATCCTTGTATCTCTCTAGACACGCCAGTTTTGAATAAAATCATCAAAACAATTGAATGGTTCGTTTAAAAATATTTTTCGTGTTCTAATTATTATAACATAAAACTCGTCAACTGACCACTAGCTGACGAGTTCATAATTTTTCCAGATAAATAGACAGCCGTTTTCCGCCGACTGTCTAAGATTAAGATAGATTTGTAAAGAAGTGAATAAATGCTTCCTACTATCTCTTTATAACATGAGGAAAAGAAAACTGCAAAAGATAGCTGTGTTTTTTGAAAAAAAGATCAGCTGGTTTCCGCCAGCTGATCATCCGTTGAAAAGAGATATAAAGAAGTGAATAAAGCTTGCTTTACCTCTATTTTATACCATGTTTTGATTCAAATAACTATTCAGTATTAGTTATACTTAAATAATAAATATGTATACGGATATATTGTTTTGAGGTATAGTCATAGAGAAAAGAGGGAACGTTTATGAAAAAATTTTGTTTAAGTTATAGCTCTGGTAAAGATTGTTTATTGGCGATAGATCGATTGGTACAAGCAGGAAATCAGCCAGTTGCGTTAGTGACAACATTAAGTGATGAAATTAATCGTTCTTGGTTTCACGGCATACCAATCTCCGTCTTAGAAGCAGCAGCCGAAGCGTTAGATTTACCACTTGTTATATCACATAACAATGAAACAAATTACACAGAAAAAGTGGTTGAGGCACTGCAGGAAACCAAAAAATTAGGTGCAGAAACGGTTTGTTTTGGCGATATAGATATTGAACAAAATGGTGCTTGGGATCGCCAAGTTGCATTAAGTGCTGGGCTTGAGCCACAATTACCTCTTTGGCAGGAGAATCGCGAAGCACTTGTGAAAGAATTCTTGGCAAAAGGGTACACAGCAATTATCAAAACGGTCAGCAAAGAGGCTGGTATTCCAATAAAATTTTTAGGAGAACCGTTAGATGAAACATTTATCACGTACCTTAAAGAGCATCAATTAGATATTTGCGGAGAAAACGGGGAGTACCATACGTTGGTAATTGACGGCCCGCTATTTAAAAAGAGGCTCAATTATTATACTTCAGGAATTTATGAAAGTCCTTATGCTTATTCTTTGATTATTGATGCTTAAATGAAAGTAAAAGGACACAAGCTGCCACTTTTTCTAGGGATATGCTATAATTGACTTAAGAAAAGTAGAGAAAGTGAGTGGTTAATTATGGAAGAAACTGTCTTTTTTAATTTAGGAAATGCCCTTGCTTCAAAAAGAGATCAAAAAGAATTAATTAAAGAAGCCCAAATTGCGAAAGATACTCGAAAGATTCCAGGAAAACTGATTATCGTTGAAGATGAAGAAAATGGTACCCATATTTTATTTGAATTAGCTGATCAAACAGAACCATCTGCTGAAACAAAAGAATTCAAAGTGAAAAAAGTGATTGATTAATAAAAAAGCAACGAATTTTTCTAAATTCGTTGTTTTTTATATTTTTTTACACAAATGATACAAAAAGAATATCAAAATCAAATAAATGATTAGTATACTTGAAGAAACAAATAGGAAGCAAAGCAAACGTTTTGAGGTGTTCTTTCATGGAAAATCGAGGAATTTTATTTGATAAAGATGGTACGTGTATTCGTTTTGACACTCTTTGGCAAGCAGGTTTGCAAGCTTGTTTTGAAACACTAAGTATGTTAGCCCCTCATCATTCAGCAGAAATAAAAAAGATATTAGCTATTCAGGAGCAACGTTTTTTGCAAAAACATTTACTTGATGAAGTCCTTTATCAGGAACTTTATCAGGAATTGGCGCAATTTGAGGAATTAGTCGAACAGGGAATCAGCAGTCGATGGCTGGAACAATTTTTTTATGATTATTTACGAAAAAATCTGAAAAAGATTGAACCAATTGGTGATTTAAAACAGTTATTTCTTGAGCTAAAACGGAAGAACTATAAAATTGGATTAGCAACTTCAGATACTTTGCCAGCGACTATGTTGATTATGGAATATCTTGGTTTAACAGAAATGTTTGATTTTATTGCGACAGGAGATCGTTACTTACCGAAACCAGATGCGGACATGCTCCAAGCCTTTTGTCAGTCATGTCAATTGAAGGCGACAGAAGTAATTATGGTAGGTGATTCGCTCGTGGATGTTTTCATGGGAACGTGTCATGGTAAAGCAGGAATTGGTGTTTTAACCGGCAACTGCCAGTCAACTGATTTTGAAAAGTTTGAAGTAGCTTATTTTCGTGATATCCATGAAATACCTTATCAAGAATTATGGGAAAATACCAAGAAGAAAAAAATCCTGAAAAGATGACGAGTCCTTTCAGGATTTTTTTATTAATCTAATTGAAGCAATTGCCGTTTCTTTTGTTGAAATTCTTCTTCTGTTAGAACTCCTTCATCAACTAACATTTTTAAATTTCTTAACTCAGCCATTACGTCTTCAATAGTGCTAGATGAGTTTTTTTGTGAATCAGATAGTTTTGGTTCAATCGGTTGGTTTTTATCACTCTTTATAGGAGTTGGTATTTCTGTGAAAAATCTAAAAACTTCGACCGCCGCCACCGAATGTGCCGCCGCCAGTTGAGTGGGTGGTGCTGCCACCACCGCCCATTCCGCCACTGCCGCCATTGTTTTTAGGAATACGACGCGTAGTGATGAAAGAGTTGGTTAACTGATCTGTGCGGGAGGTTAAGTTTAACGTTGTTTTTTCCCTAAAAGGATATTGATAACTTGAAAATTTTAACTGGTATTTAGAAATATTGATGCCTAAGAAGACCAAACTGAGTATCAGCGCAGCAGCAAAAGCAATTACCATTTCCAGCGGGGTAATGACTTTATAACGAGTGATTTTACCTGTTTCGCTGTCCACACGATAGTGTCCCCCAGGAACCCCTTTATTAACAAATGCTTGAGTTTCCTGAACAAAGGTTTGAACAGCCGCGAAATAATTTCCTTGACTCATCCCATCCATTACTTTATCTAAGGTATCATCAATTCGTGCACCCGTCATATAATCAATCATGTTTCCAGAAGTAGAGATGTAGACTTTCCGTAAGTCCATATCAATGAGAAAAAGAATCGCATTTTGGTCCTTGCCAACTTTATTTAAAAGATAATGATCTGCATATTCTTGTTCATCGCCATAGGTATTATTATTTGTGGTCACAATAAAGACAGAGGCTTTTGTTTTTTCTTCTAAAGGTTGTATCTCTTGCTTTAGTTGGTTGATTTGATCAGGTGTCAGTAATTGTGCGTCATCATCAATTGAATTTTCAGCCGCCGAAACGGGTAGGGCAAGGCCAAAGGTAAGAAGTATTAGGAAAAAAATAGGTAAAAGTCGTTTTTTCATAGGAAATAACCTCCTAATAAAAAGAGTGCTAAGAGTCCAGCGAAAATGCCTAACGTTGCTAGTCCTAAACGAGTGTAACTAATTGGAAGCACACCGCTTACTTTACCTGTTTGTCCATTCATGGCATAATAATAAACTTTTTTTGATTGTTCCTGACTGCGATAGGTGACTAACCAAATTGGCAAAAGCATATAGTGATTATTTTCTTGGTTTAGAGAAATATCCGTGCGAACATTTGTCAACGTAGTATAACCAGAAGCAGAGTCCCGTAACAATGATTCCGAATAATCTTGTAATTCTTGTTGGACGTGTTTTTTGATTGCTTCATATTCAATATCGCGTTTTTCTGCTTGAAAACCTGCTAGGTATTGGCTTTTGAAAGGCACCGCTTGATCAATTAAAAATGGTTGAACGCCTTCCACCATTTTTTGTTGGACGTTTTTTGACAAGGCATTTTTAACTATTTCTTTAAACGATAATTTTCCTGAACGTCCCACATTGAAACGTTTTGTTTCGGTGTATTCAATATCACCTACGCGCCAAATGCGAATACTTGTGCCAGTAGCTTGCAGTTGTCCGTCGACTTCTGCATCAACGACCCAATAGGGGAAGTAAACCCCAGTTAATTTATCGATTTGATTTTTGCTGAAAAAATCTCGGGGAATGAACCATTTTTTCTTGGTCCAAGCGAGAAATTTTTCAATCGCTTCGTCTTTTTCAATTGTAAAGGGTAAGACGTTTTCTGGTAAAAATTCGCCACTTAATCGACCAGCCAAGACAACTGGATTATGGCAATAATAACAGTATGTGGCTGCCGTTGTTGCATCGGTGACAATTTGAGCGCCACAGCTTGGACAATTAAAAATTTCCATTGTGCCTGTATCTGCAGTTGTTTCATTCTCAGTGGTCTCTGTTTGTTGCGTAGCGGAGGCTTCTTCTTCCGCCGTGAAAGTCAAATTTTCCTCGGCAGTCGTTGTTGAGGGATTCTCTAAATGCGCCTCATGTTGCTGTTGCTCATAACGAGTCACCTCTTCTTCCGTGTAAATATTTAAACAATATTCACAATGAAATTTTTGATCTTTGGGATTAAATAAGAGCGGGCCGCCACAGTTGGGGCATTTATGGGTAAATGTTGTTTCCATTGCAACCGTCCTTTCTAATAGAGTGAGTAAATAACAGGAATCTGATTCAAAGAAAAAGGGTAGACTTGTGCCTGACCCTTTTCTTTAATTGTTCACTACTTGCTTATAAAGGAACCCCTTGGAATGGTTTACCACAATGTGGACAGAACTTAGGAATACCATTACTTAAGTCAACAATTTCGCTACATTCACTACATTTCATTTCTAATTTTGGTTTCTCGTTTGTTGGTTTTGGTGTACCACAGTTTGAACAAAACTTCCCAGTGTTTTCAGTCCCACATTGTGGGCAAGTCCAAGTGTCTGTAGCCCCTTGTGCGTTTTGCTGGTTTTGTTTTTCTTGCATTTGTTGTTGGTTTGTTTGAGATGCTTGCGCAAAGTAGTTGCCATTCGCATTCATGCCCATACCAACGCCCATAAAGCCGCTCATTGCGCCACCTTCATTTTTACCAGCAGCCTCCATACCACGAGCCAAGGAACCTTGAACATAGCCTTCGCGAACACCTGGATCGCTGAGCATAGCACCTTCATTTCGCATGTTGATTAATTTAGTTGAATCATCTGTATAAGAAATGCTCGCAACTGCTACAGAAACAATTTCCATACCGCGATTGGTGCGCCAATCCTCATCAAGCGCAGTTTGCATATATTTGCTTAATTCAACACTTTTTGAGGGAACATAAGAAATACGTTGCCCATCAGCAGACATTTGATTGATTGCTGCTTGCAATGCTGTAATGAACTCTGCCAAATATTGTTCATTAATATCATTAATATCTACTTGCGTTTGGTTTTTAGGAATCGCATTAGTATAAAATAGCAAAGGATCTGTAATTTTAATTGAGTAATTTCCGTGTGCACGTAAGAAAAGTTCGGCATTATAAAAATTATCAAAATAGTTTAATGGCGCAGGTGTTCCAAATTTAATGCCTTTAATTTCTTGCAAATTAATATAAAAAACTTGTTGTTTTTGTGGAGTTACGCCACCAAATTTGAAACGACTGAAGGTCTCTGCAATCGCATCTTTTAAAGAACCGTTAAACATTGAAGGCGCAGAATCATTTTTGACTGTATAATAGCCTTCTTCAGCAGTGTAATCGATGATTTTGCCACCATCAACAAGAAGCATCATCATGTTGGGATAGACATGTACAACAGAACCATCTGTTAAAACATCGTCCGTTCCTTTACGATTAGAACCACGTTTATCATCTTTACGCACAAAAACACCTTTTGTCATGACGGTTGTGTCCCCCATATTATCAGGTTCAATAACCTCTAGCCATTGATCGGCCAAGCCACCGCCAACTGAACTTGTTGCTGCTTTAATAAGTCCCATGTTCATTCCTCCTAATAAAAAACTAATTGTTAAAGCTAGTATACCACACAATGAATGCAGAGAAATCCAACGAAAGCCTGATGAAATGGAAAAAATTGATCAAACTTTATTAAGAAATTAAAAAAAGTATAGGTGAAACACAAGCATTTTAAAAAAAGTTACGTATAATAGAAGAAAAGACATATTATATAGTTAGGGGATTATTGAATGGAACGAAGCAATCGTAATAAAAAATCTTCAAAAAAACCACTTATTCTTGGTGTTTCTGCCTTGGTTCTAATCGCTGCTGCCGGTGGCGGGTATTATGCTTATAGTCAATGGCAAGCCAAACAAGAATTAGCCGAAGCGAAGAAAACAGCTACTACATTTTTAAACGTATTGACAAAACAGAAATTTGATAAGTTACCGTCCGTTGTTCAAGAAGCTAGCTTAAAGAAAAATGGCTATGATACTAAATCTGTTGTTGAAAAATACCAAGCAATTTATTCAGGGATTCAAGCAGAAGGAGTCAAAGCTAGTGATGTTCAAGTCAAAAAGGCGAAAGACAATCAATACACATTTACCTATAAATTATCGATGAGCACTCCTTTAGGCGAAATGAAAGATTTGTCTTATCAATCAAGTATCGCCAAGAAAGGCGATACCTACCAAATCGCTTGGAAGCCGTCTTTAATTTTTCCAGATATGTCAGGAAATGATAAAATTTCGATTCAAGTAGATAATGCCAAACGTGGAGAAATTGTCGATCGTAATGGTAGTGGGCTAGCAATTAACAAAGTGTTTGACGAAGTGGGCGTAGTGCCTGGCAAACTCGGTTCTGGCGCAGAAAAAACAGCCAATATCAAAGCTTTTAGTGATAAGTTCGGCGTTTCTGTTGATGAAATCAATCAAAAGTTAAGCCAAGGATGGGTCCAAGCAGACTCCTTTGTACCAATCACAGTTGCTTCTGAACCAGTGACAGAATTACCAACAGGGGCTGCGACAAAAGACACAGAGTCACGTTATTATCCGTTGGGGGAAGCAGCTGCGCAATTAATCGGGTATACGGGCACCATTACTGCAGAAGATATTAAAAAAAATCCAGAGTTAAGTAGTACGGGCGTAATTGGTAAAACTGGCTTAGAACGAGCGTTTGATAAAGAATTAAGAGGGCAAGATGGTGGCTCACTAGTTATTTTAGATGACAAAGAGAATGTCAAAAAAGCTTTACAAACCAAAGAGAAAAAAGATGGTCAAACGATTAAATTAACGATTGACAGTGGCGTACAACAACAAGCCTTCGCTATATTTGACAAACGCCCTGGTAGTGCGGTCATTACCGATCCTCAAAAAGGCGATTTATTAGCAACGGTTAGTTCACCTTCGTATGATCCTAATAAAATGGCCAATGGCATTTCTCAAAAAGAATATGATGCTTACAATAACAACAAAGATTTACCATTCACAGCACGTTTTGCGACAGGCTATGCACCAGGCTCTACCTTTAAAACAATTACCGGTGCCATTGGTTTAGATGCAGGGACATTGAAGCCAGATGAAGAGCTAGAAATTAATGGCTTGAAATGGCAAAAAGATAAATCTTGGGGCGGCTATTTTGCGACACGTGTAAAAGAAGCAAGTCCAGTCAATCTGCGTACCGCTTTAGTTAATTCAGATAATATTTATTTTGCCCAACAAACATTACGGATGGGAGAAGACAAATTTAGAGCGGGTCTTAATAAATTCATTTTCGGTGAGGAACTAGATTTACCAATTGCCATGACGCCTGCTCAAATTTCAAATGAAGATAAATTTAATTCTGAAATTCTTTTAGCAGATACGGGCTACGGTCAAGGTCAATTGTTAATTTCGCCAATCCAGCAAGCTACCATGTATAGTGTTTTCCAAAATAATGGAACATTAGTCTATCCAAAACTAGTTTTAGACAAAGAAACGAAGAAAAAAGACAATGTAATCAGCGCCAACGCAGCGAATACAATTGCCACAGATCTTTTAGGTAGTGTGGAAGATCCTTCAGGTTATGTTTATAATATGTACAATCCGAACTTCTCATTGGCTGCTAAAACAGGAACAGCTGAAATAAAAGATAAACAAGATACAGATGGCAAAGAAAACAGTTTCCTTCTAACGTTAGATCGTAGTAACAATAAATTCTTAACAATGATTATGGTTGAAAATTCAGGAGAAAATGGTTCTGCAACAGATATCAGTAAACCATTAATTGATTACTTAGAAGCAACCATTAAATAAAAAGAGAAAATGAACGAAACGAGGTTTCTGTAAAAAGAAACCTCGTTTTCCCTTTTTAGAAAAAGGAAAGTGTGCTACAATGAAGCGACTAAATTGTAGAAGGAAAGGGATTCGTGTGCGAATTTTAGCAATAGATACATCTAACCAAACATTGAGTATTGCTGTGTGTGAAAATCAAAAAATTCTGGGAAGTTATACAGCAACGGTTAAAAGAAATCATAGCTTAACATTAATGCCGGCAATTGACTATTTGATGAGTCAATTGAACTTGGTGCCAACGGCAATTGATCGTTTTGTCGTAGCAGAAGGACCTGGATCATACACTGGCTTACGTTTAGGCGTGACGACTGCCAAAACATTGGCCTATACTTTAAAGAAAGAGCTAGTAGGCATTTCCAGTCTACAAACGTTAGCTGCCAATTGTGTTGGACAAACTGGTTTAATTGTGCCTCTTTTTGATGCGCGTCGTAAAAACGTCTATGCTGGTGCTTATCGGTTTGTCAATGGCGTGTGGCAAAATGAGTTACCGGACCAACATATTTCCCTGCGGGAGTTATTAGAACAACTAAAAAATGAACCAAATCTTTTTTTTGTTGGTGAAGATGTTGAAAAATTCACTGAAGAAATAGCTCAAATCATTCCTCATGGAGAAATTTGTGATGTCCCGCAATGGCAAATTCCTAATGCTGCAGTTTTGGCTGCGTTAGGTAGTGTGGCTGAACCTGTTGAAAATGTTCATGGGTTCTTACCTGCGTATTTGAAAAAAGTAGAAGCGGAAGAAAATTGGTTGAAGACACACACGCCTAATGGAGAAAGCTATGTGGAAAAACTTTAATTTTGTGACAAAATACTTTACAAAAAGACGGCAACGGTATATAACTAAAACCATTGCAATGAACCAGCAAGAATTTCAATTGCGTGAAATCACCTACCAAGATATTAAGGATTTACTAGCAATTGAACGTGAAGTTTACGCTGGAGAACTTCCTTGGACGATGTCTGCTTTCATGGCAGAACTTGGCTCAAAAGCGCCGCATCTCTATTTGTTAGCGGCAATTAACGGAAAAACAGTTGGCTTTATTGGTTGTCGGATTCAAGGAACGGATGCACACATTACGAATGTCGCTGTCCATACAGCATACCAAGGCTTAGGTTTAGGTCGTTCTTTAATAGAAGAAACGCGAATTTTTGCCAAGAAAAATCGTTGTGAAACCTTATCGCTAGAAGTACGAATGAGTAATGTTAAAGCCCAACGTTTGTATCGAAAAATTGGCTTTGCCTCACAAACGGTGAAAAAAGGCTATTATGACGAAAATAATGAAGACGCACTAGAAATGATAATTGATTTAAAAGAAGAGTGAAGAAAAAATGTTAGTAACAAAAAAAGAAATATCTGTAGCAAATATTGGTGAAGAATTATGGCGTTTCAGTAATTCTTCTTATACAACTGGCTCCCCTTGGACAGAAACACAATTCGCGGAAGATTTTGCTCAGGAAAATAGCGAATATCTTTTTTTAGTTGAAAATGGCCAGTGGTTAGGCTATATTGCCTATCATTTTATTTTAGATGAAGCAGAAATTAGTCACGTTGTTGTGAATGGTCAGAGACAACACCAAGGAATTGGTTGTCAATTAATGAAAGCTTTTAAAGAATATGTTAAAAGTCGTGACATTACACAAATTTTCTTAGAGGTCAGAGAATCGAATACATTAGCTCAAAAACTTTATGAGAAAACAGGTTTTCGGAAAGTAGCTGTTCGAAAAAATTATTATAAAGAACCTCAAGAAAATGCCTTTGTAATGTGTGCGAAATTAAGGAAGGAAGCCCAATGACAATTTTTACAAAAGAACGTAAATTATTATTAGCTGTGGAAAGTAGCTGTGATGAAACAAGTGTGGCTGTCATTGAAGATGGCGACAAAATTCTTTCCAATATCGTAGCTTCGCAAATTAAGAGCCATCAACGTTTTGGCGGAGTCGTTCCGGAAGTTGCGAGTCGTCATCATGTTGAACAAGTGACGATCTGTATTGAAGAAGCATTAACAGAAGCAAAAGTCACACCAGAAGAGCTTAGTGGCGTCGCTGTGACCTATGGGCCTGGGTTAGTCGGTGCTTTATTAATAGGACTTTCTGCAGCAAAAGCATTTGCTTGGGCGCACCAATTACCACTTATTCCAGTCAATCATATGGCTGGACACATTTATGCTGCCCGTTTTGTAGCACCGCTCGAATTTCCATTGATGGCCTTACTCGTTAGTGGAGGACATACGGAATTGGTCTACATGAAAGAAGATGGCTCTTTCGAAATTGTTGGTGAAACACGTGATGATGCAGCTGGTGAAGCGTATGATAAAGTCGGACGGGTGTTAGGGTTGCCTTATCCTAGTGGCAAAGAGATTGATGCTTTGGCCCATGAAGGCACAGATACCTACCAATTTCCACGGGCGATGCTAAAAGAGGATAACTATGACTTTAGCTTTAGTGGTTTGAAAAGTGCGTTTATTAACACGGTTCATAATGCAGAGCAACGTGGTGAAGTACTGTCTACAAAGGATTTAGCCGCAAGTTTTCAGGCGAGTGTGGTGGAAGTATTAGTGGCTAAAACCATTCGTGCTTGTCAAGAATATCCTGTTAAGCAATTGCTAATTGCTGGGGGAGTTGCTGCGAATCAAGGATTACGAGAAGCAATGAGACATGCAATCAGTGAACAATTACCAGCAGTAACATTACTTATTCCGCCATTAAAACTTTGTGGGGATAACGCGGCGATGATTGGCGCTGCCGCTTTTATCGAAGCTGAAAAGAATCACTTTGCTTCGTATAACTTAAATGCAGAACCTGGCGTTAGTTTTATGACAATTAGTGAAGAAGGCTAGCCAGCTAGACAAAAATTTGCTATAATGAAGCCAGTTTAACAATGACATTCGATGATAAAGAGAGTACTTATTTCAACGTCAGCTTAGCGATCTTGGGAAGGTGGGAGCCAAGAGTGATCGGAATGAGGAAGCGCACTTTTAGAATTCTGCTGAAAGCAGACGGCAATCACCGTTATCGATGAAGCAGGTCTATCCAAGTAGTATAGACAATTAGAGTGGTACCGCGGGTAAATTCTCGTCTCTGACAAAACAAATTATTTTGTTTTGTCAGAGACGTTTTTGTTTTTTTAATACTTACAAATTAATCAGGAGGGTTCTTATGAACAACAAAGAAATCGTAGCAAAAGCGTTACATGATGTTTTAAATGAAGAATTAACGATGGATCAAATCGAACAATTATTGGAAAATCCTAAATCTGTTGATCATGGAGATGTTGCTTTTCCAGCCTTTTCATTAGCTAAAATTTATCGTAAAGCACCACAACAAATTGCAGCAGAATTAGCAGAAAAAATTGATGGCACAAATTTTGAAAAAATTGAAGTGGTGGGACCTTATTTAAACTTCTTCATGAATAAAGAAGCAGTCAGTCAAGCTGTCATTGGCGAAGTAGTCAAAGAAAAAAATAACTACGGAAACAGTACCTTTGGCAATAATGGCAATGTTCCTATTGATATGTCTTCACCAAACATTGCTAAACCAATTTCTATGGGGCACTTACGTTCTACGGTAATCGGGAATTCAATTGCCTTTATTTTAGAAAAAATTGGGTATCAGCCAATTCGGATTAACCACTTAGGTGACTGGGGTACACAGTTTGGTAAGTTAATTGTAGCTTATAAAAAATGGGGTTCTGAAGAAGCAGTCCGCCAACAACCAATTAATGAATTATTGCGCTTATATGTGCAATTTCATGAAGAAGCAGAAGAAAAACCAGAATTAGAAGACGAAGCACGTGCATGGTTTAAAAAATTAGAAGAAGGAGACCAAGAAGCTAATGAATTATGGAAATGGTTCCGTAGCGAGTCTCTAAAAGAATTTGATAAAATCTATTCCATGTTAGAAGTTGAATTTGATTCTTATAATGGCGAAGCCTTTTATAATGATAAAATGGATGAAATTGTTACTTTATTAGAAGAAAAACATTTATTAACAGAAAATCAAGGTGCAGAAATTGTTGATTTGACAGAATATAATTTAAATCCAGCACTTATTCGTAAATCAGATGGTGCGACGTTATATATCACACGGGATTTAGCTGCTGCGCTTTACCGTAAACGGACGTATGATTTTGCCAAATCGCTTTATGTAGTCGGCAACGAACAAAGCAATCACTTCAAACAATTAAAAGCAGTCTTGAAAGAACTAGGATTTGAATGGTCAGATGATATGGAACACATTCCGTTTGGTTTAATTACTCAAGGCGGTAAAAAATTATCCACACGTAAAGGGAAAATTGTTTTATTAGAAGAAGTATTGAATGAAGCCGTTACTTTAGCAGGAAATCAAATTAACGAGAAAAATCCAGACTTAGCAAATCGTGAAGAAGTGGCGAAACAAGTAGGTGTAGGTGCAGTTATTTTCCATGACCTTAAAAATGATCGTCTAAATAATTTCGATTTTGTATTAGATGAAGTTGTTCGTTTTGAAGGTGAAACTGGCCCATATGTTCAATATACACATGCTCGTGCGATGAGTATTTTACGTAAAGCAAACTTTACACCAGACGCTACACAACGTTATGCACTAAATGACAAGGATAGCTGGGAAGTCGTGAAGTTGTTACAAAAATTCCCTGAAACTGTGATGCAAGCTGCTGAAAAATATGAACCATCTGTTATTGCGAAACATAGCATTCATTTAGCACAAGCGTTCAATAAATATTATGCCCATGTTCGGATTTTGGATGAAGATGCTCAAAAAGAGGCACGCTTAGCGTTAGTTTATGCAGTAGCTACTGTTCTAAAAGAAGATTTACGTTTACTAGGGTTACATGCACCAGAAGAAATGTAGAAGTTTTTGTGAAAATTTTACTGCGTTGAACGCTAAACTTATTAAGTAAATATTAAAGTTAAGTTACAGATTGAGAAATTCATAGTAATTAAATAGCTGGGGTGCTATACTCGAGTCAAGTTATAAAAGGATTAGAAAAGGTGGCACCCAATTATATGACAGAAAAATGGCGTGAAGACGAAGAATATCTTTCTTATGTAGAAGATTTATTAGCAACCGAAGAAGTCCAAAAATTAGCAGAATACACACAACATATGCATTCAACTCGTTTAGAACATTCAATTAGTGTTTCCTATCATAGCTATAAATTAGCAAAGCGTTGGAACGGCAATGCTCGTGCAACAGCTCGTGCTGGTTTATTACATGATTTGTTTTACTATGATTGGCGCACAACAAAGTTTGACGAAGGCTCTCATGCCTATGTTCATCCACGAATTGCAGCCAAAAATGCTGAAAAAATTACAGAGTTGTCTGATTTAGAACGAGACATTATTATTAAACATATGTGGGGCGCAACTATTGCACCACCAAAATACAAAGAAAGTTACATTGTAACCTTTGTTGACAAATATTGTGCTGTAAAAGAAGCAGCGTTGCCGATGACGACAGCCATGAAAACCAAATGGCGTCAGTATTTTGGCCAACAGTCAATCTAATAAAAAGCTTATCCTTACGGATAAGCTTTTTTTGTTTGACGTTGACTAAAAAGTCTAGCATTCATCTATTTAAAATAAATATTAAAAGTAATTTTGTTCTGTTAATTTCTTTTGAGCGTATCGAAAGACTGCTTCTTGATTTTCAGTTGTTAACTGTTTGTAAATGTTCATAATATTGGTTGGGACAACAAATGGCGTTTCTTCCGTTTCAGGAATACCTAAGATTTCAAGAGGTGATACATCTAAAATTTTAGATAAGGCGACAATTTTATCCCTCCCCATATTTTCAATCATTCCAGTTTCCCATTTCCTGACGGTACTTTTTCCAACACCAACAAAATTTCCAACTTGTTCTAATGTAAGATTTTTCTCCATCCTTTTTTGCTTCAAAAAATTTTCTTTCAAAAAAAACACCTCCGTAAAAACATTCTAGCACAAAAAGTGTCGCAAAAGAAACATGTTTTACTCTATACATAGAGTGATAAATAACTATTGAATAGGCATATATTGACGGTTTTTTCACAAAATGATATACTTCCAGTGTCTAATAAGACACTAAAAGGGGTGAAAAGGGGGAGTAAAATGGAATCAAATTTAATTCATTCAAAATTGAAATTAAAAGGGAAAAATGTTGAATGGTTAGCAAGTGAAATGACCGCTGCAGGTCAACCAATCTCAGCTTCAACAATTTATAAGAAATTAAAAGGAGAGGTTGTATTTAAAGCTTCAGATATTAAATTGATTTCTAAGTTGTTAGATCTGGAAAGCGAAGAAATCATGGTTATTTTTTTTAATGAACTAGTGTCTAAAAAGACACGTGGAGGTTGTTAAAGGTAATGAGTTATTCTTCTATTGCACTTTCCAGAGTTGCGTGGTATTATTTTTAATAGTTTAATAGCAACATGGTGATGGTGTTCACCACGAACTATTTATTGGACGAATAAATTAATGACGCCTACCAAACGGGAGAAGTGTACCCTTTGGTAGGCTTTTTCTGTACGCTAGGATTGGCGATAAGAAAATTGTAAAGGAGCATGTAAAGTGAAAAAAGAAACAAAGCAACTACTATCAATCGGCGGTTATATGGCAAAATGGTTGCTCATTACCGCAATTATTGGTTTATTTATGGGGGCGTTATCCGCCTTTTTCTTAAAGAGTCTTACCTATGTAACAGATGTTCGTTTAGCAAACCCTTGGTTACTCTTTATCCTCCCCATTAGCGGTGTCGTTTTTACGTATTTCTATACGCGTTTTGGGAAAAATGCTAGCCGAGGAAATAACTTAGTGATTGAACAAGGCAATGGCGGGGAAGAAGATATTCCCTTGCGCTTAATTCCTTTAACATTGTTTGGCACGATTACTACGCACTTATTTGGTGGTTCTGTTGGTCGTGAAGGGACGGCGGTGCAAATGGGGGGCGCAATCGCAAATGCTGTAGGAAAAGTCTTTAAACTGTCCGCTTTGGAACGACAAGTAATTATTATTAGCGGAATTAGTGCAGGTTTTAGTTCTGTTTTTGGCACACCATTAGCGGGAACGGTTTTCGGATTAGAAGTTTTGGCGATTGGAAAAGTTCGTGCAGAGGCACTTTTCCCAAGTTTTTTTGCAGGCTTATTTGCTAATTTTGTAACTGAAAGTTTTGGTGTAACACATACGCATTATCCGATGGGCAAAATTCCGACTTGGTCGGTTGAACTATTTGTAAAATTATTTTTGGCATCGATTTGTTTTGGTTTGGCAGGTTGGGTTTTTAGTCGTTCCATTGTCTTTTTAAAAAAGACCTACGCAAATTGGTTTGCTAATGTCTACCTTCGTGCGTTTCTTGGGGCGTCCATTGTCGTTCTGTTTGTGCTCGTCTTAAACAACCAGCGTTATTTAGGCTTGAGTTTACCTTTATTAGAAGATGCTTTTGCAGGCAATGCGCAGCCTTTTGATTTTGTTGGGAAATTATTCTTTACGGTGTTATCCTTGGGTGCCGGATTCCAAGGAGGAGAAGTGACGCCATTGTTTGAAATTGGGGCTACGTTAGGGAGTTCTTTGGCCCCTTTGTTACATCTGTCAATTCCTTTTTTAGCAGGTTTAGGATTTATTGGTGTTTTTTCTGGCGCCACGAATACGCCGATTGCTTGCTTCATTATGGGCATTGAACTATTTGGTAGTGAAGCGGCAGTCTATTTTTTCATGGTCTGCTTAATCAGTTTTATGTGTTCAGGAAATAGCGGTATTTATGCTTCGCAACAAAGTTTGTATCGTAAAGGAACAGCAGAATATCCTCTCTTTAACGCATTAAAAAATCGACGTAAATAAGATGTTTTTTTATGAAAATATGCTAAACTAGAGAAGATGAGGTGAAGACATGAAAGACTATCAATATCCATTAGATTTAGATTGGACGACAGAGGAAATGGTGATTGTCACTAATATGTGGACAGCAGTTGAGCAAGCCAACGAAACAGGCTTGCCTGTTGACAAATTTTTAACAACTTATCAACAATTTAAAACGGTCGTTAAAAGTATCGGCGAAGAAAAACGCTTAGGTCGTGAATTTGAAAATGCTTCAGGATATTCGTTATATCGTACGCTTCAACAAGCTAAAAAACAGGGAAGCGGTAAATTAAAGCTGGGGGATGATTAGATGACTGAAACGCAAAAATTTGTTCAAACAATTCAAAGTTGGCTTTTTGAAGCAGCCGATGTGATTCGAATGAACTTGGAATCAGAGTTAACCGTTCAACAGAAAAATGGCCGCACCGATTTAGTGACAAATATGGATGAACAAACCCAAGAATTTTTAATGAATAAAATTCAAACAAATTTTCCCGAAGATCAAATTTTAGGGGAAGAAAAAGGCTACAATACTTTAAAAAGTTTTGCTGGTCGCGTGTGGATCATCGATCCGATTGATGGCACAATGAATTTCGTGATGGAAAGAGAAAATTTTTGTATTATGTTAGCTGTTTATGAAGACGGCATTGGTAAATTAGGTTTTATCTATGATGTGATGCGAGAAGAACTTTATTGGGGCGGCAAAGGGCTTGGCGTTTATCGGAATAATCAATTATTAAAAGCGCCTACTATGAAAGCCTTGGCAGATGGATTATGGGGCATGAATGCTTACATGCATGGAAAAAATATTCATCACGCAACGGAAATCGGACAAGCAAGCATGGGCGTGCGTATTAGCGGTTGTGCAGGTTTGGAAATTATTGCCATGTTAAAAGGCAACCATCATGGCTATTTATCTAATCTAAGTCCTTGGGATTATGCAGCAGGCTTAGTACTTTTGGAAGAATTTGGGTTTAAATACTCTGGTATTACAGGAAAACCATTAACTTTTGATGGCCGTGAATACTTTATTGCAGCAACTCCTGAAACCTATGATGAAGTATTTACCCGATATTTAAATGAATCGGAATAATCCAAGAAGAGCGTTGCTGAAAGGTAAGGCTCTTCCTCTTTTAAAAGAGAAAAATTTGTAAAAAAATGTCCTTGTTTTCAGAAAAAGCCGAATAATTTCTAAAACTTTCATTATTTTTGCAGGCGAAAGCCTTTTTTTAATGAAAAAAGTTTGCTATAATAAGCAGTCGGCTTTTATGGACTTAAGTAACATAAGCGTATATAGATAAGGAGCAATTAAATTGAAATACAGAGATGATATTCGTAACGTGGCAATTATCGCCCACGTTGACCATGGTAAAACAACCTTAGTAGATGAACTTTTAAAACAATCTGACACTTTAGATGGACACACACAATTACAAGAACGTGCAATGGATTCCAATGCACTTGAAAGTGAACGTGGAATTACTATCTTAGCAAAAAATACAGCCGTAGATTATAACGGTACACGTATCAACATTCTAGATACACCAGGACACGCGGACTTCGGTGGTGAAGTAGAACGTATCATGAAAATGGTAGACGGTGTTGTTTTAGTTGTCGATGCGTATGAAGGAACAATGCCTCAAACACGTTTCGTATTGAAAAAAGCATTAGAACAAAAAGTAACACCAATCGTGGTTGTTAACAAAATTGACAAACCTTCTGCTCGTCCTGAACACGTAGTAGATGAAGTTTTAGAGTTATTCATCGAATTAGGCGCAGACGATGATCAATTAGATTTCCCAGTTGTTTATGCTTCTGCTTTAAACGGAACTTCAAGTGAATCAGATGATCCAGCAGATCAAGAGCCAACAATGGCCCCAATTTTTGATAAAATTATTGAACATGTGCCAGCTCCAGTTGATAATTCAGACGAACCACTTCAATTCCAAGTCTCATTATTAGACTACAACGATTACGTTGGACGTATTGGGATTGGCCGTGTGTTCCGTGGCACAATGAAAGTCGGCGACCAAGTTGCGTTGATGAAATTAGATGGCAGCGTGAAAAATTTCCGTGTAACGAAAATTTTAGGTTTCTTTGGCCTACAACGTGTGGAAATTGATGAAGCAAAAGCGGGCGATTTAATTGCCGTTTCCGGAATGGAAGACATTTTCGTTGGGGAAACAGTTGTAGATGTTCACAATCAAGAAGCATTACCAATTCTACACATTGATGAGCCAACCTTACAAATGACTTTCTTAGTTAACAATTCTCCATTTGCGGGACGTGAAGGAAAATACATCACCGCTCGTAAAATCGAAGAACGTTTAATGGCTGAATTACAAACAGACGTATCTTTACGTGTTGATCCAATTGGCCCAGATTCTTGGACTGTATCAGGCCGTGGCGAATTGCATTTATCAATTTTAATTGAAAATATGCGTCGTGAAGGCTATGAATTACAAGTTTCTCGTCCAGAAGTTATTGAACGTGAAATTGATGGGGTTAAATGTGAACCATTTGAACGTGTTCAAATTGACACACCTGAAGAATACATGGGTAGCGTGATTGAATCCCTAAGTTTACGTAAAGGCGAAATGCAAGATATGATTAATGCCGGTAACGGACAAATGCGTTTAATCTTCTTAGCACCAGCTCGTGGCTTAATTGGTTATTCAACAGAATTCTTATCAATGACTCGTGGTTATGGTATTATGAACCACACCTTCGATCAATACTTACCAATGATTCAAGGAACGATTGGTGGCCGTCATCAAGGTGCATTAGTTTCAATCGATACTGGTAAAGCAACGACTTACTCAATCATGAGTATTGAAGAACGTGGTACAGTTTTCGTTGAACCAACGACAGAAGTTTACGAAGGAATGATTGTTGGGGAAAACAACCGCGACAATGATTTAACTGTGAACATCACAAAAGCCAAACAAATGACTAACGTTCGTTCGGCAACGAAAGACCAAACATCAGTCATTAAAAAACCGAAAAAATTAACGTTAGAAGAATCATTAGAATTCTTGAATGAAGATGAATACTGTGAAGTAACACCAGAAAGCATCCGTTTAAGAAAACAAATTCTTAACAAAAACGAACGCGAAAAAGCAAGCAAGAAAAAGAAAAAAGCTGAATAATTTTTTTGAAAAGTACAAAATGCCAATGGCTATTGTACTTTTTCTTTTAATAAGTAAGGGAGTTGTGTGGATAAGTGAATAAAATCGCAAAATATCTGATAGTAGGGGTATTTCTATTAACTGGTTGTGCTAATAGTTCTGTTGAACGTTTATTACCTAAAAACCAGACACAAATTATAGCTCATCGTGGAGATCATAATAAAGCTCCAGAAAATACTGTTGAAGCAATTAATGAAGCAGCTAACCAGAATTATAATGGTGTAGAAATTGATGTTCGTAGCAATAAAGATGGTCAATTATATTTAATGCATGACAATACATTGGATAGAACAACGAATGGACAGGGAAGATCAGAAAAATTTACCATGAAACAATTAAAAAAATTAAGTATAAAAACGGCTAGTTATCCTAAATATGAAAACACATCAATAAAAATTCCGACGTTTGAAGAAGCAATTGAAGCAGCTGCAAATAATGGATTGATGGTTAATGTTGATGGATCTAAAGGAAACTGGTTGGATGAACATTTTGTTAAAAATGTTATGGACATCTTAAAAAAATATGAAATTTATGATCGAAGTTTTTTTGTGATTAGTGATGAACCAAGTCGAAATTTTGTGATTCAAAAGTATCCAGATGCTACTGTCTCATGGTTATGTGATAAAAAAGAAGATATTCCTAAAGAGATAAAAAAAATTAAATCATATAAAAACGCATTATTATCTGTCGCTAATGATATTGCGGATGAAGCGGTCATTGAGAAACTCAATGTTTCTGGAATTCGTTATCAAGTATACGGTGTTCAAACTTCAGAGCGATATCAAGAATTGAAAAAAATGAAAGTACCTTTAATTGAAACAGATAAAGTTGTACCAGATAAAGCTGAATAATTTTTCGACGAATAAACATTTAAACCAACTATGCTCGTTTTACTACGAAAATAGTTGGTTTTTTTGATGGCAAAAACGAATTAATGCGTATTTTAAGATAAGGTTATTTTTTTATGTGTGGATAACTACTCGTTATCCACAACAAGCAAATGTCGCTATTTTTGAAAGCTTTTGATAGCAAGCTTTCACAATTTTTCATTCTTTTTGATGTTTCACGTTAACTGGTGTTTCACGATTGTGTCTTGTTTTAACACACCTTGTTCCTGTTAGATTAGCGTGTTAAAATGACTTGTAGAACAAAGATTGGAGCGCAATAAATGAGTGCATTACAAGAATTATTAAAAGATACATTTGGCTATGATGATTTTCGGCCAGGACAAGAAACGATTATTCGTCATGTATTGCGACAAGAAAATGTCTTAGGCATTATGCCAACAGGTGGAGGCAAATCAATTTGTTATCAGTTGCCAGCCTTACTTCTGGATAATTTAACATTGGTGATTTCACCATTAATTTCTTTAATGAAAGATCAAGTAGACGCCCTGAATTTAATGGGAATTCCAGCTACATATATCAATAGTACCATTTCCTATCAAGAAATGAATCAACGTATTCAATTAGCGGTTAACAAAGAAGTCAAGCTATTGTATGTTGCGCCAGAGCGATTAGAATCTTATGATTTTCAACAGATGCTGACACATGTACCGATTGATTTATTGGCAGTAGATGAGGCACACTGTATTTCACAATGGGGGCATGATTTTCGTCCAAGCTATTTGCGTTTAGCAGAGATTATCGATCAATTTCAACAGCAACCAACTGTGATTGCACTAACAGCAACAGCAACGCCACAAGTAGCGGAGGATATTGTCAAGCAATTAAGAATTCCATCAGAAAATGAAATCAAAACAGGATTCGCTCGAGAAAATTTATCTTTTCAAGTCGTGAAGGATCAAAACAGAGACGTTTTTCTTTTGGAATATTTAAAGATGAATACTGGGCAATCAGGTATTATCTATGCAAGCACGCGGAAGGAAGTTGAACGAATTTATCATTTATTAGAAAGTAAAAAAATTGCAGCTGGGATGTATCATGGGGGCATGAGTGAACAGTTACGTAGTGAAAATCAAGAAGCATTCTTGTATGATCAAGTGCAAGTGATGGTAGCAACAAATGCCTTTGGTATGGGGATTAATAAGAGTAATGTTCGTTTTGTCATTCACGCACAAGTACCAGGGAATATTGAATCTTATTACCAAGAAGCCGGCCGAGCTGGTCGTGACGGTCTGCCTAGTGATGCTGTGTTAATGTTTGCTCCACAAGACTTGCAAATTCAACAATACTTTATTGAACAATCTGAAATGACCATTGATTATAAGCAGAAAGAGTACTTGAAATTACGGGAAATGTCACAATATGCGAATGCACAAATGTGTTTACAAAAATATATTTTACGCTATTTTGGTGAAGAAGGGACGGACTGCGGTCGCTGCTCGAATTGTCTGGATAATCGAGAATTAGTCGATATTACGGTCGATGCCCAAAAAGTCTTGTCTTGTGTAAAACGTATGGGAGAACGTTTCGGTAAGGGCTTAGTTGGTAAAGTCTTGACTGGCTCAAAAGATCAAAAAATTGATCAATGGCATTTTGATCGTTTGCCAACATACGGACTAATGAAAGGTCGCACGCAAAAAGAAGTCACACAGCTGATTGATTATTTGACAGCAGAACGTTATTTAATTCCTTCTGATGGGCAATTTCCGTTGTTATCAGTCTCGACAGAAGGTGTTCAGGTGCTTTTAGGGGAACGGAAAGTCTTCAGAAAAGAAGACCAAAAAGTTCGAAAAGTGGCAGTGGATGATGCCTTGTTTGAACGATTACGCGAATTACGTATGGACATGGCTCAAGAGGCAGGCGTGCCGCCATATGTAGTCTTTTCCGATAGTACACTTAAAGAAATGTGTGAAAAATTACCGCAAACAACGATTCAATTATTGCAAATAAAAGGGGTCGGCCAAAATAAATTAGATAAATATGGCACCGCCTTTTTAGAAGTAATTAAAGAATATCAAGAGACGAAAAAATGATATAGTTTGTTATTTTATTTAAAATTAAAAGCAGAAAATAAGAAAAAAGTCTTTTAATGTATTTGTTGTTGTATTGATAAAATAAGCTTGTTATATAAAGAGATTTCTTACTTAATATATCGCTTGGTTTTAGAAAATTTCTTAAAGGAAATTTTCTGAAATCATCATGTATCTAACTGAGAATTATGTTATAATTATTTAATTAAGATAGGGAGGTTCTGTACAAATGGACGAAGGAATTTCAAAGAAATTTGCCATTCAATTATTAGAAGACGATGCAGAACGCATTAAAATGCTTATTCGTAATCAAAAAAACAGTTTGTGCATTTCTCAATGTAAAGCATTTGAAGAAGTGGTGGATACACAAATGTATGGTTTTTCAAGACAAGTGACCTATGCGACCCGTTTGGGAATTTTAACTAATGATGAAGGACATCGCTTACTAAGTGATTTAGAACGCGAATTGAATCAATTATATACAGATGTTTATGAAGAAACACAAGAAAAAAACGAGATTGGCAAGGAGGGTTAAGCTTTGCCAAACAAAGTAAAGAAACGGCATTTGCTAGACTATAGTATTTTTATTCCATATTTAATTTTAAGTATCGTGGGATTGATTATGGTATATAGTTCCACATCCGCATTACAAGTAATGAAAGGTTTTTCACCTACCTCATTCGTTATTAACCAGGTTGCCTTTTGGGTAGTAGGGTTAGTTGCAATGTTTTTTATTTATAAGATGAAAACATCCGTTTTCCAGAATCGAAGTTTTATCATGTTTGCCATTGCAATAATTACGGTTATGGTTTTAGCCGTTCGGATTCCTGGTATCGGGAAAGAAATTAACGGCGCACGTGGTTGGATTGAGATTGGTGGATTTTCGATGCAACCAGCTGAGTATTTAAAAATTATGGTTGTCTGGTATCTGTCTTATATTTTAGCACGGCGACAAAAGACAATTAATGGAGGCATGGATCAATTTAAACAAGCTGCCGGGCGCCCGTTGATGCTCGTTTTTGTATTAATTGCTCTAGTTGCAATCCAGCCTGACTTCGGGAATGCGGCCATTCTAACATTAATTACCATCGTGATGGTTTTAGCAAGTGGGATTAATTATATGTATACCTACTTGGTCGGTGGCTTGGGCATTTTAGGTAGTATCACGGCTATTCAGTTATTAATTATGTCTAAAGGGAAAATTTTCCCAGCGCGTTATCAATATATTTATAATCGTTTTGCTGTTTTTAAAAATCCATTTTTAGATGAACGGAACTTAGGCCATCAGTTAGCTAATTCTTATTATGCAATCAGTAATGGCGGCTGGTTTGGCAAAGGTCTAGGGAATAGTGTTCAGAAAAAAGGCTTTTTACCAGAAGCACATACGGACTTTATCTTTGCGATTACTTTAGAAGAGTTAGGCATTATCGGCGGTCTAGCGATTTTAGGATTGTTGATGTTTATGATTGCGCGAATTATTTTAGTCGGTGTACGCTCGAAGAAACCTTTTAATTCACTAATGTGTATTGGAATTGGTACAATGTTATTAATTCAAGTCTTTATTAATGTTGGTGGGATTACTGGGATTATTCCATTAACAGGAATTACTTTCCCGTTCTTGAGTCAAGGTGGGAATAGTTTGCTGATTATTTCGATTGCTGTGGCCTTTGTCCTGAATATCAGTGCAGATGAAACACGTCAGAAATTAGAAAATGAGTACTATTTATCTTTAGAACAGAACCAATAAATTTGAAGGAAATTGATGGTAGGAGTGACGTTATGAAAAAGGTATTAGTTGCCAATCGTGGCGAAATTGCGATTCGAATTTTTAGAGCTTGTACAGAATTAGATATCCGTACAGTAGCGATTTATGCTGCAGAAGATGAGTATTCTGTTCATCGTTTCAAAGCAGATGAAGCGTATTTAGTTGGTAAGGGGAAAAAACCAATTGAAGCCTATTTAGACATTGAAAATATTATCCAAATTGCCAAAAAATCGGGAGCAGATGCCATTCATCCTGGTTATGGCTTTTTATCAGAGAACTTACGCTTCGCCGAACGTTGTGAAGAAGAAGGAATCATTTTTGTTGGACCTAAAACACATCATTTAGATATTTTTGGCGATAAAATTAAAGCGAAAGAAGCAGCTGTAGCTGCGGGGATTGCTTCGATTCCAGGCTCAGACGGGCCAGTAGCAACGGTGGAAGAGGTCGTAGCTTTTGGTGAAACGCATGGCTTTCCTATCATGATTAAAGCTGCTTTAGGTGGCGGCGGTCGCGGGATGCGCGTTGCCCACGATGCCAAAGAAGCACGAGAAGGTTACGAAAGAGCAAAAAGTGAAGCGAAAGCAGCCTTTGGTTCTGATGAGGTTTATGTTGAAAAGTATATTTCTAATCCTAAACATATCGAAGTACAAATTTTAGGCGATCATCATGGGAATGTCTTGCATTTATTTGAACGTGATTGTTCCGTTCAACGGCGCCACCAAAAAGTGGTAGAAGTCGCACCATGTGTATCAATGAATGAAGAACAACGAGCAGCCATTTGTTCGGCTGCTGTGCAGTTAATGGCGCATGTCGGCTACGTGAATGCGGGAACGGTTGAGTTTTTAGTAGAAGGGGATCAGTTTTATTTTATTGAAGTGAATCCTCGTGTTCAGGTAGAACATACTATCACAGAAATGATTACAGATATTGATATTGTGATCTCTCAATTACAAATTGCGCAAGGGCTTGATTTGCATAAAGATATGCATTTGCCAAAACAAAACGAATTGACATTAAAAGGCGCGGCTATTCAATGTCGGATTACGACTGAAGATCCCCTGAACCAATTTATGCCAGATACAGGGAAAATTGATACGTATCGTTCACCAGGTGGTTTTGGTGTGCGTTTAGATGTAGGGAATGCTTATTCTGGCTACGCTGTGACGCCCTACTTTGATTCTTTATTGGTTAAAGTCTGTACGCATGGTTTCTCTTTTGAACAGGCAATCAGTAAAATGCAACGCTGCTTAAAAGAATTTCGGATTCGTGGCGTGAAAACAAATATTCCGTTTTTACAAAATGTTGTGAGCTATCCAGCGTTTCAATCTGGCGAAGCCAAAACAACCTTTATTGATAATACACCTGAATTATTTGAATTTCCTCGTATGCGCGATCGTGGCAATAAAACGATGAAATACATTGGAGAAGTAACGGTCAATGGGTTCCCTGGTATTGAACGAACGGAGAAAAAATATTTTGAAGCTCCGCGCGTGCCGACAGATATTGAAGTTCCAGAAAAAGTGATCACAGCTAAAAATATTCTAGACGCTCAAGGAGCAACCGCCGTCATCGATTGGGTTAAGGATCAAGAAAGCGTGTTAATGACAGATACCACATTCCGTGATGCGCACCAAAGTTTATTAGCTACTCGTGTGAGAACACAAGATTTTAAAGCAATTGCTGGTCTAACTGATGCAGCCCTGCCTGAGCTGTTTTCTAGTGAAATGTGGGGTGGCGCTACGTTCGATGTTGCCTATCGCTTCTTAACCGAAGACCCATGGCAACGTTTAAGAAAAATTCGTCAGTTGATGCCAAACACACTTTTACAAATGCTGTTCAGAGGATCTAATGCGGTAGGCTATCAAAATTATCCTGATAATGTTATTGAAGAATTTATTAAAGAATCCGCTCGCCAAGGAGTCGATGTTTTCCGAATTTTTGATAGCTTAAACTGGATTCCTCAAATGGAAAAAAGTATTCAAGTCGTTCGGGATACCGGAAAAATTGCGGAAGCAGCAATTTGTTATACTGGGGACATCAATGATCCAGCCCGAGCAAAATATAATGTTCAATATTACCTTGATATGGCTAAAGAATTGGAAAATTTAGGTGCACAAATCATTGCGATTAAAGATATGGCTGGCTTATTGAAACCACAAGCTGCCTATCGTTTAATTAGTGAATTAAAGGCAGCCACGGATTTACCAATTCATCTCCACACCCACGATACTAGTGGTAATGGGATCATCACATATTCAGCAGCTACTAAAGCAGGCGTTGATATTGTTGACGTCGCAATGAGTGCGATGAGTGGTGCAACTAGCCAGCCAAGTATGAACAGTCTATATTATGCTTTAGTCAATGGTGAACGGACGCCAACTATTAACATTGATAATGCACAGAAAATCAATCATTATTGGGAAGATGTGCGCATGTATTATCAACCATTTGAAAATGGGTTAAATGCCCCGCAAACAGAAGTCTATATGCATGAAATGCCTGGTGGTCAATACTCTAATCTACAGCAGCAAGCAAAAGCGGTAGGCTTAGGGCACCGTTGGGATGAAATCAAAAAAATGTATCACACAGTGAATTTGATGTTTGGCGATATTGTAAAAGTGACGCCATCTTCAAAAGTCGTGGGAGACATGGCACTCTTCATGGTTCAAAATAATCTGACAGAACAAGATGTTTATGCGCGTGGTGAAGAACTAAGTTTTCCTGAATCCGTTGTGACTTTTTTCCAAGGTGATTTAGGTCAACCAGTTGGTGGGTTCCCGAAAGAGCTCCAACGAATTATTCTAAAAGGTCGACCAGCCTTCACAGAGCGGCCAGGTGACTTAGCAGCACCTGTTGATTTTGCGAAAGTACAAGAAGAATTAGCCGAAAAAATTGGGTATCAACCTAAATTGGAAGAAGTTTTAAGTTATTTAATGTATCCACAAGTATTTTTAGAGTATCGTCAAAAATACGAAACCTTTGGAGATATAACCTTATTAGATACGCCAACATTCTTTAATGGTATTCGTCAAGGAGAGACATTGGAAGTTCAAATTGAACGAGGAAAAACGTTAATTATTCGTTTAGATGAAATTGGCGAACCTGATATTGACGGAAACCGTGTCTTGTTCTTCAATTTGAATGGGCAACGTCGTGAGGTTTTAGTTAAAGATGCCTCCATTAAGTCTGCTGTTCAAGTAAAACAAAAGGCGGAACCAACTAATAAAGAACAAATCGGCGCAACGATGTCTGGTTCTGTTCTACAAGTATTGGTCAAACGTGGCGATAAAGTAGAAAAAGGTCAGCCGTTGCTGATTACAGAAGCCATGAAAATGGAAACGACTATCGAAGCACGTTTTGCGGGCACGGTAGATCACATTTATGTTGAAGAAGGCGAAGCAATCAGCTCAGGTGATTTGTTATTAGAAGTAAAAGAAAAATAAGATGAGAGGGGAAAAAATGAAGCGATTTTGGGCCTTTACTGCTGTTTTTTTAACAGTTCTACTCATCGGATATTTAGAGCCAGTTTTTTTCCCTGCTGAAAAACCAACCGAAACAGCTCAAAGTGGGCGCTTATCCAGCGCTCACACCGCTGTTCCTCATGAAGAATTGCCAGCTTCTGGCTACGCAGCATACATAGGGAAAGATGTGGAAACCTTTATCCGCCAGTTTGGCAATCCTAAAGAAAAAATTAAAACAGGTCGTACGTATGAATTATGGACGTTCGGTTTGACGATGAATGATTACTTAGAAGTCAACGTTCGAGAAAATAAAGTCATCGCAATTAAGGCCTTTAACAATGACAAAATGATAGAACCGTTTAAGATAGATATGAAGCTTGCTGACTTGTCTGATTTAATGACGATTTATTCGAATTTTGCATTTAATTTTCATCATGAAGCTTACGATGTCGAGCTGATGGAAGAAGATATGAACTATCGACCACTGGTTGCTTTTGATAATGGCAGTTTTGCAGTGTTATTTTTTAATCAGCGGACAGGTGGTTTGATGGCAGTTAATTATGTCAATAAAGAAACGTTGCTCACGGAAATGCCGTATCAATTAAATGAAGGTTCTCCTTTGCCAGTTGATATAACGCAGTCAATGACCTTCGATCCTGTTCAAAGTAACCAAGCGATTTATGTCATGAATCTGGTTAAACAGCAAGAAAAGCAAGCTGCTTTTTCAGTTTCCACACAAAGTCAAAAAGATGCCCAAACATTGTATCAAACGCTGGCTAATCATATACCAACAATTTTGTCGGGAAATCGACAAGCAGAATTGTTACAAACGAGAGAGGAACATACAGCCATTCGTCCCTTTCATTTGACTAAGGACGAATTTTCTTTATTAGTTAAAACGAGCAAACTTTCGTTGAGAGAACCAGCAGGTATTTTCCAAGAACCTGTTTATGATAGTACCTTTACTATTTTGTCATGGTTTTCGGACCCGCAATATGATAGCTATTTTGCTGAGTCAGAAATGACAGAATTGGGCGTTGCCTTTTCCAACGAAGGTGTGTTAGTCTTATTAGAGAAACGACCAGAAAATAGGCAAATCACGGAGAGTAGTGAAAAGTTATGATTGTAACAGAACATTTATTTGCAATTGAAGATCAAACAGAATGCTTAATTTCAGCACTTTTAGAAAGTGATGCTGTTCAAAACTATAAAGAAACAAAAAAAGCTATGTATGCTTCGGCGGAAGTTGCTCAGTTACAAAAAGCATTTTTAGAAGCTAAGTCAGCCTTTGAACGAGTAGAAGCTTATGGAATTCATGCACCCGATTTTCGGGAGAAACAACGAGCCCTACGTAAAGCGAAGCGGGCGCTTGATTTAAATGAAATCGTTGCAAATTATCGTTTTGCTGAGACAAACGTTCAAACGTTGCTAGATACAATTGGTTTAAAGATTGCGCAACTAATTTCTGAAGATATTAAAGTAGATGCTGGAAATCCTTTCTTTGAACGAGGAAAGAAACATTCAGGTTGTGGAGGAAGCTGCCATGCAAGCTAAAGAAGAAAAAGAATTTACGCTTCAAGAGCGTCGTTGCCTAATTGTTTGGGTATACACATTAAAACCGTTAAAACAGTTACGCCGATATGGACTGATTCACTATGTTTCACGAAAAATGAAATATGTGGTGATTTACATGAATGAAGAAAATATTGAAAGTAACATGGAAAAAATTAATCAGTTACATTTTGTTCGTAGTGTCGATAAATCGTATCGACCAGATGTCGAAATGAATTTTGCTGAAAAAATTGGTACCAAAGCGGCTTATCAAGAACAAGAAGACGACGGCTATGTAGTAGAGGAATTATCTACAGAGATTCGCTTAGCAGAGAATGTCTAATGCAAAAGAGTGAGAAATGTTATGAGAAATTTCAAACATTTTTCACTCTTTTTGTTATAATGAATTATAAAAGAATGATTGATAAAGGAGTCGAAACAATGCGTGTTATTTCTGGAGAATATGGTGGCCGGCGCTTGAAAGCGTTAGATGGCGACAATACTAGGCCCACAACAGATAAAGTAAAAGAATCTATTTTTAATATGATTGGTCCATATTTCGATGGTGGAATGGCACTGGATTTATATTCAGGAAGTGGCGGGTTAGCGATTGAAGCTGTCTCTCGTGGAATGGATAAAAGTATTTGTATTGAAAAGAATTTTGCTGCACTAAAAGTAATTAAAGAAAATATTGCGATTACAAAAGAACCAGAAAAATTTGAAGTTAGAAAAATGGATGCTAATCGTGCCTTAGAACAGTTTTATGAAGAGAAGCTACAATTTGATTTGGTCTTATTGGATCCGCCCTATGCCAAACAAGAAATTGTTTCACAATTAGAAAAGATGTTAGAACGGCAATTATTAACAAACGAAGCCGTTATCGTTTGTGAAACAGATAAAACTGTCAAATTACCGGAAACGATTGGTACACTAGAAAAAACAAGAGAAACCGTTTACGGAATCACTCAAGTAACGATTTATCGTCAGGAGGCGTAGGATGCGTAAAATTGCTCTATTTCCCGGAAGTTTTGATCCGATGACAAATGGTCATTTAAATTTGATTGAACGCAGTGCGAAGTTATTTGACGAAGTCATTATTGGTGTTTTTATAAATACAAGTAAGCAAACATTATTTACGCCAGAAGAGAAAAAATATTTAATTGAAGAAGCAACTAAAGAAATGCCAAATGTGCGTGTTATCATGCAAGAAACCCAGTTAACTGTGGAAAGTGCAAAATCATTAGGGGCTAATTTTTTGATTCGTGGCATTAGAAACGTCAAAGACTACGAGTACGAGAAAGACATTGCTAAAATGAATCAACATCTGGCGCCAGAAATTGAAACGGTTTTTCTATTAGCAGAAGAACCATATGCACATGTAAGCTCCAGTTTACTAAAAGAAGTTTTACGTTTTGGGGGCGATGTGTCTGACTATCTTCCTCCCAATATTTATCACGCGTTAAAACAAAAGAAGAATGACTGGAGCTAAAATAATGAATAAAAAAACAGAGAAATTTTCGTTTAAATCACTCATTCCAATGATATTGGCATTGCTGCTAATTGGTTTGTTTATCGTCCCAATTCCTTATTATATTGAAGGACCAGGAACGACAGAAAATTTAAAAGAGTTTGTAACTGTTGATGGGAAAAAAGATACGCAGTCAGGTGCTTTTTATTTAACAACGGTGGGCATTCGTTCGGCCACTATTTTTTCTGCCATAAAAGCAAACTTTTCGGATTTTCAAGAAGTCATGTCCAAAAAAGAATTAATGGGAGATAGTAGTAATAGCGAATATAATCGAATTCAACAATACTATATGGATTCCTCAAAAAACGCCGCAATTGAGCAAGCCTTAAAATTAGCGAAGGTTCCATATGAGATGAAATTTAAAGGCGTCTATGTGTTAGCGATGGAAGACAACTCAAGTTTTAAAGGAAAAATTGAAGTTGGCGATACCGTGACAGGTGTGGATGGCAAATCTTTTAAAAGCAGTGAAGAATTAATGAATTACATTAAAGCACAAAAAGTGAATCAAAAAGTCACTGTTCAATTTATTCAAGATGGCAAAGCAAAAGAAGCGACCGGCAAATTAATTGAATTGCCAACAGATAAAAAAGCGGGGATTGGTATTGGTTTGACCGATCATACAGAAATTGATTCTTCTATCCCAGTATCTATTGAAGCGGGTGATATTGGTGGGCCATCGGCTGGTTTAATGTTTACTTTGCAGACCTATGAACAATTAAGTCATAAAGATTTACGTAAAGGTCATGAAATTGCTGGAACAGGTACGATGAACAGTCAAGGAATCGTTGGTAGAATCGGAGGCATTGACAAAAAAGTTGTAACAGCCAGTGAGAACGGTGCAGAAATTTTCTTTGCACCCGATGATGAAATAACTTCAGAAATGAAAAAAGTTGAGCCGAAAATCAAATCGAATTATCAAGAAGCACAAGAAGCTGCGAAAAAAATTGGGACAAAAATGAAAATTGTCCCAGTAAAAACGGTTCAAGATGCCTTGAACTATCTAGAAAAATTAAAATAAAAGTGTGCCTGGGCCAAAAATTACTAGTGATTTTTGGTCCAGGCGCATTTTTTTGTTAAAAAATGCGTAATTATATTTTGAAGGGAGGACAAACGATGGATTGGTTGAAACAGTTACCCAAAAAGTGGCTATTGCTAGGTAGTGGTGCGTCTATAGTTATTTTGATAACTCTATTAGTGGGCATTTATTTGATGGTTAATAAGGAGCCACAAGTAGACACCACAATGTGGGAGGAGACAAGTTTGACCACTACGGCAGAGGTCGCCACAGATGCTACAAAAGAAAGGGCAGAAACAATGATCTATGTTGATATTAAAGGCGCAGTGAAAGTACCAGGAATCTATCAACTAAAAAATCAGCAGCGAATTTGGGATGCTTTAGCTTTAGCTGGAGGCGTGAGCGAGGAAGCTGATACTGCCCAGGTCAATTACGCTCAAAAAGTAAAAGATCAAATGATTATTTACGTGCCCAAAAAAGGAGAAGCAGTGGCACAGTCATTAGAAACGCTGCAGGAATCGGCACCTGATCAGCAAAATCAGGAGGAAAAAATCAACCTTAATACGGCAACAGAAGCAGAGCTACAAACGATTTCAGGAATCGGTGCGAAAAAAGCACAAGAGATTATTCGCTTTCGTGACGAACAAGGACCGTTTAAAACCGTCAAGGAACTGAAAAATGTTCCAGGTATTGGAGAGAAAACAGTAGAACGTTTAAAAGACATGTTGACAGTGACTGGCTAACTTTTAACAGAAAATTCCTGAGAATTCTTGACTATGGGATGCGGATAACATACTATTTGTAATAAGATTAAATGATTTGGCAAATCGAACACAGGAGTCATTAAAAATAAAGGAGGTTTATTATGGAACGAATTCCATGGGACCAATATTTTATGGGACAAAGCGTCTTATTATCATTAAGAAGTACTTGCACACGGTTAACTGTCGGAGCAACCATTGTTCGCGACAAACGAATTATTGCAGGAGGTTACAATGGTTCAGTCAGTGGCGGAACGCATTGTATTGATGAAGGATGCTATGTTGTTGATAATCATTGCGTTCGGACAATCCACGCAGAAATGAATGCAATTTTACAATGTGCGAAGTTTGGCGTCCCTACAGAAGGGGCAGAAATTTATGTGACACATTTCCCTTGCCTGCAATGTACAAAGATGATTTTACAAGCAGGGATTAAAAAGATTTATTATTTAAAGGATTACCGTAATGATGCGTACGCCCTAAATTTAATTGAACAAGTAGGAGCCACGGTTGAAAAAGTGACTTTAGTACCAAAATATTTTGCCGAATTACAATGGGGAGAAGAATTTGCCACACTTGAGGACAATCCTTCCTCATCTGAGGAATAATTGGTTCTTCGTAGCTCTGCTGACTAGTTGTGGGCTGTGGTGTTTTTTCGCACCTAGTCTATTAGGAGCTCTTCTTTTTTCTATCACTGTTATCCGTATTGTCTGTACAAAAAGTTTTCCTGTTATATTGGGAGGTTTTTTGTGCAGTTTTTTAATAGTAGGGGGCATATTGATTTTCCAGTGGTTAAAGCCAGTCTCTTTGTTGCCTAAAGAAGTCCGCTTGTCAGTACAGCTAACGATATTACCAGATGAAATACAAGTCGATGGTGATCAAGTAAAATTTCCTGCCAATTGGATCGTAAAAGGCAAAAGGCAGAAAGTGATGGCATTTTATCAATTAAAAAGTGTGAAAGAAAAACAGCAATGGCAACAACTAACCACGACCATTCAGGCAACCGCTGTAGGTATTTTAGACTCGCCCCAAGGTCAAACCAACAAAAATGGCTTCAATTATCAACTATTTTTAAAGAATCAAGGAATCGAAGCTATTTTATTCATTGAGGAGATAGGACAACAGCGTTCCTTTTTTTCTTGGCGGTTTAAAGAAATCATTAGCGGCTGGCGGAAGTGGGCGATGGTACATATTCAGAAAAATTTTGCTGAGACTAGTGCAATGTATATGAATGCGTTGCTCTTAGGTTTTCGTAATGAAGAATTTGCTGAAATAAGCGATAAATTTTCAGCATTAGGCATTTTGCATCTTTTTAGTTTGTCAGGGATGCATGTTTCTTTTTTCCTTCGTTTATTTCGCTTGCTAATGCTAAGAATTGCTCGCCGAACGCAAGAAAGTTATTTTTTGTGGCAATGCGGTTTTTCACTGATATATGCTGGTTTAACAGGATTCTCAGTCAGTGTCATGCGGGCGCTTTTACAAACAAACCTCAATACGTTCAATCGACGGTTTAATTGGCAGGTTCCGGCCCTCGATTGTTGGAGTTTAACTCTCTTAGTGCACTTGATTGTTCAGACAACCCTCTTTTTTTCAGTCGGCGGTCAATTTAGTTACTTACTTTCCTTTGTTCTGCTGTTTTTAGAGCAAACATTGGTTGGTTATTCTTCGCCTTTCATTAAAAATTGTTTAGGCTCTTTCCTATTGGCTGTGGCTTCCTTACCTATTTTAGTCCAATCATTTTATGAATGGCCCTTGTTAGGAAGTTTCTTAACATTTCTCTTGTTACCAATTTTTGAACGGTTCTTGTTACCGCTTTTGACGTTGAGCTTTTTTCTAGTGATTATTATGCCAGCACGCTATTTAGCAGCCTCGCTCGAACCGCTATTTTTAACAATGAATGGCTTATTTGAGTGGGTGCTAGTTCACTTAAATCCGAAGCTGACCATCGGCTATTTAAATACTTGGATACAAATTAGTTTGCTATTACTAATCGGACTTTCAATGATTTATTTAGCAGACAAGTCTAAAAAAATTTTTTTCTCAATCGGACTACTAATTGTTTTGATAAATAGTAAATACCTTTCGCCAATTGGCATTGTTGCAATGATCGATGTAGGCCAAGGGGATAGTTTGTTTATCCAAGCGCCTTTTCACAGAAAAAATACACTGATCGATACAGGTGGTCGGTTGTCTTTTGACAAAGAAGCTTGGCGGCAACGGAAAAATAGTCGATCAGGAGCGGAATATTCAGTGATTCCTTTTCTCAAAAGTCAAGGAGTCAAACGTTTAGATGAAGTGATCATCACACACGCACATGAAGACCATTTTGGCGATTTATTAGCCATTGCGCAGAAGGTTCCAATTTCTGTTCTTTATTTTCCTAAAGGAGCAGCTGAAGCCAATTTTTCGTTTCGCCAAGTCTTGAAACAACTCCAAAAAAGCGGGACAGACTGTCGGCCAATTTTAGCGCCCAAGCGAATTAATGGGCCCGTTTCTTTTCAAATTTTATCACCAAATAAGAGCAGTATTGGGGGCAATAATGACTCGATAGTGTTTTCCACACAATTAGGCGGACGGCATTTTTTATTTACTGGTGACTTGGAAGCCGAAGGAGAAGAACAAGTGTTGGCTCGCTATCCCCAGTTGAAAATCGACATCTTGAAAGTCGGTCATCATGGTAGTAAAACGTCGTCTACTAAAAGATTTATCAAACAGCTTAATCCGCGAGAAGCATTGATTTCAGCTGGACTGAATAATCGTTTTAAACATCCTCATCAGGAGACATTAGCGACGCTGGAGGAGCAAAAAATAAATTATTATCGGACCGATCTTCAAGGAATGATTTATTATCAATGGTTACCTTGGCAAGGGCTTTCTAAAGCCAAATTTGTTAAAGAACAAGACTAGTATTTCCAGGAGTAACATGATAGGATAAACAAGAGAAACGAGAAAAGGAGCGAGCCAATGGAGTTACAAAAAGCTTTGAAAGAAGTGCGAGAGCAAAAAATCGCTCCAGTGTATTTATTAATAGGAACAGAACTTTATTTAACTGAATTATTTAAAACAACATTGATGAAAGAATTGTTGACGGAAGAGGATGATCAATTTAACTTTTTCTCATTTGATATGGAGGAAACACCTTTAAGTGCAGCGATTGCTGAAGCGGAAACAATTCCGTTTTTTGGTGATTATCGCCTTGTCTTTGTGGAAAATCCTTATTTTTTAACTGCCGAAAGAAAAACAAACGGTGTGGAACATGATGTCAATCTTTTATTGAATTATTTGGAAAGTCCATCACCAACAACTGTTCTTGTTTTTATGGCCTCATATGAAAAATTAGATGAACGCAAAAAAGTTACCAAAGCATTGAAAAAAAATGCCACAGTGGTTGACGTCAATCCAATGGATGAAAAGGCTATTCGTCAGTACATTTCTCAAACGATTGAGAGTGAAGGGTACACTATTCGCTCCGATGCTTTTGATTTATTACTTCAATTGACAGACTTGAACTTATCAAAAATTATGGGAGAATTACAGAAGCTGTATTTATATGCCCTTGAAACGAAGACAATTACACGAGGTGCGGTTCAAGAATTAGTCCCTAAGTCTTTGGAACATAATGTTTTTGACTTAACCAACGAAGTACTTTCTGGAAACAGTGAAAAAGCTGTTCAATTGTATGAAGATTTACTTTTACAAGGAGAAGAAACCATTAAGTTAAATGCAATCTTATTGAATCAGATTCGCCTTTTTCTACAAACAAAAATTTTGGCTAAGATGGGCTATCAACAAGCGAATATTGCTGATACATTAAAGGTTCATCCTTATCGAGTCAAGTTAGCGTTACAACAAGTCCGACGATTTGAATTGTCTCGATTAGAAAGACTTTATGATGAATTAGTTGAAAATGATTACCGCATGAAAACGGGCCAAATGGATAAAGAATTACTATTCCAATTATTTATTTTAAAATTGACTGCGCAAGCAAAATAAGAAAGTACCAGAGACAATCGTCATACAACGATTGTCTCTGGTACTTTCTTATTATTTAGCTCCTAATAGTTCTTCTTTTCCGTGAACAAGCTGTGTCAACATGGCACAGAAAGGTGTTGCTACGTTGTATTTTTGTCCTTTGCGCCAAACAGCACCATTAATGTAATCAATTTCTGTGAGACGATGATTTTTAATTAAATCTTGATACATAGACGGATAGTGCAAGCCAATACCGTTTGGATCATAAGTTTGAGCAATATGTGTATAGACTTCTGCTTGATCTAAATGAATGGCTTCTTTTTCTGCGACTGCTGCAAATTCACTGATTAATGTTTTAACAAGGGATTCACTAACAAGTAGTGCGCCAAATTCGGCAATGTTACAATCAAGGATTGTACACAAACCGTTTAGCGTGCCATTGACACAGGCTTTTCGCCAAATAGAGTAGCGAACATTGCTACTATAGCTTGGATTTAAACCAGCTTTTTGGAAGACATCAACGACTTCTAAAGCAAATTCTTTACCAGAAGGATCAATATTTTCTAATTCAATTTCGCCATCACCTAAAAGTTTAACACGTCCCGGTCCTTCTAAACCAGCTGTCCACATGGTAATGCCAACCAAGATGTTTTCTTTTGGTACATATTTTTCTAGTACATCTTCATGACCTAAGCCATTTAATAAACATAGTACATATGTTTTTTCGGTAATCATTGGTTGAATCGCTTTAAACATTGCATCTAATTGTTGTGCTTTGGTTAAAGCGATAATTAAATCTACTTGTTCATTTTGATGGTCAATTTCTTCTGGTGAGAAGATTGGTAGGTTCGCGACAACTTCTTCTCCGTTAAAATCAGCGATTAAACCATTTTTACGAATGGCTTCAATGTGTGCGGGCCATTGATCGATTAAAGTTACATCATTTCCGCCTTGATGCAACATAATTCCTAAACGGCTGCCCATAGCGCCGGCACCAGCAATTGCAATTTTCATGTGTATCCATCTCCTTAAAAGTTCTTTAACCGTTATTATTATACAGCAACTTTCCTAAAAATGAATAAATGGGACTTGCAAATTTGTTATTTTTTAAATGTTTCCTAAAAAGTAAGGATTGCATCAAATGGTAAAGTAAGCTAAAGTAAAGCGTGGAAAAGTTTATAAATGAAAGTAGAGGAATCGTTAATGACGAAAGAAAAATTTTGTCGAGAATCACGAGTGATTCAAACACATCGTGTATTTCCCTTTGATTTAAATCCCTTTGGTGCACTATTTGGTGGGAAATTAATGTCTTTAATTGATGACGCCGCATCCATTTCCGTTTCACGACATTGTCGGAGAGGGGCAGTTACAGCATCTTTAGATAACTTGAATTTTTTAAAACCTTTAAAAGAAAATCACTCAGTGTGTGTTGAAACGTTTGTTTCTGGCGTGCATCATAAATCGATGGAAGTATTTGTTAAAGTTGTAGGAGAAGATTTAACAACTGGAGAGCGTTATTTAGCGGCGACTTGTTTTACAACTTTTGTAGCCATTCCGTCTCATATGAATCCTGAAAGTGACTTCCAATTAGCGGCAGTCGTCCCAGAAACTGCAGAAGAAAAGTTGATTTGTTCCAATTATGAAACGAGACGACAACAACGTTTAGCTTTGCGAGAAGAGACTAAATTATTTAGTCAACATCTCACAACAGATTTACCGTGGATTGATTCACCTTTATAAAAAAATGTCCGAGTCTTTGTGAAAACAGACTTGGACATTTTTTGATGAAAAAAGAAGCTAACATGAATGCTAACTTCTATCTCACATTATTTAGCTAATTTGCTTAAACGAATTTTATCGCGGTTAGCTTTGTTTTTATGGATTAAACCTTTAGTTGCAGCCATATCAACAGCTTTAACAGCTTCGTTGTATAAAGCATCGACGTTATCAGCTCCAGCAGCTACAGCTTCTTCAAATTTCTTGATTGCTGTACGCATTGCGTTTGTTTGAGATGAATTTTTCGCATTCGCGTTAGCACTTGTACGTACGCGTTTGATTGCAGATTCGATATTTGGCATTTGTTTCACCTCCGATGATTTAGGTTTTACACTGGTCAGCCAATGTAATTCAACAGTAATCATTATACCTAATCCATTGTTCCATTGCAATAAAAGACGACAAGTTTTTTTCCTTAACAGACAATTTCAAGAAAAAAATAAGAAAATTTGCCAGAGCCTTAAGAAAAAAGCATACATTTTTTTAAAACATGCTATGATAAAATAGATAAATGAAAAATGGTGGTGTCTTTGTGAGTATTGCATTATTGGTAACGATTACTTTGGTAATGGGTGTAATTTTTGTTAACGGTTGGACGGATGCGCCGAACGCAATTGCAACCGCTGTCTCGACTCGGGTGTTAAAACCGAATGTCGCAATTTGGATGGCTGTTGTGATGAACTTTTTAGGTGCATTAGTCATGACCTTTTTTAATGCCCAAGTAGCTGAAACGATTAGCAACATTGTTAGTTTTGACGCAAATGGAAACGCTTCACAGGTGGCTTTGGCTGCTTCGCTTTTTTCAATTGTGGTTTGGGCAGTTGCTGCGTGGTATTTTGGTATTCCCACAAGTGAAAGCCATGCGTTAATTGCCGGCTTGACTGGTTCGGCAATGGCATTAGGTGGTTTGGGTGCAGTCAATGGCTCGGAATGGATCAAAGTGCTTGTTGGTCTAGTTGTTTCTACCGTTATGGGCTTTGGCGGCGGATATTTGATTGCCAAACTTGTTGTGAAAGCTTTCTCGGCTGTGCCTAGAAGAAAAGCCAACAAATTTTTTACAGTTGGACAAGCCTTTGGTGCAGGAGCTAATGCTTTTTTACATGGTGCGCAAGATGGGCAAAAATTTATGGGCGTGTTCATGTTAGTGCTTTTTTATAATAATTTAGTCGAAAAAACAGGTGGCGGTTTTGTGATTCCGTTATGGGTTATGGTTCTGTGTTCCATTACAATGGGCATTGGAACTTCTGTGGGCGGCATGAGAATCATTAAATCAGTCGGGATGGATATGGTAAAACTCGAACGCTATCAAGGCTTCACTGCAGATTTAAGCACGGCTATTTGTTTATTTTTAGCATCGGCTTTTGGGATTCCAGTTTCAACTACTCATACAAAAACGACAGCGATTATGGGAGTAGGTGCTTCTAAGCGAATCTCAAGTGTTGACTGGCGTATCGTGAAAGAAATGCTGATAGCATGGATTTTAACTTTCCCAGGATGTGGGCTGATCGCTTATGTGATGTCAAAATTATTTATTGCAATTTTTTAAGGAGAGAAAAACATGGCACGTAAAAAACAATTTGATTATTTTGGAGAATTAAACCAGTTAGCAACAAATGCTTATGAAGCGGCAAAGGTTTTGCAAGAAATTGTAGACAATTATTCATTAGAAAACTTAGTAAAAAAATCAGAAGCGATTCATCAATTGGAAAAAGAGAATGATGAAATTGTTCGCAAAATTTTAAATGAACTCTATATTTCCTTTATTACGCCGATTGATCGAGAAGATATTGTCGATATTACGGATCACTTAGATAACATTATCGATAGCATTAATAGTTTGTCTTATTTACTTGATCATTTAGTTGTCGAAGAAATGATTGCGCCCGCGCTAGAATTAACTGCTTATATTGTTAAAGCGACAGAAGGCGTTAAATCAGCAACGAAGGAATTTGCAAAATTTAAGAATTCCAAAACGTTAGTTTCATTGATTGATGAAGTGAATACGATTGAATCTCAAGGCGATAAATTATACAGTAGCGCCATGAAAGATTTGATGACTAACGAAAAAGATTTATTAAAAGTTATCAAGTGGAAAGATGTTTATGATCAGCTTGAGCGCACGATTAATGATTGTGAATCAGCTGTTAATATTATTGTCGGAATTGTCATCAAAAATACGTAAAGAAAAGAGGGGGAGCTGTTGGTTAAAGTAATTGTTGATGCTGATGATTTTGGGATGTCAGAAGCGATTAATCATGGCATTATCAAAAGTTATGTCGATGGTTTAACAACGTCGACACTTTTGATGCCCAATTTACCAACAGCAGAACACGCCGTTGCGTTAGCAAAAAATTATCCAGGCTTATTTGTAGGTCAGCATACGAATTTTTTATTAGGGAAACCTTGTGCGGACCCATGTATGATTCCTTCACTGGTAGATGAACAAGGCAATTTTCATCGCTCTTCTTATTATCGTCAACAAAAGCAAGTAACCTTCGTATATGAAGAAGTACGACTTGAAACGATTGCGCAATTGACGCGCTTTAAGGAACTAACTGGACATTATCCTGAACATTTTGATTGCCACTAGATTGGGGATGAAGTGGTTGATCAAGTATTTTTAGAATTAGCAGAAGAGTACGGACTTCATACAACCCTGAAATATAGTGGGGAAAAAGAATATCCACCGCAACAAGGTTATTTCCAGGTAACACATTTGTTAGAGTCTGGCGCGTTATCTTATATTCACGAAGGCGTATCAGTGGAGAATTTTTTAGAAGATGACTTTGGTTTATTATGGATGCCGGAATCGGCAATTGCTGAGATGCATTTTGATGTTGGGTATTTGGATCAATTTGTGTTAGATAATTCTTCATATACCACTTTACGCTGCAAAGAATTAGCAACAATTTGTGATCCTCGTGTTCGTCAGTGGTTTGAAGAACAGGGGATTGAGCGAATAACGTTTGGCGATTTAAAAAAATAAAACCGTTGCTTTCAACAGTGAAAGCAACGGTTTTATTTTTATGAGAATAACCAGTAGCCAATTAAAATCGCACCTAAAATTACACGATACCAACCGAAAACTGTAAAATCGTTTTTCTTCAAGTAATTCAATAAGAATTTAATCGCAATGATGGAAACAACGAAGGCAACAATAGAGCCAGTTAATAAAATAATGATTTCTTCTGATCCAAACGTATTTCCTTTGGCCAAGAATTTAAAGATTTTTAAAAAACTTGCTCCAAACATTACTGGAATTCCTAAGAAAAATGAAAACTCTGTTGCAACGAAACGTGAGGCCCCAATTAAGATTGCCCCTAAAATGGTCGCTCCTGAACGTGAAGTTCCTGGAATTAATGCCAGTACTTGGAAAGCACCAACGATTAAAGCGGCTTTATAAGTGAAGTCTTTTAGATTAGTACACTTCGGTGCAACATTTTTATTTCGTTTTTCAATGATAATAAAAGCAATCCCATAAACAATTAACATAATCGATACTGTTAAAAAGTTATAAAAATGTGCATCTAAATAATCATCAAATTTTAGACCAATAACTGCCGCTGGTAAACAAGCGACTAAGACTTTAGACCAAAGAATCCAAGTATCTTTTTTCTCTTCGCCATTTTTCTTTGGTGAGAAAGGATTCAATTTGTGGAAGTATAAAATAACAACCGCCATAATCGCTCCCAATTGGATAACGACGTTGAACATTTCCATAAAATCTTTACTTAGATCGAGTTTAATAAACTCATCCACTAAAATTAAATGTCCGGTACTACTAATTGGAAGCCACTCGGTAATTCCTTCGATAATACCAAGAATAATTGCTTTCCATAGGTTAGCAAAAAGCATGTCACCATTCCTTTCTGAAATAAATGCAAAATACATCAAGTATAAGTATACCCGCTGACAAAGTAAATGCCAATGCAAATTCTTATTTTAAAATAAATTTTAGAATTATACAAAGGTGCCACTTGTAATTCATGAAACTTTTTTCTATACTAGTGATACTTTAAAAAATGGGGGAAGAGAAATGTTTGGATTTTTGAAGAAAAAGAATGAAGTTGTCGAAAATAATACAATGTATGCCGTTGCCAATGGAACCGTTATCCCAATTAGTGAAGTGAATGATCCTGTTTTTTCACAAAAAATGATGGGAGATGGCTATGCAGTAGTTCCAGAAAATGGTGAAATTTATGCACCTATTGAAGGAGAAGTTTTAAGCGTTTTCCAAACAAAACATGCCATTGGTTTAAAAATGACAAACGGTCTTGAAATTTTATTACACATGGGTATCGATACGGTAGAGTTAAACGGGGCACCGTTCACTATTAAAGTGAAAGAAGGCGACCAAGTGACTGCAGATACGGTGGTCGCAATTGCTGATTTAGAAGCAATTAAAGCAGCTGGTAAAGGAACTGAAATGGTTGTCATTATTACCAACATGGATAAAGTAACACAATTTTCGTTAGAGAAAACTGGCGTGGTTACAGCTGGTACACCAGTTGGCTCTGCCACAGCCAATTAATGAATTAGACAGATATTTCTATAAAGGAATATCTGTTTTTTTTGAACATAAATAAAATTTTATTTTGGAATTAAAAAATATTTAGAAAAATAGTTGAAATTTTATTTCAAACAAGTTATAATGAAAGCGTATTAGAGAGGAGCTAAAAAGATGTATGGTATTTCAGTTTTTCTTGGTGAAGAGATTACAAACGATACAATTATTTATATCAAAAAGATGAAAGCGCTTGGATTTGATGGTATTTTCACTTCTTTACACATTCCAGAAGATGATACTTCTCTTTATCGCCAACGCTTGACTGATTTAGGGGCAATTGCTAAGGCAGAAAAAATGAAAATTATGGTAGATATTTCAGGTGAAGCGTTAAAAAGAGCGGGTTTTTCTTTCGATGAATTAGAGCCTTTAATCGAGTTGGGCGTAACTGGCCTCCGGATGGACTACGGCATTACGATAGAACAAATGGCTCATGCTTCACATAAGATTGATATAGGATTGAATGCTAGTACCATTACACTGGAAGAAGTGGCTGAGTTAAAGGCTCACCAAGCGGACTTTTCTCGCTTAGAAGCTTGGCATAATTATTATCCAAGACCTGAAACCGGCATTGGAACAACATTTTTTAATGAAAAGAACCGCTGGCTTAAAGAATTAGGCTTACAAGTTTTTACTTTTGTGCCAGGAGATGGGCAAACAAGAGGCCCAATTTTTGCTGGTTTACCAACATTAGAAAAACATCGGGGGCAAAATCCTTTCGCCGCTGCCGTTGGTTTGATGGCTGATCCTTATGTCGATGCTGTTTATATTGGTGATCCTACAATTAGTGAGCGAACCATGGCTCAATTTGGTTATTATCACCAAACCAATCAATTTCTGTTAGAAGTAGCACCTAGCAAGAGCCGCTATTTGAAGCGAATACTTGGGAGTCATACCAATCGTTTAGATGCTGCAAGAGATGTTTTGCGAAGTGAATTATCAAGAACGAGTGAAATGTTCAGAAAAGATGAAATTGCAACGATTGAGTCAGAGCAGACTGAAGCCCGTCCAGTGGGAACCGTAACGATTGATAATGAAAAATATGGTCGCTATATGGGAGAAATTCAAGTCACACTTGTGGACTTGCCGAAAGATGAAAAAGTCAATACGATTACACGAATTATTGAAAAAGATCAAACGATATTGCCGTTAATCAAGGCAGGCAATCAATTTACGCTAGTCACGGAAGGAACGATAGAAAATGAATTTAGAAAACTTAACAACTGAACGTAGAAATGAAAATACAATGGGCTTAGATGAGATGAGTGTCAAAGAAGCTTTACAAAAAATGAATCAAGAAGACCAAAAAGTTGCAATGGCAGTGGGTCAAGAATTAGCAGCCATTGAACCAGTGGTAGAAGCCATCATCAAAAGCTTCAATCAAGGCGGCCGCTTGATCTACATGGGCGCTGGTACGAGTGGTCGGTTAGGTGTCTTAGATGCAGCCGAATGCGTACCAACTTTTGGCGTCGAGCCAGAGATGGTTCAAGGCCTCATCGCTGGTGGTCAAAAAGCAATGACTGTCGCAGTAGAAGGTGCTGAAGATTCAAAAGAACTAGGTCGTCAAGATTTAGTTGATCTAAAATTATCAGCAAATGACATTGTTGTTGGGATTGCAGCCAGTGGTCGGACGCCTTATGTAATTGGCGGTTTAGAATATGCTACAACGGTGGGAGCAGCTACCGCAACTGTGGCATGTAATAAAGATGCTGAAATTAGTAAGTATGCACAAATGCCTATTGAAGTAGATGCAGGACCTGAATTTTTAACAGGTTCGACTCGCTTGAAATCTGGGACAGCTCAAAAATTAATTTTAAATATGTTATCAACTATTTCCATGATTGGTATTGGGAAAGTCTACAATAACTTAATGGTTGATGTAAAACCAACCAATGAAAAATTAGTGGAGCGTTCCAAACGGATTATTATGGAAGCAACGGGTTGTAGTTATGAAATTTCCGAACTAAAATTTGTAGAAGCAGAAGAAAATGTGAAGTTAGCAATTGTAATGATTTTAACTGATAGTACTAAAGAAGAAGCAACACAAAAATTAATTGACGGGAATCAATTTATCAAGAATACATTAAATTAAGGAATTAGGAGGGTGTTTTAACATGGCAGAAGAAAGAATTAAACGCATTGCTGATGGGATTTATAAAGAAGTTGGTGGTCAAGAAAACGTGGACAAAGTCATTCATTGTATGACTCGTGTTCGTATGGATATCCGCGATTATGACAAAGTGGATATTGAAGGATTGAAAAAAATTGATGGCGTTATGGGCGTCGTAGAAGATGATACGTTGCAAGTAGTTGTTGGTCCAGGGACTGTTAACAAGGTTGCACAAGAAATGGTAGATCAAGCAGGTGTCAAATTGGGAGAACCATTTAATCATGACGCCGCAACTGATGCTTCAGCAGGCAAATCTGGAAAAGATTTAGTAGAAGAAAAAGCCGCTCAAATGAAAGCACAACAAAAAGCGAAACAAAATAACACTTCACCATTTAAAAAAGTGTTAAAAGCCATTTCTAGTATCTTTGTTCCGATGATTCCTGCCTTTGTTGGGGCTGGTATTATTGGCGGGATTGCAGCTGTTATGTCTAACTTAGTTGTTGCTGGTGATATTTCAGCTTCATGGCAACAATATATTGATGTCTTAAATATTATTAAAAATGGGATTTTTGCTTATTTAGCTCTTTACACTGGGATTAACAGTGCCAGCGTTTTTGGTGCAACGCCAGCGTTGGGTGGTGTTATTGGGGCAGTCACAATGTTGACAGGAATGAATCCAGATGCACCAATCAGTAATATTTTCACTGGGGGAACATTATCTGCAGGACAAGGCGGAATTATCGGTGTTATTTTTGCCGTATGGTTATTATCATTGTTAGAAAAACAATTGCATAAAATTGTCCCAGAATCAATTGATATTATCGTAACGCCAACCATTTCACTTTTAGTGATTGGCTTAGCAACTATTTTCTTAATCATGCCTGTAGCCGGAGCTATTTCTAATGGCTTAGTTGGTATTATCAATGTTGTCTTAGAAAAAGGTGGCATGGTTGCTGGCTTTACTCTTGGTTTAACCTTCTTGCCAATGGTAATGTTTGGTTTACATCAAATTTTGACGCCAATCCACATTGAAATGATTAATCAAACAGGGATGACTTTGTTATTACCAATTCTGGCCATGGCTGGTGCGGGACAAGTCGGTGCAGCTTTAGCATTATGGATTCGTTGTAAATCAGATAAAAAATTAGTTGAAATGATTAAAGGTGCCTTGCCAGTTGGAATTTTAGGTATTGGTGAACCATTAATCTACGGAGTTACTTTACCATTAGGACGTCCATTCATTACTGCTTGTATCGGCGGTGGTATTGGTGGTGCGGTGATTGGGGCCTTCGGTAATGTTGGTGCGATTGCTATTGGACCAAGTGGGGTGGCTTTAATTCCATTAATTGCCAACAACCAGTGGCTTGCTTATGTATTAGGGTTATTGGCCGCTTACGCAGGTGGTTTTGTAGCAACGTTATTCTTTGGAATTCCTAAAGATATGCAAACAACTAAATAATAAATAGAAAAAGGAGAACTTGGCTTCTCCCTTTTTCTTTGTTAAAATTTAATTGCGTAGGAAATGGTGTATCAGGAGGGATGTTTATGCAACAAAATATTGTTTTATCTATCCAAGATCGTCTACAACAATTACCAAAATCAGAACGAAAAATCGCAGAATATATTTTAAAAAATACAGAAACAGTTATTTCAATGAATGCGCAAGAGCTAGCGAAACAAGCAGGATCAAGTCCAGCGGCAATTATTCGCTTTTGTCATTCTATGGATGTGAATGGCTTTACAGAGTTGAAACTTTTATTATCTGCAAATCTTGGCCAAATGAAGCAGCAAATGTATACTGAAGTTACTAAAGGGGAATCAACAGCTGATATTAAACAAAAGTTACAGGCGCGCTTTGTTCATGTGGTTGAGCGAAGCGGTCAGACATTAGAGGATGTCGCAGTGAATGAAGCCGTTGATTTGTTGGAAAAAACAGAAGTAATTTTTGTCTATGGATTAGGTGCCTCTTCGTTGGTTGCTCAAGATATTTATCAAAAGTTTACGCGCTTAGGCCGAACGGTATTTACAACATTGGACCATCATTTATTTGCTTCTATGTTAGGCTCAACAGAAAAGCCTAGTGTTTTTATTGTTATTTCTAATTCTGGAACGAATAAAGAAGCAAGTACTTTAGCTGATTTAGCGAAGCAGCAAGGGATTCCTATTATTAGTATCACACAAGATGAAAAATCAGTGATTGGTGAAAAAAGTGATATCGTCCTTCAAACCTCTAGTGGGGAAGACGTGCCATTGAGAAGTGCGGCTACTGTTTCCTTGGTGGCACAATTGTATGTAGTCGATGTTTTATTTTTTGCTTATGCAGCAAAAAACTATAAGGAAACCTTAGAAAAAATTCAAATCTCAAGAAAAAATGTAGAACGTTTAAAAGAATAAATAAAAAGAGAAGGTTATCTGTCATTTTGACAGATAACCTTCTCTTTTTTTACAACAAACGGCGCTTTTCAGCGATCTTTTTTCCCTTTTCAATATAAGAAATATCATTAATTCCTTGAATGGTAAATGTTCCTTTTTCGTAAGTTAAGGTCGTCACGCTACCATTCTCCAGCGCCATCTGCATAGGCAAACTTGCATCAATTAAGGAAAGTAAAAAGGAAATTGTTAGTCCATGGGAAACCACCATGACTTTGCCGCCACCATTTTTTTCTCGATGATGAGCGATATCTTCGAAACCAGACCAAACACGATCACGGATAACTTCATAAGGCTCCGCCCAGTCAGCGGTATCGGCTTCAATAATAGCATTTGCTAGGTCACGATAGGTAATCTTCGTGGTCATCATGTCCTCATAACTTTTAAAAGCTAAAATGCGTGGCACCACACCCCAAAGTTCACCATCATAGCCACCATCTAAAGAACCAAAACACCACTCACGAATCCGTTTATCGGTTAGGTAAGGAATCTTTTGGTGGTTTTGATGTTCTTGTAAAATAATCTGAGCGGTTTGCATGGCACGACCACTATCACTACTATAGGCTTCCTTAAAGTCTATGTCCCTAAGACCTAAGCCTAAATGATAAATGCCTTCTTCTCCTTGTTTGGTTAAGGGGGTATCTGACCAGCCTTGGGTTCGGCCAATCGTATTAAACATCGTTTTTCCGTGACGAATAATATAAAGTGTCGTTGCTTCAGTCATTGCTACTCCTCCTAAGTTTCTTTAAATAGTGAATAAATCTCTAATTAAAAAATGGGTTTGTGGCTTTTTCATGTTGAATGGTCGTGGCATCACCATGGCCTGGATAAACAGGAAATTCTTCTGGTAAAGTGAATAGATAGGTCGTAATGCTGTGTAATAATTGTTGCATATCACCAGTGTGTAAATCGGTACGACCAATACTACCTTTAAACAATGCATCCCCAACAACAACAAAATCATCAAAGACAAAGCTGACGCTACCAATTGAATGACCAGGTGTTGGGACTACGGAAAATTTCATGCCGCCAATTTCATAATCGGTTAGTTTAAATTCATGTTCGGCGGGTTGAACAATAATATTTGCTATATCATCATGTCTGCCTAATCCTGAAAGATTCAAAATAGGATTGGAAAGCCACGCTTGTTCTAATGGACTAACATAAACAGGGATTTGATAATGATGGCGCAATTCTTCTACCGCACCAATATGATCATAGTGAGTATGTGTTAATAAAATAGCGGCTGGTTTCTTCCCTAAACGGGTAATTTCTTGAATTAGTTTTGCTCCTTCTGCACCTGGATCAATAATTAATAATGCTTCTTCATTATAAACAAGATAACAGTTTTCTTGAATAACACCTGTTCTAATTTGTTCAATCTGTATCATCTCAGGACCTCCTAAAGTTCTAACGATTCTCTTCAAGTATACCGAAGAATCTTAAGAATAGAAAGTTTTCTTGTTTATCCAAAGAAAAAATAAATCATTTTTAGAATGTTCGGTTTTTGCTTGTTTTAACACGGATTTTTTTAAAAAAAATCACATTTTTATAGTTATTAAGCGAAAGTTTATGTATAATCTTCATGTGATAGTAAGGAGGAGTATTAAATGTTTCATTTTGTAATAAAAGGAACAGGTTTTTCTAGTAAAAATTTGCAAGAGATTAAAGTTTATGAAGAGACACTTTTTTGTATAGATGAGGCCGGAGTAATTCAGGAAATAATTGAACCAGATGCTGAAGCGTATGAAACTGTGCTAGCAGAACAAAAAGAGGCACAACGTTTTCAAGAATTGCCCCAAGATTCTTATCTTTTACCCGGCTTTGTTGATTTACATGTCCATGCACCTCAGTGGGCACAATCTGGGACCGCCTTGGATATTCCATTGTATGAATGGCTGAATACGTACACGTTTCCTTTGGAGTCCAAATTTGCAGATTTAACATTTGCCCAACAAGTCTATGATGAACTGGTAACCCAATTGTTAGCTAATGGGACAACAACAGCCCTTTATTTTGCAACCATTCATTATGAAGCTAGCCGTCGTTTGGCAGAAATTTGTGCGGAAAAAGGGCAGCGTGGCTTAATTGGTAAAGTTGTAATGGATGATCTTAATGAGAATCCTGAATACTATCGTGATCAAACAACGCAACAAGCATTAGAAGAAACGGAACGGTTTATTCAAGAAATTCAAACATTAGCGCAGCAAACAAAACAAGGCGTATATCCCGTTGTAACTCCGCGTTTCATTCCTAGTTGTACAGAGGAAGCACTTAAAGGATTAGGAGAATTAGCAGCGAAATATCAAGTCCATGTTCAAAGTCATTGTAGTGAGAGTGATTGGGAACATCAATTTGTTCAAGAACGTTTTGGAAAAAATGATGCCCAAGCATTGAATGATTTTGGTTTATTAACAGAAAAAGCAGTGATGGCACATGCAGGCTTTTTAGAAGAAGCAGATATGAATTTATTCCATGAAACAGGGACGGCTGTGGCGCACTGCCCAATCTCTAATGCTTATTTTGGCAATGCAGTAACACCGATTGCAAAATTAGTACATCAACATCAAGTAGAAGTTGGTTTAGGTAGTGATCTTTCAGGTGGTTTTTCACCAAGTCTTTTTGACAATTTAAAGCAAGCGGTTATTTCTTCTAGAATGTTAGAAGATGGCGTCGATGCTACAAAAAAACCAGAAGTACGAGGTGTTAAAACAGCACGGATTACCGTAAATGAAGCGTTTTATTTAGCTACTGCTGGTGGTGGTCAAGCGCTAAGTTTGCCAATTGGAAAATTAGAAAAAGGGTATGCTTGGGATATTCAAATTATTAATACAAGCTTGTCACAAGCACGAATCCCTAAAAATCCAGGGGAATCATTGCTTGATATTTTCCAAAAAATCTTATATTTAGCACGACCAGAAAATATTCGAGAAGTCTGGGTACAAGGTGAAAAAGTACATGATAAAAATTTAATGTCAGCAACTAAAGGAGTATAAAAAATGAGTGAAAAGAAACAAAATAATCTTCATTTAACAGTGGGGCCAGAAGATTCAGTATCTTTTGGGCAGGCCACTATGTTAGGGATTCAGCATGTCTTAGCAATGGACGTGTACGTCGTACCTGTAATCATTGCTTCAATTATTGGGATTAGCACAGCACAAACGTCTTCTTTAATACAAGCAACATTCATAGCAGCAGGACTTGCCACGATTATTCAATCTCATTTTTGTATGAGATTACCAGTTGCGCAAGGCCCTTCATTTATTCCAATCGGGGCAATTGCAGGAATTTATTTTGCCAACAACCAACAAGGAAATGGCTGGGGCGCAGTTTTAGGTGCTAGTTTAGTGGGGGCAATTGTTGTTATTATATTAGGATTTACTGGTATCTTTAATCGTTTAATCACTAAATTTGTTCCACCAATTGTGGGAGGAACAATTATTTTTGTGGTGGGGCTTTCGTTAATGCCAGTCGCTTTATCGGATAATATTTACCACGCAAAAGGGGAATTAGGACAAAATATTTTATTAGCATTTATAGCAGCGGGTACGTTGATTTTCTTTGCACTCTTAGGTTCTGCTTTGAAAAAAGGGCGGATTTTCCGCGTTTCTTCTGTCATTTTGGCATTATTATTTGGGAGCATCGCGGCACAATTGTTAGGGGTACTTGATTTATCGGCCGTTAGTGAAGCGGCTTGGTTTAGTTTGCCTCAGTTACCATTAGTTAACTTTTCTTTCCAATTTGATTGGTCAGCCATTGCCACGATGTTAGTTATTTATCTGGTTTTAATGGCGGAAACAACAGGCACTTGGTTTGCTGTGAGTCATGTTGTTGCTGAACCTTTGACCGAAGAAAAAATTAATCGCGGCGTAATTGGTGAAGGCTTAGGTTGCTTAGTTTCTTCATTCATTGGCGGCACGCCAGTGACTAGTTACTCTACAAATGCTGGGATTATTTCAATCACTGGAGTTGCTAGTCGCAAGGTTTTTGTGGCTGCAGGTGCGTGGTTTGTCTTATTTGGCTTATCTGGAAAACTTTCCACCTTGATTTCGGCCATTCCGGCACCAGTTATCGGCGGTGTTTTTGTGGTTGTTTGCGGCATCATTTCTGTAAGTGGAATGAAAGTCATGAGTGATGTAACAATTCATGAAAAAGAGATGTATGTAATTGCCGTTCCGATTATTATGACATTAGCGTTGACATTGTTACCAAAAGAGTTTTTGGAAACTCTACCACAATTTTTACAATATTTATTTAGTTCACCCGTGGCAACTGCCTCAATTGTTGCTATTTTATTGCAGGCCATTTTACCAAACGTTCAAGAAGGGTAAAAAGATTAATTTTCGTTAAAACGCCTTTGACAAGTGGCGATAAATAGTGTAAATTAACAATGGTGTTTTTAAACACGAACGTTAAACGGACGAATGTTCGGTTTTTACGTTATTTTTGTAAATAACTAGGAGGCAGTAAGTATGAAAGTTTTTGATTATGAAGATGTCCAATTAATTCCCAATAAATGTATCGTGAATAGTCGTTCTGAATGTGATACTACAGTAACTTTAGGAAAACATTCGTTTAAAATGCCTGTCGTTCCAGCGAACATGCAAACAATTATTGATGAAACGATTGCGGAAACCCTTGCTGAAAATGGTTATTTTTATATCATGCATCGGTTTGATGAAGAGGCGCGAGTGCCATTTATTAAAAAAATGCAACAAAAGGGCTTGATCACGTCAATTAGTGTGGGCGTGAAAGAAGGGGAATACGCTTTTGTTGAAACGTTAGCCCGAGAAGGTTTAGTTCCTGACTACGTGACAATTGATATCGCCCATGGTCATTCAAATGCGGTGATTAATATGATTCAACACTTGAAAAAATTTTTACCAGAAACGTTCGTTATTGCGGGCAATGTTGGAACGCCAGAAGCCGTTCGCGAATTAGAAAACGCTGGAGCCGATGCCACCAAAGTGGGGATTGGACCTGGAAAAGTATGTATTACTAAAATTAAGACTGGCTTTGGGACAGGTGGCTGGCAGTTAGCGGCTTTACGTTGGTGTGCCAAAGCTGCTCGGAAACCAATTATTGCAGATGGTGGAATTCGGACCCATGGAGACATTGCAAAATCTGTGCGTTTTGGGGCAACTATGGTCATGATTGGTTCATTATTTGCTGGACATGAAGAATCACCAGGTGAAACAAAAGTGGAAGATGGCGTTGTTTACAAAGAATACTTTGGTAGCGCCTCTGAATTCCAAAAAGGCGAAAAGAAAAACGTTGAAAGCAAAAAAATCTGGTTACGCCATAAAGGGAAGTTGGCAGATACTTTAGTCGAAATGCAACAAGATTTACAATCTTCCATTTCATACGCGGGAGGTCGCGATTTAGAAGCGATTCGTAAAGTTGATTATGTGATTGTAAAAAATTCTATTTTTAATGGTGATACCATTTAACAGTCAACTATAGACTGAAAAGAAGACAGCACGTAGTGCAGAAATTAAAATGATTTCTGCATTACGTGCTTTTTTTTACTTTACCTATCGTAGTAATCGTGTTAAGATAATTACAACGACAGACGTAGTACGATAGTTGAAGTACTTGAGGGAGGAATTTATGTGATTGGTAGTGATGCAATTCGAGGATACAACGATACCTTTATTCTCTCAATCTTACAATCCGGCGCTTCATATGGTTATGCGATTTCTAAACGCATTCGTGAAATTTCTAAAGAACAATATTCGATTAAAGAAACGACACTTTATTCTGCTTTTACACGTTTAGAGAAAAATGGCTACATTGAATCATTTCCAGGAGAAGTAACGCATGGCAAAAAGCGGACCTATTATCAAATAACCCATGCAGGAGAGTGTTATTTAGAGGGAAAGTTACTAGAATGGGAAGTAACAAAAGACGTCGTCGAAGCATTTGTAAAGGAGATGGGAAAATGAAAATTATAGAAGAATTTATTGATAGCTTATTTTCAGGAGTTGTTGAAACACCTGAAACAAAACAATTAAAGGCGGACTTATTAGCAAATGCTGAGGATCGTTATGAAGATTTGCTCAGCCAAGGAAAATCGGAAAATGAAGCAATTGGTACAATTATTTCTGAATTTGGTACTATTGATGAATTAATGGAAGAATTGAATTTAGAAAATAAACAAGTGGATGAAACAAACGATTCAATGAACGGTTTGCCAGAAATTTCAGTGGAGGAAGGACTTGACTATTTAGCTGTCCAACGTAAAGGTGCGATTCAAATTGGTCTTGGTGTTGTTGCAATCATGGTGGGTGTTGGCTTGCTGGTTGGTATGCGTGGTGTTCTTTCTAATGGTCTTGGTTTAGTTGGTCTTTTCATAGGTGTGGCAATCGGCGTTCCATTATTTATTGTTGCTGGTAATCGGTTTGTTGCAATGGACAAACAACTGGGGCAACGATTGATTCCGATTAAGTTAAAAAAAGAAGTTGCACAAAGAGAACAAAGTTTTCAACGATCATTTATTTTTTGTATGGCAGCGGGCGTGGTTTTTTGTATTTTGGGTTTAATCCCAGTTGTTGTCTTTAGTAGTGGCCTTCATCTGATGATGCGCCGTTCCATGCATCAAATGATGGGCGGACAATATTATAATGGAACGATGGGAATTAGTTGGCTCTTCTTTTTAGTATCGATTGGCGTCTTCTTGTTTATATTTGGTGGAGTAATTAAAGGAAGTTTTAATAAATTGTTGAATGAAACTTATTTTTATTCAGAACATGTTGGTCATCCTGATTTTGCCCCTCAACAAACAAAAACAGAGGAAGGACCTGTGGGAAATCCTGTCGGTGCAATTATTGCATCCGTTTATTGGCCCTTAGTTGTTGCACTCTATCTATTTATTAGTTTTGTTTTAGGGGATTGGCGGTTTAGTTGGTTAATCTTTATGTTCGCAGGAATCTTTTATAACACCATCCAAGCATTTTTACACAAACATTGAGACAAACCTGTTAATAGTAAAACAGAAAAGTGGGACATTCGTCAAAACGGCTGTCCCACTTTTCTTGTATTTTCGATTGACAAAAGCATTAAACTGGATTACTTTTAACTCATCCAATTGTTGAGGTGATTGCTATGTGGCAACTTAAAAAAGAACAAAATGTTCCCATTTATCGCAGTATTATGGAAATGATTGTTCAAAAGATTCAAACAGGCGAATTATTACCAGGCGAAAAAATTCCTTCGGAACGTAAACTGGCAGAATACTTGTCTGTCAATCGTTCAACCGTTGTTCATGCATTAGATGAACTGGTGGACTTAGGCTGGATTGTGCGAAAAAGAGGGAGTGGAACGATTGTCAACGAAGGGAAATGGGGGGTAATGATGACACCACGAACGGATTGGCATCGTTATTTAGAACAAAATGTGTTCAAACAAGTTCATCCCTTGGTGACAGAGATTGAGTTACGTGCTAAACAAAATTTGCCGACTGACTTAGATATGTATACAGGCGAGTTGCCGTTAGACTTAATTCCCAGTTTCGATTTTCCAGCATTAAATTGGAAACAATTTTTAAAAGAGGAAGCACAAGATGAATTAGGTTATTTGCCGTTAAGAAAAGAAATCCAAGCCATTACAGCAACGGAATATCAGCTTCATTTACCAAGTGAAAGTTTATTGCTTACTTCAGGTGCGCAACAAGCACTTTTTTTAGTTTTACAAGTTTTATTGAGACAAGGAGATAGTATTGCCGTAGAAGATCCATCTTTCTTCTATGCCTTACCAATTTTCCAAGCTGCTGGTGTGCGCTTATTTGGTGTGCCCATGACAGAGGAAGGGATTGATCTTGAAGCGCTAGAACAAACAATTCGACAACATCGCATCAAAATGGTTATGGTTAATCCTTCCTTTCAAAATCCGACTGGGACAGTGATGCCTTTGAGAAAAAGAGAACAGCTTGTGAAAGTCTGTCAAACGTATCAAGTTCCTATTTTAGAAGATGATGTTTTTGGGCAGTTAAGTTTTATCCCGAAAACAGAAATTCCTCCTTTAAAAAAATTAGATCCAGATAATGTCTTGTATATCGGTTCGTTGTCAAAAATTTTAGGTTCGACCACGAAAATTGGTTGGTTAAGTGCGCCCGCCTCCGTGACGAAACAAATTGCAGAAGCCAGAAAAATGATGGATGTTTCGTTGAGTATTTTTCCACAGATGCTCGCTAAAATGGCGATTGAAGATCCTTCTTTCTCTGAAAAAATTACGTTATTAAATAAACAAGTGGAACAACGAGCAACAGCTGTATATCAAGTATTTAAATCGTTGTCAGAATGGGAAGTTTCGCCAGTAAAAGGCGGCTTTTATTTATGGGCACATTGGCGTCAAGGGGCACTTAAGCCAGAAGATTGGCAAGTGTTTTTACGAGAAGGTGTTTTGGTAGCACCAAGTGTCGCTTTTAGTGAAAAACGTGGAAGTATTCGCTTGAACTGTTCCCGAATTTCACCAGAAGAAATGCCTCTTTTTTGTGAGAGAATGGTACGGATTACACGACAGCTTTCTGAAAATAGACAAACAAAAATAGAACAGTAAGTAAGATTTTTCTTATAAAAATCATTTGCTGAGAGAAAACGCTACAACTTCCCTTTTCTAAACGAATATCCAATGCTATACTTAAAAAGTAAAAACAAAAAAACAAATGAGGTGTTTTCCATGTCTTGGGAACAAGTTTACCAACAATGGTTAAATGAAGAAAATATTCCAGAAAATTTAAAAAATGAATTAAAGGACTTAAATACAGACCCTGAAAAATGTGAAGATGCATTTTACGCACCATTAGAATTTGGGACTGCCGGGATGCGCGGGATTTTAGGCGCCGGTATTAATCGGATGAATATCTTTACGGTTCGTCAAGCGACAGAAGGGCTTGCACGTTTTATGGATACGCAAGATCCTGAAACAAAACGTCGCGGTGTAGCTATTGCCTATGATTCACGTCACATGTCTCCAGAATTTGCAATGGAAGCAGCTAAAACATTAGCTAAACATGATATTCCTTCTTTTGTGTTTGAAAGCTTACGACCAACACCAGAATTATCTTTTGCGGTCCGTTACTTTAAAGCTTTTGCGGGAATCATGATTACGGCTTCTCACAATCCAGCTGCTTATAATGGCTACAAAGTCTATGGTGAAGACGGTGGTCAAATGCCGCCAGCTGATGCAGATGCATTAACTAAATATGTTCGTAGTATCGAAAATCCTTTGAAAATTGATGTCTTATCAGATGAAGAAGTTGCCCACAGCGGTTTAATTAACATTGTTGGTGAAGAAGTCGATAACGCGTATTTGAAAGAAATTAAAACAGTTACGATTAATCAAGAATTAATTAACGAAATGGGTAAAGAATTAAAATTAGTTTACACTCCCTTACATGGAACTGGGAAAATGTTAGGAGAAAAGGCATTAAAACAAGCCGGTTTTGAAAAATTTGTTTTAGTACCTGAGCAAGCCGTTGCTGATCCTGACTTTACTACAGTTAAGTCACCAAACCCTGAAGAACATTCAGCTTTCGAATACGCGATTCGTTTAGGGGAAAAAGAAGGCGCTGATTTATTGATTGCAACAGATCCAGATGCTGATCGTTTAGGTGCCGCTGTGCGGATGCCAAACGGAGACTACCAAGTATTAACAGGAAATCAATTAGGTTCAATTATGATTCATTATATTTTAGAAGCCCATCAACAAGCAGACACGTTGCCTCAAAATGCTGCGGTTCTAAAATCAATCGTTTCTAGTGAACTTGCTACAGCGATTGCTGAGAAATATAATACGAAGATGTTTAATGTTTTAACAGGTTTCAAATTTATTGCTGAAAAAATTCAACAATACGAAGAAGACCACAGTCAAACGTTTATGTTTGGTTTTGAAGAAAGTTATGGTTACTTAGTGAAACCTTTTGTTCGTGATAAAGATGCAATTCAAGCGTTAGTTTTATTAGCAGAAGTAGCGGCTTTCTATAAAAAACAAGGAAAAACATTATATGATGGCTTACAAGATATCTTTGAAGAATTTGGTTACTTTGAAGAAAAAACTATTTCCGTAACAATGAGTGGAATTGAAGGCAGCGGTAAAATCAAAGCTTTAATGGCAAAATGTCGTGAACAAGCCCCAACTGAGTTTGCCGGGATTCAAGTTGCTCAAACGGAAGATTTTAAAGAATTAACACGCACTTTTGCAGATGGTCAAACAGAACAATTACAAACGCCTCCTTCTGATGTGTTGAAATATCATTTAGAAGATGGCAGTTGGATTGCTATCCGACCATCAGGAACAGAACCAAAAATTAAATTCTATCTAGCGACAAAAGCAACAAGTAGTTCAGAAGCTTCTGAAAAAATTGCTGCGTTTGAAGCAGTCGTTAATGAATTAACAAAATAAAATAAACGAAACAGGCTGTACGGAAAAAAGTACGAATGTTAGTGTTTGTGTCAAAAGCTAATTGACTTTTGACACAAACACTTTATTTAACTAAGGAGGGAATGCTATGAAAATTGGCTTTATCGGTGCTGGCAGTATGGGCGGTGCCATGATTAAAGGGTTACTGAAAGCTGAGGCAGTCAAGAAGGAACATTTATATGTGAAAGGTGGCTCAAGTGGAACAGCAGAAGCACTTCAAAAAGAGTGGGGCTTTCAACTTGTCACAGATTATGCACTTTTCCAAGAATGTAAGGTTATTTTTATTGCGACAGGAGCAAAGGTCGTGTTACCTGTCCTTCAGGAATTAGCCCCTCATTTTTCCAACGAAAGTCTATTGATTTCTGTTGCAACAGGTCATACCATACAAGAAGCACAAATGGCTCTTGGCAATAAAGAAGCCAAAGTTGTTCATGCCATTCCTAATACACCAGTTAGCGTGAATCAAGGCGTGATTGGCGTAGCCTTGGCACCAACAATTGAAGGCCGAACGAAGGACCTGGTAATGGAACTTCTTGCTACTTTAGGGTTAGTCAAAGAAATTCGTGAAGCGCAACTGGAAACTTTTGGTACTGTGGCTGGTTGCAGTCCAGCTTTTGTTGATATCTTTATGGAAGCATTGGGAGATGCAGCAGTCTTAGAAGGGTTACCAAGGGACTTATCTTATGAAATTGTCGCTCAAATGATAAAAGGAACGGCGACCTTAGCCTTAGACACGAAAAAACACCCAGGAGCATTGAAAGATGAAGTGACTTCTCCAGGAGGAAGTACGATTCGCGGTGTCGTAGCTCTAGAAAAAAATGGCTTCCGTTATGCCGTGATGGATGCAGTTCAGCAAGCCAACCACGAATAGATGAAGAAAGTTGGAAAATCGACAAGTTTGTCATTTTTCCAACTTTCTTTGTGCCATATTTTTCGTAGGAAAGAACAATCGCAGTTCTTATTTTAAAAAACTCTGTGTTATAATGAGTGCAAAGTGAGGCGACTATAATGAAACAAATGGAAGAAATCAAACAAGTAAGTCAATTATATAAAGTATTAAGTGATCCAACACGTTTAAGAATTTTGCTACTTTTAAAAGAAGGCGAACATAACGTAACGGCGATTAGTGAACAATTGGGAATGGAACAGTCCGCCGTTTCTCATCAACTAAAATTATTAAGAGATAGCCGGGTTGTCAAGGCACGTCGCGAAGGAAAAACGATTTTTTATACATTGGATGATCATCATGTAATAGATATTTTAAATCAGACCTTTGAGCATATTGAACATCGATAAAAAGTAGGGAAAAAATAGCGTAACTAGAATAGCGCTGTTGATGGAGGTAAAAATGAAGGATACCTTAAAGATCGGGTTACTAGGATTAGGGACTGTAGGCACTGGCGTTTTAACTCTTTTGAAAGAACATCAAGAGAAAATTTCACAAGTGACAGGAATGAATGTAGTCATTGAAAAAGCATTTGTCCGAAATCTTGAAACGAAACAAGCGCAAGCGGAAGAATACGGTCTTTCTTTAACAACTTCAATTGATGATATTTTAGAAGATAAAGAGATTCAAATCGTTGTGGAATTAATGGGAACCATTGAACCAGCCAAAACCTATATCATGAAAGCTTTAGAAAAGGGCAAACATATTGTGACTGCCAATAAAGATTTACTGGCGCAACATGGGAGTGAATTAGTAGCGTTAGCCCAAAAACATCATTGTGATTTATATTACGAAGCAAGTGTTGCTGGCGGGATTCCAATTTTAAGAACAATTGCTAATAGCTTAGCGGCAGACAATATTCAACAAGTTTTAGGGATTGTGAACGGTACGACGAATTATATGCTTACGCAAATGGTTTCTGCTGATAAAAGTTATGAAGAAGCTTTAGCAGAAGCGCAAGCGTTGGGATTTGCTGAAGCGGATCCGACAAATGATGTCGATGGAATTGACGCAGCCTATAAAATGGTTATTTTAAGTCAATTTGCTTTTGGGATGAATGTTTCATTACCACAAGTTGATATTCGTGGAATTCGCGGATTGTCTTTAGATGATGTCGCTATGGCTAAACAACTGGGGTATGAAATCAAATTGATTGGCTCTGCTGAACAAAATGAGCATAGTATCTCGGTGGAAGTAGCGCCTATGCTAGTCAATCAAAAGCACCCTATTGCATCTGTTCGGAATGAGTACAATGCAGTATTTATAAAAAGTGCAGGTGTGGGCGAATCAATGTATTACGGTCCAGGAGCTGGCGCTAAACCGACAGCAACCAGTGTGGTCAGTGATTTAATTACGATTGCTAAAAACATTCGCTTGGCAACGACTGGCCATATGTTCAATTCGTATCAACATAAAACCCAATTGACGAGTTCCGAAAATGTATTTGGACAGTACTATTTTTCATTAGATGTTCCAGATACGCCAGGACAATTTTTGCAGTTGACGCAATTAATGACTAAAGCAGAAGTCAGCTTTGATCAATTAGTTCAACAGAAATCAGATGGACAGCGAGCAAGAATTGTTGCCATTACACACCAGATATCAAAAGCACAAATGCAACAAGTTGTGACAGCTATTCAAAATACGGAAGCCTTTCAGTTATTAAATGTAATGAAGGTTATAGGAGATGAGTAAACATGTATGAAGGTTTGTTAAAACAGTATCAAGCGTATTTGCCCGTAACAGAAAAAACACCAATGATTTCTTTAGCCGAAGGAAATACGCCACTGATTCCTTTACCTAATTTATCCAAAGAATTAGGTATTCAATTATATGGAAAATACGAAGGCTTAAATCCCACCGGCTCATTCAAAGATCGCGGGATGGTGATGGCTGTAGCAAAAGCGGTAGAAGAAGGTGCCAAAGCGATTGTTTGTGCTTCTACAGGAAATACTAGTGCCGCCGCTGCTGCGTATGCCACAAGAGCAGGCATTAAAGCGTATGTAGTGATTCCAGAAGGGAAAATCGCACTGGGAAAATTGGCGCAAGCTATTATGTATGGGGCGGACATTATTTCGATTCCAGGTAACTTTGATGAAGCATTAAAAGCGGTGCGAGAGATTGCGAAAACTGAGGCAGTTGCGCTAGTTAATTCAGTGAATCCTTATCGCTTAGAAGGGCAAAAGACAGCAGCTTTTGAAGTTTGTGAACAATTAGGTCAAGCGCCCGATGTCTTAGCGATTCCAGTTGGAAATGCTGGCAATATTTCCGCTTACTGGAAAGGCTTTAAGGAATGGCATGAAAAACAAGGAACAACTTTACCAAGAATGCATGGTTTTGAAGCAGAAGGTGCCGCAGCGATCGTGAAAGGCCAAGTGATTGAGCAACCTGAAACCGTGGCAACAGCGATCCGGATTGGAAATCCTGCTAGTTGGCAACTAGCAGAACAGGCACGGGATGAATCCGGTGGTTTCATTGATGCCGTGACAGATCAAGAAATTTTAACGGCTTACCGAAAAATTGCTGCTCAAGATGGGGTTTTCATTGAACCTGGTTCGGCTGCTTCATTAGCTGGAGTTATTCAACATGTTAAAAGCGGTAAAATCAAAGCAGGTGAAACCGTCGTGGCAGTCTTTACTGGTAACGGACTGAAAGATCCTGATACAGCAATGGAGACAGAAGTAGCTATTTCAAAAATGAGTGACGTGGAAGAAATGCGTCTGCACTTACGAAAAGGAGTCGCAACACTATGAAAATAAGAGTACCTGCCACTAGTGCCAACTTAGGACCTGGCTTTGATTCATGTGGCATTGCATTATCCGCTTATTTAACAATCAACGTTTTAGGTGAAAGTGAATTTTGGGAAATTCAACATACTTTGGGAGAAGAGATTCCTACTAATGAAGAGAATTTATTAATTCAAACGGCATTGAAAATTGCACCAGAATTAACACCAAAAGTTATTCGGATGGTTTCTGACATTCCCCTTGCAAGAGGACTAGGCAGTAGCTCAAGTGTGATTGTAGCAGGCATTGAATTAGCTAACCGACTAGCACATTTAAATTTGTCCCCTAAAGAAAAAGTTCGTTTGGCCACAGAGATGGAAGGACATCCGGATAATGTTGCCCCTGCTATTTTAGGAGATTTCGTGGTGGCTAGCCATGTAGAAAACCAAGTCTACCATGTCAAACATCATTTTCCAATGTGTGATGTCATTGCATTTATTCCAGAGGAACCGTTATTTACCGAAAAAAGTCGCGCTGTTTTGCCCGAAAAATTGACTTATAAAGAAGCGGTCGCGGCCAGCTCAATTGCCAATGTTATGATTGCCGCAATTTTAAACGGGGATTTACCTTTAGCAGGCAAAATGATGGAACAAGATAAATGGCATGAAACGTATCGTCGTTCATTGGTTCCTCACTTAAAAGAAATTCGTCGTTTAACTCAGCAAAGAGGTGCTTATGGCTCTTTCTTAAGCGGTGCTGGTCCAACTGTGCTAATCTTGTCGCCAGAAGAACGAACCAACGAAATTGTTCAAAGTTTGGAGAAATTATCTACCAAAGCGAGCATCCAAATTTTCAATATTGATCAAGAAGGCGTTCAAGTCTTTTAAAAAAAAAACGAGAAAAAATCACTAGTGATTTTTTCTCGTTTTTTTTAATCCTCGGCTGTTTCCGTGGAATAATAGCTATGATCTTCTAAGTTCAAAGCATTAAGAATCATTGAGGCAGTTTCTTCAATTGAAAGAGAAGCGACATCAATAACGATACAACCTAATTTTTGATAAAGATCATTTGCAAAAGCCAGTTCTCGCCGAATTTTTTCAATATCTGAATAAGAAGTATTTTCAGGCAATCCATATGCGCGCATTCGTTCTTTACGAATCCCGTTTAAAACATTGGGATCATTGGTTAAGCCAACAATTTTTTTCGGGTCCATTTCGAATAATTGTTTCGGTAAATGTGCTTCAGGAATTAGTGGCAAATTAGCAACTTTTAAGTTCTTGTTGGCTAAAAAGAGACTTAGCGGTGTTTTAGAAGTTCGGGAAACGCCAAGAAGTAACACATCCGCTTCTAAAAAGCCTCGTGGGTCCTTGCCATCGTCATATTTGACAGCAAATTCCATTGCTTCAATTCGTTTAAAATAATTTTCATTCAGATGATGTAAGGCACCTGGTTCCCGCATGGGTGCGACACCTGTTAATCGTTCGATTTCCGCAACAGGTGGTGTCAAAATGTCAAAATGGAACAATTGATGCTCATTGAAAAATTGATTAGCAATCGCCACGAGATGATCATTAATGATAGTATGCAGTACCATGGCCTCTGCTTTTTTGGCATCTTCTAACGCTTGCACCAGTTTATCTTCGTCTTTAACGAATGTTCGTCTAATCAAAGTAAAATCAACAGTGGGGTACTGGGCCATTGAAGCAGCCGCCAATTTTGAAGCGGTCTCGCCAGCAGAATCTGAGATGACAAAAATCGTCACACATTTTTTTTCTTCAGAAATAGTCATAGAAGGTAAGTCCTTTCTTGCATTTTTAATAATTTTATTATACCATAAGTCCAGAATCTATTTCGTAATGATTCTGATTTAGGTTGGTGAGGGAGGAAATGGCGATGGCACCAGTAAAAACCAATATTGAACAAGCCTTAGAAACCATGAAAGCCAGTGGATTAAAATATACTAAAAAACGAGAATTACTGATGAGCTATTTGATTAAGCGAAATCGGTATGTTTCTGCACGTGAAGTGTATGAATTTATGAATGAAACCTTTAAAGGAGTCAGTTATGATACGGTTTATCGTAACTTGCATGACTTTGAGCGCTTGGAATTGCTGGAAAAAACAGAATTAAATGGCGAGCAAAAGTTTCGCTTCCGTTGTTGCCAAGAGGTGGAACATCATCATCACTTTATTTGTACGGTTTGTGGCAAAACGGAAGAAATTCACATGTGTCCGATGAATTTTTTTGAAGAACAGTTAAAAGGTTGTTCAATTGAAGGACATCGCTTTGAAATACTTGGTCGTTGTGCCGATTGTTGCGAAAAATAGCGAATAAGACGAAAAATCAAACAAAAATTTCGTATTTTATCAGTAGAGTGGTTGACGGTTATTTATGCTTTAGCTATAATATAACAAGGACAGTATTTTAATTTGTGGGTTTTTCCCACAAATAAGAAAAACGGTTACTTTTTAAGCTCGGAGGGAGGGAATAACATGTCAAAAACAGTCGTTCGTAAAAACGAATCTCTTGATGATGCTCTTCGTCGCTTCAAACGTTCCGTTTCAAAAGCGGGTACTTTACAAGAATCACGTAAACGTGAATTCTACGAAAAACCAAGTGTAAAGCGTAAGAAAAAATCTGAAGCAGCTAGAAAACGTAAAAAATTCTAGTTTTGAATGAATTGGAGTTGGTGGTATGTCATTGCTAACCACATTGAATGACGACATTAAAACAGCGATGAAAGCTAAAGACAAAGAAACTTTAGCCGTACTTCGTATGTTAAAGACTGCCATTCAAAATGATCAGATTAAAGCGGGCCGTGAATTGAACGGAGAAGAAGAACTCACTGTATTGTCTCGTGAGATGAAACAGAGAAAAGATTCTTTATCAGAGTTTGAAAAGGCGGGACGCGACGATCTTGTTGAAAAAGTAAAAGTTGAAATAGCAATTGTTGAAAAATATATGCCTCAACAACTAACAGAGGAAGAAATTCGTCAACTAGTTCAAGAGGTAATGACGCAAACTGGCGCCACTTCACCAAAAGATTTTGGTAAAGTGATGGGCGCTATGATGCCGAAAGTCAAAGGCAAAGCCGATGGCAACCAAGTTAACGCAATTGTGAAAGAATTATTACAAGAAAACTAAGAGCGTTATCGAAACTAGGACAGTATACTGTCCTAGTTTTTTTATGTAAAGAGAAAACCGGTAGCTTTTTACGGTTTTCTCTTTTTTGACTTTCAAAGTCAAATCAGGTACGACTTCTTTTTAAACAGATAAGAATGTGGTATCATTGTAAAGGACTATATAATAAAGGAGATGGACGTTTTTTGACAGATAATCAGTCAAAATCTTTGGAATTAATACTTACTGATTCTGATGATGCACACATGCTTTTAGGAACACATGATAAACATATCAAATTTTTAGAAGAGAATACCCACGTAACGATTAATAGTCGTGGCGAAGTTATTCAGTTAATTGGCGAATCATCAGAGGTAGAGTTAGTCGCTTCCGTGTTAAGAGCGCTACAAACATTAATTCAACGAGGCATCAAAGTGCATACGCCAGATGTCGTTTCTGCTTTAAAAATGGCCAAAGCTGGAAATTTAGAGGCGTTTATTGCCATGTATGAAGAAGAAATTATGAAGGACCATCATGGTCGGGCGATCCGAATTAAGAATGTTGGTCAAAAAAAATATATCGATGCAGTTAAAACTCATGACGTCATTTTCGGGGTGGGACCTGCGGGGACAGGAAAAACCTTTTTAGCCGTGGTGATGGCAGTAGCAGCCTTAAAAAAAGGCGAAGTACAAAAAATTATTTTAACTCGTCCAGCGGTGGAAGCTGGCGAAAGCTTGGGCTTTTTACCAGGTGACTTAAAAGAAAAAGTCGATCCTTATTTACGTCCAGTTTACGATGCCTTATATCAAATTTTTGGTATGGATCATACAAATCGTTTAATGGAACGCGGCGTTATTGAAATTGCCCCGCTTGCTTATATGCGTGGTCGTACATTGGATGATGCTTTTGTCATTCTAGATGAAGCACAAAATACCACGGTTGCCCAAATGAAAATGTTTTTAACTCGTTTAGGGTTTAGTTCAAAAATGATTGTTAATGGAGATACTAGTCAAATTGACTTGCCACGTGGTGTAACAAGTGGTTTAGTTAACGCCGAGCGTACGTTAAAAGACATTGAAAAAATTGCCTTTGTAAATTTTGAAGCCAGTGACGTTGTGCGTCATCCGGTTGTAGCACAAATTATTCAAGCCTATGAAAAAGAACAACAAAAGCATTCCTAAGCAGTTAGGGAAGGAGTGAAAGTACCTTTTGAAAAAAGTACTTACAAAGTTAGGGGATCGTTTAGGTAAGGCCTACTTACCTATTTTATTAGCCGTTTTTTCTCTTCTTTTATTTATGATTATGTTTGGCAGTGTCCATCAGAAAAGAGTAGAAATTAAAGAAGGTCAACTGGCCGAGAAAACCATTCGTGCAAATAAAAATATCGAGAATACCTACGAAACAGAACAAAGAAAAAAATTGGCAGCAGAAGCTGTCACCCCCGAATATATTTATCAAGAAGATACGGCATCTGTCCAACATAATCGTATTGATAAATTATTTAAATTGATTGATTCTGCGAATGAAAAAGTAGACAAAGAGTACAGCAATAAGCAAGCGAAGGCCAAAAAGGAAGAAACGATTCCTGCGCCGACCGTGGAAGAACGAGTAGCTAGCTTAAAGTCATTGTTTGAATCTTTACCGCAAGATGAAGTTACGTTTTATCAAAGTTTTCCTAATGTTTTTTATCAAACAATCTTTACATTAACCTCTGAGCAATTGGATAAGGTTCGTTCAGAAAGTTTGATGTTGGTGGATGACGCAATGCAAAATCACGTTCGAGAATCTGATTTGGATAAAATTCGCCAAGAAGCTAACGGTAAAATTCAATACTTAGATATTACGAGTACCATGCAACAAGTCATTCGTTACATTGTTAACCAAGGGATTGTGGTAAACGATATTGCCAATGAAAAACGAACAGAAGAGCTGCGTCAAAAAGCGATGAATGCTGTTCAACCCGCAATGATTTATCAAGGCGAAATTATTGTTCGTGAAGGTACTCAAATTGATGCAAAAGCGGTCGAAAAACTTGAGTTACTAGGAATGACTAGTCAAAATACCTCTATTTTTCCGATGGTGGCATTAGCATTAGCTATTTTACTTCAAGTTGAAGTGTTAATTTTCTTTACGAAACAAGTGACTGAGCCTTCGCGACAACGCTCGTTTATTATCTTTTACACGGGTGCTATGCTAATCAGTGTTATTTTAATGAAATTCTTCCAGATTTTCCAAACAGAGCAGTTGATGTATATTCCCTTGTTCTATCCGGCAGCCTTTGCGCCGCTGATTCTAAATCATTTTGTAAATCGTCGTTCAGGGATAATCGCTGCCATTTTCCAAGTCGTTTTTGCGTTATTTATCTTTTATAATTCTATTGGCACAAACTCGTTGACGGTTATTCTGATTATGTACTTATTCTCAGGATTTCTAGCAACAGTTGTTAAACGGAAACGGATGAGTGAGCAAGTTTTCCCAGCTTTAATGTGGGTAGTGGTCTTTCCTGTTTTCATGGCGGTTGTCTTAATGATTTATCAAGGAATGAGTATAACAGATGGTAAAACGTGGACAGCTTTAATTTGTGCAGGTGCAGGAACGGTACTTTCATTTTTAGCAACAATGGGCTTGCATCCATATATCGAATTATTAGTGACTGATGATAGTATGATTGTCTTGAATGAATTAAGTAATCCGAACCATCCGTTGTTAAAACAACTGTTAGAAGAAGCGCCAGGTACCTATCATCATAGCATGATGGTGGCTAGTTTGAGCGCTAACGCTGTTGCTGAGATTGGTGGACGGTCGCTATTAACACGAGTTGCTTGTTATTACCATGACATTGGCAAAATTAAACACGCCAATTTCTTTGTGGAAAACTTACCTGCTGGCGCAGAAAATCCACATAACTTTTTATTGCCAGAAGATAGTAAACAAATTATTTTTGGCCACGTAATTGATGGCGCCAAAATTTTAGAAGAGTACAATATGCCGCAAATGGTGATTGACATTTGTCGTCAACATCATGGCACAACATTGATGAAATTTTTCTATGTGAAAGCAAAAGAACGCAATCCTGAAATTAAAGAATCAGACTTCCGTTATCCTGGGCCACGTCCACAAACACGAGAAGCAGGGATTGTGAGTATTGCTGATACTTGTGAGGCTGCTGTGCGGGCGATGGATCATCCGACCAACGAAAAAATTCAAGCCTTTGTGCATAATGTGATTCAAGATAGAATTTCAGATGGCCAATTAGATGAATGTGGGTTAACGATGAAAGAGATTCGCATCATTGAAAAATCATTAATTAATGGATTATGCAGTACCTTCCATTCACGGATTAAGTATCCAAAAATGAAAGCTGAAGCAGAAGAAATGAAAGATGAACAAGAAAAGAGAGATGACTAATGGATATTACTTTCATTGATGAAACCGAGAAAGTACCAACAGAAGAAATCAAAGAAATCGAAAACTTGCTGAAATTTGCAGCGGGTTTTCTAGAAATTGCCGAAGATACGGAGATGTCGGTGACTTTTACAGATAACGCAGGTATCCAAGTGATTAATCGTGACTATCGGGGCAAAGATATGCCTACAGATGTCATCAGTTTTGCTTTAGAGGATGAAGGGGAAGACGAATTGCCAATTATTTTTGATGATGAAGAGTTGGCAGAGCTACCACGTAATCTAGGTGATTTAATTATTTCAACAGAGCGAGCAGCAGAACAAGCAGTTGAATATGGGCACACATTGGAGCGAGAAATGGGCTTTTTGGCAGTACATGGCTTTTTACATTTGAATGGGTACGATCATATGGAACCTGAAGATGAAAAAGAAATGTTTGGTTTACAGAAAGAGATTTTAGATGCGTATGGCCTTAAAAGATGAGCAAACAGGAAAAAATAAACATTTTATTAATTCATTAGAATTTGCCTGGCAAGGAATCAAAACAGTTTTTCGAGAAGAACGTAATATGCGCAAACATGTAGCGTTTGGCGTCACGGCCATTGTGTTTGGTTTCTTGTTTTCTTTAACACTTGCTGAATGGCTGTGGTTGTTATTGGCCGTTTTTCTTGTCTGGTTGGCAGAAATTATCAACACAATTTTTGAAAATGTCGTAGATATGTTTACGGATTTTCACTTTCATCCAATCGGAAAAAAGGTTAAAGACATGGCCGCAGGAGCTGTTTTATTAACAGCCGGTTTCGCAGTGCTAGTAGGACTAATTCTATTTGTACCAAAAATTTTACAAATCATTCAAATGTGGAAATAAGAGGAGAAATACAATGACAACTGAACATAAATCTGGTTTTGTAGCCATTGTCGGCAGACCAAATGTTGGGAAATCAACATTGTTAAATCGAATTGTCGGCCAAAAAATTGCAATTATGAGTGACAAAGCACAAACAACTCGTAATAAGATTCAAGGAATTTATACAATTCCTGAAGCACAAATTGTTTTTATCGATACTCCAGGGATTCACAAACCTAAACACCGCTTAGGCGATTTCATGGTGGAAAGTGCCTACAATGCGATGCGTGAAGTAGATGCTACTTTATTTATGGTAAGTGCTGATCAAAAACGCGGGAAAGGTGACGACTTTATTATTGAACGATTGAAAAATAATAATAGTCCAGTCTACTTGATTATTAATAAAATTGACAAAGTCCATCCAGATGATTTATTGAGTATTATTGAAGACTATTCGAAACAAATGGACTTTAAAGAAATTATTCCCATTTCTGCCACTGAAGGAAATAATTTTGAGCATTTAATGGATGTTCTCGTTGAGCAAATGCCAGAAGGCCCCCAGTATTTCCCTGATGACCAAATTACGGATCATCCAGAATATTTTATCGTTTCTGAATTAATTCGTGAAAAGGTGTTACTTTTAACAAGAGATGAGATTCCTCATTCTGTCGCTGTTGTTGTGGACTCAATGAAACGGGATAAAAACGATAAAGTCCATGTCCAAGCAACCATTATTGTGGAACGGGACAGTCAAAAAGGTATCATTATTGGCAAAGGCGGAAAAATGCTGAAACAAATTGGTACCAAGGCGCGTCAAGATATTGAATATTTATTAGATGACAAAGTGTATTTGGAGCTGTGGGTAAAAGTCCAAAAAGACTGGCGTGACAAAAAAATCTATTTACAAGATTTTGGTTATCGCAAAGAAGAATATTAAGAAAGTAGTGTTTGGGAAGCGAGTGTATAAACGAACTTTCCAAACACTACACTAATTTACATAAGAAATGGAAGTGAATTGAATGGCATTAGGGGAGACCAAAGGCATTATTTTATTTACGAAGGATTTTAAAGAGAAGGATAAACTCGTCAAAATTTTTACAGAATCCTATGGAAAATTGATGTTTTTTGTGAAAGGTGCGCATCGAAAAAATAATCCTCTTATGCCAGCGATTCTGCCATTTACAGAAGCCGTCTACATCGGAAATTTTAGAGAAGAAGGCTTATCTTTTCTCAATAGCAGCAAAGAAGTTCAACCTTTTCGAAACATTCAACAAGACATATTTATTAACGCATATGGAACATATATTTTAAACTTAGTCGATGCAGCAATTGAAGATCAGCACTATGATCCGAACTTATTTCAATTTACCCACATGGCATTATCCGCTTTAAATGAGCAAAAAGATCCGGAAATCATTACAAATATTTTTGAAATTCAATTGTTAGAACGGTTTGGTGTACGACCAGAATGGCATCATTGTGTGGCTTGTGGCGAAACACAAGGGAAATTTGACTACTCTTCAAAGTATAGCGGTGTGCTTTGTGAAAAACATTGGCATTTAGATGAACAGCGCTACCATGCAGATCCTAGAGCAATTCATTTTATTCGCTTATTTTCGCAAATCTCCTATGAAAAAGTCCAAAACATTCAAGTAAAAGAAGAAACTAAGAAGAGTATTCGAGAAACGATTGATATGTTATACGATGAATATGTTGGTTTGCACTTAAAAAGTAAAAAATTTATTGATCAAATGAAAACGTGGGAAAATACGTTAAAAATTCCGCCACGAAAGAAGGAAGAAAAATAAACATAAACAAGCAGACGTTTTTCTAAAAAAAATTTGACAACTTCCCTCAGACACCGTATTATGATAGAGAAGTTAAATACGTACGAAGAAAAAGAGAAGTAAAAAGAACCCTCTGTTAAGCGAATCTGGGAGAGTGGGAGCCAGAAACACGGAACTTTTGAAAGGCACTTTGGAGTACGACAAACGAAGCTGCCGATGAACACATCGGAAGTAGGGTGGAACCGCGATAATTATTCGTCCCTATGTCTATTAATAGGCATAGGGACTTTTTGCTGTGAATCACTACGATTGGCGCAAAAGCGACAGAGTAGATGATGAACAGTACAAGGTGACCAAAGGGAACGTTGTCTCCTCTATGTTAAAACAAACTGCTTAGCCAAAAACATGGAGTAGATGTGGAACGTTATAACAGCATAAAAATTATCCCATTCTACAAAATTGTTTTTCTGTAGCCCTTTTTAAATTTACATTCCCGAAGCAAAGCCAATCCCTATGTCTATAAAAAATATTCCAAGGAGGAAAACAATGAAAAACAAGTTAACCGTACAAGAAATGATTTTAACCTTGCAAAAATTTTGGTCATCTAATGGCTGTATGTTAATGCAAGCCTATGATACAGAAAAGGGAGCCGGCACCATGAGTCCTTACACGTTTTTACGTGCCATTGGACCTGAACCATGGAATGCTGCCTACGTAGAACCTTCTCGTCGTCCAGCTGATGGACGCTATGGTGAAAATCCAAACCGTCTATACCAACATCATCAATTCCAAGTTGTAATGAAGCCTTCTCCTGAAAATATCCAAGAACTTTATCTAGAAAGTTTGAAATTATTAGGAATTGATCCATTAGAACATGACATTCGTTTTGTAGAAGATAACTGGGAAAATCCTTCAATGGGCTGTGCTGGTTTAGGTTGGGAAGTTTGGTTAGATGGCATGGAAATTACCCAATTTACGTATTTCCAACAAGTCGGGGGCTTACAATGTCATCCTGTCACTTCTGAAATTACTTATGGGTTAGAACGCTTGGCATCATATATCCAAGAAGTCGAAAGTGTCTATGATCTAGAATGGACACAAGGCGTTAAATATGGTGAAATTTTTGTCCAACCTGAATATGAACATTCAAAATATTCCTTTGAAATTAGTAACCAAGAAATGCTTTTAGAAAACTTTGACAAATTTGAAAAAGAAGCTAAACGCTGTATTGAAGAAAGCTTAGTTCACCCAGCCTATGATTATATTTTAAAATGTAGCCATACATTCAATTTATTAGATGCTCGCGGCGCTGTCTCTGTAACGGAACGTGCAGGATATTTAGCCCGCATTCGGAATATGGCTCGTTCCGTAGCGAAAATTTTTGTGGCTGAACGTGAAAAATTAGGGTTCCCATTATTAAATAAAGATCAAAGTGTATCCAAGGAGGCAGAATAACATGGCAAAAGATTTATTATTAGAAATTGGCTTAGAAGAAATGCCCGCACATGTTGTCACACCAAGCCGTATCCAACTTGAAGAAAAAGTAATCAAATTTTTAGATGAACATCATTTAGACTATGAAACAGTGCAATCCTTTGCCACACCTCGTCGTTTAGCCGTGAAAGTAACTGCGATTCCTGAAAAACAAGCGGATGTTGAAGAAGAAGTAAAAGGTCCAGCGAAAAAGATTGCTTTAGATGCTGAAGGAAATTGGTCAAAAGCTGCACAAGGTTTTGTACGCGGCCAAGGAGTCACAACTGAGGACATTGTTTTCAAAGAATTAAATGGTGTCGAATATGTCTATGTGACGAAGTTTACCAAAGGCCAAAGTGCCAAAGAAGTATTAACAAAATTAAATGACGTGATTACAAGTCTAACTTTCCCGGTAACAATGCACTGGGCAAACTATGATTTCGAATATATTCGTCCAATTCACTGGATTGTGGCACTACTTGATGATGAAGTAATTCCTTTCAACGTGTTAGACGTGACGACAGGGCAAACTTCTCGTGGCCACCGTTTCTTGGGAGACGATGTGACGTTCCAACATGCTAATGAATATGAAGCAAAATTAAAAGAACAATTTGTAGTGGTTCAACCGAATGAACGGAAACAAATGATTGTTGATCAAGCGAACGCACTCGCTGCAGAAAAAAATTGGCAGTTAGCTTTAGATGAAGAGTTATTGGAAGAAGTTACGAATTTAGTGGAATATCCAACTGCATTTGTAGGCAGTTTTGATGAAAAATATTTATCTGTTCCAGATGAAGTATTAGTGACTTCTATGAAAGAACACCAACGTTACTTTGAAGTTCGTAACGACCAAGGCTTATTAATGCCGCATTTTATCGCTGTTCGCAATGGGGATAATGTTCACCTTGAAAACGTGATTAAAGGAAATGAAAAAGTGTTAATTGCTCGTTTAGAAGATGCAGAATTCTTTTACAATGAAGATAAAAAATTAACGATTGAAGCATGTGTTGAAAAACTAAAAAATGTGACTTTCCATGAAAAGATTGGCTCAATTTATGAAAAAATGCAACGGGTTGCTTTGATTGCACAAATCATTGGTCGAAAAGTTGGCTTATCTGAGGAGGAATTGGAAGATTTAAAACGTGCCTCTGAAATTTATAAATTTGACTTAGTAACAAATATGGTTGGTGAATTCCCAGAATTACAAGGAATTATGGGAGAAAAATATGCCTTATTACAAGGCGAAAAACCAGCCGTAGCAACGGCGATTCGAGAACATTATCTACCAACTTCCAGTGAAGGTGAATTGCCAGAAACAGCAATCGGGGCTGTTTTGGCCTTAGCCGATAAGCTTGACAGCGTCTTTTCATTCTTCTCAGTTGGTATGATTCCAACAGGTTCTAACGATCCTTATGCACTTCGTCGTCAAACCTATGGCGTTATCCGAATTATTGAAGATAAAGGCTGGACCTTCCCATTAGTCCAATTACAAACAGAAGTTGATGAAGCAGTGAATCAAGATGTTGAGAAATATGGCGTTTTACTAAACGAAGGACAAGCAGAAGTCGTTGAATTTGTGAAAGCTCGCTTACGTCAATTATTAATGACGAAAAATGTTCGCCATGACATTATCGATGCAGTGGTGTCTGCTGAGCAAGCCGATTTATCGAAATTATTTGCTTCAGCAAATATTTTAAAAAGCCGTTTTGAAGATCAAGATTTTAAACCATCAATGGAAGCCTTAACGCGTGTTATTAATTTAGCGAAAAAAGGTCAAGAACTTTTAGGTGATACTGAAGAAGGGATTGATCCAAGTCTGTTTGAAAATAAGGCAGAAAAAGAACTGTATCAAGCGGTTAACGATTTATCTGAAGCATTTGCGACACGCACGATTGCAGAAAACTATGAAGCACTAGTAAATCTACGTCCGTTAATTGATGCGTACTTCAATGAAACGATGGTTATGGTTGAGGATGAAAAAGTCAAACAAAACCGATTAAAACAATTAATGCAAATTGCTAAAATGGCGTTATCAATTGCTAGCTTAGATTTATTAATTGTAAAATAAAAAGCGCTGTTTTTCGACCGCTAAGGAGGAACCGACAGCATGTCTGAAACAACGTTTGAACAAATTTTAACACAATTATCAAAGCCAGCTGTTCGTGCACTAACGAATGAAAAAATCGACAGTGTGGATGAACTCTACGCACGAGGCCGAAAAGCGTTACTTTCGTTGCATCGCTTTGGTCCAAAGTCTATTCGAACTATTGAAGAGATGACTGGGAAAGAATTGAAGTAAAAAAAGGATCGCCGTTTAGAGGCGATCCTTTTTTTATTTACGTTTTTGTTTTCCAGCATTGCGACCTTTATTGCCGTTTGCTTTTGGTTGGTTCGTTTTTTGCGTTACTTTGTTTGTTTCTTTTGGTGTCACATCCTTAATAGGAGTAACCACTTGTTTTGGTGGGTTATTTTTCAATTCTTCTTGTACTTGTTTTTTAATTCTTGGACGTAAGAGGATATTTGTGATGGCAGATTGAATACATGTGAAAATACCACCAACTACCCAGTAAAGCGCTACGCCTGCAGGTGAGCTAAAGGACATGAAAACAATCATTAATGGTGAAACAATCAGCATTGATTTCATTGTTTTCTTTTGTTCTTCAGGAATACCAATCATTGAAATATAACCTTGAGCTAAATAGGCTAAACCAGCTAATGCCACTAAAATCATATTTGGTTGCCCTAAATTCATTCCTAAGAAGCTTGCTGTGGCAATACCTTTTGTATAACGAGCAGCAAAGAACAGAGAAGAGAAAATAGGCATTTGAATTAATAAAGGCAAACAACCAATTCCGCCAACCATACTCACATTGTTTTCTTTATAAATCTTTTGTAGTTCTGCTTGTGCGGCCATTTGCTCTTCACGCGTACTTGCTTGTTTCATTTTTGCTTGTGCAACATCCACTTGGGGTTTGATTGCTTGCATTTTTTCCGTTTGGATAAAGCTTTTTTTCGATTGATGTAAGCCTAACGGTAAAATAATGATCCGTACAATAATGGTGATAAAAATAATCGCCCAACCATAGTTCCAATTAAAGTTATCGACAAGATAAGTAATTGCATTACTCATCGGTAAAACAAGGAAGTTATAGACAAAACCTTCACCAGTTGGTTGTCCATCTGCTCCTGTTTTCACACAGCCTGATAAAAACATTACTAAAAATAGTAAGCCAGAGCCGTAAAGCCATCGGTTTAATTTACGCATGTAATTCGGTCCTTTTCTAAAAAATTTTTACATGGTTAACTATACTTGAAACAGCGCTCTTTTTCAATCAAAATCGAAAAGAAGCTCTTACAAAAATCAATAAAAAGCAGGAACTACTTGCTGTTCAAGGCTTCTTCCCAAAGAAATCAATCGTTAGAAAGTAAGTTTATTGAATCACTTTAAATTGTTCCGTTTCTTCTAACAAAGGGTCTTCTTGAATATCAACATACGTTACACGTCCCGCTGGACTGGGGGAATCTTTGATTTTTTTGATAAATGTTTCCATTATGTCTTCAGGTGCAATTGCTGTGATTGAAACGGAGCCGTCGTCTTCGTTTCTCACTGAACCAGTGACACCTAATTGATCTGCCACCATTTTGGTCATGTAGCGGAAGCCAACACCTTGGACACGCCCTTGTACATTCATTCTTAGTTTTTCCATGAGAGACACTTCCTTTGCTTTTTTCTTTATGATAGCGATTTTTCTTGGTTCTAGCAAGTATCCAAGCAAACTAGAAGCATGCTATAATACAAAGGCGAGGTGACTTATGAAAGAAATTATATCAACGAAAAATAACCAATTAAAAGAATGGAAAAAATTACACAAAAAGAAGTACCGAGAAGAACTGAACCAATATATAATAGAAGGATTTCATTTAGTTGAAGAAGCCGTGAAGGCCAACGCCGATGTTCAGTGGATTTTGTTTAACCAAAGAGGTCAACAAGAATGGAGAACTTGGTTAGCTGAACAAGAAACAGAAAAATTAATTTTTGTAAGTGATGAGGTTTTAAATAGCTTGTCGGAGCTGCCAACTTCACAAGGAATTTTGGCAATTGTCACCTTGGAAACGCAACAAGAGCAGTCGCTTTCTTTTAAAGGTGGTTGGTTACTTTTAGATAATATCCAAGACCCTGGTAATGTTGGTACGATGATTCGCACAGCTGATGCAGCAGGTTTAGCAGGTGTGATTTTAGGCAAAGGTACAGCAGATATTTACAATACAAAAGTGTTGCGCTCAATGCAGGGAAGCCACTATCATTTACCAGTTCTCCAACGAGAGTTGACTGAAGTGGTTCAGGCATTCAAGAAGCAAGGTGTACCAGTTTTCGGTACAGAACTAAATGAAGCTGCGATTGCTTATTATGAACAAGAGGCAGTGGAAAATTATGCGTTGATTTTAGGCAATGAAGGTAGCGGGGTTTCGCCAGAATTGTTAGCAGAAACCACGAAAAATCTTTATATTCCAATGAAAGGTCAAGCAGAATCATTGAATGTCGCTATCGCAGCGGGTGTGTTAATGTTTTATTTTGAAAATAATCAATAACAGAAATGAGTGTCAAAAAATGCTGACTATCAAAAAAACAACCCAGTTAACAGAAAAAGAATTAGAAACCATTATGGCTATTTGGCTGCAAACGAATCTAGAAGCTCATCCATTTGTCGCGCCAACTTATTGGCAAGAAAATAAAGCATTTGTCCGCGCTGCGTTACCAAAAGCAACACTGATCTTAGCAGAAGAAGAGGATCAGATAATTGGGTTTTTAGGATTAATGGATAACTATATCGCAGGAATTTTTATAAAAAAAGCGTTTCAAGGGAAGGGCATCGGTCAGAAATTACTGCAAGTAGCAAAAGAAGAACAGGATGTCTTATCTTTGGCTGTTTACAGGGAAAATCAAGCAGCTTATGCCTTTTATCAAAAACAAGGCTTTGTCCAACAAAAGCGAACCATCGATGAAACGGGAAACGAAGAATGTCATCTTGTTTGGCAAGCGCAGTAGGAGCGACATTTCTAGTTTTAAGGCTTGCTATTTTTCTGAAAATATCTTATACTGTTAAAGGTGTGATTTTCACACACGAAATCCACATTCTTTTCCATCTGCGAAGTGGTGCTACTACGGTAGTTCTTCAAGGAGTTGACGAAAAGAAGAGGAAAATAAAAACCAAACTGGAGGAAACACAACATGGCAGTAATTTCTATGAAACAATTACTAGAAGCCGGCGTACACTTTGGTCACCAAACTCGTCGCTGGAACCCAAAAATGAAGAAATATATCTTCACAGAAAGAAACGGTATCTACATCATTGACTTACAAAAAACAGTGAAATTAGTAGATGCAGCTTACGATTACATGAAAAACGTTGCAGAAGAAGGCGGCGTTGCTTTATTCGTAGGAACTAAAAAACAAGCACAAGAAGCAATCAAAGATGAAGCAATACGCGCTGGTCAATACTATGTAAACCATCGTTGGTTAGGTGGTACGTTAACTAACTGGGATACAATCCAAAAACGTATTGCTCGCTTGAAAAAAATCAATGCAATGGAAGAAGACGGCACTTTCGAAGTTTTACCTAAGAAAGAAGTTGCTGGCTTAAACAAAGAACGTGAACGTTTAGAAAAATTCTTAGGTGGTATCGCTGATATGCCAAGAATTCCAGATGTAATGTACATCGTTGACCCACGTAAAGAACGCATTGCTGTTCAAGAAGCACACAAATTAAACATTCCAATCGTTGCAATGGTTGATACAAACTGTGATCCTGATGAGATCGATGTTGTAATCCCTTCAAATGATGATGCAATCCGCGCCGTGAAATTAATCACTGCTAAAATGGCTGATGCTTTCATCGAAGGTAACCAAGGGGAAGACCAAGCAACTGAAGAGTTATTCGTTGAAGAAACACCAGAAGCAACTTCAATCGAAGAAATCGTTGATGTTGTTGAAGGAAACAACGAATCAGCTGAATAATAATGATTACGGAGCTGTCTCAAAGGCTAGGCGACAAAAAGCCTGATTCTCCTTTGAGATAGCTTTTTTAAAAAGAATTGATAATATCCGAGGAGGACACAAATAATGGCAGACGTTACAGCTAAAATGGTAAAAGAATTACGCGATATGACTGGCGTTGGAATGATGGACGCTAAAAAAGCATTAGTAAAAGTAGAAGGCGACATGGAAAAAGCCGTAGACTTTTTACGTGAAAATGGTATGGCTAAAGCAGCGAAGAAAAATGACCGCATTGCGGCTGAAGGTTTAGCAAACGTAGCAACTGTAGGTAACGTTGCAGCAATCGTTGAAGTAAACTCAGAAACTGACTTCGTTTCTAAAAACGAAATGTTCCAAGATTTAGTTAAAGATATTGCGACTAAAGTTGCTGAAAACAAACCAGCTACGATGGAAGAAGCAATGGCTATTAAAACTGAAAAAGGCACAATCGAATCTGATTTAATCGAAGCAACAACTGTTATCGGTGAAAAAATCAGCTTCCGTCGTTTTGAAGTTGTCGAAAAAGCTGACAATGCTGCATTTGGCGCTTACTTACACATGGGTGGCCGTATTGCTGTATTAACAGTTATCGATGGCACAACTGACGAAGAAGTAGCGAAAGATGTTGCTATGCACATCGCGGCAATCAACCCTCGCTATGTCAATGAATCTCAAATTCCTCAAGAAGAATTAGAACACGAAAAAGCTGTGTTAACTGAACAAGCATTAAACGAAGGTAAACCAGCAAATATCGTTGAAAAAATGGTTGTTGGTCGTCTACAAAAATTCAAAGCAGAAATCGCTTTGGTTGACCAACCATTTGTTAAAGATCCAGATATGACTGTCGAAAAATTTGTTGCTTCTAAAGGCGGCGAAGTGAAATCATTCGTACGTTTTGAAGTTGGCGAAGGTATCGAAAAACGTGAAGATAACTTTGCGGATGAAGTAATGAGCCAAATGAAAAACTAAGAGCATCAAACGCTCGGTTGAAAAGCCGTGAATCATAAGTATCTAAACAGACAGCGATCCCCAAAGGAAGCTGCATAAATTGATTACTGCTTGATTCAAGGCAGTCTTTCAGCCATTTGGGAACGCATAACTTTGATATGCGCTCCCTTTTTTTAGGCAAAACCAGTGGATCGCACTGCTTGGTCTAAAAAATCATTTTGGTGAAAAGTCATCTAAATGAGGAATTGAATGATTTTTAGAGAATCTTGGAGGGAATTATGATGGTTAAACCTAAGTATCAACGTGTCGTATTAAAGTTAAGTGGAGAAGCGCTAGCCGGAGAAGACGGTTTTGGCATTAAACCACCAGTCATTAAAGAAATCGTCCAAGAAATTAAAGAGGTCCATGAATTAGGTATCGAAATGGCCATCGTGGTTGGCGGCGGAAACATCTGGCGTGGACAAATTGGTGCTCAAATGGGCATGGAACGTGCACAAGCAGATTATATGGGCATGTTAGCTACTGTGATGAATGCCTTAGCATTGCAAGATACATTAGAAAATCTTGGTGTGCCTACACGTGTTCAAACATCAATTGAAATGCGTCAAATTGCAGAACCATACATTCGTCGTCGTGCAGAACGTCATTTAGAAAAAGGCCGCGTTGTTATTTTTGCCGGAGGAACAGGAAATCCTTACTTCTCGACAGATACAACGGCTGCTTTACGAGCTGCAGAAGTAGATGCGGACGTCATCTTAATGGCGAAGAACAATGTTGATGGTGTTTATTCTGCGGATCCACGTGTGGATGAAACAGCGACAAAATTTGAAGAACTAACACATTTAGATGTTATTTCTAAAGGGCTGCAAGTAATGGATTCAACAGCAAGCTCATTAAGTATGGATAACGATATTCCTTTAGTTGTCTTTAACCTAAATGAAGCAGGAAATATCCGTCGTGCCATCCTTGGTGAAAATATCGGAACAACTGTAAGGGGGAAATAAAGAATGTCTAAAGAAGTTTTAGCAACAGCCAAAGAAAAAATGACAAAAGCGGAAGAAAGCTTACGCCGTGAATTAGGTCAAATTCGTGCTGGTCGTGCGAACGCAAGTCTATTAGACCGTATTCAAGTAGAATATTATGGTGCACCAACACCAGTTAACCAATTAGCAAGTATCAATATCCCAGAAGCACGTGTATTAATGATTACACCGTTTGACAAAAATTCTATCGCTGACATTGAAAAAGCTATTCAAATGAGTGATATCGGCATTAGCCCAACCAATGATGGAAATGTCATCCGTTTAGTGATTCCACAATTAACGGAAGAACGTCGGAAAGAATTAGCCAAAGACGTGAAAAAAGAAGCGGAGAACTCAAAAGTTGCTGTCCGTAACGTTCGTCGTGATGCAATGGATGAGTTGAAAAAAGCTCAAAAAAATGGCGACATCACTGAAGATGAATTACGTTCATTTGAAAAAGATGTTCAAAAATTAACAGATGATAGCATCAAAAATATCGATGCGATTACTGCTGAAAAAGAACAAGAACTTTTAGAAGTATAAAACCAATCACTAATAAAAATTATTGAATCCAGAGAAGCAAATGCTCTGGATTTTTTTGTATAGATGATGAAGGCGTATCTCAACGCTCTCTTTGCGAAAGTCATTCTAAAGTAATTATTTAAGAAAACGCTTTCTTTAATAAATTTTTTTATTCTACCAGAATTTTTTTCTTTGTGTAGGGAGGATCACTTAAAAATATAGAGAAACTTTGAAATATCAGCCTTTTAAAATTTTCCTTCACAAATTGAATCCTAAAATTTGATGATAAGAGTTGTTATTTTTAGCAATTGTAATTTGCGATTCATTCTCAATTAGGCTAAAATGAGTGAGAACGGAAAAACGATTAAAACAAGTTGGAGGGAATTGTACATGTCTGTGTTAGAAATCAAAAATTTACACGTATCAATTGAAGATAAAAAGATTCTAAAAGGGGTCGATTTAACAATTAATACTGGAGAAATCCATGCAATTATGGGACCTAATGGGACTGGTAAATCTACTTTATCAGCAGCAATTATGGGAAATCCTAACTATGAAGTCACAGAAGGAGAAATTCTATTTGACGGCGTCAACGTTTTAGATTTAGAAGTAGACGAACGCGCTCGCTTAGGTTTATTCTTAGCAATGCAATACCCAAGCGAAATTCCAGGAATTACCAATGCTGAATTCATGCGTGCAGCAATCAATGCAAAACGTGACGAAGACAACAAAATGTCAGTCATGCAGTTCTTAAAAAAATTAGATAGCAAAATGGAATTATTAAATATGCCTGAAGAAATGGCTGAGCGTTACTTAAACGAAGGTTTTTCTGGCGGCGAGAAAAAACGAAATGAAATTTTACAATTATTGATGTTAGAGCCTACGTTTGCCATTTTAGATGAAATTGATTCAGGCTTAGATATCGATGCGTTAAAAGTAGTTTCTAAAGGGGTTAATGAAATGCGCGGCGAGAACTTTGGTGCGTTAATTATTACCCATTATCAACGCTTATTGAACTATATCACGCCAGATGTTGTTCATATCATGATGGAAGGCCGCGTTGTGAAAACCGGTGGGGCTGATTTGGCAAAACGTTTAGAAACAGAAGGCTATGCTGGTATCAGCCAAGAATTAGGTATTGATTACAAAGAAGAAGCGTAAGGAGGACAAGATAAATGAAAAAAGTAAATCTAATGGATTATCTTGACGAAGTCACCGCTTTTTCACTAGAACATGAAGAACCAGCTTGGATGACTGAATTGCGAACAACGGCTTTAAAAAACGCTGACGAAAGTGAGTTACCACATATTGATCGTGTGAAATTTCATCGTTGGCCTTTATTAAATGTTCACATGGAAAGTTATGTGCCTTCTGAAGGAAATGTCGCAAGTTTTGATCAAATGAAAGACAATCCTTTAATTGTTCAACAAGGATCTTTTCATGCTTTTGAGCAATTGCCAGTCTCATTAGCGGAACAAGGGGTAATTTTTACAGACATTTTTACTGCTTTACAAGAGCACCCAGAATTAGTTAAAGAATACTATATGACTAAAGCCGTATTACCAGAAGAAGATAAGCTGACAGCAGCTCATGCAGCTTTCATGAATAGTGGCGTTTTCTTATACGTTCCTAAAAACGTAGTGATTGAAGAGCCCATTGAATCTTTGTTTATTCAGGATTCAGATAGCAACCAACCTTTCTTTAAACATGTTTTAATCGTTGCAGATAATCATAGTGAATTCAGTTATTTAGAACGTTTTCAATCCACTGGTCATCACGCAGAGAAAGCTTCTGGAAATATTGTTGTGGAAGTGATTGCGAAAGATGGCGCAAAAGTTAAATACTCAGCCGTGGATCAATTAGGGCAAACTGTAACGACTTATATGAATCGTCGTGGCTATATTATGCGGGATGCCTCTGTTGATTGGGCTCTAGGCGTCATGAATGATGGCGATGTTGTGGCTGATTTTGATTCTGATTTAGTTGGCGAAGGCGCTCATTCAGAAGTTAAAGTCGTTGCAATTAGTGCAGGTAAACAAACACAAGGCATCGACACACGAGTGACAAACAAAGCGCCACATTCAATTGGTCATATTTTACAACATGGAGTTATTCGTGAACGTGGTACTTTAACGTTTAACGGAATTGGCCACATTTTAAAAGGAGCAAAAGGAGCCGACGCACAGCAAGAAAGTCGTGTTTTAATGCTGTCTGATAAAGCTCGTGGTGATGCCAATCCAATTCTTTTAATTGATGAAAATGAAGTGACTGCCGGACACGCAGCCAGTGTTGGTCGAGTAGATCCAGAAGAAATGTATTATTTAATGAGCCGCGGCTTGCGTAAAGAAGAAGCGGAACGTTTGGTGATTCGTGGCTTCCTAGGTTCTGTCATTACAGCAATTCCAGTTAAAGAAGTACAAAATGAATTTGTAGAAGTAATTGAAGGGAAGTTAAACGCATGATGGATGCAGCAACCATTCGTCAATCGTTTCCTATTTTATTTCAAGAAGTTAATGATGAACCGCTAGTTTATTTAGACAATGCTGCAACAACCCAAAAACCAACGGCAGTGTTAGATGTTTTACGACATTATTATGAAACCGATAATGCCAATGTTCATCGTGGGGTGCACACGTTAGCCGAACGAGCAACGAAGGACTATGAGGCCTCCCGCGAAAAGGTTCGCCAATTTATCCATGCCAAAGAAACAGCGGAAGTTTTATTTACACGAGGAACAACAACCAGTTTGAATTGGATTGCCAAAAGTTATGGTGACTTGGCAGTTACAGCCGGGGATGAAATCGTCATATCTTACATGGAACATCATTCAAACATTATTCCCTGGCAACAATTAGCCCAACGTACAGGAGCCATTTTGAAGTATATAGACGTCACTGAAGACGGCTTTTTAGACATGGCAAGTGCACGTCAACAAATTACAGAAAAAACGAAAATTGTTTCGATTGCTCATGTTTCAAATGTGTTAGGGGTCATTAATCCAATCGAAGAATTAACACAATTAGCTCATCAAAATGGCGCTGTGATGGTGGTAGACGGCGCGCAAGCAGTTCCTCATATGCCTGTGGACGTTCAAGCCATCGATGCTGATTTTTATGCATTTAGTGGTCACAAAATGTGTGGACCAACTGGAATTGGTGTCCTTTATGGCAAACGTCATTTATTGGAACAAATGGAACCTGTGGAATTTGGTGGCGAAATGATTGACTTTGTTCATCTTCAAGAAAGTACTTGGAAAGAGCTTCCTTGGAAATTTGAAGCTGGTACACCTAATATTGCTGGGGCAATTGCCTTAGGTGCCGCTATTGATTATTTAACAGAAATTGGTTTGGAGGCCATTCATCAACATGAAGCAGCCCTTGTTCACTATGTTTTGCCGAAGTTGCAAGCTATCGAGGGCTTGACGATTTATGGTCCACAGGATCCAAAAGACCACACAGGTGTGATTGCTTTTAATATTGAAGGTTTACATCCACATGATGTGGCTACAGCGTTAGATATGGAAGGGGTCGCTGTCAGAGCGGGTCACCATTGCGCGCAACCGCTATTAAACTATTTGAGCGTGCCAGCAACCGCACGGGCAAGTTTTTATTTATACAATACCAAAGAAGACGCAGATCGCTTAGTTAAAGCGATTAAAGCGACAAAGGAGTTTTTCCAGCATGGTACTTTCTAAATTAGATAACTTATATCGCCAAGTCATTTTGGACCATTCTAGCCACCCACATCACCACGGAACGCTAGATGCGTCTAGCCAAACAATTGAACTGAATAATCCTACTTGTGGAGATGTGATTGAACTGGATGTGGCCATTGAAGACGGTGTGATTAAAGATATCGCCTTTCAAGGAAGTGGCTGTTCCATCAGTACAGCAAGTGCTAGTATGATGACTGATGCGGTCTTAGGAAAAACAATCGCCGAAGCAACGGCCTTAGCAGAGGATTTCTCCCAACTTGTTCAAGGAAATGAAGTGGCCGAAGATGAAAAATTAGGCGATGCAGCAATGTTAAGCGGCGTAGCTAAATTTCCAGCTCGGATTAAATGTGCAACCCTGGCTTGGAAAGCCTTAGAGCAGGCTGTTGCTAATAACGGCCAAGGCGAAGCCGGTCATTTACATTGTGAAAAATAAAGAAAGGGTGACGACGAATTGAGTACAGTACCTGAATTAGAAGAATATAAATTTGGCTTTCACGACGATGTGGAACCAGTCTTTAGTACCGGAGACGGCCTAACAGAAGACGTCGTTCGCGAAATTTCTCGCGTGAAAGGCGAACCAGAATGGATGCTTGACTTCCGTTTAAAATCGTTAGAACAATTCAATAAAATGCCCATGCAGGAATGGGGTCCAGACCTGTCAGATATTGACTTTAGTAAAATTAAATATTACCAAAAACCGAGCGACAAACCCGCACGCGATTGGGATGATGTACCTGATAAAATCAAAGAAACCTTTGAAAAAATTGGGATTCCCGAAGCTGAGCGTGCTTATCTAGCTGGGGCTTCTGCTCAATATGAATCAGAAGTTGTTTACCACAACATGAAAGAAGAATTTGAAAAATTAGGCATCATTTTTACAGATACTGACTCTGCTTTAAAAGAATATCCTGACTTATTCAAAGAGTATTTTTCAAAACTTGTGCCACCAACAGATAATAAACTGGCCGCTTTAAACTCAGCTGTTTGGTCAGGTGGAACCTTTATTTATGTACCAAAAGGCGTTCGAGTTGATGTACCATTACAAACATATTTCCGAATCAACGCTGAAAATACCGGCCAATTTGAACGGACCTTGATTATTGTCGATGAAGGGGCTAGCGTTCACTATGTTGAAGGTTGTACGGCACCAACGTATTCAAGTAACAGCTTGCATGCGGCCATCGTAGAAATTTTTACAAGAAAAGATGCTTATTGTCGTTATACCACTATTCAAAACTGGTCAGATAACGTCTACAACTTAGTAACCAAACGTGCTAAAGCTTACGAAGGTGCCACTGTCGAATGGATTGATGGTAACCTAGGAGCTAAAACAACCATGAAATACCCAAGCGTTTACTTAGATGGCAAAGGTGCCCGTGGCACGATGTTATCGATTGCCTTTGCTGGCGCTAACCAAATCCAAGATACTGGGGCCAAAATGATTCACAATGCGCCGAATACCTCTAGCTCAATTGTTTCAAAATCAATTGCTAAAGACGGCGGCGAGGTTAACTACCGTGGCCAAGTGACTTTTGGCAAAGACAGCGCAGGCTCGATTTCCCACATCGAATGCGACACGATTATCATGGACGAAAAATCAAAATCAGATACGATTCCGTTTAACGAAATCCATAACAGCCAAGTCTCCTTAGAACACGAAGCCAAAGTTTCAAAAATTTCTGAAGAACAATTATATTATTTAATGAGTCGCGGCTTATCTGAAGCCGAAGCGACAGAAATGATTGTTATGGGCTTTGTTGAACCATTTACGAAAGAATTACCGATGGAATATGCGGTTGAGTTGAATCGGTTGATTAGTTATGAGATGGAAGGGTCAGTAGGATAGTTTTTCACTCTACCAACAAATAATCAACCAAAATAACAACGGAAAGCCAGACAAGAAACATACTAATCATGCTTCTTCAAAGAAAGCACAAATAGAAAAAGCGATGACTCCATAGAGATTTTCTTCTCGAGTCATCGCTTTTTCTTATATTTTAGTTAAAAAATCATTTTACTAAAGGTTGAAGTAACTTGTTCCAGAAACTAATGAGTGGGCCAGCACCAAATGCACAAATGATTGTCCCAATCCCAATTGGACCACCAGCAATAAAGCCAATTAATAGGACCAACAAATCTTGTGCTTTTCGAACAGAAGCGTAAGGTTTGTAGATTTGTTGACAGATGGTTGGCGCAATCGCATCATAGGGGGATTCACCTTGATCTGTAGCCATGTATAAGGCGCAGCCAAATGTAAAAATCAGGACTCCGACGAATAAAGAAAGTAGTTTGCCAATTGTTGAGCCTCCTAAACTATCGGCGTAAGGTTGAAGCCAAGTAGAAATCTGTTGAATCAAAATCCCTACTAAAAGCATATTTAAAATAGTTCCCAGACCAATGGCTTTTTTGTTTTTTAAATAGACATAGAATAAAATAAACGCATTGACAATAATTTGAAAAATGCCTAATTGCATACCAAACATCGAAGAAAGTCCGATATTCATAGCAGTGAAAGGATCAACTCCTAAACCTGCCACTCTTAAAGTGGATGCGCCAATCCCGATAATAACTAAACCAATTAAAATTAAAAGAACATTTTTGACTAGTTTCATGGTAAACCTCCTAAATAGATTTTGTGTGTGATAGTACAAAGTCTGCAACAAAAATTCATAGAGAATTTTGTTGCAGACTACTTTTTAACCAGCTCCGTGTTGGAACGAAGGGTATAGAGACATCCCGCCATCTACAAAAAGAGTGTTGTTCCGGTTACGTATGAGGATTCATCAGAAGCTAACCAAGCGGCCGCAGCAGCTACTTGATTGGGTTTACCAATAATGCCCATAGGAACCATGCTTGTTGTTTGTTTTAACTGTTCGGGATCGGAAAATTTTTCAGCATTAATAGGTGTGTTAATCGCTCCAGGTGCAATACAGTTGGCACGAATACCATATTCCGCATATTCCAAAGCGATTGTTTTCGTGAACATTTCGGTTGCGCCTTTACTTGCCGCATAGTGGGCGAACGTTGGCCAAGGAATTCTTTGGTGAACGGAGGACATATTAATGATTGACCCTTTGATTTTTTGATCTCTAAATATTCGGAGTGCCTCTCTAGAACCCAAAAAGACACCGTTTAAATTGACATCAATGACACGTTGCCATTCTTTTAATGGCATATCAATTGTCGGAAAAGAAGCCTCCACACCGGCGTTATTTACCCAAATGTCAACATGACCAAACTCTTTTAAAGCGGTTTCAGCTAACGCTTTAATATCTTCTTCATTAGAGACATCAGCCTTCACGAATTTTACGCGGTCTGCGTGCTTGGCTTGGACATCTTCAAATTCTTTAGGCAGCTCACCGACATAGTCAGCAACAACATTCATGCCCTCTAAGATATAACGCAGAGTAATAAATAATCCTAAACCCGTAGCTGCACCAGTGACAACGGCCACTTTACCATGTAATTCTCCATACATTGATTCATTCCCCCTAAAATTACTATTAATACTTTCATGGTAGCACATGTCAATCAGCGTGTTGATAAAATACGACAAACTGTCGGAAAAGTTTATGGTCTAAAGTCAGCTACTATTGTTGAAGGTCTTTAAAATAAATACTAGTCGTAGTAATCAATTCCTCTCATTTATACAGTTTTCTAAAAAAACACAAAATATCTAGGCGAAGTGGTCAAGTCCAATGGTTATTTATGAGTGAATATGCTAAAATAAAACTTGTCTTACATAAGGAAAGATTTGTTCACTAACAGTGGCGACTGTTCTCAGTAAACAGTTGCACTGGTTTATCGGGAAGGGAACAGAGCAAGTTTTACGAGACTTTCCCATGTAATAATAAAAAGCACTGAACGTCAGTGAATGAAGGAAGAAGGACATCTATGAAAACAATTATCACATTCATTATTGTCTTCGGTATTCTTGTCCTCGTACATGAATTTGGCCACTTTTATTTTGCAAAACGAGCGGGTATTTTAGTTCGTGAGTTTGCAATCGGAATGGGACCAAAGATTTTTGCGCATCGTGGAAAAGATGGCACCACTTATACGATTCGCTTATTGCCAATTGGTGGCTATGTGCGAATGGCTGGGATGGGCGAAGACATGACAGAAATCACACCAGGTATGCCTCTATCTGTTGAGTTAAATGCCGTGGGTAATGTGGTTAAAATTAATACAAGTAAAAAAGTACAATTACCTCATAGTATTCCGATGGAAGTCATTGATTTTGATCTTGAAAAAGAATTATTCATCAAGGGCTATGTCAATGGAAACGAGGAAGAAGAAACCGTTTATAAAGTTGACCATGATGCAACGATTATTGAAAGTGATGGAACCGAGGTGCGGATTGCGCCACTTGACGTTCAATTTCAATCAGCGAAATTATCGCAACGCATTTTGACGAACTTTGCGGGACCCATGAATAACTTTATCTTAGGGTTTATTCTGTTTACGTTAGCGGTCTTTCTACAAGGAGGCGTCACTGATTTAAACACGAATCAAATTGGACAAGTGATTCCTAATGGCCCAGCCGCAGAAGCTGGGTTGAAAGAAAATGATAAAGTCTTATCGATTAATAATCAAAAAATCAAAAAATACGAAGATTTTACAACCATTGTGCAGAAGAACCCCGAAAAGCCGTTAACGTTCATAGTTGATCGTAACGGCAAAGAAGAGCAACTAACAGTGACACCAGAAAAACAAAAAGTGGAAAAACAAACGATTGGTAAAGTCGGCGTTTATCCTTATATGAAAACCGATTTACCGTCAAAATTGATGGGCGGTATTCAGGATACTTTAAATAGTACGACACAGATTTTTAAAGCACTCGGCTCACTATTCACCGGTTTTAGCTTAAATAAACTAGGTGGGCCAGTCATGATGTTTAAATTATCGGAAGAAGCATCCAATGCTGGAGTAAGTACAGTTGTATTCTTAATGGCCATGTTGTCAATGAACTTAGGGATTATTAATTTGTTGCCGATCCCAGCTTTAGATGGCGGGAAAATTGTCTTAAACATTATTGAAGGTGTACGTGGAAAACCAATTAGTCCTGAAAAAGAAGGCATCATTACGTTAATTGGCTTTGGGTTTGTCATGGTGTTAATGGTGTTAGTTACTTGGAACGATATTCAACGCTTTTTCTTTTAAGGAGAAAGCTTAAGTAAAAAAGTGTGTAAAGAAATCAAAAATAGTTGATTTTAAAATAGAGGAGAGTTTTAATGAAACAGTCAAAAATGTTAATTCCAACGTTAAGAGAAGTACCAAATGATGCAGAAGTCTTAAGTCATCAAATTCTGTTGCGCGCAGGCTATATTCGTCAAGTCGCTGCAGGAATCTATTCTTATTTACCTTTAGCCAATCGTGTTTTAGAAAAATTAAAAACGATTATGCGAGAAGAATTTGAGAAAATTGATGCAGTTGAAATGTTAATGCCTGCGTTATTACCAGCAGAACTTTGGAAAGAATCAGGCCGTTATGAAACTTATGGGCCTAACTTGTATCGCTTAAAAGATCGCAATGACCGTGACTATATCTTAGGCCCAACGCATGAAGAAACCTTCACAGAATTAATTCGTGATGAAATTAATTCTTACAAACGATTACCTTTGAATTTATACCAAATTCAAACAAAATATCGTGATGAAAAACGCCCTCGTTCTGGCTTATTAAGAGGCCGTGAATTTATCATGAAAGATGGCTATTCTTTCCATGCCGATGAAGCTAGTTTAGATCAATCATACCGTGATTACGAAAAAGCTTACTCACGCATTTTTGAACGCTGTGGACTAGAATTCCGTGCCATTATTGGGGACGGTGGTGCCATGGGTGGTAAAGATTCTAAAGAATTTATGGCGATTTCTGAAATTGGGGAAGATACTATTTGTTATTCAACAGAAAGTGATTATGCTGCCAATTTAGAAATGGCAACAAGTCTTTATACGCCGAAAAAATCACATGAAACACAATTAGATTTAGAAAAAATTGCAACACCAGAAGTGGGTACAATTGCCGAAGTGGCAAACTTCTTTGAAGTTGAGCCACAACGTATTATTAAATCAGTACTATTTATTGCTGATGAAGAGCCAGTAATGGTCTTGGTTCGTGGCGATCATGATGTCAATGATGTCAAATTAAAAAACTTCTTAGGCGCTGATTTCCTAGATGAAGCAACAGAAGAAGATGCTCGCCGTGTCTTAGGAGCGGGCTTTGGTTCAATTGGTCCAGTCAATGTTTCCGAAGATGTTAAAATTTATGCAGATTTAGCTGTTCAAGATTTAGCCAACGCCATTGTTGGGGCTAACGAAGATGGCTATCATTTGACAAATGTAAATCCAGATCGTGATTTCCAACCAATTAGTTACGAAGATTTACGCTTTGTTCAAGAAGGCGATCCTTCTCCTGATGGCAATGGTGTCTTAGCCTTTACTAAAGGAATCGAAATTGGTCATATCTTTAAATTAGGAACGCGTTATAGTGATGCTATGGGCGCAACAGTTTTAGATGAAAACGGTCGTGAAAAATCAGTGATCATGGGTTGCTATGGCATCGGCGTTAGTCGTTTACTTTCAGCAATCGTTGAACAAAACGCAGACGAGCGTGGTATTAATTGGCCAACAGGAATTGCGCCATTTGATTTACACGTGGTCCAAATGAATGTCAAAGATGAGTATCAAACAAAACTATCACAAGAAGTTGAAGCAATGATGACCGAAGCGGGCTACGAAGTATTAGTTGATGACCGCAATGAGCGCGCAGGCGTAAAATTTGCTGATGCTGATTTAATTGGTTGTCCAATCCGTATCACAGTCGGTAAAAAAGCAGTCGATGGTGTGGTAGAAGTCAAAATCAAACGTACTGGTGAAATGTTGGAAGTACGCAAAGAAGAATTAGAAAGTACACTTTCTATTTTGATGAACACAACATCAGAAGTAGAATAAATAAACAAACTTAATAACAGTATAAAGCTTAAAACGAAATCAAAGTTTCTCTGATTTTGTTTTAAGCTTTTTTAATGTAATAAAAAACTTAAATGTCTCAAGCTATAAACAATATTTGATTTTAAAGATTAATCTATATAAAATTATTTCCTTTATTGTTTTTAATAATAAGAGAAATAAATAAGTGGTTTAAGCTGATTAAATGATATTTTTTTGTTTTTAAACAAATTTTTCATATATAGATAGAATTTAAAATTATATTTACAGTAATTATATGTTAATGATATTATAAAATGGTGGCTAATTAATTAGATTGAATAGAGGAGGTTATAACCAATAAAAAATAGGTTAGAAAATTAAAGAAAATACTCTTTCAGAACAGAAACGATTGAATGAAGTTAGGTTAGTAAAGGGAACCCAGTAGCATTGGCGCTGTACTAGTGAAAGGGATTTATGGGACGAATCCAATAGAATGTTAAAACACGATTGTACATAAAAAGAAAGGAGGGAAGCTAGTGAAAAAAGGAAGATGGTGGCTAATTGGTTTAGCTACTGCATTACTAATCATAATAGGAATTGGAGGGAAACAATATATGGATAAAAAAGCAATAGAAAAAGATTACCAACAAGGAATCGATTTAATTCAAAAATATGTGTCAAACTATTTGGTAGAAAACTATGAAGGCATTGAGAAGATTGAGTGGCAAGGTGTTGGCGTGGAATGGCGGAATGCAAAAGGGTATGGGACATCGTTGTTGGGGAATTATGTGAAAAGCGATGTTAAGTTATTTATTTCTCAAAATAGTTACATTAAACTACATTTTCTCTTGACTGATGAAACAGAATACAACGAAGAATTAAAAAAATATGTTCAAAGTGATGTTCTTAATTCTGAAAACATAGATTCTATGTTAGAAATGGAAATCCGGAATGCTAATAGACGATTTAATGACAAAGAAAAAATAAAACTTCAGCAAGTTAGGAAAAAAACAGTAAAGCTATCGATACCTAAAATTATTTATAATTTAGATATTTATGAATTGAAGTATTAGGAGGTTAGTGTAATGAGCAATGAAATTACAACAGAAGTGTTAGCTAAAGCAATTGACGACACCAAAGATAGAGTAAAAGAGATTAGAATCGGAGAAGAATTCAAGTTAGAAATTAATCAACGAAAGGAAAGCTTTCAACTTATAAACAAAGCCGCCAGCACCCAATCCAGCCAACTAAATGCCATGGCCATCGCCCCTTTAGATGACCAAGGTAAACCTGACTATAACAACGTCGCTGTCGTGTACGCTGGTACCAATTCCTTTGGGGATGAAGGTAAAAAAGGCTTTGAAACAGCTGGAACAGCTTTTGTAGGTGGACTTTCTGAAGAATATCAGGAAGCCAGAATATCTTAACATAGAAGTTTTAAAAAATTAGTGTACATAAAAAAGAAAGGAGGAAAGCCAGTGAAAAAAAGAAAATGGTGGCTAATTGGTTTAGCTACTGTCGTGTTAATTATTTTAGGAATAGGAGGAAAACAATACATGGATAAAAAAGCAATAGAAAAGGATTACCAACAAGGAATCGATTTAATTCAAAAATATGTATCAAACTATTTGGTAGAAAACTATGAAGGCATTGAGAAGATTGAGTGGCAAGGCGTTGGTGTAGAGTGGCGGAATGCAAAAGGGTATGGGACATCGTTGTTGGGGAATTATGTTAATAGTGAAATTAGAGTATATGTATCTAAAGATGATTATTTCATGATGTATTTTCGTCTAACCGATAAAACCGAATATGATGATGAATTGAAAAAATATGTTGTGCTAGACTCATTAAACGATAAAAATACAGATGTTGCAGTTAGAGTAGGATTAAGGAATGCGACATACGATTTGAACCAAGCTGAAAAAAAGTTTTTGAGAGATTTAGAAAGTCTGATAAAGGAAGTCCAAATGCAAAAGTAATTTATAACTTAGAAATTCATGAATTAACATATTAGGAGGGAAAGGAATTTGAGTAATGAAATTACAACAGAGACCTTAGCAAAAGCAATTGATTCTACAAAAGAGACAGTTCAATTAAATAGTGATACAGTAGTTTTAGAAATTCAAGAAAAAACAAAAGATTTTAGAATCATCCACAAAGCCGCCAGCACCCAATCCAGCCAACTAAATGCCATGGCCATCGCGCCTTTAGATGACCAAGGTAAACCTGACTATAACAACGTCGCTGTCGTGTACGCTGGTACCAATTCCTTTGGGGATGAAGGTAAAAAAGGCTTTGAAACAGCTGGGACAGCTTTCGTAGGTGGACTTTCTGAAGAATATCAGGAAGCTGAAAAATTTTTAAAACAAACGCAGCAAAAAATCGCCTCGCAAAACGGCACAATTACCGATGTTGCAGGCTTTAGTCAATCAGGTGGCTACATGATGAAAATGGCAGGGAAATACGGGCAAGAAATGGGCTTTCGTACCACCAGTTTTGATGATTGGGGCCGCAATCAATTTGAACGTTTAACGACGAGTGAAAAACAGTGGCTACAAGAAAATCCAGAATTTTTGATTCGCTACCAAAATGATTCGTGGGCAGCACTGTCAGGACGTGATAGTAAATATGGCACGATTTCTTCGATTTCAGGGGTTGGTGAACATAATACTTTAGCCAACTATTTTGATGGAGACGACTTGGATTTGGATCGTTTAGCCAAAGATGGCATTTTCGCACCGAATATGACTTTGGAGCAAGTCAAGTTAGCAGCAAAAGTCTGGGCAAAGAAAAATGGCGACTGGGATCCCACCACAAATAATGAAGCCGAAGCGAAAAAACGAGTGCAGGAGTACTTAGAACTCTATGGCGAATTTGCGCAAACGAATGCGAATTTTGAAAAATTAAAATCTGGTACTGATAAAGCTATTCGTTCTTTACATACAAAAATCGCCAGTGCTTCTGGCGGTCAAAAAATCAAGTTACGAGCAGACTTGGCATTACAGGTAGCTAATCAGGCTAGGACAATCGGTGAAGAAGCGGAGAAATTACTGAAACAAAGCCAGCAAGACACAGAACAAGCGTTAGCAGAAATTTCCAAGGAAATTTTAATAAGTGCCAATGAAATTAGACAATATTTGTCTTATTCTGAGGTCCAAGCAATGATTGCACCCTATGAAAAAAGTCGTTTGTGGGACGAGGCACAGGCCAGTCACAATCGGAAACAAGTTCAACAATATAATCAAAAACTGATGACATTTAGTGAAAAGTTAACAACTGCGGCTAAAAATATTCAAGAATACGATCGCCAAGCAGGTAATCAGTTATTTGCACAGAAATGAAAGGATGTCGCACATGGATGAACTGGAAAGAGAACTTCAATTGGAATTAGAACGCGTACAAAAGATACAAGAACGCCAAGCCATTCAAGCTGTGATTACAGCAAAACAAACCAGAATCGCAACCATCAAACAAACCTCCACACATACAATCAAGAAACTTTCAGAATTGATGAGCAAACAATCAAAAACTACGTTGCCTTCTTCCTTAAAAGGTACGTTTCAAGGGCAAGTGGCGGACGCAGCGAGCCATTATTTGAAAACGATTCCTGACGCAAATTTAAAAACACCAGCAAAAGGAGGTTAGGAGATGACACCGGAAGAAAAACGCCGCAGTTACCAGATGATTGAAGACAACTATTATCAAGAAAAGCGCAGAATCAATCAACAACAGCAACATGTTTCCGCTGAAATCCAGCGATTTAGACAACAAACGAACCAACTAGTAGACAAGGTGGCTTATTTTACTAGAAATGATACTTGGGACAAACGAATGTTTCATCATCAAATAGCCACCAGTTTAGATGAAGTGAAACGAACAGAAAATCGGTTTGTTTTAATCCTAGAAGAAACAGAACAAGCCATGCGGAAAAATTATCGAAAAGAGATTGAGAAATTGGAAGAAATAGCAAGAATGGATTTGTAAGGGATTGGTAAATACGGAGTTAAAGGATGTTTTTTTCAATATGTTCATACAAATAATGGGATTCTTCACGAGTACATTACTCTTGTTCTCTAATTTTTAGCAAGCCAGTGACGGAACAAGATTGTTTTTTTACAAAAAACGAGTATACTTAATAGAGAAGCGAATGCAGAGAAACCGAAAAAAGGCACTTGACAGATTTGTCTGAGGGCCTTTTTTCAATGATAGAAGGAGGTTCATTTTGTGACAGAAAAAGCACGCGATTTATTTGATAAACTGATGACGCAAATTCAGTTAGATGACACAGCGAAAGAACATCCCTTAATTCAAAATGGCCGGATTGACAAGGTCATTGTTCACCAACAAAGTCGCTTATGGGAATTTCATTTAAGTTTTGATGAATTGATGCCAGTGATGTTATATCAAACATTTATGCAACAATTGGAACTAGCTTTTCAACAAATTGCGCAGGTTTCCGTTCAAATAACCACAAATCAGACAACATTTACAGAGGAACAATTAACGGATTATTGGCAATTGGCCTTGTTAAATAGTCAATGCAATACACCGTTAGTTCAGAAAGTCTTAAAAACACAGACACCACAATTTGAAGATCGGAAAATTATCTTACCTGTTGATAATGAAGCAGTTATTCCTTATTTGAAGCAACAATATTTACCAATTATTGAGGAACTTTACTTCTCTTACGGGTTTCCTAAGTTTCATATTGAACCAAAAATGGATCAACAGCAAGCTGCAGAAGTGTTGAAAAAGTTTGAAGAACAAAAATTAGAACAAGCCGCAGCCTTTCAACAACAAGCTGCTGAATCGCTTGTTAAACATGAACAAATGAAAAAAGAAAAACAACAACAAGCGCCTGCGTTTGATGGTCCAATTCGTTTAGGTCGGAATATTCCCAATGATGAACCCATTATGCCAATGGGAAACATACTGGAAGAAGAACGTCGTATAACGATTGAAGGCTTTATTTTTGATAAAGAAGTGCGTGAATTGCGTTCTAAACGAAAAATTTTAATTTTGAAAATAACTGATTATACTTCCTCTTTCGTGGTGAAGAAATTTTCGAATGGGGAAAAAGATGAACAAGTTTTTGATGCGATTCAACCACAAAGTTGGATTCGTGTTCGTGGTAGTGTACAAGAAGATACCTTCATGCGTGATTTAGTCATGAATGCTCAAGATTTGATGGAAGTCGCCCATGCGCCAAGAAAAGACTACGCGCCAGAAGGTGAAAAACGTGTAGAATTACACATGCATAGTAACATGAGTACAATGGATGCGACCAATAAAGTCGGTGACTTGGTGGCGCAAGCGGGGAAATGGGGGCACAAGGCCATCGCAATTACGGATCATGGCGGAGCCCAAGCGTTTCCTGATGCCCATGCTGCAGGTAAAAAAGCAGGCGTTAAAATTTTATACGGCGTGGAAGCCAATATTGTTGATGATGGTGTACCTATTGCTTACAACGAAGAACATATTGAATTAACAGATGCCACCTATGTGGTCTTTGACGTGGAAACAACGGGGCTTTCCGCTGTTTATGATACAATTATTGAATTGGCCGCTGTCAAAATGCACAAAGGAAATGTCATTGAGACTTTTGAGCAATTTATTGATCCTGGCCATCCATTATCTCAAACAACGATCAATTTAACTGGGATTACAGATGAAATGGTGCGCGGTTCAAAATCCGAAGAAGAAGTTTTACGCATGTTTAAAGAGTTTTCAGAAGGAACTATTTTAGTGGCCCACAACGCTTCTTTTGATATGGGGTTCTTAAATACAAGTTATGGCAAACATGGAATACCTGAAGCGGCTAATCCCGTCATCGATACATTAGAATTATCCAGATTCTTGTATCCACATTTCAAAAGCCATCGTCTAAATACCTTATCGAAAAAATTTGGCGTCAACTTAGAACAACATCACCGTGCCATCTATGACTCAGAATCAACAGGTCATTTGTGCTGGATTTTCTTAAAAGAAGCGAAAGAGAATCATGATATGCATTTCCATGATGATTTGAATCGTCATATTGGCGAAGGAGACTCATACAAACGTGCTCGACCTTTCCATGCAACGATTTTAGCAACAACTCAAGCAGGATTAAAAAATCTTTTTAAATTGATTTCGATGTCCAATGTAGATTATTTTTTCCGAGTACCACGGATTCCTCGTTCGCAATTATCGAAGTTAAGAGAAGGGCTTTTAATCGGTTCCGCATGTTCAAACGGCGAAATTTTTGAAGCAATGATGCAAAAAGGTGTCGAAGAAGCAAAAAATCGTGCCAAATTCTACGATTATATTGAAGTTATGCCCAAACCAGTTTACGCGCCATTAATTGAACAAGAATTGGTGAAAAATGAAGCAGATTTGGAAGAAATTATTAGTAATCTAGTGAAAATCGGTGACGAACTTGGCAAGCTGGTTGTCGCCACTGGAAATGTTCATTATTTAAATGAAGAAGATGCCATCTATCGGAAAATTTTAGTCGGGTCTATGGGTGGCGCTAATCCGTTAAATCGCCATAGTTTACCAAAGGTTCATTTCAGAACCACCGATGAAATGTTAACGGAATTTCAATTTTTAGGACAAGACGTCGCTAAGCGAATTGTAGTAGAAAATCCCAACAAAGTCGCTGATTTATGTGAAGAAGTTATTCCAGTAAAAGACGATTTGTATACGCCAAAAATTCCTGGGTCTGAACAAGAGATCACTGATTTAAGCTACAATCGTGCGCGCGAATTGTATGGCGATCCTTTACCAGAAATTGTCGAAAAACGGTTAGAAAAGGAACTGAATTCGATTAACGGGAATGGTTTCTCGGTCATTTATTTAATTTCTCAAAAACTGGTGCATAAAAGTAATGAAGACGGCTATTTAGTCGGTTCACGGGGCTCTGTCGGTTCGAGTTTTGTTGCGACAATGACAGGGATTACTGAAGTAAATCCTTTAGCGCCACATTATTATTGTCCTGAGTGTCAATATTCTGAGTTCTATGAAGATGGTTCCTATGGTTCAGGGTTTGATATGCCTGAAAAAGCCTGTCCAAAATGTGGTGCTCGATTGTTTAAAGATGGTCACGACATTCCTTTTGAAACGTTCTTAGGGTTCCATGGCGACAAAGTTCCCGATATCGATTTGAACTTTTCTGGCGATTATCAAGCCGAAGCCCATAACTACACGAAAGTTCTTTTTGGTGAAGAATATGTCTACCGGGCAGGAACCATTGGTACAGTAGCCGACAAAACAGCGTATGGCTTTGTTAAAGGATATGAAAGAGATCATAATTTACATTTGCGCGGCGCTGAAATTGATCGCTTAGCTAAAGGTTCAACAGGGGTTAAACGGACGACTGGGCAGCATCCCGGCGGTATTATTGTAATTCCTGATTACATGGATGTTTATGATTTTACGCCAATCCAATACCCTGCAGATGATCAAGAGGCAGAATGGAAAACGACGCACTTTGATTTCCATTCTATTCACGATAATATTTTAAAACTTGATATTCTGGGACATGATGATCCAACCGTGATTCGGATGTTACAAGATTTATCTGGGATTGAGCCAAAAACAATCCCAACAGACGATCCAGAAGTGATGCGTATTTTTGAAGGACCTGATGTTCTAGGTGTGGATGCAGAGCAAATTTATTCTAAAACAGGAACTTTAGGAATTCCTGAATTTGGGACACGTTTCGTTCGAGGTATGTTAGAACAGACCCATCCATCAACTTTTGCAGAATTACTTCAAATTTCTGGACTGTCTCACGGAACCGATGTGTGGCTAGGGAATGCAGAAGAATTGATTCGTCGTGGCGAAGCCAATCTTGCTGAAGTAATTGGTTGTCGGGATGATATCATGGTTTATTTAATTCATGCTGGTTTGGACAGTGGGATGGCCTTTAAGATTATGGAAACGGTACGTAAAGGACAATGGAATAAGATTCCTGATGAACTACGGGATACGTATTTAAATGCGATGAAAGAAAACAACGTCCCTGACTGGTATATTGATTCTTGTTCTAAAATTAAATATATGTTCCCGAAAGCCCATGCGGCAGCATACGTATTAATGGCGTTGCGGGTCGCTTACTTTAAAGTTTATTTCCCAATCTTATATTACTGTGCGTTTTTCTCCGTTCGGGCGGATGACTTTGACTTAGTGGCAATGTCACAAGGGAAAGAAGCTGTGAAAGCACGAATGAAAGAAATTACGGACAAAGGGATGGACGCCTCCACTAAAGAGAAAAACTTATTAACGGTTTTAGAATTATGTAATGAAATGTTGGAACGGGGCTATAAATTTGGCATGATTGATTTGTACAAATCAGATGCTGAAAATTTTGTGATTGAAGGGGATACCTTGATTGCACCTTTCCGAGCAGTGCCAAGTTTAGGCCTCAACGTAGCGAAAGCCATTGTCGCTGCGCGAGAAGAGCAACCGTTCTTGTCGAAAGAAGATTTGGCAACACGAGGCAAAGTTTCTAAAACGTTGATTGAATACATGAATGAAAATGGTGTCTTAAAAGACTTGCCAGATGAAAACCAATTATCATTATTTGATATGTTATAAAAGAAAAATCTTTTAGAAAAAGGCCGGTGAAGCAACTTATTCACCGGCCTTTTTTAGTCATCAAATAAATTAGAAAATCATTGCTAGAAGCGTTTTAATTACTTATTAAAAAGCCATCTTTATTTAATTATGTTGAGCTTGTGCATAAAAAGTAAAATGCTTATGATAAATGAAGAGCTTTATTTTTTTAATAAGAAAGGAATTGGTTATATGGACAAAAAGCAATTACGATGGTTCACCGTCGGGTTAATTGCCTTTAACATGGTCTGGGGTCTTGGAAATGTTGTGAATAATTATGCACAACAAGGGATTTCAGTGGTCACTTCATGGCTTTTGATTTTAGTTTTATATTTTATTCCCTATGCGTTAATCGTAGGACAATTAGGTTCAACATTTAAAGACAGCAATGGTGGGGTTAGTTCGTGGGTGCAAAACACCAGTACTAAACGTCTAGCCTATTATGCAGCATGGACTTATTGGGTAGTGCACATTCCTTACTTGGCACAAAAACCACAAGCAATTTTAATTGCCTTAGGTTGGGCAGTTCAAGGGAATGGAAACCTAGTCAATACGATGCCAATCGTAACGGTATCATTTATTTCATTAATAATTTTCTTGGTTTTCTTGTTATTATCAACAAAAGGGTTAACCACCTTAAAAGTTATTGGTGGTTTAGCTGGAACCGCCATGTTTGTGATGTCTATTTTATTCATTTTATTAGCGGTAGGCGCACCATTTATTAATTCAACGGTTGAATTTGCGACACCAAACATGTCACAAGTCAGCACCTACATTCCTAAATTTGATTTTAGTTATTTTACAACCGTATCAATGTTAGTTTTTGCGGTAGGTGGCGCTGAAAAAATTTCTCCTTACGTAAATGCAACTAAAAATCCAGCCAAAGAGTTCCCTAAAGGAATGATTTTCCTAGCGGCAATGGTTGGTTTATCGGCTGTTTTAGGTTCATTTGCAATGGGAATGTTATTCTCAAGTGACAATATTCCTAAAGATTTAATGGCAAATGGTGCCTACAGTGCCTTCCAAAAATTAGGCGCATATTATGGTGTCGGTAATCTCTTAATGATTGTTTATGCTTTGACGAATACAGTGGGTCAAGTGGCTGCGTTAGCCTTTTCAATTGATGCTCCACTGAAAATTCTTTTAGCTGAAGCAGATCCAGAATTTGTTCCAAGTTGGTTACGTAAACGTACGAAAAAAGGTACGTTAATTAATGGTTACTTATTAACAGGTATTTTAGTAAGTATTATTATTGCTTTACCGATGTTTGGGTTGAAGGACATGAACGAAGTGGTTAAATGGCTAACTAACTTAAATTCTGTAGTTATGCCAATGCGTTACTTGTGGGTCTTCTTTGCCTATATGCTTCTAAACAAAGCGTACAAACAATTTAATTCAGAATATAAATTTGTTAAAAATCCTAAAATTGGTTTTGTGTTTGGTCTCTGGTGTTTCCTATTTACAGCCTTTGCTTGTATCTTAGGAATGGTGCCTAAATTTGAGTATGCCTCAGATCCCCAAGGCTGGTTGTTCCAATTAGCTTCTAACATTGTGACACCAATCGTCTTAATTCTATTAGGAATGATTTTACCAGCAATTGCACGTCGCGAGAAAAAAGACACGATTTTGCCAATTGATTCAGCAGAATAATTGGTTACATGTTTCAAGAATAAAATAGTCAGTATAAGTATTTTGCGTGAGATAAATGGTCAGCAGGACTGTTTGTCTCACGTTTTTTTCTGTCGATTTTTCTCTAAAATTTCTATTGTCTCTTAAAAATATGAGAAAATCAGAAGAACTTCTCCTGTATACTAAAGGTATCTATCATTAAAAAATGGTTATTAACGGAGAAAAAGGAAGTGAACCTCATGACTAAAACACTTGAAACACAACCAGAAGAGAAAACGGTCTTTCTTTGTAAAGAAACGAATCCAGATTTTTTAGGACGAGAAATTTATGCGGATAATGTTGAAACACCGTATAATTTTTACTTAATTCGCAAGCTTTATTTAGCTAAAGAGTACCAAAATTTAGCAGAAGGGGAACAATTTTTTGAGGCTTTATGTGAAAGTTGGGATGAATCAGAACAGTTTGAAGAGTTAATTGTTAAAAAGATTTATGTCTATGTTGAAACGGAGTTAATGTACTACACTGTTTATTTTGGAAGCTTTGAGCCGACCACTCGTGACTTACGATTCGCACTGAAACAATGGATGTATGAAATACCGACAACTAAAAATAAAAAAACAGTCCGTATGAATGAAACCAATGTGCAAGTAGTGCCGCAAGAAAATCAATTAACGGAATTAGCTGGTGAAATTGCTGTCTTACGTGAAATGTTGACACTTTTAAAAGAAAATTTAGCCTCCTTAAATGAATCCGTTAATCAAACGAGAAATCCCGTCATTTCTAGACAAATAAAAACGATCCATTTGAAAAGAGCTTCTCCTGTGATAGCCGCAGAACAGGCATCGCTGAAAGTATCAGAGGATGCTAATCTGGAACAACCAGACGTCAATCTCTCGCCTGATAATCGGGAAAATCAAGAAGGTGAAACAACTGTAGCAACAAGTGAAGCTGTGCTTCCTGTTAACAAACTAGCACTTGAAGAACCAGCGAAAGAACCAGTGCTATCTGAACCAGCGCCATTTAAAGAAGCGTTGCCAGAAAAAAAACAAGAAAACCAGCAGAGTACTGCGGCAAAACCTTTATTTACTTTTCCACAAGAAACAGAAAAAAGCTCGTTAAATTCAGTGAATAAGTCTGCCGAAAAAGAGGAGGAGCAGAAGTCAGAAAAAGAAGCTGTCTCTATGGAAAGTGAGAAAGAAAATTCATCAAGTCGGACAATTCCTGCGGACTTTCAACGACAATTGGACGAATTAGAAGAGGAAATTTATCGTCGCTTTATGAGTCGCCAGTTAGAGGATACTGATGGAAATCAAGCAGTACCGAAAATAACGATTGAAAAAAGACAGTTAGAAGCACAAATGTTTGAAGCAAAAGCATTCTCACAGTCATTTAAACAAGTTCAAAAGAAAAAGGCAGGAGATGTGCGAATTTGCAATCAGTTAAGTTGTATGAAACTAGAAAAAGGATTAGATAAATTTTTAGACGAAGTTACAGAATATGTTGAAAAGCGGACACTATTTAATAAAAAGGTTCGTTGTCCGCTACCAGTAATTAGAGAATTGGAAGGCTATGGGCAATTAAACCAGTATATGCAGAAAATCCTTGACTGTTATTAATCGTTTATTTAGGAGAAGGTAAGACAAAACCGTTCAATTTATCAGCTTTTAAGCCTGAAACAAAAATCACTTTGGATTTTTGTTTCAGGCTCTTTCTTATTATTTCTGGAAAAGATTTCAAGAGAATTTTTGAAATACTAGTGAAAATCCTATAAATTGTAGTATAATTTTCAAAGATGAATGAAAGGCGTGAAGTCATTGAAAGACAAACAAGTGTATGCAGTAGTTGACCTTGAAACGACTGGAACAGATCCTACAAGTGATCGGATCATTCAGTTTGGATGCGTTCTCGTTCAAGATGGAAAGATTATTGCGAACTTTGCGACAGATGTGAATCCCAATCAAGTAGTACCAAAACAAATTCAAAGTTTAACGGGGATTAGTAATACGCAAGTTCAAAAAGCGCCTTATTTTGAAGATGTAGCACATACAATTTATCATTATCTGGAAGATACTATTTTTGTGGCGCATAACGTCCACTTTGATTATAATTTTTTAGCTCGTGAACTGGTACGGTGTGGCACGCCGCCACTTACCATTCCAGCCATTGATACAGTGGAATTGGCACAGATTTTTTTACCGACAGAAAAAAGTTTCCGTTTAAGTGATTTGTCGGAAAGCTTAGGTTTGTCTCATGAGAATCCCCATCAAGCAGATAGTGATGCGCAGGTTACAGCCGAACTTTTGTTATTAATTCAAGAAAAAATGAAATCTTTACCATTAGTCACTATGGAAAAAATTGCGGAATTAAGTCAACAGACAGCGCGGGAAACCAGTACTTTTATTCAACAAACGTATGAACAAATGAAAAAACAAGTCACACCATTAAATCCAGCTTATCAAGTGGTCAGTGGCATTGCTTTACGCAAAAAAGAAGTTCCTCTTTTTGAAGAAACGTTCTATCAGACTAGCACGTATCCCAAAACTAAAAAAGCCAAAGAAAAACTGTTTGGCGAACGTTTCGCTTATCGTGCGGAACAGAGTCGGATGATGAATTTAGTCTATGATCATTTTACAGAAGGAACGACAAAAGATTTATTTATTGAAGCGGCGACTGGAACGGGAAAAACATTAGGCTATCTGTTGCCGATGAGCTATTTAGCAACGCCAGAAAAACCAGTCATCATTTCAACAGTTTCGATTGTTTTACAAAATCAATTAGTGGAAAAAGATTTACCATTAGCCAATCAAATCTGCCAAGGGAAATTACGAGGCATTGTTATTAAAAGCCATCGACACTATCTTGATTTACAACGCTTTAAGGCAACGTTGAATCAGCCAACTCCGCAAAAACAATACGCTCTTTATCAAATGGGCGTTCTCGTCTGGTTGCTAGAAACAGAAACGGGCGATTTAGATGAACTACAATTGACGAATTTAAATCATTTATTCTGGAAAGAAGTTACACATCGCGGATTGGATTTTCTTTCAAAAAAAGATGAACTTTATGAAGTTGACTTTTTAAGACATCTGTATAAAAAAGTCGCTCAAAGTAACGTGTTGATTGTTAATCATGCATTTTTGGCGCAAGAGTCGCTAAGAAAACAACCGTTATTACCTGAAAGTCCGTGGCTAATTATTGATGAAGCACATCATTTACCAGACATCGCTAGTCGGATGGCGAGCGAACGAGTAAACAGTGTGATACTAAAAAAACAAGTCACGCATTTTATTGAAAAAGAGCAACTTTTTGTTGCTTTACAGCAAATTTTTCAACAGTTTTCTGAAGAGCAGCGGCTTGTAAAAATTTATCAGCAAGGTTTACTGGATTTTGTGGATGAATGGCAAGATTTTCTTTTTGAATTGCATCGTTTATTTAGTAAAACGCAGAAGCGAATAGACCATCAGGAGTTGCTTTTAACCAAAGAACGTATTGATTATTTATCTGCTGCGGGAGAAAAACATAGTCAAACGCTCCAGCTTTTACTGCAGGAGCTGTTGACTATTCAAAGTAAGTTACAGCAAACAATTATGAGTCAGTTGGAAACCTTTAGTTTGGCTGATCGCATCGTTTTTGTTCGCTTGTTTCAATTTTTTGATGAAATTGAACGTATTCATCACTGTTTTACCATTTATCTTGATGATTGGCGTCCACGTTGGGTAAAAGAATATTTACCACAAAATGATGACCATGGCTTGATTGAAATTCATGACTTAGAAGCTAGTTTGCTTCCTGAAACAAAGTGGTATCCGCGGTATGAACGAATTATTTATACAAGCGGCACATTGAAGTTTGGCAACAATAAAAAGTATTTACCGCAACGGTTAGGTTTAACAGAGGTGACGTTCAAAACCCTGCCAACGCCATATAACTATGCAGAAAATGCGCGAGTCTATGTACCGGAAGAAGCAGTAGCCATTCAAAATGCCTCTTCCTATGAAATGGGTCAATACATTTCAGATACCATTGAAAAATTGATGGCGCAAGAGGAACGTTCGATGTTGGTTCTTTTTACTTCGCATGAATTATTGTCCACCGTGTATCATCAAGTCCAGCCGAGATTATTGGAAAAAGGACAAGAGGTCCTCGCCCAAGGGATTAGCGGCAGTCGTGAAAAAATTCTTAAACGGTTTTCTAATGGAAAACCGAATGTCTTGCTAGGAGCCGATAGCTTTTGGGAAGGTGTGGACTTACCAGGAACAGCTTTACAGTTATTGATAGTCACGCGTTTACCTTTTGAAAACCCGAAACGACCACTTGTGCAAGCAAAATATGCGTATTTAGAAGCAGAAGGGATACAACCATTTGCTCAAGAAGCGGTACCAAAAGCAGCCTTACGTTTGCGACAAGCACTGGGCCGTTTAATCCGTTCTGAAGAAGACAGAGGGGCATTGCTGATTCTGGATCGTCGTTTAGTCACTGCAAAATATGGCAAACGATTAATCAAAGCGTTTCCCAAGGGACTTTCAGTAAAAGAAGCGCCCATGCCTGAAATTTTAGAAGAATTAAAGGAATTTTTAAACAAATAATCGATTATTTTTAGGTCATATTTGTGAAAGGCCGCTATTTTTCTGCTATAATAAGACCCAGTAAGTTTAGAGAGGATGGAAGGATTTTTGGAGGAATTAGAAGAAAAGAAAGAGAAGAAACGGATTACTGTCCTTTTAACCCTATTGGCAATCCTTTTAGCAATTCTTGTAACAATAATTATCTTTTTTGTACGAACCAATCAACCAATGGCTCAAGCCGAAAAAGAAGCAACCGCAATTGCCAAAACTTCTGCTAATTTAGAAACAGTTGATAAATTTTACTGGTTTACACGCAAAAATACGTATTTTACTTTAACCGGCAAAAATGATAAAGGCACAGAGATTGTCGTGATTGTCCCTAAATCGGGAGAAAAAGTCACGGTCTTAAATCAAAAAGATGGTCAAACTGAACAACAAATAACAGACATTGTTGCTAAAGCCCATCCCGATGAATCGGTGATGAAAGCTTCGTTAGGGCTTTATGATAAGCGCCCTGCATGGGAAGTGGTCACCGAAAATGATCAAGGAGTACTAACATATTATCTTATGAGCTTTGATAAAGGCGAAGAGATCAACGTTGTCAAAGATATTTAATTTAGATAGGTTTTGATGAAAGTGGGAGTGAAAGGTGTATGAACGTATCAAATCGAGCACAGCAATTGACTCCTTCTGTTACATTAGCAGCTGCCGCCAAAGCGAAAGCATTAAAAGCAAAAGGTGTAGATGTTTTAAGCTTAACGGTTGGGGAACCAGATTTTGTAACCCCGAAAAATATTCAAAAAGCAGCAATTGCTTCAATTGAGGATGGAAGAGCAAGTTATTACACACCTTCTGGCGGCATTCCTGAATTAAAGCAAGCAATTGTCTCTTATGTGGAACGAGAATATCAACTTCGTTATCAACCCAAGCAAGTTATTGTGACAGATGGTGCCAAATATGCGCTGTATCTATTATTTCAAGCCATTTTGAACGTTGGGGACGAAGTGATTATCCCTGTCCCTTATTGGGTAAGTTATGGTGAACAAGTCAAGTTAGCAGAAGGCAAGCCAGTATTTGTATCAAGCACGCAAGAGCAATCATTTAAAGTGTCAGTCGCACAATTAGAAGCTGTACGAACGGACAAAACAAAAGCAATCATTTTAAATTCACCATCTAACCCAACTGGTGTTATTTATACGGAAGAAGAATTACGCCAAATTGGTGAATGGGCAGTTGCTCATAATATCCTCATTATTGCAGATGATATTTATGGTCGTTTGGTGTACAATGGACATCGGTTCACACCAATTGCAACCATCTCAGAAGCAATTCGTCAACAGACAATCATTATTAATGGTGTTTCCAAAACATATGCAATGACAGGCTGGCGCATTGGTTTTGCAGTCGGTGATGAAAAAATTATTCAAGCAATGACACAACTCGCTTCACAATCCACCAGTAATCCAGTCGCGGTTAGCCAATATGCGGCAATTGAGGCTTTAACAGGTGAACAGTCGACAGTTGAAGACATGCGTCAGGCCTTTGAAAAACGCCTGAATCATATCTATCCAAAAGTAGCAGCTTTGCCAGGCGTTTCGCTAATAAAACCTGAAGGCGCCTTTTATCTATTCCCGAATGTCAAAAAAACGTTAGAAATTTGTGGGTATGATAACGTGACTAACTGGGTGGAAGATTTATTACAAGAAGCGCATGTTGCTCTGGTAACGGGAGAGGGCTTTGGTGCACCAGAACATGTGCGGATGAGCTATGCGACAGATTTAATGACGTTAGAAAAAGCGATTGAGCGAATGAACGACTTTATAGAAAAGAAACGAATTCAGCACAACGCCTAAAAGAATAAACTAAGAAATGAACGGAGAGACAAACGTGGAACAAATTCAAATTATTGATTCAAACAAACATGTTGGAGAAACAGTAAAAATTGGCGCTTGGATTGCTAACAAACGCTCAAGCGGAAAAATTGCCTTTTTACAATTACGTGACGGGACAGCCTTTTTCCAAGGTGTCGTGTTCAAACCAAACTTCATTGAAGCCTTTGGTGAAGAAGCTGGTACAGAAAAATTCCAAGAAATTAAACATTTATCACAAGAAACAGCAGTCATGGTTACTGGTGTTATCAAAGAAGATAGCCGTTCTAAGTTCGGCTATGAAATGGATATCACTGATTTAGAAGTCGTTGGCGCTTCAGAAGATTACCCAATTACGCCGAAAGAACACGGTACAGATTTCTTAATGGATCATCGTCATTTATGGTTACGTTCAAGCAAACAACATGCAATCATGTTAGTTCGTAACGAAATTATTCGTGCTACTTACGAGTTCTTTAACGAACAAGGATTCATTAAAATTGATAGCCCAATTTTAACAGGATCAGCACCAGAAGGCACAACAGAATTATTTGAAACAGATTACTTCGGACAACCAGCATTCTTATCACAAACAGGTCAATTATATGCAGAAGCTGGTGCGATGGCATTTGGAAAAGTCTTTACTTTTGGACCAACCTTCCGTGCGGAAAAATCCAAAACTCGTCGTCACTTAACGGAATTCTGGATGATTGAACCAGAAATGGCATACACAACTCATGAAGAATCACTAGATATTCAAGAAGCCTATGTAAAACATTTAATTAAATCGGTATTGAAAAATCAACAATATCCATTGGATGTTTTAGAACGTGATACAGCGTTACTAGAAAAATATGTTTCGGAACCTTTCAAACGTATTACTTACGATGATGCGATTGAGTTATTACAAAAAGAAGAAGCAAACAATGATTATGACCACATTGAATGGGGCGAAGACTTTGGTAGTCCACATGAAACCTTTATTTCAAATTACTATGGCGTTCCAACATTCATTTTAAATTATCCAAAAGCAATTAAAGCCTTCTATATGAAACCACATCCAACACGTGAAGATGTTGTAATTTGTGCCGATTTAATTGCACCAGAAGGTTATGGTGAAATTATCGGTGGTTCCGAGCGTGCAACTGATTATGATTATTTGAAAGAAAAAGTAGCTGAGTTTGGCTTATCAGAAGAAGAATACAGCTGGTATTTAGATTTACGTAAATACGGTTCTGTACCACATTCTGGCTTCGGATTAGGTTTAGAACGTGCTGTTACGTTCATTACTGGTAATGAACACATTCGTGAAGCGATTCCGTTCCCACGTATGTTAAACCGTATTTATCCATAGAGAACAAATAAAAAAAAGAACTTCAGCAAAAGCCGAAGTTCTTTTTTTTAATTCTGCCATAATTTTTGCATCTGGTCCAAAATATCAATGACTTCTGTCGTGAAAAATAAGGAGCGATTGGGTTGTGTACCTTTGATTGCTTCAACCATATTGTAGATTTCGTAATTCATGGCTTCAGCTGAGTACCCAGAAACGATGGTCTCAACCGTACCGTCGTTGTAGTGAACAATCGCTTCATCTGCGCGTGGATAATCTGTAATGGTAATATAGGCATCTTCAAAAGCAACAATTCCTTGCTTTGGCATTTTTGCTTGGAATGTTAATGAAATAGTCGCCAACTCATTTTCTTTATTCCGAAGCAATGTCACCGATTGTTCATCAACGCCAGTAGAGAAGGGAACCATGCTAGAAGCTAAAACGTCTGGCTGTGAGCTGAGAAACCAACGAGCAAACGAAACCGCATAAGTACCAATATCTAACAATGCGCCGCCTGCTAAGTCAGGATTAAAAAAGCGATTTTTAGGATCGGGTTCTTTGTAACTTCCAAATGGTGCTTGAATCATTTTTAACTGACCAAATTTGCCAGCATCCATCAAGCGACGTAATTCGTCGTATAGTGGCATGTTAAAAATAGTCATGGCTTCTGCTAAAATAAGGTCATTTTTTTCTGCAACTGCCAAGGCTTGTTTTAATTCTGCCGCGTTCATCGTAATAGCTTTTTCACACAACACATGTTTTCCGGCCTGGAGCGCTTTTAAAATGTGTTCAGCATGTTGTTTATTTGGCACTGCTATATAGACAACATCGATTGTTTCATCTGCTAGCAATTCTTCATAAGAACCATAGGCTTTAGGGATTGAATAATCAGCGGCAAATTGTTCTGCTTTAGACAATGTCCGTGAAGCAACAGCTGCAAGTTGGCTAGTTTCTTGTTTAAACGTTGAAGCAAATTCGTGGGCAATCCCACCTAATCCTACGATGCCCCATTGATATAATTTTTTTGTCAAAAGAAGTCCTCCTAATCTATGCAATTTCTTCAAATCTTCTTCATTATTTATTATACTGTAAACAAGAGAAATTAGAAAACAAGGACAATTTTGTAAATATGATAAAATCCAGAGATAAAAAGATGCTTTTTTTAGAGAATTTCAGTAAAATAGAAAATGGAGGCGAATGATTATGCATCAAGTTTATGTAGATATTATTGTTGACGCAATTATTGAACAGTACCAAACAGAAGAAAATTTTTACTCCGCTTATCAAATTCAAGCAGCCGATTGGCAAGCTTGGAAAGAAGGCCAATTTGGTTTGGACAATGAAGTCATGCAAAAAATTAAGAATTTATTTACGGATTATGAGTGGATGCTGACTCAAAAAATACTCCGCCAAACCATCTTATTTCCGGAAAAACGTAACCTAGCTGTTTCGGAATATAAACGGTTAAAAACAACAATTGCCAAAAAATGGTTACAATCTGATTTGGGCGTTGTAGAATTGATTCCTAATAATAAACAGGAACAAGAAATTGCTGCTGGTTATATTGATTTGAAAGTGACGCTGGCCTATGGCGAATGGGGTTTTGATGATATTATTACATTCCGGTTACCAGCTACGATTCAACGACAATTGGAAGGTTCAAAAGTTGAATTATTAGATTGGGTCAATGAAAATCTGATGGATACTTACGTAGGTGAATAACGAATAGGAAGGATGGTCTTTTGAAATACACAATTGCTGGGATTTTATCTGTGATTATTATGTTTGGTGCGGTAATTTTTGTCTTTTTTGGCAAAAAGCCAGTTGAAGAATCTGTTCACACATCAACTGAAACAACAGTGAAATCATCCACTAAAATTTCTGAAAGTAGTACAGTTTCTTCAACTGCCACCACTGAATCAAGTACTGAAATCACGAGCGTAAGCAGTGATGAAAGTTGATAATTTTCTGTGAAAATGATACAATTATTCGGTTATAGTAACAAATGAAATCAATCACGAAAGTGAAAGATAGTGAAACATTTTATCGGAAAATAAAAGATGAAGTGGGGAATTAATGAAGTGAGCAACTATCAGAAAAAAAGAAAAAAGCAGCTGAATTTGCCAAAGTTATTCTTAGGCGTAGTTGTCGTCGGTTTGGCCTTTGTCTTTTCGTTATCTGTCCTTTCTGATTCAGATAAGGGACAAAGCGAGTCAGTCAATCGCCAAAATGAAAACATCTCAAAAGAAGAATTTGTTGCTGAAATCACACCGTATGCACGTGAATTACAAGAATCTTACGGGGTATTACCAAGTATTATTATGGGGCAAGCAGTTTTAGAATCTAATTTTGGACAAAGTCAATTAGCATCGAAATATAACAATCTTTTTGGGATTAAAGCATATGGCAATCAACCAAAAGTCAATTTAGAAACAAAAGAGTATGTCAATGAGGTCTGGATTACGATTCAGGGTGATTTTCGAGTTTATGACAATTGGGAAGAATCCATGCGAGATCATACCAAGTTATTTGTTGATGGGGTCGATTGGGATCCAAATTTATATGAAAAAGTCTTGTTAGCCAAAAATTATAAAGAGGCTGCACAAGCGCTTCAAGATGCTGGATACGCAACGGATCCTACATACGCTGATAAGATCATTCATGTAATTGAAGAATACAATTTAAATAAATACGACCGTTAAGCATGGAGGAACGATGACAATGAGCGAAAAGTGGATTCCAGAAATTATGACGCCGCTGAAACAAGATATTGTAAAAATGCCAGAGATTATTCGGCAAGCCAGTGGCATTAAAATTTTTGGCCGTAAAATAAAATCAATTATTTTTACGACAGATATTGCGATTATCCGCAATACGGATGCACAGGCAGTGATTGCTGTATACCCTTTTACACCGCATCCAGCGATTACAAAAGGCATTATTGAAGCAGCGGATATTCCTGTCTTTTCAGGAGTCGGCGGCGGTTTAACGCAAGGCATGCGTTCTGCTTATATGAGTTTATTTGCAGAAGCACAAGGCTCAATGGGTGTCGTTTTGAATGGTCCTACACCAATTGAAACAATTAAAATGGTGGATGAAGCAATCGATATTCCTATTATCAGTACAGTAACTTCTATTCATACGCCAATTGATGAAAAACTTGCGGCTGGCGTGGATATGATTAATATCAGTGCAGGAAAAGACACTGCAGCCACCGTACGCTATTTCCGTGGCAAGTATCCAGAATTACCGATTATTGCAACAGGAGGACCAACTGAATCGAGTATTCATGAAACCATTATCGCCGGAGCGAATGCTATTACATATACGCCCCCTAGTAACGGTGAATTATTCAGCAAAAAAATGAAAAAATATCGTGAACAAGAAAAAGCAACCGATGAAGAATAAAAAACGCTTTGGCAGTCTATCCTGCCAAAGCGTTTTTGGCTATTTAATGTTCGCTTTTACGGAACAATGGAAGAATGAACCAATTATTTGAAAATTCTAATGAAAAAAAGTTGTTAAACCATTGAAAGTTAGAGATTTTTGTACTATCCTAGAGAAACATAGAAGCTTGTATAAGGTCAAAATACGGTTGACCGTCTCTACCCAGCACCGTAAATGCTGGTCTATAAGTGAAGAAGAGCGGATAGCCCTTTTTTGCTTTGGCAAAATGGGCTTTTTTCTTTTGTTAGAACACGAATATAAATAGCACTTTGTTTTATTTCGTTCGTTTTTAACGAACCGTCCTTTCCTCAGGATGAGAACAAAGCATCTATCGAAAAATAAGTAAAGGAGTTCATATTGTGAAGGAATTAGTCGAACGTATTAAAAATGATGGCCGTGTATTAGGTGAAGGTGTTTTAAAAGTAGATAGTTTTATTACGCACCAAGTGGATCCAGAATTAATGGAGGCTATGGGTAATCGTTTTGCTGAGGTTTTCGCAGAAGCAGGCATTACCAAAGTAATTACAATTGAAGCATCAGGAATCGCTCCTGCCTTATACGCAGCGCAAAAATTAGGCGTGCCAATGATCTTCGCTCGTAAGGCAAAAAGTTTAACCATGGATGAAGAGCTTTTAACGGCTTCAGTTTATTCATTTACAAAACAAGTGACAAGTCAAATTTCAATTTCAAGAAAATTTTTATCTGATGCTGATAAAGTGTTGATTATTGATGACTTTTTAGCTAACGGACAAGCTGCCAAAGGATTGGTAGAATTATGCCAACAGGCTGGTGCAAAGGTTGAAGGAATTGGTATCGTAATTGAAAAATCATTCCAAGATGGTCGTCAGTTATTAGAAGACATGGGCTTAAATGTAGTCTCTTTAGCGCGTATTGCTTCATTAAGTGAAGGAACGGTGACGTTTTTAGAGGAGGATGCATAATCTTGGAAACAAAACAATTGAATACACCACAACAGACGGAAACACCAAATGGGAAAGCCGCCGTTTTAGGATTGCAACATTTATTAGCGATGTATGCTGGAGCAGTTGCCGTACCTTTATTAATCGGAACCGGCTTGAATTTTGATTCGCAACAAATGACGTATTTGATTTCAATCGATATTTTTATGTGCGGCGTTGCGACACTTTTACAATTAACGGTGAATAAGTTTTTTGGGATTGGTTTACCAGTCGTTTTAGGTTGTGCCATTCAAGCAGTTGCGCCTTTAATCATGATTGGTACGAACAAAGGGGTTGGTGCAATTTATGGTTCAATTATTGCTTCGGGCATTTTTGTCGTTCTTATTGCAGGATTTTTCTCAAAAATTAAACGTCTATTTCCGCCTTTAGTCACCGGCACAGTCATTACAGTTATTGGTTTGACCTTAATTCCTGTTGCTGTTGAAAAAATGGGTGGCGGCTTAGCAACGGACAAAAGTTTTGGTGATCCTAAAAACTTGCTCCTCGCATTTGTAACAATTGCCTTAATCATTGTTGTGCAAGTTTGGGGACGTGGCTTTATCAAGTCAATTGCCGTGTTAATCGGCCTAGTCGGTGGCACAATTTTAGCTGCGTTTCTGGGATTAGTGGATTTATCTCCTGTTGGTCAATCTACGTGGTTTCATTTTCCACAGCCATTTTATTTTGGCAAACCAACGTTTGATCTTTCTTCTATTGTGTTGATGATTATTATTTCAATTGTTAGTATGGTTGAATCAACAGGTGTTTATTTTGCCTTAGGAGACATTACAGGGAAGAAAATTGGCGAAGATGATTTACGTCGTGGGTATCATGCAGAAGGTTTAGCCGTCATTTTAGGGGGGATTTTTAATACGTTTCCTTATACAGGTTTCTCTCAAAATGTCGGGTTAGTTCAATTATCTGGGATCAAAACACGTCGACCAATTTATTTTTCTGCTTTTTTCTTAATTATTTTAGGCTTATTACCAAAAATTGGTGCGATGGCTCAAATTATCCCAGAGCCAGTTTTAGGCGGCGGAATGCTGGTTATGTTTGGAATGGTGGCTGTCCAAGGAATGCGCATGTTGTCAAAAGTTGACTACTCAAATGACAAAAATTTATTAATTATTGCCATCTCGATTGGCTTTGGTTTAGGCTTTAATATTATGCCGACGCTCTTTAATAAAGTACCAGAAACTGTTAGCATGTTTACTGGTAATGGAATTGTCATGAGCAGCATTACCGCAATTATTTTAAATCTTTTATTCAATGGTTTAAAAGAAACCTCAGAAAGTAACGAATAGTTTCAAAAAAGTATGATAGATAAGGTCAGGTGGCTTTTCTTTCATACTTTTTTGACCTAATCATCGTTTAGAAAAATTTAATGTTTTCATCAATCTGAAGAGAAAAAGAGAAAAAAGCTTGGTTACAAAGAGACGAGTAGTAAGTTACCGCTGTTTTATCCTAAAGTATGTTAATAAATTCTGATGAGAAAACCTAATGGAAACACTGCTGGCACTTGAAGTTGAGCCTTTTTCCTTGTATCATGTAAAAAGAGCACTCTTAAAGGCTAGACTGCGACGAGAAACCGCAGAAGGATTTTAAGGATAAAACTGTGATGGAAAGTTGTGATGAACTTGGATAAACCACTATTACCTGGTCAAGTGATTGGTATCATTGGTGGCGGACATTTAGCAAAAATGATGGCCCTTAGTGCAAGAGAAATGGGGTTTCGAGTGGGTGTGCTAGATCCACAAATTGATTGTCCTGCTGCACAAGTTGCCGATTGGCAATTATTAGGAGCATATAATGATCCTGAAGCGTTAGAGAAATTGGCAAAACGTGCCCAAGTGATTACGTATGAATTTGAACATGCAGATGTTGATGCGTTAACAGCGATTCAACATTTGGCGAATATACCGCAAGGAACAGACATTTTAGCGATTACGCAAGATCGCTTAATGGAAAAAAGTTTCTTGGAAGATAATAATATTGTGATTGCACCTTATGCAACGATTGTTAGTCCGACTGATATTCAAGAAGCAATTGATGGCATTGGTTATCCGTGTATCTTGAAGAATACGCGAGGGGAAGGTCGTTATGTACTACATAGTACTTCAGACTTAGCGCCATCCATGAATCTTCTGAGAGAAGGAACCTGTGTCTTGGAAGCTTGGATTCCTTACGAAAAAGAATTATCTGTTCTGATTTCTGGTAATGGTCGTGGCGAATTTGCGACATTTCCAGTTGTGGAAACAATTAAAAAAGAGCGTAAGTTACATGAAACGATTGCGCCAGCCCGAATTGATGACGAAGTCAGTGGCGAGTTGCAACGAATTGCTAAGGTGATTGCTAAAGCTGTTGGTTTAGTCGGTACCCTTTCAATTGAAATGTTTTATACAGAAACAGGCGGGATTTATGTAAATAAAATTTTACCTCGTCCAGAAGATGCTGGGAATTTTTCTATAGATGCTTGTTCTTTTAGCCAATATGATACGCATATTCGTGGTTTATGTAATTGGCCAATGCCAACGATTCAACTGTTGTCTGAAGCAGTCACGGTCAATGTGCTTGGAAATGAGGCCTATGAAACGATGGACATTATTAATGAACATCCAGATTGGCATTTCCACTATTATGGCCACAGTGAAGCAAAAGCGCAACGAGCGATGGGGCATATTACTATATTAACCAAAGAAATCGATGAAACACTGGAAGAAATTAAAGAAACAAAGATTTGGTCGTAATTATTTTTCAAAAATTGAGGAGTAAAGAGGGGATAAGGCACAATGATTGATCGTTATACAAGACCCGAAATGGGCGCAATTTGGACAGATGAGAACCGCTACAAGGCATGGCTAGAAGTTGAAATTTTGGCGGATGAAGCTTGGGCAGAACTTGGCGAGATTCCTAAAGAAGATGTACAAAAAATCCGAGAAAATGCATCATTTGATGTTGCACGTATTTTAGAAATTGAAGCAGAAACACGTCATGATGTTGTCGCTTTTACTCGTGCCGTTTCAGAAACGCTTGGTGAAGAGCGAAAATGGGTGCACTATGGGTTAACCAGCACAGATGTTGTGGATACTGCCTATGGTTATCTATTGAAACAGGCGAATGATATTTTACGGAAAGATTTACAAACATTTACGGAGATTGTCGGAGCCAAAGCCAAAGAGTATAAACATACGGTCATGATGGGAAGAACGCATGGTGTTCATGCAGAACCGACTACATTTGGTTTGAAATTAGCGTTGTGGTATTCTGAAATGAAACGCAACATTGAACGTTTTGAACATGCAGCCAAAGGTGTCGAAGCGGGTAAAATCAGTGGAGCCGTAGGTACCTTTGCCAATATTTCACCATTTGTTGAAGAATATGTTTGCGAACATTTGGGAATCCGTGCTCAAGAGATTTCGACACAAGTTTTACCACGTGATTTACATGCAGAGTATGTTTCTGCCATGGCATTAATTGCGACAAGTATTGAAAAATTTGCAACAGAAATTCGTGGTCTACAAAAATCAGAAACACGTGAAGTAGAAGAATTTTTTGCAAAAGGACAAAAAGGATCTTCGGCAATGCCGCATAAACGGAATCCAATTGGTTCTGAAAATATGACTGGTTTGGCACGTGTGATTCGTGGTCATGTCATTACTGCCTTTGAAAATGTGAGTTTATGGCATGAACGAGATATTTCTCACTCGTCTGCTGAACGGATTATTATTCCCGATACGACGATTTTACTAAATTACATGTTGAATCGTTTTGGTAATATTGTCAAAAACTTAACGGTCTTCCCAGAAAATATGAAGCGTAACATGGATGCGACCTATGGACTAATTTATAGCCAACGTGTCTTATTAAAATTGATTGACCATGGCATGACACGTGAAGAAGCGTATGATCTGGTCCAACCAAAAACAGCTTACGCATGGGATCATCAAACGGCGTTCCGTCCGTTGCTAGATGCGGATGAAAAAATTACTTCTGTCTTATCAAAAGAAGAGCTAGATGATGCCTTTGATTACCATTATCATTTAAAAAATGTTGACACGATTTTTGAACGTGTTGGTTTAGGATAACAAGAAAGCGAGAAGAAGGATGATTCTTCTCGCTTTTCTCTTAGTTATTTTCAGAAAAATAATTGAAAATTATTCAGTAGAAAATAGTAAAAAAATCATTAAATTTTAGCAAACAAACATCAAAAGGTAAGTGACATTCACTTACCTTTTGATGTTTGTTTGCTATTTTACTAGTTGTACTTTGAATTTTAAAGGAGTTATTTTCATAAAATAATGAAATTTAAGCATTTTCATAGGCAAAAAGCACTATTAAACCTTTATAGGGGAAGAAAAAGTTATTTTTCAATTAATTGGTTTAAAAATTTAAAATTATTTTTTTTGTATCTTCAGCTATACTGAATTCATTAACGATAATTATTAAAGGAAGGGAGAAAAAGGTGGTTGAAATGAATTTGTCACAAGCCCTAAATAAGTCTATAGGGGATGGAATGAAAGTATTTAGCTATCTCTGTTTTATAATTATTTATTATCTAATCTTCTTACATTTCGAAGTTACTTTAGCTCAACAACCTGAGTCAAAGCCGCTAGCGGGTTTCACGGTTGAAAGTGTGATACCAGATAATCAGCTAGATAAGAATCAAACTTATTTTTATTTAGGTGTTCAGCCAAGTAGTCAGCAGATTGTTCAAGTGAAAATCAGAAGTTTGCAAAAAGAGTCCGTAACTGTCGCTTTAAGTATTCATGATGCAGTGAACGGAACGGATGGACAGATTGATTATACGCAGACGAGCCCCAAACTAGATTCTAGTTTGACGAATTCCATCACACAAATTGTTCATTTGCAAAATAAGGAAGCTACGGTCACTGTAAAAAACTTTGAAGAAAAAATAGTAAATTATGAAATTAGAACTCCTAAAGAGCCATTTTTGGGAGTTAAATTAGGTGCATTACGATTTGTCAAACAACTAGAGGATGAATCATTAACAACTAATCAATTTACATCAACCTATGCTTATACTATTTCAATCATGCTGACAGAAGATAAACAGCCATTTGATGAAGGAGCAGAATTGAAACTAAAAAAAGTTGATACAACGATCAGCGGTGGCCTACCTGTTGTTCAAGCAACATTCCAAAATCGACAACCAAAAGTTATGAAAGGAGCGACAATTACCAACTGGTTAACCAAAAAAGGTCAGCCAAAAGAGTTACTAAAAAAAGTACAAGCAGATGTGTCAGTGGCACCTAATTCATTATTAGCTATGGATCTACCTTTGAATGAAGTTGTCCTGCCAGCGGGAACTTATACTGTTCACAGCCAAGTAAGTGTTGGTAATCAAGAATGGCAGTGGCGAAAAGATTTTATGCTCACACAAACGCAAATAAAACAATGGTCGGCTAGTACAGCTTCAGCAAAAAGGCAACCGTTTTTGTTAATAGGTCTTAGCGCATTGTGTCTTGTTACAATTAGCGTTTATTTTTATTTTAGAAAGAGTAGAACAAAATAAAGGAATAAAAAGGAAAAGAAGGTGTTGGTTATGAATAAGAAAATGATTTCTCTTATTTGTGTCATAGTTATATTATTAGGCACGATGATTTTACCAATTAATGGCTTAGCTGAGGGGTCTAAGCCGACAACAGTAACGAGTGAAATGCAACAAATTGTTGAAGAGTCATTACCTAAGCTATCAGAGCCACCAAAAAAAACGACAGAAACAACAGATTCTTCATCTGAAAAAACACAAGCTACTGAAGCAACGAAAAAAGTAGAAACTGTTTCTTTTACTTGGACGCAACAAGAACCAGAACGGCAAGTGAGTGCAGGCTCGGATTTTTATGTAAAAATAACTAGCAATGTAACCTGGGCGGAAATACAATTACCTCAGGAAATTCAATATAATCCCCAAAAAAATCAACAATTGAAGGAGCATAGTTCCTATAATCAAGAACAACACAGCTTGGTTTTAAGAGACTTAGCTCAGTTGGGGGAGAGCTACTTGCTGTTAACGACAACAAAAGCAGGAACTTTCAGCTTGTCAGTCAAAGACAAAAATCAAAAAGAATTGGCTAATAATTTAGAAGTGACGGTTGCTAAAGAACCAATACCAGAGCCTCAAAAGCCACAGGAGCATAGTGAGCAGAAGCAAACGAAGGAAAATAAAAAAAGCAACCCCGACGATAAGTCTAAAAACATTGACGCCAAAGCGAATGGGATTACGGTCGGTTTGACTGCTCCTGCCACTTATCGCACGTATACCGACTCTACGACAGGAACAGCACCAGATTACTTAACGATTTCTATGCCAGTTTCCATCAGTCAAGCGGGACTCATTGGTACTTCGATTGAGCTTCCTTATGGCTTTTATCCAAGTAAAAGCGACCCCGTTTTTAAAAACTTTGATAATACAGCACCCATTTTTTCGTTGGTAACCCCTAGTACGCCTAGCGCTAATTCAATTGTGGCGTCGTATGTAAATGACACGACCAATAAAAAGTTGATTATTCGTTTGAAACAAACCAAGACAACATTAGAGACGATTAATTTACGTTTTAAATTTAATAATGTCTATAATGCCAAAATTCCACCTGAACAAATTGTATGGAATAATCTCCAAGCGAAGGTATTTGATAATATAGGTACACAAATCGCAAGTTCAGCGGCGAATAAAATCGTAAAAACTAATGTGGGTTCTGCCGCTTCAGTAGTAAGTTCTGTCTATGGGGTTCCTAGTAACAACAGTTATTTTGACGGTGATATTTTTATGTCAAATGGTTATCAGTTTAATTATTTAGCTAGAGCGAATTTAGATCCTAATTATGATCATCAAGTGTATGTTGAAATTCCAACGGGAGCTACATTAAAGGGAACTTTAGCCAATCGATTATTAAAAACAGGGCTCACAAATGTACAAGACCCTAGTGTGCCAGTTGGTTACACTAGGTACTATCAGAAATTAGTAACTCTCTCTCCAAACGTTTTAGAAAACCCAGCAACGCTTGTTGATTTATACTATCGCGATACAAGAGTTACTTTGAATAAAATTTATGCAGAAGGAAGTGCTTTTTCCATAAATTTTGGAATGAAGGTAAAATTTATGAATGGAAAAATAAATACTCTCACAACTAAGAAAAGTTATATAAAGCGTTCTAGACCAGATTTTCAATTGTCAGGAACAGGATATCATCATAGTGTTTTGGGATCTACTAGCACAGTTAATAACTTAAACGATTTAGCGAAAGCTGGAAATTTTTACGCTTTTGGTATCGATACATTTGGTCGATCTTCTACTATTAAGAATACTGGAGCTAAAGCAATTGAAGGGGTAACATACAAATTACAAGAATTAACTGCAGGATCAGCTAAAGGAAACTTTGCTAATCTATATATTTATGGTCTTACTGATGGAGTGAACGCACCAGCCTATTACCGACCTTGGTTTCAGATAAAAAATGCTGTAACTGGAACGAGTCGCTCTGTTTGGAGTGCTACACCAGCTAAGACTGGCAATTTTGGTCCAGCTTTGCCGACTTTAGCGGCCAATGAGTATATTGCCACCATTAATATTATTCCCATGGGAACCGATGGCAAAACCGCCAATTCGCTACCTCCAGGTAATGGGATGGGATTTAGATATCAGATCAAAAGTTGGCCTACTGGAAAGTGGCCAGATGGAACCGCGCTTTCTAAGAAGTCGAATCCAATCACTTTTGGAGCCACCATGCAGTACAAAGATGCAACTGGCACTCCTACAGAGCTTAAATTAAGCAATAATGTAGTATATTATAATAAAGGAGTAGCATTACATGCTAGTGCTAGCTTCACCAGTGTTAATAGTCAAAACAAACTACCAGGAGACACGATTAACTATGAAATAATCGGGAGAAATAATAGCTACTATGGAAACTCTTCTTGGGGGGATTGGGAGAATCCCATTATTACAATTAAAGTGCCCAAACAGTTACGATTAAAAGCTACTACGAAAAAAGATTTTATTGATGATAGTAATCAAGTTACCTATCCAGCTTCGGTGACTGTTGAAACGTTACCTATAAATGATACAACTTACAATTATTATCGTTTTAAGACATCCAGCACGGCTTATAAATCTAAAGTAGCAAGAGAGAGTAGTATATTCAGAATTCCTTTAGAATTTGTAGTTGATAATTCAGCCACTTCTGGGAATTATCAGATTCCTTATATCGCATATAGTAGTCCTAAGTCAGCTGATTTCTTTACTGGTGTGCCTGCTCAATTAGATGCTACAGAGGCTAAGAAAATCGGTTTAGACAACACGAATGAAAATAGCTACGCAATGAAGTCATCTACTACTAACACCAGCTTCTCTGTCGTAGATTCTTCTAAGTTAGATAGCGCAACAAACGCTCGTGGATCAGCAACGCAATCTTGGTCTAGTAGTAATATTTTTGCGGTGGAAAGTAAAGGAACACCGCAAATGCAAACAGTGATTAAAAATTCAGGAAATACCAATTTCACAAGCGTTCGATTATATAACATATTACCTTCTGCTAGTGATGGTCGTGGTTCGACAGGAAGTATCGGTTTTACAAATTTGACCAATAATAGTGGAACAGCCAAAATTTACTATACAACTAAGCCTGTCTCACAATTACCTAGTTATACTAACAATGATTTACAAGCATGGAATGCCACTAAATTAACTAGTTTAGGTTTCACAACAACCAAACCCGCTAACTCTGCTTTAATCACAGCAATCTATGTCGATTTTGGAGCCACTACAATCAAACCAGGTGAGACATTAGATGCGATTATGAACTTTTTAGTGCCGGAAGCGGAAAATCAAAAAGCGATTAACCAATTTCAATATTCTGCCAAAGAAGCCAAAGCGGGAGCAACTTTAACGGCAGTCAGTAACAAAATTACCTTTAGTACGGAGTTTGCTCAAGTAGCATATGAACAAAATTTACCAAACGTTATCGTGCCAGGAAGTGGTGTGAAAGGTCTACCTTCTCCGCAAACGATTCAGTTAGATGTGAATGATGCAGGAAAAATTGTCATTCCAACAACAAAACCAACGCTTAGTGGTTATACTTTTGTAGAATGGCAAGATGTTGCAACGACAACCAAAAAATATCAACCTGGTGCAACGATCAGCTTTACGTCTACTTCAACTACTACAAAAATAACACTGAAAGCTATTTGGAAACCTATCTCAGTGAATGTGACTTTTAATGCCAATGGGGGCTCGGGTGGTACAGCAGCTAAAGCATATACTTTTGGTACAGTGATTAATTTAAGTACTGTTGCGAAGCCAACAAGGACGGGTTACACTTTCCAAGGTTGGGCTGCAACAGCCAACGCCGCAACCCCAAATATTACAACAAATCCTCTTGTTAATTATGCCTCAGCTAAGACCTATTATGCTGTTTGGAAGGGGAATGCGTATACCGTAAAGTTTGATGCGAATGGGGGAACGGGTACCATGCCTAACGCTAGCTTTATTTATGGAACAGGCAAACCATTACCAGCCAACACCTTTACAAAAGAGAGTAATACGTTCCTTGGGTGGTCGAAGACACGGACAAGTGCAGTTGTATATACGGATAAACAAATAATTTCGACATTAACTGCTACTAACAATGGGACTGTAACGTTATATGCGAAATGGAGTGGGCAACGACCCGTATTGATGGGGACACCAAGTACGTTTGATTTTGGCAAACAAACTATTTCGCCAATGGCAAAAAATTACGGATTAAATTCAGCAAACTATGTAGGAAGTCCCGAATTACAACAAGCTGGTTTTAAGTTACGTCTAGAAGATAATCGACCAATCAGCACAGGTTGGAAATTAAACGTTAGTTTATCTGAATTTAAAGATAGTACTGGTACATCTTTACCACAAGGAGAAGGGATTACCTTGAACTTTGCGAACACTCAACTTCAAAAAGTTCAATATGCTAATACAGCTGTGGAATCAGTAACTAATAGTTTTACCAATGGACCGACGTTAGGTTCTCAAGCTTTTCGATCGGGTGCAACAGCCCAATCAATAATAACAGCAACTGGAACGCAAGGAAGTGGAACTTGGCAACTATATTTTCCTTTTGAAGAGATAAAATTAACTGTGCCTGCAAATGTAGGAGAAATATCAAAAGTATATCAATCTACAGTAACCTGGTCATTGGACGATGTAGTCTAATCTTAGTATGTTTCACTTGAAAGGAAAGTTAATTGTATTAAGAAAAAATGTTTCCGAAGAAAAAATATAAGTTTTACAGTAACATTAAAAAACAAACGTATTGTTAAATACGTTTGTTTTTTTCTATACTTTTTTCGATTTATCCTTTATAATGTAACTTAAATAGTTACATTAACTATTTAATGCAAACAAAGGAGGAGAAGTATGGATAAACAACAGCGAGGCATTCAAGTGATTAGAATTTGGCTAGGGGTGACGATGCTAATTCATGGAGTGATGAAAGTAACGTCATTGGAAGATACTTTAGCGTTTTTTGCTAGTATTGGTTTGCCAAGTCTTTTTGTTTATGGTGTAGCAGCAATTGAATTAATTGGTGGATTATTTATGATTATTGGCTTTTTAATTCCTTTGGTATCAGTAGGATTTATAGCAGTTTTAGTCGGAGCTATTTTTTCTTTTGGTTTGGCAAGTGGTTTTAGTGGTTATGAGTACGAATTATTTTTAGCGATAACCAGTTTGGCTATTTTGGTTAGCAATGCCGATAAAAAGTATCTTACGTTAAAACTTTATTTTTAATAAATCAAAGCAATAAAGAGTTGGTCAAACTAGTTGTGATTGCGAAAAAAGCCCTAAAACAGTGATATTTAGTTGTTTTAGGTTTTTTTTATCAAAAAGGTCAAAAAAGGTCAATTTATTTATTGACCTTTACTGACCAATGGGGTATAATAAATTTATAAGGTTTACGAATACCTTAACTTTTGAAGAAATCCATCAAAAGTCGGATAATAATAATTGTAAAGAATGTTAAAATAAAAAAGACAAAATAATAAACGGGAGGGATCGTTTATGAATATTGAAAAAATGACAACCACGCTTCAAGAGGCGATTGCTGAAGCTCAAAAAGTTGCGGTGACACGGCAACATCAAGAAATTGATATCGCACATTTATGGAAAATTTTTCTTCAACCAAACCATTTTGGACGTAATTTTTACACAGATGCTGGTTTAGATGTTGACGCATTTGAACGAGAAGTAGATAACGCGTTAGATGAATATCCAAGTGTGGCAGGCGGTAATGTACAATATGGTCAAAATTTAAGTCAAAATTTGTTCCATTTATTGCAAGAAGCTGATTCACTTCGAGAAGAATTCCAAGATGAATTTTTATCAACCGAAATTGTACTTTTAGCTTTAATGAAATTGAAAAATTATCGTTTAACAAAATATTTAATGCAACAAGGCATTACGGAAAAAGAGTTAAGAAAAAATATTGAAGAGATGAGAGGAGGAGATCGTGTGACTTCTCAAAACCAGGAAGAACAATATAAAGCACTAGAAAAATACGGTGTTGACTTAGTACAACAAGTAAAAGTAGGAAAACAAGATCCAATCATTGGTCGTGACGAAGAAATTCGTGACGTTATTCGGATTTTATCAAGAAAAACTAAAAATAATCCAGTCTTAATTGGTGAACCAGGTGTTGGTAAAACAGCGATTGTTGAAGGATTAGCACAACGAATCGTTCGTAAAGATGTTCCCGAAAACTTAAAAGATAAAACCATTTTTTCTTTAGATATGGGTGCCTTAATTGCGGGAGCAAAATTCCGTGGCGAATTTGAAGAACGGTTAAAAGCTGTTTTAAAAGAAGTGAAAAAAAGTGATGGCAAAATCATTTTATTCATTGATGAAATTCATAATATCGTCGGAGCTGGTAAAACTGAAGGCAGTATGGACGCTGGGAATTTATTAAAACCGATGCTAGCACGTGGTGAATTGCATTTAATCGGTGCCACAACGCTTGATGAATATCGCCAATATATGGAAAAAGATAAAGCCTTAGAACGTCGTTTCCAAAAAGTATTAGTCAAAGAACCAACAGTAGAAGATACAATTTCTATTTTGCGTGGCTTAAAAGAACGATTTGAAATTCACCACGGCGTGAATATTCATGACAATGCTTTAGTTGCTGCCGCTACTTTATCCGATCGCTATATTACTGATCGTTTCTTACCAGATAAAGCGATTGACTTAGTCGATGAAGCAAGCGCAACGATTCGAGTGGAAATGAATTCGATGCCAACAGAGCTCGATCAAGTAACACGTCGGTTAATGCAACTAGAAATTGAAGAAGCGGCCTTGAAAAAAGAATCAGATGATGCAAGTAAAAAACGGTTAGCCAACTTGCAAGAAGAATTAGCAGATTTGCGTGAAGAAGCCAACTCAATGAAAATGCAATGGGAAACGGAAAAAGAAGAAGTTAATGCGGTTTCCAACAAACGTGCAGAGATTGATAAAGCAAAACACGAATTAGAAGATGCTGAAAATAATTATGATTTAGAACGAGCTGCTGTTTTGCGTCATGGAACAATTCCGCAATTAGAACATGAATTGAAAGAATTGGAAGAAAAGAACGCTAAAGATATCGTCAAAATGGTACAAGAATCGGTTACTGAAAACGAAATTGCGCAAGTGGTCGGTCGTTTAACTGGCATTCCTGTGACAAAATTAGTTGAAGGCGAACGAGAAAAATTAATGAAACTGAATGAAACATTACACAAACGTGTGATTGGTCAAGATGAAGCCGTCGATGCTGTTAGTGATGCGGTAATTCGTTCAAGAGCAGGCTTACAAGATCCAAATCGCCCACTTGGTTCGTTCCTTTTCCTAGGACCAACTGGTGTTGGTAAAACAGAACTTGCTAAAGCTTTAGCTGAAGATTTGTTTGATTCTGAAGATCATATGGTACGGATTGACATGAGTGAATACATGGAAAAACATGCCGTGTCTCGTTTGGTTGGTGCCCCTCCAGGCTATATTGGTTATGAAGAAGGTGGCCAGTTAACAGAAGCTGTTCGTCGAAACCCTTATACAATTGTCTTATTAGACGAAATTGAAAAAGCGCACCCAGATGTCTTTAATATCTTATTACAAGTTTTAGATGATGGTCGTTTGACAGATTCTAAAGGTCGGGTCGTTGATTTTAAAAATACAGTTTTAATTATGACAAGTAACATCGGCTCTCAGCTTTTATTGGAAGGTGTGACACCTGAAGGAACAATTCCAGAAGAAGTTGAAAATCAAGTCATGAATATTCTAAAAGGACACTTTAAACCAGAGTTCTTAAACAGAATTGATGATACTATTTTATTTACACCATTGAGCTTGGATAATGTGAAAGGAATCATTGGTAAAATGACCGCACAACTTGCTCATCGTTTAGAGCAACAAGAAATTGTGTTGGAAATCACTGATGAAGCTAAAACATGGATTGCTGAAAATGGGTATGAGCCAGCTTATGGAGCTCGTCCGTTAAAACGTTTCATTACTCGTGAAGTCGAAACACCATTAGCAAAAGAAATTGTTTCTGGTCGAGTAATGCCAAAAACAAAAGTCACGATTAGTCTATTAGACAATCAATTAGTTTTTGAAAATGAACCAATAGAAGAAGTATAAAAAAAGAACGAGCGAATTCGCTCGTTCTTTTTTTATTATGACAATCGTTGCTTAATTTCTTCCAACAAATCCTCTTCTGAAGAAACAACCCGACCATTCAATTTAATCAAACCAACTGTATAAAGGTTTAAATAATGGAATTGATTTTCAGCGACTTCGTTCAAAGCATCAAGCTTTTGGTGATTATCAGCACCTTGTTGGCGGCTGTCTGTGTAAAGGGCAACCACCGGGATTCCTTTGGCATAAGCAACACCAATTTCGGAAGCTACGCCCGCATCAATGGTTGGACCGTCTAATAAAGCAACCAATAAATCGCTAGCAAGGACGTTTTCTGTATCTGCTAAGGCAATCATTTTACTATCGGCATAAGCAGATTTGTCGTTAATCGCCGCATTTTCTTGTGGTAAATAAAGATCGATTGTTTTATCCAATTGTCGAATTTGTTCGACTAAATAGGCATTATAACGTAAGTCAGCTTGCGAAAATAAAGGTCCTGCAAAATAAATTTTTGTCATTTGTCTGTCTCCAATCCAAGGGTTTAGAAATAATCACTGAAATAAGCTTCTTGGTCAGGAAAAATCCGTTCCAAAGAATTTAAAGTTTCTTTATCTGTATCAATACGTTCAATTCGATGTAAGTACGAAGGGCGTCGGTAATTCATGACTAAACAAGTTAGTGTTTGAATATCTAAGTGAACGGCGGTGCCTAGAGGTTCATCCGTAATGGTCACTTGATCATTTTCATCCCAAATTAAGCCAAAAATACCATTATTCCACTCAGCGACAGGATCTTTAACGACAAAATGGAATGGCTTAGCTGTACTTTCAAAAGGAAAGTTTTCTAAAAAGGCTTTGACATCAACAATTCGAGCCATATAATAGGGTTCAATGCTTTCTTTAATTTGGCTGTCTTCTAAAAGAAAGGCTAGTGGTTCGTTTTTATAGATATCGCCCTTGACCCAATAAACCATCGAAAAATGCGCAGTAATAAAATTCCACAAGCCATTTCGGGCTTCTTGGTTCAAGTAAAACATTTCCTTAATATGAAATACTTCATCAGCCACCCAATAGAAAAGTACTCCTAAAGGTTCTTGATTGGCACCATAATAGACAGCAGCAGTCCGTTCTTCCTCGTTTTCGAAACGCCAATATTCTTCCCAGTTGAAGGCACTACGAATGAGCGCGCCGTGATTTTGACGAGCGAATCGCGCATAGACATCAAAGACATCTGGGTGATCGACAGCTAACCGTTCAATCATTCCTGGAACAGGAACGGTTTTTGGTAATTGCGTATCCCGAATTTTAAAAGATAACTTGTCGGACATGATTTCCCAACCTTTACGTCGGTAATAAGGAATGTTGTAAGGGAAAAGATAAGAAATCCACTGTTTATCTTGGCGCATTTCTTCTAATGCCGTTTGAATCAAGTCTTTCATTAAACCGTGGTTGGCATATTCAGGATAGGTACCGACACCAGTAACGCCGCCCATTTTATACAAAGCACCATGGATATTGACTTCGCATGGATAGATAGCAATTTGTGAAATTAATTGATTTTCGTGAAACCAGCCAAATACTTTTGAAAGTTCTAAAATCGGTTGTTTTGATTTGATAAATGCGCGTTTGTTTTCAAAACCACTTTCTTCAATATCTGCTTCAGTCACTTGAAAAACATAGGAAAGAAGTTCATTAAATTGATCAATGTGTTCTTCCTCAACAGGCTTTAAGGTCAGTTGCTTTCGAAATTCTTGTTCATCCATTTTTCCATCTCCAATAAATTTACTATTTTTAGTATACCAAATTTTTCGAAACTCTGTTAGCCTTTCGAAACCAAAAGAATAAAAGGGAAGTGCTTTAAATCTTCTTCAAAAATTGGTATAATGAAAAGTGCTGATTATCCTAGACCTTTAAACATGATAATTTGATAAAAAAGGCAACTAAAATATAACAATTGATTGATGAAGCTAGCAGGGAGCTAGCTTTTCTTAAAAGAAATGAGGCAAAAAATGAACAATAAAGAAATGAAAGCAAGACAAGAGAAAATTCGTAATTTCTCGATTATTGCCCACATTGACCATGGGAAGTCAACTTTAGCCGACCGGATTTTGGAAAAAACAAATACAGTTAGCAGTCGAGAAATGCAAGATCAATTACTTGATTCAATGGATTTAGAGAGAGAACGCGGCATTACCATCAAATTAAACGCAATTGAATTAAACTATACAGCCAAAGATGGTGAAACCTATACTTTCCATTTGATTGACACACCAGGACACGTCGATTTCACCTATGAAGTCTCTCGTAGCTTGGCAGCTTGTGAAGGGGCTGTTCTAGTTGTTGATGCAGCGCAAGGAATTGAAGCGCAAACGCTAGCAAATGTCTATTTGGCATTGGATAATGACTTAGAAATTTTACCTGTTATTAATAAAATTGATTTACCCGCCGCTGATCCAGAGCGTGTTCGGACAGAGATTGAAGACGTAATTGGAATTGATGCATCGGAAGCTGTTTTAGCAAGTGCAAAAGCAGGGATTGGGATTGAAGATATTTTAGAACAAGTGGTGGAGTATGTACCAGCTCCATCAGGCGATATTGAGGCTCCTTTAAAGGCTTTGATTTTTGACTCTATTTACGATAGTTATCGGGGGGTCGTTTTAAACATCCGTGTAATTGACGGTGTCGTTCGTCCTGGGGATAAAATCCAAATGATGAGTAACGGTAAAACGTTTGATGTAACAGAAGTCGGCGTTTTTTCACCGAAACCAATTGCTCGTGATTATTTAATGGTTGGTGATGTGGGTTATATCACCGCTAGCATTAAAACGGTTCAAGATACACGGGTCGGGGATACAGTGACTTTGACCGACAATCCAGCAGCAGAAGCACTACCAGGCTACCGCAAAATGAATCCAATGGTTTATTGTGGTTTATATCCAATTGATACGTCGCGCTACAACGATTTACGGGAAGCATTAGAAAAATTACAATTAAATGATGCGGCGTTACAATTTGAACCGGAAACATCGCAAGCTTTAGGGTTTGGTTTCCGTTGTGGTTTCTTAGGTTTGCTGCACATGGATGTTGTTCAGGAACGTTTGGAACGAGAATTTAATTTAGAGTTAATTACAACAGCACCGTCTGTAATCTATCACGTTAATAAAACTGACGGAACAACCGTTGTTGTTGACAACCCAGCTGAATTTCCAGAACCAGTAACGATTGAATCTGTGGAAGAACCTTATGTTAAAGCGCAAATCATGGTGCCAAACGATTATGTAGGAGCAGTAATGGAATTATCACAACGTAAACGTGGCGAATTCATTACAATGGATTACTTAGACGATTATCGTGTAAACGTAGTTTATGAAATTCCGTTATCTGAAATCGTGTTTGACTTTTTCGATAAATTGAAATCAAGTACAAAAGGCTATGCATCCTTAGATTACGAAATGGCTGGCTATCGCACCAGCCGTCTAGTGAAAATGGATATTCTATTAAATGCTGAAAAAGTGGATGCGTTAAGCTTTATTGTTCACCGAGATTTCGCATTTGAGCGTGGGAAAGCGATTGTTGAGAAACTGAAAAAACTAATTCCACGTCAACAGTTTGAAGTCCCAGTTCAAGCGGCGATAGGTCAAAAAATTGTGGCTCGTTCAGATATTAAAGCCTTACGCAAAAACGTACTGGCTAAATGCTATGGTGGCGATGTTTCTCGTAAACGTAAATTGTTAGAGAAACAAAAAGAAGGGAAGAAACGGATGAAACAAATTGGGTCCGTGGAAGTTCCTCAAGAAGCCTTTATGGCGGTTCTGAAAATGGATGAAGATGATCAGAAAAAATAACTTATTAAAAAAGTACCTCAGTCTGAGCTGAGGTGCTTTTTTTGAAAATATAAATTAAAGTAAACTACATTTTAAAATAAAACACGCAAAATTGCGTGCTTTTTTATATTGTGATAGAATATACATACGAAAGCTTATAAATAATCAAAATAATTTTGCAAATCAAGTAAATAAGGAGAGAACAAATGGCTGGAACAATAAAAGAAATTGCTGAAAAAGCAGGAGTATCTAGGGGAACTGTGGATCGAGCATTGAATAATCGCGGCCGAATCAATCCTGAGGTTGCTGAAAAAATTAAAACAATAGCGAAAGAAATGAACTATGTTCCGAAGAAAAAAAAGATGGCCAAAGAAGAACCAATCAAATTAGGTGTTGTGACACAATTGGCAAAATCTTCTTTTATGATTCCAATTCGATCAGGTTTACAAGCAGTTATAGGTGATCTAAAAAAAAGAAATATTGATTGCTTTTTAGAGGAAATAGACGGGGTCGATGAAGCGACGCAGTTACAGGCACTTGAACGCTTGTTAGAACTTGGTGTAAAAGGAATTGCCATCATGCCAGTTGATAGTGTGGCGATTAGGGAAAAAATCAATCAGCTTACGGAACAAGGCATTAAGGTCATCACATTCAATTCGGACATTGTTGGTAGTAAACGTCAATGCTTTGTCGGAATGGATAACTTTAAAAGCGGGAAGACAGCTGCTGGATTATTAGGAATGTTGACAAAAGGAGAGGGAGATGTCCTAGCTATTACTGGATATTTTGGAAATAGTGTGAATAGTTTACGAGTTGCTGGTTTTGTTGAAGAATTGAAACAGTCATTTCCACAATTGAAATTAACAGGTGTTCAAAGCAGTTTTGATTCGAGCGATGAAGTCGAAAAGATTTTAAGTGACACATTAGAGAACTACACTAATTTAAAAGGTGTCGTTGTGTTTTCAGGAGGTCAAGCAGGAATTGCTCGTGTGTTAAAAAAAAGGGCAGGGAAAGACAGACCGTATGTGATTATCTATGATTTAACTGAGAAAAATATCGAGATGCTGAAAAAAAATCAAGTTGATTTTCTAATTGATCAAGATGGTTTTACGCAGGGCTATCGTTCTTTGCTATTATTAGCGAATCAACTACAGAACAATAAAATTATGACAGAAGAGATGTTATTTACAGATATCATTATTAAAACAAAATATAATCTTTAACAGAAGTGTGAAGCTTGCTGTAAAGCAATTCATGCTTCTTTTTTTGCGTTCTTTTAAAATGCACGCAAAATAATGTGCTAATTTAATGTTGCACGCATTTTGAAAGCGTGCTATAATTCGTTTGTAAATAATAGAAGAACGAAGAAGAGGTGGATCTATGAGTTATATTAGCTTTGATCAATCAAAAGAATTTGATCTAGTTCTTTTAGGTAGAGTGGCTATCGATTTTAACCCTGCCTATAATGAGCAAGTTAAAGAAGAATTTAAGCCTTTAAAAAATGTTCATATGTTTGAAAAGTTTGTGGGAGGTTCTCCTGCAAATATTTCCGTGGGTATCACCAAACATGGGATGAAAGCTGGTTTCATTGGGAAAGTATCCGATGACCAGTTCGGAGAATATGTTATTGATTATTTTAATGAGCAAGGCATTGATACTTCTCAGATAAGTAAAGCGCAGCATGGCGAAAAGTTGGGTCTGACTTTTACAGAAATGCTATCGCCTAAAGAAAGTAGTATTTTAATGTATCGGAACCAAGCTGCGGATTTACAACTAAGTGTCGAAGATATCGATGAAGATTATTTGAAACGTTCAAAAGCCTTATTAATTTCAGGGACTGCTTTGGCGGAAAGCCCTTCAAGAGAAGCCGTGTTAAAAGCTGTGATGTTAGCGAAAAAAAACAACGTCAAAATTATTTTTGATATCGACTATCGAGAATACAATTGGAAAAATGTGGATGAAATCGCTATTTATTATTCAATAGTTGCGAAAGAATCAGATATTATTATGGGCTCGAGAGAAGAATTTGATTTAACTGAAAGATTGATTCAACCAAATATGACAGATAATGAAAGCGCTGTTTTTTGGCATAATTGTGGCGCTCAAATAGTCGTTATTAAACACGGAATGAAAGGCTCAACAGCTTATACAGCAGATCAACAACAGTTTTCAATTAAACCATTTCCAGTGGAGGCACGCAAGGGATTTGGTGGCGGTGATGGCTATGCAGCTGGATTTTTATATGGTTTATTTGAAGGTTGGGAAATTATCGATTGCTTAGAGTTTGGCTCAGCGGAAGCTTCGATGATGGTCAAAAGTAACAATTGCTCAGATTCTTTACCAACGACGCAAGAAGTAAAAGAGTTCATTAAACTGGAGAAGGAAATATACGGCGAAATGATCGCCAGGATTTAAGGTGGATAAAATGGAAAAGACGATTCGTTTAACGACAGCACAAGCATTATTAAAATTTTTGAATCAACAATATATCAGCATTGATGGAAAAGAAACACCTTATGTGGAAGGAATCTTTCATGTATATGGTCATGGGAATGTTTTAGGGATTGGTCAAGCGTTGGAACAAGCTCCGGGACATTTAAAAAGTTACAGTGGAAAAAACGAACAAGGGATGGCTCATGCTGCTATCGCTTTTGCTAGACAAAGTTTACGTAAGAAAATATTCGCAGTTTCAGCTTCCGCTGGTCCAGGTTCTGCTAATTTATTGACTGCTGCTGGAACGGCTTTCGCTAATAATATACCTGTATTGTTTCTGCCAGCAGATACGTTTGCTACTCGGCAACCAGATCCCGTATTACAGCAGTTGGAACATGAATCAAGTGTAACTTTTTCTACCAACGATGCTTTCCAAGCAGTTTCTCGCTATTGGGATCGTATTAATCGTCCAGAACAACTGATGTCAGCATTGCTACGAGCATTTGAAGTTATGACCAATCCTGCAACTACAGGACCTGCCACCATTTGTTTGCCACAAGATGTTGAGTCAGAAGCCTATGATTATCCAGTAGAGTTTTTTAGAAAAAGAGTTCATTATATCGATCGACGGATGCCGACAATTCGTGAGCTTGAAACAGCTAGTCACTTGATAAAGGATAGTAAACACCCAGTAATTATTGTGGGGGGCGGCTGCAAGTATTCAGAAGCAGGTGAGAGCCTTCAGAAAATTTCTCAAGTTCATCAGATACCTTTGGTTGAAACACATGCTGGTAAATCAACTGTTTCATGGGAATTTGAAAATAATCTTGGAGGCTTGGGAATTTTAGGTACCTCGGCTGCTAATAAAGCTGTTCAGCAAGCGGATTTGATTATTGGAATTGGCACGCGTTATACGGATTTTACCACTGCATCAAAAAGTATTTTTAATTTTGAACAATCAAAAATGATAAATATTAACGTAAGTCGACCACAGACTTACAAAATGGAAGCGTTTCAAATTGTGGGAGATGCTCGAGCAACCTTAGAAGGAATTCTGCCAATGATTGAAGGATATCGAACGGCTTATGGTGAAAAAATCACTGAACTGAAGAACGAATGGGTGAAAGAGCGGGAGCGATTAAAAACAACTCATTTTAAACGGAAAGATTTTGATCCGGAAATCAAAAACCACTTTACACAGGATATTTTAAATGATTATGCTGATTCTTTGCATACAACTCTGACACAAACAGAGGTTTTCGTTCATCTGAATGATTTTGTCGAAGATGATGCGATTGTGATTGGTTCGGCAGGGTCATTGCCAGGCGATATGCAACGATTGTGGAATCCTGTAAAGGAAAATACTTATCATTTAGAGTATGGCTATTCTTGTATGGGCTATGAAATTGCTGGTGCAATGGGGGTACGGCTTGCTAATCCTAATCAAGAGGTTTACGCATTAGTCGGTGACGGTAGTTTTTTGATGTTGCATAGCGAGCTGGTCTCTGCATTACAATATGACAAAAAAATCAATATTGTTCTGTTCAATAATTCTGGGTTCGGATGCATTAATAATCTGCAAATGGAGAATGGCGGCATAAGTCAAGGGACGGAATTTAGAAATACAAAAGGCGAAATTATGAATATCAATTATGCTAAAATCGCTGAAGGATATGGTGCCAAAGCGTATCAAGTCCATTCGATTGAAGAACTAAAACAGGCGATTGTCGACGCGAAAAACCAAATGCAATCGACATTGATTGAAATAAATGTTCTTCCTAAAACAATGACTGCTGGTTACGATGGTAGTTGGTGGAATGTCGGTGTTGCTGAAGTATCAGAAAAACCAGCGATTCAAGAAGCATACCAAGTTAAAAAAGAAAAACTTGCAACTGCTAGAAAATATTAGGTATTCGTTATACAACCAAAAAGTTAGGAGCGAATGAATTGAAAAAAACATTGAAACATCAACCGTTGATAAAAGAACTAGCTCCCGGTGTTCGACAAGTTCAAAATATTCGAAAAAACAACACTGATTTACAGTATATTGAGTTTCAAGTTCTTGAATTAGATAATGGAGCAATGTATCAAGAAGCTGGTAATGAACTGGAAGTTTGTATCGTCGTATTAACTGGCAAAATCAATGTTAAGGTGAGCGATAAATGGTACGAGAATTTAGGTAAACGAACCTCTGTTTTTGAAAAAATTCCGACAGATAGTATCTATATCCCAGCAAAAACGTCGTTTGAACTAATAGCAACTTCTGATACTGTTCGTTTGGCCCTTTGTTATTCGCCAGCTAAAAAAACGTTACCAGTGCACGTGATTACCGCTGAGGAAAATACGGTTGAAAAACGAGGGATATATCAGAATAAACGACTAGTGCATAACATTTTACCAGACAATGTCGATACTGCCAGTAGTTTGTTGGTGGTTGAAGTCTACACTGAAGGTGGTAACTTTTCTAGCTATCCACCACACAAACATGACCAAGAAAATTTACCTGACGAATCTTATTTAGAAGAGACGTATTATCATGAGCTGAATCCAGAGCAAGGCTTTGTTTTCCAACGAGTATATACAGAGGATGGTTCTATAGATGAAACGATGACTGTAGAGCATCAAAATGTTGTGGAAGTACCTAAGGGATATCATCCTGTCGGCGTGCCAGATGGCTACACCTCTTATTATTTAAATGTGATGGCAGGACCTGAACGAATTTGGAAGTTTCATAACGAGAAAAAACACGAGTGGATTTTAAATCGGAACGAATTGACTAACAATTAGAAATAAAAAATAAGTAGACTTTTTTAGGAGGAAAATAAATGACTCGATTTTTAAAGAATTATATAGGTGGCCGCTGGGTAACAAGTACAGCCACTGAATTTGAAGAAGTGGTCAATCCGGCAACAGAAGAAGCATTAGTAAATGTTCCATTATCTAGTGAAGCAGAAACTGCAGAAGCAATCAGAGTAGCGGATGAGGCTTTTCAAACATGGAAAAAAGTAAGTGTTCCAGTTCGTGGCCGCTATCTTTTCAAATTGCATCATTTATTGATGACGAATAAAGAAGAGCTAGCACGATTAATTACGCTTGAAAATGGAAAATCTTTGTCAGAATCATTAGGTGAGGTTCAGCGAGGGATTGAAAATGTCGAGCACGCAGCGAGCATTACGAATTTAATAATGGGTGATTCTCTATCCACAGCGGCTACAGATATTGAAATTACCAATTACCGTTATCCCATCGGTGTTGTGGGGGGAATTACTCCTTTCAATTTTCCGATGATGGTACCGTTTTGGATTTTCCCAATGGCGTTAGCAGCAGGGAATACGGTGGTGCTGAAGCCTTCCGAAAAAACGCCATTATTGATGGAAAAAATTGTTGAATTAATAGAAGAAGCAGGATTTCCAAGTGGCGTCTTTAATGTTGTCTATGGGGCACACGATGTTGTTAATACTTTATTGCGTGATCCATTAGTAAAAGGAATTAGCTTTGTGGGCTCAAAAAATGTTGGTGAATATGTCTATAAAGAAGGAACAAAAAATCTGAAACGAGTCCAGGCACTAACTGGCGCAAAAAATCATGTTATCGTTTTAAAAGATGCCAACCTTGATCGTGCAGTAAAAGACATTATCGGTGGCTCTTTTGGATCAGCCGGTGAACGCTGTATGGCTGCTTCGGTGATCGTTGTAGAAGAAACTATTGCAGATCAATTCGTTGAAAAATTTAAGGCTGCAGCACAGACGATAAAAATTGGAAATGGTCTGGAAGAAGGAGTCTTTTTAGGCCCCGTGATTCGAAAAGAGGCGCAGCAACGAACATTTGATTACATTCAAAAAGGTATTGATGAAGGAGCGGACTTATTGTTAGATGGCCGTGAAAATATTCCTGAAAAAGGCTACTTCGTGGGACCTACGATCTTTGATCGTGTCACGATGGACATGAAGATTTGGCAAGATGAAATTTTTGCACCCGTTGCCTCAATTGTTCGAGTGAAAAATCTAGAAGCAGCAGTTACACTGACCAATCAATCAGAATTTGCTAACGGTTCATGCCTCTATACGAGTAATGCTTCAGCTATCCGTTACTTTAGAGAGAATGTTGATGCAGGAATGTTAGGCATCAATTTAGGTGTACCAGCACCAATGGCTTGGTTTGCTTTTTCCGGCTGGAAACACTCTTTCTATGGTGACTTACACGCCAACGGAAAAGACAGTGTAGAATTTTATACACATCGAAAAGTTGTGACCGCTCGATACGCTCCTAGCGAAATAAACTAGTTTTACTTCGAAGCTCTGTCAAAGGAGCTTCGAGGATTCTATGATTAAAGCGGTGAAAGTATCTTTTATTTGTACAAATATAAGACATGACTTTCTGAAAATAATGATTGACTAAATAAAATTGTAAGCGTATACATAATACGCATAAAATAAAGAAATCGGAGGACAAATAATTGAAAGTAAAAGTAGGCGTAATTGGTACAGGGGCGATTGGAATCGAACATATTAACAGAATTAATCACAAGACACAAGGCGCTTTTGTAACAGCAGTATCAGATATTAATGTTGAAGCGGCAAGCAAAATTGCTGAGGAGATTGGGGCTCAATTTTTCAAAACAGGCGAAGAATTAATTGCTTCTGAAGAAGTGGAAGTTGTTGTTGTTACTTCCTGGGACCCAACACACGAAAAATATGTCTTGGAAGCAATCAAGCATGGAAAATACGTATTCTGCGAAAAACCATTAGCAATGGATGCCGCAGGATGTCGCCGAATTGTAGATGCAGAAGTCGCTTATGGTAAAAAATTGGTACAGGTGGGCTTCATGCGTCGATACGATCGTGGCTACATTGAGTTGAAAGAAGCAATTGAATCAAAACAGTATGGTGAAGCGCTGATGCTCCATTGTGCGCATAGAAATCCAAGTGCCGATGAAAATTATAAAACGCCAATGGCAATCAGTAATACTGCAATCCATGAAATCGATGTTCTTCGTTGGCTATTAGACGAAGATTATGCCTCAGTGCAAATGATTTTACCAAAGAAAACCAGCCATACACATGCAGATTTACATGATCCTCAATTACTGATTTTCCAGACGAAATCAGGTGTAACAATTGATTTAGAAATTTTTGTTAATTGTCGTTTTGGCTACGACATTAAGTGTGACGTAGTTTTTGAAACGGCAGAAGTCGGAATGACGGATCCAGCCTATACCAAAATTAAAGCTGCGGAGAAAAATTACACACCAATTTCGCCCGACTGGCAAACGCGTTTTTTAGATGCGTATGATTACGAATTTAAGTTATGGGTTGATTCAATTAAAAACGATAAACTTGTTGGTCCAACTGCTTGGGATGGCTACGTGGCAGCAATCACAATGATGGCTTGTCATGAATCTCGTGAGTCAGGGGAAAAAGTAATGATTGAAATAGATGAACAACCAGCGTTATATACCAAATAATTCTTAAAAAAAGGAGGGTTTTTGTGGAAAATATTAGAGTAGGAATCGTAGGACTAGGTAGATTAGGCAAGGTACACGCAAAAAATTTATCTTCTGCTGTTAGTGGCTGTGAGCTTACGGCCGCCTGTAGTTTAGTTGAATCAGAATTAGCATTTGCACAGAAGGAGTTAGGTGTTAAGTATACGTTTTCTAGTTATGAAGAAATGGTTCAAAGCGCTGTAATTGATGCCGTTTTTATTGTTTCACCTTCAGGATTCCACTGTGAACAAGTCCGTTTAGCTATGGAAAATGGGAAACACGTATTTACTGAAAAACCATTGGGAATTGAAATTGAGGACATAAAAAAAACACAAGAGGTTATTGGAAAATATCCCGAGCAAGTATTTATGTTAGGTTTCATGCGCCGTTACGATGAATCTTATCAGTATGCGAAAAAAATGGTAGAAGACGGGGAAATCGGAGAAGTCACGTTAATTCGTTGTTATGGAATTGATCCAAGTGATGGACTGGAAAGCTTCGTTAAGTTTGCAATGAACAATGATAGTGGCGGTTTATTTCTAGATATGGCGATTCACGATATTGATTTGGTTCGTTGGTTTACTGGTCAAGAGGTAGAACAAGTTTGGGCAATTGGTAAAAATGCTGCATATCCAGAATTAGATCAAGTCGGTGAATTGGAAACCGGAGCAGCTATGATGAGTCTTAAAGATAAAACAATGGCTTTACTAGTTGCTGGAAGAAATGCTACACATGGTTACCATGTCGAAACAGAAATCATGGGCACCAAAGGGATATTACGAGTAGCGCAAGTACCTGAAAAAAATTTAGTGACTGTTATGAATAATCAAGGGATTGTGCGACCTTGCTCTCAAAACTTTCCAGAAAGATTTAGAGAAGCGTTCATTCGAGAAGCACAAGAATTTATTTCCTGTATTCAAGAAAAACGTCAACCAGCAGTTAATGCAGAAGATGGTCTACAATCAACAAAAATTGCATTAGCTTGTCAAGAATCATTTGATACGAATCGTTTGGTACAACTATAAATGAAGTAGGAGAGTGACATAATGGCGAAACAAATTCAACTAGCTATTGCGCCGATTGCATGGACAAATGATGATATGCCAGAGCTAGGAAGCGAAAATACGTTTGAACAATGCGTTAGTGAGATGGCGCTAGCTGGATTCACAGGTACGGAGATTGGCAATAAGTATCCAAAAGATCCACAGGTTTTAAAACAATATTTAGATATTCGTGGACTAAAAGTAGCGAGTGCCTGGTTTAGTACATTTTTAACAACAAAACCTTTCGAAGAAACAGCGGAAGACTTCAAAAAACATCGAGATTTTTTACATGCAATGGATGCTAAGGTTATTGTTGTGGCTGAACAAGGACACAGCATACAAGGAATTATGACGGCTCCTGTTTTTAATGAGAAACCAATTTTTTCTGATGAAGAGTGGCAAAAACTAGCTGAAGGATTAGAAAAACTAGGTGACTTGGCACATGAAAAAGGTATGGAGATTGTTTACCATCACCATATGGGGACAGGAGTCCAAACGACTGAAGAAATCGATCGATTAATGAAAATGACGGATCCGACAAAAGTTAAATTATTGTTTGACACTGGCCATCTTGTCTTCTCAGGAGAAGATCCAATCGCAATCTATCAGCGCTATCAAGACCGGATTAAACACATTCACTTCAAAGATATTCGCCAACAAATGGCAGAGGAAGTCAGAACAGAAGAAGATAGCTTCTTAAAGGCCGTGAAAAAAGGCGTCTTTACAGTCCCTGGGGATGGTATGATTGATTTCAAACCAATTTGGTCAGCAATCGAAGAGAGTGGCTATGAAGGTTGGATTGTGGTTGAAGCGGAACAAGATCCTGCCAAAGCCAATCCGTTTGAATATGCCGTCAAAGCACGAAACTATATCCGAAAGGTCACCGATCTTTAATCTAATCGAGAAGGAGCTAGACAATGAATCTATTTTCAATAATCAGTTTCCTAGTAATTGTCATCTGCGTATGGATTTTTGCCTATTCTCGATCCAGAAGTGTAGATACTTCTGGATCAGAAGGTTTCTTCATGGGTGGCCGAAGCTTAACAGCCTTACCGATTGCTGGGACAATTATTATGACCAACCTATCCACAGAGCAAATTGTTGGACAAAACGGTCAAAGCTATCATGCAGGAATGGAAGTAATGGCTTGGGAAGTAACTGCTGCAATTGCAATTGTCGCATTGGCAGTCATTTTTTTACCAAAATATTTTAAATACGGTATTAATACGGTTTCAGATTTCATTGAAATTCGTTATGATACAGTTACAAAACGAATTATTTCAATCTTGTTTATTGTTACCTATATGATTTCTTTTTTACCAGTAGTTCTTTATTCTGGGTCACTAGTATTCAATAAGATTTTTCATATTGATGAGCTGTTGGGTGTCGAACCTATTGTCGCAATCATTCTTGTGGCGATGGTGATTGGTATTGTTGGGATTCTTTATCTGCTGATTGGCGGCCTATCTTTAAGTGCCAATAGCGATTCGATTTATGGCGTTGGTTTATTGGTTTGTGGTTTGTTGGTTCCAATACTAGGTTTAATGAAACTGGGTGATGGCAGTTTTATTGGTGGGATTGAACAGGTTGTTGAAAACACACCATGGTTACTGAACTCTGTAGGTGCAATTGATTCTGCTGTTGTACCATGGCCAACATTATTTACAGGGATGTTGTTTAATAATTTGTATTTCTGGTGTACCAATCAGATGATTGTTCAAAAAGCACTTTCAGGAAAAAATTTAGCAGAAGCACAAAAAGGGGCTTTTTTAGTGGGGATTTTCAAAGTGTTTGGCGCATTATTCTTAGTATTTCCAGGAATTGTTGCAAGAAATCTTTTTGGGGATGCGTTGATGTCCAATCCTGATAACGCATATCCATATTTAGTAACTGAAGTTTTACCAAAAATGCTTTTCGGCATTTTTGCTGCAGTTATTTTTGGGGCAATTTTATCTTCCTTTGCGGGGGCTTTAAATGCAACCTCCACTCTGTTTTCGCTAGATTTTTACAAACCAATTATCAATAAGAAAGCAGATGACAAACAAATTGCTCGTGCGGGAAAAACAGTTACAGTTATTGTAGGGATTATTTCAATTATCGTTGCACCGTTTATTTCTTTTGCACCAGCTGGATTGTATCAATTTGTTCAAGAGTTTAATGGATTATACAATATGCCATTGTTAGTGATTATACTTTTTGCATTTTATTCCAAAAAAGCAACTGCTTTTGGAGCAAAAATGACAATTGCTATCCATATTGTTTTGTATGCGCTATCAAAAGTATTTTTGAAAGATATCCATTTTTTATATGTCTTAAGCCTGCTCTTCTTCTTAGACATTCTTATTTTAATAGTAGTTTCTAAAATAAAACCAGATGGCGAATTTGTTTTAAATTCTTTTGATACGAAAGTAAATATTGAACCTTGGAAACATACAAAACTTGTCGCAAGTATATTAGTTGTCGTGGTTATCCTAACCTATGTAGCATTTTCACCAATCGGATTTGCTAGATAAAAATATTTCATGAATGAGGAGAAGTTTATGAGCAAAAACATATTGATTATTTGTGAGACAGGAATTAGTGCATCGCTGTTAGTTTCAAAATTACTTGAAGCAATTAGGGAAAAAGAGTTATCTTATGATTTAGATTATGCGCCTGTTTGTCGGATTGAGGAAAAACTTGGTTATAAAGAGTATGATGTGTTAATGTTGACCCCACAAGTCGCTCGTGTCAAAGAAAAAGTGGAAAAATATTTAGAAGGCTGTCAGGGGCAGGTTGTTTTTATCGATCAAGAAGATTTTCGTTATATGAACACAGAGAAGATACTCGCAAGTATCGAAAAGTAAGATTTAGAGAGTGGGGCATCAGTCAACTTTGGTTGATGTCTTGCTTTTTTATTGTGTTCAAAAAGAGCAGAATCAAAATCTTACGTTTTATAGTGAGTACCAAATGCTTTTATAGAAATAAAGCTAAAGTTATTATTTTAGTAAAAAATAGATTAATTTACTAAAATAATATATAATAAAGGTAAAACTAGGAGGGAAGCATATGACGTGTATTTCATTATCGATTTTAAATCAAGAACAAGAAGTTAGAAAAGCTAAGATAGATGATTCAGATTCTTTGAAAGAGTTAACTATTACAGGAAAAGATTTTGTTTGTTTAGCTGCTCGGGATTGTCAATTACAAGACGGCGATGTGATTCAAGTTTGTTTAGATACGCCCAATACTTATTTAATGGTGAAGTTAGATGCTACGCTTGATAGCAGTTTGATTTATGTTCCAGAACAAAAATGGACGTTTCCAATCATAAAAAATGAAAACGCTATCGAAGCGCGAGCAGCGTATCGTTTTGAAACCAAGAAACCTTATATAAGTGTGCGTGTTGCCACTAAAGAAGAAATTAAGAGTTATCGTAATTGGGCGTTAAATCCGCATGATTTACAACATTTTACTGGTGCGTATCCTCATGCATCTGCCAACGTGGAAACGCGAAATGATGCTACTTTTTTTGCTTGCAATGCGATTGACGGTACCTTTGCTAATCTTTATCATGGGCCGTATCCTTATCAATCATGGGGGATTAATCAGCAATTAGATGCCGCATTAAAAATTGAATTTGGGCGTGAAGTCTTGTTGGATAAAGTGATCTTAACATTACGAGCGGACTTTCCCCATGATAATTATTGGCAACAAGTGACTTTAAAATTTTCCGACGGTACACATGAAGTTTTTAAAACTGTTAAGACTGAGCAACGCCAGAGCTTTACCTTTGCGAAACGGGCAGCGGAGTGGGTGATACTAACAGAGTTAATTCAAGCAGATGAACCATCACCATTTCCAGCATTAACACAAATTGAATTATTTGGTCAAAACAAATAAAAAATAAGGACGGTTCCTTTATAGGAGCGGTCCTTATTTTTTATTTCTGGCGTGGGCTAGTTGTCGATTGGCGGACAACCAATTCTGTGTTTAACAGGACTCTACGAGGAATGCTAGGCATTTGAATTCGTTTGTGCAATAAATTAATGCCTGTCTCGCCCATTTCTTCAGTAAAGGCATGGACAGAGGATAGCGGCGGTGAGACATATTGAGAAATAGAAATATCATTGATCCCCATGACACTAATTTCTTCAGGAACCTTTATACCGTGTGCGGCTAACGTATGTATCACACCGATTGCAAAGGCGTCATTATAAGCAAGAATCGCAGTAGGTAAATCATTTCCCCATTTCTCTAACGCTTCTTCTGTCAATTGTTCCCCTGTTTTGACATCCAACATGCCATTTTCTTTTAAGATAAAATAATCTTCGTTAAACAAGTGATAATGTTGCATAATGTCAAGATAAGCGTTGGTTGTCGGTGTTTTATAGCGACGGAAACCATACATATTTTCGCTTTCTTCGGCACCAATAAAGGCAATTTTTTCGTGGCCCAATTCCAAAAGATGGGTTAAGGCAATCTCGGTTGCTTGATAAAAATCAGTATTTACAGAATCAAATTCTTCCAATGGGAAATTACTGCCAATTACACAAAGATTGGGATGCAGTTGCTGCAACTCTTGTAACGTCTTTTGAGTGAATTTGCCAATTGCCAAAATGCCATCAATCCCTTGAAGGTTATGTTGTTCCAATTGGGAAACTTTTAGAATATTGTAACCTAACTCTTCGGCCCGTTTTTCAGCGCCTAAACGAATCGACATATAGTAAATATCCGTTAGTTCTTCGTCATCTGAACGCCACTGAACGACGGCAATCGAAGGCTCTTGCGGAGCTGTTTGTACGGAAAGGTTAGGTGTCAGTTGCTCCTGCTGTTTGTTTTTATTTTTAGTTTTATATTTCGTATAATTCAGGGTTTCTGCTGCTTCAAAAATTTTTCGCTTGGTTTCCTCTGTAACGGATAAGTTTGGATCATAGTTCAGAACTCGCGATACAGTTGAAATTGAAACATTCGCTACTTTTGCGATATCTGTGATAGTTGCCATTCTAAATGCCTCCTTCTCAAGTACTATTATAGCATATAGTATATTTCTTTTTAGTAAAAAAAAGCAAGAAAAAGCTTTTTTTACTTTTTTTTAGCAAAAACTATTGATTTTTTGACTAAAAAAATATACTATAAAGTCAAAGAAAGCGCTTTAATTCGATGGAGAAGGTGGTTTAGTGAAAAGATTTTCACTTTTTTTACTAATTTTACTTGCTTTAACAGGTTGTAAATCCGGTGAAAAAGAATTTGATGAAGAATCTCTTCAAAATCTAAAGGAAACGAAACGGCACAGTCTTATTCAGAAACAGAATTACAAAATGGTGACGTTCGTTTAAATGAATATATTTCTTTGAAAGGGGAGATTGTTGAGAGCGACAGTCGTTCCAGTTTAATAAAAAAAGGTGATCGTTTTATTTTGAAAAGTGGTTCTAGTAAATATCAAGTTTTTAATGAGCAAAAGAAAAAATTGAAAATTGGTGACGAAGTGACAGTTTACGGAGAATATTACGGCTTTTTGAAAGGGATATTAATTGAAAGTGAGGAGAATCATGATTCAGCCACGAATTAGACAGAATCCTTTTGAAACATACGAAGAAGTTGCAGAAGGATTTGAAGATTTATTAGCGCCACTGGAATTGTTTTTTGATCGAGAGTATCAAGGTCATCTGGATTTAGGGACACACGGAACGGTTTATTCTAAAGGGACACGTGATGCGGAGGCATTTTTACGACCATTATGGGGACTAGGTCCTTATGTAACGCAAAATGAAAGTGAGTATTTGAATGACTTTCTAACGGGAATTATCGAAGGAACCGATCCTGAGAGTTCATCTTATTGGGGAAAAACAAAAGATTATGATCAATTGATTGTTGAGATGGCAGCATTAAGTACATTTCTTTTGTTAAACAAAGAAAAAACGTGGGACCAATTAACAAAAGAACAGCAAAACAATTTACACAGTTGGCTGATACAAGCCAATGAAAACATTGTTCCGCCAAATAATTGGCATTTCTTTAGAGTGTTGCTGAATTTAGCGATGAAACATTGTGAAATGCCGTATTCAAAAGAACAGATTGCTGTTGATTTGGCTGTAATTGATCGTTTTTATGTCGGTAATGGTTGGTATTATGACGGAGTCGAGACACAAGTTGATTATTATGTTTCTTTCGCTATTCATTATTATAGTTTATTGTATTGTCGTTTTGCCCCGGAAGATATCGCAAGAGTGGCTATTATGAAGGAACGAGCAACTTTGTTCGCGCAAGAGTTTAAGTATTGGTTTACTCAGCCAGGAGAAGCGATTCCCTTTGGACGTAGCTTAACGTATCGTTTTGCTCAAGTGTCATTTTTTAGTGCCTTAGTTTTTGCAGATGTTGAAGCATTGCCGTGGGGTGAGATTAAAGGTCTAATCAGCCGACATCTTCATCAATGGATGAACAAAGATATTTTTACAACAGATGGATTATTGTCGGTAGGTTATGATTATCAAAATATGGTCTTTGCCGAAGGCTATAATGGTCCTGGTTCACCTTATTGGGCCTTTAAAACATTCATTTTGTTAGCGGTTCCAAAAGATCATCCTTATTGGCAAGCAGAAACACAGCCTATTAGCTTTCCAGAAAAACACTTACCTTCACCAGAAAGTCGGAACTATTATCAAGTAAATGATGCAGGAACACATGGTTTAATGTTTCCAGCGGGACAATTTATTAATTATCAAGCTCATGCGCATGATAAATATAGTAAATTTGTTTATTCTTCCCATTTTGGTTTCAGTACTATAAAGAGTGATTATTGGTATTACGAAGGTGCTTATGATAATTGCTTGGCTTTAGCTGAAGACGACCATTATTTCCGCACGAAAGGATTAGATGATCAGTACGAAATTCTTGATGATCGTATCATTCATCAATGGCATCCTTGGTCCGATGTAGCAATCAAAACGACAATTGTACCATTAGAAGGCCAACATTTACGGATCCACGAAATTGAGACACAACGTGCATTAGTGGCTTATGAAGGTGGCTTCTCAATCCCGCTCTTCGATGAAAAGGTCACTTGTGTTTCTGATCAAATGGCTGAGGTAAAAAATGTAAAAGGTGTGTCAAAAGTAGAAAATATCAACGGTTTTTCTGAAGCTGCGATTATTCGGACAGAACCGAATACAAATTTACTTTATCCGTTAACGGAGTTGCCATATTTGAAAGCAAACTTGTCGAAAGGGAAACATCTTTTAATTTCATTGGTGACAGGCGTACTACCGAATGAACAAATTGAGCCAGTTAAAGTTAGGTTAAAAGAAAATCAGCTTTTAGTTGAAGAAAAAGTTGTAATTTTGGGGAATTAGGGGGAGAAATACACAATGACAGAAAATGGACAGATTGAGTGGTTGCCGAAGCAAATCAGTTTTGCTTTAAACAAAGTTCGAGGAAATTTAGAGACATTTAAAGAATTAGTTCCACCCGCGGCAAGTTTAAATCAAATTTATTATCCTGAAGAAAATATTGACTGGACGGCCAGCTTTTGGCCAGGAATGTTATTTTTAGCAAAGGAATTAACAAATTCAACAGAGTTCGATGAGGTGATTGCCACACAGATAGCTTCTTTTCAACATCGCTTAGATGAACAAATTGAGCTGGAAACACATGATATAGGCTTTTTGTATATTTTAACAGCCATTGCTGATTATCAAGTCAATGGTCATGAGGCCTCAAAAGAAATGGCCTTGCAAGCTGCGGACTTATTAATGAAACGTTATTCACCAAAAGCCAAGATTATTCAAGCTTGGGGGAATTTAGACGATCCAGAGCAACGAGGTAGAATGATTATTGATTGTTTAATGAACTTACCATTATTATACTTTGCAGCAAAAATGACTGGCAAGCAAGAGTATTATGAAGCTGCCTACAATCATGCGAAACAAACACAAAAATATATTGTGCGAGAAAATCACACCACGTTCCATACGTATTATTTTGATACGGAAACAGGCGAAGCTTTATACGGTAAGACGCAGCAAGGATACTCAGATGATTCTTGTTGGGCTCGCGGCCAATCCTGGGGAATTTACGGCTTTACGTTAAGTTATTTATATACAGGAGATAGTAGTTTTCTGGAAACAGCCAAAAATGTTGCTGATTACTTTATTCAAGAATTACCAGAGGACAAAATCTGTTACTGGGATTTAATTTTCAATGAAGGGAGTGAAGAAGAACGTGATAGCTCATCTGCTGCAATTGCTGCATGTGGCTTACTAGAATTATCTCGTCAGCTTCCATTAAATGATGAAAAACATGGCTATTATGAAAAGGTTGCGCTAGAACTATTACAAGCATTAGCGGAAAAGTATACAACGGTTTTACGACCAGAGTCGAACGGCCTATTGCTTCATGGTGTCTATGATAAAAAAACAAATACAGGAGTCGATGAATGCATGATTTGGGGCGACTACTTTTATTTGGAAGCGTTAACTCGTTTAGCGAAAAGCTGGTATTCTTTTTGGTAATTCATGGAGGAAAACTCCTAAAAAATAATAAATAGCGGAGGTAGTACAAATGAAATTTTGGAAAAAAGGCTTAACAGCGGCAGCGTTGTTAGCAGTGGCGGCAGTAACTTTAACAGCATGTGGTGGTTCAAGTGAAAAGAAAGCAACTGAAAAGAGTGAAGATGGCAAAACAAAATTAACAGTAACTACTTGGAATTATGACACGACCCCAGAATTTGAGAAATTATTCAGAGCTTTTGAAGCGGAAAATCCTGATATCACTATTGAACCGGTGGACATTGCTTCAGATGATTATGACACAAAAGTAACAACGATGCTTTCATCAGGAGATACGACGGATATTTTAACCATGAAAAACTTACTTTCATATTCTAATTACGCGCTACGCAATCAATTGGTGGATTTAACCGATCACGTTAAAGATTTAGATATCGAACCTGCTAAAGCAAGTTACGAGATGTATGAAATCGATGGTAAAACCTATGCTCAGCCTTACCGTACAGATTTCTGGGTATTGTATTACAATAAAAAAATGTTTGATGAAGCCGGAATTGCCTATCCCGATAACTTAACTTGGGATGAATATGAAGAGTTAGCGAAAAAATTATCTAAACCAGAAGAACAAGTATATGGTGCCTATCAACATACTTGGCGCTCAACCGTTCAAGCGATTGCTGCTGCTCAAAACAATGCCAATTTGATTGAACCAAAATACAATTATATGGAAACTTATTATGATCGCGCATTGAGAATGCAAAAAGATCAATCACAAATGGATTTTGGAACAGCAAAATCAACAAAAGTAACGTATCAATCACAATTTGAAAATTCAAAAGCGGCGATAATGTACATGGGTAGCTGGTACATGGGGACTTTATTAACAAACATTGATGATGGCAAAACAAATGTCGAATGGGGGATTGCCGAAATACCACAACAAGAAAAAGGCAAAGCAACTACCTTTGGCTCACCGACAAGTTTTGCAATTAATAAAAACAGTAAAAAACAAAAAGCTGCTCAAAAATTCTTAGACTTTGCTTCAGGTAAAGAAGGTGCAAAACTTTTAGCAGAAGTAGGGGTGGTTCCTTCTTATAAAACAGATGAAATTGATAAAATCTACTTTGCAAGAAAAGGAATGCCTTCAGATGAAGTCTCACAAAAAGCCTTTAACCCAGATACAATTAATTTAGAATTCCCATCTGATAAAAACGGTGCCGCAATTGATAAAGTATTACAAGAAGAACATGATTTAATTATGGTCGGCGACGAAAAACCAAAAGATGGTATTGCTAACATGGAAAAACGTGTCAAAGCAGAGATAGACTAATTATTATTTCCTGCAAAAACACAAAAGATTGATGAAAAAAATAAGCTGAAATGAGTAACCTACAATGAATTTCAGCTTATTTTTTTAAATAAAGAATGTAGCTTGAGTTTGGAAGGAGGGCCTGTTAAGTTCACTTAACAGAATGCAATTATGGAAATTACTTCAAAAACAAAAACAGCAAATAAATTGAGACGAAAAAATACGTGGACTGCGTTATCTTTTATCGCACCAAACTTTATTGGCTTTTTCCTCTTCACTTTAATCCCGGTTATCTGTTCACTGATTTTAGCTTTTATGAGTTGGGATTCTTTTTCAACTCCTGAATTTGTCGGAATGAAAAATTTCACCAAAATGATTCATGATGATACGTTTTGGATTTCGTTAAAACAAACGTTTATCTATACGATTGGTGTTGTTCCGTTAACATTGATTTGCTCATTAGGACTAGCGATTTTGTTGAATCGTAAAATTAGAGGGATGAAATTTTTTAGAACGGCTTTTTTCTTTCCTTATGTAACGTCATTAGTTGCGATTGCGGTCGTTTGGAATATGCTATTTCATCCAACAATGGGACCAATTAATCAATTTTTGAAATTATTTATTGAAAATCCTCCTGGCTGGACATCTAGTTCTACTTGGGCTTTACCAGCAATTATCATCGTTAGTGTGTGGCGCTTTATGGGGTATTATATGATTTTGTATTTAGCTGGTTTACAAAGTGTGCCAAGAGAATTATATGAAGCAGCGTCAATGGATGGCGCGGGTAAATGGAATCAATTTTTAAATGTTACCTTACCTTCATTACGACCAACGACCTTTTTCGTGACTATCATGCTTGTAATTAACTGTTTCAAAGTGTTTGACTTAGTTCAAGTTATGACTGGTGGTGGACCAGGACGTGCAACGAATGTGTTAGTTTATGAAATTTACAATGAAGCATTTGTCAAATTTAATTTTGGTTATGCATCAGCCATTGCGATGGTCTTATTCGTCATCGTTCTAGCGATTACTGTGGCTCAATTTAAATGGAATCAACATCAAGAGAAAGTTTAGGAGGAGAAAAGATGGAAGCAACTTTTTCAAAAAAAGAAAATACTCGAAAAGCAAAAACGAAAAAAGCAGAAAAAGTCACACCTGGTGGGATCCTTGTAATCATTCTCTTAACTTTACTTGCGTTAATTACTTTGGTGCCTTTCATTTGGATGGTTTCAGCATCATTTAAAACAAACAATGAAGTTTTCACCATTCCAATTCAATGGATTCCTAAAAGTTGGCATCCAGAAAACTATTCCGTTATTTGGGAACGCATTCCATTGTTAACTTTCTTTAAAAATACGTTATTTTTAAGTATTGTGATTACAATTATTCAACTATTTACTTCAAGTTTTGCAGCATATGGCTTTTCAAAAATGAATTTTAGAGGAAGAGATACACTTTTTATTACGTACATCGCAACAATTGCTATTCCTTGGCAATCGTATATGATTCCACAATTTATTATGATGCGTCAACTAGGTTTGACTGATACATTATGGTCACTTGTTTTATTACAAGCATTTAATGCATTTGGGGTCTTTTTACTGAAACAATATTACAGCAGTATTCCAGATTCACTATGTGAAAGCGCGCGGATTGATGGGTTAAGTGAGTGGGGAATTTATTGGAAAATTATTTTACCATTAACCAAACCAGCTTTAGCCAGTCTCACGATTATTACTTTTGTGAATACATGGAATGACTATATGGGACCTTTCATTTATTTATCTTCTACTGAGAATAAAACGATTCAGTTAGGTTTGAAAATGTTCGTCGGTTTATTTGATGCTGAATATGCCTTAATCATGGCCGCATCAGTGGTTTCTATTTTACCAGTAGGGATTGTCTTTTTAGCAATGCAAAAATACTTTGTTGAAGGTATTGCTACATCTGGAATGAAGAATTAGGAGGAAGTTTGAATGTTTACTAAGCAAACCTTTGATAATAATATCTATATGAAAATTTTTCGCTGGCTTTACATTTTATTTATCGGTAATCTAGGGCTTCTCTTAGTGAACATTCCTTTTTTCATAGCGGTGATTAGCTTAGACATTGATCCACGAAACCTCCCACTTTTTGTAGTAACGTTGTTGCCGATGGGGGCAGGGATGATTGCACTTTTAGGCTTAATCGATACTTTTAAAGAAGAAAAGGAGCTGGATCCATTTAAAACTTTTTTCCAAAAGTTTCGTCAGTTTGGGTTAAGAGGCTTTCTTATCAGCTTGCTAGGCTTAGGAAGTAGCATCATCAGTGTGACAGATATATTCTTTTTTGCCAAAACAACGATTGGTAAATGGTTTATTCCATTGATGGTCCTTCTGCTAATTTTTGGGTTAGCTATTATGCTGAATGCTTGGTATTTTCAAGTACGAAACCCGCAAGCTTCTTTTAAAGATGTGTTTCGGATTTCAATTTACTATGGACTGCGGAAATGGTATGTCAGCTGTCTAAATGTTTTTTTACTATTCTCAATGTTTGCAATGATGTTTTTGAAGCCACAGTTTGGGTTTGTTGTAACCCCTGTCCTGTTCCTAGGGATTATTTATTTAAATACTGGGAAATTGCATGAAAAGCAAAAAAAGAATAAATAATTTTTACATAATAAGTAATCTCGATTTTCAGGAAAATGAATGAAGGTGGGATTGCTTATTTTGTTCTTGCCTTGTTTATTAAAGTGGAGGGAGCGAACGAATGAAGAAAAAAATAATTATTTTAAGTAGCTTTTTGATAGGTGCTATTTTTGTGCTCGTTATTTTTACTACCAGCCAGCAAAGTATGATTAATAACGAAGCAATCCAAGTCGAAGAATTGATTGTTTATGGCGATAAAAATATGAATCGTGTAGCGAAGCAATTCTCTGATCAGAATAATTTAACTTCGTTTGGGAAAAATTTCTGGCGCAAAACGTATAACGGAAAATCACCCACTCAGGAACTACTGAAGGTTGCAACGAAGGATTTAGTACAACATAAAATGATTAAACAGCTGGCGACGGAGTTAGATATAGCCCACTCACAAACATTTGGGCAAGAAAAAAAAGAATGGCAAGACCAAAAGAGCAGTTTAATGCTCTGGCAATTTCTAGATGCAAAAGATCAACAATTACAGGACCAAATAAAAGAGAAATTAATGGAGAAAGAAAAGCCAACGCAAAAAGAATTGCGGCAGGCCTTTGAGCAATTGGAGGATAAATATAAAAAGACCGATTACTTTATTGAAGCAATTGAAATTCCAACTTTTTCAGGTAAGCAAGCAGAATTAGAAAAAATAGCCGAAGCAATCTCTCCGAATCTATCTTATGAGGAGACGTTATTGGAGTGGCAAAATAAATTACCTAATCTTGTTATTGAATCGTATCAATTGAAGAGTGCAGAAATCCAAAAAGAGGATATTTATTCGTTGTCTGTTGGGGAGATTCTTAGTGAAAAAGCTGTTGGTACCGTGGTGAAAGGATACCACGAAAACCAATACTTTTATATTTTTAATAAGGAAGGAGGGCAACTTTTACAGTTTGAAGAAGCACCACAATTTGGCAAAAATGCCTATATCAACACATGCTACAAAGAGAAATTAGCTACGTATCAACAAGCAACCAAAGTAGACTTGTTGGAGAAAGACAGAGAAAAGTTTTTTCAAAATTATCAAAATAAAAACAGTTAAGGAGCAGAAAATGAGAAAAAAAGCGTATTTTAAAAGTGTAACCATTTTCCTTTCTATTTTGTTTGTTTTTTCCCAGCTTCAATTATTTAGTCTTCCTGCTTATGGGGAAACAGTGAGTGATCAACCGTTACTTTTTCGTTCAGTAGGTGTCGCTCAAAATGGAACGACCTACTATGTGGATGGGGAAGGAGGAAATAATGCCAATGATGGGCAGTCTCCAGCCAGTGCTTGGCGTGATTTTGAAAAAGTGAATCAGACGGAGTTTCAGCCAGGCGACCATCTTTTGCTGAATGCGCAAAGTACCTGGAATAACCAATTGTTACATCCAAAAGGGAATGGGACAGCGGCACAAAAGATTGTCATTGATTTTTATGATACGAATGACAAAGGAGAAACCATTTTTGAAACCACACGGCGTCCGATTATTAACGGTGGTGGCACCTACAGCACAGGGACTTTCAAACGTGCAATCTCAGGGGCCGTGCAGTTAGTGAACCAAGAATATTGGGATATTTCAAACTTAGAAGTGACAAATACACCAGAGCTAGATAATCTCGAAGGCTATAAGAAACCAGGAGATGCTCAAAGAGCGGGCATATTAGTCCTAGGATATGAACAAAATCGAATGTTCAATAGTGTCACGATACGGAATAACTATGTTCATGACGTTCAAACAGAATATTATTTGAATCTAAGTGGGAATACTGCAACCAAACGATTAAAAGCGGTAGGTGGAATTATTGTTTTAGGAAGTTGGTTTGATGAGAATGGCAATGTAGTAACGGCAGCCAATGATCATCGAACAACGACTGGATTTAATGATATTTTGATTGAAAATAATGTGATTCAACGAGTGGGACTTGAAGGAATTCGAACAAAAGCTGATTCAGATACCTCAAGAGGCAACACTTTCTACAAAACGTTTTCTAATATTACGATTCGTAATAACTATTTAGAAGATATTGCTGGCGACGGGATTGTCTTGTCAGAAGCCAAAAGTGGCGGTGTCGTCGAAGGAAATGTTGCTGTCCGAATGTGCAATGCCGATTATGGTACACAAAATTACGCGGGCGTTTGGGCAATGTCTGTAGATGACGGACTGTTCCAATATAACGAAGTATACGGAATCAAATATGGATTTAACGATGCCGAAGCTTATGATGTGGACATGCAGTCAAACAATGTTATTTATCAATATAACTATTCACATCATAATACTGGCGGCTTTTTATTGCTTATGTCTGATCAAAAAAATTCGGTTATTCGTTACAATATCTCAGCTAATGACGGCGGTGGTAACCGAGGAACAGGTAAAGACAATCCAGGAGGAGCTGGTGGCTACAATTATAAAGAACAAAGCATTTTCCATTATTGGGTGAAAAATGATGGAGCGGCAATGCCAACTATCCACAATAATACGATTTATGTTGGCGACGGTATTTCAACGTCATTATTTGGTGAAGGAAATAGTTCTGACAACAGTGGTACAGTAGCCAATTTTTACAATAATATTTTATACAAAGAAGGTACCGGACAATTAAAATTCTTATCTAATTATCCAACAAATGGGACACAACCAATTGAACGTAAAATGGTCGATAATCCAGAAAAATATTTCAAAAATAATGTTATTTGGCCAAAAGAAATTGCTACAGAAAAAAGTGGTGCAACTGTTGAAAAATTAGTATCAAGTGGAAACATTTTTGAAAAACCACAATTAGAAATCACAGATAACCCTGAAAAAGTGAAAGAGTTGGCAGAGCAAGAATTTACGACATTGAAACCAACAAAAGATAATGTGGTTGAATTTACTTCCAAAGAACGCTTACGTCAGCGAGCACAAATGTTCCAATTAAAAGAAACCTCTCCAGCGATTGGTAAAGGCTTGTCGGAAGTGAACAGTGCGGCCGAAGACTTCTTTGGAAATAGCTTGAAAAATAAAGTTTTAGATATTGGTGCGCAACAAGCATCCACAATTGAAAAAAGTATTCGTTATCAAAATCAAGTGTTAGAAATTAGTTCGGCAACAGGTGTGTATCCTAATTTGCCAGAGCAAGTTGAATTAACGTACGAAGAAGTCGTTAATGAAGAAGTGGTTGCGACAGGCAAAAAAGAATTTAAGTTACAATGGGAAGCAATCCCTCAAGAAAAAATTAATACAGCAGGCACAGTTGAAGTTGCAGCAACAGTTATCGGCTTACCGATAGATGCTGTCAAAGTAACAGCCAAGGTCTCTTTTGAGGGTGAACTTGGTGAAGGAAAAGACACCGTTAAACTAAAAACAGCTCAAACTGCCTATGTTCAAAAGAGTGATGGTAACCGAGCATACTCTGCTATAGCAGGCGGTACCGCTGCCATTAGTTCAGGAGAAGCCTATAAATATCCTTATGGAGTAAACTATACGGGCAATTACGCATTAAAATTAAAAAATGCTAGTTCTGCGGGGTATAATCGCCGGATTTACGTTGAAATTGATACACAAGAATTGAAGAACTATCAATCACTAAAAAGTGCCAATTTAGAACTAAATGTGATGCGTTATGATGCGTGGAATGGTGCTGGAAATACAAATGATGAACGTTTGAAAAATACGCAGTTCCAAGTAGATGTTTATGGAACAGATACTAATTGGATGAGTAACACCATTACTTGGAATAATGGTCCAAATAATTTAAATGTACCAAATGAAGAATTTATTGCTCGACAATCTTTTACAAATAGTTCAATTATAAATAATCAAAATACAATCTCTATTGATATTAGTAACTATCTACGGGAGCTAATTCAAAGTGGTGAGAAAATTCCAGCCAAGTTAAGTTTCTTATTAGCGATTACAGACAGTCGTTTGCCTGGTTATGATTCTGATAATGCCGGGTTTGATGCTTTTTCAAAAGAAGGCGCACAAAAGGCCTATCAAGACTTTTTAACAGGCAAATTGACCTTGCCAACTGGTCAACAGCTAACAGAGGATAGTTTAGCTCCTAAAATTGTTTTATCGAATGTTTTCGAAGTCAAACATGAGTCGATTGAGGTCACGACAGAAGCGGGTCAAGCCCCTAATCTACCAGAAAAAACAACTATTTTTTATTCGGATGGTTCACAACGAGAAGTGACTGTCAATTGGTCAGAAGTTCCAGCATCTTCTTATCAAAAAGAAGGAACATTCACTGTTGTAGGACGAGCAGCAGGTGTCTCAATGCCAATTATTGCCAATGTAAAAGTCACCGCTAAACATATTGTTGGATTCAAGGAATTGCCTACGCTGGATCGACTAACAGGTACCTCGCGAGGCGAACTGAATTTGCCAACTGAAGTAATTGCAAAATTAGATGATGGTAGCGAAACGAAATTGAAGGTTATTTCTTGGGATGACGATGTTAGTAATTATTCGCCAAGTAGCCCGCCAGGTACTTACCAGTTCCCTGCTGCAGTAGAAGAAAAAATAGGAATTGCGAATCCCGATGAACGAAAAATCTTCCAAGTCGTGCAAACTCATGCGATTCCTGAAAGAATTCAATTTGCTACAGAAACAGCTACTATAAAATCAGGCGAAAATTATCAAATTCAATCTAAAGTGGTTGGTCAAGCGCCGCACACAGAAACGGATGCTTGGAGCTCGCAAGTAACGTATGAGTTGGTTACACCAGATGCTGGCAATACAGTAAGTGTAGATGAAAACGGTCTGATTAGGACAGAAGCAACGACTGCTGCAGGAAATTATCAAATCAAAGTAACAAGCAAAGTTTTGCCGATAGTGACTGCACAATTTTCAATTAAAGTCACAAAATAAATAAACTGTTTGAAGAGACTGGAACAAGAATTGCTGTTGCTTGCAATCTTTCTAGTCTCTTCGATTATCTAGAATCAATAAATATTCTATTGCCTACTATTCATTCTTTTTAAAACAAGGTAAAATAATAAATGAAAGTAAACGATAAAGGTGTGTAGACAATGAATACTATCTTAACAGGTGATCGTCCAACTGGTAAATTGCACCTAGGACATTACGTAGGTTCCTTAAAAAAACGAGTAGAAATGCAAGCAGACCCTACAAATCAATTATTTGTCATGATTGCAGATTTACAAGCATTGACAGATAATGCAAAAAATCCCGAAAAAGTTTCAGCCAATGTTTTAGAAGTTGCTTTGGACTATTTAGCAGTTGGTTTAGACCCTACGAAAACAACAATTTTTATCCAATCGCAAATTCCACAGTTAGCTGAATTAACAATGTACTATCTAAATTTAGTGACCACGTCACGTGTTCGTCGGAATCCAACGGTCAAAGCAGAAATTGAGCAAAAAAAATTTGGGGAAGGTGTTCCGACAGGATTCTTTATTTATCCCGTTTCACAAGCTGCTGATATTACTACCTTTCAAGCGAACTTAGTCCCAGTTGGGGAAGACCAAAAACCAATGTTGGAACAAGCGCAAGAAATTGTGCATAGTTTTAATCAGACGTACGGTGAAGTTTTAGTTAGACCGGAAGCTGTGTTACCACCAAAAGGCATGGGACGCTTGCCAGGAATTGATGGCAACGGAAAAATGAGTAAGTCGTTAGGTAATGGTATTTATCTTTCAGATCCAGCTGAAGTGGTACAGAAAAAAGTAATGAGTATGTATACCGATCCAAATCATATTCGTATAGAGGACCCAGGACAAGTTGAAGGAAATATGGTCTTTACTTACTTGGATGTTTTTGGGAAAAATAAAGAATATATTGAAGAATTAAAAGAGCACTATCGCCATGGTGGTTTAGGAGATGTGAAAATTAAACGTTACTTAATTGATGTCCTAGAAGAAGAACTCGCACCGATTCGTCGACGTCGTGAAGAGCTGGCTAAAAATCCAGAAGCGATTATGGAAATGTTGCATAAAGGAAGTCTTGCTGCTGAAAAAGTGGCAGCACAAACCTTAACAGAAGTCAAAAAAGCAATGGGAATTCAATATTTCTAATCAATAAAAGAACTGGAACGAGTCAAAAGAAGAATGACTTGTTCCAGTTCTTTTTAAGTGGTTTGAAATTGACTATTATATAAGCTGGCGTAAAGAGTCGGAGCTTGTAATAGTTCCTGATGCGTTCCTTTTTCAATAATATCGCCATTTTTCATCACTAAAATTAAATCAGCATTTTCAATCGTGGATAATCGATGAGCGATAACGAAGCTTGTTCGATTTTCTGTGACAGTTTCCATCGCTTTTTGAATATGGGCTTCTGTTCGTGTGTCCACACTCGAAGTTGCTTCATCGAGAATAACAACGGGCGGATTTGCTAAAATGATTCGGGCGATGGTTAATAACTGTTGTTGCCCTTGTGATAATGCACCATTTTCGCTAGAAATAATTGTATCATATCCTTGAGGAAGGGTCCGAATAAAATGATCACATTGAGCAATTTTAGCTGCTTCAATTATTTCTTCACGAGAAGCATCTTTTTTTCCATAGGCAATATTATCTGCTACGGTTCCTTCAAATAGCCAAGTGTTTTGTAAAACCATGCCAAATAAATTTCTTAGATTTTGTCGAGAAAGTTTCGTAATATCAATCCCATCAAAAGTAATGGCACCTTGATTTATTTCATAGAAACGCATTAATAAGTTGACTAATGTTGTTTTACCAGCGCCGGTGGGTCCTACAATGGCCACTGTTTTTTTCGGTTGAACAGAAAAATCAACATTCTTCATTAAAATTTTTTCTGGTGTGTAGCCAAATTGAACATTTTTAAATTCAATGGCTCCTTTAGGAGAAGAAATAGTTTCTAAATGAGTTGCTTCTGGCTGTTCATCAGCTTCATCTAAGATAACAAAAATCCGATCAATGGAAGCCATCGCTGCTTGAATTGAGTTAATGACATAAGAAGCGGTAGAAATCGGCTCAGAAATTTGGTTGATATATTGCAAATACGCTTGCAAGAAACCAATCGTAATACCACCAGATAAAACGAGCATTGCGCCTAAGATAGCACTAATAATAAAAGCCAACTGATTAATAAAACGAATAGCTGGATAAATCGCAAAATTTAGAAACTGTGCTTTTTTAAAGGCACGATAATGTTGTTGATTAACAGCAGCAATTGTTTTTTCAGCATTTTGCTGTTGATTAAAGGTTTTTGTGACCAAATTTCCTGCTAAATATTCTTCCATCTTATTATTTAATTGACCTAATTCAGCTTGACTTTGATCAGCAAACACCTTGTTTTTATTCGCAATTTTTGTCGTCATGAAAGTACTGCCGCCAATTAGGAGCAACACTAAAATGGTTAATTTTGCATCAATATAGAACAACATGATTCCTGCAAAAAGGATAGTCACGACGGAAGTGAAAAATTGGTTGATGCCTGTTAAAAGAACTTGTGACAACTGGTTTAAGCCAGTTGTTGAACGACTGATGATATCGCCCACTTGGTGATTGTCAAAGAAGGCCATTGGTAAAGTTTTAAACTTTTTTGTCACTTCTTTTCTAATTCTTAAAGTAACCCGTTCGCTTAAAGAAGCCATTGCTCGTTCCTGAATAAAAGAAGTGATACTACTAATGATTGAAAAGAGAATTAAAAGTAAGACGGGACCTAAGAGCGCTTCTTCAACTAAAGGAAGTGTCATACCTTTGAGCCCGACACGCTTGATCGCTTCTAAGAGGTTATCAATCCCGATTGCCATAATATAGGTCATGGCAACAATTAATAAGTTTCCAATTAAACTGCAGATCATTAGACCATAAAAGATTGGATGCTCAGGTTTAATCATTTTCCAGAAACGTTTAAAGCTTTGAAGATTCATTGTTTTTTTCATTGTATGGCTTGAAAAGAAAACTTTCTTTCAAGCAGTCACATCCTTTCTTTAGTTATTTGGGTAAGATACCTTGCGATTTAGCAAAGTCTTGGTAATAGCTATTAGTGGTAAGTAAATCAGCGTGGGTGCCTTGACCAACAATCCTTCCTTCATCTAGGACGATAATGTTGTCAGCGTTCATGATTGTACTTAACCGTTGAGCAACAATGAGTAAAGTTTTGTCCGACATTTGTGCATGTAAAGCGGCACGTAGAGCGGCGTCAGTTTTGTAATCTAATGCGGAAAAGCTATCATCGAAAATATAAACGTCTGCCGGTTTGATTAAGGCTCGTGCAATACACATTCTTTGTTTTTGACCACCAGAATAGTTGGACCCGCCTTGTGCTACGAAACTTTCAATCCCTTGTGGTAAGGAATCGATAAATTCAGAAGATTGTGAAATTTCTAGTGCCGTTCTTATTTCTTCTGTAGTTGCTTTGGCATTTCCCATTAATAAGTTTGATAAGATTGTCCCACTGAAAAGAAAGGCTTTTTGTGGCACATAACTGATGACTTGGCGAATCGTTTGCTGAGATAATGAGCGGATATCTGTGCCAGAATAGCTAATCGTGCCGGCTGTGACCTCATTTATTCGTAAAAGTAACTTAACTAAAGTACTTTTACCAGCGCCAGTTGCACCAACAATCGCCGTTGTTTTTCCTTTAGGGATGACAAAACTAACATTTTCTAAAACAGGATCAGCTGTTTCTGTGTATTGAAACGTGACGTGATCGAAGCAAATCAAGGCTTTCTCAGGATGATAAGCAATGGTTGCTTCAGTGTGAGGATCGCTAATTTCAATTTCTTCTGACAAAACTTCTTGCAAGCGATTCAAGGAAGCAACGGACCGTGGAATGACAACTAATACCATAGCCGCGATCATTAAGTAGGCCAAAGTTAGAAGCGTATATTCAATCACAGCTGTAACGGTGCCAATTTGTAGGGTGCCTACTGCAACTAAATTACCGCCAAACCACAAAATAGAGGCGTACACAACGCCCATTAATAAAAAGGCAACGGGAGTAATCCAAGCAAAGATTTGATTCACTTTACTCATGCGTTCAGCATAATTTTTAAATGTTTGATTGGTTCGCTGCTCTTCAAAGTCTTGATTATTGAACGCACGAATCATATTAATTCCAGTAAAGAACTCTCGTAAAGTCGTAGTAATTCGATCCATTTTTGGTTGAATTTTTAAAGATAAAGGGGTACCTTTTTTCATTAAAAAATAAACAACGACTAAGTAAAATACGATGGAAGCCAATGTTACCCAAGCGAGTGAAACTGAATAAGAAAATGTCATCACTAAGGCAAATAAACTAATAATAGGCGCTGGAAAGATTAATTGGCAAAACAGCACAATCATTGTTTGAACATTATCTACATCGTTGGTCATTCTAGTTAGCAAAGAATTTGAACCAAATTTATCAACATTTTTCATCGAGAATTGTTGAAATTTTTTAAAGAACAATCCTCTAACTTGAAAACCAAATTTAGCAGCTACTAAAGCAGACAAATAGCTAGAAATAATTGCGGCAATTGTTCCAATGAATGCCACAAGAAACATTTGTATGCCAATCGTTTTAATTACTTGTTGGTCACCGCTAACGATGCCCACATCAATCAACTTGCCAACTAATTTAGGGACGCCAAGGGTTCCTGCGATTTGCAAACAGATGGTTAAAGTTGTCGCAAGAACAATCCATTTATTTTCTTTAATAAACTCTTTCATTAATTTCATGAAATTTCCTCCTTAAACAATACCGTTTTAGCTGTTACAAAGAGTCATTGTACACGTTCAAGTAACTTGAATGTCAACAGTAGAAATGCTAAACTTTTTGATGGAGGGAACAGGATGGAAAAAAATTACACAATAAAAGATGTTTCTGAGTTGTTAAATATCCCTAAGTCCACGATTCGTTATTGGGACGAGCAAGGGTTGATTAGTACAACACGCAATGAAGAAAACGGATATCGAACCTTTGATTTAGAAGATTTGTTCAAAATATATGATATTGATTTTTATCGAAAAATGGGGATTCCTATCAAAGATATGTTGAATTTATATAAAAAGACGCCTACCGATCTCTATGCCACCATGGAAGCAACAGAAGAACAACTGGGGCAAGAAATAAAAAGGCTTCAGCATAAATACAAAGAAATTAAGAAAAGAAAATTACATTTACATGCGTTAATTGATTTAGAAACATTGGTTTTTTCAGATGAACCAATTCCTTTTGATAAAATTGTTGTTGTTGATATTGAGGATCCAGAAGAGATGAAAGTTTACATGGAACACATTTCAACTTTAGGTATTTACGGGGATTTAAGTGAATCCAATGAACTGACGTATGGGATTTGTTTGGCAAATCATGTGAATAAAAAAAGTTTAGACAAAGTGATTTGGCTCAAAGAACCAAGTAGCCAATACAAAGGCTTTATTTTAAAAGTCAATACACAAGATACCCGTTTGAATAATATCGAAGAAGTAAAAAAGCGTTTAGCAAAACAAGGATTTGAAACAGGCATCGTTGTCGGAGAGCATATCTTGACACAACTAGAAGAGGAGAATCAATATGTTGAATATTATTATGGTTGGATTGAAATTTTAGGGGAAAAGTGAAGTAATTGAAACAAAGAAGGAACTAGCAATAGCAAATGTAGCTAAGCTAGTTCCTTTTTTGATTTATAACAAGAAACCCAACATATTATTAACAATGTGAATAGCCATAACAAATACAAGCGAACGATTTGATTTTAAGTAAGCTGCAGATAATAAAATAGCTCCTGGCAGATAAATGAGAAAATCAAGGGGCTGTTGTGTGTGCATAAAGGTGAATAAAAAAATTGAAATCATAGTTGCACAGGCTATACCAATTGTTTCCGATAAACAATTCATTAATACTTGCCGAAAAACTAGTTCTTCAGCAATTGGCCCCACGATTGCTAAGAAAAATAGAGTAACAAGCAATGGGACTTGTGCACCAAATGAGAGAACATCTTGTTGATTAGCAATTAGATTATTACTCATGATTTTTTGAATAATAACATCGACTAAAAAAATCAGCCCCACCCATAAGAAAATGCTAAAAATACGCCAAAGAGTCTCTTCTTTAAAATAGTCGAACCCAGCAACGATTTCTTTCCAAAATAAAACTATTCCCACAATAGCAGTAATAGTTAAACCTGTTACGAGATTTGCAAAAGATGATTCTACTAAATTATTATCAAATAACAGTGAAATAGCTAATAATAATAAAGAACCAGCTTGCATTAAAACTGTGAAAAAATATACCACAATTAAACTAATTGCTCTAGTGTTTTTACGGATAAAATTCAAAAATAGTCCTCCTCAAAAATAATTAGATAATATCCTTTGTGAAAATAACAAGTTCTCAGCTTTTATACAACAAATACGCACAAGTGAAACCGCTTTATGAGTGGGATTTATCCAATTATTTTTAATGTTCTTAAGAGGTTATAAAAAAAATATTAGATAAACGTTTTCACAAAGAACGGTCAATTCGGTAAATTTTTAGCTTAAAATGACACAAAATCTATAATTTGTTTCTCAAATCCTATAATTTGTTCCTTAAAAAGATATTATGAAAACGCTATTATATTTATGAAAGGAGCGAAACGAATGAAGAAGAAAAACGGGTTTTTTCAAAATGTATGGCGTTATAAGGCCTTAATCCTTATGGCGTTACCAGGATTTATCTGGTTTATATTTTTCTTCTATATACCAGTCTTAGCCAATGTGGTCGCATTTAAAGATTTTCATATTTCACCAGATGGTTTCTTAGCTAGTCTAAGAGAAAGTCCTTGGGTTGGTTTTGAAAATTTTAAATTTTTATTTGCGTCAAAAGATGCTTGGTTAATTACTAGAAACACCATTTTGTACAATGTCGTCTTTTTAGCCTTTAACTTATTCTTCGCGATTGCTTTTGCTATTATTATGAGTGAATTAAGAAATCGTCGCTTGGTTAAAGTTTATCACACGATGTCATTGCTACCATATTTCTTATCTTGGATGGTTATTAACTATTTTGTTTATGCCTTTTTAAGTCCAGATAAAGGGATTTTGAATCAATGGATTACTGGTAATGGCGGCACAATGATTAACTGGTATGCAGATCCACGTTGGTGGCCAGTAATTTTTGTCTTCCTAAATGTTTGGAAGAGTCTAGGCTACAACAGTATTATCTACTATGCTTCTGTAATGGGGATTGATCCGACATACTATGAAGCAGCGATGGTAGATGGTGCCAACAAATGGCAACAAATAAAAAATGTTACGATTCCACAAATTTTACCAATGATGTCTGTTTTATTAATTTTAAACATCGGCGGTATCTTCAGAGCAGACTTTGGTTTGTTCTACATCGTACCAAGAAACTCAGGTGCGCTTTACAACGTGACAAGTGTGTTAGATACCTATATTTACAATGGCTTAACGGCTACTGGTGATGTAGGCATGACGGCAGCTGCAGCGTTATATCAATCTGTCGTTGGGGCATGTTTGTTATTAATTGCGAATTTAGTTGTTCGTCGAATTGAACCAGATTCAGCACTATTTTAGGAGGAAGGATTATGAAAAAGAAAAAAGTCACTAGCGTTAACGTTCGATCCTTCAACCCGACAGCGAATTTGATTTTCAATATTGTCATTGCTATTTTTGCTATTTCCTGTGTGGTTCCGTTTTTCTTTGTTATTATGATTTCATTGACAAGTGAAGGATCATTAGCAGCAAACGGCTACCGGTTTTGGCCAAAAGAATTTTCATTGGAGGCCTATCGTTACATTTTCCAAGGGGCAATGAGTCAACGCATTATTCATGCCTTAGGGGTAACGGTCTTCATTACGGTGACAGGGACGATTGTCAATGCAACAATGACGTCATTATATGCCTATGTCATTTCTCGTTCCAACTTTCCATTTAAAAAATTCTTTACATTGTTTGCTTTAATTACAATGTTATTTTCACCAGGGATGGTTGCGAACTATTTAGTAATGACAAACTTATTGCAATTGAAAGATACAATTTGGGCGTTAATTTTGCCTTTAGCTTTAGGACCATTTAATATTTTAGTGATGCGAACGTTTTTCAAGAAAACCGTGCCTGACAGTATTATTGAATCGGCACGTATTGATGGCGCAAGTGAAATGCGCATTTTTGTCAGCATTGTGTTACCACTAGCCGTTCCAGGGATTGCCACAATTAGTTTGTTTGCGGCTTTGGGTTATTGGAACGATTGGTTCAATGCATTACTTTACATTCAAAAAGATACCTTGGTACCGTTACAGTATTTATTGATGAAAATTCAAAACAACTTAGAGTTCTTATCAAGAAGTACGGATATGGGTGCAGCAGCACAAGAAGGGTTAGGCGTTCTACCAAGTGAATCGGCTCGAATGGCGATTGTTGTCTTATCTACGTTACCAATTGCGTTAACTTACCCATTCTTCCAAAAATATTTCGTGGGTGGTTTAACAATCGGCGGCGTGAAAGAATAAAATTGTACAGGAGGAAATAAGGAATGAAAAAATGGCAAAAAGGATTAGCCGTAGCTGGCGCAGCAGCTTTAGCTGTAGGACTAAGCGCGTGCGGTAAATCTTCAAAAGATGCAGCGTCAAAAGGTGATGATAGTACACCAACGTTATTAATGTATCGTGTTGGGGACAAACCAGATAATTATGACCAATTAATCGATAATGCGAATAAAATTATCGAGAAAAAAATTGGGGCAAAATTAAAAATGGAATTTGTTGGTTGGGGCGATTGGGACCAAAAAATGTCAACAATCGTTGCTTCTGGTGAAAGCTATGATATTTCATTAGCACAAAATTATGCAACGAATGCACAAAAAGGCGCCTATGCTGATTTAACTGATTTAGCACCTAAATATGCCAAAGAAGCCTATGATCAATTGCCAGATAACTATATTAAAGGAAATACGATCAATGGAAAACTGTATGCGTTCCCAATTTTAGGTAACTCTTACGGTCAACAAGTTTTAACTTTTAATAAAGAATATGTCGATAAATACAATTTAGATATTAGTAAAGTCGATGGTAGTTATGAAAGTGCAACCGAAGTTCTAAAAGAATTCCATAAAAAAGAACCAAATATTGCTGCTTTTGCTATCGGCCAAACATTCTTTGCAACAGGTAATTATGACTTCCCTATTGGTAACCAATATCCATTTGCAGTGAAAACAACTGATACTGGCTCACCAAAAATTATTAACCAATATGCCGACAAAGACATGATTAATAACTTAAAAGTCTTACATCAATGGTATAAAGATGGCTTGATTCCAACAGATGCTGCTACAAGTACAACACCATATGACTTAAATACCAATACTTGGTTCATGCGTCAAGAAACACAAGGACCTATGGATTATGGTGATACAATCTTAACACAAGCTGCTGGCAAACCACTTGTTTCTCGTCCACTAACAGAACCATTAAAAACAACATCACAAGCGCAAATGGCTAACTATGTTGTTGCAAACACGTCTAAAAACAAAGAAAAATCTGTTGAATTGTTAGGTTTATTAAACAGCAATCCAGAATTGTTAAACGGACTTGTTTATGGTGAAGAAGGCAAACAATATGAAAAAGTTGGCGATGATCGCGTGAAATTATTGAAAGATTACACACCAACAACTCATTTGAGTGCTTGGAACACAGGAAACAACTTAATCATTTGGCCAGAAGAATCTGTCACTGAAGAAATGGTTAAAGAACGTGATAAGAGCATCGAAGAAGCAAAAGATTCACCAATTCTTGGTTTTACTTTTGTAAATGATAAAGTGAAAACTGAAATCACTAACGTTGCTACAGTTATGAACCGTTACGCAGCAAGCTTAAATACAGGAACTGTTGATCCAGAAGAAACACTTCCAAAATTAATGGATGACCTAAAAACAGCTGGCTGGGATAAAGTTCAAAAAGAAATGCAAACACAATTAGACGAATATATCCAATCTCAAAAATAATCACAGGAGGCTGAGGCATTAGCTGAGCGCTTTTGGCTCAGCCTTTTACATAATAGAAAGGAAGAGGAAGATGGAAAGTACAGGGATTCAGCGGTTGTTTTACCTTTCCTGGACAGTAATCAAACTAAATTTACTGTTTGTTTTATTTAGTTTAGCTGGAGGGATTATTTTTGGTGTTGGTCCAGCACTCCAAATGATGACTGATTTCATTTTGGAAGAGGGCATGAATTATCAAGCAATCACCGTTAAACGAGCATTTGAATCATGGAAAGCACATTTTAAAAGAAGTAACTGTTATTTTTTACTTTTTCTCTTCACTTTAGGATTTGTTTTTTATAATATTTATTTAGCCGTTCAATTTACCGGAATAATGTGGTTAATTATTACATTTATTTTATTTTTTGTTTCCCTAATACTCGTTATTTTTTACATTTATATGCTACTATATGAAGGAAGCTATTTTATCTCAACTATTGATTTAATGAAGCTTTCATTTATCAGTATCTTTTTAAACCTCGGTGTATTTTTTAAAGTCTTATTCGGTGTAATTAGTATCGTTGCTTTAACTTGGAAAATGAAAGGACTGCTACTATTTGCTTCGTTTGCCTTAATTATGATGTGGTGTGCCTATGTCACGCGTAAAAATCGCCAGTTTATTGATGGAAAGTTGGAACAAAATGAAGCGAATCTTCAAAAAACTGTTTAAAAAAAAATATTTATTAAATCGATTAGTACAAAAATACAGTCTACTGTTAACAAGTATTATTTTGTTAACGGTGGCTGCTTTGTGCGTTTATGTTACTTATACAATTAACTTATCAATTGATTCGCAAAAAAATAACGCCGTTTCCCAAATTGACAGCTATGTAACGAATAAAAATAATGCGGCGACAAATATGATTAATGAATTAGCTGGCTCTGCAAGTAAAATTGAAAACATGCGAAAATATATGGAACTTTCTCCTCCTGAGTATTTTGACTATACTTACAGCCAATGGTCGGAAGATCGGGTCAGTACCCACTTTGGAAATAATTTAAGTACATTATTTAGCACCTTTCCTGACTTAGAAGAAGTGATTATTCGCTTAGATGAATTTGATCAGGTTTTGTTCGCCAATCGCACAGCTACAAATGGGAAAAAAATGGATATGTCATCAATTAAAAAACATGGCTTTCAACTAATGCGAATTATCTCCGATCCTTATACAGGACAACCGCTGGGAGAGTTGTACACTGTGTTTTCAAGTCAAGAGTTGCTAGGCAACCAAGCAGACTTATTGAAAAAATCAGGTATTAATGCGTTTATCTATGATAGTGCTGGGAATCAAATTTTTTCTGAAAAAGCACAATTTACCAAAGAAGAAGAGCGGCAACTAGATAAAAGAATGCACACCGATAGTGACATTCAACAGGTTTTTCATAATCGCTACGATATTACGGAAATAGAAAGCAGTGGCCGGAGTACCATTCTCTTATTAACAAGCCGCCGAGTCTTATTTCGACAATTGTTTATGAATTATGCGGCCATTTTAGGGATTGGGTTACTTTTGATTGTTATTTTATTAGTGGGCTTAAACCGCCTGTTTAAACGCTATTCTCAACAAGTCCAATTAATTTTAGAAGCGACACGAGCCATTGGCGATGGCAATTTAAAAGAACGAATTGACACGAATCAAGTTCAGGAAGAGTTGAATGATATTGCTTCTGCGATTAATTTTATGGTAGACAGTTTAGATCAATACATTCACGATATTTATACTTTAGAAATTAAGCAACGTGATGCCCACATGAGAGCGTTACAGTCGCAAATTAATCCTCATTTTCTTTATAATACGTTGGAATATATTCGCATGTATGCTTTGAGTCGGCAACAAGAAGAACTAGCTGATGTTGTCTATGCTTTTTCAACGCTACTTAGGAATAATATTAACCAAGAAAAAACCACGACCTTGGCAGAGGAAATCTCATTTTGCGAAAAATATGTGTATTTGTATCAAATGCGTTATCCCGACCAATTTGCCTATAAGTTCGAAATAGAAGAAACAATTGCTGATGTTGAAATTCCTAAGTTCATCATTCAGCCGCTTGTCGAAAATTATTTTGTGCATGGTATTGACTATCAACGACAAGACAATGCTATTAAGGTCCACGCCTACCGAGAAGGCGAAAAAATTATTGTGGCTGTTGTGGATAATGGAAAAGGAATCACTGCCAATCGGTTAGAGGAAATTCGCGCACGTTTAAATCAAACAGAAATAGACACGGAACAATCCATTGGGTTAAGAAATGTTCATGAACGTTTACAACGCTTTTTTGGGGAGAGTTATGGTTTAACCATTGAAGGGAAAGAAGGAGAAGGGACGACAATTCGTCTTTCGTTTGTAGCATAAGGGGTGAAAAGATGTATCGAGTGATGTTTGTTGATGATGAATATATGATTTTAGAAGGCTTAAAATGGATTATTCCTTGGCAAGAGTTAGGCTTTGAAATTGTTAAAACAGCGCGTAGTGCGCAAGAAGCATTGGCTTTTTTAGAAACAGAATCCATTGATGTTTTATTAACAGATATTACGATGCCGGAAATGAGTGGGATCGAATTAATTGAGCAAGCAAAGAAAAAAGGACATCAATTTATTAGTTTAATTTTATCAGGTTATCAAGAGTTTGATTACGTCAAAAAAGGCATGGCTTTGCAGGTCCAAGATTATCTTTTGAAACCAGTCAATAAACAAGAACTATTAGCCAATATCCAGAGAATTAAAACAGAATTGGACCAACAAAAAAAATCCCATGCCCACGTGCGTCTATATCTAGAAAATGGCTTGATGCGTTGGCTTAATGATGAAATCAGCGAAGGGGAATACGAAGAGTTAATGCAGCAATTTACGACTATAAAACCAGGTGATTTTACCGTTTTATTGGTTGAAGCTGAGATGCCATTTTTAGAAACAATCAAGGAACTATTTATGAAAAAAGGCCAACTGTTATTCATTGAAAGTTGGATGAGTACGTACCACCAATTGTTACTTATCTATAAAGGGGCCAGACAAGAAGCGTTCTTATTTATTCGTGAAATTGAAGCTATTCTAGCTGGTCAAGGTCAGATTTTTGTAGGGGAATCTGTCAATGAATGGGAAACGGTTTATGAAAGTTATGAGAAAGTAAAACAGTTGCAAGCAATTGAAACGTTCTATCAAGAATTTCTGCCAAATAATCAAAAAGAACAAATGAATCGTTCGGCAGAAGATTTTACTTTTCTAGCGTTTAACCAAGCCTTGATGATTGGGGATATGCAGACCATTCAACGGGAATTAGATGCCATTTTCAATCAGTTAAGTCAACAACACGCTACGCCAGAATATGTACGCTATGTAGTCTTTTTACTTTTTTCAGATATTTCCCGTCAGTATCCAACTGTGTTAGAAGAAAACTATGAAAAAATCGTGGAAGAAATTCGAGCTAGCAACAATCTTAATACACTGTATGCGTTAATGCAGCAAGTCTTGGCAGAAGTGAAAAATAAACCTAAAATAAAAAAATATTCAGAAAGTGTTAGCCAAGCTGTAGAAAGAATTGAACAAGGCTATTTAGAAGAATTAAACTTAAAAACGGTGGCGGATGAGCTTCATTTGAACCCTAGTTATTTAGGCCAAATTTTCAAAAAAGAAACCAAGCGGAGTTTTTCTCAATATTTGAATCAAGTGCGTACCAAGCATGCCCAAAAATTATTATTGTACACGGATGATACAATCAACGAAATTTCAGAAAAAGTAGGATTTAACAATACCAACTATTTTTCAAAAATGTTTAAAAAATTAAATGGAATTACGCCAAAAGAATTTCGAGAGCAATACCAATCAAATTACGCAGGTGTCGAAGAATAAAAAGAAAGATGTTCAATTTTTATGAACATCTTTCTTTTTATTATTTTTCTGTACTTAATGAAAACGGTCGTTCTGCTGTGTTTTGTGGATTCGGGACGATCCCTAATTGATAATCTAAAGTCCCGCCGTTTAATAGTTCTTGATGAGTAAAGTAAGGCGCAGTATGTTTTTCTTGGTTTAACTGAATTTCATGAATAAATTGTTGTTGGACTTTGTTTGGTGATGTCTGAATGGTTAATTGTTTACCATTTGACAGTTTTACTTCCGCCGTCTGGACTAAAGGCATCCCGATTACATATTCACCAGTTCCTGGTGTGACGGGATAAAAGCCTAAGCTATTAAAAATATACCAAGCAGACATGCTGCCATTGTCTTCATCACCTGGATAGCCAGTTGGTGAAGCATCAAATGTTTGCATTAGTTGTTTTAAAAGTGGTTGAGCCATCTCTGGTTTGCCGATGTAGCTGAATAGAAACGGATAATGGAAACTTGGTTGATTTGAGATGGCTAATTGACCAAAATCAATTGCCGCCATTTCACTCATTTCATGAATTTCAAAACCATAGCCTTCAACGTTAAAGTTAGGCGCTTGATTGCATAGCTGAATTAATTTTTTTTCGAAAGCTAACTCGCTACCATATAGCTTAATCAAACCTGCAAAATCTTGATAAACCGCAAAACTTGATTGCCAAGCACTTCCTTCGGCGTAATCTTTGCCCCAACGAATATCTAAAAAGTCAGGACGGAAATTGCCTTCAGTGTCCTTGGCTTGCATAAAGCCAGTTTCAGGATTAAAAAGTTGTTGATAATTCAAGGCTTGTTGACGATAAAATGTTGCGGTCTCTGAATCATTCAGTGTTTTTGCAACTTGCGAAATACAGAAATCGCTGTACGCATAGTCTAAGGTATGATTGACAGATTCATGATAGGTTGAAGGAACATAGCCATATTTTAGATAATCCAGAGTTCCTTGACGTCCATAATTTTCTCGTTCGCTTTGTTGTGTGGCGCCTTTTTTCATCGCTTCTAGGAACTGAGGCATCAAGTCAGGACGAATCTTTTTCACGGCGGCATCAGCAATGACAGCGTCAATCAAGGTGCCAGGCATTAAACCACGCTCATCTGGAGATAACCATTTTGGCAAGAAACCTGTTTCGTTGTAACTATTTAAAAAGCCTTCTAGCATCTCTTCGTATTTTTCTTGAGCAATTAGTGAGAACAATGGGTAGACCGTTTTATAAGTATCCCAAAAGCCATTATTGGTATATAGTACACCAGGACGAACCGTTTGCGAGAACGTATCATAATGAATCGGCTGCTGATTTTCGTCCAATTCATAAAAGGTTTGCGGAAATAGGAATGTTCGATACAGTGTATGATAAAACGTTTTAGTATGTTCAGGGTTTTCATGCGTTACTTTAAGGCGATCGAAATAATTATGCCAATCTGCGATTCCTTGTTGCAGCATCTCAGTAGAACGCAAAGAGATTTCTCGCGCTAAATTTAACTGCGCTTGTTTTTCAGAAATAAATGAACTACTAAAATGAACAACTTGTTGAGCAATATTTCCAAAAGAAAGAAGGATTTTGCCATCTTCACCTGAAGAAGGGGCAAACCATTTGGTTAAAGGCTGTTCAAAATGAAGCACAAAATAAAAACTAAAATCTGGATCTTCACAACCAGAATAGTTGATGACTTTTACAGCCACTTGATGGTCATCTAATTGTTTTACTTGATAACGTCCAGGCAGAGTTAGTAGTAAGTGATTATCTTTTTGTTGATAATCAATGGTTAAGATACCACCATACATGCTTGGGATTAATTGAGAAGTTATTTGATAGCGTAATTGAGTTAAGTTAATTTCGACAGGAGAAAAAAGGCTTTCTTCTGGACGATAAGAACTTTGGGCATGGAATAAAGAAAGTTCCGACAATGAACCACTGACAGGGGTCATTAATAAATGGCTAAAATCACCCATCCAAGGACTTGGTTGATGCGTTACTCGATAGCCTTGAAATGTTCGATCTTCTGGATGAAACCACCAGCTGCCTTTTTGGTCAGTTGTTTGCGGGGCGTAAAAATTCATCCCAAATGGCACGCCAGTATAGGGTAGACAATTTCCGTTTGAAAAACTATGTTGGTTGGCAGTTCCGTGTCGCGTATCAATCGCTTGAATATTCATGAAAGTAGCTCCTTTGTTTTAAATGATATATCATATAGGCTGATTATAGCACAAAAAATGAGAAATGAAAGCGTATTTATTTTCTTTTTTATTTATTTTTAACGAATTGGTATATTCAATTTGAGGAGGGAATTGACAAGCATGTTACAATGGATAAGGAATCGATATTGGAGTGATCGTTATTTATTTTTTTAGTACAAAAAATCAGCAATTTTTTGCGTATGTTTGGGCTATTTTCCCAGTCATCGCCTTTTTTTTGGTTAGTTTTTATACATTGGATTTTTTATTTTCCCCAAGCTATTTAATTATGGTGCCTGTATTTACTATTATGTTTAAAATTAACTATAAAAAAGATTATTCGTTTGTAGCGCTGCTCAAAATGAGTATCAGGCAATTTGTGATCAGTTTTTTAGCATTTATAGCTAGTAGTTCCTTTAGCTGGTCTATTATTTTAAATAGTAGTGTGACATTTTTAATTGTTTATTTATTTTATTCATCTGCGACACCGATGCGGTATCATAGTTATTTGATGATGTTTACGTTTTGTCAGTTAATCCAGGTTAAAGGAAATACATTTTTGATGCAATCTCAAGTTGTGGCCTTTTTAATTGGTCTTTTTTTATTGGCTTTAACACTAAACGCTTGGTGGCAAACAGGATTAAGTCAGTTAACCAGCTTAAAGAGTAGAGGCCATAAAAGCATTCAATTAAATATGAAACAACAAAAATTGGCGGTTATTAATTTCTGGCACGACTTACAACAGACTTTTTTTGGGATTACAAGTTTCAAACAATTTTTAGAAAGTCCTGACGAAAGGGTGCAACGATTTCGTTTAGCTATTCGTATGAGTTTCACCATTACGCTGAGTTTTATTTTAATGTGGAGTGTAGGAGGCATTAAAATAATTTGGATTCCGATGAATGTTTTTCTACTCTTGCATCCAGTGAAAGCAGAAATGAACACGCGTATTAAGACACGTTTTTTGGGGACTCTTTTAGGATGTTTCCTTAGTCTGTTTGTTGTCAATTGGCTTCAATTGCCACTGACACACCTCGTTGTTTCTAGTTTGATTGGCATTTTTGTTTATGCCCTAAAACCAGGAACCGTGTTACAAGTGACAATGGCAACGATTTTTGGGTTATGTTTGGCAACAATTAGTTTACGAGGGATGTACGCCGCAGAGTTGCGGGTCTCTTTTGTATTATTGGCAATTTTTGTTGTTTGCTTAATTGATTTAGGTTTATTTGTTTATCAGCGTATTTTACGTTTTTAAAAAGTGTGGCACAGAGGGTTATTTACCCGTTGTGCCACACTTTTTAATTTTCTAAATTCGTTAATTTTTCTAAGTAATGATTTTCTATTTGCGGAAAATCTATTTTTTCTGGTACTGCATCAGGGGTTTCAACTGCTTGCTTCAAGCGGTTGAGAACAATTGACCAACCAGCGATATCTTTATGGCGAGGTGTTGTAAAATTTTCTGGGAGAGATTCTGAAAAGACTAACAGGGTCTGATGAGGTGCTTGTTCTTTTAAGTCAAAATAGATGATACCAGTATCCCAAGTCACGCCCAGATATTTTTCCTCTGCATAGTCAGTGAAAGGCATTGTTTCTTCAAAATCGGGCAGAATAAACCGCCAAAACCCGTTAACACCTAATTCACCAATTTCTAATTCTGGAAACCATTGTTTTAGCTTGTCTGTCTCAGTCAGGTAGCGCCAAATCGTTTGAGGGCTGGCTGAAATTGCCCGTTCTGTACCAAAATAAATCGTCTGGTTTTCTAAGCGAAAGGTATCTTTCATTTTGTTTCTCTCCTTTATTTATTATTCATGAAGTTCTAAAGGTAGTCTATCTGGATCAAAAAAGAAGGTCATTTTTTCACCCGTAAAATCATCTACTCGTAGCGGTTCTGTTTCAATTCCTTGCTCATTTAAAAAAGCAATCACTTCTTCAATATGTTCAACTTTAAAAGCTAAATGACGTAATCCTAAAGCTTCAGGATAAGAGGGGCGAGCGGGAAATTGATCAGAAATGAAAATTTCCAATTCTTGGCTGCCTAATTTTAAATCTAATTTAATATCGTTTTTTTCGGGACGATGATTTTCGCGAAGAACTTCAAAGCCCAACTTTTCGACATAAAAATTTTTAGTTGCTTGATAATTTGAGGCATTGATTGCCACGTGATGAATTTCTTTAAAAAACATTTTTCATACTCCTTTTCGTTTTTTCCCTCTGTAGTATAGCAATAAAGAAGCAGCTAAAAAAGCGTTCTGTTTGACTCTTTAAGAAAAGACAAGGGATTTGTAAAAAATAAAATTATTTTTTTGAAAGAAAGCGCTTGCCAAAAAAAGAATAATCAAGTATGATGTATATACAACTTAATTGTATATACAAGTTTGAGAGGAGAATGTAAAATGGGTAAGTTTCAAAGCGATGCACAACAGTTGTTGAAAGCAGTAGGAGGCAAAGAAAATATTTCAGCTGTTTCTCATTGTGCAACTCGAATGCGTTTTGTATTAAAAGATCCAAAAAAAGCGGATGTACCTGTGATTGAAGATATTCCTTCTGTAAAAGGAACCTTTACAAATGCTGGACAGTTTCAAGTAATTATTGGGAATGAAGTCCCACAATTTTATAATGATTTTTCTGCAATTTCCGGTTTAGAAGGGGTTTCAAAAGAAGAAGGGAAAGCAGCTGCCAAAAGTAATTTGAGTCCTGTTCAACGAGTTGTTTCTGTTTTAGCTGAGATTTTTACACCATTGATTCCTGCACTTGTTATCGGGGGATTGATTTTAGGATTCCGCAATATTTTGGAAGGGGTTCCATTTGGCTTTCTTGATGGTCAAACAATCGTGGAAGTTTCTCAATTTTGGAATGGAGTCAATTCATTCTTATGGTTAATCGGCGAAGCAATTTTCCACTTCTTGCCAGTTGGGATTACGTGGAGTATTACGAAGAAAATGGGAACCACACAAATTTTGGGGATTGTCCTAGGGATTACATTAGTCTCACCACAACTTCTGAATGCTTATTCAGTTGCGACGACTAAAGCAGCAGAAATTCCTTTCTGGGATTTTGGGTTTGCTCAAGTTAACATGATTGGTTATCAAGCGCAAGTTATCCCAGCTATGTTAGCCGGCTTCTTGCTTGCCTATCTTGAAATTTTCTTTAGAAAAGTGATTCCTCAAGCAATTTCAATGATTTTTGTCCCATTGTTTGCTTTAGTACCAACAGTATTGGCTGCACATGTCATTTTAGGACCAATCGGTTGGACGATTGGTAGTTGGGTTTCTGATATCGTAAATGCAGGATTAACGTCAACATTTAATTGGTTATTTGGCGCCGTCTTTGGCTTTATGTACGCACCATTAGTCATCACTGGGTTGCATCATATGAGTAATGCGATTGATTTACAGTTGATTGCTGACTTTCAGTCAACCAACTTATGGCCAATGATTGCTCTATCAAATATTGCACAAGGTTCAGCGGTTTTAGCAGTTATCTTTATGCATCGTGGAAACAAAAAAGAAGAACAAGTTTCGATTCCAGCAATGATTTCTTGTTACCTAGGTGTGACTGAACCAGCGATGTTTGGGATCAACTTAAAATATGTTTATCCATTTGTTGCGGGCATGATTGGTTCGGCAATGGCCGGAATGTTTGCCACTTTAATGGGCGTTCGTGCGACAAGTATCGGCGTCGGTGGCTTGCCAGGAATTTTATCTATTGTGCCACAATATTACTTGCCGTTTTTAGTCGCAATGGTGATTGCGATTATCGTACCAATGGGCTTAACTTATATTTTCAGAAAGAAAGGCATCTTTAATAAAGTCGATCCAGTTGATGAAGCAACAGGGATGTTATACAGCGAAGAAGGGTAATCGCTTTTTGAAGTTAAGAAGAATTCGTAGACATTTGTCTACGAATTCTTCTTCTTTTTATAGAAACTATTGGCTTTTTTCTCTCTTTCAGTTAGACTAAAAAGGTTGAGAAAAGGAGAGCGTAAAAATGGATATTTATTTAAAAAAAGCAATTTTACACATTATTGATCGAGAAACTGGGACGCCGGTTTTCTCTGAAAAGGAACTAGATTTAACCACTGAGTATATTCGAACGTATTTAACTGCAAAAATTTCAAAACTTTCGACTGCACAAACAAAGACTGGAACATTGGCGGAAAATAGTTCCTTTGTTGACACGTTACGTGGGATTCCTAGTGATTTTGTGAAGAAAAGCCAAGAAGTTACCCAACATTGGTATGATGTTTATTCAGGAAGCGAAGATGCGCCTAGTGCTGATATTTTGTTCATTTTATATGAATTAGATACGGTGTTACATGTCGCAATGATTAAATTAAACTATAAAGAAAGTTACACGCATTACGTCGACTATGAAGAAGAATCCGTTTATAACAAACTGATTATCAATCGAGCAATTTTGTCTTCAAAATCACAAAAACCAGATGAAGGAATTACAGTTGACTTAGATACATTAGCGTTTGAATTACTAGAGAAAAGATATGAATTTTCAGGAGAAAAAATCTGGTATTTCTCTGAAAAAGTGATTGAGACGCAAGCGGCACCTTCCATGGAAGAAAATATCAAAGAAATTAAAAAGGCAGTCAAACGCATTGGAAAGAAATTTAACGAAGATGAGTTTGAACTAATGGCTTCGGTAAAAGAAGCGGTATATGATAGCATTGAGGAAACGGGAACGATTGACAATGAGCAGATTGCTGAGCAAGTATTTAAAGAAAATGTATCAGCTAAATTAGCTTACCAAGAAGAAGTGAATGAGTCGAAGTTTGTCGACAAAACACCGCCAGTCAGAGAATCTCGCGAAATTTCTGAAAAGAAATTTGGCAAACAGAAGTTAAAAATGGATAACGGTATTGAATTAATTGTTCCGTTAGATGTTTACCGCAATGGCGATTTAATTGAATTTGTTAATAATCCAGATGGCACAGTGTCCATTATGCTAAAAAATATCGAAAAAATTAGTAATCAATTATAAAGAAAAAACCGTTGGTCGCTTGCCAACGGTTTTTTCTTTATTTTAATTTTTCTAAAGCTTTTTCAGGGACTTCTTTTTCTGTTACTTCATTCCAACTGATCACGCCTTTACGGGGATTGACTTTCAATTTTAGATAGGCTTTCATACGCAAAGGTTGATCACGATATTCGTTTAATTCAATGGTCTTTTCTTCACCGTTTTTATTAAACGCAGGTTGTTGATAGTAATACAAAGTCGTCGGTTCACCAGAAGCTGATTTTTCATCTTTCTTTTCACCAGATGTTGTGATTTGTGTATAGTAGGCTTCTCCGCCGTAATAGTAATTATAAACGCCCCAGCTACCGCCAGCTAAAATGACTATGGGAATTAATATTTTTAGTAATGTTTTCATTTTCCTCACCTCAAGGAATAGTATGCCTTTTTTTTGGGAAATTTGCCATATTTTTTTCCGTTAATTGAGTGACACTTTTGTTAGTTTTGGCACTTTCTTGAAAAATTCATCATTTTTTTAAACAAAAGACAACGTTTGTCGCTCCCTTTTTTTCACTATCATGCTACAATAAAGAAAAAAGATGGAGGTAGAGGACAATGATGCCCTTTTATTTTGGAATCGATCCAACCTATATATTGGTAATTATCGGAATTGCGATTTCTGGTGCGGCCTCCGCATATGTTAACAGTACCTTTCGTAAATATGATCAAGTACGAAGCAGTAAACATGTTACAGGCACGCAGGCAGCACAATATATTTTACAAAAAGAACAAATTAATGATGTTGGAGTTCAGCAAATTGCTGGTGATTTAACTGACAATTATAATTCTGGAAACAAAATGTTGAGCTTATCCGAAGCCACTGCTCAATCGACATCGGTCGCGGCTATTGGCGTGGCGGCTCATGAATGCGGACATGCGGTACAAGATCATACGAACTATGTGCCTTTACGTCTTCGTGCAGCTATTGTTCCAGTTGCCAACATCGGTTCAACCATTTCCTTTCCACTAATTTTGATTGGTGTTTTATTTAGTTGGAATCAAACATTAATCAACATTGGAATTTTGGCTTTTTCATTAGCCTTGATTTTTCAATTGGTGACCTTACCGGTGGAGTTTAATGCGTCTAGACGTGCATTAAGTATTCTTTCTGAAGGTGGGTTATTAACAGAAGAAGAAGTCCCAATGGCCAGAAAAGTTCTTTTTGCAGCTGCACTTACCTACGTAGCAGCGGCGCTTTCGACCTTTTTACAACTTTTACGTTTGGTTATTTTATTTGGTGGCAACAACCGCCGAGACTAAGTGCCAGCAAAGATCTTTCTATTACGCATAAAAGTAATAATATGTTATGATTAAAATAGAAAATAACAGAGGAGCTGAAGGAAATGAAAGCATCAACAAAAATTGGTATCGGTTTAAGCATTGCTGCAGTTGCAAGTGTCTCTGTTGCAGTCATCGCTTCTGAAAAAATTATTAAGAAGGTATCTCATGTTTCCAATCGTTATAAAGTTAAAAAGTTTGTAGACGATAAATTTGATGGAAACCAAAAATTATTATCGATTGTCGATGATTTATCCGATGATGAATTAGATTCTGTTTTAAATGTTGTTGATCGTGTGAAAGATGGCGGTTCAAAATTAGCTGAATATGGCGAAAAAGTTAAAGACAATACAGATTCTTTAAAAGAACGTTTTTTCACATTTATTGAAGATGCAATGAAGTAAAAAAGATGGCCTAGGCCATCTTTTTTTTATAAAAATAATTCTTTTGTTTCAACATAATAGCCTCTGCCACCAACTAGAACTTGATCAATTGTCTTTTGAGGTGTAGTGTTCAAACACACTAAGACTTCTGAAGGAGCGTTTAAGGTATAACCTTGGGCAAAAGTGTAATTGGTTTTTTGTAAAATTTGGTGATGGTGCAGATAACAAGCTAACGCGCCATTTGATGTACCAGTAGCGGCTTCTTCATCGATGTCATAAAGGGGCGCAAAATTCCTACAAATGATATTTTCTTCAGACAAAGCAAAAAGATGCATCCCAATAACTCCATACTTTTGACTAAGTAACTTAATTTTTTCAAAGTTTGGTTGTAAATCCTGTAATAATTGCGCATTTTTAATGGGAACCAAAATATCTTTTAGACCCGTTGACACAATCTGGATAGGAAAAGCTGTCGCCACTGCGTTTAAATCAAAGCAGCCGCTCAATTCTTCTAAAGTAAGCGTATCATAAAAAGTTGGAACAGTTTGTTCCATAAATAGTTGTTCACCGTTCGCCGTGATTGCGAGCAAACCGCTGTTCGTTTCGATTGTATATGCTGTTTGCAATAATTTATTTAAGTGCTTCATAATGGTGAAAGCGCCAATTGTCGCGTGGCCACATAAGTCGACTTCTTCTTTTGGTGTAAAATATTCAAGGCGGAAATCAGCAATCTTTGAGTATGAAATAAAAGCAGTTTCTGCAAATCCTAGTTCTTTGGCGATGGCCATTTTTTGGGTTCTCGTTAAGGGCTGTGTCATAAAAACAACGCCTGCTTTGTTGCCACCTTCGTAGTTTTTACTAAATGCACTAGCGACATATGCGGTAATTTTCATTGGAACGCCTACTTTCTAATTGGGAATAAAAAACATACGAGTAAAAAATGGACGTGCTACTTTCTTAATAACAAATAACAAAAGATTAAATCATCCATTTTTTTTAAAGATAAGCCAGTTTGTTCAAAAAACTTTTCCAACCGATAGTGTAAAGTATTTCGATGCATAAATAAATCTTTTGCAGTGGAGCTGATATTGCCTTGATTTTTCCACAAAGCGCTGATGATTGGCTGAATATCGGTGTCTTTATTTAATAAACGACGATAATACTCAACAAGTACATTTTGGCTCATGGCTTCCTTGGTAAAATAGTGGAGGGCGACATCGGTTAAACTAAAAACAGTCGTCCGACTAGAGGAATTAAGTTCTTCTGAAAAAATACGTTGTTCTTCATGGAAACAACGCCGGAGAATGTCTTCAGAGGAATAAAAATTGCCAACAAATACAGCACTAGTGCAATCAAAGTCTGTATCTAATGTTAAAAAGATCCCTTGAATTTCTTCTTGTTGAAAGGTATTTTTTGACTGTTCTTCAACTAAAATATACATATTATTACTTGGACTGAAACAATCAACTGTATCTGGAAACATCTTTGTTAAATTAAATTGCCATTCAGCTTGTAATTCTTTTGTGACATTCGTTTGAATTTGCAACATACGAAAGGTCCCTTCGGCAGGTAATTTTGCCTGTTGAAATAAGTAACTGAACCAAGGATGGTTACCAGTAATTGTTGGGTTTTCAGAAATCGGGAAAAGCGCTTCCAACAAATGCTGTTCTTTAATACTTAAGAAAGCTTTATTCACAATGAAAAATTGGTCGTCAACAGGAATTGAATAGGTGGCTTCGGAACCAATTGTTTTTGATAAATAGCCTTTGGGATAAAGCTGAGATAAATTTTCAATAATCATAGACACACCTCACTGATTTATTGTACCATGAAGCAAGACAGAAGTTTAGTGGGAAAAAGCCGAAAGGTGGAAATTAATTGGGAAAAAAAGAAACAACGTTAACACAAGAAGAAAAAGAATTTTTTATGCGAGAAGCCATTGCAGAAGCGAAAAAAGCAGAAGGTTTGGCTGAGGTGCCTATTGGAGCTGTAATTGTTCGGCAAGGGGAAATTATTGGCCGCGGGCATAATCTGAGAGAAGCACGGCAAGAAGCAACGGCGCATGCAGAAATGTATGCAATCCAAGAAGCGTGTCGCGGGATAGAAAATTGGCGTCTAGAAGAAACCCAATTATTTGTAACTTTAGAGCCTTGTCCAATGTGTAGTGGGGCGATGCTTTTAGCACGAATTCCAGAAGTTTATTATGGCGCAACCGATCCTAAAGCAGGCACTGCTGGCACATTGATGAATTTATTAGAAGATGAACGCTTCAATCATGTGGCCTATGTCGAAGCAGGCGTTTTAGAAGAAGAGTGTCGCTTATTGCTAGTTCAGTTCTTTAAAAAGTTACGGGCAAAGAAAAAAGAAGAGAAACTTTTAAAAAATCAAAAGAAAGACTAGTCAAAAGAATAAAAATACGTTATACTAGGTTTTGCCGAAAGGCTAGGACAATGGCGGGCTAGTGAATTGTGTCAGATCCGGAAGGAAGCAGCACTAAGCAAGTGCCGCCATGTGTCTGATTGAATAAGAAACGTATCAAGGCTGAGAAGCCTTTTTTATTTGAAATAAAAAAGAAGCAAGCCGTTATTTTTTACGGCTTGCTTCTTTTTTAAATTTATGCCCAATCGCCATTTCTAAAAACTGGAACAATCGTCCCGTCTTCCTTAATGCCATCAATATTCATTTTGTCAGATCCTACCATAAAGTCCACATGTGTTTGGCTACGATTTAAACCAGCTTCAGCTAATTCTTCTTCGCTCATCTCCGTGCCGCCTTGTAAGTTGAAGGCATAGGCCGAACCAAAGGCTAAATGATTAGAGGCATTTTCATCAAACAATGTATTATAAAAAATCAAACCGGATTGTGAAATTGGTGAAGGGTCTGGTACTAAAGCAACTTCTCCTAAGTGTTTGGCACCTTCATCAATAGCTAAGAGATTTTTCAATGCTTCTTCGCCTTGTTCAGCTGAGAAGTCAACAACTTTTCCATCTTTAAATGTAAATTTCATGCCCGAAATGATTGTGCCAGCATAACTTAGTGGTTTTGTACTAGAGACATAACCATCAACGCGGCGACTATCTGGAGCGGTGAAAACTTCTTCTGTTGGCATATTAGCCATGAATTCTTCTCCACGCGCGTTATAACTACCAGCGCCTTCCCATAAATGGTTTTTAGGCAAACCAATCGTTAAATCTGTCCCAGGAGCTGTGTAGTGTAAAGCAGTAAATTGTTGTTCGTTTAATTCAGCCGCTTTTTCTTGTAATTTTTTATCATGGATATCCCAAGCAATGACTGGGTTTTCTTCATAAATTCGTGTTGTTTTGAAAATTTCATTCCAAAGTGCATCAACTTGTTCTTCACTTGTTGCTAATTCTGGAAAGACTTTAGCTGCCCAACCTTCACTAGCAGCCGCTACAACAGTCCAACTTACTTTGTTGGCTTGCGTTGCTTTTCGTAGGTTGACCAATGCTTTCCCATTAGCCGCTTGGAAAGCTGCTACACGTTGTGCATCCACGCCAGCTAATGCATCAGGATTAGAAGAAACCACGCTAATTCGGCTTGCGCCTTTGGCAATCCAATCATCGGTTTGATCAATTTTATATTGAGGAACATTTTCAATACGATCAGTTGCAGCATGAGCTAAAAATTCACGTTGAATGGTTTCGTCGCTCCATTGAACAATTACTTCGGCCGCACCTAAGCGATAAGCTTCTTCCGTAATTAAGCGGGCAAGGGGCGCTTGATCAACACTGATTTGTAAAACAACCGTATGATTGTCCTGAACATTGACACCCGTTTCAGCAATTAAACGTGCATATTTCTTTAGATTTTCATTAAAATTCTCTAAGGTCATTCGTGATTCCTCCTTCATTTTGATGGGTAATGACTGCTCATATCATAACACGGAAGAGCAGGGAACTCAACGAAATAAAGCCTTTATCAACTGTTATTTTAAGTCGGGGTAAAAGTTGTCGTGCTCCCGCTCAGTGAACTTTTGTACAAAGAGTTGTTCTAATTTTGCATAATAGAAAAATCGTGTTACAATAACCATAAGCATTTATTTGGAAGCGTTGTATATGAATGAATAAAGGGGATAGGGAATTATGGCAAGAAAAAAAACCATTACGAAAGAGCAGATTTTAACAGCTGCCTATGAAGTAGTCGCCACTGAAGGATTTTCGAAGTTCACTGCACGTAATATTGCTAATAAAATGAAATGTTCCACCCAACCGATTTATTTGGAATTTAAAAACATGGATGATTTACGCGATGCTTTATTCCAAAAAATTCATAAATACTTAGCGAAAGAAGTATTTCCAGTAAAACATACCGGGAATACAATTGTTGATTTGGCTTTAAACTATATTCATTTTGCGACAAGTGAAAGTAAGTTATACCGTGCGCTTTATTTAGAAGAATATGGTGGCGGCAAAAAAATGCAAGAATTCTCTTATCACTATTTTACTGAAGCGGTAAAAGCTGATCCTGAGTATGCTAATTTAAACGATGTTCAAATTGACTCTTTACACATGGGAACATGGGTGGTCGCTACTGGTGTGGCTGCATTGATGACTTCTGGAATTATCCATCCTTCAGAAGAACAAATCATTCATTTAATGAAAGATAGTATTGAAGCAATTCTTGAACGAGATGAACCAATTGATATTGACCTATAAAAATTAAAAAAAAGTGTAACCTCATGCTGATAGCTTCTGTGAGGTTACAGCAAAAGACTGTTTCTTAAAAGAACGGTCTTTTTTTGTTAAGTGTATTAATGGTAGATTATTCGCAACCATGCTACAGTAAAGAAGAGAAATAGAAAGGGGCAAAAAACATGAACCGAGTGAAAGATAAGCGTTTATGGATAAGTATTGTAGGAATTACCGGACTAGGGCTCTTGTCGGGCTTATTTTCAGTAAATGCGAGAGAATATTATCAAGCGTTGAGATTACCAAGTTTTGCTCCGCCAGGCTGGTTATTTGGACCGGTGTGGTTGGTGTTGTATATTTTTATGGGCATTACTTTTTATTTCATCTTAGTTCATCCAAATAAACAACAGAAAAAACGGATGATTACGCTATTTATTTTACAATTTATTGCGAACTTTTTCTGGACATTTTTCTTTTTTTCTTTACAAAACAATTTATTATCTGTGATTGATATCTCATTGTTATGGCTATTATTAATAGTTCAACAGTGGGACTACTTGCGTTATAAATTAATAACGCGTGGCTGGTTGATGATTCCTTATATTCTTTGGGTTACTTTTGCGGCTGCTTTAAATTACAGTATTTTATTTTTAAATTAGGAATATCAAAACACCAGAGAAAAATGGGAACTAGCCATTTTTTTCTGGTGTTTATTTTATTTATTTCAACATAGTTATTCTGCGGCAGTTGCTAATTTTTTCGCAAATTCTTCTAAACGTTGGATGTCGTCTTCTTCAGCGGCTAGATCAACTTTAACGCTGTCGGCGCCTTTTTTTGCCCCAATTTGAGTAAAGACTGCTTCGAAGTCGTCCACCGATTTACAAAAATCATCATAAAACGTGTCTCCTGAACCACAAACGCCGAAGATTTTTCCTGATAAATCAATTTCTTGTAAGTCTTCATAAAAGTCGACAATTTCATCAGGTAAATCGCCATCGCCATACGTATATGTAGCTACTACACAGATATCGGCCTCTTCAAAATCAGCGGCATCGACTTGCGTACACTCATCAATTTCGACCTCTAATTCTAAATCTTCAAATGCTTCTGCAACAATGTCGGCAATTTCTTCTGTATTCCCAGTCATGCTTGCATACACAATTTTAGCTAACGTCATAAACTTTCTTCCCCCTCATACAATTCTGTCACTTATTATAGCAGATGCGCATTTCTTATAAAAGACTAGCGAGTGCTTTTATTAAGGGACTTTTTGAAAATTGGTGTTTGAACAATCTTTTTTGCAAAAAATGTGATAAAATAATTTGAATGAAACAAGTTTAGGAGAGATAGTATGATTACATTAAAATCACCACGAGAAATTGAAATGATGGATGAATCAGGGGAATTATTAGCGGATGTTCACCGTCATTTACGGACGTTTATTAAACCTGGCATTACAAGCTGGGATATTGAAGTATTTGTGAGAGACTTTATTGAAAGTCATGGTGGCGTGGCGGCTCAAATTGGCTATGAAGGCTACAAATATGCTACTTGTTGTAGTATCAACGAGGAAATCTGCCACGGATTTCCTCGTAAAAAAGTATTAAAAGATGGCGACCTAATCAAAGTAGATATGTGTGTCGACTTAAAGGGCGCAATCTCTGATTCATGCTGGTCTTATGTCGTGGGTGAATCAACACCTGAAATTGATCGCTTGATGGAAGTAACCAAAAAAGCGCTATATCTTGGGATTGAACAAGCACAAGTAGGAAATAGAATTGGCGACATTGGTCATGCAATTCAAACGTATGTAGAAGGAGAAGGCTATGGGGTTGTTCGCGACTTTGTAGGTCACGGCATTGGCCCAACTATCCATGAAAGTCCAATGATTCCTCACTATGGTGAAGCAGGTAAAGGACTACGTTTAAAAGAGGGAATGGTTATTACCATTGAGCCAATGGTTAACACAGGAACTTGGCGCATGAAAATGGACCCAAATGGTTGGACTGCTTATACTGAAGATGGCGGTCTAAGCTGTCAATATGAACATTCATTAGCGATTACGAAAGAAGGTCCAAGAATCTTAACGTCACAAGGCGAAGAATTGACTTATTAATAAGGAGAGTGTGTGATGAAGTTTCTCGACAACATCAAAAAGAATCAATCTTTGATGCGTTTTATTGAGACAACGCAAAGTCACATGGTCACAGCCGAAATAGGCAACAGCTCAGTGGTTGTTGCCTATTATTTATTACTCTCGCTGTTTCCATTACTGATTGCGGTAGGTAATGTCTTACCTTATTTAAGAATCGACCCTAATTCTGTGTTGCCTTATATTGCAGAGGCGATTCCGAAAGATGTTTATAAGAACTTAGAACCAGCGATTCGTTCACTATTGACTCAACGTTCAGGCGGGTTGCTTTCTGTTTCCGCTTTAGCAGCATTTTGGAGTGCCAGTCAAAGTATTAATGCACTACAAAACGCGATGAATAAAGCTTTTGGTGTCGAACAAAGGAAAAATTTTATTCTCGTAAGAGTGGTCTCATTTTTAGTTATTTTGTTATTTATGGTAGCGATTGTTGGTGTAGTAGTAATTTTAGGTCTGGGTCAGTACATTATTGAATTACTGCAACCAATTTTCCATTACTCAACGTCTGTGATCGATACTTTCCAAGCGTTAAAATGGCCGTTAACGACCGTTGTTTTATTGGTGATTATGTGTTTGATTTATGCGGTCGTTCCTAATCGGAAATTATCGTTACGTTCTATTTTGCCAGGGGCTATTTTTTCGACAGTCGGTTGGATGCTATTATCACAAATTTTTGGTTTGTACGTAAAATATTTTAGTTCTAGAATCGCAAGTTATCAAATCATCGGGAGTTTTATCATCTTGATGTTATGGTTGAATTTTGCTGCCACGATTATTATTTTAGGAGCAATTGTCAACGCTGTCGTTGATGAATACTTATCTGGAGATAAAGAAAAAAAACAACCAAGTTTTGAACAACGCTTGTTTAGATGGTTTAAAAAGAAAAATAAATAGATTTCTTTAAAAAAGTCTAAACCGTTGCCAGAACACATGTTTCAGCTTGTAAATGCTTCAGTTTACGGTATAATATACCCTGAACGAGAAGAAAGTGGGTTCGACTATGTCACTATTTATTTATGAAGTTTTGATACGTTTATTTATGACATTTATCTTATCTTTGCTATTAACACCACTTGTTAAGCTTCTAGCGTTTCGGATTGGCGCCTATGATGCACCAGGAGAGCGACGAATCAATACCAAAAATATGCCTACAGCAGGAGGACTTGCAATCTATATTGCTTTTGCTAGTTCATGTTTATTGATTTTTCGTTCGATTATCCCACAAGATTATATTTGGCCGATTATTTTGGCTGGTGGAATGGTTGTTTTGACAGGCCTCATTGATGATATTAAAGAGATTACTCCAATGAAAAAAACAATCGGTATTTTGTTAGCAGCATTAGTCATTTATTTTGTTGCTGGAATTCGGATAGATTTTGTGACGTTGCCAGTCGTTGGAATGATTGATTTGCGCTGGTTTAGTTTACCACTAACTTTATTGTGGATTTTAGCGATTACAAATGCAGTAAATTTAATTGATGGTTTGGATGGTTTAGCATCAGGCGTATCCATTATTGGATTAACCACGATTGGTATTACAGGGTATTTTTTCCTACATGCTAAAACGGTCTATATTCCAATTGTTATTTTTATTTTAGTTGCGAGCATTGCGGGATTTTTCCCATACAATTTTTATCCAGCTAAAATATTTCTAGGAGATACCGGGGCGTTATTCCTCGGGTTTATGATTGCAGTAATGTCGTTACAGGGCTTGAAAAATGCTACGTTTATTACGGTAATTACGCCAATGGTGATTTTAGGTGTGCCAATTACGGATACGGTTTATGCAATTATTCGACGGCTATTGAACAAGAAGCCCATTTCCTCAGCAGATAAAATGCATTTGCATCACCGCTTGTTATCTTTAGGTTTTACCCATAAAGGGGCGGTCATGACTATTTATGCATTAGCGTTAGTTTTTTCCTTTGTCTCTTTATTGTTCAGCTATTCAAGTACAGTAGCATCAATTTTATTAATTGTCTTTTGTTTAATTGGCTTAGAATTATTTATTGAACTAATCGGTCTAGTTGGCGAAGGACATCAACCGTTGATGTATTTGTTACGGATTTTAGGGAATCGTGAATATCGTCAGGAGCAAATGAAAAAGCGACTTGGCAAGCATTCTAAGAGAAAGTAAAGAAATCTTTAGGTTGCTTTGCGAGAGCGTAAACCTATGATATAATTCCATTAAACTTAAAAAAGTATATGTGTGAAACATATGCTTTTTTTTTAAGACGATGTTTCAGTAGTAAGGAGAAATGAGCATGCAAGAAATGGTAACAATCTCGATTGTCACTTATAATAGTCGTTACATTTTTAATGTACTAGACCAATTAAAAGCCGAACTAGGTACTGATAGTATCTATGATATTCATATCTATGACAATCATTCTGAAACAGCGTATCTTGAAAAATTAACAACATATGAACCATTTATTACTATCCATCGCGCTGAAGAAAATCAAGGGTTTGGTCATGGTCATAATCAAGTGTTATTCAATGCTTCGACAAAGTATGCAATTATTTTTAATCCCGATGTTTTGGTTACTAAAGACGTGCTTGATCGTCTATTAGACCGTATCAAAATAGATAAGAACATTGCAGTCGTTAGCCCTAAAGTGTTAAATGAAGATGGCACGACGCAATATTTAGTTCGTCAAAAATTAGATGTCTTCGATTATATGTTACGTTTTATTCCCTTTCAATTTGTAAAGAAAATTTTTGATAAACGTTTGAGTATTTATGAATGTCGCGATTTGTCGGATACAGAAACAACGGATATTAAAATGGGATCAGGCTGTTTTATGTTGATTGATCGTGAAAAATTCGTTGAAATTGGTGGGTTCGATGAACGTTTCTTCATGTACTTTGAAGACAACGATTTATGTTTACGCTTTGGCAAAGCAGGCTATCGGATTCTCTATACGCCTTTTGAAACGGTTGTTCACATGTATGAAAAGGGCGCCCATAAAAGTCGAAAATTGTTTAAAATCTTTATGCAATCAATGGGAAAATTTTTTAACAAATGGGGCTGGAGGTTCTTTTAATGAGTCAAAGATTAGCGGTAGTCATCGTCTTATATCAAATGAAAATGGCTGATACGCCGAATTATTTGTTATTAAAAGAAGTGGTAAATCACCCCGAATTGCACTTATTTATTTATGACAACAGCCCACTTCCTCAAGAAGATGCATTATTTTTACAACAAAATGTTACTTATCGACATAATCCTGATAATCCAGGCCTAGCGACCGCTTATAATGAAGCGATTGCTTTTAGTCAAGCGAATCAATGTGAATTATTGTTGCTCCTTGACCAAGACACAGAAGTGCCAGCCTCTTATTTTGATACGTTGATCATCATGCCGTTAGATCCGACTGTGGCAGTCTATGTTCCAATTGTAGAAGCAAATGGACAACAAATTTCGCCAGTTTATAGTGATCAATATGTTGGACTTAAAGGAGCAAAGCCAACAGCAGGGATAGCCAACCAACCGTTGATGGCTATCAATTCTGGTACAGTCATTACGGCAGAAACACTGCGCTGGTTGGAAGGATTTTCGGAAGAATTTCCTTTGGACTATTTAGATCATTGGTTCTTTTATCAATTGAATAAAGCCAATAAAAAGATTGAAGTCTTACCAGTCCACCTAAAACAAGAATTGTCTGTTTTAGATTATCGTACAATGAGTTCTCAACGTTATCGCTCTATTATTGAAGCAGAAACGTTATTTTATCGTCGATATGATCAAGAAAAGTTTTCCCATCATCGACGCCATTTATTTTTACGCAGTAGTAAGCAATTTTTAACTGTCAAAAATCGCCAAATTTGGCGGCAAACATTGGCAGAATTTCTCAAGTTAATGAAAGGATAATCTATGATCTCAGTTTGTATTGCGACATATAATGGAGAAAAATATCTCGCGGAACAATTAGATAGTATTCTTTTACAAGTCAGTGAAGAAGATGAACTAATTATTTCAGATGATGGTTCTACTGATCATACGTTGGAAATTTTGAGAACGTATGCAGCGAATTATCCCCAAATTCAATTGTTACAAGGTCCAGGGCAAGGAGTGATTGCTAATTTTGCATTTGCGCTTACGCATACGAAAGGCGAAGTAATATTTTTAGCAGATCAAGATGACGTTTGGTTGCCAAATAAAGTAACGACAGTGACAGAATATTTTGAAACGCACCCTGACATCCAAGTGGTTATTAGTGACTTGAAAATTGTTGATGCGGATTTACAAGTTACCAATCCCTCTTATTTTAAGTTCCGAAAAGTCAAACCAGGGTTTTGGCGAAATGCGATAAAAAGTGGCTATATTGGGGCAGGTATGGCCTTTCGTCAAGAGATGAAAAACGTCATTTTACCCATTCCGCCAGAAGTTCCTATGCATGATATGTGGATTGGCTTATTAGCTGCACGGAAAAAGCAAACGGGTCTCATTAAAGAACCATTAGTGCTTTACCGAAGACATGGAGCGAATGTCAGCCCTATTATTACCAAAACAAGTTTCCAACAAAAATTAAATTGGCGTGTGAATTTATTAAAAGCTTTACATCAGCGCTTAAAGGAACAGCGCTAAACTTTTACAGATTTGTAAAATTTACGTAAAAAACATGACAAACCCTATGCTTAATGCGATAATAGGGAAGGATATTTGGTTTTATAAAAACTAAAAATAGAAGTATTTAAGGAGATTGTTCATGAAAGGAATTATTTTAGCAGGCGGAAGCGGGACACGCTTATATCCGCTAACAAAAGCAACATCAAAACAATTAATGCCAATTTACGACAAACCAATGATTTATTACCCAATGTCAACGTTAATGTTGGCGGGAATTAATGAAATTTTGATTATCTCTACACCAGAAGATACACCACGTTTTGAAAGCTTATTCGGCGATGGCCATGATTTAGGCATTCATATCGAATACGCGGTACAAGAAAGCCCAGATGGTTTGGCGCAAGCATTTATTATTGGTGAAGAATTTATTGGTGATGACAGTGTCTGCTTAGTTTTAGGGGACAATATTTATTATGGTGGCGGCTTATCAAAAATGTTGCAACGAGCGGCTTCTAAAGAGTCAGGGGCAACAGTCTTTGGTTACCATGTAAATGATCCAGAGCGTTTCGGCGTGGTAGAATTTGATGCAGAGATGCGGGCGCTTTCTATTGAAGAAAAACCAGCACAACCAAAGTCAAATTATGCAGTGACAGGTTTGTATTTTTACGACAATGAAGTAGTTGAAATTGCGAAAGGGATCAAACCGTCAGAACGTGGGGAATTAGAAATAACAGACGTTAATAAAGTCTACCTTGAAAAAAATAAACTTTCTGTTGAGGTAATGGGCCGTGGCTTTGCTTGGTTAGATACAGGCACACACGAATCCTTATTAGAAGCGTCAACATTTATTGAAACAATTGAAAAGCGTCAAAATTTAAAAGTCGCTTGTTTGGAAGAAATTGCTTATCGAATGGGCTATATTACAAAAGAACAATTGGTAGAATTGGCACAACCATTGAAGAAAAATGGCTACGGCCAATACTTGCTACGTTTAGCAGCAGAATAGGAGCGAAGAAACGTGAAAGTTATTGATACAAAATTACAAGATGTCAAAATTATCGAAATGGATGTTTTCGGTGATCATCGTGGCTTTTTTACAGAAAGTTATTCCAAAGCTAAATTTGCAGAACATGGATTAGACTTTGATTTTGTCCAAGATAATCATTCATTATCAACAGAAGCAGGTGTCTTGCGTGGATTGCATTTTCAAAAAGGCGAAGCTGCGCAAACAAAACTAATTCGCGTTGTAACAGGTGCGGTATTAGATGTGATTGTTGATATTCGTAAAGGGAGTCCAAACTATGGCCAATGGGAAGGCTACATTTTATCAGAACATAATCACCGTCAGCTTTTAGTACCAAAAGGTTTTGCTCATGGTTTTGTCACTTTGACACCGAACGTGAACTTTATGTACAAATGTGACAATTACTACAATGCGGCAGCAGACGGCGGTATTGCTTTTAACGATCCAGCGTTAGCTATTGATTGGCCAATTGCGCCAGAAAAAGCGATTACGTCAGAAAAGGATCAAAAACATCCAACCTTAAAAGAATTTGAAGCGGAAAATCCGTTTATCTATGGCGAAATTTAAGAAAAAAGTAGGAGAGTTTCAATTATGAAAAAAATCATCGTAACAGGTGGAGCTGGTTTTATCGGCTCAAATTTTGTTCATTATGTTGTAAAGAATCATCCAGAAGTTCATGTAACTGTATTAGATAAATTAACGTATGCAGGAAATGAAAAAAATCTTGAAGGTCTACCAAGTGATCGTGTGGAATTAGTCGTAGGAGATATCGCTGATGCTGAATTAGTTAATCGTTTAGTCGCTGAAACAGATGCGGTCGTTCACTATGCTGCTGAATCGCATAACGACAACTCATTAAACGACCCATTCCCATTTGTACAAACCAATCTGATTGGGACGTATACATTGATCGAAGCTTGCCGTAAAAACAATGTTCGTTACCACCATGTATCGACTGATGAAGTTTATGGCGATTTACCTTTAAGAGAAGATTTACCAGGACATGGAGAAGGCGAAGGGGAAAAATTCACTGCCGAAACGCCTTACAATCCTTCAAGTCCTTATTCTTCAACAAAAGCAGGATCTGACTTGTTAGTCAAAGCGTGGGTTCGTTCTTTCAACTTACAAGCAACAATTTCAAATTGTTCAAATAACTATGGGCCATATCAACATATTGAAAAATTTATTCCTCGTCAAATTACCAATGTCTTAAGTGGCATTACACCAAAACTTTATGGTGCTGGTAAAAATGTTCGTGACTGGATTCATACAAACGACCATTCTTCGGCTGTTTGGGCAATTTTAACAAAAGGTCAAATTGGCGAAACATATTTAATTGGAGCCGATGGTGAAGAAGACAATAAAACAGTGATGGAATTAATTTTAGAATTAATGGGACAACCTGTTGATGCCTATGAGCATGTCAACGATCGTGCAGGACATGACTTACGTTATGCGATTGATTCAACCAGATTACGCGAAGAATTAGGTTGGGAACCAGAATTCACGAATTTCCGTGAAGGCTTGGCAGAAACAATCAAGTGGTATACAGAAAATGAAGACTGGTGGCGTGCAGATAAAGAAGCTGTTGAAGCAAAATATGCACAAAATGGTCAGTAATTTTTTCTGACATGTGAGATAACAGTCGAAAGGCGATGGCAAAGTACAAAAGCTACTTTGCCCTGCCTTTTTTTCAAGAAGGAGCGAAAAAAATGATTTTAATTACTGGTGGAAATGGCCAATTGGGCACAGAATTACGTCACCTATTAGACGAACAAGGAATTGAGTATGTTTCAACGGATTCCACAGAATTAGATATTACTGATGCGGATAGTACGTTGGCAAAAGTGAAAGAAATTCAACCAAGCGTCATTTATCATTGTGCTGCTTATACAGCTGTTGATAAAGCAGAAGACGAAGGCAAGGAATTAGATGAAAAAGTGAATGTAGATGGCACACGTCATGTTGCAGAAGCTGCTAAAGCAGTGGGGGCGACACTTGTTTACGTAAGTACAGATTATATTTTTGATGGAACTAAAAAAGAAGGCGTCTATGCGATTGATGATCAACCGAATCCTTTAAATGAGTATGGTCGGACGAAGTTATTAGGTGAACAAGCGGTCCAAGAAATCCTGGACGACTATTATATTATTCGAACATCATGGGTATTTGGTCAATACGGTCATAACTTTGTCTTTACCATGCAAAAATTAGCGGAAACAAGAGACCAACTAACGGTAGTGGACGATCAGTTTGGCCGCCCAACTTGGACAAGAACGTTAGCCGAATTTATGGCATTTGTTATTGCAGAAAAAGCGCCATTTGGTGTTTATCATTTGTCTAATGAAAACAGCTGTAGCTGGTATCAGTTTGCTAAAGAAATTTTAAAAGATACTGAAGTGGAAGTACTGCCAGTGGATTCAACTCAATTTCCACAAAAGGCGCAAAGACCACAATATTCTGTCATGGATTTAAGTAAAACAGAAGCGTTAGGCTTTAAAATTCCTACTTGGCAAGAAGCCTTAGCACAAATGTTAGAAAATGTTCAACAATAAATTGTTTTGTGTAAGTGAGGGGTTTTGTTAGAGAAAAAGTGGAAAGGTGTTTCTCTTTATGAAGGTACTTTTAATCATTCCTGCTTACAATGAGGAAGAAAACATTTTGCGGACGATTGCTTCCATTGAAACATTTAAACAGGAAGTTACGTATTTTCAACATGAATTGGATTATGTGGTAATTAATGATGGCTCGACAGATGGAACCAAACAAATTTTAGAAGTCAACCAAATTAATGCCATTCATTTAGTGTTGAATTTAGGTATTGGCGGGGCGGTACAGACCGGCTATAAATATGCCTTAGAAAATGAGTATGATGTGGCGGTTCAGTTTGATGGTGATGGTCAACATGATATCAATAGTTTACCTATTTTACTGGAACCATTAGCAGAGGGTAAATGTGATTTTTCGATTGGCTCTCGTTTCATTCCTGGAAACGAAGCGGCTTTTCAAAGTACGAAAATGCGCCGTTTTGGTATTCGTTTGTTATCCTTTTGTATTCGAATGGCTTCTGGTAAAACAATTTATGATGTGACTTCTGGTTATCGAGCGGGAAATCGGAAAGTGATTGCTTTTTTTGCAAAGCGTTATCCGACAAATTATCCCGAGCCAGAATCGATTGTTCACTTAATTAAAAAACGCTTTGTGATTGTTGAAAGACCTGTCAATATGATGGAACGGCTTGGTGGTGTTTCTTCGATTCGTGCATTGGCTTCTGTGAAGTATATGCTGGAAGTCGGCTCAGCAATTCTGATTGCTGCCTTTATGAAGGAGGGAGATTGATGCTACCAACCGTGTTATGGCTAGCTTTATTTTTATTTGCAATTGGCTTTTTCTTATACATTATTCGAGGGATTAATAAAAATATTTTTCTCCTAAAAAATGCCTTGATTTGGTTATTAATCTCAATTGTCTTAATTATTTTTGCTATTTTCCCGCATGTGGCAGAATGGTTAGCAATGGCCTTTGGGTTTGAAACAACATCAAACTTCTTATTATCAGCTGCGGTGATTGTCCTTTTAATTATGGAAATTAAAAATTCTGTGTTGATTTCAAAACACGAAAATCGCATTAAAACATTATTGCAGGAATTATCTATCATGAAATCTGAAGAAAATAAAAAAGATCGCTAATGTGTAGTGACCCTTAAAAGTTGGACCTGAAAGTCTAATTTTTAAGGGTCAGCTCAATGAATAGCGATCTTTTTTATTTAAGATTCATAATCACAATGCCGACAATAATAACCACAGCACCAATAAGGGCATTCGTTGTAATTGTCTCTTTTAGAATAAGATTTGAAGCAATTAAAATAGCGATGTTTGTACAGGCAACGCCTAAAGGAACAATGTAAGAAACATCGGAACGACTAATAATTAACATCCATAAAATAAAACTAATTAAATAACAAAATAAACCTAATAAAGATATAAGTGAGATATTCATTGAAAAGATTGTTTGTTGGAGTTGGATGTTCAAACTGCTAGAACCTAGTTTAAATAAGACCAGACCAGCAGAAGACAGAAATACGTAAATAATAAAAAGAACCATAATTTCCCTTCTCTCAAAAATAGTTTCCGTGCAAAAAATGCAAGACCTCCATTATTGTAGCATAATCTCCTAAAAATTGGACAAGATTTTTTAATATAGCGAAATCAGTTAAATTTTTCTTTATAAAAAGGGGTCTACTATTGAAAAGCTAGGCGTTTATCGATAAAATAGAAATGTTGTTTAAAATGGCATTTTTGTATCCAAAAATTTTAGATAAAAATAGTTTATTACGGAAGGAATAAGTATATGTTTAAAGAAACATTTTCAATTTTTAAGAATATTTTTCAGAACAAAAAATTGTTACTACAATTTTCATTTAATGATTTTAAGGCCAAGTATGCTGGTTCAGCACTAGGGATTGTCTGGGCGTTTTTAACGCCATTAGTAACTGTTTTGACGTATTGGTTTGTCTTTTCTGTAGGCCTTCGTTCTAGAGCAGGCGACAATATGCCGTTCATTGTCTATTTAGTAACAGGGATGGTACCTTGGTTCTTCTTTTCAGATTCGTTATTATCAGCCACGAATGTGTTTCGTGAATATAGTTATTTAGTTAAAAAAGTCGTGTTTAATGTACAAATTTTACCAACGTCTAAAATTTTATCGAACTTGTACACCCACTTGTTTTTCATTCTAATTGGTTTTGTAATTACTACAGCTAACGGTTATTACCCAAGTCTGTACAGTTTGCAATTAATTTACTACTTAGCTTGTTTATTAGTCTTTTTAACAGCAATTACGTGGATTACTGCTTCAACACAACCATTTTTACCTGATATTATGCAATTTATCAATATCATTATGCAAACAGTTATGTGGACATTGCCAATTTTATGGCAACCAACTGGAATGATTGCGACAATCTTAAAAATCAATCCATTATATTATATTGTTCAAGGATACCGCGAATCTTATTTAGGCGGTGCATGGTTCTGGGAACATTGGCAATATAGCTTATATTTCTGGGGAGTTACTATTGTTTTACTATTAATTGGCTCAACCGTGTTTAGACGCTTAAAACCACATTTTTCAGATGTACTATAAGGAGAGAACGACATGTCAGAATATGCAATCGATATCCAACATATTACCAAAACATACAACATGTATAAAAAGCCGTCCGATCGGTTTAAAGAAGCGCTTAGTCCAACCAAAAAATCCTACCACGATTTGTTTTATGCGTTAGACGATGTCACGATGCAAATTAAAAAAGGCGAGATGATTGGCTTTGTCGGCGAAAATGGCTCTGGAAAATCAACCATGTTAAAAATTATTACAGGGGTATTAACGCCAACCTCCGGGTCCATGGTGATTAATGGGAAAATTTCAGCGTTGCTTGAATTAGGTTCAGGTTTTAACCCTGAATATTCAGGATATGAAAATATTTTCTTAAATGGAATGGTCTTGGGTTTTTCCCGAGAAGAGATGGAAGAGCGTGTCCAAGATGTCATTGATTTTGCTGACATCGGCGATCATTTGTATCAACCAGTTAAAACGTACTCTAGTGGTATGTTTGTCCGCTTGGCTTTTGCGGTAGCTATTAACGTGGATCCTGATATTTTAATTGTCGATGAAGCGTTGGCTGTCGGGGATTTAGAGTTTCAATTAAAATGTATGGAAAAATTTACGGAAATTAAAAATTCTGGTAAAACAATTTTATTTGTTTCTCACGATGTAAACTCCATCCGCCGTTTTTGTGATAGAACTTTTTGGTTGCAACACGGGAAAGTCGTTGAATATGGAGATACGATGGACGTGACGACCAATTACGAAAACTTTTTGAAAAAGAAATCAATTAAAACAGTTGACCGCGAAGCGACCATGAAAGATGAAACCCCAACACCAGATATTATTGAAGTGGATCATGCGGAACTTTTAAACGCGGATTATGAACCATTAGAAATGGTAACGCAAGATGAAAAAGTGATTGTAAAAATTGAATATACTGTCAAAAATGACCAAATTAAGAAGCCTGTTTGTGGGGTCGCTATTCGAACAGTGGACAATCATTATGTCTGTGGCTTAAATACGTTGTTAGATGGCGTGCAAATTCCTTGGAAAAAAGGACGGAATGTTTTTTATTTAGAATATGAAAAAATGTCATTATTAACAGGTGAATATTATTTTGATATTGCTTTCTTTGAGGAACATGCAACAGTCCCATTAGTCTACAAAACAAAATACGTGACGATGTTTATTACCGGTCGTTATGCTGGAGAAGGAATTGTCATCTTAGATCATAAATGGAAGGATACGACAAAAGATGAAGTATGATTTTGAAATGGAAACAGACGAGAGTACCAGTGTTGGGAAAATCGTAGCACAAATCAAAGAAAATAGTGATGTCTTGGAATTTGGTCCAGGTAATGGGCGAATGACTAGCTATTTGATGGAAGAAAAAAAGTGCCGGGTCTCAATTGTTGAATTAGACAAAGAACTTTATGATCATGTCAGTCAATTTTCAACAGATGCCTTTTATGGCAATATTGATGAAAATGATTGGGTCGAATACTTTGCTGGTAAGACGTTTGATTATATCGTTTTTGCGGATGTGTTAGAACATTTAATGAATCCTCAAAGCGCCTTAGCAAAAGTTAAACCATTTTTAAAACCAGGCGGTCAAATTTTAATCACGTTCCCTAATTTGGCGCATAATTCTGTCTTAATTGATTTATTTAATAATCGTTTAACATGGAATGAAACTGGGCTGTTGGATGCTACGCATAAATCATTCTATTTACAAGAAGGATTTGAAAAAGTTTTTGCAGAAGTTGGTTTATACATTGCCAAAGAAGATTTTACATTTAATCAAGTTGGCTACAACGAAATTCCTACGACGTATGAAGCGTTACCTGTAGAAGTACAAGCAGCTTTTAAAGCGCGTCCCTTTGGCGAAGTGTATCAGTACTTTTTTGCCTTGACTGCTGAACCAGTAGAACAGCCAGAGCGAGTGACACCAGTAAATTCATACAATGAAAAAAACGTTCATATTTTAATTAATTGCGGCGAAGAAAAAGAGACTGAGTTGGATCAACCAGTTGATTTACAAAAACCTGAAACAAAACAGTTCCAACTGAAGATACCAGAAGACGTCCAACTGATAAAATTATTCCCAAGTTTAACGGGGGCAATTGTCAAATTATCCATGACGATAGACGGCGAGACTGTCCCAGTCGCAGCCACGAATGCTTTTCTGGTACAAGAGAATATCTATTATTTCTTAGATACGCAAGTACCTGTAATCGAAGTAACCGATGCACAAATGGCAGGCAAAGACCTGACAGTAGCCATTGATTATTTCTTTGAAGGCAACTATTCAGAACGTGAAAATACCTTTATTCATGCACTGTTAGATGAAAGAAATCAATTTTTAGAAGAAATGAATAAACAGACGGAGACAGCCCCTATGCCTACTGGAAAATATAAACGAATCACGTTAACTAAATTTGATAAAATGATTAATTTAACCATCGATGATATTGCTCGCGATGTAGAAAATAACGTTTCTGTTATCAGAGGGTGGGCGTATGACAAACAAACAAATTATCCGCTAAGATTCAGCATTGCAGAAGCTAGTGAATCAGTCACTTATACCGTGGAAACAGAATATCGTCGGGATGTTATTGATATGTTTGAATTAGAAGGCGATCAAGATTATGGTTTTGTCATTACGATTAAAGATCCAGAAGATTTACCAGCCTACACGTTAAACATTGACACCAAATCAGGCCAGAAGGTTCAATACGTGGTGGAGCGTCCAAACATGGTTCAACCAGGCACAAAATTTGATCGAGCATGGCGTTCGATTCAGACACGTGGTTTGATGGGCTCAGTGAAGTGGTACTTTAAACGACAAGAAAAAGCAGAAGCTCCTGTTGACGTGGAGGCAGTTTTGGCGGAAATTAAAACGTTCCAATTTCAGCCTAAAATTTCTGTCGCTGTGCCTGTTTATAATGTCGAAGAAAAATGGCTTGCAGCATGTGTCTCTTCTTTACAAAATCAGTACTATGAAAATTGGGAGTTATGTTTAGCAGATGATGCATCGCCAAGCGAACATATTAAGCCCATGCTAGAAAAATATAAAGAACTAGATCAACGAATCAAAGTTATTTATCGCGAAGAAAACGGACATATTTCAGAAGCAACTAACTCAGCTTTGTCGATTGCTACTGGCGATTTTGTTGGTTTCATGGATAACGATGATGAATTAGCGCCACAAGCATTATATGAAGTGGTCAAAGCTTTAAACACAGACCCAACGATTGATTTTCTTTATACTGATGAAGATAAAATTACAGAAAATGGTCGTCGCTTCAACGCGTTTTACAAATCGGACTGGAATCCAGAACTGATTTTAAACCATAATTACATTACACACTTTGTTGTTGTGAAACGTGATTTATTAGAAAAAGTAGGCGGATTGAATTCAGCATATAACGGCGCTCAAGACTATGATTTCGTATTGCGAGCAACGGAACAAGCAACGAAAATCAAGCATATTCCTGGTATGATGTATCATTGGCGTGCCATTGAATCATCGACTGCTCTAAACCCTGAAAGCAAAGGTTACGCCTATGTAGCTGGTCAAAAAGCGGTCCAAGCGGCAACGGAACGCCGTGGCTTAAAAGCACAAGTAGAGATTGCCGAATTTTATGGTTCCTATAAAATTAACTATCTTTATGATCATGTGCCGATGGTATCATTGATTATTACGAATGATACAGAGAATATGAGTAGTTACTTACGTCAATTATTAGAAAAAACTGCCTATACAAATTATGAAATTCTATTGCCTGCACGCTTCGAGAATCAAATAAATATCCAAAATGACCGTCTTCGTTATGTTTCAACAGAAACTCGTCATGGCATGATTCAAGCTGCTAAGGGAGAATATGTGGCTTTATTAAATGCTGGATTGGTACCAACGAAAAATGATTGGTTAAAAGAGTTAATGAACATTGGTCAACAAGAGACCTCTGGTTTAGTGACTGGCCGCGTAGTTGACGCACGCTATCGCGTGGAAACAGTGGGAGTATCAGTTGATACAGACAAAGGTCGATTACTTTATCCTGAAAAAGGCACCCCTGGTAAAAGCTTAGGTTACTATTACAGAATTGCTTTACCAAGAAATATTCAAGCAGCAACTGAAGACTGCTTACTATTCAATAAACAACTTTACCTAAATTTAGAAGGAATTAACGAAAACTTAGGAAAAGAGTGGATGGGTGTCGATTTATCGTTACAATTTGCTAGCGCTGGTAAACGAAATGTATATGTGTCCTATGCAATTTTGAAAGCAGACGAAAAAATGCAAAACCATGATAAAAAAGGATCTTATAAAGAACTTGCGGAAAAATGGACCGCGGAAGCTTTAGTTGATCCCTACCGAAATCCGAAACATCTATAAGGAGAATGCACATGAATGAAGACATTAAGGTGATCTTTGATAGTATCTATCGCGACAAAACAACAAATAATTTAACCATTACAGGTTGGGCGTTAGATACAATCACTAAAGAAAGCCCAACTTTCACAATTAATAATGAAAACCAAGTGTCCGCTTATAACATTCAGCGCGTTTTACGTGAAGATGTTAATCAAATTTATCAAACAGAGCCTGCGATTGAAGCTGGCTTTGTTGTTACACTTGAAGGAATTAAACAAAAAAAAGTACTCCCTTTTCATTTTCAATCATCAGCACATGTTGTAACGGTGGATTTTCCCTTGAATAAAAAATATCCAGTGATTCCAGGGACAGAAGATAAAGTGACTCGTCTCTGGATAAAAGCCAAAAAAGGATTTAAGTATATGGCTAAAAATGGTATTTCTCATACCATTCAACGAGCGAAAATTGAGAAACTAAGAAATCAAGCTTCGTATCCTAACTGGTTAGCTAGAAATGAAGTACTAGACATAGAAGCGATGACGCAAGAAATCGCAACATTTCATTATCAGCCTAAAATTTCCATTGCGATGCCAGTGTATAATGTTGAAGAAAAATGGCTTCGGTTGTGCATTGATTCTATTTTGAATCAAGTCTATACTAACTGGGAATTATGTATGGCCGATGATGCCTCAACAGATCCTAATGTCAAAAAGATTTTAACTGAGTACCAACAATTGGATGAGCGAATCCGGGTCGTCTTTCGTGAACAAAATGGTCATATTTCCGAAGCGACCAACTCTGCTTTAGCGATTGCTACCGGAGAATTTGTCGCCTTACTAGACAACGATGATGAATTAGCAATCAATGCTTTTTATGAAGTGGCTAAAGTGCTGAATGAAAACCCAGAACTGGATTTAATTTATAGTGATGAAGATAAGATTGACATGGATGGAAATCGTTCTGATCCAGCCTTTAAACCAGATTGGTCACCTGATTTACTTTTAGGAACCAATTACATTTCGCATTTAGGCGTGTATCGTCGGAGTATTCTAGAAGAAATTGGCGGCTTTCGAAAAGGTTACGAAGGTTCTCAAGACTACGATTTAGTCTTAAGATTTACTGAAAAAACGACAAAAGAACGCATCAAACATATTCCAAAAGTTCTTTACTATTGGCGGATGCTGCCAACCTCAACAGCAGTGGATCAGGGCTCCAAAGGTTATGCTTTTGAAGCGGGGCTAAGAGCCGTGCAAGATGCGCTCGTTCGTCAAGGTATTAATGGTCATGCAACGCATGGGGCGGCGAATGGCTTATACGATGTTTATTATGACATTGAATCTGAAAAGTTAGTCTCAATTATTATTCCAACTAAAAATGGCTATAAAGACGTACAACGTTGTGTTTCATCGATTATTGAAAAAACAACCTACCAAAATTACGAGATTATTATGGCTGACAATGGAAGTACAGATCCAAAAATGCACGAATTGTATGCAGAATTTGAACAACAATTGCCTGGCCGCTTTTTCGTTGAATCAATCGATATTCCATTCAATTTCTCAACTATTAACAATCGTGCAGCGAAAAAAGCGCACGGAGAGTATTTATTATTTTTAAATAATGATACCGAAGTGATTACAGAGAATTGGTTAACCTTGATGGTTTCATTTGCTCAGCAAGAACGGATTGGCTGTGTAGGTGCGAAATTATTGTATCCAAATAATACGGTCCAACACGCAGGCGTTATTTTAGGATTAGGTGGTGTCGCTGGACATGGTCATTATGGTTATCCCCATGGTGACTTAGGCTATTTTGGTCGGTTAGCTATTAATGTTAATTATTCAGCAGTAACTGCCGCATGCTTACTTATGAAAAAAGCAGATTTTGATGCAGTTGGTGGTTTTGAAGAAGCGTTTACCGTAGCTTTCAATGATGTTGATTTATGCCTGAAAGTCCAAGCTTTAGGACGTGACAACGTCTGGCTTCATGAAGCAGAGCTTTATCATTTTGAATCTCAAACTCGTGGATATGATGATAAAGGCAAAAAGAAAAAACGTTTTGAACAAGAAAAAGTGATGATGGAAGAAAAATGGGGACCTTTAATTGAAAATGATCCATTTTATAATCCTAATCTGACAAGGGATATTCCCAACTTTTCATTACGAATTGACTAGATGCAATTGCGGATGACGAAATGGAGCGAAAAGATGGAACAACAACTAACTACAAGAAAAGAAAAACAACCATTACGCAACCAAGCTGAGCAGAGCGCTCGCTTGGTTGATCATTTGTTACGCTGGCGCTATCTGCTAGCGGCAGTCATTTTTATTTTACTGGTAGCCTTTAAAGTCCATGGTAGTTCATTAAACATGTGGGATGCGTATGTTTCTGAATATGCGGATGGTCAAAAAAGTTCATTAATTGCTGGTGAACCAAGAGGTGTTCGCTCGGATGAATGGCTCGTTCAAACCCCATTTAGCCTCTCACAAACACAAACAGGTTTGAAAACACATAATGATGTGATTACGTTAAATGGTCAAGACGTGGTGGTAGGCTATAATTCGCCAGCGTGGAATTTGGCCACGTTAGCGAAACCTTTTACGTGGGGCTATGTACTATTAGGCAAAGAATATGGCTTATCATGGTATTGGAATCTTAAATTAATTGGCTTAATTTTATTTTCTTTTGAAATTGGCTTGATCGTCACACGGCGGAATAAATATTTAGCTTTGTTAGCAAGTGTTTGGATTCCGTTTTCTTCGGCCCTTCAATGGTGGTTTGTCTCGCCAGTTGGAGATTTAGTATTTTTTGGCTTAGGTTTTTTAGTGGGAATTTATAATTATTTCTATTATCATAGTAGTGTTCGACGTCGTGTCATTTGTGCGATAACGGCTGTTATTATGGCTTCAGGATTTGTTTTAGTTATTTATCCTGCGTTACAAGTACCACTTGGTTATTTGATTTTATTATTTTTAATTTTATTTTTTTTAGAATTTCGTAAAAAAATTAAGTTGGATAAGTGGGATGGGGTCCTGATAGGTGGGGCACTCTTGATGACGGCGATTATTGTTGGCGGCTCGCTATATGGCTCATTGGATTCCTTAAAAGCAGTAATGGATACCGCTTATCCAGGAAAACGGGTAAGTTTAGGTGGCGATATGCCTAAACGCGACATTTTGTTATTTTTAACAAATTGGAAAATGCCGTTTCAAGATGTTCCATATTCAAATAATTCGGAAATCAGTAGTTTTTATCAATTATTTTTTGTTATTTTGCCGCTCTCACCATTTATTTTTTATAAAAAAATCAAAGAAAACATTTACGGTTTTGTCTTATTCGTGTATTGTTTATTTAACTTAGTTTGGATGAGCGTTCAATTTCCAACAATTTTTGCTAAGTTGACATTGTGGTCTTATGTGCCAGAACAACGGGCGATGTTATCCTTCGGGTTTGCCGCTGTGTTGTTGAGTTTATGGTTCATCGATTATTTATGGAATCGCCAAGCAAAAATTCCAATGATGGCCTGGTTAGGGGCGCTAGGATTAAATGTTGTTCTGTATTTCTTTGTTTTATATACGGGCAATTTACGGTTATACGTTACACGAATGGACATTATTGGTGTCTTAGTTGTCGCTACCGTTTTAATTGTTGCTTTATTTAAACGTTGGCGCACGTTATTTGTCCTTGTCTTATTAGGAATCATTATGGTTTCTGGTGCCTTTGTTAATCCAATTTCTCGAGGCGTTTCTGCTGTCTATGGAAAAAAATTAGCGGTAGAAGTGGAAGAAATTAACAAAAAAGACCCCAACCAATTGTGGGTGGGCGAACGCTTGATGTATGGCTATTTGCCAATGTTAGGTGTGCATACATTTAACGGTGTCGCTTTTACACCTGACTTAGAGGCTTGGAAACCATTAGATCCAAAAGGAAAAGACACATTTATTTATAATCGCTATGCGCACATCAATGTTGAAGTAGGAAATCAGGCCCCTGTTTTAGAGTTGATGCAAAAAGATGCGATTATTGCTCGTTTATCTCCAGAAAAATTAAAAGAATATGGGATTAAATATGCGGTCGTTTATAAACCATTAGAACCGTTAGACACACCAACGATTCATTTTGAAAAATTATATGGACCTGATCAGAACGGGGCATATATTTATCGAATAAACGACTAGTGATTCATTCATGGAATGAGGTTTGAATATGGGAAAAGTATTGAATAGAATCGGTCGACTTATTTTATTAGTAACAATGATCGGCTCGTATACGATGTGGGTCGTAGGAATTGATGCGCCAGTCACAAAATATATGTATGCCAATAGTTCAATTTTATTATTAATAGCAGTAATACTTGTACTGCTATTAAATTGTACAAAATTAAAATTTATTGACTGGCTGACCGTAGCGTTGGCGCTAGCCACCTGGCTCTTGTTTCACTTTACGGAATCAATCCGTCATAGCACAATGCAAACAGATACAATGATTCCTTTAATTATTTTGTTGATCCTTTGTTTTAAAGTTTGTGTCTTTGATCGTTTGGATCAAACGCTTTTATTAATTGTCTCTTTAGTTGCTTTGAGTGCGACTTTGTATCGGATGTCCGTGGAGTTGCCTCAGTTGATTCCAGCAGACGAAATTTTTAAAGAATCAAATAAACTAGAAAGTATTTGGATTAATACCAATACGATTGGTGCAACATTGATGTTTTCAACAATGATGGCCAGTAGTTTGATCAAAGCATATAGAAATAAGGTTTTTAACCTGCTGCTTTTACCTGTATACATTGGTGGTGTTTTAGGTACATGGGTCAGTCAATCCAAAACCTCTTTTGCCATTTTAGTTGGTTTTATTCTGGTGGATAATCTTTTACCAAAACGTTTCTTGCAACGTTCGAAAGTTTGGCTGTTTGGTTTTGTCGGAGTAGCTGCATTGGGACCATTGTTATTTTACTTATGTGCGGAATCGGATACTGTTGATTTATTTACAGGAAGAGAACGAATTTGGCATGAGTTTTTTGCTAAATGGTTATCTGATCCTCAACATATTAAAGTCGGTATGGAGCCTTTTGTGGCCTCATGGAAACCGCTGGGGACACATAATGCTTTTCTATTTACGTTAAGTAATTTTGGTGTCATTGGCTATCTGATTTTATTTGGTTTTTTAGTCAGTATGATTTTATTGATTGGTTTCCGCAAAAAAACATTGGATCGTTTGCAAGTTAGTTTACTTTTAGGCTTCCTTTTAATCTGGATTCATTCATTTATGGAAGATATTTTATTAGCGCCTCATTGGATGCCGATTGTTTATAGTTTCCTTGGGCTAGCCTTCTACTTCCGGCCAGAGAAAAAACGAGGAAGACATGAAAGACCAACGACACCTAAAAGAAGAAAACGAGTGAAACAAACAAGTCCTGTTAGCAATGAAGAGCGCCCGATAGCACCTGTTGACGAAGAGGGCTGGGACCAACATGAAGAATTAAGTCGTGTCCAAAGACATCGCAGATAATTTTCATCCTATAGAACTTTCTTGTCCGCTGACATTATGGTAATATAGGGGTTGCATGTTATTACAAATAATGTAATTACTGGAAGTGAAGAGAGGAAGTTTTTAATGACATCAAAAAGTGAATGGAGTAATGCAAGACGAATTGTAATTATTTTAGCAGACGTTTTGCTCTATAATTTATCAATCATCTTAGGGTTTATGGTGAAATTTGGCCGAGAAATTCCTTCATTTAACTTTGTGGCTTATGAAAAATCTGCAATTTACATTTCAATCTTTTTTATCTTTTTGAATTTGTTGTTAGGTGCGTATATTTTTTATAATCGCAAAATTAGTGACATCATTTTTGTCACGGTGATTGGTCAAATTTTAATGACTTTAACGATTATGATTGTGACATTTGCCGGACGTTGGTTTACGTTCCCGCGTTCTGTTTTAGGATATTCCTTTATAATCGGAATTATTATTCTAAGTCTTTGGCGAATTCTTGTTTATTATTTATACTTAAAGGTCAGCAATGAGCGAAAAGTTGTTTTACTAGGTAAAGAAAATCAAGTCATGCGGTCAATTCAAAACTTTATGTCTGATAAAAATAACAAGCATAAAGTAACGAGCGTTGTTGTCAGCAATTACTATGAAAACTTAAAAAAAATTATCGATGAAATCGATATTGTTTATATTTCAAGTAATGTTGATGAGAACGAAAAAGTAAAATTGTATCAATTAATTGTCAAACACAAGAAAAAAATCTTTTTAGATACAAGTTTTGAAAATCTAATTATGTTAAAACCAAACATGATGAACTTTGAAGATGAAAGTATTATCGAAGTCTCAAATTTTGAAATTCAACCAGAAGAGAATTTTATTAAACGTTTATTCGATATTTTAGTCTCTGTTTGCCTATTTGTGATTACCTCACCCTTAATGCTTATTGCAGCGATTTTAGTCAAAGCAACCTCACCGGGACCAGTGATTTACAAACAAACTCGGATTACATTAGATCAACGTGAGTTCTCGATTTTAAAATTTAGAACGATGTCGGCAACAGCGGAAGCAAAATCAGGTCCAGTCTTATCTACAAGTAACGACAGTCGCGTCACTACAGTTGGTAAATACTTGCGCGCTTTACGTATTGATGAGTTGCCACAACTAATCAATGTTATTCGCGGGGATATGTCCATTGTCGGACCACGTCCTGAACGACCATTCTTTGTTGATCAATTTAATCAGGAAAACCCGAATTACTATTTACGTCACAATGTACGTGCGGGGATTACTGGCTATGCCCAAGTTTATGGGAAGTATGCTTCTGACTACAATAGTAAATTGAACTTTGATTTACTGTACATCAAGAATTATTCATTACTGTTGGATATGAAAATTCTGCTTCAAACCATCAAAATTCTCTTTGATAAAGTATCATCAAGAGGATTGGATGAGTCTGAAGAACGTGAAGAATTGACGATAGATTATTGTAAAGAGAATGCTATTAGAATTTACCGTTAAGAGGAGCTATGGCTTCTCTTTTTTTTGAAAAAAAGAGAGACTTCTAACAAAGCTTGAAAAATCAGATATTCTATGTAAAAATATACAAGCGTGGATGAAAAAAGAAATAGGGGTGAAGAAATGGAAAAGGTACCAGTAAGTGTCTTACTTTCCATTTATATAAAAGAACGTCCTGAATATGTTATTGCATGTTTAGACAGTATTTTTAATCAAACTGTAAAAGTCGATGAAATAGTATTAGTAGAAGATGGTCCTGTAACTGAAGAAATGACAGTCATTGTAGATAAATATAAAGAAACGCATCCAGAAGTGCTTCATGTTTTATCTCTAGAAAAAAATGTTGGTTTAGGTAAAGCGTTGGCAGAAGGGGTTAAAGCTTGTCGTAATGAACTGATTGCACGAATGGATGCAGATGATATTATGAAGACGGATCGGATTGAAAAGCAGTGGCAATTATTTCAAAAAAATCCTAACTTGGTCATTGCTGGTTCTAACATTATCGAATTTGAAGGGAACATAGAAAATGTTTTGGGTTATCGTAACCTTCCCAGTTCTAATGAGGATATTCGTGAATTTTCCAAAAGAAGAAACCCGTTTAATCATATGACTGTCATGTATAAGAAGTCAGACATTTTAGAGGTCGGTAACTATCTGCCAATGTCAGGATTTGAAGATTATTATTTGTGGGTGCGGTTATTGAAAAAAGGAAAGGAAGCTCATAACCTTTCTGAACATTTAGTCTATGCTCGAACAGGCAGTGATATGTACGCACGGCGTGGTGGTTGGCAGTATTTTAAGTCAGGACTAAAAGGACGCAAAGCAATCTATCAAGCAGGACTTGGTAGTTTTAAAGATTTTTTTGTGAGTTCCAGTGCACATGTTGTCGTAAGTTTGATGCCGAATAATTTACGAGGTAAATTTTATGAGAAGTTTTTAAGGAAAGATAATGATTAAGATTGAGGTAAAATTATGCAAGAGATGACCCAGACAGATTTAAAAGAAATACAAGCTGTAACATTAACTATGTCCAAATATTTTGTTCAATTTTGTCAAGAAAATAATTTATTATGTTATTTCTGTGGCGGTGGTTGTATTGGTGCTGTACGCAGTCAAGGATTTATTCCGTGGGATGATGATTTGGATTTTTTTATGCCACGACCAGACTATGAAAAATTAAAAAAGCTATGGCCGCAGAAAGCAGACATAAATAGATATCCATTATTAGTTGCTTCTAAAACATATAATGATCATAATTCATTTATAACTATTAGGGATACTGCCACTACTTTTATTAAACCCTATCAAGAGGATTTAGATATCCCTCATGGTTTACCAATTGATATTTTTCCATTAGATGGTGCGCCAGAAGGGAAATTGCGAAGAAAAATTCAAAAGTTTTGGGCACTGATTTATGCGTTATTTTGTTCGCAAGTTGTTCCAGAAAAACATGGTGGTCTGATGGCTACAGGAAGCAAGGTTTTATTAGGGATTTTTTCTTCAAGCAAAATTCGCTATCATATTTGGCGCTTCGCTGAAAAAAGAATGACTAAGTATTCCTTTGGTTCAACTCCTTATGTCACTGAATTATGTGTCGGACCACGCTACATGGGCAATATTTATCATTTAGAAGATTTTAAATCTGCTATTTTTGTTCCATTTGAAGATACAAAAATGCCAATACCAGTGGGATACAATCGCTATTTGACACAAGTTTTTGGAGATTATATGCAATTGCCACCAGAGGAAGATCGTCAACCTCATCATGAAGCGCTAATTGTTGATACTAAAAATTCGTACACAGAATATATTTAAAAACTTCAATTATTTATACTAAGGCTGAACGTTATCTATAAATAGCGTTCAGCATTTTGTTGTAAAAAAATAAATAACACAATCAATGTAATAAAAAGATAAAGTTTAGAAACAAAATAGTAAAAAAAGTTAGCAAGATTTTCTTGACGTAAGCTAAAATTTATTAGAAAATTATTTGAAACTAGTGCTCATTCTAATCAGTTTTGAGAAATTTCAATTTGAAAAGTAAAAAATTGTTGGTTTCAAGTAAAATTTACATACTATAATTAAATGAGGATTAATTGTAAAGAATACGTAAAAAGAAGGGTTAAATAAATAATGAAGAGAATAAATAAAATATCTGTTATTACAATGCTAATGCTGACAACATTGGTTCCTAGTTCATCAATAGTGTATGCAATCGATGCATCAAGTAGTGAAAGTGCAGAAGAAGTAATTTCTGCGGATACAGCAGAAACACTAAACTCTACGTCATCTAGTGAGGAAACTTCGACAGAAAGTTCTTCTAGCACCTTATCATCAGTTCCTTCGGAAACAAAAAATAGTTTGGACACGAGTGGTGCTACAGACACTCGGCAATCAACAGATGCTGAAGAAACTTCGGAAACGACTAGTTCTTCAGAAGCTAATAAGAAAGATGAAGACGAAATCGTAATAACAGAGGATATGAACAAACCTATGGGATCAGGAATGAAAGGAACGAGAAGAAAAAGAGCCGCATATGCCTACGGTGATCCTATTAGCATAACAGAGGCAAATCGTCCGCCTAAAAACTTTATCGATGTATCTTCTTGGAATGGTAGTTTAAGTGTAGCAAATTATCAAACTATGAAAAGTTATGGGATAGGCGGAGTGGTCGTTAAAATGACCGAAGCGACAACTTATCAAAATCCAGAAAGATTTGCACAAGTTCAAAATGCAAATGCAGTGGGAATAAAAGTATCCGCCTATCACTATAGTCACTTTACAACAAAAGATCAGGCAATAAAAGAAGCAAACTACTTTGCCGATACAGCAATTAATACTGGATTACCAAAAGACACTTTAATGATTAATGATGCAGAAGAAGGTAGCATGAATAATGGACAATTGACAGCTAATTCAATTGCTTTTGCTAATCAATTAAAAGCAAGAGGTTTTACGAATGTATTACATTATTCAATGGCAGCCTGGTTTACAGAAGGAGTCTTATCGCCGACACAACTAGGGACTGAAAATATTTGGATTGCTCAGTATCCTTTTGAACCGACTGCAGATCAGTTATGGCACAAAAATGAAGGTTATGCGGCATGGCAATGGTCTTCATTATTAACGATTCCAGGTGTTAACATTGGCGTAGGTGTGTTTGATATTAATGCTGATTACACTGGACGATTTACATCTAGTGGTGGAAAACAGTATGATGTAATTTTAGATGAAAAACAATATGATTACACGGCAAGGGTAAAACCAGCAGATGAATCAGGAAAACACGGCGTGTTTAATGGGATTATGAATACAGCTCCTGGAATCATTAATATCGGTATGGGAGATAAATATGCGAACCAAAGCGTTCATATCATAGGATATGCCAAAACAAGCCGGACAGAGTTACTCCATTTTACAGTAGGTGGAAAAGATGCAGGCTGGATGGACAAACGAGCATTCACAGCTACACTAGATAAAGCCACGTATAGTAAAATGAGTCGAGGAGCCAAAATAGGCGATGTAGCAGTTTCATCGAAGCATGGATTATATACAAAACCAAATAATACAGCAGAAGATGGAGAAAAAATAGGTTTAGGCTCTCTATATGCGAATCAAAACGTGCAGATTATTCAATCCGCTAAACTATCAACAGGTGTTACGGCTTATCAATTTCAAATAAATGGACAAACAATTGGCTGGTTGGACAGCCGTGCCTTCAGCAATGTGTATGATGAGCTGCTAGATGAAAAAAGCTATGATTACATGGCAAAAGTAAAACCAGCAGCTGAATCAGGAAAACATGGTGTGTTTAATGGAATTATGAATACAGCTCCTGGGATCGTTAATATCGGTATGGGAGATAAATATGCGAACCAAAGTGTTCATATCATAGGATATGCCAAAACAAGCCGGACAGAGTTACTCCATTTTACAGTAGGTGGAAAAGATGCAGGCTGGATGGACAAACGAGCATTTACAGCTACATTAGATAAAGCCACGTATAGTAAAATGAGTCGAGGAGCCAAAATAGGCGATGTAGCAGTTTCATCGAAGCATGGATTATATACAAAACCAAATAATACAGCAGAAGATGGAGAAAAAATAGGTTTAGGCTCTCTATATGCGAATCAAAACGTGCAGATTATTCAATCCGCTAAACTATCAACAGGTGTTACGGCTTATCAATTTCAAATAAATGGACAAACAATTGGCTGGTTGGACAGCCGTGCCTTCAGCAATGTGTATGATGAGCTGCTAGATGAAAAAAGCTATGATTACATGGCAAAAGTAAAACCAGCAGCTGAATCAGGAAAACATGGTGTGTTTAATGGAATTATGAATACAGCTCCTGGGATCGTTAATATCGGTATGGGAGATAAATATGCGAACCAAAGTGTTCATATCATAGGATATGCCAAAACAAGCCGGACAGAGTTACTCCATTTTACAGTAGGTGGAAAAGATGCAGGCTGGATGGACAAACGAGCATTTACAGCTACATTAGATAAAGCCACGTATAGTAAAACGAGTCGCAAAGCCAAAATAGGCGATGCAGTAGCTTCATCGAAGCATGGATTATATACAAAACCAAATAATACAGCAGAAGATGGAGAAAAAATAGGTTTAGGCTCTCTATATGCGAATCAAAACGTGCAGATTATTCAATCCGCTAAACTATCAACAGGTGTTACGGCTTATCAATTTCAAATAAATGGACAAACAATTGGCTGGTTGGACAGCCGTGCCTTCAGCAATGTGTATGATGAGCTGCTAGATGAAAAAAGCTATGATTACATGGCAAAAGTAAAACCAGCAGCTGAATCAGGAAAACATGGCGTGTTTAATGGAATTATGAATACAGCTCCTGGGATCGTTAATATCGGTATGGGAGATAAATATGCGAACCAAAGTGTTCATATCATAGGATATGCCAAAACAAGCCGGACAGAGTTACTCCATTTTACAGTAGGTGGAAAAGATGCAGGCTGGATGGACAAACGAGCATTCACAGCTACACTAGATAAAGCCACGTATAGTAAAATGAGTCGAGGAGCCAAAATAGGCGATGTAGCAGTTTCATCGAAGCATGGATTATATACAAAACCAAATAATACAGCAGAAGATGGAGAAAAAATAGGTTTAGGCTCTCTATATGCGAATCAAAACGTGCAGATCATTCAATCCGCTAAACTATCAACAGGTGTTACGGCTTATCAATTTCAAATAAATGGTCGAACAATTGGTTGGTTGGATAGCCGCGCCTTTAAAATGTAGAATAAGTTTATAAAGGTAACGACCAAACAATCTATCGAGGTTCTTTGTCAAATAGTATTGCTAAATAAAAATAGTGAACATCGTGAAAGTCAGAGGAGAAAATCCTCTGGCTTCTTTATTTTTTATTAAGTGCTTCTTATTATGAAATTATTTTTTCTCAAACATATGGTCACGGTCTATTTAACGTATTTAAATAATAAATAGTATTTTCTGAAATACTTGTATCCGCGATAAATGGCATTGACATGCATGATATTTAAATCGATTTTTACTCACTTCTAAATACGGCTTGAGTTCTACTATTTGAATTCTACAGAATTTTGAGATGTTTTTTGTGAATCAAAAAGTATAGAGTTTTTATCGTTTGTCCGTAATTTTTTTATTAAAATAACGAACAAAAATATTTACAGTTCGATTAAGGTCTACGATAAATTATTGAAACTTACTGATAGTTATGAGAAAATGTAAAAGATTGAATGCAGTTTTGGCTGTGTTGATGAATATATAAGTTAAACAAAATTGAAATAAAACTAGTGGTTGACTAGTTAGAGAAAGGATTTTGTATCAAATGATTACAGCTTTAATTATTGCCGGTGGGGTCGGTAAACGAATGGGGCAGGAGATTCCTAAACAATTTATTATGGTAGAGGAAAAACCGATAATTATCTACACATTGGAATCTTTTCAAAAGCATCCACTCATTGATCGAATCTTAGTTGTGTGTAAAAAAGGTTGGGAACAAACACTAGATGCCTATGCAAAAGAGTACCATATTGACAAATTACAATGGATTATTCCAGGAGGAAATTCTGGTCAAGAATCAATTAACAATGGGGTTAATTTCTTAAAAGAACATTCAAACCCAGAAGATACTATTGTTATCCATGACGGAATTCGCCCATTAGTTGATGAATTAGTTTTATCTGATGTAATTGTTAAGTGTCAAGAATACGGAAATGCAGTGACTTCGTTGCCATATAATGAACAAATTTTTGTAAAAGAAACTGAGGAAACAACTCGACAATATATTAATCGTGAAACATTACGTCGCGTGTCAACACCACAAGCCTATAAATTTGAAAAATTAACTTGGGCTTACGAAAAAGCATTCCGTGAGAATATTGGTATTTCTGAATCGTCATACACAAATACTATGATGGTGGATTTAGGCGAAACATTGTATTTTGCTTTAGGCTCAGATAAAAACATTAAGTTAACCACACAAGATGACTTACAGTTATTTAAAGGCTTCTTGAAAATGAAAGAAGAGTAGTGGAGGGATACCATGTTATTTACAGACGATAATTATTTATCAGACGTTGAACGAGTTTTAGAGAAGACACCAGATTGGACGAAAGTAACTAATAAATCTGTTTTTATAACTGGTGCTTCAGGCATGATTGGGACCTTTTTAATTGATGTGCTTATGTACCAAAATAAAACGAGAAATGCGAATATTTCGATCTGGGCGATGGGACGAACATTGTCGCGTTTAGAAGAGCGATTTACTAGTTATCTAGAAGATCCGTTATTCCATATAGTTATCGGAGATGTCACAGAAGAAATTCAGATAGCAGAAGCTTGTGACTATGTGTTGCATTGTGCTAGTAATACACATCCTAAATCATATGCCAGTGATCCAATTGGAACGATTATGACCAATATTGCTGGTACGCAGCATATTTTAGATTATGCGGTCAAAGCGAATAGTAAAAAAGTGTTATTTTTATCAACTGTTGAAATCTATGGAGAAAATCGTGGAGATCTTGATAAATTTACGGAAGACTATTGCGGCTATATTGACTGTAACACGCTACGGGCCGGTTATCCCGAAGGAAAAAGAGCAAGTGAATCATTATGTCAAGCCTATATTCAGAAATATGGTATTGATGTTGTTATTCCAAGAATTAGTCGTACTTTCGGGCCTACGATGTTACTTTCGGATAGTAAAGCTTCTTCTCAATTTATTCTGAATGCAGTCCATAAAGAAAACATTGTGTTAAAAAGTGCAGGGACCCAACTATATTCTTATGCATATGTTGCAGATATTGTATCTGCTCTTCTGTTTTTATTAGTTAAAGGGCAAAAAGGGGAAGCTTACAATGTTTCAAACGAACATTGCGATATTACGTTACGTACTTTTGCGGAAACATTAGCCAATGTGGCTGGAACAAAAGTGATTCATGGTGAAGCCACCGCCCAAGAAAAACAAGGGTTTTCTAAAGCAACAAAAGCACTACTAGACAATCAAAAAATCTACGCATTAGGTTGGCGGCCACTGTACGACAGTATGGAAGAACCATTAAAACATACAATTAAAATTTTAGAAGGTAGCGGAAATTGATATGCCCAAAATTAGTATTATTGTTCCTGTATACAATGTAGAAAAATATTTAGAAAAATGTGTACGCTCTATTTTAGCTCAAACGTTTACTGACTTTGAATTAATTCTGGTGGACGATGGCTCCCCAGACAGTTCTGGAGCAATGTGTGATCAGTTTGCTGAACAAGATCAACGGGTAAAAGTTATCCATAAAGAAAATGGTGGGCTAAGCGATGCTCGCAATGCTGGAATTGAGATAGCGACAGGTGAGTATTTAGGTTTCGTAGATAGTGATGATTACATTGCGGATGATATGTATGAATTATTATATACAAATATCGTAAAAGAAGATGCCGATTTATCAATCTGTGGTATTTATGATGTCTATGAGGGGAAAGAGCCTGTTGTAAAAAGTTTAATACAGGGAACTTTTTCTAGAGAAGAAGCATTATTGTTAATTTTACAAGGAAACATTATTTCCGTACATGCTGTAAATAAATTATATAAACGAAAACTCTTTGAGGATTTAAGATATCCTAAAGGAAAGTATCATGAAGATTCATTTATTATAGTAGATTTGTTATCTAAATGTCAGAAAGTCTCTATTGATTCAACGCAAAAATATTACTATTATCATCGAATGGGTAGCATTAATACAGAAACGTTTTCAGAGAAACAATTTGAGTTTATAGAAGCTTGGGAGAAAAATGAACTTAAATTGAAAGGCAAGGGAGCAGTTATAGAAGAAGCTGCCCATCAAAGAGTTTGTTTTGCAAATTTTTTAGTATTAGATAAAATTTTGATTAGTAATGCTCCGAAGAAAAAAGAAACGAAACAAATTGTTCGCTATCTTCGGGAAAACTTTATTTTTATTATGAAAAATAAAGTTTTTACAAAAAGTCGTAAACTATCAATGATTTTACTTATGTTTGGTCTTCCTTTTTATAAAATACCAACTAAATTGAAAAGAAAATATATAGAAAAAACAATAGATTAACAAGTTGTAATCTAAAAGTTGTTTTAAATAATTGGAGGATATGATGATTATTAATTTATCACAGCAGATGCAAAAAATAGAAAAAAGGATAGCTATACCATATATTGTTTTTTTTGAGTTAGTTCTAATTTGTCGAATGGTTAGCATTTATTCGACTTTACCTACAAAAATAGATTCATTATTTACCTTGATAATTATGCTATTGTCAGGTGTTTACTTCATATGTCACTTCTTGCCAATTTTTATAGAAAAAAAACAAAGAAGAATAGAATACTGGCTAATTGCTTTTATAGGAATTTTATTTTTAACAACATTTATTAATCATACGTATGCTTTTTCAGAGAACATTAAGTTGATCATTTGGCAATGTATCTTTTTCTTTTCCGTTTACGAAGTAGGGCGTTCGAATGATAAATCTGTTTTTAAAGCTTTTGAGTATGTACTTTTAATTGTTTGGACCGCATTAGTCATCGTTGGGTTATACTTATTTTTTGCGCGAATCAGCTTTTCAAAACCAGTAGAGTCTTTGTATTACGGAATGAGAATCGGTTTTTTTGAAAATCGATTATATGGTGTTTTTGTGGAGCCTAACTATGCATGTACCATCTCATTAGTTTGTATTTTGGTTGGCGTGCGGAATTTTATTAATACCAATAGCAAATGGTTAAAAGTGGTTTGTGCAATGGTGATTTTTCTACAATTTAGTTATGTAGCATTGTCTGGATCAAGATCAGGAGTTATTCAGTTGATTTCAATGGTAATTTTCGGGATGTTCTTTACAATTTGGTTCTTTCAAAAAAATACATCCAAAGCAGTTATAAAAAAAGTTGTGCAAGCAGTATTAGTTTCTTTTTTCTGTGGTGCTATTGTTTTCGGGGGCTTACAGTTAATAGAAAAAGGGTATATTGCTACTGCAAATTCAGTGAATATTGAAGTACCAAAAGTTTTAGATAATAAAGAAAATGAAATTCTAGGAAATAAGAAAATTACTACTAAGAGACCAGATGTTGAGGGGAAAGACGATATTTCAAATAGTCGATTTGCTCTTTGGCAAAGTGCGATAGATTTAATGAAATTAAATCCTATATTTGGCACTTCTCCAAAAGGTTTTGCAGATATAGCTAAAGATAAATTGCCTCAATCTCATATTGCTAAGACAGCTCAAACACCGCATAGTTTTTTCTTCTATTTATTAGCAGCTACAGGGATTTCAGGTACAATTGTATTTCTAATTTTCTTGCTATCTAAAATGTTTAACTCTGCTAAATTGCTGTTTAGCGTTCGAATTAAAAATTATATGGATTTTGTGTTAGATAACCAAATTGTGTTAGTCATTTTAATTTCTGGATTACTGATAACTGAAGTCATTTTAACAAGACGTTTTGCAACAGTTATCTTTTGGTTATACTTAGGTAAAATTCAGTATCGCACTGACATGGAAAATGATTTGATTAGAGGAAATGAGCAATAATGCTCATTTTTTCTACTATACAATTGATTATTATATAAGTAGGAGAGTAATATCATGCAAAAACTTACGTTAAAAGAGGTTCAGGCGAAGGCTGTTGAAATATTAGTGTATATCGATAATATTTGTCGATCTAACAACTTGCATTATACATTGTTTTATGGAACATTGATTGGTGTAGAACGTCATAAAGGTTTTATTCCTTGGGATGATGATATTGATATAGTTATGCCAAGGCCAGATTATGAATTGTTAACTAAAATCCTTAAAAACGATTCTAACTATCAATTACTTTCTTTTGAAACACGGAAACATTTTCGTTATCCTTTTGCAAAGTTAGTTGATCCTAATACTGTAGCTCATTCCAAACAATATTTTGGTGGAGAAGATAAGGACTTAGGAGTTTTTGTAGATATTTTTCCAATTGATGGTATCCCTGATACTCAAAAGGAGAGAAATGAACTAAGAAAGATAACGGAACAGTATCGGTTAAACTTAATGGATACTTTAGGTTTAAGCTATGCACGAAGTTTTCATCTTAGTAAGGCATTAATAAAATTAATAACTCGTTATCCTAATCATTTTAAAGTGAAAAAAGTAGGAAACAATCAATATTGGCGTGATTTATATCAAACAGAGGCAAAAAAAACCCCATTTGGAGCAACAAAACATTGTGGTTATCTAGAATGGATTCATATAGATTGGGGTGTATTTCCTAATGAATGGTTTTTGGAATATGAGGATGTAGAGTTTGAAGGACATAAATTTATGGCCATTAAAAACCGAAAACAATTTTTAACTTTACGTTATGGAGATTATATGGAAATGCCTCCAGTAGAAGAAAGAATCACTCATCATCCCTATGATTTTTACCAAAAATAAAGATTATTTATAGGTTTTTTAGAAAGAAGGCGTACTTAAATGAAGCAGCAATATACAGCAACTGTTGTTATGGCTACCTATAATGGAGAAAAAAATATCTTAGAACAGTTGGATTCCTTAAAAAATCAGTCGAAAAAAATTGATGAAGTATTAATTTGGGATGACTGCTCTACAGATTCTACAGTTAAAATAATTGAGAACTTTATTTCTGAAAATAAATTAGGTGAAACGTGGCATTTGAAAATCAACACGGAAAATTTAGGTTGGCGCAAAAATTTCTTTAATCTATTGAATGCTGCTACTAAAGAAATTGTTTTTACGTGTGATCAAGACGATATTTGGGATGCATCTAAAATTGAAGTGATGTGTGAAGCTTTTGCAAACACTGATGTTAAAGTTTTAGTAAGTGATTATACTGAATTAGTAGAACCTGGGGGATTAGCAGAGGAATTAAAAAAAATTGATTCAGTTAAATTGCCTAATCAAAAAGCAGAACAGATTATATTTAACGAGAACAATTTATTTTTACGTCGCCCGGGATGTGTATATGCAATTAGAAAGAGCTTCATTGCCAATGTTAATCTATACGCATCTGAAATGGAAAATCCTGTACATGATATGGCGATGTGGGGAAGTTCTTTATTAAGTGATGGGCTCTATATTGTTAGGGAAGAATTAATTAGATGGCGTAAACATGGACAAAGTTCCTTTAAAAAAGAAATTGATTTAGCTAAGAAACAAAATCACTTTGAGGAAAGATTGAATACTTTACGCCGGAGATTACAGCGTACAAAGGCTGCAAAGAATTATTTAAATAACCAACCACATGTTGAAGAATTTGAATATAAAGACAAAGTTCTTTCAAACTTGATTAAAGAGTTGAATATGCGAGTATCTTTATTAGAACGAAAAAAAATTATTCCGATTCTATGTGCCTTTTTTAAGTATCATCATAAATTTTATTTTAGCACAGACATCTACCATATCATGAAATATAAAATTAGAAAGTGAGCATAATGCTATGAATTCAAAAGCAAAAATGGTGGCTAAAAACCTTTATTATACTGTGGCTGCAAATTTTGCAACGTTGGGTATTTCGGTTCTCTTAAATTTATTTGTCCCTAAGTTGTTAGGCGTTACAGAATACAGTTATTGGCAACTTTATGTTTTTTATTCTTCATATGTTGGATTTCTCCACTTAGGCTGGATTGATGGTATCTATTTAAAAATTGGGGGAGAAGAATACGAAAATTTAGATAAAAGAAATCTCGGTTCTCAATTCTGGTATTTAGCGATTTTTGAATGTTGTATTTCTGCTTTTGTCATTCTTTGGGCTTACTTTTTCATGCCGAAAGAATATCAAGGGATTATTTTGATATTGACGGCCATTGTTTCGGTAATTACAATTGCAAAAACGTTTATTCTGTATGTTTTTCAGTCAACAAATCGTATTAAGGAATATGCTCAATTATCCAGAAATGATCGCTATTTATATGTCTTGTTCATTGCAATTTACTTTGCATTAGGAGGACGAGATTTTTATTGGCTAATCATTATGGACATACTTTCTAAACTGATTATTACGGTTTGGGGAATGTTTAGAGTTAAAGACATGTTGCGTGTGAACATGATGAGTTTGAAGGAAGTTACTCCTGAAATAGTTGATAATATTAACATAGGTAGTAAACTAATGCTCAGTAGTATAGCAAGTATGCTAATAATGGGAACCATTCGCTTTTTTGTTCAACAGCGTTGGACCATCGAAACCTTTGGTAAATTGTCCTTTACTTTAAGTTTATCAAATATGTTTTTAACTTTTATTAATGCTGTTGGAATTGTAATGTTTCCGTTGTTAAGACGGACAAATAAAGAGCGATTGCCGTCTTTATTTGTCACATTAAGAGGCGTTTTTGTTCCGTTGACGTATGCAATTCTGCTGTTATATGTACCCGTCAAATTTGTTTTAGGTATGTGGTTACCCGAATATAGCGAGAGTTTGAAATTTATGGGAATTCTATTTCCTATAGTTATTTATGAAGGCCGGATGTCTTTACTAATTAACACGTATTTAAAAACGTTGAGAAAAGAAAAAACAATTTTATTTGTTAACGTATTGACACTTGCCTTGTCGTTAATCCTATCGTTGTTTGTGATTTTCGTTGTTGGGAACTTGAATTTAACTGTTGGATTGATATTAGTAAGTTTAGCATTTCGTTGTAATTTAGCGGAAATTTTTCTATGCAAAGATATGAATATTAAAATAGGAAATAGCACTGCATTAGAAACGTTGGTTACATTATTGTTTATCTTTAGTAATCTTTGGTTTGGCGGTAGTATTTATAGTTTCATTTCTTATGGAATTGTGTACATTATCTATTTCTTATTCATTCATAAGAGTTTTGTGAATAACGCAAAGAATTTAAAATATTTAGTAAAAGGTTGAGAAAGTTATTTTCTCTCCTTTTTTATTGAAAAAAACAAACGGTAGTCTTTGACACCTAAAAATGGTAAAATTAATGTATTATTTTAATTGGAGTGGGAAACTTGAGGAACTTTTTAATCACAGGCGGTGCCGGCTTTATCGGCTCAACCTTAGCAAATTATTATAGTAAAGACAATCAAGTTGTGGTCATTGATGATTTATCAATGGGCCAAACTGAAAATTTAAACACATCTGAAAATATCACGTTCATTGAAGGTAGCGTGATTGATCAACAATTAATGGAAAAAGTACTGCAAGAGTATCAGTTCGATTACATTTTTCACTTAGCCGCGATTGCTAGTGTAGCAGATTCAGTAGCACGTCCAGTGGAAACACACCAAGTGAATTTTGAGAGTGTGTTACAATTACTGGAATTAATTCGGAAATACCAGAAAGATTTAAAACGTTTGGTGTTTGCTTCTTCTGCAGCGGTTTACGGCGATGAGCCAACTTTACCAAAACAGGAAGAATCAGTAATTCGTCCATTAACGCCTTATGCAGTGGATAAATTTGCTTCTGAAAAATATGTGTTAAACTATTGTCATTTATATGATGTTCCAACAAGCGCTGTTCGCTTCTTTAACGTTTATGGGCCAAACCAAAACCCTAATTCGCCTTATTCTGGCGTTATTTCGATTGTGATGGACTCTTACAAACGCTTATTAGCCAATCAAGAAGTGACATTCAATATCTTTGGCGATGGAAAACAATCCCGTGATTTTGTCTTTGTTGAGGACGTGGTTCAAGCGTTGAATCTTGTCGCTCATTCTGACCAATCACTTGGGGAAGTGTATAATGTCGGGACTGGGAAAGCAACCGATTTAAATGAGTTAATTTCTTCTTTAAATGATATTATGAAAGTCACTTTACCAGTTGAATACAAAGAAGCGCGAGCTGGGGACATCAAAGATTCCTTAGCGGATATATCTAAATTACGTGCCATTGGTTATGAACCGAAATATAGTATTCAATCCGGTTTGGATAAATATGTTAAGTATGAACTAAAAGATTAAGAGAATAAAAAGACGGATTTGAGACTAAATTGTTTATAAGACTTAGAGAGTGGGACATCATCAGTCGCTTTGATTGATGTCTTGCTCTTTCTTTTCTTTTTCCCATATTTGAACCCACCTCACTCCAATGGTACAATAAACAAGATTGGAGTGAGGGCATGACAGATATTATTGCACATCGAGGAAGTAAGGGCACCCATCCTGAAAATACGTGTATTGCTTTCAGAGAGGCTGTTCGTGTGGGTGCTGAAGGAATTGAATTAGACGTTCACCTATCTAAAGATGGTTATTTAATCGTTATGCATGATGAAACGGTGGATCGTACGACAGATGGTCATGGTGAAATCCAACAGTTAACATTAAACGAATTAAAACAACTAGACGCTGGAAGCTGGTTTCAGAAAAATCCTTCTGTTCAATGTGTTCCAACATTGGAAGATGTTTTAAAATGTCTTGAAGAAGAACAATTCAATGGTTTTTTGAATATTGAACTTAAAACGGATATTATCCATTATGAAGGAATTGAGAAAAAAGTCGTCCAACAAATGAATCAAAAAAACTGGCCGTTTCGTTATTTATATTCCAGTTTTTATTTTCCGAGTTTAGTTAAATTAAAAAAAGCTGATCCTAAGACAGAAATTGCCTTTATTTATGAATCTGCAGAGGATTTAAGTCAAGCGGGACCGGCATTCGCGCTTGTCGATAGTTTACATCCAAAAATGTCTTGGGTGTTGGCTCATGAAAAAGAACTTATCACAATTGGGAAACCGCTGCGGCCGTGGACTGTTAATCGGATGGAAGAAATGGAAAATTGTTTTCAGCTAAAATTGGCGGGTGTTCATACGGATTTTCCTGAAGAAGCAAAATTTGCTCGTCAAAATTGGCAAGAAGAAGGAGAAACATAATTGGAGAAAGTATTAGTTATTGTAGGACCCACTGCGGTGGGGAAAACAGCATTAAGTATTGCTTTAGCAAAAAAATTTAATGGTGAAATTATTAGCGGTGACTCCATGCAAGTTTATCGCTCGTTAGACATTGGCACCGCTAAAGTCACAGAAACAGAAAAAGAAGGAATTCCTCACTATTTAATTGATTGCCGTGAAGTCAGCGAAACATATTCTGCCGCTGATTTTCAGAAAGAGGGTCGTCAAAAAATCAAAGAAATTACTGAAAAAGGGAAACTACCAATTATCGTTGGAGGAACAGGTTTGTATATTCAATCACTCCTTTATGATTTTCAACTAGGAAGTCGTGAGATAGATGACTCGCCTGAAATTAGAGAAACGTACAATTTATTTGCGGAAGAAAAAGGGAATCAAGCCTTATGGCAGTTATTACAACAAAAGGATCCTCTAGCGGCTAACAGCATTCATTTTAATAATCGTAAAAAAGTGATTCGTGCGTTAGAGGTCTTTGATAAAACCGGTTATAGTATTTTGACCCCGAAGGAAAAACCAGCTCGTCTCTATGATTATTATTTATTAGGTTTGGAAACAGATCGCGCTTTATTGTATGAGCGTATTAATCAGCGGGTGGATCAAATGATGACAGAAGGGCTGTTGGAAGAAGCAAAACAGACGTTTCAGCAACCACATGCACAAGCAGCTCAAGGTATCGGCTATAAAGAATTTTTCCCGTATTTTTCTGGTGAACAATCATTAGAAATGGCGGTTGAAACAGTCAAACAGCAATCGCGGCGATATGCCAAACGTCAATTGACTTGGTTTAGAAATCGAATGGCTGCGCATTGGTGGGATTTGGTTCAGCAGCCAACAGATTTGCCCAAGTTGGAAAAAGAAGTAGCGGAATGGCTACAACAGAAGGAGAGTGAGTAGGCGATGACCACTCATGAAAAAGTTATTCTAGTAGGAGTTGAGACGGAAAAAAATTATCAGACGTTTTCTGCATCAATGGAAGAACTGGCGAATTTAACGGAAACCGCTAATGGAGAAGTGGTGTTTGTTTTAACGCAAAAACGACCACAAGTCGATCGACAAACCGTAATCGGTAAGGGGAAATTGGAAGAATTAATTCAATTAACTGATGCCTATGAAGCGGATCTTGTGATTTTTAATCATGAGCTCACACCGCGCCAAAATCAACTGTTATCTGAAGCGTTAGCTGTGCGAGTAATTGATCGTGTACAATTAATTTTGGATATCTTTGCTTTGCGTGCGCGCTCCAAAGAAGGAAAGTTACAAGTTGAATTAGCACAATTGGATTATTTATTGCCTCGCTTGGCTGGTCAAGGAAAACAGTTGTCCCGACTTGGAGGAGGTATTGGGACACGTGGGCCTGGTGAAACGAAATTAGAGTCGGACCGCCGACACATTCGGAATAAAATCTTAGGCATCCGTCGTGAGTTAAAAGAAGTCACTGCTCATCGTGAACGAAGCCGCCAGAAAAGACAAAATTCAGAACTATTTCAAATTGGCTTGATTGGTTATACCAATGCTGGCAAATCAACCATTCTCAACATGTTGACAACAGCAGGAACTTATTCAGAGGATCAATTGTTTGCAACGTTAGATCCTTTAACCAAAAAATGGCAATTGCCTCAAGGCATGGAAGTTACTCTGACCGATACGGTTGGCTTCATTCAAGATTTACCAACACAACTGATTGAAGCCTTTCAGTCGACATTGGAAGAAAGCCGGACGATGGATTTACTGCTCCATGTGGTGGATGCAAGTGCGCCAGATCGGTTACAACATGAACGCACAGTTCAAACATTGATGAAAGAACTAGCGTTGGAAAATATTCCGTGCTTGACGGTTTATAATAAAAGAGATCAAGTGGACAGCAAAGAATTTGTCCCAACCTTATTTCCCAATGTATTGATCTCAACTAAAATTTCTGAAGATAAAGAACGACTGGTTCAAGCTATCCGTGCCCAAATGATGGAATTACTCGAGCCTTATCAATTAGAAATTAGCCCAACTGACGGACAACTATTAAGTGAACTTCGCCGGATGACACTAATGATTTCAGAAGAATATGCTGAAAATGAAAATCGGTATATCGTGAAAGGCTTTGCGAAAAAAAAGTCTAAATGGTTGGCTGAATCCGAAAAAGAATAAAAAATGGTAAGTTGATTAGAAATGATTTGTAAAAACAAATCATTTCTATTTTTTTGATTAGTAGGAGAAAATCAGCCGTGAAAAGATGGAAAAGTCCATATTTATCAGGTTTTTTGTTTTATGTTAGAAAATCTAACATAAGTTCTTGACAATTTGTCATTCTATTGTTATTCTAAGAAATAACTAAGAGAGGAGGATGGAGATGAGAGAAAAAGAGTTACGCCGTTCCATGTCAGTTTTTCCAATTGGTACAGTTATGAAACTAACGGATTTGACCGCTCGACAAATTCGCTACTATGAAGAACAGGGATTGATTCATCCAGAACGTAGTGAGGGCAACCGACGCATGTATTCTTTAAATGATATTGATGTTTTGTTAGAAATTAAAGATTATTTATCTGATGGATTGAACATGGCAGGGATTAAGCGTGTGTATGAAATGAAATTAGAGGAACAAAAAAACACCGCCGAGGCAACTCGTCCATTAACCGATGCAGATGTTCGTCAGATTTTATACGACGAAATCCTTTCGCAAGGAGGACTTACTCAGCAAAATCCGTTCCAATCGAATGTACCAAGGCTTTAACGTTTCAGCAGCCAATAAAAATGAAGGATGGGGATCAGACCGATGACAAGAAAAGCCAAAACGGCAGAAGAGATTAAACATATTGCAGAAGAAGAAAACGTACGTTTTTTACGACTAATGTTTACCGACATTATGGGAACAATTAAAAATGTTGAAGTTCCTGTGAGTCAGCTAGATAAAGTATTAGATAATAAAATGATGTTTGATGGGTCATCCATTGAAGGATTCGTTCGTATCGAAGAAAGTGACATGTATTTATACCCTGATCTATCTACATGGATGATTTTTCCGTGGGAAAGCGACCATGGAAAAGTTGCGCGCTTAATTTGTGATATTTACAATCCTGATGGTACCCCTTTTGCCGGAGATCCCCGCGGTAATTTAAAACGCGCCTTAGCAGATATGAAAGAATTAGGCTTTACTTCTTTTAACTTAGGACCAGAACCAGAATTTTTCCTATTTAAATTAGATGAGAATGGTGAAATTACCACTGACTTGAATGATAAAGGTGGCTATTTTGATTTTGCGCCAACCGATTTAGGTGAAAATTGTCGCCGTGATATTGTTTTAGAGTTAGAAAGTTTAGGCTTTGAAGTGGAAGCTTCGCATCATGAAGTAGCACCTGGTCAACATGAAATTGACTTTAAATATGCTGATGTAGTTGATGCTTGTGACAATATTCAAACGTTTAAGTTAGTTGTGAAAACTATTGCACGCAAACATGGTTTGCATGCAACATTTATGCCAAAACCTTTGTTTGGAATTAATGGTTCTGGTATGCACTGCAATATGTCATTATTTAATGAAGAAGGTAATGTTTTTTATGACGAGTCAGGAGAGATGGGCTTAAGCCAAACTGCTTATCATTTCTTAGGTGGTTTATTAAAACATGCCCGTGCCTATACTGCGGTATGTAACCCAACAGTGAACTCTTATAAACGCTTGGTACCAGGTTATGAAGCACCTGTTTATGTAGCTTGGAGCGGCAGAAATCGTTCACCACTCATTCGAGTTCCTGAATCTCGTGGTTTATCGACTCGTTTAGAGTTACGTTCTGTCGATCCTTCAGCGAATCCGTATTTAACAATGGCAGTCTTATTACAAGCAGGTTTGGATGGTATTCGTAATGAACTTACGCCACCGCCAGCAGTTGATCGTAACATTTATGTGATGAATGAGGAAGAACGTCAACATGCACAAATTGAAGATTTGCCATCAACCTTACACAATGCCATCAAAGAATTACGTAAAGATCAAGTAATGATTGATGCATTAGGTCGTCACATTTTTGCCAATTTTGTAGAAGCAAAACGAATGGAATGGGCAGCCTTCCGTCAAACCGTTTCTGAATGGGAAAGAGAACAATATTTGGAGTTGTACTAAAAGTCGTTACTTTTAATAATCTTAATGTTTAGAAAGAGGAAGATAAGCCGAAACGCTTATCTTCCTCTTTCGTTCTTTAGTTTGTGAATGAATAGATAATTTCTGTTTCACAAAATAAAGTAATTTTAATTCAGTGAAATAGTTTGTTTATAGGGGATAAAGTGGTTTTTCTCTCAATTTCTCTTTTATTTTTAAGCAAAAAAATTGACAAAATCTTTCATAATTTGTGAAATTCCGCTATAATAAACAAGAATATGCGTGCAACTATTCTATTTTTTAGATATAAAGGATGAGAAAAACATGCGGAAAATGAAAACAATGGATGGGAATGCAGCAGCAGCTTATATTTCCTATGCTTTTACAGAATTAGCAGCCATTTATCCAATAACACCAAGTTCAACGATGGCTGAACTTGTTGATCAGTGGTCGGCCGAAGGTAAGAAAAATATCTTTGGTCAACCTGTGAAAGTAGTCGAAATGCAATCGGAAGCTGGTGCTGCCGGCGTGGTCCATGGCTCTTTAAAAACAGGCGCGCTTACCACGACCTATACGGCTTCACAAGGGTTACTTTTAATGATTCCTAATATGTACAAAATAGCTGGAGAACTATTACCATCTGTTTTTCATGTGGCGAGCCGAGCTTTAACCACGAATGCTTTAAATATTTTTGGTGATCAAGGAGACGTAATGGCCGCACGCCAAACAGGCTTTGCTATGTTGTCAGAAAGCAGTGTGCAAGAAGTGATGGATTTGGCACCAGTGGCTCACTTGGCTTCGATTGAAGCGAGTGTTCCATTTATGAACTTTTTTGATGGCTTTAGAACAAGTCATGAAATTCAAAAAGTGGCAGTTCTTGACTATGAAGAATTAGCACCCTTAGTAAACCAAGAGAAATTAGCCGAATTTCGTCGTCGGAGCATGAACCCGAATCACCCTTCCGTTAGTGGAATGAACCAAAATCCAGATATTCACTTTCAACAACGAGAAACAATTAATCCTTATTATGAAAAATTACCTGGTATTGTTCAAAAATATATGACAGAAATTAACCGGTTACGGGGAACCAATTATGATTTGGTGACGTATTATGGCGCGGAAGATGCAGAAGAAGTGATCGTTACAATGGGTTCAGTTGCGCAAACAATTGAACAGACTGTTAATTATTTACAAGAACAAGGAAGAAAAGTTGGCTTCCTTAATGTCCATCTTTATCGACCATTTCCAGTTGAAACATTTCTCGAAAAAATACCACAATCAGTTAAAGCAATTGCTGTTTTGGATCGGACGAAAGAGCCCGGTGCTGGTGGCGAACCGTTATTATTGGATGTCCAAAGTGCGATGTATGAAGCGGACATTCGCCCAACAATTATTGGTGGACGCTATGGTTTAGGTTCTAAAGATGTACTGCCAAATCAAATTGTTGCGGTTTTTGATGAATTAATAAAAGAACGTTCTGCCATGAAGAAGCGTTTTACAATTGGGATTGATGATGATTTAACTTATACTTCATTAGAAGTTGGCAAACCACTTGATTTGACGAATCCGAAAACCTATCAAGCTAAATTTTGGGGCTTTGGTTCTGATGGCACAGTAGGGGCGAACAAGTCAGCAATTAAGATTATCGGTGATCATACAGACAAGTATGCGCAAGGCTTTTTCTATTATGATTCAAAAAAATCAGGCGGGTTGACCGTTTCTCATTTACGTTTTGGCGAGACGCCTATTCGTTCAACGTACCTCATTGAACATTCTGATTTTGTGGCTTGTCATACAGCCGCTTATTTGCATACCTATGATTTAGTAAAAGGGTTAAAAAAGGGCGGGACTTTCCTCTTAAATACCATTTGGAATGATGAACAACTAGCACGATTTTTACCAAATCAATTAAAACGGTATCTAGCTGAAAATGAGATTCAGTTTTATACAATCAATGCAGTAAAATTAGCTAGTGAAGTCGGACTAGGCGGGCGAATTAATACCGCAATGGAAACAGCTTTCTTCAAATTAGCGGAAATTATGCCTTTTGAGCAAGTGTTGCCAATTTTAAAAGAAGAAGCACTGAAAAGTTATGGTCATAAGTCCATGAAAGTTGTCGAAAAAAATATTCAAGCAATCGATAAGACCGTTGAATTGTTGCATCAGGTACCTGTTCCAGCAGAGTGGAGAACGCTTGAAGTTCAACCGCGAAAACGTTCAGAAAATGTTAGTGATTTTGTTCATGAAATTGTTGAACCGATTAATCGTCAAGAAGGCAATGCGTTATCTGTTGCGACACTAGCGAAAAATGGGATGACAGATGGGCGGATGCCTTTGGGAACTGCGGCAGTTGAAAAACGTGGGGTTGCATTAGAAGTACCTGAGTGGATTAGCGATCGATGTACCATGTGTAATGAGTGTGCCTTTGTATGTCCCCATGCGGCGATACGACCATTCTTAGCCGATGAAGAAGAAATGACTGAAGCTCCAGAAGGATTCATTGTGCGTGATCTACGTGGTGCCGACGGCTTGAAGTATCGTATCCAAGTCTCAGTCAAAGATTGTACTGGCTGTGGTCTTTGTGTTGAAGCCTGTCCAGCTAAAGGGAAAGCTTTAGTAATGAAACCTTATGAAGAAGAAAAAGAGCAGGCTATGAACTGGGCGTTTGCTATGACGTTACGTCAAAAGGAAAACCCAGCAAAACCGAATACTGTTTTAGGTTCGCAATTTAATAAACCTTTATTAGAGTTTTCTGGTGCTTGTTCTGGTTGCGGCGAAACGCCTTATGTTAAATTATTGACGCAAATGTTTGGTGACCGAATGCTGATTGCTAATGCCACAGGTTGCTCATCGATTTGGGGTGCTGCAGCGGGTGTGACACCATACACCACTAATGAACAAGGACAAGGTCCAGCTTGGTCAAATTCTCTTTTAGAGGATAATGCCGAGTTTGGTTATGGCATGTTGTTAGCAACGCAAGCGCGTCGCGAACGTTTGGCTAGTAAAGTGACCAAAGCTTTTTCTGTAGCCAGTGATTCTTTACGTTTATTGATGGAAGATTGGATAGCACATCTGTCCGAAAGTGAAGGTACGCAACAACGTGCAGCTAAATTACGTGCAGCTTTGCTTGAAGAAAAAACGAATCAACCTTTATTGGAAGCAATTTATGACGATCAAGATCTTTTTGTTAAACCAAGTCAGTGGATGATTGGTGGGGACGGCTGGGCTTACGATATTGGCTATGGCGGTATTGACCACGTGTTAGCCAGTGGCGCTGATGTGAATATGTTAGTTCTAGATAATGAAGTCTATTCCAATACAGGTGGCCAAACTTCCAAAGCAACTCCTGCATCAGCGATTGCGAAATTTGCTGCCAGTGGGAAGTATGCCTCTAAAAAAGATTTAGGGATGATGGCAATGACTTATGAAAATGTCTATGTCGCTCAAATTGCCTCAGGTGCAAACCAAATGCAGACGATTAAAGCTTTTGAAGAAGCAGAAAAATTCCCTGGACCATCGATTATTATTGCTTATACACCATGTATTACACATGGTTTAGCAGGTGGGATGAGTCAAACGTTGAAAGAAGCGAAAGACGCGGTTCATTCAGGTTACTGGTCTTTATATCGCTATAATCCATTATTGCGAGAAAAAGGCAAAGAACCAATGACATTGGATTTCAAAAAACCAGATTTTTCATTAATGAAAGAGTTTATGCGCCAACAAGTTCGCTTTGCGTCCTTAGAATCTAGTCAACCAGATACAGCGGAGTTGTTATTTAATAAAACAATTAACGATGCTAAGAGACGGTTCTATAATTATGCTCGTTTAGCTGGTCAAGAAGAAAAAATTCGAGCAAAACTTGAAAAACAAAGTGAACCAGAAATAAATACGCCAGAGAACGAGAAGCCACGAGTGAAAAAAGAACGCGTAGTTGATCCGGAAGCGGAAGCAAGAAGGGCTGCCCGCCGCGCAGAACGAGCAGCCAAGAGAAAACAACGTGAGCAAGATTAAATAGAAGTCAAAAAAACGTGTCTGAGCTTTTTGCTTAGACACGTTTTTTAGTTAGAAATGCGATTTTTTGATGAAAAATTTCAGGTTATTTGAAAAAGTTCCTAAATTTTTTTGATGTTTCCGCTTGCGTTCTGTGATGAAAGAAAATAATGTGGTATACTTGTTAGGAAATCTTGAGAGAGAAGTGAGGGGTATGATGTCGTTTCAATTGAATCAATTATTAGATTTGAATTATTGGCAGCAAGTCATCTCAACGGATTTCTTATCTAAGGATTTTGTTATCAATATCATAGATATCCTAGTCGTATGGTACCTCGTTTACAAATTAATCATGCTTGTTCGTGGAACAAAAGCAGTTCAACTATTAAAAGGTGTCGCTGTTTTTATCATTATCCGCATTCTAAGTGAGATAATTGGTCTACATACATTATCTTGGTTAATGAATCAAGTCATCATGTATGGTGTAATCGCCGCGGTTGTTATTTTTCAACCAGAAGTGCGAAGAGGGCTGGAACATCTAGGGAGAAGTTCGTTTTTCCGCCCGAATAAAGGTGCGCAACAAGAAGATGAGCGTATTATTCAGGCCTTTGACAAAGCCATTCAGTACATGTCAAAACGGAAAATTGGTGCTTTGATAACCATTGAACGCAATACCGGTTTAGATGAATACATTGAGACAGGTATTGATTTGGATGCCGATATTACTGGTGAATTACTGATTAATATTTTCATTCCAAATACACCACTACATGATGGTGCGGTGATTATCAAAAATGAAAAAATTGCTGTTGCTAGTGCGTATTTACCGCTATCAGAAAGCAATTTAATTCCAAAAGAATTTGGAACGCGCCATAGAGCCGCAGTCGGTATCAGTGAAGTCAGTGACGCCATTACGATTGTTGTTTCTGAAGAAACTGGTGACGTTAGTTTGACGTTGAACAATGAATTAATTCCTGGACTAACGCAAGAAGAGTATTTAACAATTTTGCGTAAGGAGTTAATTTCGGAATCATCGGAAGATAAAAAAAGTGCTTTGCAGCATTTTATCGATGATGTAACAAAGGGGGTTAAACGCAAATGAGAAAAGCCTCCCAAAAAAGCTGGTTTAATGGTTTGCTTTCATTGCTGTTTGCATTGTTGTTATTTTTTAATGCCAATGCAACAGGCAATAATCCCTCCAATTCAGGTTCAAGCCAAACGTATAGTGAAACACTGAATAATATTCCTGTCCAAGTCCAATACGATAAAGACAAATATTATGTCTCTGGATTTGAAGAGAGTGTAAATGTTCATTTACGTAGTGCGAACCGCATTCAATTAAACATGGAATCAAATGCTGACACACGAAATTTCCAAGTGGTCGCAGACTTAACCAAATTGCCATTAGGGACTTCGGAAGTGCCTTTGACAGTTCGGGGACTAAGTTCAGCTGTTACAGCTGAAATTGAACCGAAAACAGTGACTGTAACGATTGAAAAGAGAGTAACAAAAAAATTCGATGTAGAAGCACAACTTTCTGATAACATTGAAAAAGAAGGCTACAAAGTAAAAAATATTTCTGTAGATCCAAAAACCGTAGAAGTAACAACTGGAGAAGAAACAGCGAAAGCAATTGACAAAGTGATTGCGCCAGTCTCAAGTGCCAAACAAACAATTGATACGATTAAACAAACGGTAAATGTCCAAGCGCTAGATGCCAAAGGTCAAGTCCTAAGTATCGAAAATCCAGCACCACAAGTCAAAGTAACAGTAGGCTTAACCGCGCCAACGAAAGATGTACCACTGAATGTTAGTATGACAGGTACGCCACCTGCTGGGATCGCTCATTACAATTATAGTTTATCAACGTACCAAGTTAGGGTCAGTGGCCCGCAATCAATTTTAGATACGCTAGAATCAATTGAAGTACCGGTAGATATTTCTGATATTCGCAAAGAAACAAAACAATCAGTGACTATTCCTGTTAATGGAGAATACGTAGTTACACCAGATGAGGTTGACGTTTCTTTGAGCCCCGTGTACAATCAACAACAGTCGTCAAATACAAATGAAACTTCAGGGGAACCTGCAAGTTCAACAACGGTTGGCTCAGGTAGCCAAGCAGTACAACCAAGTACATCCAGTCAAGTAGAATCAAATACTTCTGAAACAACAAGTGAGGGATCAACAGTAGAAAGTACAACTGCTGGTTCAACTGAAAATACAGAGAATCAAGTGACTAAGGAGAATCAAAATGGGTAAATATTTTGGAACAGATGGTGTAAGAGGAATTGCAAATAAGGAGTTAACACCTGAATTAGCTTTTAAATTAGGACGTTACGGTGGTTATGTGTTGAGTCAACATGAAGATAGTTCAAGAAAACCTCGTGTTCTCGTAGGCCGCGATACACGTATTTCAGGTGAGATGTTGGAACAAGCATTGATTGCTGGATTATTATCAGTCGGAATTGAAGTTTTCCAATTAGGGGTGATTTCAACACCTGGTGTAGCATATCTTACTCGTTTACAAAAAGCATCCGCTGGCGTAATGATTTCAGCTTCACATAATCCTGCGGAAGACAATGGGATTAAGTTTTTTGGGGCAGATGGCTTCAAATTAGTAGACGATCAGGAAGCAGAAATTGAAGCATTGTTAGACGCAGAAGAAGACACCTTACCAAGACCTTCTGCAGAAGGCTTAGGCTCATTAGATGAATTTCCAGAAGGCTTACTAAAATATTCGCAATTTTTAGTTCAAAGTATTCCTGGCGATTTAGCAGATATGACTGTTTGTTTAGATGCTGCCAACGGAGCAACTGCAACAGCAGTCAATCGTGTCTTCGCGGATTTAGAGACAGATTTCTATACAATGGGAACAAGTCCTAATGGATTGAATATCAATGATGGTGTGGGTTCCACTCATCCTGAAGCTTTGGCAGAAATGGTTGTTGAAAAAGGCGCAGATGCTGGTTTGGCTTTCGATGGCGACGGTGATAGAATTATTGCAGTCGATGAATTAGGACGAATTATCGATGGTGATAAAATCATGTATATTTGTGCCAAATATTTAGCTGAGAAAAAACGTTTGAAAAAAGATACAATCGTTACAACGGTGATGAGTAATCTAGGCTTCCATAAAGCTGTAGAAGAAATTGGCTTAAAAGATGTGGTAACGCAAGTGGGTGATCGCTATGTTGTAGAAGAAATGCGTAAAAATGATTACAATTTTGGTGGCGAACAATCTGGTCACATGATCTTTTTAGATTACAACACAACAGGTGATGGCATGCTTTCAGGGATTCAATTGTTGAATGTTATGAAGCAAACGGGCAAAAAATTATCTGAATTAGCGGATGAAGTGACGATTTATCCACAAAAATTAGTCAATATTCGTGTCACAGATAAAAATGGTGCAATGGAAGTTCCGGCAATCAAAGCAGTTGTCGAACAAGCAGAAGCAGAAATGAATGGCGAAGGTCGTATTTTAGTTCGTCCTTCTGGAACAGAACCATTGTTACGTGTGATGGCCGAAGCGCCAACACAAGAAAAAGTTGATTATTACGTTGATAAAATTGCTGAAGTAGTACGTGCAGAAATCGGCGTTGAATAAGAACAAATTAGAAACCAGACACTTAATGCTAGCTTGCGTTAAGTGTCTGGTTTCTTTGTTGGAAATCAAAAAAAGAAAATAGCTAATAAGCTCCGTCTATCATTGACATAGAGCGGTTAAAAGGGTACTATTTTAGAAGTAAGATGCACCGCGTATCTTCTTTTTTTATTTGATAAAATCAAGAAGGGAGCGGCTGTAAATCAATGGAGTTATAGAATGGAGGAGCGAAATGAAAGAAAAAATGTCTGTCAAGACAATTGTAGCAATTGGAATTGGCTCTGCAGTTTTTGTTATTTTAGGTCGATTCGTTGTAATTCCAACTGGGATTCCTAATACGAACTTAGAAACGTCGTATCCATTTCTTGCTTTAATGTCAGTTGTTTTTGGACCAGTAGCTGGAGGGCTAATTGGTTTGATCGGTCACACGTTAAAAGATTTTACCACGTATGGTAGCGCTTGGTGGAGCTGGATTATTTGTTCAGGAATTATTGGTATTATTTTTGGCTTCGCTGGTCGTAAAATGGATCTTCAACATGGTGAATTTACAACAAATGACATGGTGCGTTTCAATATCTTCCAAGCCTTTGGCAATATCGTCGTTTGGGGCTTAATCGCGCCTAGTTTGGATATTTTGATTTATAGTGAACCCGCAAGTAAAGTATTTACACAAGGCGTATTCGCGACTGTTTCAAATATTGTCGCTGTGGGGATTATTGGAACATTGTTGATGAAAGCTTATGCATCAACAAGAACAAAGAAAGGCAGTTTATCAAAAGATTAAGAAACTGTCGAAATAATTTAAATGGTTAAGGGTCTGCCCTAGTAATTACTTTGCTAATGCTCAGACCCTTTCTTTTATGGAGAAACTGAGGTGAGGCCGAATGAAAAAACCAATCATTACTTTTAATAATTTTTCCTTTCAATATCATAGCCAATCTGAACCGACATTAAAGGGGATTCAATTAACCATCTATGAAGGAGAAAAGGTTTTAATCGTTGGGCCTAGTGGTAGTGGTAAATCAACATTGGCGCAATGTATCAACGGGTTAATTCCCAATATTTATGAAGGTGAGATTCAAGGAACAGCTACGGTTGCTGGTAAAAATATCCAAGAAACAAGTCTATTTGATTTGTCTTTTGATGTAGGAACTGTTTTGCAAGATACCGATGGGCAGTTTATCGGTTTAACGGTTGCTGAGGATATTGCTTTTGCTTTAGAAAACGATGCAGTTGAACAAGCAGAAATGAAAAAAGCGGTCCACAAATGGTCCGAGATTGTTGAGCTGAATCAGTTATTGCAACACCGTCCACAAGATTTGTCAGGTGGTCAAAAACAACGTGTATCTATGGCGGGCGTTCTAATTAACCAATCAAAAATTTTACTTTTTGATGAACCTTTGGCTAATCTTGACCCACGAGCGGGACAAGAAACAATGACTTTGATTGAGACCATTCAACAAGAAACAAAAGCGACCGTTTTAATAATAGAACATCGCTTAGAGGACGTTCTTTGCGAATCAGTTGATCGAATTATTGTCATGAATGAGGGCGCAATTATTTCTGATACAACACCAGATGAATTGTTACGTCAAGATACGTTGACCCAACAAGGGATTCGTGAACCTTTGTACGTTACAGCCATGAAATATGCTGGGATTGATTTAACAAAAGTTAGTCATTTAGACAAATTAGCCGAAGTATCAGGCGAAACGGTTTTGCCTAAAATGACACAGTGGTCTGTCCAACCTAGTTCAGTTAGTGCGGTCAAAGGAGCTGAACTATTACGTTTGGAACAAGTGTCCTATCAATATGATCGTCACGGTGAAAAAGTGTTAGATGACTTCTCAGTAACTATTCATCATGGAGAAATGATCAGCATTGTAGGAAAAAATGGTGCCGGGAAGTCTACACTTTCTAAAATAATTTGCGGGTTCATCACGCCTCAATCGGGCAAGATTTTATGGGAAGGACAGGATTTTTCCAATTATTCAATCAAAGAACGTGCAGATAAAATTGGTTATGTGATGCAAAATCCCAATCAAATGATTTCTAAAAAAATGATTTTTGAAGAAGTAGCTTTAGGATTAGTTTTACGAGATGTGCCACAAGCAGAAATTGAGGAACGTGTGACGAATATTTTACATATTTGTGGGCTGTATCCCTTCCGGAACTGGCCGATTTCTGCGTTGAGTTTTGGGCAGAAAAAACGGGTAACTATTGCATCAATCTTAGTTTTAGAACCTGAATTATTAATTTTAGATGAACCAACAGCTGGACAAGATTTTAAACATTATACAGAAATGATGACATTTTTAGAAGAATTGAACCGCTTAGGTGTGACTATTTTAATGATCACTCACGATATGCACTTAATGTTGGAATATACAACACGTGCGTTAGTAGTTTGTGATGGACGTTTACTAGCAGATGCGACTCCAGTTGCTGTTTTAACAGATGAAAAATTAATTCAAGCAGCTTCTTTAAAAGAAACGAGCTTGTTTACCTTTGCTAAAGCGTTAGGCTTGGAAAATCCCTTGCTATTTACGGAAAAATTTGTTGCTTACGATCGTGAGGTGCGTTTTGGATGAGTGAACGACAAATGTTAGGCTATCATCCTGATTCAACCTGGATTCATCGCTTAAACGGCACAAGCAAATTAGTCTTTTTAATCGTTGTCTCTGTGGCTTGTATGACCACGTATGATACTCGTTATCTGTTAGGAATGTCTGTGGTTTCGCTTGTTTTGTTAAAATTATCAAATATTAAATGGCATCAAATATCTTTTGTTATTAAATTTATTGCTATTTTTTCTTTGTTAAATATCTTAACGGTTTACCTTTTTGCACCTGAATATGGGGTTGATTTATATCAATCACGTACCGTGATTTGGGAAGGAATCGGACGGTTTACTTTGACACAAGAAGAATTATTTTATGAATTTAATTTAGTTTTAAAATATTTCTGTACGATTCCGTTGGCATTAATCTTTTTATTAACAACAAATCCTAGTGAATTTGCCTCCAGCCTGAATCGAATTGGTGTGAGTTATCGGATTAGTTATGCAGTAGCGCTGGCTATTCGTTATATTCCCGATATCCAAGAAGATTTTTTTAATATTTCTTTAGCACAACAAGCGCGAGGCTATGAGATGTCTAAAAAGGGACGGTTAGGCCAACGAATCAAAGGCGTAGCACAAATCGTTTTACCCTTAATCCTATCTAGTTTAGATCGAATTGAAACTGTGAGTACCGCTATGGAATTAAGGCGTTTTGGTCAAAAGAAAAATCGAACGTGGTATGCGCAACAACCTTTTCATCTGCGTGATTTTTCGGTAATGATACTTGCCTTATGCTTATTAGGAATCAGTTTCTGGTTGTTCCATGTGAATGGTGGCCGGTTTTATAATCCATTCCAATAAATAACAAATTGATAAGGTTCTATAAATAGAACGGATATTTTTTTATTATTAAGAATCTAGTACTTTCTCTTACTATGAGTGTACTAGATTCTTTTTTTACAACTTTAAAGAACTAGACCAATTTTCGTTTTTTTAGATTTTTGTTGACAAGTACCTGCTTTTAATTGTATGATTGTTTATGTTTCTACGGAATATATTTACAAAGGAGGTATATAGACCAATATAGGATAGCGCCAGACCTGAACGTTCAGGTGACGAGGAGAGAGCTTATCGAAGATTCGGCGGGTGGCTCTAGGGACTGCACTCTACAGATAACAAAGAAAAACTAATTGTGAAGTTAGAACAAAGCGGTTATCACGCAGGTAGAAACATATAATGGGATTTGCTAGTTAAACAGGACCTAGTAAATACAGAATTTCAATTGGAAAGTAGGAATTAGCATTATGTGTGGAATTGTCGGAATGATTGGAAAAGAAAATGTCACGGAAAGTTTGATTCAAGGATTAACAAAATTGGAATATAGAGGTTATGATTCTGCTGGGATTTGTGTGAATGATCAAAGCCAACAGCCCCATGTAGTTAAGGCAGTTGGGGGCATTGCCGATTTAGCAGCAAAATTAACGCCAGAAATCGATGGAACAGTTGGTATTGGTCATACTCGTTGGGCTACTCATGGCGAACCAACTGTCGCCAATGCACATCCCCATGTTTCAAGCGATCAACGCTTTGCATTAGTGCATAATGGTGTCATTGAAAACTTTGAAGAATTAAAAGAACAATTTTTAAGTGGTGCTCACTTAATTGGTGATACAGATACTGAAATCGTCGTTCAATTAATTGCTCATTTTGCTGAAAATGGTTTTTCAACAAAAGATGCTTTTAAAGCGGCTTTAGCCGAAATTAAAGGTTCATACGCTTTTGCATTAATGGATAAAATGGACCCCAATACTATCTACGTAGCGAAAAATAAAAGCCCGTTACTTATCGGTCTAGGTGAAGGCTTTAATGTTATTTGTAGTGACGCGATGGCGATGATTAAAGAAACCAATCAATTTGTTGAGATTGTTGATGGTGAAATTGTAACTGTTACAGCGGACAAAGTAGTAATCGAAACGCCAGAAGGACAAGTAATCAACCGAGAACCTTTTGAAGCGCAATTAGATTTAAATGACATTGAAAAAGGAACATATCCGTTTTATATGCTCAAAGAAATTGATGAACAACCTGCAGTGATGCGTAAAATTGTTCAAGCGTATACTCAAGGTGAAAAAGTGACTTTAGATGAGGCGTTACTTGAAAAAATTAATCAATGTGACCGAATTTACATTATTGCTTGTGGGACAAGTTATAATGCAGGTTGGGTCGGAAAATCTTTAATTGAAACGATTGCCAGTATTCCTGTGGAAGTTCATTTATCAAGCGAATTTGGCTACAACATGCCTATTTTATCTGAAAAACCGTTCTTCATTTTCTTAAGTCAAAGTGGTGAAACGGCAGATAGTCGCCAAGTACTGGTACAGGTTAATGAATTAGGGCATCCATCACTTACATTAACAAATGTTGCTGGCTCAACATTATCACGTGAAGCGGACGATACCTTGTTATTACACGCAGGACCAGAAATTGCTGTCGCTTCCACCAAAGCTTATACTGCTCAAATCGCTATCTTAGCTATTTTAGCAAAAGCAATTGGCGAAGAACGCCAAACATTAGCAGCCGTCTCATTTGATGTGGCTCACGAATTGAGCGTGGTAGCAGCTGTCATGGAAACCTTGATTGATGAAAAACAACAAATGAAAGCCTTGGTGGAAGATTATCTGACGTATACTCGAAATGCCTTCTATATCGGGCGAGGAGTCGACTATTATGTGTCGATGGAAGCGGCCTTGAAGTTGAAAGAAATTTCCTACATTCAAGCAGAAGGCTTTGCGGCAGGTGAATTGAAGCATGGAACGATTGCCTTAATTGAAGAAGGAACACCTGTGATTGGGATTGTGACAGATGCCAAAGTCGCAGCCCATACAAGAGGCAATTTAAAGGAAGTCGAAAGTCGTGGAGCAAGAAATATTGTGATTGCCTTGGAATCCTTGGCAAAACCACAGGACCAACTGATTATTCCAGATGTTCATCCGTTACTTTCTGCCTTAGTTAGCATTGTTCCAGGCCAATTATTAGCGTACTATGCAACCTTACAAAGAGGCTACGATGTTGATAAACCAAGGAACTTAGCCAAAAGTGTAACTGTTGAGTAAATCAAGAACCTGAGAGAAAGATGTTCAACGGGTTTTCATGAGTTTTAATATCTGAGACAAAAATCACTTTAGATTTTTGTCTCAGATATTTTTTATAAAAGAAAGATATTTAGTCAAAAATGAAAGATTCCAAAGAAATTCTTTTTTTCCGTTGAAAACTGTTTGCATTTTAGCAAAATTAGATATAATTAATAAGAACCGAAAAATAAGAATTAGCCAGTGAGGTAACTTTGTTTGAAAGAAAGCAAAAAGTAGGTTAAGCTGAAAAGTGCTAATTTATTTAACAAAAAAAGATTGTGAGTTGTTTGATATGGATCAGTTTAGTACATTAACTGAACAAGAATTTACTACCTTTGCAATGACACATCCTGCAGGTAACTTTTTAGAAACACCCGAAATGAAACATTTATTGGAACGACGTGGCTGGCATTGTGAATACGTTGGCGTCAAACGAGAAGGCCAACTAATTGCTGCGTGTATCCTAAGCAAGAAAAAAGTCAAAATTGGTTATGCTTTCGACATTGACGGCGGAATTTTGATGGATTATACAGATAAAAAATGTGTAGAAGCCTTTTTCACAGGCTTAAAAAAATATGTGAAAAAAAATGATGGCCTTTATTTAACCTTTACTCCCAATAAACAAATTTGTTTACGTGATTTTAATGGCGGTGAAGTTGAAAAGGTCAATCAAGAAACATTTGACTATTTCACATCAATTGGTTTTGAACACCAAGGGTTTGATGTGCACAATTTTGATGGCGCGCCACGTTGGCTGTTTGTCAAAGATATGGCTGGATTAACAGAAGAAGAGCTCTGGAAATCTTATGGAAAAGATGCTAAATATGACATCAAGAAAACATGGGAATATGGAGTAACAACCCGAGAACTTCGTTACGAAGAGCTACCTCTCTTTAAGAAATTAACGGAAGAAACAAGTGCACGACGTAATTTTGAAGATAAGGATTTAGCTTATTACCAAGCTGTTTATGAAGAGTTTGGCGAACGAGCGAAATTTATGGTGGCGGAACTAAACTTTGCTACTTATTTAGAAAATCTTCATGAGAAATTACGCAAATTACAAGAGACGCTCAACGAAGTCAATGAAGCGTTAATTGCCAATCCTAAAAGCCGTAAAAAAAATAACCAGAAACGTGAATTTGAAGATGAAGTTCGTACCGTGCGCAAACGGATTGACGAAGCTAAAGAAATGAAAACATCAGATGAACCTGAAATTTTAGCGGGCGCCTTATTCATTGTTCATCCACAAGAAGTTGTTTACTTGTTTAGTGGTACGTATGAAAAATATAAACAATACTATGCACCGTATTTAATTCAACATAAAATGTTAACTTACACAGTAGAAAATAACATTCCCAAATATAATTTTTATGGCGTTGACGGTGTCTTTGATGGAAGTGATGGGGTTCTTAAATTCAAACAATCCTTTGGCGGTCATGTCGAAGAATTAATGGGCAATTTCCAATGGAAAGCCAAACCAATGAAATATGCCTTATACCACGCATTAAAAACAATTAAAGAAAAAGTCTAAAATTAAAACCTAATCCTTAAAAAGGAATGGACAAAGTGAGGCGTTTAAATGGAAAATCAAGTCGAGGTTATGACGTATGCACAGTTAAAAGAAATTATGCAGGCGTTAGAAGCAAACGAAGCGATTACAGAAGATACAAAAGTCTTTATTGATACAGGCTGGGATAGCGTGCAAGAAGTAGCCCCAGATGCGGTCAGTATTGAAAAAGTTGCTAAATTTACAGTAGCAGATGTTTTAACAAACGAAAGTTTTGCTGGGTATAGTTTAGAAGAAAAGGCGGAGAAGATGAACGCTGAGGGCGACCTAGAAACGGCAATTATTATTCGTAATCTTTACTAAAAAAGTCCGTTTGAATAGTTAAAATCGAGGTCGGGACAGAACCGTTTAGCTCCGAGCAACGCGTAGTGTTGGTTCTGTTCCCGCCGGTTATCAGGTTTTGAGCCTGGAGCAAAAATCCAAAGTGATTTTTGTCCCAGGCTCATCTGCTTTAAATAAGAAATAAAGGAGGTTAGATATGAGTACCATTCATGAATTTCCAAAAAACTATGAACGTTTTATTGCACAAGGAGAAGAAGCACTTGTAGAACATAATCAGATCGCCGCTTTAGAAAATTTTCAACAAGCCTATCAGCTACAACAAACGCCGCCAGTAAACCAAAAAATTGTCCAATTATTGTTGGAAATGGGTGAAGCTGACGAAGCACTAGCATTGGCAGAAGCGTTCCAAGAGACTTATTTTGAGAACCTTGAAACAGCGGCAATTTATATGCAAATTTATAGTCAAAGTCGTCGCTTTATTGAAGGGTATATTTTATTGAAGCAATTACTTCAAACTAAAAAAATAACGCTAGCACAACAAAAAACGTTAGAACAGCAATTAATGCAAGTGGAAGAGGCGTATCAACAATTAGAAACGCAGCAAATTCAAGCAATTAAAAGGAACTTGTTAGTAAGCGATCAATTGCCCGTTTATCAACAATTAGCGAACATTAAAACCAGTTTATATTTGCCTAAACCAGTATTTGTGGAAGTCGCAAAAGATTTAGTTATGAACCAAGCACTTAGTTATTTTGCTCGGGAATGGTTCATTGAAGAATTAGCACTGTTGCAATTTTCAGAACCACTGACCTTTCTTTGGTATGACAATCAGCCTCAGACAGTCTTACTAGAAGGAAAAACTGGACCGTTAAATACGCCAATCTATTCCGAAATTTATACTGAACTTAGGAATCGCTTAGAAAATGATGATCCAATTATGCTGCAGCATTTGGAAGAAGAAATTCGATTGCATCTTACCTATTTGTATCCATTAGCAGAGACGGTTATTTCAGATCCAACTATCTGGGTCTTGGGTTATTTGGCAACCTACTATCCTGAATATATTGAAAAAGAATTGACTGAAGCAAAAGGCCATCAAATCGCTGCTGTTCAAAAAGTTCAACAGGCGATACGAACGGCTTTTACACAAATAATGCTTTAAAAAATGGCACGTCCTAAAAACGAGGACGTGCCATTTTTTCGGTTTCAGAAATTTGCTGAATCTGCTCTAATTGCTTTTCTTGACTGATTATTGCGGATAATAGAAAAAAGCAAGACAGAAATAAGTAAAAAGAATTCCTTGAATCAAGCAAATCACAACGAACAATGGCGTTGCTCCTGGAAAAGAATCAGAAATCCGTGTAATTAAAAATTCAACTAACCACAAAATCATTGAAAATAAAAATAATTTTTTCTGACGAGTTCTCATAGTCCGCAACAACCTTTCTGGTGATTTTCACTTCTCTATCATAACATAGAAAACGAGCTGTTTTTTCTCAAAAATTTTGTTACTTCATAAGAAAAATGGGAAATAAACAAGTTTCAGGAAGTACTAGCTTTACCTGGAAAGAATACTTAATCCATCTTAATCAAACCATACAGTCACGTTTATTGCAAAAGAAGTGTTTTTGGATGGAACAAATTATTTCATAAACACAAATATTTCTTTGTTGTTTGTATAAATGTCATAAAAGTGATTACTTACTACTTTTTGATTTTTAGACATATCCGTATCTTTCAGTGGTGCCATCTCTACTCCTAAATTCGATGAAGTATTGAACCAAACGTAATTAGGGAAATATAGACCGTCATTTGGTGGCACAATTTTTGAAAGAATTGGGTAGTTTCGACTTGTATTAGCATAAACAGTTGAATTTTTGAAAAACGTATTTAAATAAACTTTTTTTCGTTCGTTTGTTACAACATTTTTTAAATCATCTGTTAAAACAGCTGCTTGGCGATTGAATGCTTCTTTTTGATAGTTTAATGTGGAAGAATACACCAAAACAAACGATAAAATATAATAAGATAACAAGCTGGCCACAAGTAACGAAGTTAGATAAATTGCTTTCACTTGTCGATTGTTAAATAAACTTAACATGCTGATTGTAACAAAAACAGCAAATCCGTAAATATAGCGAGGCGCATCACCTGCGATATTCCTTGAATAGACAATAAAAATACCAAAACTTAAGAGAGAAGCAAGTCCTAAATACAAGATACAATAAAGGAAACTTAAGCATAAGTTGATTTTGCTATTTGATAGATGACTAATAAAAAATAAAACAAGCAGTAGGAGCAGTAATAAAAGCCATAAACGATTACTCTGGTTCAATAGCTCTGAAAAATAATGGTAACTATTTTGATAAGCCACACTGGGAATATCGTGCAAACTTGGTAAGGCCTGACTGCCCCCAATGTTGTTTGTTGCGGAAGGTACAAATTTTAACTCGATAAGGTAGCTGACTATAGAAAGTAGATAAGCGATAGCAGCAAGTGCGACTTTTTTACAAAGAGCAATGAAATTTTCTCCAGCAAGTAACTGCTTGAAAGTAAGGAATAAGACGATAACTATATAAATTCCTGACGAGGCTTGGTAAGTATTAAACATAACAAACAGTGAAAAGGCAGAAACCAAGAAAAACGTAAAAGAATTACGCTGCCACCAATAAAAAGGAAGAAACGAACAAAAAATACTCAATGCCATATAGGGACTATCAAACCTGAAACTAAGACATTGGAGGAACCAAGGATTGAGGCCAATTAAAGTAGCTACTAAAGAGGAACCCCAGCTAATTTTTTGGTCATTGATGATATAAATTGCCAGTATGCTTGTGAGAGATAAGATAAGACCTGTTAGAATCGGTGTGGTCAAGCCCAGATCTGTCAAATGACGACTTCCTTGAACAAACCATGAGAGAAATTCACTGCCCCAACGTGCGTAAGTCGTACCAAAATCTGTCATTCCAGCGACTTGGCGAGCATTATCATCTAAGTAAGGGAAATTGATAATGCCGATGGATAAAACTGCCACTTGATAAATTAAAATGATCAATAGAAGATAGGCTTTATTTTCAATACACCAATTCTTTAAATCAAATTTTTTTGATTCTGTAGGTAATTGTTTCATCATTGTACTCCACTCCAATAATTATTTAACAATTAAAATATACCATAACGAGTGGAATGAAGAAATTGCTTTTGTTATTTTCTCATCTTGACAGAACACTAAGTGTAGGCAAAACAAAAAATCCCAACTCTTTATTAAAGAGTTGGGATTTTACCAAAAAGCCACCTGCCGGGCTTGAACCGGCGACCCCCACCTTACCATGGTGGTGCTCTACCAACTGAGCTAAGGCGGCACTTTCAAAGGCTAAACTAACTCGAGGATTGCAACGAAGTGAAACCCATAGAGTTCATTTTCAAAGGCTACACTGCGACGAGTAATCGTCAAAGTTCCTTTTGAAAAATCGTACAAATCTCGTGCACAAGAAATAGAATAACGTATAGACGAAAGTTTGTCAATTGCTCTTTCGTAAAAAAAGAAAAATGATTTTTTTCTAAGAAAAACTGTTGACAATCTCTTTTTTCTCTAGTAAAGTGTAAATCAACATCACAGATAACTATTCATTCGTTGAAGAGAAGAGTAAATTTTGATGACCTTCAAAAGAGAGTCCTGATTGGTGAAAAGGGACAAGGTTCAGAAAAGTTGAAGATGGCCTCTGAGAATAAATTGCTGATAAGTAAGCAATTTCGGCTAAGCACCCGTTACCATGTGCACCAAGTTAATAAAGACTTGGATAAGAGATGAGATATAAAGAATCAGTTATATTTCGAAAAAAGGTGGTACCGCGAATCATTCGCCCTTTACTAGCAAAACGCTAGTGAAGGGCTTTTTGCTGTGAATCACTACGACTGGCGCGAAGCGACAGAGTAGATGCTGTCTGCGGTTACTCGACGCAGGATGGCCTTTGTAAGTGATGAACAGTACAAGCTGTTCGAAGAGAACATTAACTCTAGTCTGTTTGATTTTGAAAATAAACGAAAATCAGTTTAAAATGAATAGAAATAAAAAAGCAGTGATATAGTAAGTACAAGACTTGATTTGTCTAACAGAGAGCCTAGGTAGCTGAGAATAGGTGACAAAGACGTTTTGGAAAATGGCTATTGAGCAAGCGCTCCGAGTGTTAAACACAAGGCGGCGACGGGGGCTCCCGTTATCGAGCTAGGGTATCGAACATGTTGTTCCGTACTTGAAAAGGGAATTTGTGTGAGCAAATTCTGAACATGAGGTGGTAACACGCAAAAAAGCGTCCTCAACGATACAACTTGAGTTGTGTCGTTGAGGATGCTTTTTTCTTTTTTATGAAAAAATGCAGGTTGGTAAGAATGAAGGGGGATAAAGAATGATTGAACTAAAAAATATCAGTGTGACATTTCAACAAAAAAAACAAGAAATTCAGGCTGTCCAAGATGTTTCTTTGACAATTGATAAAGGGGATATCTACGGAATTGTTGGTTATTCCGGTGCTGGAAAAAGTACGCTAGTACGGGTAATTAATTTATTGCAACGACCAACAGCGGGCACCGTTATTATTAACAAAGAAAATATTTTAACTTTTTCTAAAAAGGAATTACGACAACAACGAAAAAAGATTGGAATGATTTTTCAACATTTTAATTTGATGAAAGAGCGGACCATATTTAGTAATATCGATTTTTCATTAAAATATTCTGGGCTAAGTAAAACTGAGCGGCGTCAAAAAATCAGCCATTTATTAGAGCTAGTTGGACTAAGTGAAAAACGGGACGCGTACCCTAGTCAACTATCAGGAGGGCAAAAACAGCGAGTTGCGATTGCCCGCGCTTTAGCAAATGATCCTGAAATTTTACTTTGTGATGAAGCGACGAGTGCGTTAGATCCAAAAACAACGGGACAGATTTTAGCCTTGTTAAAAAAGTTAAATCAAGAACTGAACTTGACGATTGTCTTAATCACCCATGAAATGCAAGTGGTTAAAGAAATTTGTAATAAAGTCGCGGTGATGGAAAATGGCTGCGTTGTCGAATCAAACGATATTGTTTCGATTTTTAGTCAACCCCAACAACCTTTAACCAAAGATTTTATTCGGACAGCAACTCATATTGACCAAGCATTAACCACGATTCTTGAACATCCTAAATTAGCTGATTTAGATAAAAATCAAGAATTAATTGAATTTTCTTATGTGGGAGATCAAACGAACGAGCCATTAATTGCACAATTGTATAGCCAATATCAGGTATATACAAATATCCTTTATGGCAATGTCGAAATTGTTCAAAACGTTCCTATTGGCCATTTAATTGTGGTGCTTTCTGGTGATGAGGCCCAGCGTCAACAAGCCCTTACTTATTTAGCGAAACAAGGCGTGCGAACCAATGTTTTGAAAACCTATCAGCAAACGAAGCAAAAGCAGAATTTACAGGTGATTTAAAAAAGGAGTGAACTGAGAATGTATCAATTATTTGAGAAATATTTTCCGAATGTCGTTCAATTAAAACAAGAGTTTCTTCAAAGTACATGGGAAACATTATACATGGTTTTTTGGACAGCCTTAATTGCTGGTGTGTTAGGAGTCTTGTTGGGTGTCGTGCTTGTTAGTACTGGCCCCAGTGGTGTTTTGAAAAATCCACCCCTGTACAGTGTCTTAGAAAAAATTATTAATGTTTGCCGCTCTATTCCTTTCATTATTATGCTCGCACTGATTCAACCATTAACACGAATTTTGGCAGGAACGACAATTGGTACAACCGCAGCGTTAGTCCCATTAGTTATTGGCGTAATCCCGTTCTTCGCGCGCCAAATTGAAAATGCGTTATTAGAAGTGGATCCTGGCGTTATTGAAGCGGCAGAAGCCATGGGGACGAGTCCCTTAGGGATTATTTTTCGGGTTTATCTAATTGAAGGGTTACCAAGTATTATTCGTGTTTCAGCGGTGACAATTATTAATTTGATTGGATTAACAGCCATGGCAGGAGCGATTGGAGCCGGTGGTCTGGGCAACTTAGCGATTACTCGAGGATACAATCGGTTTCAAACCGATGTGACATTTATGGCCACGTTAATTATTTTAATTATGGTATTTATCAGTCAAGCCATTAGTAATCAATTAATCAAAAAAACATCACATTAGAAAAAAGGAGAAATGACAAATGAAAAAATTTAGTAAATTAATTGGACTTATTGGGGTATTAGCTTTTACGATTGCAGGTTGTGCATCGGGGTCTGCGAAGGATACTAAGACAGAAACCGTTAAACTAGGGGTTGTAGGAACAAAAAATGATGAATGGGAATCGGTCAAAGACCGTTTGAAAAAGAAAAATATTGATCTACAATTGGTAGAATTTACAGACTATACGCAACCAAATGCAGCATTAGCAGAAAAAGAAATTGATTTAAATGCCTTTCAGCATCAAATCTTTTTAGACAATTACAATAAAGAACATGGGACGAAATTAGTATCAATTGGCAATACAGTCAATGCACCATTGGGGATTTACGCTAATAAATTGAAAGATATCACGAAAATTAAAGACGGCGGAGAAATTGCTATTCCTAATGACCCAACGAATGGCGGGCGGGCATTAATTTTATTACAAACTGCAGGACTGATAAAAGTAGATCCTGCGAAACAGCAACTACCGACTGTCAGTGATATTACTGAAAATAAACGCCAATTGAAAATAACTGAATTAGATGCTACGCAAACAGCGCGCGCTTTACAAGATGTCGATGCTTCAGTGATTAATAGCGGCATGGCTGTCGATGCTGGGTATACACCAGATAAAGATGCTATTTTCTTAGAACCTGTAAACGAAAAAGCGAAACCTTATGTGAACATTGTCGTGGCCCGAGAAGAAGATCAAGAGAATAAACTTTATCAAAAAGTTGTAGAAGAATATCAACAAGAACAAACGAAAAAGGTCATTGCAGAAACATCAAAAGGCGCCAATGTTCCAGCCTGGGAAACATTTGGTAAAAAATAAAGGAGGCATTTATAATGAGTACAACAACGATTCAAACAATCCAAGAAGCTATTGCTACAGAAAAGGAATGGATAATCCATTTAAGACGTCATTTTCATCAATATCCTGAAGCAAGTTTAAAAGAATATGAAACGATTAAGAGAATTAAAGAAGAACTACTAGCCTTAGCTATTCCTTTTGTAGAAGTAGGGGAAACGGGTGTTTTAGCAACCATTGAAGGAGGTCTTGGCGCTGGCAAAACGATTTTGTTACGTGCAGATATTGATGCGTTGGAATTACCAGATGCAACAGGCGCTGCCTATGCTTCTAAAAATCCAGGACTCAATCATGCTTGTGGACACGATGGTCATGCTGCAGCATTGCTAGGTGCAGCTAAAGTGCTCAAAAAACATCAGGATACCTTTTCAGGAACGGTTAAACTGGCCTTCCAGCCAGCTGAAGAAATTGGTGCAGGCGCTCGACAATTTGTGGAAGGAAATTATTTAGAAGCAATCGACCAAGTGTTTGGGATTCATTTAGATTCCAGTGTGCCAGTCGGGAAATTAGTCGCTACCAAAGGCGCCACCAACGCCTCTTGTGATATTTTTAAAATTGAAGTCAGTGGTCAAAGTAGTCACGTCGCCCAACCACAGAATGGCCGAGATGCTGTTTTAGCAGCGGCCAGTATCGTTGTGGAATTACAAAAAATTGTAGCTCGCGAGATTGATCCTTTAGATTCTGTCGTAGTAGGAATTGGCGTTTTACAAGCAGGAACACGCTATAATATTGTAGCAAACCATGCAACCATTGAAGGTACTGTTCGAACATTTAGTCAGGAAACGCGCCAATTTGTTTTACAACGAGTCGAAGAAATTGCCCATGAAATTGCCCAGTCTCATCGCACAGAAATTGCTGATTTTTCTGTTTATGCGGCAGCGAATCCATTAATTAATGAAGAACAAGCAACCAACCGTGCACAGCAGGTAGCCAGTGAAATTGTTGGTTTTGAAAATGTTGTGACCGATCATCCTAAAAGTTTAGGGGCGGATGATTTTGCTGATTACTTAGCGGTAATTCCTGGTATCTATGGACGGGTCGGTTCACGAAACCCTGAAAATCCTGCTACTCATTTTGGACACCATCATGAACAATTTGATATTGATGAACGTGCCTTACTTTTAGCAGCAGAGTACCACGTACGCTATGCATTAAATTATTTATCAGAATAATAGGGATAGGGAGCCGACAAAATGATGGTTTGTGGGCTCCTTTCGTTATAAACCAACGTGGCTTGCTTTCTTGTCATTCTATGGTAGAATACAAGCATAAGAAAGGTGATTCACATGTTTTTTGTTTTAACTGATAAATTAACAAGAAAAGTAGCTCCCGATAGTTTAAGAACAGATGAAGCACTGTTGTGGAGCCGAGCAATTAATTTCTTCATCGCTTGATAGGACATTTTTTGACTAGAAAAGCTAGTCTTATTTGAGTGTACGTACAAGCGGTTGTCGGGATTTCTGTCAGGATGGACGACGTGCAGACGTGGTTCTTTTTTTGTTGTCCCAAAATAATCAGTTAACAAGAAAGAAGTGACGAAAATGAGTATTTTAACTATTGAACATTTAACGCATCGATTTGGCGAAAAGGTTTTGTATGAAGAGGCTTCATTGCAAGTGAATAAAGGGGATCATTTAGGCTTAACTGGCCAAAATGGTGTCGGCAAATCCACCTTAATTAAAATTTTAACGGGGGAAGTATTGCCAGACGAAGGAACGATTCAGTGGCAAAAAAATTGCAAGATTGGGTACTTGGATCAGCACGTTTCTGTAGAACAATCACTAACGATGGTTGATTTTTTGAAACAAGCCTTTCAAGAACTTTTTGATAAAGAAGCGAAACTGACAAAACTTTATGAAGAATACAGTCAAACGGCTTCGGAAAAACTTTTAGAACAAGCAGGCAAGTTACAAACAGATTTAGATGAAAGTAATTTTTACCAAATCGACACGATTATTCAGGATTTAGCCAATGGGTTAGGACTACAAGCAATTGGTTTGGATAAAAAGTTAGGGGAGCTAAGCGGTGGTCAACGTTCAAAAGTGATTTTAGCAAAATTATTGTTAGAGGCCCCTGATGTGTTACTTTTAGATGAACCCACCAACTATTTAGATGATACACATATTCAATGGCTTGTTCGCTATCTGAATAATTTTGAAGGAAGCTTTCTATTAGTCTCCCATGATTATCAATTTTTAAATGAAGTGACGAATTGCATCGCAGACATTGAGTTTGGCAAGTTAACCAAATATACTGGAAATGTAGAAAAATCTTTTGCACAAAAAGAGCAGAATAAACAAACCTATTTGAAACAGTATCAGGCCCAACAAGAAAAAATTGAAAAAATGGAAGCCTATATTCGTAAATACAAAGCTGGAAATCGAGCAACGATGGCTAAAAGTCGACAAAAACAATTGGACCGGTTGGAACGATTGACTCCGCCAGGTTCCTTGACTAAGCCAGCGATTGAATTTCCTTATCAAGGGTTAGTTGCAACGCAAGCACTAACGACCCAGAAGTTAGTTGTCGGCTATCGGGAACCTTTGTTAGAACCGTTAGATTTAATGGTTCATGTCGGTGAAAAAGTCGCATTGAAAGGCTTTAATGGGATTGGCAAATCAACATTAATTAAAACGTTGACGAAAGTGATTTCTTCATTAGATGGAGAATTTCATTATCCGCTGAATACCAAAATTGCTTATTTTACCCAAGACTTGGCGTGGCCTAATGAGCAGTTAACGCCGCTAGACTATTTATCAGATCGTTTTCCAGATACAACGATTAAAGAGCGAAGAAGTCATTTGGCTAGAGCAGGTTTACCAGATAAGTTAGCAATGCAGTCACTAGCCCTGTTAAGTGGTGGTGAGCAAACAAAAGTAAAACTAGCGGAACTAATGATGCAAACTAGTAATTTGTTATTTTTAGATGAGCCAACCAATCATATTGATGAAGCGGCCAAAAAAAGTTTACAAGAAGCAATTCACGTTTACCCAGGAACGGTTTTTCTGGTTTCCCATGAAGCAGATTTTTATGAAGAAATTGTGGATCGAGTAATTGATATTGAGGAATTAGTTAAATAAAGAAGAAAGAACCAAGTTGAGGGGGAGTCAACTTGGTTCTTTCTTCTTTATTATTTATTTACTCATTAAGCCATCATGGATTTTTGTTAAATTCCAGTTCATCATGCTGTAGTACGTATCGCCTTCTGTTCCTTCTTTGGCAAGAGAGTCTGTGAAAAGTGTATCGTAAATTGGTCGTTTCACTTCTTTTGAGACCCGTTCCATACTACGTTTATCGACACTGGTTTCAACAAATAACACAGGTGCTTTTGATTTCTTAATGGTATCAATAATCGTGGTCATTTGTTCAGGTGTTCCTTGACTTTCTGTGTTAATTTCCCAAATATAAGCGGCATTTAAATCATAAGCTTTGGAGAAATATTTAAAGGCACCTTCACTTGTAACTAATAATTTTTTATCATCAGGAATATCAGCAAATTTAGCTTTGGCTTCCTCATGTAGTTTGCTAAGTTTTTCGGTATAATTTTTCGCGTTTTCTGTATAGAAATCTTTATTTTTTGGATCTTTTTCTACTAACACGTCACGAATGTTTTCTACATATTTAATGCCATTTTCAATGTCTAACCAAGCATGTGGATCTTCTGTTTGTTCTTGACCGGCACTTGTTAAATATTGTGGCGTAACATTTTTGCTTGTAGAAAAGTAATCTTTATTCTCAACTTTTTTGGCCGTTTTCATTAATTTGTTAAACCAGCCATTTCCGCCTGTTTCTAAGTTCAAGCCGTTAAAGAATAAAATGTCCGCTTCAGAAGCTTTCGCAATGTCTTCTGGTAACGGTTCATATTCGTGAGGGTCTGTCCCAATTGGCACAATACTATGCAGCTCAATTTTGTCTTGTCCAACATTTTTCACTAAATCAGATAGGATCGAGTTCGTTGTCACAATTGCTAATTTTTCTTTCTTTTCAGCGGCTTGATTCCCGCAAGCAGCTAACGTTAACCCTGCTAAAAGTGTTAAAAAAAATAAACTAAATTTTTTCATTCGTTGATTCCTCCATTTCTTTCTGACGGTTTACAAATACTAGGCCTTTCTTTGGTGAGAAAAAGAAAGCCAATAAAAAGAATAAGGCGGCGGTTAAAACAATCGTCGCACCAGAAGCTAAGTTATAAGAATAACTAAAGAATAGGCCAATCACTGAACTTAAAATCCCAAAAGTAGAGGCTAAGCCAATCATTGTCGGTAAGTGATTTGTTAATAGATAAGCTGTTGCCGCTGGTGTAATCAGCATGGCAATGACTAAAATAGTTCCGACGGTTTGCAAAGAAGAAACAGCGACTAATGTTAGTAAAAACATCAATGCATAGTGGAAAAATTGAATATTTAAACCATAAGCCTGAGCCATTGTGGGATCAAAAGAAGTGAGTTGCAACTCTTTATAAAACAATGCCACAAAAATCAAAACAATCACGCCGACGACACAAGTAATTAAAATATCGGTATCTGCGACCGCTAATACATTTCCAAACAGAATATGATATAAATCGGTGGAACTTTTTGCAAAAGAGATAAAAATAATCCCTAAAGCAAAAAAAGAACTAAAGACAACACCAATGGCAGTATCATTTTTTAGTGGACTTTTTTGGGTAATAAAGCCGATCGATAATGCAGCTAGTAAGCCAAAAATAGAAGCGCCAAAAATATAATTGAAACCAAACATATAAGAAACAGCGACCCCTGGTAAAACGGCATGGGAAATCGCATCACCCATCAAAGACATCCCACGTAAAATAATGAATGAACCAATTACCCCTGAAATGAGTCCGACAATTACAGACGTCAAAAGGGCATTTTGTAAAAATTGATAACGGAATAAACCATCAATAAATGCAGCAATCATTTTGCAACCCCCTGTATTAATAAATCACCTAACAAATCACCGTATGCTTCTTGGAGCGTTTCTGCAGTAAACGTTTGTTCAACAGGACCCGCAGCAATTAGCCGGTTTTTCAAAACGATTAATTCATCAAAATAGTGGGACACTTTGTGCAAATCATGGTGAACAATGATAATCATTTTACCTTGATTTTTTAATGATTTGAGAATATCCATAATCACTTTTTCACTAGACATATCAATGCCGACGAAAGGTTCATCTAAAAAAATCACCTCAGCACCTTGGGCCAAAACACGGGCGATAAACACACGTTGTAATTGGCCACCAGAAAGTTCGCCAATCTGGCGTTGCGCATAGTCTTCTAATTGCACCATTTTTAATGCAGCCATGGCTGCTTGCTTTTCTTTCTTTCCTGGGCGTTTTAATAGTCCCAAGTTTGGATAGGTTCCTAGCAAGACCGTTTCAAAAACGCTAATGGGGAAACTAAGATCCAAGGCGCTACGTTGTTCTACATAGGCAATGGTTGTTTTTTGTTGGTCAATCGCTTGATTATTTAACAAAACATCACGTTCCTTTGTTTTAATCAAGCCTAATAACCCTTTAATAAATGTTGACTTTCCAGCACCATTTGGTCCGATAATTCCAGTAATTTTACCGGAGGGAATAGTAACGTGGATATTATTTAAAGCGGTCCGTCCTTGATATTGAACGGTTAACGCTTGAACAGCTAAGTTAAAGCTTTTTCTCATGAAATTCCTCCTTTTTAGGTTTGCCTTAAAATCAGTATAAGGGATAGTTTAAGAAAATGCAAATAATTTTTAGGCGCACCTAAATACAAGCGCTTTTTTCACAAAGAAAACCGTTTCTTTCAATAAATTAAGGAGGATCCCATGATTTTTATGACAAAAAATGGTAGAATATGAATGAAAACGACTATTATTTTATATTGACGGAGGATATCATGACCGAAAACTATCAAGATGACACCTTACGCATCTTCAGTTTAAATGCAAATCGACCACTTGCTGAAAAAATCGCAGCATCAGTAGGAACAGAATTAGGAAAAAGCACCGTGCGCCAATTTAGTGATGGCGAAATTCAAATTAATATTGAAGAAAGTATTCGTGGCGATCATGTCTACATCATCCAAGCAACGAATGCCCCTGTAAATGATCATTTGATGGAATTGCTTATTTTAATTGATGCATTAAAACGTGCTAGCGCAAAAACAATTAATGTTATTTTGCCTTACTATGGTTATGCTCGCCAAGACCGCACAGCGAAACCAAGAGAACCCATTACTGCGAAATTAGTTGCTAATATGTTGGTAGAGGCAGGCGCAACACGTTTGTTGACATTAGACTTGCATACTGTTCAAGTCCAAGGATTTTTTGATATCCCAGTAGATAATTTATTTACAATGCCTTTGTTTGCTCATTATTATCGTCAACAAGCATTAGTAGGGGAAGAAATTGTGATTGTTTCGCCTAAAAACAGTGGCGTTCAACGCGCACGTAGTTTATCGGAGTACTTAGATGCGACCTTAGCAATTGTCGACCATGAAGAGATCGATGGGGTGCGCCAAGAAGGTTACGTTATTGGGAATGTCGCTGGGAAAAAATGTATTCTTGTTGATGACATTTTGAATACTGGTCAAACGTTAGCCACAGCGGCGGAAGTTTTAATGAAAAATGGTGCGCAAGAAGTGTATGCTTGCGCCTCGCATGGTTTGTTATCAGAAGGCGCAAAAGCAACCTTAGAAAATGCGCCAATTAAGGAAATTAGTATTACTGACTCTGTTTATACGACAGCAGACCGCCAACCAGCAACCTTGAATATTATTTCTTGCGCTGAGTTAATGGGGGAAGCGTTACTTCGTATCCATGAAAATAAACCAATGAGTCCATTATTCCGTTTAGAACCAATAGGAGAATAAGTGATTCCTTAAACTAGAAATAGGTCTAACAACTTTAATAGTGTTGGGCCTATTTTTCTTATCTCTTTTATAAATAGAAGAGAAAGTATTCTGATTTTGTGTTTTAAGCTTTTTATGCTAGAATAACGCCAGAACATAAGGAAAGGGACGAGTCATTTGGAACCCATTTATTTAGATCATGCGGCAACAACACCGCTTCATCCAACGGTCATTCAAGCGATGACTGAAAATATGCAAACGACTTTTGGCAATCCATCAAGTATTCATCAGTTTGGACGAAAGGCACACGGTCTTCTGGAAGAAGTGCGTCAAACGATTGCCGAGAGCTTACAAGCCAAACCCCACGAAATTATTTTTAATAGTGGTGGCACAGAAGGGGATAACACAGCCATCTTGGCAGTTGCTTTTTCTCGTCAAAAGGAAGGAAAACATATTATTACTACGGCAATTGAACATCCCGCTGTGTTACGAACGATGGAATACTTAGAAACGTTAGGCTTTGAAGTGACTTACTTGCCTGTGAATGAAAATGGTCAGATTTCAATGGATCAATTCAAAAAGTCTTTACGCGAAGAAACGATCTTGGTTTCAATGATGTATGGCAATAATGAAATTGGAAATCGATTACCAATTGCTGAAGTTGGTGCAATTCTTAAAAATCATTCGGCGATTTTTCATACAGATGCCGTCCAAGCTTATGGAAGTGAAGTCATTTTACCTCATGAATTAGGGATCGACTTATTAAGTATTTCCGCTCATAAAATCAATGGTCCAAAAGGCGTAGGTTTTTTATTTAAAAGCGATGCAATCCAATTACCACCTCTTTTACATGGTGGGGAACAAGAAGAAAAACGACGTGCGGGCACGGAAAACTTAGCTGGAATTATTGGCATGGGTACTGCCGTTTCATTACTAACTTCTGCAGAAAAGCAAGCAAGAAAAACAGCCTATCAAAGTTTTCAAACGATTATTTTAAAAGCGTTAGAAGAAGCCAATATTGATTTTTCAATTAATGGTGAACCAACGAATCGTTTAGCGCATGTCTTAAATCTTCATTTAAAAGGAATTCCTAGTGATTTGCTCTTAATGCATTTGGACTTAAGAGGTATTGCGATTTCAACTGGCTCGGCTTGTACAGCGGGAACTGTGGATCCTTCGCACGTGTTGACAGCGATGTATGGAGAAAATTCCTCGGCTATTAAAGAATCAATCAGGATTAGTTTTGGCTACGGGAACACACCAGAAGAAATTGCGACTTTTTCTAAAGTACTAGTTGCAGTGATTCAACAATTGAAAAAATAATCTGATTGCGGCAGCTACAGGTTTTCGCTATAATGAAGATAACAATGAAAATAACGAGGTGGAACCCATGGCATTTACAACAACGGCTGCTGTTGAAGGCTCAACAGTTTTTTACAAAGTACATCCTAGTGCAAAACGCTATACATTAAAAGATAACGGCTTTACTGAAACAAAATCAGGGAACTTTCAATTGATTCGTTCCTTAGATCCAACGCCTCAGAGAAATGAAGGCTTCAAATTGAAAATTACGATCACTGCTGATCTAAAAGAGTTGAAAATGTCCATTACAACGGCAAATGGTTTAAAACCAATGAATATTTTCAAGAATGAACAACATGAAATGAGTAAAGAAAAATACTTTTTCTTAATGGATGGCTTAATTAGCCGTGGTGTATTAGAGAAAGTAGAATAATTTAGAGAAACCTGAAGAAACAAGTGAAAGTAGCTTGTTCCTTCAGGTTTTCTGTTTATTTGAAAGCAATAGCTTGTTCGCTGTGTCTTTGTTCCAAGTATTTTCTCATTATACGCCCGGCTTGCTTTACTTATTTCAAAAAAATAGTATAATGAAAAGCACTGAAAAGTTACGACCTTCAAATCGTGGATGATTTCAGAATCTAATTGAAATGATGGTGATAAAATGGCAGATAACAGCAAAACGCGTGTCGTGGTAGGCATGAGTGGCGGTGTCGATTCATCTGTCACAGCGTTGCTTTTAAAAGAGCAAGGCTATGATGTAATTGGGATCTTTATGAAAAATTGGGACGATACAGACGAAAATGGTGTCTGTACCGCAACTGAGGATTATAAAGATGTCGCAAAAGTAGCGGATCAAATTGGGATTCCGTATTATTCGGTCAATTTTGAAAAAGAATATTGGGACCGTGTGTTTGAATATTTTTTAGCAGAATATCGGTTAGGACGGACACCAAATCCAGATGTCATGTGTAATAAAGAAATTAAATTTAAAGCATTCCTAGATTATGCTATGCAACTAGGCGCTGACTATGTTGCAACTGGCCACTATGCGCAAGTAGAAACGGATGAAAATGGCGTAGTGCATATGTTACGTGGAATTGACAATAATAAAGACCAAACCTATTTTTTAAGCCAATTATCACAAGCCCAATTGGCAAAAACAATGTTTCCATTGGGTGGCATGGAAAAATCAGAAGTTCGTGCAATTGCTGAACGTGCTGGATTAGCCACAGCCAAGAAAAAAGACTCAACGGGCGTTTGTTTTATTGGTGAAAAGAATTTCAAAGAATTTTTGAGTAATTATTTACCAGCTAAAAAAGGCAACATGGTGACAGAAGATGGCGAAATCAAAGGACAACATGATGGTCTGATGTATTATACTATCGGTCAACGCCAAGGCTTAGGAATTGGTGGCGGCGGTAAAACACAAGAACCATGGTTTGTGATTGGGAAAGATTTAACCACCAATACATTATATGTGGGACAAGGATTTCACCATGAAAAACTATATGCAACACATTTAGAAGCTAGTGAGGTTCATTTTACTGTTGATACACCAATGCCAAAAGAGTTTGACTGTACGGCTAAATTCCGTTATCGTCAAGCAGATATCCCAGTGCATGTTTCCTTATCTGAAGATGGCACAAAAGCAACCGTTACGTTTAAGGAACCAGCGCGCGCAGTTACTCCAGGCCAAGCTGTTGTTTTTTATGATGGAATGGAATGCTTAGGTGGCGGCTTAATTGATCGCGCCTACCAAGATGAAAAAGAACTACAATACGTCTAAAAAGTTTCACGAGTTGTGAAACAAAAAGGATGAAGTTAACCAAAAGAAAAGCGGATATGCTGGTCATAAAACCAGTAAATATCCGCTTTTCTTTTTTATTTTATATGCCTATTTTTTTTAAAATAAGAAAAAGAGAAAAATTAAAAATTCAAATTGTGGATAACTTTTCTGTTTATAACTTAGTCATCATTTTTCTCTTTTTTTTAATTCGGCGGTGCTTCGACGAACCCATAGAAGGTTAATGAGAACCAGACAAGAAGTGGAAATAAAGACCCCACGATAACCGAAAGCGGCAGATACGCTTGAACCAATCATAGGACCAATCACATTTCCTGTCGCTTGGAAAGATTGATTGTAACTGAAAATGCGACCTGCAGCGTCACTTGGGGAATAACGAGTGATCAACGTTTGAACAGCTGGTAGTAAACAGGCATCGGAAATCCCAACTAAGAAACGAAGCATAGCAAGTTGCCAGACATTTTGAACAAAGGCCATTGGTAGGTAAACGAAAATGGCTAAAATTAAGCCAATTGTCAAGATGCGTTCACTGCCAATACGATCGCCTAACCGGCCGAAACGAGGGGCGGCTATTAACGTTGCAATCCCTGGAATAGAAGCAATGACTCCGCTAATTAAGGTGACATTTCCGTGACCACCCAACAATTGTTGAATATATAAACTGATGATGGGACTAATTGAATTATTGGAAGCTTGAATGATTAATGTCGTAATAAACATTCCAAGAATCACGTGGGGATGTTCTAGTTTTTTTAAAATTTGTTTCCCAGATGCGGCTTGATTTTTTTCAATTGGCACAAACTCTTCATGGACAAAGACGAGACTCAAAACAAAAACGAGTAATAAAATCGTACCAGTAATGAAAAAGGTTGGCCGATAACCGAAAATAGACGCAGTGACACCGCCCAAAAGAGGACCAAGCAACGTGCCGGTAACAGAACCAGTGGCTAAAGTACCAAGCACTTGACCGCTTTTTTCCTTAGGTGTGCCTGTAGCAACTAACGCAGTCGCATTACTGATATAACCAGAAAAAACACCTTGTAATAAGCGTAAGCCAATCAATTGATAAACACTTGTGACTGCGCCCATTAAACTAATGACGATAGCCATCCCTAATGAAGCGCGTAATAACATTAACTTGCGTCCTTTTCGGTCGGCTAAACGGCCCCACCAAGGTGAAACAATGGTTGTGACTAAAAAAGTGGAAGAGAACGTGATTCCGCTCCAAAAATTCAATTGTTGGTGGGTAAAAGTACCTAATGTGTTGATATAAAGAGGCATAAATGGCATCACTAAGCTAAAGCCAATACCAGCCATAAATGTGCCAAACCATAAAACGAGCAGATTTTTTTCCCAAGGTTGTTTTGGACGGAAAATTTTACTTTTAATTAATTCATACATTCTATTTCCTCACTTTCTAGTAAAGAAATTCAAATTTGGCTTTGGCGAGTCGTTGATCATTCAATGCTTGATGCAATTTATTCGCAAAAAAGCCTTCTTTTAAATTTAGTGGATTTTTTGTAGCGTATACATATAACGTATAGGTGTGCACACCAGAGCGAGGGCTTAACCCCAGATAACGTTCGGTTAACTCAGGTAACGTTTCAGTGGCAAGCGCAGGAATCATCTGTTTCCCCAAAGGAGAAGCAAGACTATTTTTTCCTTGAATGGTAGGCTTGAGTGCTGTTCGACTAAAGTCTTCAGGAATCTCATTGGTTACAGGAACATTGGCAGCTAACCAATGAATAAAAGGGAAACCGATTAGAGGAATCGTGTCATAATCAATTAATTCCCAGGATAAATAACGGGCTTCTTTAGGAATGGCCGCTAAAGAAATAGGAAAAGATAAAATAGGACGTTCGTGTAATAAAAATTCTGCACTGGTTCGTTTGCCATAACGATTGGCCAAATGAGAACGGTTGGTAACATGCATGCCAAACAGCCTTCTTTCAAAAATGATGTTTACAAATTATTATTATAAACTATAATTTATAGTTTAAAAAGAGTCAATAGATATGATAAACTAATAATTGTCCAAAATTTAAGAATTGGAGGCGTCAGAAAGATGGCAAAAAAACGGAATTTAACGAAAGCCAAAATCCTTGAAAGTGCCCGCAACCTAGCGGAAGAATTGGGCGTTCAACAATTAACCTTTCAAAATTTAGCCGTTGATTTAGGCATCAAGTATCCTTCACTCTATAATCACTTTAAAAATATTGCTGAAGTAAAAAATGCTCTAGTGGACTTGTTAATTCAAGAATTAAATGATACATTGCGAAGAGCCTTAGTGGGTAAGAGTGGCGCAGAAGCAATTCGGATATATGCTGAAACGTACCAACAATTTGCTTTTGAAAATTCTGCAGTCTATGAATTACTTATCAGTGTGCCGAAAACGCAAAACCAACAATTAATTGAAGGCATCCATGAAACTAATCAAATTATTTTACAACTTTTAGCTTTTTATCCATTTAATAATGAAGAACGACTGCATAAAAGTCGAGAATTACGTAGCTTAATCCATGGTTATATTACCTTACGTTTTTTAGGTTATTTTCAACGCGAAGAAGCCACGCCGGAAGAAAGTTATCGTCGCATGATTGAAGATTTTATTGTTTCTTTAGAAGTGGCAGGATAAAATAAATTTCAAAAATTTCTCAGTCCGAAACCAAATCCTTGCAACTTTTTCAGAAAGTGACTATGATACCTACAGTAGCAAAAAAAGGAGCGGTTCAATGTATCAAGTAATTACAATGTATGGCGACAATGAACCTTGGTGGTTTTTTGATGATTGGCAAGAGGACATTGTTCAAGAAAAAACCTTCGATAACTTGACCGATGCAGAGACATATTATGTGGAAGTTTGGCAAAAACTTTCTCAGAATTATACATACGTCAACACAAAGCCTAACTATTTAACGGCTTTCTGGAATGATGGGGAAGAACGCTGGTGTGAAGAATGCGATGAAGATTTACAACAATACTTCGGTTTAGCATTACTAGAAAATCATCATGCGGTTACTTTTGAAAATAAAGCTGAGTTTACCACAATATCCAATCATTTTGGCAAAACAAAATTCTGCAAACGGAAAGTTATTTGAAACGCATGAGTTTAAAGAAAAACCTCAGGGAATTTTCTTTAAACTCTTTTTCTATTCTCGGAATTTAGAGAAAATCGAGCTAATATTTGGTATAATACGAAAAGATAGCACTCAAAAAGGAGCGAAACTAGTGGTTGCAAAACAATTAATTATTGCTGAAAAACCTAGCGTAGCAAAAGATTTAAGCCGCGTTTTAGGAGCAAATCAAAAAAATAAGAATTATTATGAAGGACCCAACGTGATTGTTACCTGGGCTTTAGGCCATCTCTTAGGACTAAAAATGCCAGAAGATTTAAACAAAGAATGGCAAACGTGGCAAATGGAAACTTTACCGATGATTCCTAAGAATTTAGGGATTAAACCGTTACCGAAAACGGGACATCAATTAAAAGCGATTAAACAATTAGCCAATCGTAAAGATGTTTCTGAAGCCGTGATTGCCACCGATGCTGGTCGTGAAGGTGAATTAGTAGCCCGCTGGATTTTAGAATATGTCCGTTTTAACAAACCAGTCAAACGCTTATGGATTTCATCTCAAACAGACAAAGCCATTAAAGACGGGTTTAAGAAAATTCGCCCAGCGAAAGACTACGATAATTTGTATTACTCTGCCTTGGCGCGCGCAAAAGCTGACTGGTTAGTGGGTCTAAACGTCACAAGGGCCTTGACAGTGAAATATCAAGATAACTTATCCGCAGGTCGTGTTCAAACACCAACTTTAGCAATGGTGCGCCAACAAGAAAAAACGATTGAACAATTTAAGCCTCAAACTTATTTTACTATCTCGTTAACTGTTGAATCAGAAAAAGCAAAGATGACCCAAAAAAATCCATACGCTTTAAAAGAACGGCAGGAAGCAGAACAATTAGTCAAAGAACTCTCAAAACAAAAGGGCTTAGTTACCGATATTCAAGAAAAAGTTAAAACAGAAAATGCGCCGTTACCATATGATTTAACCGAAATCCAGCGTGAAGCCAACCAGCGATTCCAATTTTCTGCAAAGAAAACGTTGTCTCTTGTACAAAGTTTATACGAAACCCATAAAATTGTTTCCTATCCTCGAACTGACAGCAAATATCTAACAACGGATATGAAAGGAACGATGAAAGAACGACTTCAAGCCATTGCTGATTTTTCACCTGAAGTGAAAGGCTACCTTAAAAATGGGGCTGTTGTTAAACAACAAAAAGTTTTCCAAAATGCAAAAGTCACGGATCACCATGGGTTGATTCCAACTGAACAACGTCCTCGTTATGAAAAGCTAAGTAATGATGAACAAAAAATCTATCAAATGATTGTTCAACGATTCTTAGGTTTGTTTGCTGAGCCAAACCAAACCAAACAAACAAAAGTTACAGTCGCTTTTGGAAAAGAAATATTTGTCTTTCATCAAAATAAAGTAGTTGTTGCTGGCTGGAAAACAACAGCCGAACAGCCGCTATCAACTGTCCAATGGCAAAAAGGAATGACCGTTGCGCCAAACTTTACCATTAACAAAGAATTAACGTCGCCGCCAAAACCATTAACCGAAGGAACGTTGTTAGGAAAAATGGAGAAACACAGTTTAGGCACACCGGCAACGCGAGCTGAAATCATTGAAAAACTGATTAAATCAGAATTGATGGAACGAACCAATAGCGGTTTAAGTGTGTCTGCCAAAGGAAAGCAACTATTAGACTTGGTGAATCCATCACTTGTGACACCTGAACTAACGGAAAAATGGGAAAAGTCGCTCGAAGCAATCGCTTCGGGTCAACAAAAGAGTCAACTTTTCTTAAAGGATATTGAAGAGGATACGAAAAAATTAGTCCGTGAAATTAAACAAAGCGAGAAAAAATATCAAGATTTTTCCATTACGCAAAAAAAATGTCCAGATTGTGGCTCAAACTTACGGGAAAAAAATACGAAAGATGGGAAGATTTACGTTTGTACAAACCAAGAATGTTCTTATCGTCGGCGAAAAGATCCTAAAGTATCCAATCACCGTTGCCCACAATGCCATAAAAAAATGGTCATCATAGAAGGAAAAAATGGTCGTTCTTTCAAATGTAAATTCTGTTCGATTACTGAAAAAATTCCCGATAAAAAAGAACGAAAACAAAAAATGACTAAACATGAAGAACGTCGTTTGATGAAAAAATATTCACAACCAGACGAACCAGAAGAAAGTGCTTTAGCGCAGGCCTTAAAAGCCGCTATGAATCAAGAGTAGCGACTTGACGAATGTTGGCTCTAGATAATCAAGTCATCCATGTTGGTCTTTAGTAAACTTTCAAATAGAAAGAGAGGGACACGGATGCTCGCAAATTTAAATCAAGCAATGGATTATATTGAAGAACATTTAACGGAAGAAGTATCCTTCGATGAATTGGCAAAAAAGACAGGGATTTCTGTTTACCATTTTAAACGAACTTTTTCGTTTGTTGCGGGGATGAGTCTGGCTGAGTATATTAAAAAGAGACGTTTGGCGGAAGCAAATTTAGCATTACTTGCTGGTGAAAAAGTGACAGATGTAGCTTTTAAATATGGTTATCAAAGTATTGAAGGATTCTCAAGAGCCTTTCGCGATTGGTCAGGACAAGCCCCTTCTGAAGTAATGAAAACACAAATCCAAAAAACGTTCCCTAAATTCTCTTTCTATATTGATATTAAAGGAGGACAATCAATGGATGTTAAATTGATTGAAAAACCAGCGTTTCAAATAGTCGGAGTTAGTCAGAAGGTTCCCTTGCAGTATCAAGGGGAAAATCAAGCAATCATGGAATTAGCACAGCGCATTACACCACAACAACGAGCGGAAATGCATACATTTGATGATGTATATCCTCATCAAGTAGTAAATGCTTCTTTTGACTTTCAAGAGGGACGAACAACAGAAGGTGGAGAAATGACACACATGATTGGCTTTGCCACTTCGCAAGAAAATACCTATGAAGATTTGGAGCAACTAAGCGTACCTGCTCATACATGGGCGGTTTTTCCAAATGAAGGTCCTTTCCCACAAACTTTACAAGAAACCTGGGCAAGGATATTCTCTGAATGGTTGCCTTCATCTGGTTACCAAGTCGTTGCAGCACCAGAAATTTCGTTTACGCAATATCAAGGACCAGCAGAAGCTAAGTATAGTGAAATCTGGCTCGCTGTTACAGCTACTAAATAAAGAAAACCCACCATTGAATAATGGTGGGTTTTTCCGCCAAGAAGGAGAAAGTTTGGTATAATAAACGTGAAGAAAAAATTCAGACCTTCTAAACTGAAATCTAGCTATGGATAAGTGATGCGAATACGGAATCATGGAGAAAAAAATAATTCTCCGAGGTTTTAGAGTCATGTTGTTTAGAATGGTACCAAAACTTAATAATGAAGTTGAATACGTCAACGAATGTTTTAGAGTCATGTTGTTTAGAATGGTACCAAAACACCAGAAAGAGTTTTACGATACTATGATGAGTTTTATAGCCATGTTGTTAAAAAACAAACTATCACCACAAGCAATCCGTAATTTTCATCACAAGATTAGAATTTTTATCATCAAAGACGAGCTGCTTCAATTTTCGAAAACTAATCAAGTGATAAGTCAAAATGTTGATAGATTGAGATTAGTTCTTCCTTTTTTTAGGAAGGGCTTTTTTTATTGATAGAAGAAAGGGAAGAAATCTTGGGAGCACCTAAAAAAATTGTGAGAAATGCTTCTGTATTGTTTGGTTTCTGCCTCAGAAAGTTGTATACTTAGATTGGAATTATTCTATATTACATGCATTTTCACACTTTTTGGAAAAGTTCACTTGAATTTTCTTTTAGTTTCGTAGATAAAAGGAGTCATCGCTAATGGAAATGAACAATTCAGGTAAGCTTGTTTCTTTGTGTGGAGGCAAATCAGGGAGGAAATAATATGTTTGATATTGTAACATTGGCGAGAATCCAATTTGCGATGACAACAGTTTTCCACTTTTTCTTCGTACCGTTTTCAATAGGATTAGCACTTGTTGTAGCAATTATGGAAACAATGTACGTTGTGAAAAAAGAGGAACGTTATCGTAAAATGGCCAAGTTTTGGGGAAATATATTCCTATTAAGCTTCGCTGTTGGGGTTGTAACCGGGATTATTCAAGAATTTCAGTTTGGGATGAACTGGTCTGATTATTCTCGATTCGTCGGAGATATTTTTGGGGCACCGTTGGCGGTAGAAGCGCTCTTAGCTTTCTTCTTAGAGTCAACATTCTTAGGTTTGTGGATCTTTACTTGGGATAAAATGAATCCAAAAATTCACGTAACCTTTATCTGGTTAGTCGTATTCGGTTCAATGATGTCTGCTTTCTGGATTTTAGTTGCCAATAGTTTTATGCAACATCCAGTAGGTTATGTCATCAATAATGGCCGTGCTGAAATGGTGGACTTTGTAGCTGTCATCAGCAATCCAAAAGTTTGGTATGAATTTTCACACGTTATCATGGGCGCCTTTACATTGGGCGGCATGGCAGTAGCTGGTATGGCTGCTTTCCAATTGTTGAAAAAACGGGATATTTCATTCCACAAAGCATCTATGCGCATTGGCTTATGGGTTACTTTGTTCGGTTCAATCGGCGTTTTATTAGCTGGCGACTTGCAAATGAAAGCTCTAATTGAAGGACAACCAATGAAATTTGCGGCGATGGAGGGGGCCTATGAAGACTCTGATGATCCTGCTGCTTGGACATTGATTGCTTGGGCAGATGAACGAGAACATAAACAAGTTTTTGGTATCGATATTCCATATATGCTAAGTATTTTATCGTATAACAAATTATCAGGTTCGGTTGATGGAATGGATACAGTCAACAAGCGTTTGGTAGAAAAATATGGGGATGATAAAAATTATTATCCACCAGTTAACACTTTATTCTGGAGCTTCCGTATCATGGCTGGTTTTGGTGCCTTAATGTTATTGGTTGCTGCCTTAGGACTATTCTTTACAAGGAAGAAAAAACCATCGCTGTACGAGAAGAAATGGATGCTGTGGATTGTTGCTTTATGTACGTTCGCGCCATTCCTTGCGAATACAACAGGTTGGTTAGTCACTGAATTAGGTCGTTATCCGTGGACTGTCTATGGACTATTTACGATTGAACAAAGTGTTTCACCAAATGTATCGGTTGCTTCATTAATTACGTCAAATGTCATTTATTTCTTATTATTTGCTGGTTTAGGTAGTGTCATGGTTTACTTGGTTATTTTAGAATTACGTAAAGGACCAGACTATGAAGCGAAAAAATTAGCGAAAGAAAATGAACCAGCGTTGGATCCATTTGATAAGGGGGTATTTGGCGAATGAGTACACTACAATTATTATGGTTTGTCCTTATCGGCGTCTTGTTCTCAGGTTTCTTCTTCTTAGAAGGATTTGACTTTGGTGTTGGAATGGCCGTTCAAACGTTGGCACACAATGACGACGAAAAAGATCAAGTCGTTGCAACAATTGGACCTGTTTGGGACGGAAACGAAGTTTGGCTATTAACAGCAGGCGGCGCAATGTTTGCCTCTTTCCCATATTGGTATGCTTCATTATTTAGTGGCTACTATTTAATTCTATTTACGATTTTATTTGGCTTAATTATTCGCGGAGTTTCCTTTGAATTCCGCCACAACATGCCGGAAGGTAAACGTCGTCGGATGTGGAACTGGACGCTATCAATTGGTAGTTTCCTTGTACCGTTCTTCTTTGGTATTTTGTTTATTAGCTTAGTCCAAGGGATGCCTTTAGATGCAAACGGTAATATGCATGCGCAATTTACGGATTATTTTAATCTGTTTTCAATTGTTGGTGGAGTAGCCTTAACATTACTTTGCTACTTACACGGCATGAACTATATTGCTTTAAAAACAGAAGGCCCAATTCGCGAACGTGCTCGAAATTATGCAGAAATCTTATACGGCGTTTTATATGTCGGTTTAGTTGTTTTTGCAGTGTTGATGTACTTCAAAACGGACTTTTATGAAAAGAACTTTGCGGTCACTTTAATTTTAACGTTAGCAATTGTGGTCTTAACGGTCATTGCTAATGTTGGGGTGTTTAAACGCAAAGAGATGTTAGCTTTTCTAGCGAGTGGTTTAACATTAGTTGTACTAGTTGCTCTCTTGTTCAGTGGCTTGTTCCCACGTGTTATGATTGGTAGTGAAGGTTTTGATTTGTTGATTAAAGATGCAACAAGCACACCATATACACTAAAAATTATGACGTGGATTTCTTTAAGCATTTTACCATTCGTGTTAGCTTATACTGCTTGGTCCTATTATATTTTCAGAAAACGTATTTCACAGACAGCCGTACCAGAGGGGTATTAAATCTATGATTGATAAAGACATCTTACAGATGCCTAAAATCAAAAAAATTCTTGTCTTGCTTGCAGGTTTTTCTTTCCTGCAAGCAGTCTTTATAATTGGGCAAGCTTTTTTTCTTTCAAAAGCCATTGTCGGCCTTTGGAGTGGCGGGCATCTTAACCAACAACTACAGAGTATTTTACTCTTTTTTATTTTTTATCTTGGTCGACATGTTATTACGTATTTTCGTGAGAGAATGCTCGATACATTTAGTTATGAACGCTCGAAAGAATTACGCGAACAATTATTAACTAAAGTTTTCCGTTTGGGGCCAAATGTTGTTCAAAAAAATGGAACTGGAAATATGGTTACCATGGCTTTAGAAGGCATCAGTCAAACCGAAAATTATTTACAATTGATTTTGACAAAAATGATGAATATGATGATTATTCCTTGGATTATTTTGGCCTTTGTTTTTACACAAGATATTCGTTCAGGTGTAACATTGCTGATTGTTTTTCCGATTATTATTATTTTTATGATTGTGTTAGGTTATGCAGCACAAAGTAAAGCGGACAAGCAATATGCGGCGTTTCAAATGCTTTCCAATCATTTTATTGATTCCTTGCGAGGAATTGACACGCTGAAACTGTTTGGGTTGAGCAAAAAATATGCTGGGAGTATTTATCATACAAGTGAACGATTCAGAAAAGCGACCATGAGTACATTGAAAATTGCTATTTTATCAACCTTTGCGTTAGACTTTTTTACGACATTATCGGTAGCTGTTGTGGCAGTTTTCCTTGGATTAAGTTTATTAAACGGCACGATTTTATTATTTCCTGCCTTGGTTACTTTAATTTTAGCACCTGAGTTCTTTTTACCGATTCGTGATTTTTCAAGTGATTATCATGCAACCTTAGATGGAAAAAACTCTTTTCAAGCGATCCAAGCGGTATTAGCATTGCCAGAAGCAGAACAGACCGATGTGCTCACGTTAGATGATTGGCATCAAGAAAGTCAGTTGTCAGTCACAGCGTTAAATTTTTCCTATGAAGATGCAACGCAAGAAGCAATTCAATCGTTGCAATTCTCTGTTGATGGTCGCAAAAAGATTGGAATTATTGGGGCGAGTGGTTCTGGTAAGTCAACGTTAATTAATTTATTAAGTGGCTTTTTATTGCCAACAGAAGAAACGAGTCAATTGGCGATAAATGGCCAAACGATTCCACATTTTTTACAAAAAGACTGGCAAAAACAAATCCTTTATATTCCGCAAGCACCATATATTTTCCAAGATACTTTGGCAAACAATATTCGCTTTTATACACCTGAAGCGACAGATGAGGCAATTCAGCAAGCGATTCAGTTAGTTGGCTTAGACGAGCTAGTTAAAGACCTTCCCGAAGGAATTCATACCTTAATTGGGGAAAGTGGTCGAATGTTAAGTGGGGGACAAGCGCAACGAGTAGCGTTGGCCCGCGCCTTTGTTGATCAAAAACGCCACGTCTTGCTGTTTGATGAGCCGACAGCGCATTTGGATATTGAAACAGAAGTTGAAATGAAAGAGCGCATGTTGCCATTAATGAACAATCATCTCGTCTTCTTTGCGACACATCGTCTTCATTGGATGGAAGAAATGGATTACATTTTAGTGATGGAAAAAGGTCAATTAGTGGAACAAGGAACGCTAGCAGAGTTGATTGAAAAAGATGGCTACTATGTTCAATTAATGAAGCAAATGAGAGGAGGACGCCAATGATGGAAAAACAGCCGACAACGAAAGACGTTTGGAAAAACGATCAATGGGTTCGTCCTTTCTTAAAACGCTATAAAAAAACCTTGTATTTTGCCTTACTTTTAGGCTTCTTGACGTTCTTTAGTGCAGGGGCATTAATGTTTACGTCTGGTTACTTAATCAGTCGTGCGGCTTCCTTACCAGAGAATATTTTATTAATTTATATTCCCATTGTTTTAACAAGAGCATTTGGGATTGGCCGTCCTGTTTTTCGTTATGTGGAACGTCTAACGAGTCATAACTGGGTGTTAAAAATGACCTCTGACCTGCGCTTGAAACTTTATAATGTGCTAGAAAAAGATGCGATTTTCTTTAAGACAAAATATCGCACTGGGGATATCTTAGGTTTGCTTTCGGAGGATATTAATCATATCCAAAACTTGTATTTACGAACGATTTTCCCAACCGTTATTGCTTGGATTTTGTATATCTTTTTAGTGATTGCATTAGGTTTCTTTTCTTGGTGGTTTGCTTTATGCATGTTACTGATGTTAGGAGTGGTTGTTTTTCTATTACCACTTGTTTCAGTTCTAGTGAATGGTGCGCGTCAAGAAAAACATAAATATGCCAAAAATGAGTTATATCAAACACTAACCGACAATATTCTAGGTGTGTCTGATTGGGTATTTAGTCAACGTGGCTCTGAATTCGTTGCTCGTTATGAAACAGATGAAGCGAATGTTCGTGCATTAGATGAAAAAATGAAGCAATTTAACCGTGGCCGAGACTTTGTTTTACAACTTCTGTTTGGCGTGATTGCGATTGCTGTCTTAGCTTGGACTAGTGTGCGGTTTCCAGGTAATCATGGGGGCGCAGCCAATTGGATTGGTGCCTTTGTTTTAACCGTTTTTCCGTTAATTGATGCTTTTGCTCCGCTACCTGCTGCAGCACAGGAAACAACGATTTATAAGGATTCCATTCGTCGTTTTAATGAGCTTCCTGAAGGGGAAGATGACTCAACAGAAGCGCCTGTTCAGCCAAATGGCACCAGTTTATCGATAGAACATTTGTCTTTTGCATATGAAAATCAAGAGAAAAAGGTATTAAATGACTTATCGTTAACAATTCCTGAAAAACAAAAATTAGCGATTTTAGGGCGCAGTGGTTCCGGAAAGAGTACGTTGGCTTCGCTCATTCGTGGTGATTTACGGCCTACTTCGGGAGAAATCCTTTTAGGAAATATCCCAACTGAGGCATTTGGTGAGACGATGACTGAATATATTGGGGTTATGCACCAAGCACCGTACCTATTTCGAACAACCATTTTAAATAATATTCGGATTGGTAGAGAAGAAGCAAGCGAAGCAGAAGTTTGGGCAGTTTTAGAAAAAGTTGGCTTAAAAGAAATGGTTACCCAATTACCAGAAGGTTTACAAACAATGGTGGATGAAGCAGGTTTGCGTTTTTCTGGTGGCGAACGACATCGCTTGGCACTAGCGCGGATTCTTTTGCAAGATACACCGATTGTGTTATTAGACGAACCAACTACTGGTTTAGATCCAATTACAGAACAGCAATTGCTGGAAACCTTTTTTGAGGCATTAAAAGATAAAACCGTCATCTGGATTACCCACCATTTGCAAGGCGTAACTTTGATGGATCAAGTGATCTTTATTGAAGATGGCCAATTAGAGATGAGTGGTACGCCAGAAGAATTACTTGCAACCAATGCGCATTATCAGAAACTTTACCGAATTGATCGTGGCATTAGTTCTTTCGAGGAATAAAAAAACGACTGGTTGTTGATTAAAGCAAACAATCAGTCGTTTTTCTATTTCAATTAATGGCAATTCTTCCATAAAACGTTTAAAATGAACGATGTAATAAGAGCTCAGTTAAGGAAAGTAAGGTTTCTTTTGCTGTGCCATCAGGCAATTGTTGAATATCAGTGATTGCTTTGTTGGTTACTTTTTTAGCAAAAGCTTGTGCTTCTGTAACGCCATGATAGTCATTGACTAGTGCCGCAACTTCAGCTGCCTCTTCTAAGGTAATGGCACGTCCTTTATCCAAATAAGGGCTGAATACGTCAGGTGCTGCTTGATAAGCGAAGAGAAGAGGTAACGTATAAACACCTTGTGACAAGTCTTCTAAAGCGGGCTTTTTCAAGGTTTCCGTGTCGGCAGTATAATCTAAAATATCATCATAGACTTGAAAAGCAATGCCAATATGACGGCCAATTCGTTTAGCTAAACGTTGGACTTCTTTTGAACTATGACCGAAATAGGCCCCTTCAAGACAGCTTAGTGAAAAAAGTTCGGCTGTTTTGCCGTTGACACTTCTTAAATAAGCAGGAATCGACATGCGGCGGTCAAATCGATGACTCATTTGATCGAGTTCACCAAGTAATAACCGTTTCATTCCTTGTGCATTGATTTTCATAAATTCAGAGCCATTCATGGCATCTGCAATCAAAGTAAAGAATTCAGTGAATAGTAAATCACCTGTGTAAACAGCAACGTCTTTACCATATTGTGATTGAATAGTCACAGCGCCTCGGCGCAATGGAGAATCGTCAATAATGTCATCGTGAATCAACGTAGCCATATGTAGGATTTCCAAAGATGCAGCTATTTTTAATAATTGTTGTTTCTCTTGTTTTTCTTCATCACCCAGTTGAGCAAAAAGAAAGAAAAAAGCGGGGCGTAATAATTTGCCGCCAGAACGAGCCAAAGTTACTAAGGCTTCTTCAATGTCTTCGTTGCGTGTATGCAACGTTTGTTCAATTAATTCACATGTTTCCGTTAAAGAACGTTCAACGTCAGGAAACGACTTCCAAAATGTGTTCATAAATATACTACGATCCTTTCAGTGGTTCAATACTATTTGATTGTATACGAATTGGCGACAGAAATACAGTAATTAAGTTTTAAAAGTAACAAAGTTTGTAAAAAAGTAGCGGAGGGATAGTTTGAATCGAGAAATATTTTTTGAATTAGTAGAATTAAAAGCAAAAACAGCTAGTGTTTTGCCATTTTTGTTAGGAATTTGTTTTAGTTGGTACCAATATGGGCGGCTCCATGTTGGTTATGTTTTAATTTTTTTCATTGCGATGTTTATTTTTAATATGGCGGTCGATATTTTAGATAATTATAATGATTACCATCATGCCACAGAAGTTCATGATTATAAGGAAAAAACGAATATTATCGGTCGAGAAAATTTATCTTTGCCATTAATACGCAAAATGATTTTTTGGATGATTCTCGTTTCTGCTTTGATGGGGATTGGGTTGTCATTCATTGTCGGCTGGCCGCTATTAATTATGGGTCTTTATTGTTACTTAATTGGTATTTTTTATTCATCGGGACCGAAACCTTTGTCCAGTCTACCATTAGGGGAAGTTTTCTCAGGATTTACAATGGGGTTCATGATTACCCTTATTTGTGTCTACATTAATACGTTTGAAGTTTTCAATTGGTCAGCAGCTAATTTATGGGGGATTTTCTTAGTCGCCTTACCTAACACTTGTTACATTGCTAACTTAATGTTAGCAAATAATATCTGTGACTTAGAGGAAGATGAAAATAACAAGAGATATACATTAGTTCATTACCTTGGCAAAGCAAGTTCTTTGAAATTATTCGTCGGATTAAATACAATAGCAATGTTAGCCATTTTGTTAGCTGTCGGTTTAGGATTAACCCCGCCAACAATGTTACTCATGCTTTTAACTTTACCTTTTGTACGGAAACAAACCCAAGCCTTATTGAAGGAACAAGTGAAGAGTAAAACATTTGTTTGTGCTGTGAAGATCTTAGCTGTGGGAGCAACTGCACAAGTGCTATTTTTTGCCATAGGTTTGTGGTGGCTGTAAATTTTTTATAGAGTGGAAGGGAATCAAAATGAATAAGAAACATGTTGTTATTTTAGGTGCTGGTTACGCAGGCTTAAAAACATTACGCGAATTACAAAAAGGCGCCAAAGACGTCGAAATTACTTTAGTGGATCGTAACAACTATCACTACGAAGCAACGGATTTGCATGAAGTTGCTGCTGGAACACAACCAGCTGAAAAAATCACATACAATATTATGGATGTTGTCGATGAAAAAATGACAACCTTTATCCAAGGAACAGTTAAAACAATTGATGCTGCAACACAAACAGTTGCTTTAGAAGATGGCCAAACAATCAATTATGATTACTTAGTTGTTTCTCTTGGGTTTGAATCAGAATCATTTGGTATCCCTGGTGTGCAAGAACATGCTCTACAAATGGTAGATGTGAAAACGGCTTTAAACGTGTATGAACATATCCAAGAACAAATGCGTCAATACAAAGCAACTCAAAACGAAGAATTCTTAAAAATTGTTGTCTGCGGAGCAGGCTTTACAGGGATTGAATTATTAGGTTCTCTTGTTGAAAACAAACCAAAATTTGCTGAAATCGCAGGTGTCTCAGCAGATCAAATCCAAATTTATTGTGTCGAAGCAGTTACTCGCCTATTGCCGATGTTTAACGAAAAACTTGCGAACTATGGTGTGCAATTATTAAAAGATTCAGCTATTCATTTATTATTAGGTAAACCGATTAAAGAAATCAAACCAGGCGCAGTTGTTTATCAAGATAACGAAGCAGGCGACTTGGCAGAACTTTCTGCCAAAACAATTATTTGGACAACGGGTGTTAGTGGAAGCCACGTTGTAGGCGATTCTGGCTTTGAAGCTCGTCGTGGTCGTGTCATGGTTCAACCAGATTTAACAGATGCGAACCATAGCAACGTCTATATTATTGGTGATTGCTCAGCAGTTATGGATACAGAAACCAATCGACCTTACCCAACAACAGCACAAATCGCCTTGAAGATGGGCGCTCATGCTGCTAAAAATATTCAAGCACAATTGAAAGGGGAAGCAACTAAACCTTTCAGCTTTAAATCACAAGGTTCTGTTTGTTCTGTCGGAAATACACGTGCTTTAGGAATTGTTGGTAAAACAGACATTAAAGGATACCCAGCTTCATTCATGAAAAAAATTATCATGAACAAAGCGCTCTTTGAAACAGGTGGTACCAAAGAAATGATGGCTAAAGGTCGTTTCGACTTATACCATTAAGAATCAGCAAAATAAGAAATAATGAGGTCGGGACAGAACCGTTTAGCTCCGAGAAATAAGAAGAAATTTCCGAAAATTGCTCTTTAATTTTTGGAGAATTTCGGCTTATTTCCGAAGGAGTTGGTTCTGTTCCTGCCGTTTATCAGTTTTTGAGCGTGGAGCAAAAATCCAAAGTGATTTTTGTCCCACGCTCATTTTTCTTAAATGAAAGTTTTTAAAAAATTTCCATGATTTTTCAAGTAAAATGAGGTGGGCACTTTTGTTCGATTCCATTTTTATGTATAATGAGAAGTGATGGAAAGAGGGAAGTTAAATGGCACAAAAAAGAGCAACAAATAAGAAAAAAAGTACGACAAAGAAAAAGACTAAAAAACAACAGCAACAACAAGAACGTTTAAATTATATGTTTCTTGGCCTGATTTTTATTTTATTCGGTGTCTTTGGACTCTTTCGCTTAGGGTTTTTAGGCACGTTATTAGCGAATTGTTTACGCTTAGTTGTAGGTAATACCTTTCCATTTGCAGCGATTTTACTAATCCTGTATGGCTTATTAGTCATGATTTATGGGAAAGATTTTCCGTTAAAAAGAGGGCGCCCTATTTTTGGGGCTGTTCTGATTTATATTAGTGTTTTGTTATTTTTCCATGCCTTTATGTTTCGAAATGTTAGTGGCAGTCAACCAGATATTTTAGGTAACACTTGGGAATTTTTGCAAAGTGATTTAAAAGCCAACCAAGTGACGCAAAACGTAGGGGGCGGTATGATTGGCGCGCTGCTTTATCAAGGAACGTACTTTTTGGTGGCACAATTTGGCAGCTATTTAATTGCCACATTGCTACTGTTAGCGGGTATTTTCTTGATGAGTATGTGGGATTTTCAGCAAATTGTTGATCATTTCCAAAGTATTCAAGATCGCCTAAGTCATGTTTCGGCAAAATCACAGGAGCGACAAGAAGAAAAAGAGGCAAAGCGAGCAGCGAAGAAAGAAGCTAAGGCTGCAGAACGCCAAGCAAAAATTGAAGCCGCTGCCCAACAAAAATTACAAGAGCGGGAACGTATGGAACAAGCGGCAGCCGAGCGCTTAACAAAAACACCAGTTGAAACCCACCAACCAATGGTGGAAGAACCGGCTGCACCAACGCCTGTTCAAATTGATTCGTTTCAACAGCAAAATCAGGCGATGCCTGTACCTCCAATCGCAGCAACAAAACCGCAACGAGAGCAAGAAGAAGAGGCGGCAGATGAAGCTGGTGTTCTCGAATTTGAAATTTCTGAAGAAGCGGAAGACCGTGATTATCAACTACCACCAACTGATTTGTTAGATACAATTCAAGCAACGGATCAAAGTGGTGAATATGAAAAAATCGAAAAAAATATTGGCGTCTTAGAACAAACCTTCAAGAGTTTTGGTGTTGATGCTAAAGTAGTCAAAGCTAGTTTAGGACCATCTGTCACAAAATTTGAAGTTCAACCCGCTGTTGGGGTAAAAGTTAGCAAAATTGTTAACTTGACGGATGACATTGCTTTAGCGCTTGCGGCCAAAGACGTTCGTATGGAGGCCCCAATCCCTGGGAAATCACTAATCGGGATTGAAGTTCCTAATAGTGCAATTAGTACAGTATCCTTTAGAGATATTGTTGAGGCACAACCAAGTCATCCAGATAAACTATTAGAAGTACCTTTAGGTCGAGATATTTCAGGGATGGTTCAAACTGCGGATCTATCAAAAATGCCGCATTTATTAATTGCGGGATCGACAGGGAGTGGGAAATCGGTTGCTATCAATGGCATCATCACAGGTATTTTGATGCAAGCGAAACCCCATGAAGTAAAATTAATGATGATTGACCCGAAAATGGTGGAATTGAATGTGTATAACGGGATTCCTCATTTATTAACGCCAGTGGTTACTAATCCGAGAAAAGCGGCACAAGCCCTGCAAAAAGTAGTTCAAGAAATGGAATTTCGTTATGAAAAATTTGCAGCAACAGGCGTCCGAAATATCACTGGTTACAATCAACTAATTCAACAGAAAAATGCGGAAGATGGCGAAAATCGTCCAATTCTGCCATTTATTGTTGTCATTGTTGATGAGTTAGCTGATTTAATGATGGTGGCAAGTAATGAAGTAGAAGATGCGATTATCCGCTTAGCCCAAATGGCACGGGCAGCGGGCATTCATATGATTTTAGCGACACAACGGCCAAGTGTGGATGTCATTACAGGAATCATCAAAGCAAATGTCCCTTCTCGAATGGCTTTTGCGGTCTCAAGTGGGACAGACTCGCGTACCATTATTGATACCAACGGGGCGGAGAAACTATTAGGTCGAGGCGATATGCTCTTCTTACCAATGGGAGAAAATAAACCAATTCGTATCCAAGGGGCCTTTATCTCTGATCAAGAAGTCGAACGAGTGGTTGCGTTTGTAACGGACCAACAAGAAGCTGAATATCAAGAAAGCATGATGCCAACAGATGAACCGACCACTTCAGGCGGTGGCGAAGCTCCTCAAGATGAGTTGTTTGAAGAAGCGAAAAACTTGGTGGTTGAAATGCAAACAGCTAGTATTTCATTGCTACAAAGACGTTTTAGAATTGGCTATAATCGTGCGGCTCGCTTAGTAGATGAATTGGAAGCACACGGAGTTATTGGACCATCAGAAGGTAGCAAACCAAGAAAAGTCTTTCTACAAGCGGAATCAGAAGAGGCAGCAACCGAGACGCCAGAACAATAAACAAAAAGAACAAAAATAGATAAATTTATCTATTTTTGTTCTTTTTTTATAATTTCAGCAAAGCATCATGTTATAATCATCATTTTCTGGTAAAATAGAAAGGAATAGTGCGGTTGGGAGGGAGCGTATCATGAGAAGAAAGAGCGTGCTTTATTTAGAAGTAGCAGATCAGATTAAAGAAGATATTTTGAGTGGCAAGTATCCAGTAGGAACGTTTTTACCAACAGAAACAGAATTGGAAGAGATGTTTAACGTTAGTAAAATTACGATTCGGCGGGCAATCGAAATGTTAGCAACGGAAGAATTTGTTGAGAAAAAAAGTGGCCGAGGCACAACTGTGTTAAGCAATCGTCCCTATAATAAACTATCAAAAGCAGGGACATTCACTGAATTTTTGAATGAATCAGGTCAGAAAGTAACTAAAAAAGTTTTACAAGTTGAAAACTTGACGTTGTCAAAAGAGATGCCGGCTTATCAATTTTTAGGAGAAGAAGTGGTTCACCTTTCACGGTTATATCTAATCGATGAACAACCCTATATTTATTTTAATTACTATTTGCCAGCTGCCATGAAAGACGTATCATTGACTGAATACAAAGAAGAATCCTTGTATCGTTTGATGGATCGACATGCCATTGAAATTTATAAATTTGAAGACCGTTTTGAAGTTGCAACTTTGACAGAAGAAGAGCAAAAGATGTTGCAAACAACTGAAACAACGGGCTTAAAAAGAATTCGGCGTTCGTTAAGCCCAACAGGTCGTTGCGTAGAATATTCAGAAGCTATTTATAATACGAAGATTCATCCTTATGTGATTGAATATGAAGCATAACTTTTAAAAGAATAACAGTGCACTTACAGTAATGTAAGTTCATTGTTATTCTTTTCTATTGTCGTTTTTTTTCGTTTTCGATACACTAAATGAGTGAGAAGAATAGGAGTGGAAAATATGTTAGAAGTACAAAATTTAAAAAAAGTTTACGGAAACGAAATTAAATATGAAGCTTTAAAAGGGATTAATTTAACTGTCCAAGAGGGTGAATTTATTGGTATTATGGGACCTTCTGGAAGTGGGAAAAGTACACTTTTAAATTTATTGGCAACAATCGATAGTCCAACAGACGGTGAAATACTTTTAAATGGAAAAAATCCAAACAATTTGAATCAAGAACAAATTGCTAAATTCCGTCGTACAGAATTAGGATTTGTTTTTCAAAGCTTTAATTTAATGCCAACATTAACTGTTGAAGAAAATATTATTTTGCCATTGACACTTGATGGAGAAAAAGTCTCTGTAATGAAACGACAATTAGCAGAATTAAGTGAGCGTTTAGGTATCAATCATCTGTTGAAAAAACGAATTGCAGAAATTTCTGGTGGACAAGCACAACGGGTCGCCGTTGCTCGGGCAATGATTCATCATCCACAATTATTATTGGCTGATGAACCAACAGGAAACTTAGATACGAAATCATCTAAGGATGTGATGGGCTTGTTACAACAATTAAACGAAGAAGAAGCGGCGACTATTTTAATGGTGACCCATGATCCGCTAGCCGCAAGTTATTGCAAGCGCATTGTCTTTATTAAAGATGGTGAATTAATTGATGAAATTATCCAAAACGGCAACCAAAAAGAGTTCTACGATTTAATCATGGTGAAACTGGCTGAGATTGAAGGTGTCGATAATGAATTTTAATCAGTTTGTTATAAGAAACACGATTCGAAATAAGCATTTATACTTGGCTTATTTCCTAAGTACAATGTTTTCTGTGATGATCTTTTTTACGTTCACTGGTTTTGTCTTTCACCCAGCCTTAGCTAATGGTTTAAATCCTAAAGCACAAATGGGAATGACGGCTGCGGCAATTATAATCTATGGTTTCTCTTTCTTATTTGTTTTATACTCGATGGATGTCTTTATCCAATCTCGAAAAAAAGAGTTTGGAACCTTGATGATTCAAGGGATGAGTCCAAAACAGTTAAAGAAAATGATTTTTATTGAAAACTTAGTGATTGGTTTCTTTGCTACAATTTTTGGTAGCATTTTAGGTGTTGGATTTTCACAGTTTATTTTATGGATTAGCAATTTATTGATGCATCTAGGTTTAGGTTTTTATTTGCCAGTGATGCCGTTTATCATTACTGTCATTTCATTTGCGGTCTTGTTCTTAGTAATTTCTTTCTTTATTCAATTCCGCTTGCCAAAAGCGACACTTCAAGAGCTATTAAAAGCAGGGGAAATGGGTAAAGGTGAAATCAAAAGCTCTAAAGTTAAATCTTTCTTAGCCGTGTTGCTTTTAGTTGTCGGTTACGGAATTGCTTTAGTTGCTAAGGGACAGTTAGTTTTAATGGTGATGTTCCCAGTAATTTTCTTAGTTATTTTAGGGACAAAATTCTTATTTGACCAATTGAGTGTTTCTGTCATTGAACGTTTAAAACGGAAACCAAAAATCTTTTGGAAAAAAACCAATATGGTCGTTTTATCAGATTTAGCATTCCGCATGAAAGATAATGCACGTTCGTTCTTCTTGGTTTCGGTGATATCAACGGTTGCTTTTGCTGCCATTGGAACGTTATACGGCGTGAACGAGATGATTTTTAAAGGAATAAGTTCTGTACCGTACGAACTGACATTGTCTGATTCGACCAACCCAGAAAATCAAGAAATGAAACAATTTGCGACAAAAACATTCCAAGAAAAAAATATTCAGTTTGATCAGATTGATTACACAATGTACAAAACAAGTGCCGGTATCCAATTAATCAAAACATCTGAATATAATAAACTCGCAAAATTTATAGATGAACCAACTTTAACAGGTGAGAAAGTAGTTAATTTATCACAAAAAGATGCTCCTTCTGCTGCATCAGTAGATGTCAAATCTGTTCAATTGGGAAATGATCAAGTTTTAAACATTGATAAAACAGAAGAAACCAATGTATTACCGACTTTTGGCGGTGTGGTTGTTATCCCAGATAGTACCTCAACAGATGGAATCAAAGCGGAAACAGAAACAATTTGGCAGCCCAAAGCAGGAACCAATCGTGAAGAATTGATAAAAGCAGAAAATATTATTGGTGACAAGTATCCCATGTTAGTAGGAACAGCTGCAATGTCGGCAGCCATTACGCAATATTATACGCCAGTTCTATTTGTCGGACTATTTATCGGTATCGTGTTCTTTGTTTCGGCGGGTAGTTTCTTATACTTCCGTTTATACAGTGATATGAATACGGACGTTGAAAAATTCAAGATGATTTACAAACTTGGTTTGACGAAAAAAGAATTGAAGAAAATGATTTACCAACAAGTAGGTATTTTATTCTTTACCCCAATTGTTGTTTCATTTATTCATGGAGCTGTTGCTTTGAAAGCAATGTATGCTGTCTTAGATCAGCCAATGCAATTAGCTGGCTGGGAAGTTTTAGGCGTTTTCTTATTGATTCAGGTCGTTTACTATTTAATTGCCAGAACGTTCTACTTCAAAAAAGTTTATCACTTAGTGAAAGATTAATTATAAAAAATCGTTAAGCATGCACGCTTAACGATTTTTTTGAGACTCTTCGTGATATTGCATTCAAAGTGAGAATACGTTATAGTTATGAAGCGAATGTAATAGCAGAAATGAGGAAAAGAAATGCAGAAAGAATCCATTTATGGACTGACGAGAGAACAGCTTGTGGACTGGTTTTTAGCCCATGGCGAGAAGAAATTTCGCGCAACACAAGTGTGGGAATGGTTGTATACAAAACGTGTTGCTTCATTTAGTGAAATGTCGAACATTTCTAAATCGTTGATGACTTTATTAGAAGAAAATTTTTCATTAAATCCATTAAAACAAGTCATTGTGCAAGAAGCACAAGATGGTACCGTAAAATATTTATTTGAATTACCAGATAAAAATATGATTGAAACAGTCTTGATGCGTCAAGAATATGGATTATCTGTTTGTGTGACCACTCAAGTTGGCTGCAATATTGGGTGTACATTTTGTGCTAGTGGGCTATTAAAAAAACAAAGAGATTTAACTGCTGGCGAGATTGTTGCCCAAATTATGTGGGTGCAACATTATTTCGATGAACGTGGGTTGGATGAACGTGTTAGCCATGTCGTTGTGATGGGAATTGGTGAACCATTTGATAATTATGCCAATGTCATGAACTTTTTACGAACGATTAATGATGATAAAGGCTTGGCTATTGGTGCCCGTCATATTACAGTTTCAACAAGTGGTTTAGTGCCAAAAATTCGTGAATTTGCAGACAGTGGACTACAAGTAAACTTAGCAATCTCATTACATGCTCCTAACAACGAAGTTCGTACATCAATTATGCGGATTAATCGTAGTTTTCCAATTGAAAAATTAATGGCAGCAATTGATGAATACATTGAAAAAACCAACCGACGTGTTACATTTGAATATATTATGTTGAGTCAAGTGAACGACCGACCAGAACATGCTCAACAATTAGCAGATTTACTACGGAATAAGAAAAAACTTTCTTATGTTAATCTGATTCCGTATAACCCAGTGAGTGAACACGATCAATATAGCAGAAGCTCTAAAGAAGCGGTTTTAAAATTTTATGATGTACTCAAAAAGAATGGCATCAATTGTGTTATTCGTAAAGAACACGGAACAGATATTGATGCGGCTTGCGGACAATTACGCAGCAAACAAATGAAAAAAGAAAAAGTCAAAAACCAATAACGTAGTTAAAATCGGATCAGAAAGGTTTCTTTTTGATTCGATTTTTCGTTTATTTAATAAAAAATCGTCGGTTTTTCCATTCTTGCTTATAAACAAAAGATGAATGCTCTAAAACTTTTATGACAAATTTTCTTTTTGTGGTTTTCAAACTTGAAATTCTAAAAGAAATAGCTATACTGAAAAGAGATCGTCACAGAATTTTTCATGAAAACAGCTATTATTTTCGTTATCTTTTCAAGAAAGTGAAATTTTGTTACGCTTTTTTAGTTTAAATGAAATGAGGGAGTCTATGGAGAAAAAGCAATTAAAAAGAGAGATCACAACGTTTGGTGCGTTATCCACGGTAATGGGTACGGTGATTGGCGCTGGTGTTTTCTTTAAAGCTGCGAGTGTCGTTGGACACGCACAGTCAGCTAGTTTAGCTATCTTTGCTTGGGTATTAGGTGGTGCCTTAACCATTTGTGCAGGATTAACCAGCGCCGAACTTGCTACAGCAATCCCTGAAACAGGTGGCGCAGTGAAGTATATTGAATATACATATGGTAAATTAGCTGGTTTTCTTTTAGGGTGGGCACAAAGTATCATTTATTATCCTGCCAACATTTCGGCGTTATCCATTATTTTTAGTACACAACTAATCAATTTGTTTCATCTATCGGCAAATTTATTGATTCCAATTGCCATTCTTGCGGGAACCAGTATCACGATAATTAATTTATTAGGAACAAAAATTGCTTCTTTGGTCCAATCAACGACATTGGTGGTAAAACTGATTCCAATTGCCTTGATTTCTTTAGTAGGATTATTTACTCCAGGACAGGTAGCTGTTTCACTTTTTCCTGTTGAAACAACAGCGAATACTGGCTTTTTAGTTGCTTTTAGTGGCGCCTTAGTCGCCACCATGTTTGCTTATGATGGCTGGCTAGGTGTGGGTAACGTGGCTGGTGAAATGAAGCGACCAGAAAGAGACTTGCCTAAAGCCATTATTTTTGGTTTGTTATTGATTACTTTAATTTATGCTTTAATTAATTTTGTATTTCTAAAAACATTACCAATTGAGCAAATCGCTGGGAATTTGAATGCAGCTTCGGATGCTTCTGTGGCTATTTTTGGACCAATTGGCGGCAAAATCGTAACTATTGGGATTTTAATCTCTGTATATGGTGCGTTAAACGGCTACACAATGACAGGGATTCGGATTCCTTATGCCTTAGCCTTAGATAATCTGATGCCTTTTAGTCGTCAGTTTCAAAAGTTGTCTAAACGCTTTGTTGTTCCTTACGTTGCTGGAATTTTTCAGTTAGCTGTAGCCATTATCATGATGTTTTTCGGGACCTTCGATTTATTGACGGATATGTTAGTTTTTGTTATGTGGTTGTTTAATCTATTAATTTTCTTAGCCGTTTTTATTTTAAGAAAACGAGAACCTGAATTAAAACGACCGTATAAAGTTCCTGGCTATCCAATTATTCCAATTATCGCAAGTCTAGGTGGTATCTTCATCTTGGTTACAACGAGTATTACACAGCCTATTCTAGCATTGATTGGTATAGGGATTACGCTTCTAGGAATTCCAGTTTATTTAGTTAATAAACAAAAAACGAAGCCAAAAACGTAAACGATCCAATCGGATTATCATAGTTTTTCTCAAAAATTTTGTGATTCAGAGAAATTTTTGAAAACTAAACGCAAGATTTTTTTAGTATAATACTAAGTGTCTAGGAGTTCCACTATTTTGGGGAAGATAGATGGACAGCGCAAACTTCAAAAAAAGAACCTTCATCTTAATGGTGAAGGTTCTTTTTTTTGCTGAAATCATAAAATAAATGCGTAGTTTATTAGTGAGAGGAGGAAATGAATGACTGAAAATGTAAAAAAATTGGCTCATCAATTAATTGAATGGGGCGTCCTTCATGGGGCGCAAGACGTTTATTTTTTACCCAATGATACCGAAATAGCCATCTCTTTTCGGACAGGGATGCAACGGACACTTTACACACAAGTTTCCGCAGAAATAGGCGAAAAGTTAATTTTCCACTTTAAATTTATAGGCGGCATGGATGTCGGAGAAAGACGAAAAGCACAATTAGGCGCGACAACTTATCTAATTGGCGAGACGAAGCAACGCTTGCGTTTATCATCTGTGGGAGATTTTCAGAATCGAGAGAGCTTGGTAATTCGTTTTTTGCACCGATTTGGTGAACAAGCTGAACATTTTTTCTTTCCCCACCAGCTGAATGAAATTGAAGCATCTTGTCAGAAACGAGGACTTTATTTATTCAGTGGGCCAGTTGGTTCTGGGAAAACAACAACCATGTATCGTGTGGCTAAACAAAGAAGTGGCGAACAACAAGTGATAGCGATTGAGGATCCTGTTGAAATTGAGGAAAAGCAGTTTTTACAGTTGCAAACAAATGAAAAAATTCAGTTAACGTACGAAGCCTTGATAAAAGTTTGCTTACGCCATCATCCTGATATTTTGATTATTGGTGAAATTCGTGATGGCGAGACGGCTCAAGCAGTTATTCGAGCCGCCTTAACGGGTCATACTATTTTTGCGACAATTCACGCCCGTAACTTATTGGGGGTGCAACGGCGTTTGATAGAATTAGGTGGCCCAGAGCATGAATTGGCTGAATGCTTGCAAGGTATCATTTATCAACAGATTTTGACAACCACGATTAATAAGGAACAAGTAGCAGGAATTCTTTATGATTATTTCTTCTTTAAGGAAGCCGTTATAAAGAGTAGTTGGCAAAAGAATCTAAGAAAGGCGTGGGCGTATGGGTTTATTACAGAAAAAACGTATTTTCAAGCCATCGAATAAATTAACGAAAAAACAACAGCAGCTTTTTCTGAAACTATTAGCGGATTTGCTTGCAAATGGTTTTAATATACAAGAAAGTTTTTCCTTCATGAAAAAATCAAACGCATTACCTCAGCACAGTATAACTTTTTTAGTTGAAGGCTTTTCCTCAGGCATTGCCTTACAAGCTTTAGTTGAAGAATTAGGGTTTTCAACAATGGTCTCGGCACAATTGTCGTTTGCTACTGCACACGGGGATTTGGTAGGGACACTACAAGCGATTTCCGAACATTTTTTTCAAACGGAAAAATATCGGCAACAGTTCTATAAAATAATTAGTTACCCGCTGCTCCTGATTGTTTTTTTGATTCTCGTCATTGTTGGTATCCGGCAATTTTTATTGCCCCAATTAATGGAAAATGATGCCAATAGTTATTCTAAAAATATTGGGATTCTTCTGATTGTTTACAGTCCATACATTCTGGTTACCTTAGTTTTTGTCCTCTCATTTAGTTTCTTCATTTTAAACCGTTATTTGAAGCATCAGTCTGCTATTCAGCGGGCCTTCGTATATCTGAAACTGCCAATTATCCGTGGCCTTTATCGGGAATACGTCAGTGCTTTTTTTGCACTAGAATGGGGGAAGTTGCTTGCGCAAGGATTAGAAATGAAAGAGGTCATCGATTTGATGCGCCATACAACCAATTACCCCTTAATGAAAGAATTAGCTGGAGCAATTAGTGAAGGACTGCTAGTTGGTGAAACCTTACATAGACAATTAGCTGCTTATCCTTTTTTTACAAAAGCATTGGGTTTAATGATTCAACAAGGGGAAGTAAAAGGAAAATTAGGCAAGGAGTTGATGGTTTATAGTAATGTCTGTTTCCAAGGTTTTTTCAAAAAAATTGAACGAGTCATTACTCTCGTTCAACCACTTATTTTTATCATAATTGCTTGTTTAATTATCGGTGTTTATGGGGCAATGTTGCTGCCTATTTATGGCAATATGGAAGGAGTTTTATAATGAAAAAGAAACAAAAATACGCAGGGTTTACATTATTAGAAATGTTGATTGTCTTATTGATTATTTCCGTATTGATTTTACTTTTTGTCCCTAACTTAGCGAAACATAAAGAAACAGTTGACAAAAAAGGCAATGAAGCAATCGTAAAAATTGTAGAATCACAAATCGAGCTCTACACACTAGAAAAAAATAAGACGCCTTCCTTAAATGAATTAGTCAACGAAGGCTACATTACTAAAGAGCAGTTAGATAAATATACAGCAGAAAAGCAATGAACAAGTCAGCAGGATTCACATTAATGGAAACACTTGCTAGTTTAACGATTGTTTGCTTTATGACTATGCTCCCAACACTCGCTATTCACCGCTGGCAAGAAACATTAAAAATTGAACAGTTTCTTGCTACGGTAGAAAAACAACTTCGTTTTGCGCAACAGCAAGCAATTGTTTTAGAGGAAACACAAGAAGTTTGGTTTTTTGAAGAACAACAAAGCTTTTCATTTCCTGATAAATTGAACCAATCAGCTGGAAGGACTTCGCTAGCTGTACCTGAAAAAATGACAGTGAGTGGCCCAAGCAAACTCAGTTTTCTTCATTCGTCAGGGAACAATGGCCGTTTAGTGAAATATATTTTTACTTGGACTGAAAAGAAACAGCAACTTATTTTACAATTTCAGATGGGGAGTGGCAAATATACGAAGAAAATTAACTATTTATAGCGGTTTTATTTTATTAGAGAGTCTCGTTAGTTTTAGTATTGTATGTGTGGTAGCAGGGATATTCTCCCTGGCTATTACACAATTAATTCAGCAAAATTATCAACGGGAGCAAGAATTAACGCGCACTCGTCTAGGATACGAAGCAATTTTATTTTTAGAGCAGACGGGTGATTTACGTTTCAAAGAGCGGATATATCAAGGAGAAACTTACCGATTTTCTTTGATGGAGAACGAGGGAAGAAGGATACTAAAAGTCACAGATTCAAGAGGAGCGATTTTGATTGGTGAATAAAAAATATGCGGGTTTTACGATGTTAGAGTGTTTAGTGGCACTAGTCGTTTTAAGTTGTATGTGTCAATTGTTTCAGTTGATGATTCAACAAAGTTTTATCGGAAATCAATATTTGAAAAACAATGATTCGAAATCCTGGCATATTTTTTTAATTCAATTAGAAAAAGAATGTCAAAAGCTCGTTTTCCAAACAGGCTCTGCTCAAGAGATTTCTTTCCTAGACTCAGAAACAAACAAGACTATTTCAATTCAAATCAAAGAAGATAAAATTATTAAGCGAGTCAATGGTAAAGGCTACCAACCGCTGTTAATTGGTATCAAAAATGGACAGTTTAAAAATGAAGGACAATCGTTTACTTTGGAAGTTACTTTTACTTCTGGAAAAACATTTGATAGTTCTTTTCCAATAAAGGGAGAATTTTAATGAGGCAAAAATATTCAGGAAACTTATTGTTCACGGCCGTGGCCTTTGTTTATTTAATGAGTTTTCTCACCCTTCAGTTACTAGAAGAACGTCAGTTAACACAAAAATTTACGCAAGCTACCCAGGATTACTATGCAGGGAAAAGTATCCTTCATTTATTTCTTGCAGATGTTAAACAAAATAGACGAAAGTTAAAAACAGAAGAAAGGCTCGTATACGCGCAAGTGACCCTCGATTATACATACAAAAATGAACAATTAAGAATAACTGTTTTATTAAACAAATCTGGTCGAAAATACCAATATCAAGAGAGAGTTTCTCATCAAAAAAAAGCGGAAACAATACTGGAATAGCGTTGTTTTTCTACAAATTATTAGATTTTAGAAGAAAGACAGTAAAGGCATTGATTATTCTTTCTTTTTTCGTTAAAATAAAACAGGTATGGAAGTTGTTACATTTTGAATAGAATAGAGGTGCTAATTTGTTCCCAGAAAAAATTGAAGAGGCTTTCGAGCCAATGGAACAAGCAATCCAGTTATTGCAACAGTCATTGGATACTTCTTTTTTAGATGCGTATATTGAAAATGGTGAAAATATTTTAGATGATTTTCAAGTACGAGTACTTGACGGAGTACCTAATCCAGAGACAGTGAAACAATTAGAAACGCTGTATCATACGATTAAAAAAATTGATTTAGCTCCTGAAGATGTGCGACGCTTGTCCCAATTACTTTTGTTAAAAGGAACGAGAAAAGAGCAGCTTCAAGCAAATCATCAATTGACGCCAGACGGTATTGGCTTTTTGTTTGTTTATTTAGTAGAACAATTAACAAATAAATCAGAGCCATTAAAAATTTTAGATCCTGCTTCAGGAATGGGAAATTTACTGTTAACGGTTCTGCTGAACCTTGAAACAGCTGGTTACAAAGTTTCTGGTTATGGTGTGGATATCGATGAAACACTTTTGGCAGTATCTTCTGTGAACAATGCTTGGTCACAAGCCAATATTCAGTTGTTCCATCAAGACGGATTGCAAGATTTGTTATTGGATCCAGTTGATTTAGCATTAAGTGACTTGCCGATTGGCTATTATCCAAATGATGAGCGAGCAAAGGGATTTGCTGCTGCTGCTGAGGAAGGCCATAGTTATGCGCATCATTTATTAATGGAACAAGCCATGAAATACGTGAAGCCAGCAGGGTTTGGCTTATTCTTAATCCCGACCAATATTTTAGAGACTGAGCAAAGTGAATTCTTTAAAAATTGGTTGACAAAAAATGTCTATTTACAAGGAATGATACAGTTACCTGATGAATTGTTTAAGTCAGAACAATCACGTAAAAGTATCTTGCTTGTTCAAAACAAGGGTGCAGATGCTGAGCAAGTGAAGGAAGTTTTGTTAGCAAAACTTGCCTCTTTGAAAGATATCAATAAAGTAACGGAGTTCTTTAAACAATTTGAAGCTTGGAAAGCTTCAAATTTAAAATAAAATAGTAACGAAGAGGAGAAAATTATGTCTAAAACAATTGCAATTAATGCAGGTAGTTCAAGTTTAAAATGGCAATTATACCAAATGCCAAATGAAGAAGTGATCGCTAAAGGAATCGTTGAACGTATTGGCTTAAAAGATTCTATCTTCACAATTAAATATGGTGAAGGACAAAAATATGAAGTGATTGTTGATATTGATAACCATGAAGTGGCAGTAAAAATGTTACTAGACCAATTAATCGACTTAAACATTTTAGGTTCTTATGATGAAATTACTGGTGTTGGTCACCGTGTAGTTGCTGGTGGAGAAGAATTTAAAGATTCTGTTGTTATTACAGACGAAGTATTAGAAAAAATTGAAGCTTTATCTGAATTAGCACCTTTACACAACCCAGCGAATGCGATGGGGATTAAAGCATTTAAACATATCTTACCAGAAATCATTAGCGTGGCAGTCTTTGATACGTCGTTCCACACAACAATGCCAGAACACAACTATTTATATAGTGTACCGCGTGAATACTATGAAAAATTTGCTGCACGTAAATATGGGGCACATGGAACAAGTCATCGTTATGTCTCTCAACGTGCTGCAGAAATGTTAGGTCGTCCAATTGAAGACTTGAAAATTATCACTTGTCACTTAGGTAATGGTGCTTCAATCACTGCAGTTGATGGTGGTAAATCAGTCGATACATCAATGGGCTTCACTCCTCTTGCTGGCGTTACAATGGGGACTCGTTCAGGGGATGTTGATGCGTCACTATTGCCTTATTTAATGACAAAACTTGGCTTGACTGATGTACAAGACATGGTTGATATTTTAAACAAAAAATCTGGTTTATTAGGTTTAACAAATGGTTTATCAAGCGACATGCGCGATATTCAATCAAACTTAGATAAACCTGAAGTTCAAACAGCATACAACATTTTTATCGATCGTATTCGTAAATACATTGGTAGCTATGTCACTGTTATGAATGGCGTTGATGCGATTGTCTTTACTGCTGGAATCGGTGAAAATGCAGTTGGCGTTCGTAAAGATATTATTGATGGCATGACTTGGTTTGGTTGTGAAATCGATGATGACAAAAATAATGTACACGGTGAAGAAGCAGTTATCTCAACTGATGATTCAAAAATCAAGCTTCTATTAGTACCAACTGATGAAGAGTTAATGATTGCCCGTGACGTAGAACGTCTAAAATAATTAAACGAACACACCTTGTGAGATGCTCTCACAAGGTGTGCTTAATAGGTAAATAAGAAAAAACTGAGCCAACTATCAAAAGTGATAGTTGGCTCAGTTTCTTTTTATTTTTTATTTTTCTTCATTTTTTGGTAATTTGTTGTCTAAATCCGTCCGTACAACGAGAACATCGCAACTAGCGTTACGGATAACTGATTCAGAGACAGAGCCAATAAATAAACGCTCAACGGCATTTAATCCAGTTGCTCCTAACATAATTAAATCAATGTTGTATTCTTTTGGTAATTCTTTGGCAATGATGTTCTTAGGAGAACCATAGGCTAGAACGCTAGAGACTTTTGTTTGTCCCATATCCACCGCTTGTTGTTGGTAGGTGTCTAAGGTTTCTTTTGCCATTGACATTGCTTCTTCTGCTAGCGCACCATCAAAAGAGGACACTGATTGGAAAGAGCGCGTATCAACAACATGTGCTAATAGTAATTCAGCATCGTTTCGTTTAGCGACGTTGACCGCTTTTTTAAAGGCTAAGTCTGCTTCGTCAGAACCATCGATTGCTATCATAATTTTTTGATATTGTTGTAACATAATAACCGCTCCTTTCAGCGTAAAAAAATCATTAATTGTTTCTATAATAATTGTAAAACAAACAAAGAAAAAAAGAAACTGAAACCGCTTCTTTTTTTCTGAATATTGGCATTTTTTTGTAAAAAAAACTTCGTTCAAAAAAATCTTTTTGAACGAAGTTTTAAATTCATCGTCTTTTATGACATTTTTTTTGCAAAAGTTAAACTAAACAACGTTGAAAGTAATAAAACAAAAAAGATAAAACCAATTGACAATAACGGGCGATTAAAAATAGCCGCTAGAACACCTAGAATGGCGATAATCAAGTAATAACGCCCAAAACGTTCGATAAACTGTTGACTTTCTGTTGCAGTTTCTTTTTTTAAGAGTGGTAAAAAAGCTGCACTTTTCTTCATCAAATAATAACTGGCTACGCCTGTGACAACGGCGAGTAATAGTACGAGTATACGAATCATCTTGTCCTCCAAAAAAAAACAACTTGCCAGAGCAAATTGTTTAGAAATCTTCATAAAAATGGTAAAATCCGTCGATGCCGGTAATCGTCCTAGAGTATTGAACCCGCAAGATAAGCAGGTGGGTTCCTCGATCGCAGTATTGAACTACCAAAAGAAAAGGCATGTTACCAACTTTGATACAAGCAGGATCCCTAGATATCAATAAAAATGTTCGGTCAACACAGTGAAAGGACAACGCGTACATCACAGATTTACCATCTTTATAATAGCATACTCTCTCAAAATCGGCAACGAGATTGTTTCTTTTTTTGAAAGCGTATTATTTTGTTATTTTTTCTGTTTCCATTCTTGGATACGCTTGAGTTGCTGATGTAAGGCTTGTTCATATTTACCAATATCAATCGGCTCGTAATAACGTGCCTCTTTTAATTTGTCAGGTAAGTATTGCTGATTGACCCAACCGTTTTCAAAATTATGTGGGTATTGATAACCAATACCACGGTTTAATTCTTTGGCTCCAGCATAGTGGGCATCACGCAAATGATCAGGAACGTCTCCCACAGAGCCTTGTCGAATATCTGCCAAAGCAGCATCAATCGCTGTGACTGCAGAATTTGATTTTGGCGATAAACATAAATCAATGACGACACTAGCTAGAGGAATCCTAGCTTCTGGAAACCCTAGCTTTTCGGCGGCTTGAACAGCGGTGACTGTCCGAGCGGCGGCCGCAGGATTCCCAAGACCGATATCCTCGTAAGCAATGACCATTAAACGACGACAAATAATCGGTAAATCACCTGCTTCAACTAAGCGACCCAAATAATGAAGTGCAGCATCTACATCGCTTCCTCGGATCGACTTTTGGAAAGCGGAAATCACGTCATAATGGGCATCGCCATCTTTATCATGGGTTAAGGCTTTTCGTTGCACGCACTCTTCAATAATCGGTAAGGTGATCTTAATTTCGCCTTGTTCATTTTTGGGTGTTGATTTAACAGCTAATTCTAGTCCATTTAGCGCACTACGTAAGTCACCGTTCGTTGCGCGTGTCAAATGTTGTAATGCTTTTTCTTCTAAGTGGACGGGATAATCGCCTAAGCCACGTGTGCTATCGGTTAAGGCTTCTTGAATCGCTTGCTGAATGTCTGTTTCTGTTAAAGGCTTTACTTCAAAAATTTGCGTGCGACTACGAATCGCAGGGTTAATTGTAATATATGGATTTTCGGTAGTGGCTCCAATCATAATAATTCGTCCGTTTTCTAAATGAGGGAGCAAAAAATCTTGTTTTGTTTTATCTAATCGGTGAATTTCATCAAGCAGTAAAATCACTGTGCCACTCATTTTGGCTTCTTCAGCAACGATTTGTAAATCTTTTTTAGTGTCTGTGGCCGCGTTCAACATGCGAAAGGCATAATTTGTTGAACCAGCGATTGCGCTGGCAATACTGGTTTTTCCAGTGCCAGGCGGCCCATAAAGAATCATCGATGAAAGCATTTTGGCTTCGACCATCCGACGAATAATTTTACCAGGGCCGACTAAATGTTGTTGACCAACCACTTCGTCTAAGTGACGAGGTCGCATTCGATAGGCTAAAGGTTGTTGCATAAAAGGACCTCCTTTTTCATAATCATCTTATTATAACATAAAGAACGTACATTCGCTTTTTGGTGGTTTTTTGGGTTTTAGATGGATATAGCGGAAGGTTTCGTGTATGATAGGGAGTGGTGAAAGAAATGAAAGAAACGATAAATATCTTTAACACAAAAACAACTGAAGAAGTGGCACAATATTTGTTAGGGATGTATTTAGAGAACGAAACAGCAACAGGCGTTTTAGGTGGGTACATTGTGGATGCAGAAGCTTATTTAGGTCCTGATGATGAGGCGGCCCATAGCTTTGGCTTGAGAAAAACGCCACGCTTACAAGCCATGTATGACAAACCAGGCACGATTTATTTATATACTATGCACACGCATTTAATTTTAAATATGGTGACACAAGAACAAGGCAAACCACAAGGGGTGATGATCCGTGCGATTGAACCTGTTGAAGGTGTTGACAAAATGATTGAAAATCGCCAAGGACGTCAAGGCGTGGAATTGACCAATGGACCAGGTAAATTAGTTGCAGCCTTAGGAATTGATAAGCAATTATATGGGCAGTCGATTTTTTCTAGTTCGTTACGGATCGTGCCAGAAAAACGAAAATTTCCGAAAAAAATTGAGGAACTACCACGAATTGGGATTCCCAATAAAGGTCGTTGGACAGAGTTGCCTTTAAGATACGTCGTGGCTGGCAATCCATATATTTCTAAACAAAAAAGAACAGCAGTAGACCAAATAGATTTTGGCTGGAAGGATGAAGAAAATGAAAAAAGCAACAATGCTCACATACTTAGAGGAACAACTTGAAAAACACTTAGCAGATTACGAAGTAGGCCTTGATTGGGATCGCAAAAACCATACCATCGAAGTCATTGTTCGTTTATATGCAGAAAACAATGAACAAGTGGCGATTGATGATGTTGACGGTACGCTTTCAGAAGAAGAATTCATTGAATTTGAAGATGGCTTGTTATTTTATAATCCGCAAAAGTCAGTCGTTGATGATGAAGAGTATTTAGTCACAATTCCTTATGAAGGAAAAAAAGGGCTACGCAAAGCAGTTTTAGACGGATTCATTCACTATTTAAAAGTGGTTTTAGATGAAGGGCAAAGTGATTTGTTAGACTTTTTATCAGATGAAACAGCGGAAGTTTTTGAATTGCATTGGGAGCCAGCAGATTTTGAAGCGATGATTAAAAAAGTGGTAGAAACAGAAAAAGAACAATGGATTGCGTATCCAAGTTATTAATTTAGAGGTGAGAACATGAAGTGGACAGAAGTAAAAGTAGAAACGGCTAGCGAAGCAGTTGAAGCAATTTCAAACATTATGATGGAAGCTGGCGCAAGTGGTGTGGCCATTGAAGATGCGTTGGACATTGAAAATTTTGAAAGTGATCTGTATGGGGAAATTTTAGATAAAGAGCAATTCACCCACATTAAAGAAGGGGCGATTGTGATGGCTTATTTTCCTGAAACAACCTTCTTACCAGAAATTTTACCATTTATGAAAGAAAATATTTTACGCTTGCCAGAGTACGGCTTATCCATTGGTAAAAACGAAATGACAATTAGTGAAGTAGCAGAAAGCGACTGGGCAACTGCTTGGAAAAAATATTATCATCCTGTCCGTGTCACACGATTCTTAACGATTGTGCCAAGTTGGGAAGCCTATCACGCACAAGATGAAGCAGAAAAAATTATCACATTGGATCCGGGCATGGCTTTCGGTACAGGCACGCATCCAACGACTCGTTTAACCTTGCAAGCTTTAGAAACTGTTTTACGTGGTGGCGAAACAGTTCTAGATGTAGGAACGGGTTCTGGTGTTTTGAGTATTGCAAGTCGCTATTTAGGGGCTAAAGACGTCTACGCATATGATTTAGATGAAGTAGCAGTTGCAGCGGCAAAAGAAAATATGGATTTAAATCCTATTGCGGCCGATGTTCATGTGTCAGCCAATGATTTACTAAAAGGGATTGACCATTCTGCTGATGTAATCGTCGCAAATATTTTGGCAGATATTATTGTGTTAATGATTGAAGATGCTTGGCGTTTGCTAAAACAAGACGGTACCTTCATTATTTCTGGAATTATTGAAGATAAAAAAGCAATGGTTTTAGAAGCACTAACGAAAGTCGGTTTTGTGGTGGACCAACTCTTTAATCAAGGCGATTGGTATGCGATTATCTTGAAGAAACCAGAGGAAGAGTAAAATGCAACGGTATTTCATGAAAGAAGATTATCAAGAAAAAGATTTGTATAAAGTCGCAGATGAAAACTATCATCATATTGTGCGAGTTATGCGAATGACGCCGAATGATCGTTGTTATTTAGTATTTCAAAATAAAACTGCCATTTTAGCTGAGATTGTGGAAATTGATTCAACATCTGTTTACTTTAAAGAAATTAGTAAAGAAGAAATGGACAAAGAATTGCCAATTGAAGTGACGATTGCGTGTGGGTTACCAAAAGGGGACAAGTTAGAATGGATTGTTCAAAAAGGCACGGAGCTAGGTGGCAATCAGTTTATCGGTTTTCCTGCGAAAACTTCCGTTGTCAAATGGGACCACAAAAAAAGAGCAGCCAAAGAAAAAAGATTACAAAAAATTGCCACAGAAGCGGCGGAGCAATCGCATCGGCAGCAGACACCAAGTGTTTCTTTGGTGGAAAAAACACAAGAAATCATTGCACAATTTGACTCATATGACACAGTCTTGGTTGCGTATGAAGAATCAGCAAAACAAGGAGAAAAAAGTCAATTAGCACTAGTATTATCCACTTGCCAGCCAGGCGCACGTTTGTGTGTGCTCTTTGGACCTGAAGGTGGCTTTGCACCGCAAGAAATTGAACAATTTCTGCAGGCTGGGGCGAAACTTTGCGGGTTGGGTCCGAGAATTTTACGAGCAGAAACAGCACCGTTGTATCTTTTAAGTGCGGTTAGCTACCAAATGGAACTTTTAAATTAAACGAAAGCCCGCCTGTAAAATTCTTGTAGGCATTCTCTTTGAATAAAGAGAGAGTAAAAAAGCGACAGTGATTGAAATTTAAGGGAAATTTAGTATAATAGAGTTGTTGAAAGTGCTACTGTTTCAAGTGGTACTTTTCTTTTTTATTAAAATAGATAAAACGTGAACGAAGTGTTCTTTATCCAAAGGTCACCTTCATAGAGGAGTGAATACCATGCCAAAAGAAGAAATACTGACAGGCCCAGCGGTCATCAAAATTGTAAGTACCTATATGGGACCAGAACATGTTGAGTTGGTTCAAAAAGCATTAACTTATGCTGAAAAAGCACACGAAGGTCAAGTCCGACAATCAGGTGAACCTTACATCATCCATCCGATTCAAGTGGCAGGCATTCTGGCTGAATTACATATGGATCCCCATACTGTAGCAACAGGATTTTTACATGATGTTGTCGAAGATACGGACGTAACACTGGACGATTTAAAAGAAGAATTTGGCGAAGACATCGCAATGTTAGTCGATGGCGTGACGAAACTAGGAAAAATTAAATATAAATCTCATGAAGAACAATTAGCCGAAAACCATCGGAAAATGTTATTGGCAATGGCGCAAGATTTACGGGTCATTATGGTGAAACTAGCCGATCGTTTGCACAATATGCGCACATTAAAACATTTACGTGAAGATAAGCAACGACGGATTGCGCAAGAAACTTTAGAAATTTATGCGCCTTTAGCACATCGCTTAGGGATTAGTCGAATTAAATGGGAATTAGAAGATACGGCCTTACGTTATATTAACCCCAACCAATACTATCGAATTGTTAATTTGATGCAAAGCAAACGCGATGAACGTGAAGCTTATGTGGCAGAAGCAGTCGAAGATATTCGTTTAGCTACGGAAGATTTAGAAATTTACGCAGAAATATATGGTCGACCAAAACATATTTATTCAATCTATCGTAAAATGAAGGACCAAAAGAAACAGTTTAATGAAATCTATGACTTATTAGCCATTCGTGTTATTGTCGATTCCATTAAAGATTGCTATGCCGTGTTAGGGGCGATTCATACACGTTGGACACCAATGCCAGGTCGTTTTAAAGATTATATTGCTATGCCAAAAGCGAATATGTATCAATCTATCCATACGACAGTTATTGGGCCAAAAGGGAATCCAGTAGAGGTCCAAATTCGGACCCATGAGATGCACCAAATCGCCGAATTTGGGGTGGCGGCTCACTGGGCCTATAAAGAAGGCAAAGCGGAAAAAATTGAAACAGATGAACTGACGAAGCAAGTCGATTGGTTCCATGAAATTATTGAATTACAAGATGAAAGCTATGATGCTTCTGAATTTATGCAAGGTGTGAAAGAAGACATTTTTAGTGACAAAGTCTATGTCTTTACGCCAAGCGGAGATGTAACCGAACTGCCAAAAGGCTCCGGACCACTAGATTTTGCCTACAGCATTCATACTGAAATTGGGAATAAAACAACCGGTGCGAAGGTCAACGGCAAAATGGTACAGTTAGACTATGTCCTAAAAAATGGGGATATTATTGAAGTCCTAACATCACCGAATTCTTTCGGACCTAGTCGCGACTGGCTGAAAATGGTTAAAACAAGTAAAGCCAAAAATAAAATCAAACGTTTCTTTAAAGAACAAGACCGTGAAGATAACATTATTAAAGGGCATGATGCTGTCATTAAATACATGACAGAAATCGGCTTTACACCGAAAGAATTTTTAACGAAGAATAAAATGGCGGAAGTGCTAGATAAATTTAAATTTCAAACGGAAGATGATTTATTTGCGGCAGTAGGTTATGGCGAAGTAAGTGCGCAAGTAGTGTGCAATCGTTTAACAGAAAAAGAACGCCGCGAACAAGAGTTGGAACGCCAACGTCAAGAAGCAGAAGAGTTGCTAAATCAGCCAGCCAAAAAAGAATCAGAAAAAATGAAAGTTCGTCATGAAGGCGGCATCGTGATTCAAGGGGTGGACAACCTATTGATTCGTTTAAGCCGCTGTTGTAATCCAGTGCCTGGTGATGAAATCGTTGGTTACATTACCAAAGGACGTGGTGTTTCAATTCATCGTGCGGACTGTCCTAACGTACAACATCAAGAAGAACTAGCACAACGTCTAATTGAAGTTGAGTGGGAAGATACCGAGCACAGTCGCAAAGAATACGCTGCCGATTTGGAGATTTACGGCTATGATCGTAGTGGCTTACTAAGTGATGTTTTACAAGTCATTAGTTCGATGACAAAAAATTTAGTCGGCGTTGAAGCTCGTCCATCCAAAGATAAGATGGCCCAGATTCATGTCACTGTGAAAATTCAAAACCTTTCTCATTTAAAAACCATCGTTGACAAAATTAAAAGTGTACCAGATGTTTATAGTGTTCGTCGAACCAATGGGTAAGTGTTAAAAGTGAGGCAAAAAAGATGAAAGTAGTTATTCAAAGAGTCAGTCAAGCACAAGTTGCGATAGAAGAGCAGATAGTGGGACAAATCAAACAAGGATTCATGGTGCTGGTGGGCATCCATCAAGAAGACACGCCAGAAGATGTGGCTTATGTTGTTGGCAAAATCAGTAAATTACGTGTTTTTGAAGATGACGAAGGAAAAATGAATCGCAGTATTCAAGAGATTGAAGGATCAATTTTGAGTATCTCTCAATTTACCCTCTATGCAAAAACTAAAAAAGGCAATCGTCCCAGTTTTATTGAAGCGGCTCGTCCAGATGTGGCGATTCCTTTGTATGAATTATTTAATCAACAATTAGAAGCAGAAGGAATAGCGGTAGCCACAGGAGAATTTGGCGCGGATATGCAAGTGTCGTTGACCAATGATGGTCCAGTGACCATTGTGATCGATACACGAGAAAAATAATTGATTTTCCTGTCGGAACCACTTGACTTTCTAAGAGAACTTTAGTAGTTTATAGATAATATTAAAAATCTACGAAGGAACGAGTAAGTTTCATCTGTCTGCGAAGAGAGAGTTGCCGTGGCTGAGAGCAACTTCAACAGTGAAAGTGAAAGACATTCTGGAGATGGACGGAAGAAAAGCCGTCCCGTTACGAGCGTTAATCGTTGAGGAAAGAGTAAAATCTTTCAAAACTAGGTGGTACCGTGTAAAAGAGACTTTTACGCCCTTGTATGTTCAACATACAAGGGCTTTTTTCATTTTTAGAAAAAAGAAAATGGCGCACACATTTTTGTGGAATGATAGAAGGAGAGAAAGACAATGAGTTATCAAAAACCAAAAGGAACAAACGATATTTTGCCAGGAACTTCTGAAAAATGGCAATTTGTGGAAGAAACAGCTCGTTTGATTTTTAAAGATTATCAATACCAAGAAATCAGAACCCCGATTTTTGAACATTATGAAGTAATATCTCGCAGTGTTGGCGATACTACAGATATTGTTTCAAAAGAAATGTATGATTTTTATGATAAAGGAGATCGTCACGTGACGCTACGTCCTGAGGGGACAGCGCCAATTGTTCGGGCCTTCGTTGAAAATAAATTATATGGTCCGGAATATACGAAACCATATAAAACCTATTACATGGGGCCGATGTTCCGCTATGAACGCCCACAAGCTGGTCGTTTGCGTCAATTCCATCAAATTGGTGTGGAAGCATTTGGTAGTGAAAACCCAGCATTGGATGTTGAAATCATGGCTATGGCTTTGGACTTCTTCAAACAATTAGGCATCCAACAAATCAAATTAGTTATTAATTCCTTGGGGGATAAAGAAACACGCGCTACGTACCGTCAAGCATTAATCGGTTATTTAGAGCCCCATATGGCAGAATTAAGCGAGGATTCACAACGTCGCTTACACGAAAATCCATTGCGGGTGTTAGACAGCAAAGATAAAAAAGACAAGGTGATTGTCGCGGAAGCGCCCTCCATTTTAGAGTATTTAAATGAACCATCTAAAGCACATTTTGAAGCAGTAACTGATATGTTAGATTTACTAGAAATTCCTTATGAAATTGATAGTAATATGGTTCGCGGCCTGGATTATTATACACACACAATTTTTGAAATTATGAGTGAAGCGCCTAAAATGGGGGCACAATCAACTATTTGTGCAGGGGGCCGATACAATGGTTTAGTTGAAGAATTAGGCGGCCCAGATACACCAGGCTTTGGTTTTGGTATGGGCATTGAACGAGTGTTGTTAACAATGGAAGCTGAAGAAGTTGTGATTCCAGCGTTATCTGAATTAGACGCATATGTGGTTGGCATTGGTTCAGAAACCAATGTCGCAGCTTTACAACTTGTTCAAAGCATTCGTAACTTTGGTTTCTCAGCTGATCGTGATTACATGAATCGCAAACCAAAAGCGCAATTTAAAACGGCCGATAAATTACAAGCAAAATTAGTTTTAACAATCGGTGAAAATGAATTGAATGAAGGCATTGTCAACGTAAAATCAATGGCAACACGCGAAGAAAAAGCCTTCCCGTTAAGTGCTATTCATGATTCATTTGATGAAGTGTATGACGAAATGATGACAAAAATGATTGAAGAATAAAAAGGAGAGATTGAGAAATGGCAAAACGCACAACCTATTGCGGCAATGTATCTGCCGAATTTATTGAAAAAGAAGTTGTATTAAAAGGATGGGTTCAAAAACGTCGTGACTTAGGAGGCGTTATCTTTATTGATTTACGTGACCGTGAAGGAATCGTCCAAGTGGTCTTTAACCCAGAAAAGTCAAAAGAAGCATGGGAAATTGCTGATAAATGTCGTAGTGAATACGTCATCGAAGTTAAAGGTCAAGTCGTTTATCGTGATAAAGAAGCGATTAATCCCAAAATGAAAACTGGCGAGTTTGAAGTGATGGCGACTGACATTACGATTTTAAATACTGCGAAAACAACGCCATTTACCATTGAAGATGACAATAACGTTAATGACGAATTGCGCATGAAATATCGTTATTTAGATTTACGTCGTCCATCAATGACAAACAACATTAAATTACGTCACCAAGTAACGAAAACAATCCGTCACTATTTAGATAATCATGACTTTTTAGACATTGAAACTCCTTATTTAGGCAAATCAACACCAGAAGGCGCTCGCGATTATTTGGTTCCTTCTCGTGTCCATGCCGGTCATTTTTATGCTTTGCCACAATCACCACAACTCTTTAAACAATTATTAATGGGAGCAGGCTTCGATCGCTATTACCAAATCGTTCGCTGTTTCCGTGATGAAGATTTACGAGGCGACCGTCAACCAGAATTTACACAAATCGATATTGAAACGACCTTTTTAACACCAGAAGAAATTCAAACATATACAGAAAATATGTTGGCTGAAGTGATGAAAGAGACAAAAGGAATTGAGATTTCTGTTCCGTTTCCACGAATGAGCTATGACGAAGCGATGGCACGCTATGGTAGCGATAAACCCGACACTCGTTTTGCTATGGAATTAATTGATGTTGCAGATGTAGTGAAAGACGTAGACTTCAAAGTTTTCCAAGCAGCGTTGGAAAATGGTGGACATGTGAAGGCTTTGAATGCAAAAGGAGCCGCAGATAAGTATTCTCGTAAAGATATGGATAACTTAGGTAAGTATGTGAGTCAATTTGGCGCAAAAGGCTTAGCTTGGTTAAAAGTTGAAGAAGATGGCTTAAAAGGACCAATTGCTAAATTCTTAACAGAAGTTAGTGATGAATTAATTGCTGCTACCAATGCAGAAGTCGGTGATATTTTAATGTTTGGTGCCGATAAACCTGAAATCGTAGCCGCTGCTTTAGGTGCGGTACGTACACGTTTAGGTAAAGAATTAGGTTTAATTGATGAATCGAAATTCAATTTCTTATGGATTGTGGATTGGCCGTTGTTTGAATATGATGAAGAAGCTGGCCGCTATGTTTCTGCTCATCATCCATTTACACAACCAAAAGCAGAGGATGTGGCCCGCTTAGCAACAGACCCAGCCTCTGTGTATGCTGAAGCTTACGATGTTGTCTTAAACGGCTACGAATTAGGCGGCGGCTCATTACGGATCCATACACGAGAATTACAAGAAAAAATGTTTGAAACGTTAGGTTTTACAAAAGAAGAAGCACAAGACCAATTTGGTTTCTTGCTAGACGCATTAGATTACGGCTTCCCGCCACATGGAGGGATTGCTTTAGGGCTAGACCGCTTAGCAATGCTATTGGCTGGGGAAGAAAATATTCGTGAAGTGATTGCCTTCCCTAAAAACGGGAAAGCAATTGACCCAATGAACAACGCACCAAGTTTAGTTTCTCCATTACAATTGTTTGAATTAAACATTGATGTAACAGCCATTGACGAATAAGTGTTAAATCCAAAGAAAGAGTGACTTCATTGACGGATGAGGTCACTCTTTTTTTGGAAAGGAAAAGATAACGAAAGACTTAAAAAGTGGCTGAGCTAAAAATCTGCCAATTGGCTGTTTTTTCTTTTTAGAAAACTTTGTATGATAACTGAGTGTATAAAGGAGCGAAACAAATGACAAAAATAATTTTAACAATTGGCGGTTCCGATCCTTTTTCAGGTGGCGGGATTCAAACAGATTTAAAAACGTTTGAAAATCATCAAGTCTTTGGCTTATCAACTTTAACTTGCCTTGCTACAGCCCCCAAGAATCATTTTCAGATTCATGACCTGGAGACCTCTTTGGTGAAAGAGCAACTCGCTTCCATACCTGCCGGGAGTTTAGACGGCATCAAAATTGGCTTGATTCACAGTGAAGAAAGTATGCTACAAATTGCAACCTTTTTGAAAAAGCATGCAGGTCTGCCGGTGGTGTTGGATCCTGTCTTGGCTTTTAAAGAAACGACTTCAGTTTATGAAAAAAGATACATGCAGTTATTGATTGAAAAACTTTTTCCATTCGCAACGATTATAACGCCTAATTTAAAAGAAGCAGAATTACTCATTGGCAGAAAATTAACAACCGTCGAAGAAGTCCAACAAGCGGCGGAAGAGTTAAACTCTTTAGGAGCGGCAACGGTGGTGATTAAAGGCGGTAATCGTTGGCTTGGTCAAGAAGCACGTGACTTTTTTTATGATGGACAACAACATATTCAATTGGTCAAAGAAAAAGTAATGGCCCACACCATTGATGGCGCTGGTTGTTCCTTTGCCTCTGCAATTGGTGCGAATTTAGTTAAAGGATATCCGTTAATTGAAGCAGTTGATTTAGCAAAAACATACGTTCATGAAGCCATTGTTTCTGGGGTACAGCTAAATGCAGCTTTTGGAAGTGTGTGGCATGAAGGATTACTAGCAGGAGGTGTGGCGGATAATGACAAGAAAAATTAGTCTATATGCAGTAATTACCGCTTTAACAGTGACTGTGTCAATGGTCTTTATTATCCCCGTCCCAGCAACAAATGGCTTTGTTACATTGGCGGATGCAGGGATTTACATTGCTAGTTTACTTTTTGGTCCGATCGGTGGCTTGACAGTCGGAGCTTTAAGCGGTGGCTTAATTGATTTATTGTCAGGCTATCCACAATGGTTCGTTTTTTCGTTATTGATTCATGGCGGACAAGGTTGGTTAGCAGGGCACTTCTTTAATAAAAATAAAAAGATGCAAACGCTAGGATTACTTTTAGCCAGTCTCCTCATGATTAGCGGGTATGCTTTAGCGACTAGCTGGCTTTACGGCGTGGGTGCGGGGATTGCCTCATTACCAGGGAATATCATTCAATCCTTATTTGGGGTGATTGTAGCATTGCCTCTTAGTCAAACATTAAAACGTGTGTTACCAAAAAATGGTCGTTTAGAAGAAAGAAGGATGAACAAATGACTATCGATGAAAAAATGTTAAAAGAACAGTTAGTGACAATTACAGAGGAAGTCATTACAGCAGGAAATTTACAAAAAGGGGACCTATTTGTTTTAGGTTGTACCACCAGCGAGGTAGTAGGTGGCGTCATTGGTAAAAATTCCAGTGCCGAAGTAGGACAATGGATTGTCTCAACCTTAATTGAACAATTAGATAAAAAAGGCATCTCTTTGGCTGTCCAAGGATGCGAACATATTAATCGTGCTTTAGCGATGGAACGTCGTGTGGCTGAAGAAAAAGGCTTTGAAATTGTCTCGGTAGTACCACAATTACATGCTGGCGGTTCTTGTTCAGTGGCTGCCTTTGAAAAATTTGATGAACCTGTGGAAGTTGAACATATTGTTGCTCAAGCAGGGATTGACATTGGCGATACATCTATCGGTATGCATGTAAAACATGTGCAAGTTCCTCTTCGCTTGAGCATTCGAACGTTAGGTGCGGCCCATGTTACAGCATTATATTCTCGTCCTAAATATATTGGTGGACCAAGAGCCCATTATGAAACCACCCAAGAACGAAATCGTTAAGATTTCGTTCTTTTTTCATTTCTATAAACATTTGATGAATCTTCCGTAATTATTATAGGAATCTCTTTTTTTCTCTCGGTAAACCACGTATAATATGAAAAGAAATGTAATTTATTGAAAACCTGAAACGAGGCTATTATTTATGAAAAAAATTTATGACGGACTGCCAGTTCATGACTATACAACAAAATTTTCTGTGTCGATTGTCTATGCTATTCTTGCATCAATTGCCATGAACTTTTTCTATCAACCAGGAAATATTTATTCCAGTGGCTTAACAGGCTTGGCACAAATTTTAACAACCCTCTCAACAAAAATTGTCGGTTTTAATGTGCCTGTCTCTATTACATTGTATCTGTTAAATGTGCCGTTATTCTTTATTGCGTGGAAGAAAATAGGTAAGAAGTTTACAATTTTTACTTTCATTACCGTGACTTTAACTTCATTATTTATGCATATTGTTCCGCAAACGGTGATGACCCAAGATCCAATTATCTGTGCTATTTTTGGTGGGGCGATTTCTGGATCAGGAATTGGTTTTGTCTTAAAAAACGGGGTTTCTTCTGGGGGCTTAGATATTCTAAGCATTACCATTCGAAAAAAAACGGGGCGTTCCGTTGGCTCGATTTCAATTTATTTTAACGCACTAATTGTCTTCGTTGCAGGCTATTTATTTGGCTGGCAGTACATGTTCTACAGTGCGTTATCAATTTTTGTAAGTGGGAAGGTCACAGATGCCGTTTATACTAAGCAAAAGAAAATGCAAGTTATGATTGTCACCAAAAACCCAGATCGAGTCGTGGATGAGATTCAAAAGAAAATGCGCCGTGGTATTACAATTATTCATGAAGCGGAAGGGGCATATCGCCACGACCGCCAAACTGTTTTGCTAACTATTGTGACACGCTTTGAGTTGCCAAGTTTAGAAGCAGCCATGAAAGAAAGCGATCCGAATGCCTTTGTCAGCATCTCAGATAATGTTAAAATTTTAGGACGTTTTTACGAAGAAGATTACAAATAAAAGGATATGAAGCAACGAGAGAATGGCTGTGTCTATTCTTTCGTTGCTTTTTTTGAAAAATAAGTAAAAAAATGCTTTGTGTGAGGACCTGAAATTCCCATTTAAACAAGAAGTTAATTGAAAGACGTTCGTGAATTCCTTTTCTTTTGGTTTAATTAAATCTAATTATTCGGAAATAAGTCGCTATTGTTTCTCGCAAACGAATGCTTTGTTTGGATTTGAAAGAAAACGATGAAAAAAGAATCATTTTTATTGAAAAGACCCAAAAAAACTGGTACACTAAGTGTGTAATTGATAAGTACTTTTAATACTGTTATGAATAAATAGTAGGAAAAACGAACATCAATTCTATTTTTTTAAAGTTCATAGGTCGTTTTCAGTCTTACTTGGACATATTTCGACCCACAAAAGGAGCGCATCATGTTAAAAGAATTTAAAATGATTGAAGCAGTTGCTCCAGATATGCTCGATGTATTACAAGAAAGATTCCAAATTCTTCGCAATATTTATTGGATGCAACCTATTGGACGTAGAAGTTTATCAGAAACGATGGGAATTACAGAGCGAGTCTTGCGTACAGAAACAGATGTTTTAAAGCAACTCAACCTGATTGAACCTTCAAAAAGCGGAATGACATTAACAGAACGCGGTTTGGAAGTCTACCAAGGCTTAGAATTAGTCATGAATCAATTGCTTGGCATGCACCAAATCGAAAAAGAAATGACACAGTACTTTGGCATTCAACGTTGTATCGTTGTTGCAGGAGATAGTGATATCCAAAAGAAAGTTCTTTCGGACTTTGGAGATGTTTTAACCAATACGCTGAATTTACTCTTACCAAATGGTGAGAATACAATTGCGGTTATGGGTGGGACAACAATGGCCATGGTGGCCGAAAATATGGGATCACTAGAAACTGAAAAACGTCATAATTTGTTTGTTCCAGCCAGAGGAGGGATTGGTGAAGCAGTTTCTGTCCAAGCCAATTCAATTAGTGCTGTAATGGCCAACAAAACGGGTGGTAACTACCGGGCGTTATATGTCCCAGAACAATTGAGTCGTGAAACGTATAATAGTTTATTACAAGAACCCTCGATTCAAGAAGTTCTTACGTTAATTAGTCATGCCAATTGTGTGGTGCACAGTATTGGTCGAGCGTTGCACATGGCGGCACGCCGAAAAATGTCTGATGACGAAATGGTTATGCTCAAACAAAAAAATGCCGTGGCAGAATCGTTTGGTTATTTCTTTGATGAAGAAGGAAAAGTGGTCTATAAAATCCCACGAATTGGTCTTCAATTAAAAAACTTACAAGAAATTCCCTATGTCGTCGCAATTGCGGGCGGCAAAACGAAAGCCAAAGCCATTCGCGCATATATGAAAAATGCACCAAAACAAACGTGGCTCATCACAGATGAAGCTGCTGCAAACGAGATTTTAAAAGGGGTAACCCTTTAAAATAAAAAATTTTTGATTTTCATAAGGAGGAAATCTTTAATGACAGTTAAAGTAGGTATTAATGGATTTGGACGTATCGGACGCTTAGCTTTCCGTCGTATCCAAGATGTAGAAGGAATCGAAGTAGTTGCAATCAACGACTTAACAGATGCTAAAATGTTAGCACACTTGTTAAAATATGACACAACTCAAGGCCGTTTCAACGGTACAGTTGAAGTTCACGAAGGTTCATTCAACGTTAACGGCAAAGAAATCAAAGTTTTAGCTAACCGTAACCCTGAAGAATTACCATGGGGCGAATTAGGCGTAGACATCGTTTTAGAATGTACTGGTTTCTTTACTTCTAAAGAAGCTGCTGAAAAACATTTAACTGCTGGTGCAAAACGTGTAGTTATTTCAGCTCCTGGTGGTAACGATGTACCAACAATCGTTTACAACACAAACCATGAAACATTAACTGGAGAAGAAACTGTAATTTCAGGCGCTTCTTGTACTACAAACTGCTTAGCTCCAATGGCTAAAGCTTTACATGACAACTTTGGTGTTGTTGAAGGTTTAATGACAACTATCCACGCTTACACAGGTGACCAAATGACATTAGACGGACCACATCCTAAAGGCGACTTCCGTCGTGCGCGCGCTGCTGCTGCAAACATCGTACCTAACTCAACTGGTGCTGCTAAAGCAATCGGCTTAGTAATCCCAGAATTGAACGGTAAATTAGATGGCGCTGCTCAACGTGTTCCTGTAGCTACTGGTTCATTAACTGAATTAGTTACTGTATTAGACAAAGAAGTTACTGTTGATGAAGTGAATGCAGTAATGGAAAAAGCTGCTAACGAATCTTATGGTTATAACACAGACGAAATCGTTTCTTCTGATATCGTAGGTATGACTTACGGTTCATTATTCGATGCAACTCAAACAAAAGTTATGACAGTTGGCGACAAACAATTAGTTAAAACTGTTGCTTGGTATGACAACGAAATGTCATACACTGCTCAATTAGTTCGTACTTTAGAATACTTCGCTAACTTATAAGATTCATTCTTATCATTAGTGAAATTTGAACAATTGTGAAATAATAAGCGGGGAAGCAACGCGCTTCTCCGCTTTCTTTTTTTAAAAAAGAAAAATCCTAAAATTGACAATACAGGAGGTCTACTCATGGCTAAAAAGACAATTAAAGATGTAGATTTAAAAGACAAAAAAGTCCTTGTCCGTGTTGACTTTAACGTTCCGTTAAAAGATGGCGTGATCACAAACGATAATCGTATCGTAGCGGCTTTACCAACAATCAAATACGTGATTGAAAATGGCGGAAAAGCAATTCTTTTCTCTCATTTAGGTCGTGTAAAAACAGAAGAAGACAAAGCTGGCAAATCATTAAAACCAGTGGCTGAACGTTTAAGCGAATTACTAGGTCAACCAGTTACTTTTGTTCCAGAAACACGTGGTAAAGAATTAGAAGACGCTGTTAACAATATGAAAGATGGCGACGTTTTAGTATTTGAAAACACTCGTTTTGAAGATGTTGACGGCAAAAAAGAAAGCGGCAATGACGCTGAATTGGGTAAATACTGGGCTTCTTTAGGCGATGTATTTGTCAATGATGCTTTTGGTACTGCACACCGTGCACATGCCTCAAACGTTGGAATTGCTTCAACTGGTATCCCAACAGTTGCTGGTTTCTTAATGGAAAAAGAAATTAAATTCATCGGCGAAGCTGTTGAAAATCCAAAACGTCCATTCGTAGCAATCTTGGGTGGCGCAAAAGTTTCTGACAAAATTGCTGTCATTGAAAACCTAATTGAAAAAGCCGACAAAATTTTAATCGGTGGCGGTATGGCTTACACATTCATGAAAGCACAAGGCTATAGTGTTGGTTTATCTTTACTTGAAGAAGATAAAGTGGACTTAGCGAAAAGCTTAATGGAAAAAGCTGGCGACAAATTAGTTTTACCGGTTGATACAGTTGTCTCTAAAGAGTTCAGCAATGACGCTCCTTTCCACACGGTTCCTTCAACTGAAATCCCAGATGATGAAGAAGGCTTGGATATCGGTGAAAAAACAATTGAATTATTTGCTAACGAATTACAAGGTGCGAAAACAGTTGTTTGGAATGGACCAATGGGCGTATTTGAAATGAGTAACTTTGCCAAAGGAACAATTGGTGTTTGTGAAGCGATTGCTAATTTAGAAGACGCAACAACAATCATCGGTGGCGGGGACTCTGCTGCTGCAGCAATTCAATTAGGATACGAAAACAAATTCTCTCACATCTCAACAGGTGGCGGAGCAAGTTTAGAATTATTAGAAGGCAAAACTTTACCAGGTTTAGCTTCTATTAACGATAAATAATCAGTTTAAAAGACAATATTTTTAAAAAAAGAAAAGGATGTGCTTTTCATGCGCAAACCAATTATCGCTGGTAACTGGAAAATGAACAAAACTTTAAGCGAAGCACAAAGCTTTGCAGAAGCAGTAAAAAATGCTGTTCCATCAAACGACGTTGTTGACGCTGTGATTGGATCTCCAGCATTATTCTTAGCTCCTTTAGCTTGGAACCTAAAAGATTCTGAAGTGAAATTAGCTGCACAAAACTGCTACTGGGAAAACGCTGGTGCCTTCACTGGTGAAAACTCACCAGCTGCAATTGCAGATTTAGGCGTAAACTATGTGATTATCGGACACTCTGAACGTCGCGAATATTTCCACGAAACAGATGAAGATATCAATAAAAAAGCCAAAGCAATCTTTGCAAATGGTATGACACCAATCTTCTGTTGTGGTGAAACTTTAGAAACGTATGAAGCTGGTAAAACAGCGGAATGGATCGAAGGTCAAATCACTAACGGCTTAGTTGGTTTATCAAACGAACAAGTTGCTTCAATGGTTATCGCTTACGAACCAATCTGGGCAATCGGAACTGGTAAATCTGCAGATGCTAATATTGCAGATGAAATCTGTGGTGTTGTTCGTTCAACAGTTGAAAAATTATACGGCAAAGAAGTTTCTGAAGCTGTTCGTATTCAATACGGTGGTTCTGTTAAACCAGAAAACATCGCTGAATATATGGCAAAAGAAAACGTTGACGGTGCTTTAGTCGGCGGCGCAAGCTTAGAAGCAGACTCATTCCTAGCTTTATTAGATGCTGTAAAATAAGAAATCACTAACGGTAACGTTTTCTCAATGACTTTTGCAAAAAAATGTTTGCATAGTTTGCGAGAATTAACTACAATCATACATGAGGGAATCCCCTTAGTATAAATACAAACTCAAAGGAGAGACAAAACATGTCAATTATTACTGATATTTACGCACGCGAAGTCTTAGACTCACGCGGTAACCCAACAATCGAAGTAGAAGTTTACACTGAAAGCGGAGCTTTCGGCCGTGGAATGGTTCCTTCAGGAGCTTCAACTGGTGAATACGAAGCAGTTGAATTACGTGATGGCGACAAAGCTCGTTACTTAGGTAAAGGTGTTACTAAAGCTGTAGATAACGTAAACAACATCATTGCTGAAGCAATCATCGGTTACGATGTACGCGATCAAATGGCTATCGATAAAGCAATGATCGATTTAGATGGAACTCCTAACAAAGGTAAATTAGGTGCTAACGCTATTCTTGGTGTGTCTATCGCCGTAGCTCGTGCTGCTGCTGATTACCTAGAAGTGCCTTTATATCACTACTTAGGCGGATTCAATACAAAAGTATTACCAACTCCAATGATGAACATCATCAACGGTGGATCACATGCTGACAACAGTATTGACTTCCAAGAATTCATGATCATGCCTGTAGGTGCGCCTACATTCAAAGAAGCTTTACGTATGGGTGCAGAAGTATTCCACGCATTAGCTTCAATCTTAAAAGGTCGCGGCTTAGCTACTTCAGTAGGTGACGAAGGTGGTTTCGCTCCTAACTTAGGTTCAAACGAAGAAGGTTTCGAAGTAATCATCGAAGCTATCGAAAAAGCTGGCTATGTTCCTGGTAAAGACGTTGTTCTTGCTATGGATGCTGCTTCTTCAGAATTCTACGACAAAGAAAAAGGCGTTTACGTTTTAGCTGACTCAGGCGAAGGCGAAAAAACAACTGAAGAAATGATCGCATTCTACGAAGAATTAGTTTCTAAATACCCAATCATTTCAATCGAAGACGGCTTAGACGAAAACGACTGGGACGGATTCAAAAAATTAACTGAAGTATTAGGCGACAAAGTTCAATTAGTTGGTGACGATTTATTCGTAACAAACACAACTAAATTAGCTGAAGGTATCGAAAAAGGTATCGCTAACTCAATCCTAATCAAAGTTAACCAAATCGGTACTTTAACTGAAACATTTGAAGCAATCGAAATGGCTAAAGAAGCTGGCTACACTGCAGTTGTATCTCACCGTTCTGGTGAAACAGAAGATTCAACAATCTCTGATATCGCTGTTGCAACAAACGCTGGCCAAATCAAAACTGGTTCATTAAGCCGTACTGACCGTATTGCTAAATACAACCAATTATTACGTATTGAAGACCAATTAGGCGAAGTTGCTGAATACAAAGGTCTAAAAAGCTTCTATAACTTGAAAAATAAATAGTCTTAAAGTAGGTTAAATAGGTATACCAATTTAAAAATCTTTTGGATTTTATAAAAAAATTGGCTCTGTTTAGCAATACTAAAAGATTTGTTAATACCTCTTTCCATGTTTTTAATAACAACATGGGAGGGGTATTTTTTATGGATTTTGAAACACTTTTTAAAGAGTATTTGTTAGATTTAAAACTAAAGAATTTTTCTAAAAGAACTTTAGAATCATACAATTTTCAGAAGAATAAATTTATCAGATTTTATCAAAAAGAAATAAATACAAATGTAGATATCTTAAAAGTTACAAGTTATGACTACAAATTGTTTATATCTTATATGTTAGATTGCGAATATAAAGCAACATATATCAATGCTGTTTTAAAAAGTCAAAGAGCTTTTTGGAATTATCTAGTAGATGAGGATATTGTAAAAGTTAGCCCATTAGCTAAAATTAAAAATCTAAAAGAAACAAAAGTGGTGTTAACAACATTTAATGATGCCGAAATCAAGAGAATGCTTAATGTTTGGAAATTTAGTGATTATTTAAGTGCAAGGAATAAGTGTATAATTGCGGTTTTATCCGATACTGGAATCAGAGCATCAGAATTATTAAATATAAAAGATAATGATTTAAGTGGTCAGCACATAAGAATCTATGGAAAAGGTGATAAATGGCGAGTTGTTCCGATTTCCGATGAATTAAATTATTTTATTACAAAATATAGAAGAATAAGAGATAATCACTTTAAACACATCAGGAATAGAAACAATAAAGAGAGAAAGATAGATAACAATCTCTTTTTAAATAAAACAGGTGCTGAGATTAAAACAGTTGCTAATCTACAAACAATGATTAAAGAAACAGCGATTAAAGCTAATGTAAGAGAATCAGTCAGAGCTAGTCCCCATACTTTTCGACATTATTGGACTGTAAAAAACTTAAATCTAGGGCAAGATATATTTACAATCAGCAGAATTTTAGGACATTCTAAACTGGATACAACTAAAATATATATTAATAGTATCACTGATGAACAATTAATAACTAAAGCAAAACAAACAAGCCCTCTATCAGATATACTTTAAAAGCTCTGACAAGCGATTTGAGAGTGTTTAAGTAATAAATAGTATAAATAGTTAAAAGCAATCTAAAGTCTATTAGATTGCTTTATTTGTGTATTTATTTATTTTCGAGTCTAATTATTAAGAAATTATTAAGATTGATAAAAATGACAAAAAATATTTTATAGTATATAACTTTTATACTCAATCATATCGCAAAAATTAAAAATGCTTATATATCAACAATGTTGATGTATCAATGATTGACAGTTTAAATTTTATGGTATATTTTGATGATGCATAAACTGCAAAAAAAGTCAATATTTAAATTTGACATAATTTTTAAATATGCTATAACTGTAGATGTAGCAGACATAAGTATTGTATTTATGAAGATACAAAAATAAAAAAGGGGGTAATTTACTTGAAAAATAAGGACAAAGAAGGTGCTTTAAGACAAGAGTTATTAGATTTAGTAAATAAAAAAGGAATAAAGCAATCATTTATAGTTAGTAATTGCAATATATCTAAACAGCATTTAAGTAACTACTTAAAAAAAGGTTACAACATTAGTGATAATAAGCAATCAGAGTTAAAAAAATTTCTGGAAAATTATTATATCTAAATTAATACAAAAAAATAAAAGGAAGGTAAATATCATGAAAAATAGGGAAATTAAGCAGTTAGAAGAATTGGGGTTAGATAGTGAACAAATTGAAATATATCAAGCATTAGTAAGTGATTTAAGTCGAAGACATACATCTGAACAGTCTGAAGCATTAGCATTATATATTGTTTTAAGAGCTAATGCGATAACTAACTCAATCTTTGATAAAGATTTTTAAAATGATATAAAAAAATGGAGTGATTGAAATGTCGACAAAAAGACAAGAAGAACAATTATTTAATCAATTAATATTCAGTAATGAAGAAAAATGGGCAATAGAAACATTAAAAGACTTAATCAGCAACCATGAAACATGCAAAAACAGCTATTTCTGGAGTTCAGGATTTAATGCAAATAGCAGAAGAGCAACAGAGCAAAGATATAGTAGATATGAAGAATTTGAATTGGAAAATGGCGGATTGTTAGTAGTTAAACAAAATCTAAGTCAATCATGCAGACATACTTATTACAGCATGAATATCTATATTAAAGATAATGATATTGAAATAGTGAATATGAATCTTAAAACACTTAAATCACTGTTAAATCAATACTTAACATACAGTTTAGAATCACAAGCAGTATCACTTTAAAAGATTTTAAAAAATTTAAAATTAAATATTGTATTTAAATGAGTACAAAATAATGAAAAGGACGGTAATATATTATGAAAAAAATTATTGAAGGAAAACTATACAACACAGAGACAGCAACATTAATAGCAGAATATCGAAAAGGAAACAGGTCTGACTTTTATGGGATTGAAGAAGAAGTATATAAAACTAAAAAAGGTCAATACTTTATGTATTTTTGGGGCGGAGGTCTTTCTAAATATAGAGAAGAAGTAGCATCTCAAACTTATTCGGAAAATGAAGGAATAAAGCTAATAACTGAAGAAGAAGCGAAGGAATTTGCAATGAAACACTTAGATGCTGAAGACTTCATAGAAATTTTTGGAGAAGTTACAGAAGGTTGATTTTAAAGGTTTTTAGGTAGTTAGATATTAAGTTATCTAACTACTAATAAAGTTTTTAAAATTTAAAAACAAAAAAACTAAAAAAAGAATGGAGTTTTTTTTAATGGATTTAGGATATAAGGAAGTATTAAAAAATAAGGTAAAAGAGGCTGTAATTTATAATTTAAAAGGGTTATTTGAGTGTGATATTTATGTTTTAAATGTGTCAGATACATTTAAAGTAAAAGTTAAATTTGATTTTAAAAAATATAATTATAGCAAAATATCAACATTTAACTACAATAAATTTGCGGAAGAAATTGCTGAAGATTATACAAGAGTAATTGATTTAGCATATACAAATATAGATTACAACAACTATTCTGCATACAAATCTTATTGTGTCGAGCAAAATATCTTAAAGCAAGTAAAAAAGAACATAGCTAAAGATTTAAAAACAAAGTTTGAAGAAATGATTGATAGAGCAAATCTCAAATTAAATAATAATTACTACAAGTTTAAATTAGTCGAAGGTCAGTATATGTCTTTATATATTAAAAAAATTGACAATAACAAAGTCTCAAATTTAGAAGAGTATGCAGGCTTATCTTACAATTTGCTAACTGATAATACTGATACTATTGCAATATATCTCGAATGGATTAATGAATCAGCAGTAGAGTTAGATAAGTTAAAAAATTTAGAATCAGATTGTTTAAATATTTTTAATGAAATAATCAAAAATGAAGTTGAAAGAAAATACAAAGATACATTAATTAAAGCAGAATTAATTTTTTATTTGGATATAGATTTGCTATATCAAATCAGATTAACAATAAATGGAAAAGCAACAAATTTGTGGTACACAAACATCAACTATATAATGTTTGACTTGCTAAGTACTTATATTAATTACAATCATGCTGAAGTATTAGCTGAAGTGACAAAATATTTAGAAAAAATGAAAACAAAAATAATCGAAGAAATAGAAGAAAATATCTAAAAATAAAAACTAAAAATGACAGAAGGGAGTGTAGACATGCAAGTATATTTAGATAATCAACAATTTAATAAAAAACCTAAAAATCAGGAAATTGGAATAATCACTAACAAGATATATAAACAAAGAGCAGATTTAGACTTAAGAGAATTAGCAAAAGAAATAGCTGAAAAGGGCAGAACAATAATGTTAGCAACTTATATAGCTAACTTAAAACAAGCGGAATTAGAGCAACAATCATTGCTAATGCTAGACTTTGATAATCAAGATAAAGATAACCAATTTACTTTAGAGCAAGCCCTAAATGACAAATTTATTAAAGATAATGCTTGCTTCATATATCGCACTTTCAGCGATTCTAAAGCGGTTGATAAGTTTAGAGTAGTATTTGCATTAGATAGTGCATTAGAAAGCACAGAAGAAGTGACAAGAGCTTATAAAACACTATTAGCTAAATATACCCAAGCTGACAGACACACAAGTAACCCTAATCGCCTGTTTTTTGGCAGTAATAATGGATTTATAGAATTAAATTTTGAAAATAGACTGAAGAAAGCTGAAGTAATAAAAGAAAAAGTAGAAAAGGTAAAGAGATATGAAATAAATATACCTAAAGACTTTAAAATCATTGATAATACTTATGTTTATGAGTTAATTAAGGATAAAAAATTTAAGCAAGCTAAAGAGATAATAGCTATTAAATACAGTAATTCTAATGTTTTGAATAATCAATTTAAGAATGAAACAAGTGTAAATCATTTCTTCAAAACTGAAGTAGATATGTTAGAATTTCTTGATTTACCTTCTTCAAAGTCTTTTAATTGCATTGTTTTTGAAGACAATAAACCAAGTGCAGGTGTATATAAATCAGAAACAGAAACACAAATTTATCATAATTTTGCCAACAATTATCGAGCTGATTTAGTAAGATTAATTGCTAAATTAGCTGATATAACAGCTTTTGAGGCTATCGAGTTATTAATGTATCTAACAGATAGTAGTTTAATCACTGACACTTTGATACAAAGACAAATTAGAACTGTTGATTATTTAATTAGTAATTTAGAAAACCCTGATTTATCAACTCTTTATCCAACTAGTTATAAATTTTTAAGCAGAAATTTGGAAGAGATTACATCGATGCTTAAGATTGTTTCTGAATACAAATATATTGATTCTAAAGGGAATGTTAAGATAATGAGCTATTTAACTGTTGATTCTTTAACTAAACAAATCAATCATAGAATCAAACATAAAAATGTAACTAAAGAAACTGTAGTTAAATGTATGTATTTACTAACTTTGACAGACATTTTAATAAAAGAAAAAATAGAAAATGTGGATAAGCAATTATTGAAAAACATTGATAAATCAAGAGTTAAGAACAATAACGAAACAGATTTAAAAAGATATAAAAGATACCCTAATTTTTTGAGCATAACAGACAATGCAGATTTAGAAACGGTTGAAAGCATTCTAAAAGACTTAAATTCTAAGAAATTCACAGTTGAAGGAAGTCTTAATTTTGAGTGGTTATATACAAATTACTCTAAAGAAATAGCATTAAAAGTATTCCCACAAAAATTTGATTCTGAAGTTAAGAATATCAATGATAATTTAGTGATAAGCAATGATTCAGTTAAAAAAATTGAAATGATAATGAGTGTGATACAAACTTATCTAACAACAAATGATACAAATTATATCAAAAATTCAACACTTGTAGAATTATTGAAGAAAAATAAATTCCCCAAAATTCAAAAGAATCTAACAAAGTTTAGGAATAAAGTTGTTGAAGAATACAGCAATTATTATTCACAAGATTTAGGCTTTGATAAAATATCTAATGACTTAAAAGAGCAATTAGGTATTGATAAATCAACAATAATTAAAGGTAATGTATTTTATTTAAAATAAAAATGAAAGGAGAGTACTGATTTAACAGTATTCTTTTTTATTTGCTATCTATTTATTCAATACATAAGATTAAGTAATATACTACATAAATTAATCATTATCAATGTAAGATAAATACTGATATATCAACAATATCTTTACTTTAATTGCTTCTTACCCCCCCTATAATAATATAAATACTATATATAGGGGGGGGATAAAAGGTTATCATTGATATATCAAGCTTTAAAGCACTTATTTTTCTAAATTTAAGGATTGAGTATTAGCAAGCAGAGCTTGCTTACTTATATAGATGTTTTAGATTTAGTCAAATATGTAAAATTTGCTCTCTATTTAAAACTCTATAAAAGACTGATATATCAATGATTATTAATTGTTTATCATTAGATATTTACATTATTTGAGATAAAAAACACCTTAAATTTAAAAGTTAGTGTAGAATTACCCATAAATATTTTTTAAATGAATCTGTGAGGTGTTTTTTCAAAAATAGATGCTTAAAACCTTGATATAACAATAATCTCTCTTTTTTGTCAACATAATAAAAACCCCTATAAAATCAAGGTTTTAGAGTGGTCATTTTTTAAGTGTGTTTTGTCATAAATTTTTAGAAAAGCAAAACAGTAAGTATTGTACTTGATTAGATACAATATTGATGGTATGGTCCAGTTATCAAAAATACAAAACATACAGAAAGAGTTGATAAATATGGACTTTAAAGACTTACAAACAAAAATTAAAAGAGAATGCAATGCAGAAATCTATGATAATAAGTTACTAAAAACAATAGCAACTAAAGTCAAATCATCAGATACTATAATTAGTGCATTTGATTGTTGTGACAATGACAATAATCTTTGTCTTGTAGTTGCAACTAAATCTAAAATGATTATCGCAACTAATCAATTTTTTAAGTCTGCTAAAATTAGTGTGATTAGCTTAAGTAGTGTTACTGACATTAGATTAAAAAAGGGATTATTTAAGCAACAGTTGATTGTATCTAATATTAGAAGAGATACTATTTTTTATAAAATCAGTCAAAAAGCACAACTAAATAGCTTAATCAGTATGATTTGATAAATAACAACTATACCAATTTTTAAATGCTAGATTTTTCCAAGAAAATATGGTTCTGTTTAGCAATTCAAGGTAAAAAATAGAGTTTGTTAAAAACATGGAAACAGTTTTTTTAAAGTTATAGATAGCTGACTAAATAATTTGTGATTCTCGATTGAAAACATTGGTAATTCAGCTTTTTTAATAAGATGAAGAAGTAAATAATTCATTAAAATCGCTGTCAAAACAAAGTGAGTCAAAACTCCTAAGGGTCTTTTATAGCTGACCGTATTGCTAAATACAACCAATTATTACGTATTGAAGATCAATTAGGCGATGTAGCTGAATACAAAGGCTTAAAATCTTTCTACAACTTAAAAAACAAATAATTCATTTAATGAATAACGCTTAAAGGGACAATTGGTTAATGAACCAATTCTCCTTATACTCGGACGTAAAAACACGCCTTTCTGCAAAGAAAGGCGTGTTTTTTTATATTTATAAAAATATTGAAAAAAATAGATTAGAAATAACTTCAACCGTACATCGCTCTATAATCACTTGTTTAAAAATAACAAAACATTAACAAAACAACATTATATAAAAATTTAATAAAACAAAATAATTGTTATTTTATAATTTTAGTATTGACTGGTTTCAGATAACGCTGTACGCTTAAAGAAATAGTATAGAATTTCACAAAAAAATGAAAACACAAATTTAACTTGGAGGATGTTGAGTAGTGAGCAATGGGAAAAAGATTTTTATTAGTCATAGTTCAAAGGATCAAGAATATGTGGATGCGTTTATCCAATTATTGAAAAAGTTTGGGTTTCGAACACAGGATATTTTTTATAGTTCCACTATTGAAACAGGTGTACAGCCAGGAGAATTAATTTTTGACACGATTAAAAGGGAGCTAACTAATCAACCTGTCATGCTGTATTTTTTATCTGATCATTATTATCAGAGTATTCCATGTTTAAACGAAATGGGTGCTTCTTGGATGCTATCAGATAAACACTATCCAATTGCGTTAAATAATTTTTCTATGAAAGATATGAAAGGTGTTATTAGTAGTGAGCGTTTGGCGATTGCGTTTAATGATAAGACAAGTACTAATGAAATAAACTGCTTATTAAAAAAGTTATCTCATGACACAGATGTACAAGCTGAGCCAGATTTTGAACTAAACGTTGAAAAAAATATTCAGCCATTCCAAAATAAACTGACACAACTGATTCGGCAAGCAAGTTATTTAAAACCTGATGAAAAGGGATATTTTGAAACGACTCTTAGCACTCATCGTCCTGTGTATGGCACAGCAAAAGGGGTGTATGACTGTTTTAAATTACCTAGCTTAATTGAGCCTAAAAGTTTAGGTTTAGACACGCTATCAGAGGATGAAAGCCATTGGCTATTCTTTTTTCTTACGTGGGGAACTTTTCAAGAAGGCGAAAAAGTGCGGTTTAAATTGAAAAAGGATAAGGCGTATAACAATCGGGAATTTAGTGATATTGGTAAATGTAAAAATATTTACGTCTCTTATTTAGAGAAGGTAGAGTAATTGGAGGAGGTAATAAATGAAAATGAATTGGCGTCAGTTGGTTGGTACATATCGTATTTCTGATAATGGTAAACAATATCAAAATGACTGGTTAAATAAGCAAGTTGATTTAGCCACAGAACTTCGTAAATCTTTTGATAGTGACTATCGTAGAGTAATTAAAAGTGATGCATTTAGACGTTTACAAGACAAAACACAAGTCTTTCCTTTAGAACGTAATGATTTTGTAAGAACGCGTTTAACACATAGCTTAGAAGTAGCAATGCATACCAGGGATATACTTAGATTAGTTATTTCACAGTTGAACGAACGAAACATTGAGGTTATGGAATTATCAGAATGCTATCGGTTGTTAGAAACAGCTGCATTAATCCATGATATCGGCAATCCCCCTTTTGGACATTTTGGGGAAGAAGCCATTCGTATTTGGTTTGAAAAAAATGGTCCTTTGTATGCTTGTTGGTCTGATTTTTCGGAGCAACAACAAAATGATTTTCTTAACTTTGAAGGAAACGCTCAAACCATCCGACTTTTAACAAAACTGCATCATGATAATGGGACTTCTAAAGCAGGAATGAAACTAACCGCCACGACATTAGATACAGTTATCAAATATACGGCATCTTCAGATCAATTAAATAAGCAACAGCTTTTGTCTAAAAAAGTTGGCTATTTTTACTCGGAAAAACAAGTGTTTAACGCCATTAAATTTGCGACAGGAACACAAAATAAGCGACACCCATTAGTCTTTTTGTTAGAAGCTTCAGATGATATCGCCTATACTTTTTCAGATATCGAAGATGCCTATAATTATGGTTTATACAGCTATCAAGATTTAATGCAGTTTGTTGATGGGCAAACAGGAACAAAAAAATTTTTAATGTTAGAAAAAGATAAAACAGAAGAAGCTACCTTACAAGAATTTTTGAGAAAGACACAAAGAGCTGTTTGTCAAAGCGTAGCGAAAAATTTTGCTAATCATTATGACTTAATTATGAGAGGTATCTATCATAATGAAATTATCATTGAAGATTGTGATGAAGTGAAATGCTTTCAGGCATTAAAAAACTTTTCTAGAGCCTATGTTTTTCAAACAAAAACAATTTTGGATCAAGAGGTATTGGGCTTCAATATCATCAATCGATTACTAGATGAATTTGTTCCAGTCGTACTGAAATACGAAAAAGTTTCCATGAATAAGTATGAGGAGCGAATCTTTAATAATATTTCGGAAAGCGCGAAAGCGTTGTATAGAAGAGAAGCAAAGAACGCTACAGAAGCAGAAAAAGACTATTATCGTTTGAAAATGGCGGTGGACTTTGTATGTAATATGACGGATGGATATGCCAAAAAAGTTTATGATACATTATTCACTTAAAATTTGAGAAAAAGCTTCTCAGCGGTTGCCGCCGCTGAAGAAAACTAGTTCATTGCACAGGCTGATCGTTTCAGTAAAAATTTTAAAGATGCTAGTAATTTCACTGAAAATCGGGTACACTAAAATTAGCTAGTGTAACTAGCAAAAAAGGCAACTGGAATAGATAGGTTGTGCTGTCTATGAAGGGCTTTGTTTGTCAGGTGGTGCTGACATGCAAAGTGCCTTTTTTCTTTTTCTCAACATTTTAAGGACAAAAAACGATTGCAACATGTCACAATCGCTAACCTCGGAGAAAAAGGAATTTTTCTCCAATGGCCATTTCGATAACCTGTTGTGTGTTTCGAAACATTCAGAACGGTGGTGCGTTCTTTCAGTGCCTAATTATCCAATTCGTTTCTTGTTCCTCTATTTACAGTATACTGAATGAAAGCCTATTCTGCAATGATAGAATCAGGTTCCTGTGATTAAATAACATAAAAAATGGGCTCCTTATATAAAGAAAAATAACAAAAGAAATTTTGAATATTGACGTTTTTTTTAGGTACGTTATGATAAACGAGAGGTGATTTTATGTTAAAAATGCAAATTGTTGATTATTTACGCAATCAAACAGCTTTTTTTGAACCATCTTTAGTCAGTGAAATTTTCACAGCAAGCAATATTGCAACGACATTTTCTATCAAACGAAATACAGCTAGTCACTATTTAAATCAGTTAAACGAAGAAGGGATTCTAGTTAAGATCAATACACGACCAGTTTACTTTTTTCATAAAGAAGCGTTTCAACAACAAAACTATCTTTTAAAAAGAACTGTTTATCAAAGTTTCCAAGAAATGATCGATGAACAGCCTGTTTTTGATCGCAAAAGTGATTTTTTTCAGTCGGTCATTGGTTATCGCGGTAGTTTAGCTCAGACCATCGAACAATTGAAAATGGCAGCGCTTTATCCTGGTGGTGGCTTGCCTGTCTTAATTACAGGTGAAAGTGGTACGGGTAAAAGTTTTTTAGCATCCTTATATTATCAGTTTTGTCTTTCAAAAGAACTACTTGACGATTCAGCACCTTTTGTGACAGTTAATTGTGCGCAATATGCCAACAATCCAGAGCTTTTAACTAGTCAATTATTTGGGCATCTTAAAGGCGCTTTTACGGGAGCAGATTCCGATAAAATTGGAGCCTTTCAAAGTGCAGAAGGGGGCGTTTTATTTTTAGATGAAGTTCATCGTTTGAGTCCTGAAGGGCAGGAAAAATTGTTTACATTTTTAGATCAGGGTATCATTTATCGGATGGGTGAAACCAATCGGCCCATTCCTGTTACGTGTCGGTTGTGCTTTGCCACAACTGAAGAAATTTCTAGCACCTTTTTAACGACATTTTTAAGACGAATTCCTATTCAAATTAAAATCCCAAGTCTTGCTGAACGCACTCAAGCGGAAAGAAAACAATTAATTATGCGAGCATTTTATGAGGAACAGCAAGCTATTCAAAAAGCAGTTACTATCACGCCACAAGTTATCCAACTTTTAGAAAACCACCATTATGTAGGCAATGTAGGTGAATTAAGAAATAATATAAAAATTATTACTGCACGCAGCTTTGCCGCCAATCTTGATAAACGTGTTATTCCAATCACTTTGCACGATCTACCGAAAGAATTTCTGGATCAATCGATCAGACTAGCTCCTGATGAAAATGAATTGCCTATTCGTTTAGATGAGCAAACAAATCTGGTTAGTTTGTTAGAGGAAACAGAGCTTGCGCAAAGAAGAATTATCCAGAGTTATGAACGAATCCTTCGTCTTTATGTCTCTCACCATCATCATCTTTCCACTGCCAATAACGACATCTCGAAAGAAATTGAACGCTTATTCGATGATTTATTATTTGAAAAGAAGCGAGAGAAAAATCACGAAATGCTATTGTTTATTACGCAAAATATCCGTCAATTATTGGAAACGATTGAATCGTCTTATCAAATTCGGTTTAATGGCAGTTTAGTCTATGCATTAAGCACCTATCTGTTTCAACGAAGATGTATTGATTGGTTTCCAGAAAAAGAACCTACAACAGTCATTGACGAACTTTTAACAGAAGTTCAAACTAAATTAGCAACTAGTTATGGCTACGCTGAACAACTGTTAACTTTAGTGAAACGTTCATTAGATATTGAACTATCCCAGATGGATCGAATTATTGTCACCATTTATCTTCACTCTTCGGGTTCAGTAAAGGAAAGTCACTATCCGAAAGCGGTGATTGTTGCCCACGGATATGCCACAGCAAGTAGTATTGCGAATGTTGCAAATCGGCTGTTAAATGTGCCAATTTTTCAATCGTTTGACATGCCGTTAGATGTTACTCCCAAAAAAATTTCCGAACACTTAATTCACTATATGGAACGTCAAGAAACGAGGAATGGTTTAGTAATTCTTTTTGATATGGGTTCATTGAAAGAAATTTATCAGTATTTTCCGGCAGAAGAAGAAGGTCCTTTTTTATTAATGAATAATGTGACAACAAGCTTGGCTCTGTCTATAGGAGAAGCCATTAAAGACGAAGTTTCTTTTGAAGAATTGCCCCAAAAAGCGTTAACGGTTCATCCAAATGAATGGGAAATCATATTACCTGAAAATAAAACGGAACGTGTCATTTTAACAACGTGTAGTACCGGAATTGGCACAGCCGTTAAAATTAGAGATTTACTTGAAAAAAGTTTACCTGCGGAAGCACAATTAAAGATTATTCCTTGTGAGTATAATCAATTACGTAATGCAGAGTCGATCAAAGAAAGTTTTCCAGAATATGAGATTGTCGGCATCATCGGTACAAACAACCCGTCTTCAAATGACCTCCCGTATATCTCTTTAGAAGAGTTGATTGCAGGAAAAGGAATTACGACCCTTTTAGAATGGACAAAGAGAGAATTAACTAAAGATATGCTGTCCTATGTAAATCATGAGTTGATTCGTAACTTTTCATTAGATCGGGTCATTCAATCAGTGACGATTTTAGATACAGAAAAAATTATTCGACAAGTAGAAGTCTTTTTAATTCAATTAGAAGAGCGGTGGCAACAAACGATTCAAAATGATCGTAAATTGGCGGTATATGTCCATGTCAGTTGTTTAATTGAACGATTAATCCGGAATGAACCTATTGAAAATTATAATGGCGCCGAACAATTAAAGCAGTGTCAAAGAACGGTCTTGCAAGAGTTAAAAGAGGCGTTTAGTGTCATTGAAAAAGTTTATAGTGTCAATATACCTGAATCGGAGCTTTTTTATGTCTATGATGTGTTGTTTGGAAAAACGGAGTTTAACAACGCAGAAAGCGATTTTTAAAATAAAAAGGAGGGAGTGCCACTTTTTTTGGCACTCTTTTTGCTATATAAAGAAGTAAGTGAGGTGAAGAAAATGGAACGTAAAATTATTCTGGCAACACATGGTAATTTCGCTGCAGGGATCCAGACATCATTAGCTTTAATTTGTGGTGAAACAAAGAATGTGGAATGTCTTTGCGCTTATATGGAACAACCTTATGATTTAGCCAAGACGGTCAAAGACATTTTAAAGAACAATCAACAAAATGAATTAATTGTGATTACAGACCTATTTGGCGGAAGCGTGAATAACGAATTCTTTAATTATGTGGGGAAACAAGCAATGCATTTAATTTCAGGATTAAATTTAGCAACGTTAATTGAAATATATACCCAAATAAATACTGTTGATTCATTAGTTGATTTAGTAAAACGTGCCGTTGAAAACGGACAAGAAAGTCTTTGTTATTGTAACGAGTTATCTAGTAAAGAAATTTTAGAAGAAGAATTTTAGGAGGAAATGAAATGATTAAATTGTTAAGAGTCGATCATCGCTTGTTACATGGTCAAGTGGCTTTTTCATGGACCCAAGGCTTAGGCGCCGATTGTATTTTAATCGCAAATGATGACGTACCTAAAAATGATATTCGAAAAACAACCATTAAGCTAGCTAAACCAGCAGGAGTAAAACTGGTCATTAAAACGATTGAAGATGCGATTGCCGCACTAAAAAGTGGTGTTACAGAAAAATACAAACTTTTTATTGTAGTTGAAAGTGTGGAAGATGCTTATCGATTGGCTACTGCTTATCCAGAAATAAAAGAAATTAACTTAGGAGGGATGAAAGTAAGGGAAAATACTCGAAACATTTCTAAAGCAATTAATATCACACCGGATGAAGAAAAAATGGTTAAAGAATTGGTCGCAAATGGTTGTGAAGTTGAAATTCGACAAGTCCCAAATGACAAAAAAGTAGCAGCATTAAATGTCTTGTAGAAAGGAGAAATAAAAATGATAGGACAAGCGATTCTTTTAGGTTGCATCGCTTTTATTGCGCAGTCGGAATATGCTTTAGGAACCTCGTTGCTTTCAAGACCAATTGTAACCGGTTTATTTGTCGGAATTGTATTAGGTGATGTCAAAACGGGCGTAATCATGGGCGCGACCTTAGAGTTAGCTTTCATCGGTTCTTTTTCAGTGGGCGCATCAATCCCACCTGATGTAGTGACTGGTGGGATTCTTGGTACAGCGTTTGCTATTACTGCTGGCGCAGGAACAGAAACAGCCTTAGTTTTAGGCTTGCCAATCGCAACGTTAACGTTGATTCTTAAAAATATTTATTTGGGTTTGCTCATCCCAATCATGAGTCAAAAAGCTGATCAGTATGCTGAAGAAGGAGCATATAAAGGGGTGGAGCGCATGCATTTACTTGCAGGCTTTGGCTTATCGTTCATGCTAGCGCTCATTGTAACTATTTCATTTGCCGTGGGCAGCAACACCATTAAAGGCTTACTTGATCTGATCCCTGAATTTATTCAACATGGGTTGTCTGTTGCAACGGGGATTATTCCAGCGCTAGGATTTGCGATGCTTGCACGCTTACTGATTAACAAACAAGTGGCGCCATATTTCTTTTTAGGCTTTGTCTTAATGGCTTACTTTAAGTTACCTGTAACAGGAGTAGCAATTTTGGGTGCCATTACAGCAGTAATTGTTGTGAATATCATGAATTATGCCAAAGGAAAGAATGAAACAATACAAACAACAAGTGGGGAGGTAATTGATGATGACGAAGACTTCTAAAACTAAGACAGAAAACTTAATTACAAAAAAAGAACTTAATCAAGTCTTTTGGCGTTCATTTCAAATGGAATTTTCATGGAATTATGAACGTCAGATGAATATGGCTTATGTCTATGCCATGATCCCTATTTTAAAGAAATTATATCCTCAAAAAGAAGAGATGGCGGCAGCTTTAAAACGGCATCTTGCTTTCTTTAATACCACGCCGCATATCGTGACGTTTATTTTAGGAATTAATGCTGCAATGGAAGAAGAAAATGTTCTGGACGAAAATTTTGAAGTTGGAACAATCGATAGTATTAAAACCTCGTTAATGGGACCTTTAGCTGGTTTAGGTGATTCCTTTTTCTGGGGAACCTTACGCTTGATTGCAACAGGTGTTGGAACTTCGTTAGCTTTACAAGGGAATGTGTTAGGGCCAATTCTATTTTTACTCATTTTTAACGTCCCCCATGTGATTGTTCGTTATTTACTGAATCGTTGGGGCTATAAATTAGGAACTGGTTTTCTCAAAAAAATTCAAGCAAATGGCATGATGGAAAGTCTCACATTAGGCGCTTCAATAATTGGCTTGATGGTGGTAGGTGCTATGACCGCCTCCATGATTGATTTAACTATCCCGATTACAATCAGCGGAAGTGGCAAAAATGCAGTCACGGTTCAAAGTATCTTTGACGATATCATGCCTAAATTATTACCGCTTGCATCTTTTGGTTTTGTTTTTTATTTATTGAAAAAAGAAGTAAAACCTTTAGCGATTTTAGGTGGCATGGCAATTGTCGGAATTCTTGGCTCATTAATTGGTCTATTTTAGGAGGCAAAATATGAAAACGATGCTGGATTATATAAATGAGGAGCAAGCAGCTCTAACTCAGATTCTTAACCAATTTCAATTAACTGATACAGACGTTTCAAAGGTCACGCACTGTCTAATTTTAGCAACTGGCTCGTCACATAACGCTTGTCAGGCGGCTAAAGTTTACCTTGAAGAAGTGGCGCCTATTTATGTGGAAATCCAAGAGCCGTTCAATTTTGCTCATTATGGCAAAGTGGATGATCGGTTTGATCTGGTCGTAGCGGTTTCGCAAAGTGGTAAAAGTGCTTCAACAATTGATGCCATTGCAAAAATTAAAAACCAAACGTCTGTAAAAACAGTGGCCTTGACAAGTGATGTCACCAGCCCGATTACGGAGGTTGTGGATGAAGTCCTGGATTTAAAAATGGGGCTTGAAACAGTTGGTTTTGTCACAAAAGGCTATACGGCAACACTTTTAAATTTATTTCTATTTGGTTTGAAACTGGGCTATCAAAAGCATCAATTAACAAAAGTAGAGGTTGAAGAAGAATTAGCAAAACTTGCCAAAGCAATTCAGGAAATCGATTCGGTGATTTATAAAACCGAACAATTTTGGCAAAAAACGAAAAAAGAATTAACAGAGGGGACACGATTTATCGCAATTGGTTATGGGCCCAATATTGGTACGGCAAAAGAGTTTGAGACGAAGTTTACAGAAACAGTTCGCTTACCTTCCCAAGGATTTGAAGTCGAAGCTTATATGCATGGGCCTTATCTTGAAGCGGATACTACACATCTTTTGTTTTTTATTGAAAATCAAAGTCCTATTCAAGCACGTAGCCAAGCCTTGAAAAATTATCTAGCCAGTTATGTTGGCCAATGTTACACAATTACAACGGGTTCAACGAGAGCATCAAATACGTTAGGTTTAGCAAGTGATGTCGAAGAAAAAATTAGTCCTTTATTATTAGTTATTCCATTTCAATATTTGGCGTATCAAGTAGCTACAAGTAAAGGAATTGATTTATCTCAACGGATTTTTGATGATTTTGATTGTGTCCTAAAAAGTAAAATAGCAAAGAAAGAGGGAAATCAGCCATGTTAAAATTTAATGAAGAACAACAAATCAAAGACATACGAGGTGCCTTAGCCTTGCGTTCAGATGTTGAAAAAGTTGTTGATCAAGTTTGGACGAAAGGATTTGATGCGGTTTATTATTTAGGAATCGGCGGTACTTATGCTTCAGCCATGCAAGCAGTTACTTATGCGAATGGAAAAAGTAATTTACCAATCTATGTTCAACATGCTGCTGAGTATTACACAACAGGCAATAAACGTTTAACAGAAAAATCATTCGTCATCTTGTCTTCCGTTACTGGGACAACACAAGAAGTGGTGCAAGCCGTTCAAGAAATCAAAAAGGTCGGCGCGACGTTATTTGGTTTTATCGATGCAAAAGACAGTCTTTTAGCAGATTTATGTGATTATGTGGTGACTTATCCAGCCCCAGGAACTGAGCAAATCAAGTTCTTTATGGTAGCTGATCGTTTAATGCAAAAAAACAACGAATTTACAGATTACGAAAATTATTACCAAGAATTGGAAGAATATTTGCCTACAGGTTTAGCTGAAGCCGAAAAAAGTGCCGATGCGTTTGGCTTAGCTTTTGCGGAAAAACATCGTCATGATAGCATTCACTATTTTATTGGCGCAGGGAACCAATGGGGAGCGGTCTATTCTTATGCAATGTGCTATTGGGAAGAGCAAAGTTGGCTTCGCTCAAAATCAATTCATGCAGCAGAGTTCTTACATGGAACGCTAGAAATTGTAGATGAAACTACGCCAGTAACGTTGTTTATTGGAGAAGACGAGCAGCGACCGTTGGCAGAACGAGTAGCAAAATTATTGCCGAAAATCTGTGCCAATTATACAATTATTGATTCGAAAGCGTATGAACTTCCAGGAATTAGTGAAAAATATCGTGGCCGAGTTGTTTCATTTCTCCTAATGCATGCGGTAACGCAACGCATTGATGCGCATGTAGAAAAATTAAATTGTCACCCATTAGAGATTCGTCGTTATTATCGTCAATTTGATTACTAAGACAAAATAGCCTCTTTTTCCAGCAAGCCTGTGGTAGACTGAAGAGAGAATACTTCAGAAAGTAGGAAAACCAATGACAAAACCGAAAATCTATACAATGACCTTTGCCAGTGTTTACCCGCTATATATCCAAAAAGCAGAACGTAAAAATCGAACGCAAGCGGAGGTTGACGAAATTATTTATTGGTTAACTGGTTATGATGAAAAAGGCTTGCAACAACAATTGGCTCAAAAAGTAACGATGGAAACATTTTTTGAAGAAGCACCCAATTTTAATGAAAATGCCCAATTGATCAAAGGCGTAATTTGTGGCTATCGCGTGGAAGAAATTGAAGATCCTTTAATGCAAAAAATCCGTTACCTAGATAAGTTAATCGACGAGTTGGCCAAGGGAAAAGCGATGGAAAAAATTTTAAGAACATGAAAACAGGGTCTCAATGAGACCCTGTTTTCATGTTCTCTTGTACACGGAATTTAACTATTTCCTGTATTAATGAAAGAGGTAACTCTTGCGTGTAGGGAAATTGAATGGCACCTTTCGAGGTTTTAAAAGGGCGTAATTCTTTGCTGAAACGTTGGATGGCTGATGGCGTAGGATAGAAACCTAAATGTTGCTTGGCCGCCGCAAAATGCACTAAATTGCCATTTAAGTAAAAGGTCGGCATTCCATAAGCGATTTTTTCAGTAGTCTCCTGAGGAACAACCGCTAAAATTGCTTGATAGATTTCTGTTAACTGTGTTTGATGTTGGGGTTGCTGGCGAATATAGTTTGCAATGATGGTCATATAAAAACACCTCCGTTTGTTTCAATATACTATGTAAAAAATAAAAGTCGAAGAGGATACAAAAAAACCGTCTAGTACTTTTTCTTTACTAAACGGCTTTTAGCTTAAATAACTACCTAAAGGGTCTTGCATGGAAATGTTTGTCACTCCTTAGTTTAATTGTTTTAAGTGTGCAATTGCTTCTTCAATTGTGTGACCAGTTGCTGTTTTACTTTCATTTTTTGCATCAAAAACAATGAAAATATTTTTGTCTGTGTCTAATTGAATACGGTATTGAATGTTTTTTACTTTGTAAGTCATAGTTATTCTCCTTTCATAAAGTACTCTAAAAAGGCGACGATAACTGATAACGAAATTCCATTGTTACTATACCACTGGAAAATTATTTTTGCAACAAATAACATTTTTTCTTTACCATTCCTTAGACTTCTTTGCTAGCTACTTCTTTACATTCTTTTTCAAGAAGCATAAAATAAATACATTACTAGTTTTTGAATAGGAGAACGATGTGAAAAAGAGAGTTGAGAAATTTAAACGATGGACCTACCGCTATCTTCTGTATGGAATCGGGTTCATCATATTAATTATTTTTAGTAATTTATATTTGCAATGGTGTCAGAATAACTTGTCTGTTGATTTAGCCTTCAAGTTTGCTTTTTCGTGGCATACGGAAAAGTTTTTCTTAGGTTGTTTTGTGCTAAGCGTTTTTTTACTTTTTTTATGTAGTTTGGCAGGTTCATTAGGAGTTGGCGCTCTTTTATATAGTGTCATAATAGGTGTTTTAGGATTTGCTGACTATCAAAAGATGTTTTATCGTGTCGAACCTATTTATCCAGACGACTTAAAAATGATCACAGAAGTTAGTTTATTAAAAGAAATGGTTGGTTTATGGCCGTTTATTTTTGTGGTTGCGTTAGGTTGTGTAGCACTTTTTTTCTTAGGAAAAGCCTTTTATAAAAGTTTCTTTTTATCGAAGAAAAAACAAACAATTCGTGTGTTAAGTCTTGTTCTTTCGATTGGTCTATTTTCATATATTGGTGATTTTAACAATCCGCAAAATTTGTTACGTAAAGCCTATAATAAAACCGCGTTATGGATTCCTTACAGCCAAAAAATGAATTACTACAATACAGGATTTATTGGTGGTTTTCTATATAATTTAAAAGTAGAGGCTATGGACCAACCAAAGGGTTATTCAAAAGAAGCTATTTCAGAAATTACTCAGAAATATCAAAAGTTGGCCGAGGCGAAAACAGTGCCGAACAATGAGCAACCAAATATTGTGTTTGTCATGAGTGAAAGTTTTTCAAATCCAGATCATCTGAAAGGTTTGTCCATTATTGGTAACCCTTTAGCTGATTATCAGCAAATCGCTGATAAAACTTACAGTGGCCAGATGCTTTCACAAAACTACGGGGGCGGAACTGCGAATATTGAATTTGAAGCCCTAACAAGTTTTTCGATGGAATTAATGAATGCCCAAATGACTACACCTTATACAATGATGATTCCTAAGATGACGGAATTGCCTTCCATTGTTTCATTACTTAAGGAACAAAAGTACCAAACAACGGCTATTCATCCGTACAATACATCTATGTATAAACGAAAAGATGTGTATAAAATTTTAGGTTTTGATCAATTTATCAATGAAAAAACAATGAACTATACGGATAAACTAGAAAATAATCCTTACATTTCAGATCAAGCAGCGTATCAGGAAGTGACGACACTGCTTAAAGAAAAAGAGCAACCGCAATTCATTCATTTAGTTACTATGCAAACACATATGCCCTATGAAAATAAATACACAACGTCCAATTATTTTTCTCAAGGAAACGGCAATCAAGTCGCGCTCAATAATTACTTGCAAGATATTGCCTACAGTAGCGAAGCTTTGAAAAATTTCCTACAAGAAATCGAAAAAATGCCCAAACGCACATTAGTCGTTTTTTGGGGAGATCACTTACCAAGTATTTATGATGAAAACATTCAAGCGTTGAATGAAGGGGCAGCCCTTCACCAGACAGAATTTCTAATGTATGATACGGCGAACCAGTTAACAGAAAAAAATCAGCATCAAGCAACCATTAGTCCATTTTATTTTGCTCCCTCACTTTTCCAACAAAGTGGCTTACCGCAATCGGGATTTTACGCTATGCTAAATGAGGTACAAGAACAATTGCCTGCTTTTGAAAAGGGGAATTACTATCTCGGTGGGGAATGGAAAAAAACAGTAGAAATGAATAAAAAGCAAGAACAACTATATGAGGAATACCGACTGATTCAATATGACATTGTTTCAGGGAAGCAATATAGTTTAGAAAATCAATTTTTTAGCTAAAAAAACACACGAAATATTCGTGTGTTTTTTGATTTTTATTTTAAAGTTTTACGATAAACAATGACATAATAGCTGAAAGCTAACAGACAAGCAAAACTTAAAAAGTAAAGCGGTAAGACCCAAATGGAACCATTGTGAAAGTAACTAATCAAATAGGTAAAGAAACTAACAAACAAGTAATAGACAAAACTAAAAATCCCACTGGCAGTACCAATTACAGATTCATAGCCTTTTAAGGCCATACTTAAGGCATTGGGCAAAGTAATATTAATCCCTAAGAAAAAGAGAAAAATAAACAAAATAAGACCAATGATTGTTTCAAATTGTGTCATTATCAATAAACAGCAAGCCGCAAAGATACTTAGCAGCAAACCAGCAAAGGCAATTTTTTCCGCTGACCAATATCCTAGCAACCAATTGATAAGAACCGCAGCAAGAATACTAGACACAGCTAAAACTAAACCAAGAAAGCCATATTGGACACTGCTAAAGCCAAAGTGATTGATGAAAATAAACGGAGCTTCTGCATAGTAGCTAAACAATAAACCATTAATGCCCCCAATCAATAAGCCGTAGCACCAAACTTTCGAGTCGAAGGAAAGGCGTTTCGCTACGGACCAAAAAGGCGCTTTCGTTAAGGTATTTCCTAAGTGAAAGGTTTCTGGTAAACGATAAAAACTATAGAAAAGTAATAGAACAGCCATGACAATTAAGGTGCTAAAGACATGCTGATAGCCAAAATAGGTTTGAACAAGTCCGCCGACTAAGGGTCCGATGGCAGGAGATAGCGATAGGGCAGCGCTTGTTTGAGCAAAAATTTTCCCTCTTTGAAGATCGTTAAAGCTTTCCCGCATCATCGATTGGGTAATAACAGAACCAACGCTTGCACCAAATGCTTGAATTAAACGGAAGAATAACAGCCAAGGAAATGTCGGACTCAAAAAAAGGCCAATATTTCCAATTAAATAGCATAAAATTCCTAATAACATAGCTGGGCGACGTCCAATCGTATCGGATAAAATTCCCCAGAATAAAACGCCAACGGCAAAGGCAACAAAATAAATACTCATGGTTAATTGTGCCACGCTATCGTGAATGTTAAAAGCAGAACTCAGCGCTGGTAAAATGGGTGTGAAAATCGACTCGCTGATTTGTGGAAATCCCACAAGCAAAATAATAATTAGTAATGATGGGACGGTGTTTCGGGTGTTTTTCATGATTTTTCTCCTTAAAAGTTTAATCTAATCAAAAACACCCATTGTCTTTTACAACCGCCAAATTTAAAATAAGTAAAATAATGTCACCAACTTTCCTTGAAATTTTTTATTATACAAAGTCTAAATGAAGAAGCGCTTCTTCTTGACTAAATTCATAAGTGTAGCGACCGGATAAACCGGCAAGCTCACCTGGGCAGTCTAAAAGACCCTGTGTAAACGTCCCTTTTTCGCAAGCAGTAAAGGTGCCTTTTTTTCCTAAATAAGTTCCTTCGAAATGTAGGAAACCGACCACTTGAGCCACAGCTTCAAGCCCATCTGCCATTGAAGAGCCTTGATAAGTCATTAAGTATTCTACAGAAGCTGTCCCAGATAAGGCGCCTGACAATTGATAAGTAGCGCTCGCTTGATTCACTGGGAAATTTTCATTAAGATTGTCAATCGGTTGTTCTTGCCAACTAGATACAGTAAATGATGCTTGCTCCATTGCTGTCCCTTCTTTCTTATTAATAAGAATAGGGTAGCGGGAAGCGCACTATTTGTCAACAATCCACCACTTTAACTCTTCATTTTTTGCACAAAAGAATGTAACGCTAAGCGGTTGATGTGATAAGCAGTTCCTTGTTTTTGAATAAAGCCGCGCTCTCGAAATTGTTTGAAAGTATAAATAAGATGGCGATAACTAACCCCTAAGTATTCGGCAATCTCAGTATGCTTTTCTTTATAAACATCTTCGTGATTAGCGGCAACCAATAGCAATTCCGCTAGCCGATAACTTAGTTCATAGGTCTGATTCGTTGTAAAGTGGTCCACCCGTTGGAGCATTTTTTTCCCTAGATAATGGCTGAGTTGCTGCATAAAAAGTACCTTGTTTTTTAAAACAGTTTCTGCGTAAGCTAAAGGTACAGCCAAACAACAGGTTTCACCTAAGGCGATAACGTCCTTGGTTATCGTTTCCGCTTGAACTAATGTTAAATCGCCAATCAAATCACCTGTCGTTAAAAACTGAACAATGGATTGGCGACCATTGCGTTCTGTTTTTAAAATTTTCGCTTTTCCTTTGATTAAATAAAAAAGATAATTTAATGGCTCTGCTTGATGATGAATGAATTCTTGATTTTCAAAATCGATAATAAAACTGTGTTTTAAATCAGTTTCATTAAAAAAAGGCGTATTTTTAGCTAATTCTTGTTTCGGTGATTGTTGGTAGGCTGTTTTAAGCATTTTTTCTCCTTATAATAGGAGATATCTCCTATTTGTTTCTTCTATTGTAGCACATAATAGACGTATCAAGAGTAGAGGAGTTTTTATAATGTGGAAGAAAAAAATTGTGCTATCGTTTCTTTTTTATTTAATTAGTGCATTGGGCATCAGTTTGACAATTCAAGCAGGCATTGGAGTTAGTAGTTTTAATGCATTTAATGTGACCTTTGCAACACTTACTCATTTAAAAGTCGGAACGGTTACCACAGCTATCAATTTCGCTTTTTTAGGCACGTGTTGGTTGTTAGATCAGCAGCGTAAAATTCAGGACTATTTGATTATTTTGGTGGCGTTAATTGGCTTTGGTTTTGTCATTAATTTTTTCTTATATCAATTATTTGGTTCGCTTGTTTTTCAAAATTATTTGGTTAAAATTGTTCTATTTATTTTAGGGACAATCATAGCAGGAATGGGGACAGGACAGGTAGTTGCGCTAGGTGTTTTGCAATTTCCCATTGAAAAATTTTGTACACTTATTTCTGAAAGAACGCGCTATAGTTTTCAGTTTTATCGTTATTTAGTTGATATTTTTTGTGTCAGTTTAGCACTAGGATTGTCCATTAGTTATCATTTGCCGATTTTTGTTCGTGAGGGAACCGTGATTAGTCTTTTCTTACTTTCTTGGGTTATTAGTTGGTCGCGAAAGCGGGGGCAACAACGTATTTTACGAATACAAATCAAGAAACTGGAATCCGAATGAAAGGATTTCAGTTTTTTTCAAATGAGCAGAACTTTTATTTGAAAAAAAGAGTGGAAAACGGTATACTAATTAAGTAATTATTCATAACATTGGTTCTCCAATCAATGTTAAATAGTTTTTTCATGAGGGAGTAACTGACAGTATTTATGCTGTGACAACATCACCAACTCCGAAAGCAATTTCTGGTGTTGTCTTAAACGGTGAGACTTATGTATGTTCGACGAAGTAGCATACACAAGTCTATTTTTTTTCATTTATTTTTGATGAAATGTAAAATAGTACTTGAAGGATGCTGCAAAAAATAGAGGAGGAAGAACATGTCAGAAGAAAAGAAAACACAATTGTCTGAAGCGTTTTACGCACAAGACGACACAGTTGTTTTGGAGAAAATGAACACAACAACTGATGGATTAAGTGCACAGGAGGCTCAAAAGCGTTTAGAAACGTACGGGGAAAATGTGCTAGATGAAGGGAAGAAAAAATCACTTGCCGTGAAATTCTTTGAGCAATTCAAAGATTTTATGATTATTGTTTTATTAGCGGCAGCGGTCATTTCGGCCGTCTTTTCCCATGATGTGGTAGACTCGATTATCATCTTAGTGGTTGTTATCTTGAATGCCATCTTTGGGGTCATCCAAGAAGCCAAAGCGGAACAAGCCATTGAAGCATTAAAAGAAATGTCTTCACCAAATGCTAATGTTCGCCGTGATGGACACGTCATTACTGTTAAAAGTGATGAATTAGTGCCAGGTGACATTGTTTTATTAGAAGCAGGGGATGTCGTTCCAGCCGATTTACGTTTATTGGAAGCGAATAGCTTAAAAATTGAAGAAGCAGCGTTAACCGGTGAATCTGTTCCAGTTGAAAAAGAAGTAACCATCTTAGAGGGAACCGATATTGGTATCGGTGACCGAATCAATATGGCTTATTCCAATAGTAATGTGACGTATGGACGTGGTCTTGGCGTTGTGGTTGGCACAGGAATGAATACAGAAGTCGGTAAAATTGCTGGCATGCTAGCAAGCGAACAAGAAACGGAAACGCCTTTAAAACAAAACTTAAACCAATTGGGTAAAATGTTAACAATTGCCATTTTAGTCATTGCAGCGGTGATGTTTGTGGTAGGAATGATGAATGGTCGTTCATGGATTGACATGTTATTAACGTCAATTTCGTTAGCTGTAGCGGCAATTCCAGAAGGATTACCAGCGATTGTCACAATTATTTTGGCTTTAGGGACTCAAAAAATGGCCAAGAAAAATGCGATTGTCCGTAAGTTACCAGCCGTTGAAACATTAGGAAGTACAGATATTATCTGTTCAGATAAAACAGGTACGTTAACCTTAAATCAAATGACCGTTGAAGCGTTGTATACAGATGGTCAAGTGTTATCTGCTTCCACAGAAATCCCTGCTGATAATATGGCTTTAAAAATCATGAACTTTACGAATGATACAAAAATCGCTCAAGATGGTTCATTAATTGGTGACCCAACAGAAACTGCCTTAGTACAATTTGGTTTAGATCATGCGTTTAACGTAACCGAAAAAGTAGCAGCTGAACCTCGTGTGGCAGAGATTCCTTTTGACTCTGATCGTAAATTAATGACTACTGTTCATGAATTAAAAACAGGTGGCTTCCTAGTTTCTGTCAAAGGTGCACCAGATGAATTATTGAAACGTTGTACGGAAATCTTATCAAATGGAGAAACAAGTCCATTAGATGAAACAAAACGTCAAGAAATTTTGAAAACAAACACCTCATTAGCGAAACAAGCCTTACGTGTTTTAGGAATGGCTTATAAATATGTTGAGACGATTCCAGCCGAAATGAGTTCTGAACTTGTGGAAAAAGATTTAACATTTGCTGGTTTAGTCGGTATGATTGACCCAGAAAGAAAAGAAGCTGCAGATGCTGTAAAAGTCGCGAAAGAAGCGGGTATTCGTCCAATTATGATTACGGGTGACCACCGTGATACAGCAGAAGCAATTGCGGCACGTTTAGGCATCATCAAAGAAGGCGACGACGATGCCGTCATTACAGGCGCTGAATTAAATGAATTGTCAGATGAAAAATTCGCACAAGTCGTGGGACACTACTCTGTCTATGCTCGTGTTTCACCAGAACACAAGGTTCGGATTGTTAAAGCGTGGCAACAAGAAGGAAAAGTGGTTGCGATGACTGGTGATGGCGTAAATGATGCCCCAGCCTTAAAAGCTGCTGACATCGGGATTGGTATGGGAATTACCGGAACAGAAGTATCAAAAGGTGCTTCAGATATGGTCCTTGCCGATGATAACTTTTCAACAATTATTGTGGCAGTAGAAGAAGGACGTAAAGTCTTCTCAAATATCCAAAAAACGATTCAATATTTACTTTCAGCTAACTTAGGGGAAGTATTAACCTTGTTTATTGCAACAATGCTCAATTGGGATACCTTGTTACCTGTTCACTTATTGTGGATTAACTTAGTAACGGATACTTTCCCAGCGATTGCGTTAGGTGTGGAACCCGCAGAACGTGATGTGATGAGCCATGAACCTCGTGGTAAAAAATCGAACTTCTTCTCTGGCGGCGTTTTAAGCAGTGTTGTTTATCAAGGGATTACGCAAGGGGCATTGACTTTGATTGTGTATAAAATGTCAATTATGTTCCCAGCACATACCGCAGCTAACACAAACTTATCGGCGCAAGCGTTGTATGATTTACAACACGGCGATGCTTTAACCATGGCCTTCGCTACTTTGGGATTAATTCAATTGTTCCATGCCTTTAATGTGAAGTCGATTTATCAATCAATTTTCAAAGTTGGCTTATTCCGCAACAAATCATTTAACTATGGGATTCTTGTTTCGTTCTTGCTATTAGCTGCAACGATTGTTATTCCAGGATTTAATGATTTATTCAGCGTCACACATTTAGATGCATATCAATGGGCAATTGTAGCAGGTACATCTTTTGCTATCATCCCAATTGTGGAAATTGTGAAGTTCTTCCAACGTAAAGCAGGTAAAGGTGCTTAATAAATAAGAAAAGAAAATTGGCTGGTACTTAAACCAGTCAATTTTTCTTTATGTAAGGAGTGAAAGGGCTTGAAACGGAAAATTATTTTCGAAACACAACGACTTATTGTCAGAGAATGGCAGTCGGAAGATGAAGTGGAATTGAAAAAATTTTTGCAAGATGAAAATGTGATGTATGCCTATGAACACGCTTTTTCTGATGAAGAGGTTGCAAACTGGCTAAAGTGGAACTTACAGTCCTATCAAGAATACGGCTACGGCTTATGGGCGTTAGAGAAGAAACGAACAGGCGAAGTTATCGGCGAGTGTGGTCTCACTAATCAATTAGTAAAAGGCAAGAGCTATCCAGAAATTGGTTATCATTTATGTGTGAAAGAATGGCACAAAGGGTATGCGATTGAAGCTGCCGCAGCGACAAAGCAATACGCATTCGATGTATTAAATTTTCCAGAAGTTATTTCAACGATTCGTGATACGAACTTAGCCTCTATGAATGTCGCTATTCGAAACCAGATGCTTGTTAGGGATCGATACATTAAAACATATCGTGGCAAAACGATGCCTCACTATGTTTTCTCTGTTAAAAATCAAAAGAATAAAGACTGAAAAAGTGCCACTTGTCAGATGGAATAGAAAAAGTGTAAAATGGAGTGAAAGAGAAAAGGGAAAAGAGGGATGGTTATGAGACCAAATTTAGGATTTTACGTTCAAACAATTAATGATATCGTTAAAACAACAGAAGATATTGGCGAAGTCATGAATCCATATTACGAAGAAGTTCGTCAAGCGATCGATAAGAATAAAGTGAATGATTTAACAGCCGAACGAATTGCAGAAATTCAAGCAAAATTTAAAGAAGGTACTGAAAAATATGAATTAATGCTCAAAAAAGTCGGAACATTAAAACCAACACCACAAGTACTTGGTATTCACAAAAAATTTGAACATGCTTATACAGAATATGTAGCAGGATGCAATGAAATGATTTTAGCAACAGATCCAGAAACAGGTATTGATGCAGATTTATTTAATACTTCAGAGGAAAAGCAGGATCAAGCAACGGATGAATTAACCTTTGCCATTACGCGAATGAGCAACATTCTTTTGAAAAAATAAAAAACTAATAAAAATAACTAACGAATTTAATATTTTTTTCATGTCTTTTTTATGGACAAAAGAGAAAGTGTATTGTATTATTAATTCATACCAACAACAACCTTTTTATTTTTCATTTTACTCTTATTGAGTAAATACTCCTTTTCCATCGGCAAAACTGCCGGTGGTTTTTTTGTTATTTTTTTATTTAATAATAAAACAACCTTTGATTTTATTAAAATCAAAGGTTGTTTTAGCTTGTTAATTTTCAACATTTCGCACATAATCATCAAAGTATTGAATTAACTCTTTCTTGATTTGTTGATAATCTGCTTCAGAATAGTTCTTTTCTTCTAGCGTACCATTAAAAAATGGCAAATTTAGTTCTTCTTTTAAACGTTCAATCACTTCTTCTTGCTTCATAAGGACCCCTTCTCAACGAATTGTTCTCTTCTATTATAGAACATTGTAGTCATCCGTCAATTGTTCAAAGGCAATTTTCATTTCCTCTAGACGTTCATTCAATTGATTGGTTTCATCTTCTTCATTGAAAAAATGTTGTTTTAATTCAAAATAAAAATTTTCGAAGGCTTGGAAAAAAGGCTCAGACTTGTTGTTTTCAAGAGCAGGAACACTTGTGTAGAGAACACGAGCGCTATGGTAGTAAGTGAAAACCTCGTTAATATTCAATAAAATACGCGCTTCCTCTGGGCGTGGTCGACTTGTAACTAAGTCATGTAAAGATAAACTTTTTGTATGGGTTTCAGATAAATAAAATAAAAATAGTTCCAATTGCTCTTTTGTTGCAGACATGAAAACTCCTCCTCAAACAGTAGTAATATTTATTATAAATGAAAATGAAAGTGCTTGAAAAGCAATGCGCTCAGCAAAAATAATTATTTTAATGGAAAACTATAGTTGTTGCTTTAGCATTCTTTTTAATCATGATAAACTGAGAGAAGTATAATAGGTCCTGACAGAGGAGGAAACAAATGAAAATTGTGATTATTGGTGCATCATTCGCAGGTATTTCCGCAGCAATTGCTTCAAGGAAAAAATATCCCCAAGCAGAAATTTCTTTAATTGATAAACAAGCAACAGTGGGGTATTTATCTGGTGGCTTAAGTGCGTATTTTAATCATACCATCAATGAATTACACGAAGCACGTTACATAACGGAAGAGGAATTACGTCGTCAAAAGATTCAGTTGCTTTTAAATAGAGAAGTCGTGGCAATGGATGTTGAGAACCAATTGATTGCTTGGGCACAAAAGGAAGAGCAACAGTGGTATTCTTATGATAAATTGATTTTAGCGACAGGCGCGAGCCAGTTTTCCACGCAAATTCGTGGTAGTCAAACAGAAAAATTACTCAAATATAAATTTTTATCAGGTGCTTTAGCGGCTGTTCCATTACTGGAAAAGAGCCAGACAGTAGCCGTCATTGGTGCAGGACCCATTGGAATGGAAGCTATTGATTTTCTTGTGAAAATGAAGAAAACGGTTCATGTCTTTGAAAGCTTGGAAAATCTATTGCCTAAATATTTTGATAAAGAAATGGTTGCAGAAGTTCAAAAATCTTTGGAAAAACAAGCAGTAATTTTCCATTTTGAAGAAACGGTCCTAGGAATTGAAGAAACAGCAAATGGTATTGTTCTTGAAACAAGTGAACAGAAAATTTCTTGTGACAGTGGGATTTTTGCTTTAAACTTACATCCTCAATTAGCCTATTTAGATAAAAAAATTCAACGGAATCTGGATCAGACAATCGCGGTGAATGCTTATTTACAAACTTCAGTGCCGAATGTTTTTGCCATCGGAGATTGCATTTCAGTTATGAATGAACCAGTCGCGGAAACTTTTTATGCTCCGTTAGTGAACAATGCGGTACGAACTGGCTTAGTAGTCGCCAACAATTTAGAAGAAAAAACACACCGATTCATTGGCTCTTTGCGAACAATGGGAACAAAAGTGGGGGACTATTACCTTGCTAGTACAGGTCTAACCGAAACGGAAGGTTTATTTTTTCCGCAAACACTTGCTTCCATAATTGTTAGACAGCCAGCGCCGTCTCTACAACATGGGACAGAAATTTTAGGCAAATTAATCTATGATAAAGTGACGCAACGGGTCCTTGGTGCACAGCTTTGTTCAAAAAATAACTGTTTAGAAAAAATAAATACGTTAGCATTAAGTATCCAAACAGGTCAGACACTGACAGACCTATTACAAAAAGATTATTTTTATCAACCTTCCTTAACCAATATTTATGATATTACAAATTTGATGGGTGCTTTGGCTTATTGGAGAGAGAACGATGAAAGTTGAGACGTTATTGGAAAAGAAAGCGATGCGACAATTATTAACGGTGCAACAAACCATCTTAGCAGGCGGTACCTGCTCAGTCTCTGATTTAACAGCATTTTTAGCGGTCACAAAAGCCTCCTTTGAAAAAGACTTAGAGGATTTACATTATTTTTTGAAACCTTTTGGACAGGACTGTCAGCTTACTTATGATGGCCAGCAGCTATCAACCACCTTATCGGATTTTTTTTCGTTGAATCATTTAATTGAAGCATTTGTAAAAGAGTCTCTTAAATTTCAACTTTTAGATTATTTATATCGTAATAAAGAGTTTTCTATTGTTCAATTAACGACTAAATTTATGATTAGTGAGTCTTCTTTATTTCGAAAGATTAAAGAACTCAATCAATTGTTAGCCGCCTTTGATTTGCAAATAAAAAATGGACAACTACAGGGAGAAGAATTGCAGATTCGTTACTTTTACTTTCAGTTGTATTGGTATATTACTCCCTATGAAATACACCAGAAAAAAACGATGTCGCCGTTAAATAAACGGATAATTGAAGGGATTGAGACTGGCTTAGGTTTTACTTTTAATGAACATAATGCGTTAAAAGTTAGTCTTTGGTTGAGTATTACGAAAAAGCGCCTAGCGGTCACTTCAAAAAAATATCAACAATTGAGAAAAAAAATGATTGATTTTAAAGAAGATCCGTTATTTAAGCAAGTTCGACAATTGTTTTTCCGTTTTTCTAGTCGCTATTCATTAGAATTAGACGAAGGAGAAAGCATGATTCATTTTGTTTTTCTAATCACAATGTCGGTCTTACCAGAATCAGCTTTTGATGAATATTCCTTAATTCGGGGACGTCGTTCCGCTGTTTCTTTAGCTGATACGTTTATCTTGGAAAATGTGGTCTTGTATTATCGCCCCCATAAATTTGAACCTACTCTTGAGAAAACCATGGCTTACTATTTTTCACAAATTCATGGAAAACTGTATTTTTTTAAAGGAGAATTGGAAGTCTTTGATCGGGCCCATATCTGGGAAAAAGAACAGCAATTATCTAGTCGGGAATTAGCTTCTTTTTCAACAACGTTATTAGAAAAAGCTTTAGCTTGTTTTGATGAAACGTATCAACCAGGAGATAGTTTGCATGAACTTTCTCTGGTCAAATATTTAAGTGTGTTGGCATTAATTGAATTTAAAATGATTGGTGAAATAAAAATTGGAATTCATTTAGCAATGGATGCTCTTTATCAAGCGGCGTTAACACAAGTATTAATGCTTAGTCTTAAAAATATGAATGGCACGCTGGTGGAGAGGTATCAGCCTGAACAAACATATGATTTAATTGTGACCAATTATCAGCAAACGAGCTATCAAGGAACACCGGAAGTCTATGTTTTGTCAGAATTAAGTTCGACCTATGATGTGCAACAATTAAAAAAGAAAATACGCACCTTGCGGGAGAAATAAACAAAAGGTTGGTGTGACGGAAATTGTCTGATCCTCGCACCTGCCTTTTTACAACTAAAAGTCGAAAATTAGGCTTTTTTAAACAAAAATGTTTCTTTTTATTGAAAAATTAGAGATAATAAAAGTATTATTGAAAGCGTTGTCTTTGTTGGTTTTAGTAGAAATCCTTTCAATTTTTTTAAAATAAAAAAAGTTTTTGACATGTTTAGTTATTCTTTTGTTTGTAAGATAGGGACATAAAGAAAGCGATTTCAAAAACGTTTAGGAGGAATTATCATGGCAGAAGAAAAATACATTATGGCGATTGATCAAGGAACGACTAGTTCTCGTGCAATTATTTTTGATAAAAAAGGAAACAAAATTGGTAGTTCACAAAAGGAATTTACTCAATATTTTCCTAATGCAGGCTGGGTGGAACATAATGCCAATGAAATTTGGAATTCTGTTCAATCCGTTATTGCAGGTTCTTTAATTGAGTCAGGAGTGAAACCTACAGATATTGCCGGAATTGGGATTACAAACCAACGGGAAACAACCGTTGTTTGGGACAAAGCAACTGGGTTACCAATTTATAACGCAATTGTTTGGCAATCACGCCAAACGACACCTATTGCTGATCAACTAAAAGAAGATGGCTACAGCGAAATGATTCATGAAAAAACTGGGTTAATCATTGATGCTTATTTCTCAGCAACGAAGGTTCGTTGGATCTTAGATCACGTAGAAGGTGCGCAAGAACGTGCAGAAAACGGAGAATTGATGTTTGGGACAATTGACACTTGGCTCGTTTGGAAATTAACGGGAGATACTCATGTCACTGATTATTCAAATGCAAGTCGGACGATGTTGTTTAATATCCATGATTTAGATTGGGATCAAGAAATTTTGGATCTTTTAAATATCCCACGAGTGATGTTACCGAAAGTCGTTTCGAACTCTGAAGTGTATGGACTAACAAAAAATTACCATTTTTACGGAAGTGAAGTTCCTATCGCTGGGATGGCTGGTGACCAACAAGCCGCTTTATTTGGTCAAATGGCCTTTGAACCTGGGATGGTTAAAAATACCTATGGAACAGGCTCATTTATTGTCATGAACACTGGCGAAGAACCTCAACTTTCTAAAAATAATCTGCTTACCACTATTGGCTATGGCATTAACGGCAAAGTATATTATGCCTTGGAAGGAAGTATCTTCGTGGCTGGTTCAGCGATTCAATGGTTACGAGATGGCTTAAAAATGTTGCAAACGGCTGCGGAATCTGAAGCAGTAGCCAAAGCGTCAACAGGGCACAATGAAGTTTATGTGGTTCCGGCATTCACTGGTTTGGGTGCACCATATTGGGATTCACAAGCGCGTGGGGCTGTCTTTGGATTGACACGTGGTACCACGAGAGAAGATTTTGTCAAAGCGACACTTCAAGCAGTTGCGTATCAAGTTCGTGACATTATTGACACGATGAAAGAAGATACAGGCATAGATATTCCCGTCTTAAAAGTAGACGGTGGAGCAGCAAACAATGATTTCTTGATGCAATTCCAAGCAGATATTTTAAACACTGCTGTTCAAAGAGCCCATAACTTAGAAACAACGGCCTTAGGCGCAGCTTTCTTGGCGGGCTTAGCGGTTGGCTTCTGGAAAGACTTAGAAGAAATCAAAGCATTCCAAGAAGAAGGACAACAATTTGAACCAATTATGGCGGAAGAAGAACGAGAAGATTTATATGAAGGTTGGCAACAAGCAGTAGCAGCTACCCAACAATTCAAACGTAAAAATAAGTAAATGGAAAAGGGGAATTTTCTATGACTTTTTCAATAGAAACACGCCGACAATCAATCGACGCTTTAAAAACACAACACTTAGATGTCTTAATTATTGGTGGTGGCATTACTGGCGCAGGCGTTGCCCTGCAAGCCAGTGCCGCTAAAATGAAGACAGGGTTAATTGAAATGCAGGATTTCGCAGAGGGCACCTCTTCACGATCAACCAAATTAGTTCATGGTGGTATCCGCTATTTGAAAACGTTTGACGTGGAGGTGGTGGCAGATACAGTGAAAGAACGAGCCGTCGTTCAATCCATTGCGCCACACATCCCTAAAGCGGATCCCATGTTATTGCCGATTTATGATGAGCCAAATGCAACATTTAATCTATTTTCTGTCAAAATAGCAATGGATTTATATGATCAGTTAGCTGATGTAACAGGTACCAAGTACGCCAACTATCTGTTAACAAAAGACGAGGTTTTGGCACGTGAGCCACAACTAAAAAGTGAAGGTCTACAAGGTGGCGGTGTTTATTTAGATTACCGAAATAATGATGCTCGTTTAGTTATTGAAAATATTAAACAAGCAGTAGCTGACGGGGCACATGCTGTGAGTCGGGTTCAAGCGGTGGGCTTTTTATACAATGATGAAGGTAAAATTACTGGCATTCAAGCAAAGGACCTACTAACTGACGAACAGTTTGAGATTCACGCAGATGTTGTGATTAATACTACTGGTCCTTGGTCAGATAAATTAAGAGGCTTAGACAAAAATGATTCATTTACACCACAAATGCGTCCAACCAAAGGGGTTCATTTAGTTGTCGACAAAAGCCGTTTAAATGTTCCTCAACCAACGTATTTTGATACAGGTAAACAAGATGGCCGCATGGTCTTCGTTGTTCCAAGAGAAGAAAAAACATATTTTGGGACGACGGATACAGATTACCATGGAGACTTTCAACATCCAACAGTAGAACAAAGTGATGTGGATTACCTATTGGAAGTAGTCAATAATCGTTATCCAGAGGTACAATTGACAATTGATGATATTGAAGCCAGCTGGGCTGGCTTACGACCTTTAATTTCTGCTAACGGTGGCTCAGATTATAACGGGGGAAACAATGGCAAACTTTCAGATAAAAGTATTGATGAAGTCATTGATGTCGTTGACAGATACCAAAAAAACCAAACAGATAAACGAGAAATTGAAGAAGTCCTAAACCATCTAGAAGACAGTTTGGTGGAAAATAAAGTCAATCCTTCAGCTGTCTCTCGAGGCAGCTCATTGGAAAGATCAGCGGATGGCTTGCTCACTTTGGCTGGTGGGAAATTAACAGATTATCGTAAAATGGCAGAAGGTGCGATGAAAATGATTCAAACCATCTTAGCAGAAGAATACCAGAAAGAATTCACCTTAATTGATTCAAAAAACTATCCAGTTTCAGGTGGGAAATTGAACCCTGCAACGGTAGACGAAGAATTAGAAGCGTTGGCAAAACATGGCGTGTCTAAAGGGTTAAGTGAAAAGGATGCACTATACTTAGCTCATTTATATGGCTCCAACGTACCAACTGTTTTTGAAATGATTGATGATGCCAAAGTAATTCCTGGTTTAACCTTAACAGAAACTGTCTCTTTAAACTATGCGATGGAAGAAGAAATGGCTTTAACACCCGTCGACTTTTTATTGCGACGGACCAACCACTTATTATTTATGCGTGATCGTTTGGACCAAGTGAAAGCGGGAGTCATTGAAGAAATGGCACAGCATTATCAATGGACAGCGGAAGAAAGAGCACGACACATTGAAACATTAGAAAAAGTAATTGAAGAATCAGATTTAAAAAATTTGAAAGTAGGGTGAAGAAAAAATGGGAACTTCGATGATGACACAATTATTCGGTGAATTTTTCGGAACGATGATTTTAGTTTTACTAGGGGATGGCGTCTGTGCCGCAGTTAACTTGAAGAAAAGCAAAGCCTTTGCTTCTGGTTGGGTCGTTATTGCTTTAGGTTGGGGCGCTGCTGTTACATTAGCTGTTTACATGTCTGGGTATATGAGTCCAGCGCATTTAAATCCTGCTGTAACAGTTGCGATGGCAATTACTGGAAACTTTGAATGGGGCATGGTTTTACCTTATATCGTAGCTCAAGTCCTAGGCGGTTTTATTGGTGGTTTAGTTGTCTGGTTAGCTTATTTACCTCATTGGAACATTACAGAAGACAAAGGTGCTATTTTAGGAACCTTCGCCACTGGTCCAGCTGTCCGTAACTATCCAGCCAATGTTTTAACAGAAATTATCGGCACATTTGTCTTGGTTTTTGGCTTACTCGCCTTTTCTCAAAACGACTTAGCGGCTGGCATTAATCCAATGCTTGTTGGGATTTTGGTCTTAGGACTAGGTCTATCATTAGGCGGACCTACAGGTTATGCAATTAACCCTGCACGTGATTTAGGACCTCGTTTAGCGCACCAAATTATTCCTGTGAAAACAAAAGGTGATTCTGATTGGGCTTATTCTTGGGTGCCAATTGTGGGACCTATCTTAGGTGCTTCATTAGCTGCAGTAATTTATTTATTCACTATTTAATAAAATGAAATGTAAATAGTTGTTTTAGACAATAAAAAACGCTTGTGAGAAGTAATCAATTCTTGCAAGTGTTTTTTGCTACATATAAACCAAAAAAGATTTCCTTAGACATTTAGACAATTTGTCTAAATGCGGAACAGAACAATTTTCCTATATGATACAATAAAAGTGCACAAGTAATTGGGGGAGTAACATTTCATACTTATTTGTCAATTTTAAGCTGGACAATGTGTTCAGTAATATATACTAATTTAAAAAGGAGTACATGATTTGAATGGGATAATGGTTTTGTTAGTGGGCGCTGGGTACATCGGTTGGGTTATTTATAGAAATGGTCGTACGTATTTCCGTTATAAAAAAAATCTAAAAAAATATCAAACGACGCACCATCTAACGGACAGTGACCTAGAGATGTACCAAAGAATTATGGACGAATTAAAAAAACAAATTATTTATTTAAACGAACTAACGAATAAGTCACGAAATTTAAAAAAAATTGAACAAGTAGAACTGGGTGTTGCTTCCGCTAAGGGCATCTTTAAACACTTAGTGAAGTATCCTGAAGCAATTACTCATTTTAGTGATTTTTTATATCATAAGGTACCAGAGATTTTACGAGCATCAGAACGGTTTTTAAGCATTAAAGAAGATAAATTGTCAACAGAAGAAATAACACTTGCAACCAATGGTATCTTAAGTACCATACGAGTGTTGTCGGAAAGTATCACAGATGATTATGAAAGATTAGTCTCCGAAGCATCTGAGGAAATTGCCTTATCAAAAAAATTAGTGGAGAGAAAAAATGGCTAAACAAAAGAATTTTTATGATACATATGATGCGCTTTTTCAAAAGCCAAAATGGTCGTTTTTTCCTGTCACAAGAACAGACACAGTAAAGCAATTTCCTAACCCAAATAAAAAAGTGGTAAAACCACAGACGAAAAAAAAGAAAAAACAAAAAAGAACAAAAAAATTATTTGGATAGGCATTGCTGTAGCAATTGGCTTTATAGTATATATTGATCTTGCGGAGAAAGATGATTATTGGGATTACTCCGCTTCATCAGAAGATGTTTATCCTTTAAAAGAAGCTGGACTTACCACAACTGGACCTGTTGATTTAGAAAAACCACTAAAAGTCACAATAGAAGAAAATAAACTTTTATTTAATCAAGGCTATCAAATAGAAATTATCGGCGATGCCGATATTGAAACCAGTGGCGGAAAGAACTTTTTAATTTTACCTTCTACAGAGGAGTATCCAGATACAAAATATCTAGGCAATATCAGTTTTTATGAAAAAAGAGACTATTATACATCGGCAGGTATGTACCTTTCTGGCAATCTTGTCAACAGTCTTTCTGATTATTTGGATACAAGTAAAGAGTTTATCAAAGCATACCCAATTGATAAAATTGCTGATGTACAAACCGGCTATATTTTAAAACGGAATCAAGGATATACAGACATCTCAAAATATTATCTCTTTAAAGATGGGACAGGATTTGAATTAGAAGTCTCTGTTGACCAATTGGAAAAGGTCAAAGATCCCAAAGACTATTCTTCTTTTGTAAAAACATACGCAAAAGAAGTCGCTTTTATAGAAAAAAGTTTTAAATTTGAGTCTACTGATGAGGAATCTCGATAGAGAAACTAGTTTTCAGCTTCAAGTAGCGCCTAGCAATACCTTTGTTGAAAAAATGTAAGAGCCTGAGACAAAAAACACTTTGGATTTTTGTCTCAGGCTTAAAAACTGATCAGCGGTGGAACCGTAGCACTTTAAGGACTGAAGTACGTTACTAGATTGTCTTTGAAGGTAACATAGAAAAGAACAGCAATATACAAGCGACCTACAAACTATTTTCTGTCAGACTAAAACTGGCAGAAGTGGTTTGTAGGTCGCTTGTTTTCATTATGGCTGGTGAGACAGGTTGGCGCTTGATGTTTGTTTTAATATTGCAAATCAAAAATGGCGATACTTATTTTACTGAAAATTAGTTCCCAATCTTCTCGGGTTAATTCTTCTTCTAAAATGTAAATTCGGTCTATTTCTTTTGGTAAATCAAATAAGGGATAGTCAGTAATCACAATATCACAACTAGAAAAATCGGTTCGTTCAAAAATAATATCCTCACTAAATGCTTGCTTGATTTTCATCATAATAAAGCTAGCAATGTAAAAATCGCGAGAATATGCAACACCAATTTTGATTTTTTTGCGGGGACTATAGTGCGTATAAATTCGTAACAACAATTCACATGTCCAAATTGGGTTCTCCTGATCCTTAAATCTTAACTGATAAGAGGAATGCGCTGAAAAATTTTGATAAAAAGCATAGATTTCTTTCTGTAAATCTTTTTGATAAGTACTATTTTTATTGACTAAAAAATCTAGAATTGCGGTATTTGGTTGCTGTGAAATAAATAATTGGTTATAGATAATATTTTTAAATAAAATAAGTAAGAAGTAATGACGATCAAATTCACGCATTTTTGGAATTTGAAAAACTTCGCAAAAATTGGTTAATAAAGAATCAACGTAGAAATATTCTGGGCAAGAAATTTCATTTAGAGCAGCCAGTAAATCTTTGGCTCGTTTTGCTGAATCAAAATTATCAATGGCAATGGGTGCAATGATATCTACAACCCGCTGTTGATCTTCTGAAAAATTTGATTGGGAACAAAAAATAGTTTGTTTTGAGTCTGAGAAAAGCCTTAAATAAGGATGTTCTTCAAATTCTTTTTGGAGATCATCTTCACAAGTATATGGAAAGCGATATTTTGCGATGTGTAAAAGTAAATTTAATTTTAGTAGAGAAGCGTGTTCCAAGCGTTCAAGAATTTCTGGTTTAATATGTTGCGTCAGTATATCTTCAAAATAAGTAGAGGTATAACGTGGTAAGGCTAAGGTATTTAAAAAGATGGTCCAGTAGACATCAAGAAAAGCATATAGGACTTGAAATTCAGAACCTGTAATCGCTTTACTCGCCGAGGGGGAAAAATGGACGGAAATTCCATACAAACCAAATAGTTTATTAATGTTATTTAACCGTTTGTAAATGTAAGATGAGCTAAAATTAGTTTCTTGACTCACTTTCCAGACAGAATTGTTTTCTTTTTTGATAATTGCTTGAAAAAGAATGAAGTCAGTAGAATGGACACAGTAATAATTAAATAATAAAAAATAGTGGGAAAGAAAATCATTGGAAGTCGTATGTAATGAAATTTTTCCGTGATGGATCTGAATCTCTAAGGTATTTTCAGGAAGGGTTGCTAAGTCTTCTTGAATTTCACGAAGATAAATTGATAAATTTTTAGTAGAAAGATCGAATTTTCGGGCAACACTAGATAAATCAAGGTTTGTTTGTTTTGCTAAGTATAAAAAGACAGCCAATTTTTTTGTGTTTTCTTTGAAAGTAAAAATGTTTTTATGGCATCTTGTGTTTTGATGAGACTCACTCCTTAGTTATAAATTCTCTTTTATTATAATAGTTCACCTAATAAATTGTAATAAAAAAGAACAATTCTCATTGGTTTATGAGAAAATAACAAGATATTCAGCAGGAAAACACCTGTGTCAATCGACACAGGTGTTACGATGAGCAAAAAGAGCGGGTTCTTTTTTTATCAAATAATTTTCCAAAGTGACGTGATCAACTAAAGAATCAATCACACCTTCTTTAGAAACTGAAAATCCTGCAGCCTGAATTGCTATTTGAATGGCTGCTTCAGTCGGATAACCTTTCGAAAGATAGGAGGCGAGCGCGCTGATAAAGCTGTCACTGGCACCAGTACTATCCACAGCTATATTTTCTGTTGCAGGGAAATAGTGGCACACTTGGGGTGTTTTTAATAACACGCCTTTTTTTCCTAAAGTAACAATGACATTTTTTACGCCCATTTCTAAGAAGTACGCCGCTTTCTCTTCTAATGTACCAGTATCTGGTTGAAGTTCCAATAATTCATCTTCATTGGGAATGAAAAAATCAACCTTTTCTAGTATATTCACTGGAATATGATGAATAGCAGCTGGTTTTAAAATAATCGGTACCCCTGAATGTTGGGCGATTTCACAAGCTTTCTCTACAGCAGACAAAGGAATTTCTGTTTGAATGAGACAAAAACTGGCATCCATAAATAGGTGTTTTTGCTGTGCGATTTTTTTAGGTGTAAGCGCTGTGTTTGCACCAGGTAAGATTGAAATCATGGAGTCGCCGCTTGTCTCAACATAAATATAAGCTTGACCAGTCTCAGTATCTTGAATACGTGTGATACCATCTGTCGTAACGTGGTATTTTTCTAATTCTTTATATAAGTAATTCGCATCTGTGTCTGAGCCTAAACAACCAATTAGGGTGGCTTGATGCCCCAGTTTGGTTAAGCCAACAGCTTGATTTAATCCTTTTCCGCCGGGGAATTTAGCATAGCTAGACAAAAAATTTGTTTTGCCGTTATGTGGTAAATTTGTTGAATACAGATAATTATCAACGTTTAAACTACCTACTACAATCATTTTGCTATGTGGATTAACACTAGACATGCCTAATGTATTTTTGTGATCTAGCACCAATTTTTCAGCCTCATTAATCAAGGCTGTTTTTTCTTTGCGTTTGTTAAGCAATAATAAGGCTAACTGGCTGCCAAACGTCTCTGTGTCTAATAAGACGGAAGAAATATGATCAGGTAAAAATGAACGATCAATTTTTCGCTTAATTGCGAGTAAAGAGTAATTATCGGGGGTTCGTAAACCGCTCTGCTTTAAAAGCTGTTCCAAAAAAACAGCTTGGGTATAGTCATCGGTAAGGATACCCGTAATCCCATCTGTGATAAGCTGATTACTGAAATCAGCAGGGATAGTAGTTAAAATATTTTCTTTACTAAAGGGTAAATTGACATCAAATAAGGCTTTTTTATAGCCTGCAATAATTGCTTCTTTATATTTTTGGTTAGTGACGAAATAACTAATTTTTTTATGGTTATTCTGTAATAATTCTCGGGTTAAAACATAACTAGCTTCTTCATAAAGCCTCGCTAGAGAAGGCAATTCGTTAGTTGAGTGATTGACGAAATAGTAAGGAATCGTTAATTCTTCTATAAATTTCGCGTATTGTTTACTGTTTTCATTGATTGGGTCCCAAATAATGCCACTGGCTTGTTTTAAAGTTGGCGAGGTAATATTTTTCAGTTCTTGTTCTAAACTACCGTGACTATTTAAAATCAAGCAGCTATAGCCATTTTCTTGAGCTTTATCAATAAAGCTCGTAACCCAAGCCTCAAAAGTTTCATGGCTATTTAATAATAACACGAAGGTTTTTGTAGTACTATTTGTGACGAGATTTGCTGAGTAAGGTGTGTAGTTGTAATCTCGAACGATTTTTAAGACACGCTCACGGGTTTCTTTACTAATAGTTTGATCTTTATTATTTATAATTTTGGATACAGTTGAAGCGGAAACGCCAGCTAATTTTGCAATATCTTTAATATTCATCATTTTCGTCCTTTCACTGAACTCTTTTTTATAGTAAGCATTCTAAAAGCAGAAAGTCAAGAAAAAGCCTAATTATTTATTATTTAGAAATTCTGCTTGACTTTTAATGAAAGCGCTGTTAATCTCAAATTAAGAAAACGTTTCCGGAAATGTTTTTCCTAAATGTGAATGGAGGAAGAAAAATGGATACAAAGAAAAGACCGATCATTATTGATACGGACCCAGGAATTGATGATGCTGTAGCTTTAGCGATTGCACTGAATCATCCTAACCTAGAAGTTCGCTTAATAACGACGGTTGCAGGGAATGTAGATGTAGAAAAAACAACAAATAATGCCTTGAAACTTGTCGATTTTTTTGGGAAAAAGGTTCCTGTAGCCAAGGGGTGTAATTGTCCGTTACTTATTCAATTGGAAGATTCTGCTGAGATTCATGGGGAGACTGGCATGGATGGCTTTGAGTTTCCGCAACCTATCTCTACGTGTTTAGATATTCATGCAGTGGAAGCTATGCGAAAAGAAATTCTGTCTAGTGATGTTCCTTTGACCATTGTTCCAATTGCTGCATTAACGAATATTGCTTTGTTACTGACCCTCTATCCAGAAGTCAAAGAAAATATTGCAGAAATCGTCATGATGGGTGGCTCATTAGCAAGGGGAAATACAAATACAAGTGCCGAATTTAATACGTATGTCGATCCACACGCTGCACAAATTGTTTTCCAATCAGGTGTCCCGCTAACAATGGTAGGATTAGATGTTACAAGTCAAGCTGTGTTAACGAATCATGAAGTAACAGCCATCAGAGCGCTTGGTAGAGTTGGGGAAATGTTTTATGGTCTTTTCCGTCATTATAGAGGCGGCAGTTTAACTACAGGTTTGAAAATGCATGATGTCTGTGCGATTGCCTATTTAACTTCACCAGAATTATTTGAGACAACTGAAACGTTCATTGAAGTTGCTTTGGAAGGTCCAGCTGCGGGAGCTACTGTTGCGGATTTAAAAATGAAGTATCATAAAAACACGAATGCTGTTGCCTGTATAGATGTAAATGTTGAAGCTTTTCAAAAATGGGTTGTCGAAAAAATGAAAGCGGTTAATTAACTGAAGGAGGATAAGTATGACTGAAAGTTTATTGGTATTGGTCGTTTTAGTTGTTGTAGCCTATTTGATTGTAAAAAATTATCATCCCGCACTCAGCTTAATTATTGGTGCGCTTGTTCTACTTGCATGTGCATGGATGTTAGGACATCCCATTTATCCTGCAGGAGAAGGAACCGGTTTTGGATTATTTGATATTTTCTTGAAGTTTAAAGATACAATTATTGCACAAGTGAGTTCAGCAGGAATTGTAATTATGATTCTTTTTGGTTATTCAGGCTATATGAATGCAATCGGGGCCAATCAGATGGCTGTCAACTTTTTGGTGAAACCATTAATGAAGATTAAACGTAAATCGTTATTTGTCCCTGTGGTCTTTTTAATTGGAAATTTAATGTCACTAGTAGTTCCTAGTGCATCAAGTTTAGCGATTATTTTAATGTCTATATTATATCCGATGCTAGCCAGCATGGGGATTTCATCATTAACTGCTGCAGGTGTGATTGCAATGACGGCAACTATCATGCCAACACCTTTAGGCGCGGATAACGTAATCGCCGCAAATACCCTTGGTTATGATGTGTTAAATTATGTTGTATGGAATGCCAAAATTTCGCTGCCATCGTTATTAATCATTGCGGTTGCACAGTACTTCTGGCAAAAATACTGCGATAAAAAAGAAGGTGAGGCTGCCTATGTTTCATTAAATGAAGAGGGCTTAAGCAAACAAAAAGAATTTGATGTTCCTAAATTTTATGCAATATTGCCAATATTACCGCTATTATTAATTGTTGGGGTGGGAATCGCAGGAATGTTTATTAAAGGAATAACGATGGATATTTTTGTTCTTACATTTATTTCTTTCTTCATCGCTGTATTGGTTGAGACGCTTCGCTTGAAATCTTTTAAAAAGGTTCAAGATACAGCTGTCGAGATGTTTAAAGGAATGGGGCAAGGGTTTAGTCAAGTTGTGATGCTTGTCGTAGGCGGTTCATTATTCACGTCTGCGATTCAAACATTAGGAATTATTGATAGTATTATGGCATCTGTCGAAGCATCAAGTTCAGCAGGAATTGTCACGACCTTAATTTTCAGCGGTGCAACGACCCTTTTTGGAATTTTAAGCGGTGGTGGACTGGCAATGTTTTATGCGGTTATCGAACTAATCCCTGGGATTGCTGAAAAAGCTGGGATTGATGGCATCTTAATTTCCTTGCCAATGCAGATGATTGCGAATTTAACTAGAACGATTTCTCCTGTAGCAGCAGTTGTCATGATTGTCGCATCAACAGTAGGAGTTAGTCCCATCAGAATTTTAAAACGGACGAGTGTACCGACCATCATTGGCATTATTAGTGTGATTGTCTTGTCGATTCTATTGTTACCTTATTAAGAGAATAAACAATGAAAATTAGAGTGGCTGATGAGAAAGAGTTACCGATTATTCTTCAATTTTTAACAGAAGTAAAGGCATACATGGATGTTGTGGGCATTACACAGTGGACAAAGGACTACCCTTCTCAAGAAGATATCCAAGAAGACATTACAAAAAAACGGTTGTATTTGCTAGTGCACGAAGAAATGATTTTTTCAATGGCAACGTTCTGTATGGAGCAGGAACAAGACTTTGTTTGGTTAAAGCGCTTTGCAACTTCGCCTAATTATATTGCCAAGGGTTATGGCAGTTTGTTGTTCCATGAATTGGAGAAACGACCAGTCTGGGAAGGAAGACGTAAAATGTATGCTCAGACTAATCATACAAACCATAGAATGATTCGATTTTTCGAAAGTAAAGGGTTCACAAAAATTCATGAATCTTTACAAATGAATCGCTTAGACTTTGGCTCTTTTTATTTATACGTTAAAGAATTGGAGAACCAATCCATCGTTTAAAATAAGAAAACAGGAGTCAGATGCAAAAATTATTTAGCATCTGACTCCTGTTATTTTCCAAGGAAATAGTCAACTTAATTATACAAATAAAACACAAACACATTCGGGAACAGCAACATCTTTTTGAATCATTTCTAATAAGCCAGTTTCTTGGTTCCGACGATAAAGTGTTAAGTTATCAGAGTCTTGATTAGCGACAACAACGAAATCTTCAGAAGGATCTAAATCAAAATCTCTCGGAATATCGCCTTCTGTTGAAATTAATTGAATTCGTTCAATCGCTTCGCCATTTTCTGAAACAGCATAGACAGCAATTGAGTTATGGCCACGGTTTGAAGCATAAAGGAAACGGCCATCAGAAGAAATACGAATCGCAGCACCACCATTAAACGCATCATAATCAGCAGGTAAAGTAGAAACTTTTTGTAATTCAGTGAAAGAACCATCTGTTTCATCATATGAAAGAACTGAAACAGTGCTATCTAATTCACCAAATAAATAAGCCAATGATTTTGTTGGGTGGAACACTAAATGACGTGGACCAGTCCCTGGCTCAGTCACGAATTGAGCGATTTCAGAAAGCTTTCCATCTAAGCTAACATTATACGTATACACACGATCGGTTCCTAGATCACAGACGACTAAGCGTTGATCAGGCGTCAAATCTGTGTAATGAACATGGGCATTGTTTTGGTTTTCATGAGGACCAGTTGGCTCTGTATGAATCACTTTGTCAGCATCTTCCAAAGAACCATCTTCTAAGATACGATACACGTGAACGATACCTTGGTGATAATTTGCTGCATAGACAAGTTGTCGGTTTTCGTCAACAGCTACATAACATGGCGGCGCACCTTCCTCAGTTACTTTATTCAATAAGTTAAAATGGTCCATTTCTGGTTGATAAGCGGCAGTGCCACCTTCACCGTCAACACTAGTGACGCTAAAAAGTTCGCCCTTTTGACTCAGAGCAAGATAGGTAGGACTCGTTTCTTCTAACAAAAGTGTCGCTTCTGTTAAACGACCTTGTGTCGTATCTAATGCAATTTTATAAATGCCTTGGCTGGCTCTTCGAGTATAGGTACCTAGTAAAATTTGTTCTAACATCACAATTCCTCCAATTTGTTTCAACACAATCACTTTTTATGAAAGTGCTTTTATATAATGTAGTATACCATAAGAAGTCTAAGAACAATAAAACTTTCTATCTGAGATGTTCGCATTTTAAAGTGGTTTGTGCTATTATGATGAGAGACTGTGATGACAGTCATTTTTTGATTTTTAGAGGGGTGACGAACATGTACGACAATACGGATAATAACGGGACCGTTCGTTGTTCATTTTGTGGGAAAACACAAGAAGAAGTAAAAAAAATTGTTGCTGGTCCGGGTGTCTATATTTGTAATGAATGTATTGATCTATGTAAAGAGATTATTGATGAAGAATTTTATGATGAAGCAGTCCGAGAATTAACGGATGTGCCAAAACCCCAAGAAATTTTAAATGTTTTAAATGAATATGTTATTGGACAAGAACGTGCAAAACGCACACTTTCTGTTGCTGTTTACAATCACTATAAACGTGTGAATCAATCAGAAACAGCTGCAACTCAAGATGACGTTGAATTGCAAAAAAGTAACATTTGTTTAATTGGACCAACAGGTTCAGGTAAAACTTTCTTGGCTCAAACGTTAGCAAAAACATTAAATGTACCTTTTGCAATCGCTGATGCGACCAGTTTAACAGAAGCAGGTTATGTAGGGGAAGATGTTGAAAACATCCTTTTAAAATTACTACAATCTGCTGACTATAATGTTGAACGTGCGGAAAAGGGCATTATCTATATTGATGAGATTGATAAAATTGCCCGTAAGAGTGAAAATGTTTCGATTACTCGAGATGTTTCAGGTGAGGGTGTTCAACAAGCCTTACTAAAAATTCTTGAAGGAACAGTTGCAAGTGTACCACCACAAGGGGGCCGCAAACATCCACATCAAGAATTTATCCAAATTGACACAACGAATGTTCTCTTCATCGTTGGTGGAGCATTTGATGGGATTGAAACCATTGTTAAAAACCGCTTAGGCGAAAAAACTATTGGTTTTGGTAAAACTAATTCTGCTTTAAATGAAGAAGAAAGCATCATGCAACATATTATTCCAGAAGATTTATTGAAATTTGGTTTAATTCCAGAATTTATTGGACGCTTACCTGTAATGGCTGCGCTTGATAAATTAACGAATGATGACTTGGTTCGAATTTTAACAGAACCGAAGAATGCCTTGGTGAAACAATATCAAAAATTATTGTCTCTTGATGACACTAAATTAGAATTTGAACCAGAAGCATTAAAAGCCATCGCAGCCAAAGCCATTGAACGTAATACTGGCGCACGCGGACTTCGTTCAATCATTGAAGAAATTATGATGGACGTAATGTTTGATGTTCCTTCAGATGAAAGCATTGAAAAAGTTATCATTACTAAAATGGCCGCTGAAGGTACCGGTAAACCAACAATTATTTATAACAAAAAAGATAAAGAAGCTGTATAAGATTGAAGCTGAAAACAGCTCTTTCGGCGGATCTCCGAAAGAGCTGTTTTTGTTAAGCTTTTGAATGAAAGACTGAACAGAAGAACGGAGGAAAACAATGAACGTACATAATGCAGAAATCGTGATTAGTGCGGTATCCCCTAAACAATATCCTGAATCTCAGTTACCGGAGATTGCTTTAGCTGGACGTTCGAACGTTGGGAAATCATCTTTTATTAATACCTTGATTAATCGTAAAAATTTAGCAAGAACTTCAGGTAAACCTGGTAAAACGCAAACGCTAAACTTTTATTTAATTGAGGATGCCTTACACTTTGTGGATGTTCCTGGCTATGGTTATGCCAAAGTTTCTAAAACAGAACGTGCGAAGTGGGGAAAAATGATTGAAACGTATATCACGCAACGTGAGCAGTTACGTGCAGTCGTTTCTTTAATTGATTTACGTCATCCGCCGACCCAAGATGATATCCAAATGTATGAATTTTTGAAATACTATGATTTGCCAGTTATTATTGTGGCAACTAAGGCAGACAAAATTCCGCGGGGCAAATGGAACAAACACGAGAGTGTCATCAAAAAAGCCTTGAATTTTGATAAACAAGATGACTTTATTATTTTCTCTTCTGAAACAAAAGAAGGAAAAGAAGCAGCTTGGACAGCAATTGAAAAATTTCTATAGAAAAAAACAAGCAAAATTACTCTTTTGCTTGTTTTTTTGCTTCTTCTTTTTTTACTTCTTGTCGTTGTTTTGCCAGTTCTTCAAGAGGTACTTCTTTCTTTAATGGATCAACGGCGAAAGAATCGAAGAGTTTATCTAAGTCATTGGAACGTTCAAATTTTAATCCCATTTACTAAGCCTCCATTCCTTTTTTTATAGTGTAGCACGTTTTTTTTCATTTGGATAGCAACAGAAATGTAAGAATTCGTCATAGGTGCACCTGGTGTAATTTCTCGTAACTAAGACTTGCCAAACATGAAAAAACAAGCTATTCTTTAGTAAGAATTAGTTAGAAAGAAGGCACTTTATGAAAAATCCGTTAATCGGCGGTGTTCGTTTTTATCAACGATTTATTTCTCCAGGATTGCCTGCACGTTGTCGCTATTACCCAACGTGTTCACAATATATGATTGATGCAATTCATACACATGGAAGTGTCAAAGGAACAACGATGGGGGTAGCACGGATTTTACGATGTCATCCTTTTGTTAAAGGCGGCATTGACTATGTTCCGTTGAAATTTCGCTTGACGAAAAATCCTGATGAGACCTATCATGGACCGTATACGTATCGAAGAAATAAGAAAACAGAAGTAGAAAAGGATGGATAAATATGGCAATTTTAGCATTTGATCTTGGCGGTTCTTCCGTGAAATACGGCGTTTGGACAGGCAAAGAATTAACAAATCAAGGGAGCTTTCCAACACCTGGCTCTTGGGAAGAAATGAAAGCGCATTTATATTCGGTTTATGCAGACAAAAGAAATGAGTCGATTAGTGGTGTTGCTTTTAGTTCACCTGGAGTAGTTGACGAAAAAAGTCAACAGATTTTAGGGATTTCCGCCATTCCATATATTCATCATTTTAACATTTATGAAGAATTAGAAGCGTTGTTTGGCTTACCAGTGACTATCGAAAATGATGCGAATTGTGCTGGTTTAGCTGAGATATATGAAGGCGCGGCGAAAGGGAAAAAAGAAGTGCTTTTTGTCGTTATTGGGACAGGAATTGGCGGAGCGATTTTTCGCAATGGCGAATTGTACAAAGGCGCTCATTTATATGGAGGCGAGTTTGGACTGAACTTTTTAAGTAATGGCCAAACATTCAGTGAAATTGGCACAGCTGTCAAAATGGCTCAGCGCTATTGTGAACGAATTGGAGTCGAAAAACAGGCGGTGACAGGAGAAGAAGTTTTTGAACTGGCACAACGAGGGGATGAGATTGCTCGCGAAGAAGTCAATAATTTTTATGATTATTTAACACAAGGATTATTCGGCTTACAGTTTTCTTATGATCCTGAAATGATTGTACTTGGAGGCGGTGTTTCTGCTAAAGAAGGCTTATTAGCAGAGATTAATCGCCGGATGCTAACGCATTTACAGACCTTTGAATTAAAAGATTTTGTTCCAGAAATCGTGACCTGCCATTATCAAAATGATGCCAACTTGATTGGCGCAGCCGCCAACTTTCAAGCAAAAACGAATTGGGAACTATAAAGAAACAGCCGATTGTTGTTCTCTTCAATCGGCTGTTTCTTTATTTATTTGCCTTGTCGTCAGTATTTTCTTCTGCAGCAATCCGCGCTTGAACTTGTTGGCGTAAAGTTTCTAGTTCTTTTTCTTTCTTTTCTAATTCAGCTAAATCTTCAGAAATTTCATGGGCTTCTTCTGCTGGCTTAGGTTGTAAAAAGACGTTTAAACCAATCGCTATAAAGGTCCCAATGAATGTATCCAACACACGTTCCATTGCATATTGAAAGGAATCGCTTTGCGGAATACTTAAAGAAATCATTAAAAGTGTCGCAGTTGCAGAAATGATTCCAGCATTGTTATTAATCCCATCAGAAACAACGATGACGATAATGACTAAAAGTGGTAGTAGCAGTAATTCTACTAAGTGTTGATTAGGAAAATAATCTTGTGCTAATACATAAAGCAAAGCTAAAAAGCCACCCAATGTGTTTCCAATAATGCGCGATTTTCCAAAAGACAAACTGGTATTTAAATCTTGTCTTAGCGAAAAAACAGCTGCTAAACAGGCAATCATAGGTGAGCCACGATGGAAAAATTGAAATAAAAGAATACACAGCATGACAGCAATTGCTGTTTTTAACGTTCGCATGCCTAAACGAAATCGACCCACTATCATAAATATTCGCTCCTAAATAACTTTTCTCTTTAATGATAACCGAAATAGAGGTAAAATTACTAGAGAAAAGTGAAGAATTATTATTTTTTAAGGGGAGTATGCATGAAAATTGGTTTACGAACAGTCAAGACAGCCATTAGCGCTGCATTAGCAATGATTATTGCGGAAAAACTGGGATTACTTTATGCCCCTTCGGCAGGGATTATTTCAGTTTTAAGTGTTACTAGCACGAAAAAAACATCTGTCATGACAGGAATTTATCGTTTGTTATCCTTAGCTTTAGCAACTATTTTAGCGTATATTTGTTTTACTTTTTTAGGTTTTACAGCGATTGCTTTTGGTATTTTTTTGTTATTATTTATTCCAGCAGCTGTGTATTTTCAATTATCTGATGGGATTGTTGTGAGTTCCGTTTTGGTAACTCATTATTTAGTCGAAAAAAATCTTTCTTGGGCGATTATTGGAAATGAGTTTTTATTAATGAGTATTGGTGTGGGACTAGCGTTATTAGCTAATTCTTATATGCCTGATACAGAAAAACGTTTAAGAGAAGACCAAGAAGTCATTGAAACAATGTTTCGTAAAATTTTAAGGGAAATGGCGTTACATTTAAACAACGCTGCAGGAGAGCGAAATTTGGTCATGCATTGTGCAGATTTAAAAACCTTTATTCGCACAGGCGAGACGTGGGCCAAAAATCATGCCGAGAATCAATTGCTGTCTACCAATACGTACTATTTAGAGTACTTTGCGATGAGAAAAATGCAAAGTAATATTCTAAAAAACATGCTGGAATTATTAGAAGATATTACTGTTGATGCGCAACAAGTTCGCTATATTCAACAATTATTGGAATATACGGCAGAAACATTTGCAGAGAATAATGATGGACAAGAAATTATGAATCGAATTAAGACCGTTTATGAAACCTATCGCACAAAACCATTGCCGCAAACAAGAAGTGAATTTGAAAATCGGGCGCGACTCTTTCAGTTTTTACAATTGTTTCAGTCATTCATTCAAGTCAAAGCGGACTTTGCCAAATTACAACTAGATAAATAAACAAAAAAGAAACCTTTTTAAACGGAGGTTTCTTTTTTTGTTCTCTTAAAAATTCAGGCAAGTTCTTTAGTATTCATTGAGAATGTGTTAAACTAATGAGAAAGAAAAATAAAAGGAATGACCGCAATGGATAATGCTCAAGTGAAGAGAAAACATTTCCGTTTTCCAGCATATGATGATGAACAGGGCGTAAAATTACCAACAGATAATGAACGTAACTTATTTCAAGATGATCTGATTGGTAAAGCAATGTCTGGTAGCAGAAGAACTGCAACATCTGCCGAAGATACTAGACAAAGCACACCATCCGTCCAACAACCAACAACGAATCAATCAACTACAAATAAACAAACACAACAATTAACGGCAGCACAACAAGAGCAATTAGCACGTCATCGTTCTAATTTGCCAGACTACACAAAACATGCTAGTAAAGCAACGAAAAATAAACAAGCAACGAAAAAAAATAATAGCCTTTTTGGGACGCCAAAAGGAAATGGCTGGACACAAACGTATAAAAAAAAAGAAGTCGTAGCGAAACCAAGTAGACCTGCCGCATCACCATTAGTGCAGAAAACGACACCTTCTTATTTTGTTCCTAAATATATCCCGGCTTCTGTGATTCCTGAGGAACAGGAACCTAGTTTTACTGAAGAAGAGTTGCTAAAAGCAATGAAAAAAGATCGGCGTTCATATGTCATTCTTGATGATGAACCAACGGCTTTTCAAGTGAAAGATACGGAAGAAGATCCAACGGTGCGGAAGTTTAATATTCCAACTTCAGAACCTGAGATTCCTTTAACTAGACGACAATATCAACAAATCAAACCAGACTTAGAACGTTTTGGCGAAGATGCGTTGGATTTACGTTCGCGTTCCCGTTTGAATGCCGCAAAGAAAAATGCTAAAAGTCAAACTGCTTATGGGAAAAAATTAGCTAAAGCGAATGCTCAAATGGAGCCGGAAGCACCTGTGACAGAAGAGAAGAAAAAGGGCATCTTGGATAAACCATTAAGTGGGATGCTAGAAGATTCAAGTTCTGCATTAGAAAACAGTAAATATTTTAGTTAAGAGATGAAACTTGCATGTGGATTTGAAACATGTAAGTTTTTTATTCTGTTTTAATAGTTGATTATTTTTTTGTTTTATACGATAATGAATCTCGTATGATTGAAAATTTTTTAAAAAAGGTATGTTTTATATAGTGACAGAGAAGAGGATTATAATGGGAAATCAAGAGAACAAATTATACCATTTTGTCGGAATTAAAGGTTCTGGCATGAGTTCATTAGCGTTGGTCTTACACCAAAAAGGCTACAACGTTCAAGGATCAGATGTAGAAGAGTATTTCTTTACACAACGGGATCTTGAAAAATCAGGTGTCCCTATTTTACCATTTAATGCAGATAATATTGATAAAGACATGATTGTTATTGCTGGAAATGCTTTTCCAGATACCCATGAGGAAATCGCCCGCGCCATCGAATTAGGCGCAGAAGTAATTCGTTACCACGATTTCATTGCTCGTTTTATCGAACCGTACACAAGCATTGCTGTAACAGGGTCACATGGGAAAACAAGTACGACTGGTTTGCTAGCACATGTATTAAGTGGTATCAATCCAACTAGTTATTTAATAGGGGATGGCACTGGCCACGGCGAACCAGATGCTGATTTCTTTGCATTTGAAGCGTGTGAATATCGCCGTCATTTCTTGGCCTATTCACCAGATTATGCGATTATGACGAATATCGATTTTGATCATCCAGATTACTACAAGAGCATTGAGGACGTTTTTTCAGCGTTCCAAACAATGGCTCATCAAGTCAAAAAAGGAATTTTTGCTTATGGTGATGATAAGTATCTTCGCCAGTTAGAATCAGAAGTGCCAGTTTATTATTATGGCGTCAGTGAAGAGGATGATATCCAAGCACGAAATATTCAACGAACAACGGAAGGCTCATCTTTTGATGTTTATCACAAGGATGATTTTGTAGGTCATTTTGTCTTACCAGCATTTGGCCATCACAATATCATGAATGCGCTAGGTGTGATTGCTGTGGCTTATTTTGAAAAACTTGATATGCAAAAAGTCGCAGAAGAAATGCTAAGTTTTAAAGGTGTGAAACGTCGTTTTAGCGAGAAAAAAGTCAGTGACATGATTATTGTTGATGATTATGCGCACCATCCAGCTGAAATTAAAGCAACGATTGATGGCGCTCGTCAAAAATATCCTGACAAAGAAATTATTGCTGTCTTCCAGCCACATACATTTACACGAACAATTGCCTTAATGGATGAATTTGCTGAAGCACTGGATTTGGCAGATGAAGTATTCTTATGTAATATTTTTGGCTCTGCGCGTGAAACACAAGGCGAGGTACGCATTGAAGATTTAGGTGAAAAAATTCAAAAAGGTGGACAAGTAATTACCGAAGATAATGTGTCGCCTTTACTAGATTTTGAAAATGCAGTGGTTGTCTTTATGGGCGCTGGCGACGTTCAGAAATTTGAACAAGCCTACGAAACATTACTAAGTAACACAACTAGAAACGTTTTATAAGAGAACATAAATAAAATCGGGACAGGGGTATCTGGCTTCAAAAAATAAGAAGCTGCTCCTGTTCCGTTGTTTTTTTTTAGAATGCTAGCATGGTAGATAAGTTGGTTTTGTTTAAACATCCTTTAAAGACTACTTTTTAACTTGCCTTTTAAGTACATTTTGGTACAATTATCTTATCAATAACGGAGGTGTACTAATTTGAATATCGGAAAACCGAGAAAATTAGGCAAAACCATCGAAGATATCGAAGAGGGAGATTCGTTGTCCTTGACAGAGTCAATTGAAGACAAGGACTTATTACTTTACTTGGGCTTGACCAATGATGCGAATCCTTTATATATCCAACATGATTATGCCCAAAAAACAGAATATGAAAAACCAATCGTACCATCAATTATGCTGATGGGAATTATCACTAGTGCGATTTCAAAACATTTACCAGGACCAGGTTCACATGTTGTGAATTTCTCTGTGAACTTTGTGGAACCCGTTTTTCATTACGAAACATTGACTTTCCAATTAGAAGTAATCAAAGTCGACAAAATGAAAGATGTGATTACCATTTCAGTTGAGGCTGTTAATGAGCAAGAAAATCGCGTGTTAGATGCAGTGGTGATGGTTCAACCACCCCAAGTGACGATTGATGAACTAACAGAGAAAGAAGGGACTTTAACTTATGAATAATCAAGAGTATATCCAAACTGGCACAGGTTTGAATAAATTTTATGCCAAAATTTACGGATTTTTAGCGTTAGGAATTGGTATTAGCGCAATCATGGCTTATGCAATGACGACTGTCTTTTTACCTGTTCTAGCTACTTTATTCAAATCAAGTTTAGCTTTTTGGATGATTTGGCTTGTTGAAATTGGCTTAGTTTTATATCTAGGCGCAAAAGCACAGAAGAATCCAACCATTGCGATTGCAGGATTTGTTGCGTATGCATTATTAAATGGTGTCACTTTATCCGTGACGTTATTAATGTATACTGGTGGAACAGTGGCCGGCGCATTTTTAAGTGCAGCAGCTACCTTTGGCGCGATGTCATTAGTAGGTGTCTTTACGAAGAAAGACCTATCAGCAGTTGGTCATGCCGCTTATAGTGCCTTAATCGGAATTATCATTGCGATGTTGCTAAATATGTTCCTTTTACACAGTAATGCTGTAGAATTCTTTATTTCCATTTTAATGGTCCTAATTTTCTCAGGGATTACTGCTTATGATAACCAACGTATACGCCAAGTCTATGCGCAAACAGGTGATCAAGCAGGTACTGGGATGGCCGTTTTCTTCGCATTACAATTATACCTTGACTTCATCAACTTATTCTTAGCTTTCTTAAGAATTTTTGGTAAAAACAACTAACATGAACGTAAAAGAGCCAATCTGCTGAGCAGATTGGCTCTTTTTTAACCCATTCCAATAGCGAAATTCAACAGTTTATCGGAGTATGTTGGGTTTTCTAAATCGGTTTTCATTGTTTCGTTCAGTAGACTGAGCTGATCGGTAATGATGCCATCGACGCCATAAAAAATCATTCGTGTCATAACATCTTCATCATTTGCTGTCCAAGCATAAACCTTTTTCCCATCATGATGAGCGGCATTTACAAAGTTACGATTCATTGTACTGTATTCCATAGTAAAAAAGTCAACTGGCATTTTAGGCGGTCCCACAATGTTGAAAGGAATAACGTAGCCTACATAAAAGCGTGGTTCTTCTTTCTTTAAGGCCATCGCTGTATCATAGGTTAAGGTATGAAGGATATGGCCATTTTCTAAAATATTTTCACGGTATTGTTTGACAAAGCGCTGTACTAAATCAGGGCTATCCTGAGGCGTGGTTTTGATTTCAATTAATAAACGTTGTTTTAATTGATTGGCTTTGGCTAAATAATCATCGAAAGAAACCATTTTAGCAGTTTGACCATTTTCTGTGACATTCATGTTCGTTAATTCTTTAAGTGTTAATTGATTTGGTCGTTTGTTAACGCCCGTTAACGCCCGTAAATTAAAATCGTGCATGACAATAAATTGATGGTCTTTGGTTTCTTGAATATCCATTTCAACATAATCAGGTTTTGCCTTATTGGTCTCGATCAGAGAGTCCAAGGTGTTTTGAACGCCATTGTTACCATTAACACCACGATGGGAGATGGTAACTGGTTTTCGGTCAGGTGTATGACTTAGGTAATTCGTATTATAGGTGCCTACACCAATTCCGAAGATGATTGCAATCAAACAAAAAAGAACGACTCTGAAGGTGGTCCATTCTACCCGAACCTCTGATTTCGGGGTGAACCATTCTGGCGTGTCAGGCAAAATCCCTTCATCTTCCATATCATCAACAATAATGTAAAAAATAGCAACACTAGACAACACCAAGTTTAAGAGCATCATAACCTGAAGGAGTGTCATAGCGATGACAGCGCTAGGTAAAGACCACTCAGGTTTAAACGTTTCAACGGCGGTCTGACCTAAAAATATCAAGAAATAGCCAGCCGTAAAAATCCCTAAAACAGTTCCACCAATGATAATAAATTGCCCTAAAATCTGGAAAAAGCGCCGCTTTGTAATTTGCCAACTACGTTTTAAAGACTCACGAAAACCAACATCACGTAAAATCAACTCTGGAAGGGCAAAAGCAAGTCGAATCGCTAAATATAAGATAATCAGCTCTAACAGTACGAAACCAATAATAATAATGACGCGATTTGCAAAAATAAAATCTAAGATAAAGGCTGGAATCTTAACCCTTGTTAATAAATAAGAGCGGAAGGTTAACCCACTTAATGGTAAAATCAAAAAGAAATATGCCAGGAAAAACAGAAAGGTAATTCCTCGAACTTTTTTGATCTGAAGCAAGGTGCCGTGCAATAATTGCGTTAGAGTAATTGGTTGCTTTTTCTTAATAAAATAAACACTAAGCAATAAAAAGGTAAATTCAAAAAAGAGCGCCAGTAAAATTAACAGCCCAATTAGTAGAAAAGTCAAAAGGACATAGGGATGTTGCGTAGCAATTGCCCCTAAATTATCGTAGGAAATATAATCAATCCCACCTTCTTTGAGTACCAATTTGGACAAACTTGTCAATAAAGGCAATAGAACGAATAACATAAATCCGTGCATCAAGAGCACATCGCGAAAATACGCCGTTGTCCCTTTAAGAAAATCTAGCGTATTCACAATACTATTTTTAAAATAACTAAACATCAAAAGTCCCCCAGTTTCTACCAAAATTCCATAATAAAAGGACTAAATCAAACTGACACAGGCAGAGTTTTGATTTAGTCCGTTCGCTTTTTTATTTATTTTACATTCCCAGTAAGCTAGTTAAAAATGTACCGCCATAAATTAACGCAAGACTATATAAATAGATAGAAGCAGGTTTTGCTAATAGAATAATCAGAGTAAATTTTTTCACAGACATTTTTGTTAAACCGGCCATTAAACAAAGCGCATCATCCGGTGCAATCGGGAAGAAAATTGCTAAAGCAAACAATCGTTCAAAACGTTTTTCATTGTCTAACCAACCGATATACTTGTTATATGTTTTATCACTGACAAGGCTCATAATGAATGGTTTCCCATAATTACGACCTAATAAGAAAATGATAATAGAGCCAAGTGCAATACCAACGTAATTATAGACGAAGCCCATTGTTGGCCCGAAAATCAAGACCCCTGCAGCACAGCTAACACCACCAGGAATAATCGGAATAACCACTTGAATAATCTGAATTAACATGAAAATAATCGGACCGAGAATGACAGATTGCCCTACTAGTCCTCTTAGTGCATTGATGTCCTTGAAGACACCTAATCGGATAAAATAGATGGTTGCAATTATGGTTGCAACAATGCCCAAAATGGAAATAATATTAACAATTTTTCTAGATAGGGTAACACTCACATTTCTCATCTCCTTTAGTTATACTCATCGTACTTTTAGTATATAACTTTTTATCAATAAAAAACATCGTTTGTTCTTTCTGCAAACGAACAAAGTTGTAAGATACACATCATTTGATAAGTTTATTATACAAAAAAAGAGACAGAAAAGACATCCTACTTAAGACCCATTCTGCACTGATCTTTCGAAAGAGAGTTAAAAAAACGAAAGTGGCGCATCTTTTAGGAATATTATAGAGGGGCAAAGAGTGAAATTAAATTTGCATCCACGTCTTTAATGATTGCGTATCGTTGGCCCCAAGGTGCATTCCAAGGTTCTTTAAAAACAATGTAACCAGCTTGGCTCATTTTTTTCACGGTGCTATCAACTTCTGCGGCCGTTTCACAAAGAAAAGCAAGTTCAATTTTATCGCCTTGCTGGCTAGGCGCAAACCCATAGACACCAGTAATCATTTGTAGTGAATTTAAAGAAATCCTGACGCCATTGTTTTGTAATTCTGTGTAATCAGGCGAAGCTTCTCCCAGCACGTTAAAACCTAGCGTTTGGTAAAAAGAGAGTGCTTGTGTCATATCGTTGACGATAATACCGACCATATCTAACTTCATCCTCATAACCTCCGATCTATGATAAAATAAGTGTAAGGGATTTTTTGGTAAAAACCAAACGATTTATAGCGAAAGTACTTAAAAAATTAGAATGTAACAGTTTACAACGAAGAATAAGAAGACTATAATTATGTTAACTAGTTTTAGGTGTACCTAAAAGTGAAATGTGTGAACAAGATAGATTGAGGGATGTTGGATGAAAGAAAAGAAAACGGAAAAAATGCTTAATTATGCAAATGGACCTAGTTTAGAAGAGATAAATAATACCGTTGAGGTACCTAAAAATGCTAGCTTTTGGCGAACTTTGTTAGCCTATAGCGGACCTGGCGCTTTAGTGGCTGTTGGTTATATGGATCCAGGAAATTGGATTACGTCAATTGCTGGCGGAGCGGAATATAAGTACACGTTACTTAGTGTGATTTTACTTTCTAGTTTAGTTGCCATGTTACTACAAAGTATGGCTGCACGCTTAGGAATCGTGACAGGAATGGATTTAGCCCAAGCGACTAGAGAGCATACAAGTAAACGAACGGGCGTTGCCTTGTGGGTGGTGACGGAGTTAGCCATAATGGCAACAGATATCGCTGAGGTAATTGGTGGTGCCGTTGCTTTGCAATTATTATTTGGTTTTCCATTATTAATTGGTGTGTTGATAACAACGTTTGATGTTTTATTACTTTTGCTACTGACAAAGTTAGGCTTTCGCAAAATCGAAGCAATTGTTTCTTGTTTAATTGCAGTCATCTTTTTTGTTTTTGCTTATGAAGTGGCATTAGCAGATCCAAATGTTGGTGAAGTATTACGAGGTTTTATTCCAGACACAAAAATAGCGACAGATAAATCCATGTTATTTTTAGCCTTGGGGATCGTTGGAGCGACAGTCATGCCCCATAACTTATATTTGCATTCTTCCATTGCGCAAGCACGGAAATTTGATCGTAACGATGATGTTGAGAAAGCCAAAGCAATTCGTTTCACTACTTGGGATTCAAATATTCAATTAACTGTCGCTTTTGTCGTAAATTGTTTGTTGTTAATTTTAGGAGGAGCATTATTTTATGGAACCAACAGTGAATTAGGTAAATTTGTTGATTTATTTGATGCTCTGAAAAATCCAGATATTGTTGGTAATATTGCTAGCCCAGTGTTAAGTATTCTTTTTGCAATTGCTTTACTGGCTTCGGGTCAAAATTCAACGATTACAGGTACGCTGTCAGGACAAATTGTAATGGAAGGCTTTATCCATTTAAAAATGCCGTTGTGGGCACGACGAGTGTTAACTCGTTTGTTAGCAATTGTGCCAGTCATTATCTGTGTCATTATTTATGGCGGTAGCGAAACGGCTGTTGAAGACTTGTTGCTTTATACGCAAGTTTTCCTAAGTATTGCTTTGCCAGTGTCGATTATTCCTTTAACGATGTATACAAGTGATAAAAAATTAATGGGCCAATTTGCGAATCCAGCGTGGGTGAAATTTTTAGCTTGGATTATTGCTATTGCCTTGACGTTATTGAATTTATTTTTAATTTATGGCACATTAACTGGTTTAACGAATTAATAAAAACAAAGGCTGACTGGAAAAGTTGGCCTTTGTTTTTTCATAGAATTTGCGCGTAAGAAATGGTAGAATAGGAAAGATGAAATACAAGGAAGAGAGGCTTTCACGTGACAGATTATTTAAATGTAGGAAAAATTGTGAACACACAAGGAATCAAAGGGGAAGTTCGGGTCATTTCGAAAACGGATTTTCCAGAAGAACGTTATCAAAAAGGGGCAACGTTACTGCTATTTCAAGAGAAAAAAGCACCAATTGAATTGGTCGTGAAGTCCCACCGCAAGCATAAGAATTTTGACATTTTAAGCTTTGAAGGACATCCAAATATCAACGATGTTGAAAAATATCGTGACGGTATTTTAAAAGTTGAAAAAGACAATCTCGCTGAATTGGCAGAGGACGAATTTTATTATCACCAAATCATTGGTGCCACTGTTTATGATGAAACCGGTAGTGAACTGGGAAAAATTAAAGAAATTTTATCTCCTGGTGCGAATGATGTGTGGGTCGTCCAACGACCAAAGAAAAAAGATTTACTTTTACCGTATATTGAAGGCGTTGTTACAAAAGTCGATGTCGAAAATCAACGGATTGATGTGGACATTCCAGAAGGATTGATTGACGATGAGAATTGATGTATTAACTCTTTTTCCTAGAATGTTTGAAGGACCAATGGGGGAATCAATTATTGGGAAAGCTCGGGAAAAGCAGTTATTAGAATTGAATGTCTCTAATTTTCGCGATTTTTCAGATAACAAACACCAAACGGTCGATGATTATCCGTATGGCGGTGGCGCGGGGATGCTTTTAAAAGTACAACCGATCTATGATAACCTAAAAGCAATTGAAGAAGAGACAAACCAGCAACCAAAACGGGTCATCTTATTAGATCCAGCAGGAAAACCGTTTAATCAAAAAATGGCCGAGGAATTTTCACAAGAAGAACATTTAGTTTTTATTTGTGGACATTATGAAGGCTATGATGAGCGAATTCGCACGATGGTTACAGATGAAGTTTCATTGGGGGATTACGTTTTAACAGGGGGCGAATTAGGCGCAATGGTCATGATTGATGCGACAGTCCGTTTATTACCTGATGTCTTAGGTAACAATCTTTCTGCACAAACGGATTCACATTCCACTGGCCTATTAGAGCATCCACAATATACCAGACCTGCTATTTTCAACGATATGGAAGTCCCTGCCGTGCTAACGAATGGTAACCATAAATTAATTGCAGAATGGCAACTAAAAGAATCATTACGACGGACCTTTTTACGTCGACCTGACATGTTGGAATCAGTAGAAATGACGCCTGAAATGTTGAAGTTATTAGAGGAAATTAAACAAGAAGAGCAAAAATAAGGGAACTTTCAAGAAAATTCTCTTTACAGCTTATTTTGTCTGTGGTAAACTAATTTGGTGAGTGCAATGCGCTCTAACTATTACAATATTCCGCTGTGGCAGAAGTGACCATAAGAATATTTGGGAATAAGGAGAAGGATAAAATGAATCCATTAATTCAAGAATTAACACAAGAACAATTACGTACGGATATTCCTGCGTTCCGCCCTGGTGACACTGTTCGCGTTCATGCGAAAGTAGTCGAAGGTACTCGTGAACGTATCCAGTTATTCGAAGGTGTTGTAATTAAACGCCGTGGTGCTGGAATCAGCGAAACTTACACAGTACGTAAAGTTTCAAATGGTGTTGGTGTGGAACGTACATTCCCATTACACACACCACGTGTTGCTCAAATTGAAGTGGTTCGCTACGGTAAAGTACGTCGTGCAAAACTTTACTACTTACGCGCATTACACGGAAAAGCAGCTCGTATCAAAGAAATCCGTCGTTAATCTTTACTATTCGACAAACGAACACCCTCTTGCTCAGCAAGAGGGTGTTTTTGTGTGTAATTAAGTAGAAAATCAACATTGACTTTTTTTGAAGTCGCATAAGTGTGAAAAGTCCTTGTCTAACAAGGACTTTTTGCTTTTCTCAAGATCAAAATTTTGGACAATGATTCAAAAATTTCCTCAAATTGTCCTAGCTTTTCTCAATTTGATGATTAAGGTGGTCAAAAGAGTGTCAAATAGCAGAGAAAAATTGACGGCAGAAGTCATCCGAAAAATATCAAAATGTTGACCGAATTTTGCAGTTTTGAGCCAAGGCTTGCAAAAAAGAGCGGGCTTTTGAGAAAATACCAAAACAATTACCTTTTACGAAAAAGGGATTGTGTCACACTGTTCCAAATAGTTATTTAGAGGTACATTATGAAAAAGTAGATAGAAGGGGCATTCTGGAAAATATGAACGAGCTTTAATTACTTCTTAAAATTAGTCAATTTATCGAAGAAAATAGCATAAAAACATGTAGTCAATATCAAGAAAAATTAAACGAGTTTCCCAAAGAAGTTCCCAGTGTCTGGTTTATTATTCAAAGATATGGCTCTTGGAATAACTTATTAAGAAAAATTGATAGGAAAGAAAATCAACATTATCAATGGAATCACCATTCAGATGAAGAGCTTATTGACATCGCACGTTCATTTATCGAGAAAGAACAAATACGTTCACAAACTGCTTCATTAAAAGCGAAAGATTTAGTTTTGAAAAAGAATGGTTCCGTTTCACGTTTTTTTTGTTCGAATTCTTGACATAGAATCGAAAAAAATCAATTAAAGAAACTGTACCATGAAAGTAAAAAAGAAAGAATCAAAAAAAGCGAAAATGGAACTTGCGTTAGAAGAAGTCTTGTGTGGCTTTCCGAGAAAAACAGCTATTGATTCAATTATAAAGAATAAGATGATTCAAGAAGATACAAGTGAATGCAAAAAAAAAGGAAAGTTCCCAGATTATTAACGATATAGGGAGAAATATAGTGTATTTAAGGAATTTGAGTGACGGTAAATAGTTGATGAATATATACTTTTTTAGTAGAAGAAAACTACTAATAGGAGGTATAATATTGAAAAAGAGAATATGTATTACTACTGGGGTTGCAATGTTATTAGGATTATCACCGATATTAACAACAGGGGCTACAGTATACGCAAATGAAGAGAGTAACTATGTACAAGTAAATTCTACAACAAAAGAGTTAGAGCAACGGATGGAGGCGCTAGCCAATCAATACAAAGGAGTTTCTCTATTTGAAACCGAATTCAATAAAGAAAATATGACTCCTGTTCAATTAGAATTATATAACAAAGTTTTAGATCTACAATATGATATTGCTTTACAAAATGGAAGTACAAATGGGATGTCTAGAGAGCAATATAAACAATATCTATCAAACGCTATGCAAGGTTTTATAATACAACCTAGAAATGCTGGACATGGTTTGATTTCTGTTGACGTCTTAGGAACAGTTTTAGATACTGCGCTTAATGTTGTATTAATTATCGGAGGTTTTGGGTCAGTGTCTGCAATGGTTAAAGCATTGGGTCAAGAAGGTGCAAAGAAATTTGTAAAGAAAGAAATGATTCCAGTAATTATTAAAGAAAGCGAGAAGCTAGGAATAAAAGGCGCGAAAAACTATTTACAAGATAAAGCAGTTGGATTAATTATTAGTGCGATTCTAAGTCCTGGAAAGCAGGCTGCAAAATTATTAGATTCTATTGACAAAATACCCAATAATGGCTACATTGAATTAACTTAATAGAGTTTACGAAAGGATTGAAAAAGATGTACCTTGTAATAGGGTTAATCCTAATAATCTTTATAGTCTCAGTTTTTATCGCTACTATAGGGATTTTGAATGAAAAAATAAAGAATAAATTCTACTTATTTGTTAAATTTTCGTTTAATATTTCTATTGCTTGTATTTTTTTAGGTGGTATATCTTTTCTTTATGCTTACTTTGTTTTTGACGAGTTTAAAAATTTTAAAATTATCTTGATATCCATATTTTTATTTGCAATCTCTTACAAAGGTTATATGGATAAAAAAAATATTTTCCATGAAGATGTATGATACTAGACTTAATTAGTAAGAAGGAGACATATTGATGGTTCAACTAATTTCTATTATTCTTGCGTTTTTGATTATATACACTTTATTTAAAACAAGAGAAACAAGTAGTTCTTCAAGAAAATTAAGAATGTTAGTGTACACTTTTTTTGGGATAATTTTTCTATTAGGTTTAGTAAGTGTCGTACTAGGAACCTATGGGCTGCTGAATTCTTATAACATTAGTGGAAATTGGCGTATAAATATGTCCTCTATTTTAGTTGTGTTGGCTGGATTTTTACTAGTTGTACTTTCTTATGTTGGTATTTCAAAATTTAAAATGAATTGTTAGGTGAATTAAATGAAGAAAGTTATCTCTACCATTTTACTAGTAATCCTTTTTGTGGGATCAGGTTATGTGGTAAACGCTGCTCCTGAAATGAAGAGTTTGGCTAATTTCGAAACGAATGATCAACATTATGATTTACAAGGAATAGAGCATTCTTTTGCTAAAGTGTTGAACTTTAAAACAAATAGAAAAGATATTACAGCAAAAACGATACTAAAATTTGTATATCCAAAAAAGACAGACAAAGAATTTAATAATGCTTCTGTGTCTATTAAAGATTGCATTCGCTATGCCACTTCTATTGGGGTAAATATGGAATGGCTTGATGCAACGAAGAATGAACTTAATTTCAACCAAGTGAAGAGTGAGCTTGATAAAGATCATCCAGTATTACTATGTTATAAACCAAACAAAACCGATTGGATGGAACCTTATTTATTAGCTGTAGCGCATGGATACGTATACGTTGCTCCAGATGGTGAAAATATTAAAGAACCATTTATGAGTACAAGTATCTGGATGTCGAACTATATCTATCCTTCTAGCCTGACTACGTTGACGAATAAAAATAAGTTAACTGTTACGGATTTTTCAGTGAATAATACACCGCAAAAAGATTATACCTTTATAGGTATGATTATTCTTAAGTAAGAGAGGTTGAAAGGACCGTGAAAAAATACATTTTAGGGATAGGCTTGTTTTTAACAAGCCTTTTGTTTGGAATTAATGCTTCAGCAATGGATGGTGATAATACTCCACTGTTCATTCAAACAAAAGAAGTACCTTCAGAATTGAGGATGTATGCACAGCAAGATTGGCAATTTTATTTTGAGAACTTGTCTGTAGTGGAAAATACAGAACCTTTAAGTACAGATGATTTTTATTTGGGGCAGCCATTTACTTTAACTAATGAAACAGATACTCAAACAGCCTATTTTCCTATTATCGATAAAGAATCTGGGCTTATTCATGATTTATTAGAAGTTTCTTTAATGAACAATACGCCATCGCTAACGATTTCTAGTCAGTTTGTTGAGCTGTTAAATAGACTAACACCTACAGCAGAAGGTACCAGCTTTTCTTTGAACCTTGATAGCGAGAGCCACCAACTTCTGTCTGCAGAAGAACCAACTCGTGAACAAGCAGTTGATATTAAGCAATCGGTAGACAACTTTAATAGAAAGAAACGTTCTGTACCTGATGATACGGTTCCAGAGTATAATCGAAATATTATCCCTAATTGGATGATTACAGAAACGCAAGGATTAGAACCATGGTGTGCATTTTATACGTTATCTACAATGATTAATTCGATTGAAGGGAAAGCCATAACCAATGCAAAAACGCTCATCAAAAAAGCTTTTCGTACTGCCTCAGAAGCAGAATTAGTAGATGGGAAGTATATTACAAGTAAACCTTTTGCACATACCGTTCAAACTATGCAAAAGGAATATGGTTATACTTTGGATATAAAAAATAGTCGATTGACACCAGCGGAAGTTCAAACACAAATTGATAAAAAGGCTCCAGTGTATGTTCATTTAGACAACGTTACTCAGAATTATAATCCTGCAAAATCACATGGAGTTACTGTCATCGGTTATATTATAGCCAAAAATAATACGTTAGATTCTTATTACTACTTTTGGAATCCTTGGTGGCAAAAAGTGATGTTAACTAATCAAAAAGATATGAGTAACTGGAAATTAAATGATAATGTTTATTCATGGAAGTATTCTGGTATTAATTTTAGAAAAGAACCAATAAATTATGCAATGAAAGGTAAAATTGCTACTTTATTATCAAGAGCTACTTACTATCAAACTGGAGAAAAAATTCCTACTGATTTAAGAAATAAAGAGTACATTATCAAGGATGTAAAAAGCATTTCACAATCGAGTTCTAAGGTAGCTTATTATTTAGAGGGGATAAATAAGTGGGTATTAGAGCAGGATGTAAAAGAGTTTCCTACGCCACTGCTTAATAAAAAAGTAACTTTATTATCAAAAGCTAGTCAATATCAAACTGGAGAAGCAATTCCAACTAATGTAAGAAATAAACAATATACCGCTCTAAAAGTGAAACCTTTTAGACGCTCTAATTCAAAATTAGCCTATTTTCTTTCAGGAATTAACAAATGGGTATTAGAACAAGACATTCGGTAGTCATGCATGTCAGAAGTAATTCTCAATTTCAAAAGAGTGTGTTTTTAGATAATAAAAATCAGTAAGAAAAATTTTAGTAATGGTTCTCCCCTAAGTAACTGTCTCTATTATATATTTAATTCAGTTTAATGTTTAAAAGGAACTGGCGAAGAACAAAAGAAAACACAATTCTAAGAAGTTTGCGTTCTTTTAAGATGGGATAAACGTTAAATAGGGATTTTGATAGCAAACTATCTTTAATATCGCTATAATTGTAACCAACAAAAAAAGAAAGTAGGGACTTAAACATGGAAATTACTTTTTCTAAAAAATCAAAGTTCTTCTGTTTGGCAATGACGTTACTTATGGCATTGAGTATATTTGCTAGTGCTGGTGCAAGTGTTTATGCTGCTACGAATGAAAATTTAGAGAGACAGCCATTGAATACTGTTGAACAAGAAAAATTCTCTAGAGAATTTGAAAACGATTGAAATTCCATTTTTGATAATGCAGTAACCTATGATGATTTAGGTAACGTCGAATCTTTAAATTTCAATGTTTTATATGCTAAATATGGTCATGCGGCTGAGTTAACTAAACTTGAAAATCAAGTAAAAGAAGATATTCAACAAACGCGATTTAAACGTGCAGATGCCAAGCAATGTGCTATCACAGCCATCCAAGATACTTTAGGAGTTTCTGCTATACAAGGTCTACTTAGTGGTGGTATTGTAGGTCTTCTACAAAGAAAAGCAGCCGCAGAAGTAGCTAAGTTGGTAGCAAAGTATGCTTTTAAAGGTCTTTTGCCTGCGGCAGCAGCAGCGTCACTAATTTGGAGTTTTGGAAGGTGTATGTGGTTTTAATGAAAAATAAAGATGTGGTTTTAGTGTTATATTCGTTCTTTGTAATATTACTAAGCTCTTGTATTTGGTTTTTAATTAAAGGAGAAGCCTTTCAAAAAGTACTATTAAATTCTTTTGCGATTTCTGTTGTAGGAACCATTATTTTTGTAATAGGACTTTATGTTAGTAAAATAAAAAAATAAATCACAATTAAGGTTCTGGTTGTTATTAATCTATCTCATGAAGCATTAGATGAATTAGTTCTAGAAGTACCTGTTGTACTAGTTAAAAATACTGTTAAATCAAATTTTTTGTTTAAAAGAATCATTAAGTTGGTGCCTAACTATAAAATCAGATCAATTGACTAAAATCCAATAACATTGGGGGATACTCTGTAAATCGTGTGTCGCAGTACGTTAGTCTTGTAATAAATATTAATTAGGAGGGGTTTCTATGAAAAATATTTTACTTTCTATTCTAGGGGTATTATCTATCGTTGTTTCTTTGGCGTTTTCTTCTTATTCTGTCAACGCAGCTTCTAATGAGTGGTCGTGGCCACTGGGCAAACCATATGCGGGAAGATATGAAGAAGGACAACAATTCGGGAACACTGCATTTAACCGAGGAGGTACTTATTTCCATGATGGGTTTGACTTTGGTTCTGCTATTTATGGAAATGGCAGTGTGTATGCTGTGCATGATGGTAAAATTTTATATGCTGGTTGGGATCCTGTAGGTGGAGGCTCATTAGGTGCATTTATTGTACTACAAGCGGGAAACACAAATGTGATTTATCAAGAATTTAGCCGAAATGTTGGAGATATTAAAGTTAGCACTGGACAAACTGTTAAAAAAGGACAGCTGATAGGAAAGTTTACTTCTAGTCATTTACATTTAGGAATGACAAAAAAAGAATGGCGTTCTGCTCATTCTTCTTGGAATAAAGATGATGGCACTTGGTTTAACCCAATTCCTATACTTCAAGGAGGATCTACGCCTACGCCTCCAAATTCAGGACCAAAAAATTTCACAACAAATGTTCGTTACGGATTGCGGGTCCTCGGAGGTTCATGGTTACCAGAAGTAACCAACTTTAACAATACCAATGATGGTTTCGCAGGTTACCCTAATCGTCAACATGATATGCTTTATATAAAGGTAGATAAAGGGCAAATGAAATATCGTGTTCACACGGCTCAAAGCGGATGGTTGCCTTGGGTAAGTAAAGGGGATAAGAGCGATACAGTAAATGGAGCGGCAGGTATGCCTGGACAAGCAATTGATGGTGTTCAGCTAAACTATATAACTCCTAAGGGAGAAAAATTATCACAGGCTTACTATCGTTCACAAACTACGAAACGATCAGGCTGGTTAAAAGTAAGTGCAGATAATGGTTCTATTCCTGGACTAGACAGTTATGCAGGAATCTTTGGAGAACCGTTGGATCGCTTGCAAATAGGTATTTCACAGTCAAATCCATTTTAAATTTAGAAAATGACAGTAGGATTATGCATTTAATGAATTTTAAAGAGGTGAACGAGTATAAATAGAAATACAGTTACTATACTAAAAAAATCGTTTATTCTACCTTTACTTGGCTTATTCTTTATAGTTGGTACCAATGCTTTTGCTTCTGAAGATTACAACTTACTTGGAGTGAAAAATTATGATCAGTATGCCTTAGGAGCGCCTAGTGGGTGTGAGGGGGCTTCACTATTACAAGGCTTACAGTATAAAGGAAAAATTCCTGATTGGGACTTAATCAAATTTTTAAAAACAATTCCTATCTCTCCTAATGGAAATCCTTATGATGGATTTGTAGGTAGTCCTTTTGTTGAAAACTCATGGACTTACTCTGCTATCTATCCTGTGCCTTTAGTAAAATGGGGAAAAGTATATGGAGATGTACAAGATATGTCAGGTCATTCTTTAGATGAATTACTAGAGGAAGTGAAAAATAATAATCCAATTGTTGCTTGGGTGACGATAAAATTTCAACCGGCACGATGGGGAATATGGGATTTTGGTAAAGCGGTAAATAATAATCATGCAGTGACATTAGATGGCTACGATTTAAAAAATGGAACGGTTCACGTATCTGATCCGATTTCCGGTAAATATTGGATCAATAAAAATACCTTTGAAAGTATATATAATGAGAGGAATTTTGCAGTTGTAATTCGTTAAGTCCTATTTTTCAGTACTATATGGGAATAAATGAAAGCACCTTTAAAATTAAAGTCATACGAGAGTGTACAGAAAAGTTTTCCTTTCTGTACACTCTGTTGTTGTATTTTCTTATATGAGTATATTTAGTGTTTATAAAACATAACAAAAAAACAAAGGAGGAAAGTAAAACAAAAAAATCTCTCCAGTTTTTAATATAGTGAAATTAGTTTAATGGTTAAAACAATTGAAGGCAAGTTATTAATACTTATAGGCTCTGCTTTAAACTATTATATTAGATGTCATTAAAACAATTAAGAGATTTAAAAAGACAAAAACAAAAGAACAAACAGCAAAAATATTTTTTTATTTTTAGGTATTATTTCTAAATTTATATAAAGCTTAGTCTCTATAAACAGTTACCTTAGATTAGTTTTTTAGTTCAATGCATTTTTATATTCATTTGTAGATAAAAGTTAGATTTCTATATAAATGTACTTTGTAAAATATATTTTCAAGCAAGAGAAATTGAGGAGGAACCAAAATGGATTATGTAATACTTATTGGCAGTATTATTGCAGCGATTGGCTTGATTCTTTTAATGATGACAACAAGATTTGTTTGGGGGTGGAATTGGGGTTATCCTTACCGTACCACGAATAAACCTTTAGCAATTATTGGCTGGCTATTAATAATTATCGGAGTAGTGATAGTTCTTGTTAAAGCTAAATTGAATGGACAATTAGTATAAGTATGAAAAAGAACAAAAAAGGCTAAACTTATACAATACTTCGGTTACAAATATTATAATAGTACGTACAAAATCGTCACCACCTATGTACTAACTCCTGAAGAAGTTGTAACAAAAAGATGCACTTGGAAATGAGGTAGAGGGTAGTTATTCGTATAAGTATTCTGCCGACTTTGTAAAGTAAAATGGAGAACATCAGAAAATAAATTGGGAAGTTTCAGGTAAAGTTCCACAACCATTTGAAGCTAAGTCTTACATAAAAGCAGAGATAAGTAATAAAAGAGTGAATTATACTGTTTAAGTTTCTCAAACTAACGTGCCAAATAAAGTAGATACTAAACAAGTAAAATATACTAAGAATAGAGGACAAATTCATCCGTCGATGAACTTGCCCTCTATTCTTAGTGACTTTAAAAGTGTTATTCCCAATCCATTTCACCGGTTACAACTTTAGCACTCATTTCAAGGTTTCCTTCTGGTAATTTTGGATAATAGTTTTTCATTTTAGTGATAATTTCACTGCTTACTTTGCTCTCTTTCTCAGCTGTAATAAATTTTTCAATATACTCTTTCGTAAATTTAATATTTTGGGGCATAAATTGGTTTCCAGCTTCAAAATGACCAGGAATAACTGTTCTTAGTGATAAGGATTCTAATTCACTTAAATCATTTATCCATTGTAATTGACTGTCAATAGATTTAGTGTCAGCCATAAATAAGTGGCTACCAGTAGAAACTAAAACACCGCCTACCAATAGTTGATCGTTTTTATTATAAAGTGCTTGTTTTTTTATATCATTACCAAAGATTTCAAACTCTACGTCTTCTAAATTAATTGATTCCTTTATTTCATTTGGAATAATAATTTTGTCTGGTGCGTTCTCCTTTAATGTATCTGCCCATACGGATAATTTTGATTTATAAGTGTCTTTAATCCGTGAAATCGTAGAAGCTGTGGCTACTACATTTGCTTTAGGAAAAGATTTTTTTATTTGATTTGTTCCAAAGTAATAATCAGGATCACTATATGAAATATAAATTGTTTCAATATCAATATTGTTTGACTTTACAAGTTGGACAATTTTATCTGCGTCCTTTTTTGAAAATTGCGTATCTACTAAAAGTCCCTTACCGTTTTTTTCGATAATTGTTGCAGTAGAGCCAAACACGGGATCAGGATTCATTATTAAATAAGTAGCATCGATACCTTGTATTTTTTTGTACATTATATTTTCCTCCTCATTAGAAGTCTTAGTGCTTATGCTACTGTTATTATCTTTTCTCATATTATAATTTGAGCAAGAAGATAATAACAAAGAAGTAAGTCCAATAGAGAATAAAAGCAATCCTATTTTTTTCATAAAAAACCTCTTTCTTTTTCCTGATATTAATGTAACTGATTAAGTTACATTTGAATTATATTTAATTTTACTGTTTTGGTCAAGCAAAAAAGGCATGAAATAAAAATTGTTATTAGTGAAGTACACACATCAGCATATATTGAATTTTTTGTTGTACAAATTTATTTAGTTAACAATTATCAAGAAAGCAAATGCTTACAGATTGAATCCATTAGCATTTGGTAAATATAAGTAAGTACTCAAGTTGGGAAGGTGATTTATTTATATATAAGAATATGTAAATAAAGATATTGACAAATTAAAAAAAGGTTGATAAGATATCGTTGTTAAAACGTAATCATTACGATTTGTATTTTTTATCTGTAATGCACAATTGCGTGTTACGGTTTATTAGTGTATCAATAGTATGTTTTAAATATTCAAATCTGATTACAAATTAGGAAAGTATTTTAGAAACGTTTATAATTTAGGAGGTAATAAATATGGCTGTACCAGCGAGAAGAACATCGAAATCAAAAAAAAGATTGCGTCGAACACATGGAAAATTAATAAAACCTGAAATTTCGTTTGATGAGAATCTTGGTGATTATCGTAAAAGTCATCATGTATCTTTAAAAGGCTATTATGGTGGAAAAAAAGTGATGGATAAAAAATAGGAGGTAATAGTATTGAAGAAAATGAATATTATTTATCCGCCACTTGTGGAACAGAGCTTTAAATTTTATCAAGATTATGAACAAGAAAGATATGATAAGTCTGAATTATACAGAATAATGGTTATGAAGAATATTATTAATGAAAATGGCACTCCAACAGAAGAGGCTCTTAAAAAAGGATTAGTTAAAGACTTTTATGAAGAATATGATTTATCTTTTGAAGAATTTTTAAAATTGTACCCATTTTTTAAAAATTATGACCCTGATTATTTCCGGAAAATAGATGGTTTTTGGGAAGTTCCTGTTTGTTTAAAAGAAGAATTAATATTATTACTGAATGACAAAGATTGTGACTATGATGTACGGATTCAAATTCAACAATTTCTTGAAGAAAGGTGAGTAAAGACAAGATGTTCAGAAACAAATGGAAAAACAGTTCACTAATTCTTAATAAAAATGTATAGAAAGGGTCTGATGAAAAAAGGAGACATAATAGTTATTATCTTTTTAATAGCTATCTCTTTTTCTCCATATTTTATTTTTTTTCATAATAAGCCATTTAACTCCAAAAGTTTTGACGACACTAAATATGCTGTGGTCAAGATAGATGGGAAAGAGATTGAGCGTATAAATTTAGATGATTCAAAAGAATTTATCAAAACATATTATCCATCAAAAGGGCAATATAATACTATAGAAGTTAAAAATGGGCACGTTCGTGTAAAAAAAGATAATAGTCCAGATCAAATTGCGGTGAAAACAGGATGGATATCAGAACCAGGGCAAACTAGTATCTGTATTCCTCACAGATTCATTTTAGAAATTGTTCAACAATTTTTGATTAATATGAAAGTCCAAGGCCAAGAGGTTACACCGTTTTTAAATCAGCTCTATCAAAACAAAGCGACAATCAGTTTTGATAATTTCTTTCATGAAGTAGGGCAAGGAAAAACGAGTGATGCGGAGAACATGTTGGAAACAGGAACATTCGGGTTACCGCAAGGCTCTCTTTTTACACAATTAGGATCAGACAATACTTTCGAAGCGGCTCCCGCAGTTTTAGGACAAAAAGGCTATACAACCGCTGTTTTCCATGGGAATGTGGGGAGTTTTTGGAATCGAGACCATGTGTATAAAAACTTAGGTTATCAATACTTTTTTGATCGGTCATATTTTTCAAAAGATGACAAAATGCTAGGTTACGGTATTTTAGATAAACAATTGTTGCGTGAATCAGCTAGTGAGCTTGAGCATTTACAGCAGCCATTCTATGCGAAGTTTTTAACTGTGACCAATCATACCCCTTATTATACGGATGACCAAAACTTCCCGTTTCCTAAATTGAACACAGGCAATTCGATTGTGGATGATTATGTTCGAACAGCGCACTATTTGGATCAATCGCTAGAACAATTTTTCCATTACTTGCAAACAACAAGTTTATACAATCATTCTATTTTTGTTATTTATGGTGACCACTTCGGTATTTCAGATGCGAACAACAAGGACTTATGTAAAGCCTTCAACCGCGATCCAAAAACGTGGACAAACTATGACAATGCGCAATTGCAAAGAGTACCTTTGATGTTTTACATGCCAGGCTATACGCAAGGGAAAATCATGCACGAATATGGTGGGGAAATTGACGTTTTACCGACACTGTACCATCTTTTAGGTGTCGATGATAAAAATTATATCCATTTTGGCACGGACCTTTTATCTCCTCAATATAAACAAGTGGTTCCTTTTAGAAATGGCGATTTTGTAACGCCTCAATTTTCTTATCTAGGTGGGGAAATCTACAATAATCAAGGAAAAAAATTAGACCAAGTTCCAGCAGATTTAAAAGCAGAAGTCACGAAAGATAACGATTGGGTGAAAAAATCGTTAAGTTTATCTGACAAATTAAATCAGGAAAACCTTTTACGTTTTTATAAACCACAAGGATTCCAAGAAGTGCAACCAAAGGACTACAACTATGATGTGGCTTTTGAAAAAAACAAAGTCTTAGAAGTAGAAAAACAAAAAAATGCACAATCAACCAGTTTGTTTAGTCAAAATGGCAATCAAACGACAGTCCAAAATTATCCGACTACGCCATAGATCATTTAAGAAGGATAACTTTTGTAAGGGAAAAAGGATCTTGTATGAAGTGAAGGATGTCAGAACAGAGCCGTTTATTTTCGAAGGAATTGGTTCTGTTCCCGCCGTTTATCCGGTTTTGAGCCTGGAACAAAAATCCAAAGTGATTTTTGTCCCAGGCTCTTTCGCTCTTTTATTGAGTAAGAAGTCAGTTTAGAATTTATATTAAGTTTCGCTATACATTTTAAAATTATCATCAACAGAAAATACAACAGGCGGATTTTTAGATAAAAAAATTAGTAAAACAAGTATTAAATAAATAGTATTTTTGAGGATAAAGTAAGAGAAATGTTGCTTTTTTAACAGTTATTAACGCAAAACAAAATTATTTTATAGCCATAAAATATATTTTTATTATAATTATATTATAAAATAATGAGCATATGATTTGCAGATAAGTTTTTCAGGGCCTATTCTGAATAGGAACTTAGCTATAAAAATAAAAGAGGAGAGTGGTTTTGATGAGAAAAAATCAGAAGATTGTGCCAATTGTGACAGCTTCAGACGAAAATTATGCTCCTTATTTGAATGTAATGATGACAACTGTTTTAGAAAATTGTCATGCGGAGAGACCTGTTCATTTTTATGTGATTGATGATGGGCTGTCGCTATCTAGCAAAAAAGCACTCCGAGAAACGGTTAGTAGTAACTCACAGAATGCAACTGTTGAATTTCTAACAGCAGACAAAGAAGTCTATCAAAATTTTTTAGTGAGTGATCATATTACAACGACCGCATACTTACGCATTTCTTTACCGTCACTTTTACAAAAATATAGCTATAAAAAGGTTCTTTATTTAGATGCAGATACGCTTGTTTTAGATGATATTGTCCAGTTGTATGATACGCCATTAGTGAACCAAACGATTGGTGCGGTTATTGATCCTGGTCAAGCATATGCCTTGAAACGTTTGGGCATCGATTCCTCCGATTATTATTTTAATTCAGGAGTTATGATTATTGATATTGACCGATGGAACGAGAAAGCAATCACGCAAAAAACAATTCAGTATCTAGAAGAAAATGGGGACCACATAGTTTATCATGATCAAGATGCTTTAAACGCTGTTCTTTATGAAGATTGGCTAGCTCTAGAACCAAGATGGAATATGCAGACGTCTTTAGTTTTTAATCGTCATGAAGCGCCTAATGAAGCCTATCAAAAATTATATACAGCGGGAAATCAAGAGCCAGCGATTATTCATTTTACTGGACACGATAAACCTTGGAATACGTTAGAAAATCATCCTTATTCAGCTCTTTATCTAAACAAGTTAAAGAAAGTAGGTGCAAGAAATGGAAAATAGAAAAGAATTAGCGATTGTCTCCTGTTGCAATACCAACTTTGTACCGCATCTTGCTGCTATGTTTGTTTCAATTTTAGAAAATAGTCCTTCAGCGGCAGCTGTTCATTTTTATGTGATTGATGACAATATCAATTTTGAAAGCAAGCAACTACTGTATTTTACGATTAAACATACCCAAATCAATGCAGAGTTAACATTTTTAAAAATCAACCCCCATTTTTTCAAAAATGTTGTAACCAGTGAACGAATTCCCAAAACAGCTTACTACAGGATTGCTATTCCAGAGCTGTTTAGAGGAAGCCAGATCGAACGGCTGTTGTATATGGATTGTGACATGATTGCCTTAGATGATGTCGCAAAATTATGGACAGTTGATTTAGGTGAAAATATCATCGCCGCTGTTGAAGATGCAGGGTTCCATCAACGTTTGGAAAAAATGGCGATTCCTGCAGAATCTATGTGTTATTTTAACTCAGGCTTGTTGCTAATCGATGTTAAAAAATGGTTGAATTTAGATGTAACCACTAAAGTCTTAAGATTTATTGAAGAAAATCCAGATAAATTACGTTTCCATGATCAAGATGCATTGAATGCGGTTTTACACGACCGTTGGACCCTGTTGCATCCTAAGTGGAACGCCCAAGGTTATATTCTGTCAAAAGCGAAAAAACATCCAACTATTTATGGAGAAAAACAATATGAAGAAACGAGAAGAGCACCATCCATTATCCACTTTACTGGCCATGTCAAACCTTGGACGAAAGAATTTCAGTGGTATACCAAGCGTTATTATGATCAATATGCGAATAGGACGGCCTTTCGTTGTGTCAACACATTCAATCAATATTTATCTTATACGAAAATTAGCAGAAGGATTGAATATGCTCAATAATGAATATTGTCATGGATTTCGTAAAATCAGTTACTTGTTAGTTGTTGCCAGAACCAAACAATAGAAACGAAGAAGTCGGGATCGAACTGTTTTTCAGATTTTGAGTATGAGACAAAAATCTAAAGTGATTTTTGTCTCATACTCTTTTTTGTTTATTTAAAATAAAGCCATTAACTGGTATCATATTTAAGGATGGTTTTTTATAAAAAAATGATTTCTTGAGGAAAAAAATATTACAATAAAGAAAAATAAAAAAATGTAAACGTTATCATTTCAAGGTTATAGCGGTATGAAGATATTTATTAATACTTTTTATTGACAAAATAAAAAAAACCACCGTACTATTGGTTTGTGGTTATAACCAGTTAGGGTAAAGGAGAAAGTTATGGAAAATGCCTTTAAAAACAAAGCTTTGTATCATCAACTTGTTGATTTGCTGCAGGAACGAATCGAAACATGCATGATTCCTCATGACAAGTTGCCCTCTGAACGTGAATTGACTGCACAATATGGAGTGAGTCGGACGACGGTCCGGTTAGCGCTACAAGAACTAGAAAATAGAGGTTCCATCTATCGTCGTCATGGCAAAGGAACATTTGTTTCAGATATAAAAAAAGAGGCCGCTGATTTAGCTGGCGCATATAGTTTTACAGAACAAATGAAAGGGCTGGGTCGAAAACCACATACCCGTATATTATCCTTCGAAAAATTGGAAGCGGATAAATTTATTTGTCAGCATTTGAATCTGTCGTTAGGAGAGGCAGTTTTTAAATTAAGTCGGTTGCGGATTGCTGATAACGAGCCATTAATGGTTGAAGACACATACTTGCCTGTGAAATTTTTCTTATCACTCACGGATCAATTACTACGTAGCAAACCATTATATGATCTATTTTCGGAAGATTTTAAGCAAACCGTTCGTTTAGCTGATGAAGAATTATACGCTAGCATTGCGTCAAAAGAAGATGCCAAATTATTGATGATTCAAGAAGGAGCGCCAGTCCTTCATTTAGCACGCCAGACATATAATATGAAAAATGAAATTATTGAATTTACGTTGAGTGTGGCGCGAGCAGACCAATTTCATTATCAGATACGCCATATTCGGAATAGTTAGGAGAGTTAAGTATGTTTACAGCAGAAAAAGAAGAACTAGAACAACTAGGAGCGGAAATCACGACACGTGAAATTCGTCAGCAACCTGAGCTTTGGCAAGAAACCGTGACACTTTATCATGAAAATCAAACAGCTTTGGAAAACTTTTTAAAAGAAGTCCAGGCCAAAGCGCAAGGAAAACGCACAAGAGTAATTTTTACAGGAGCAGGGACTTCGCAATATGTCGGTGATACGGTTGTACCTTATCTCCGAGCACACGGCGACACACAAGCCTTTTCATTCGAAAGTATTGGGACAACGGATATTGTGGCCAAACCAGAAGATTATCTGATTAAAGACGAACCAACATTGTTAGTTTCGTTTGCAAGAAGTGGAAATAGTCCTGAAAGTTTAGCGGCAGTTGAAGTAGCTAATCAAGTGGTTGAAACAATTCATCATTTAGCGATTACTTGTGCCGAAGAAGGACAACTGGCACAAATAAGCCAAAAAGAAGAAAACAGCTTTTTATTCTTAATGCCAACACGTTCCAATGATGGTGGTTTTGCGATGACTGGTAGCTTTTCTTGCATGACCTTGGGTACATTACTACTCTTTGATCAAACAGCCTTTGAGCAAAAACAAGATTATGTAACCGCTCTAATTAAATTAGGTGAAGAAGTGCTATCCCGTGAAGAAGAATTAAATGAAATTGTTAACCTTGATTTTGAACGAATTGTTTATGTTGGTTCTGGAAGTTTAGCTGGTTTGACAAGAGAAGCGCAATTGAAAATTTTAGAACTAACAGCCGGCAAAGTTGCCACAATTTTTGACTCTTCTATGGGCTTCCGTCATGGACCAAAATCATTTATTAATGAAAAAACAATAATGTTTGGTTTTGTTAATAATACACCATACACAAGAGATTATGACTTGGATATCTTAGAAGAAGTTCACGGTGACGAAATTGCGGCGGGTGTTTTTGCGATTGCTCAACCTGGCAAACGTAATTTCTCAGGTTCAACTATTGAATATTCCGCAGAAACTGCTCTATTACCTGATGGCTATTTAGCATTAGCAGATATCATGATAGCCCAAACAGTCGCACTTTTAACATCTATTAAAGTTGGAAATAAACCGGATACCCCTTCACCGACAGGTACAGTGAATCGTGTGGTTAAAGGTGTAACGATTTATGACTATAAATAATACAACATTTGGAGGAGGAACTATGCTTACGTTAACAGCTGGAAAAAAAGCGGCAATGGATCGTTTGTCAACCCAAGAAGGAATCATTAGCGCGTTGGCCATTGATCAACGAGGTGCCTTGAAAAAAATGATCAAAGCGCTAGATGTAGAGCCAACTGATGCACAAATTGAAACGTTTAAAGAATTAGTCTCGAAAGAATTGACACCTTATGCGTCTGCCATTTTATTGGATCCAGAATATGGATTGCCTGCTGCAAAAGCACGCGATACCGAGGCTGGATTGTTACTCGCTTATGAAAAAACGGGCTATGATGCAACAACTCCGGGACGATTGCCTGATTTACTAGCAGATTGGTCTGTTTTACGCTTGAAAGAAGAAGGCGCAGATGCGATTAAATTTTTACTATACTATGATGTGGATGAGGATCCAGAAATCAATCATCAAAAACATGTATTCATTGAACGCTTAGGAAGTGAATGTGCAGAAGAAGACCTACCATTTTACTTAGAATTAGTTTCTTATGATGCACAAATAGCAGATGCGACTTCTTTAGAATATGCAAAAGTTAAACCGCATAAAGTGAATGAAATGATGAAAGAATTTTCTAAACCCCAATATAAAGTAGATGTATTGAAAGTGGAAGTTCCAGTTAATATGAATTTTGTAGAAGGTTTTGCGCCGGCTGAAACAGCGTATACAAAAGAGGAAGCGGCGAATTATTTCTTAGAACAAAGTCAAGCCACTGATTTACCATTTATCTTTTTAAGTGCTGGTGTCTCAACAGAGCTATTCCAAGAAACACTACGTTTCGCTAAAGAAGCTGGTTCAACATTTAATGGTGTTTTATGTGGCCGTGCTACGTGGAAAAATGGCGTGAAACCTTTCGTTGAAGCAGGAGAAACTGCGGCTTGTGATTGGTTAAAAACAGAAGGCCGAGAAAACATTGAAAGTTTAAATGAAGTCATCGCAGCAACCGCCAGCTCTTGGCATGCGAAAGTTCAAGTAAACGAAGGGTAATTGGGAGGCATAGCTGTGATAGTAACAGTAACAATGAATCCGTCAATTGACATCTCCTACCTATTAGATCATCTAAAGCTTGATACCGTTAATCGGACCAGTCAGGTGACCAAAACCCCTGGTGGCAAAGGACTAAATGTCACTCGCGTTATTCATGATTTAGGTGGAGATGTTATCGCTACCGGCGTTCTTGGTGGTTTTCATGGGGCGTTTATTGCAAATGAGTTAAAGAAAGCAAACATCCCCCAAGCATTTACGTCAATCAAAGAAGAAACACGTGATTCGATTGCGATTTTGCACGAGGGGAATCAAACTGAAATTTTAGAAGCTGGACCAACTGTTTCCCCAGAAGAAATCAGTAACTTCCTTGAAAATTTCGATCAATTAATTAAGCAAGCAGAAATTGTCACAATTTCTGGCAGTTTAGCGAAAGGATTACCATCAGATTTTTATCAAGAATTAGTTCAAAAAGCTCACGCACAAGAGGTTAAAGTGCTACTAGATACTTCTGGTGATAGTTTAAGGCAAGTTCTTCAAGGACCATGGAAACCGTATTTAATTAAACCTAATTTAGAGGAACTAGAAGGATTGCTAGGGCAAGATTTTTCAGAAAATCCATTAGCAGCTGTACAAACAGCTTTAACAAAACCAATGTTTGCTGGAATTGAATGGATTGTCGTATCTTTAGGAAAAGATGGTGCAATTGCCAAACATCACGATCAGTTCTATCGTGTAAAAATTCCAACGATTCAAGCTAAAAATCCTGTTGGTTCAGGAGATGCAACCATTGCTGGTCTTGCATATGGACTAGCCAAGGATGCCCCAGCTGCCGAACTGCTAAAATGGGGCATGGCGGCTGGAATGGCTAATGCCCAAGAAAGAATGACTGGGCATGTAGACGTAGAGAACGTGAAGAAACATCTTATGAACATCCAAGTAGTCGAAATTGCTAAATAAAGAGCTTTCTTTATTTAGCAATTATCCAGTAATTGAAAGCGTTTACTAGAAAGGGTGGCAATGTGGACAGATTTGAAATTAAAGAGGAGTTTCTTTTAAATGGTCAACCATTTAAAATTTTATCAGGCGCCATTCATTATTTTCGTGTAGATCCCTCAGATTGGTATCATTCACTTTATAACTTGAAAGCTTTAGGCTTCAATACAGTTGAGACATATGTACCATGGAATTTACATGAACCGCAAAAAGGAACATTTCATTTTGAGGGAATATTAGATTTGGAGCGCTTTTTAAAATTAGCACAAGAACTTGGACTATATGCGATTGTGCGGCCGTCTCCTTATATTTGTGCAGAATGGGAGTTTGGCGGTTTTCCAGCCTGGCTATTAAATGAACCAGGACGGATGCGTTCGAATAATCCAACCTATCTGAAGCATGTTGCGGAATATTATGATGTTTTAATGGAAAAAATTGTTCCGCATCAACTTGCTAACGGTGGCAATATTTTAATGATTCAAATCGAAAACGAATATGGTTCATTTGGCGAAGAAAAAGCGTATTTACGGGCGATTCGCGATTTGATGATTGCACGTGGCGTGACAGCACCATTTTTTACTTCTGACGGGCCATGGCGCGCAACATTGCGGGCAGGCAGCATGATTGAAGATGATATTTTAGTAACTGGGAATTTTGGCTCAAAAGCCAAAGAAAATTTCGGTATGATGCAAGCCTTTTTTGAAGAACATGGTAAAAAATGGCCGCTAATGTGTATGGAATTTTGGGATGGCTGGTTTAATCGTTGGAAAGAGCCAATTATTAAACGAGATCCGCAAGAATTGGCTGAATCAGTTAGAGAAGCATTAGCATTAGGCAGTATCAACTTATATATGTTTCATGGCGGCACCAATTTTGGGTTTATGAATGGCTGCTCCGCACGAGGAACCATTGATTTACCACAAATCACTTCCTATGATTATGATGCGCCACTTGATGAACAAGGGAACCCAACCGAAAAGTATTTCGCGTTACAAAAAATGCTTCACGAAGAGTACCCTGCGTTACCACAAGCTGAACCATTAGTAAAAGATTCTTTTGCGCAAACAGCAATTCCTTTAACCAACAAAGTGAGTTTGTTTGCGACCTTAGAAACGATTAGTCAGCCAGTGGTCAGCGTTTATCCGCAAACCATGGAACAATTAGGACAAAATACCGGCTATCTTCTTTACCGAACAAGCATTGAAAAAGATGCTGCAGAAGAGAAGCTAAGAGTGATTGACGGTCGTGATCGTCTGCAACTATTTGTCAATCAGATACATCAAGCAACGCAATATCAAACGGAAATCGGCGAAGATATTTACGTTACACTGCCGCAAGAGAATAATCAAATCGATGTTTTAATGGAAAATATGGGTCGTGTCAATTACGGGCATAAACTATTTGCAGATACTCAGAAAAAAGGGATTCGAACGGGTGTCATGGCAGATTTACATTTTATGACGCAATGGCAACAATATTGTTTACCTATGACAAGCTGTGAACAGGTAGACTATTCAAGAGAATGGCAACCTGATCAACCAAGCTTTTACCAGTATCATATGGAGTTAGCAGAAGTGAAAGATACATTTATTGATGTTTCTAAATTCGGCAAAGGAATTGTTTTTGTTAACCAAACCAATCTTGGTCGTTTCTGGAATGTTGGTCCGACGCTTTCCTTATATATTCCTAAAGGATTATTAAAAGAAGGGCAAAATGAGATCGTCATTTTTGAAACGGAAGGAACGTACCAACCAGAAATTCAGTTAGTAAAAGAACCACTATATAAAGAAATGAAAGAGGGATTACAATGAGTATTATTGGCGTAAGAATTGATGGACGTTTGATTCATGGACAAGTGGCAAATTTATGGGCGACAAAATTGAATATTTCCAGAATTATGGTCGTTGATGATGAGGTTGCAGGGAATGCCATTGAAAAAAGCGGCTTGAAATTAGCAACACCAGCTGGCGTGAAACTAAGCGTGTTACCAGTTGAAAAAGCTGCTCAAAATATTTTAGCAGGAAAATACGACTCACAACGTTTATTAATTGTGGTACGGAAACCAGATCGTTTATTAAAACTAGTAGAACTTGGGGTGCCGATTAAAGAAATCAATGTTGGGAACATGTCTCAAACAAACGAAACACGGTCGATTACTAAGTCAATCAATGTGGTCGATCAAGATATTGAGGTTTTTAAAGAGTTAAATGCTAAAGGTGTCCATCTGATTGCTCAAATGGTGCCAAGTGACAAAGCGGAAGACTTTATGAGTTTGATAACAAAATAGGAGGGAACAAAAAATGAATATCTTATGGTGGCAGATCTTATTATTAACATTATACGCAGGATACCAAATTTTAGATGAATTACAAATTTATTCTTCATTAAGTGCGCCAGTGTTTGCAGGTCTTTTTGCAGGATTAGTGATGGGGGATATTAAAGCAGGACTTATTATTGGTGGAAGTATGCAATTAACTGTATTAGGAGTTGGGACTTTCGGGGGTGCCTCCAAAATTGATGCTAACTCAGGTACGATTCTTGCCACAGCATTTTCTGTGTCTTTAGGAATGAACCCTGAACAAGCAATCGCTGCTATTGCAGTACCAGTTGCTAGTTTAATGATTCAATTAGACATTTTGGCTCGTTTTGCGAATACCTACTTTGCACATCGGATTGATAAAATGGTCGAAGATATGAACTACAAAGGAATTGAACGTAACTTCTTAATGGGTGCTTTACCATGGTCTCTTTCTCGAATGATTCCAGTCTTCTTAGCACTTGCTTTTGGTGGTGGTTTAGTACAAAAAGTTGTATCTGTCCTAAATGGCGATTTGAAATGGTTAGGTGATGGCTTGTCTGTTGCTGGGGCGGTCTTACCAGCGGTCGGTTTTGCAATTTTACTACGTTACTTACCAGTGAAAAAACATTTCCCTTATTTAATTCTTGGTTTCACTGTAACTGCTTTACTAGGAACAATCTTTACAAACATGCAACTTTTAGGAACATCTGTTGCGAGCGTTGTGAAAGACTTCAGTGGTGTATTTAACGCACTACCAATGTTAGCAGTCGCTTTAATTGGTTTCGCTTTAGCCGCAATTAGCTACAAAAATGGTCAAATGATTCCGAGTGGGCCAGCAGCCAAAAAAGAACATGCAGCGAATGATTCAGACGAAGGAGAGATTGAAGATGACGAAATCTAATTATAAATTGACGAAAGAAGATTTTAAACAAATTAATCGCAGAAGCTTGTTTACTTTCCAATTAGGTTGGAACTACGAAAGAATGCAAGGATCAGGTTACTTGTATACGATTTTGCCACAATTGCGTAAAATTTATGGGGATGATACGCCTGAATTAAAAGAAGTAATGAAAACACACACGCAATTTTTCAATACTTCAAACTTCTTTAATACGATTATTACAGGGATCGATTTGGCCATTGAAGAAAAAGAAGGCATTGCTGGAAAACAAACAGTTTCAGGTTTGAAAACTGGTTTAATGGGACCGTTTGCAGCAATTGGGGATTCAATTTTCGCAGCTTTAATTCCAACTATTTTTGGGGCGCTAGCTGCCAACATGGCGATTAATGGTAACCCAACTGGTATCTTTATCTGGATTGTTGCTCAAATTGCCGTGATGGTCTTCCGTTGGAAACAATTGGAATTTGCGTATCGCGAAGGAATTTCTTTGGTAACAACTATGCAACACCGCTTAACTGCCTTAACAGACGCTGCAACTTTACTAGGGGTCTTCATGGTTGGCGCTTTAGTAGCAACGATGGTTAATGTGAAACTATCATGGGCACCAAGCATTGGGGATGTAACACTTAACATGCAAAATAACTTGGATATGATTTTACCACGTCTACTTCCTGCAGGAATTGTTGGTGGCGTTTATTGGATGCTAGGTAAAAAGAATATGACGTCTACTAAAGCCATTTTTATCGTATTAATTGTCTGTGTCGCATTGTCTGCGTTAGGTGTTATTTCAAAATAAGTAAGACAGGAGAAAATCGATGAGTGAACATTTAGTTTTAGTAAGTCATGGCCGTTTTTGCGAGGAATTGAAAAAAAGTGCGGAGATGATTATGGGACCGCAAGAAACAATTTCCACTGTTGCTTTATTACCAGAAGAAGGTGAAGCTGACTTTTTAGAAAAATTTGAAGCGATTACGGAATCGTTAGAAGATTTTGTTGTCTTTGCTGATCTATTAGGGGGGACACCTTGTAATATTTTATCTAAAAAAATTATGCAAGGTGCTTCGTTTGACTTATATACTGGGATGAATTTACCGATGGTTATCAGCTATGTAAATGCAAGTTTATTAGCGATCAAAGGTGACTATGTTAAGGAATCAGCAGAAAGTATTGTGAAAGTCAACGAATTGCTGCTAAATGTTGCAGTAGATGACGAGGATGAATAATTCTGACTTGTCGTCGTAAGCTATTACAGTTTTTAAGAGAATGATTTAGAGATGGACGTTCCAAAAATAAAAGAATTTATTTTTGGAACGCCCCTTTAATTGTTAATAATGAAAGCGTGTTCAAAAAATGTTAGGGGGCTGATTTATCAGATGAAACATGGAAAAATAAAACGATTTAGTACATTGACACTATTGGCAAGCGCAACGATTTTAGTACCATTAAGTACGTCTGCAGAAGAAACAACAAACAGCAGCACTGAAACAAGCTCATCAATGGTGGAACCTGCCGCAACAGAAGAAAAATTGTGGCAATCTGATTTTCCAGGAGGGAAAATTGGTGAGTGGCAAGATGTGATTGGTAAAACAAATCGAGAATTAGCAGGAGAGTCATTGGCGATTTCGCGAGATGCAGCAGCAGGTAATAATGCCGTATCTTTAAATTTAGATTCCCCTAAATTAGCTGATGGTGAAGTAGAAACAAAGTTTAAATACACTGCTGGAAGCGGTCGAACGGGTGTGATTATTCGTGGTAATACCAAAGATAGCTGGGTTTTTGTAGGCTATAACGCGAATGGCAAATGGTTAGTTGAAAGCCCTAATTCGTGGAATGATTCAATTTCTGGGCCAACGTTAAATGAAGATACGAATTATTTGTTGAAAGTACGTTATGTTGGTGAAAAAATTACTATCTGGCTTAACACCACGTTGATTTACGAGGGAGAACCTGTTTTGGCCAACGGGGACAAAATTCCAACAGAAGCCGGACATGTGGGTGTCCGTTTGTGGTACGACAAAAAAATTGTCAATTATGACTATTTTAAAAATGGCCCCGTAGATAGCATTCCGGAAATTGTGCCAGAAGTGACACAAATTGCACCAGTCAAAGTTTTTACAAAAATTGGTGTCGCACCAAAATTACCGAAACAAGTAAAAGTGACCTATAATACTGGTAAAGAAGCCAATGAAGCAGTAAGTTGGAATGAAATCGATCCTGCTGCATACAAAGAACCAGGAACTTTTGAAGTCGACGGTACTTTGGAAAATACAAACATCAAAGCAAAAGCCAGCATTGTTGTTGCTAAAGACAATGAAGCTGAAAAAGGCGACAAAATCTCTTCCGCAGATTTAACAGCCGTGGTTGATCCACAATTTCCACGAATTATTCGCTACGAAGACCCTCAGAGTAATCAAGTGATTTTTAATGGCCAACACGAGAAAATTGACCAAGTAATGATTGATGGCAAAGCATATAAAGCAACTGCTGAAAAACAAAAGAGTGAAGCAAATCAAGCCGTTTATAACGTAGCTGTCCCAGAAATTGGCCTGCGTTTCACAACGACATTGACTGTTTCCGAAGGCCAAGAATTAGCTATGAAACTCTCAGATATTCGTGAAGAAGGAATCAAAATACACACAATTTCAATTCCAAATCAAGGCTTGATTTCTGTCAATAGTACTGATGAAGGGGCGACTTTTGCTGGCGTTGTGATGAATACTGGGACAAATGCAAATAACGGAAATAAAAATGGTGATACTATCCAAGATTTAACTACAACAAGCCAAGAAGAAACGAAAAAATATATGTATGGTTTCTTAAATACGGCGAATTATGCTGCAAGTTTTTGGACGAACGCCTATGGAGACGGCTCTGTCGATGGTAGTGACAACAATCGAATCCATAAACAAACAAAAGAAGCGGCGACTGGTTTTGTAACAACCTTGTCAAGTGGGGCATGGACCTATCGACCATTTGATGCACCGGAAGATTACACAACTGGAGAAACGCCAGAAGTGAAAGTTAAATTCTCAAAAGATAGCAACGACGACAATCGGGTGGATTGGCAAGATGCGGCAATTGGGTTCCGTTCAATTATGAATAACCCAATGGGCGCGGAAAAAGTCCCTGAATTAGTCAACCAACGGATTCCTTTTAACTTTGCTAGTCAGGCGACAAATCCATTCTTAGTGACGTTAGACGAATCAAAACGTATTTACAATTTAACAGATGGATTAGGACAAATGAATTTACTAAAAGGGTATCAAAATGAAGGACATGATTCTGCGCATCCAGATTACGGTGCTATTGGTCAGCGACCTGGTGGGGAACAAGCGTTGAATCAATTAATTGATGAAGGACATAAATTAAATGCCGTTTTCGGTGTGCATATTAATGACACCGAGTCTTACCCAGAAGCAAAAGGATTTAATGAGGAATTAGTTGATCCAACGAAGCGTGGCTGGGATTGGTTAGATCCGTCTTATTTTATTAAACAAAGACCCGATGCATTGAGTGGTCGTCGCTATGAGCGCTTTAAAGAATTAAAACAAAAAGCACCGAATCTAGATTATATTTATGTTGATGTTTGGGGCAATCAAGGCGAATCAGGTTGGGCAAGTCGTCAACTAAGTAAAGAAATTAATTCACTCGGTTGGTTTACAACCAATGAATTTCCGAATGCTTTAGAGTATGACTCGGTTTGGAACCATTGGTCTGCAGAAAAAGATTACGGCGGTACAACAACGAAAGGCTTTAACAGTACAATCGTTCGTTTTATTCGGAATCATCAAAAAGACACTTGGATTATTTCCGACAACCCTTTGTTAGGTGGAGCTGAATTTGAAGCCTATGAAGGTTGGGTGGGTAAAACCAATTTTAATACCTATCGCCAAAAAACTTTTGCCATTAATGTCCCAACTAAGTTCTTACAACATTACCAAATTACAAACTGGGAAACTACAACAGCAGAAGATGGTCAAATCTATGGTACGATTAAATTAGCGAACGGTACTGAAAAAGTGACCGTTACTCAAGCAGATGCTAATTCGCCAAGAAGCATTACGTTAAATGAGACAGAAGTTCTAAAAGGTGATGCGTATCTACTGCCTTGGAATGTCAATGGTCAAGACAAACTATATCACTGGAATCCAAAAGGCGGTACCAGCACTTGGTCATTGGATAAGAAAATGCAAGGAAAAACGAATTTACATTTATATGAATTAACAGATCAAGGGCGTATTGACAAAGGCGCAATTGCCACTACAAATAACCAAGTGACCATCCAAGCCGAGGCTAATACACCATATGTCATTGCTGAACCTGACAGTATTGAACCGATGACATTTGGAACAGGAACACCATTTAAAGATCCTGGATTTAATGAAGCCAATACCTTAAAAAATAACTGGAAAGTTTTCCGAGGTGATGGAGAGGTTAAAAAAGATGCCAACGGTGATTATGTCTTTAGTTCAGAAAAAGAAAGAACCGAAATCAAACAAGATATCAATCTTCCTAAACCAGGAAAATATAGTTTGTATCTAAACACAGAAACACATGATCGTAAAGCCACAGTAACTGTTAAAATTGGTGGTAAGAAATATACGCGGACAGTGAATAATTCGGTTGCCCAAAACTACATTCAGGCAGATATTAACCATACAAGCAGGAAAAATCCGCAGTATATGCAAAATATGCGAATTGATTTTGAAATCCCAGATAATGCCAAAAAAGGCTCGGTGACGTTAGCGGTTGATAAAGGCAATTCCGTTACAAAATTTGATGATTTACGAATTGTTGAGCGTCAAACGGATATCATGAACCCAGACAAACAAACAGTTATTAAGCAAGATTTTGAAGACACACAAGCAGTTGGGTTATATCCGTTTGTTAAAGGCTCAGCTGGTGGTGTAGAAGATCCACGGATTCATTTATCAGAAAGAAATGAACCTTACACACAATATGGTTGGAATGGAAACCTTGTTTCAGATGTATTAGAAGGCAACTGGTCCTTGAAGGTCCATAAACAAGGAGCAGGTTTGATGCTTCAAACAATTCCGCAAAATATTAAATTTGAACCGAACAAGAAATATACGGTCCAATTTGATTATCAAACTGATGGTGAAAATGTCTTTACTGCTGGGACCATTAATGGGGAGTTGAAAAATAACAATGACTTTAAGCCAGTCGGTGAGTTGACTTCGACAGCAGCAGATGGTCAAACCAAGCATTATGAAGCAGAAATAATTGGGGATGCTTCAGGAAACACTACGTTTGGTATTTTTACAACAGGTGCCGATAAAGATTTCATTATGGATAACTTTACGGTCACAGTGGAATCGAAAAAATAAATTTAGTCTATCTAGAAGAGGTCGGGACAGAAGTGCTTAACTCCGAGAACCAAGTAGGTACTGTTCAACATCTATTTGCTTTGCAAATAGTGTTTCTCAGCAATAAGAAGAAATTTCCGAAAATTGTCATAAAACACAACGAGGAACGAGTTGATGTTGCATGATACCTACCCGGTGTTCTATAATTTTTGGAGACCAAGTAGGTATTGTTCATCATCGAATCACTACGTTCTTCGTGATTCTCAACAATTTCGGCTTATTTCCGAAGGACCTTCACCAAGTAGGTACGATGATTTCATCTGTTCATGCTTCACAGTGAAACATCGCAACTCTTAGAGCTGTAGCTCTTTTGAAGGCTGTACTGTGACGAGACGCATGTCGAGAAAACACCTTAGAAGTTGTTGAGATCGGAGCAACGCGTAGTGTTGCTTCTGTTCTCGCCGTTTATCAGTTTTTGAGCGTGAAGCAAAAATCCAAAGTGATTTTTGTCCCACGCTCTACTTCTTTTATGAAAAGAAGCAAGGTCTAGTGCCTCATTTTTATACTGTAGAATAAACAGACACATTTTTTTAAGTGTCAGGCTTCTTTGTGTATTTCATCAAGAACGAATGGACAAACTTGCCTTTTGCCACAAATCGTTTACAATTACAATGATAGGCATAATTTATTTAGAGGTGAAGTGATTGAAGAAATACAATGTTGATTGGAATTACTGGGTTGTCCGCTTTTTATTTGTAATGGCGCTGATTGTTGGCTATTTATTAATCACGAATTATCAGCACTTTGTCCATAGTGTTTCGGGTTTATTAGGCATCTTATCCCCATTCATTACTGGGTTTGTGATTGCTTATTTATTGAGTGGAAGTCAGAAAAAAATCGAGGGATTACTAGAAAGAGTTCCTTTACCAGTCGTTAAAAAAGCGAAACACGGCTTGAGCGTACTCCTTTTGTACCTGATTATTTTGTTTATTTTTGTTTTGACATTAAACTATATCGTTCCGCTACTCATTAGTAATTTAGTAGATTTAGCAAACTCTTTACCCACTTTTTATGATCACATGGTTCAGTTTGTGATGAGTTTAGAAGATAAAGGGATTTTAAAAACAGCTGCGATTGAAAAATATTTAAATAGCGTCCTTAAAGATTTGTCGCCGGAACGTTTTTTAAATCAATGGACACAAGCGTTATTTTCATTAGGAACGTTGACTAAAAATGTTTCCTCATTCTTTTTAAATGCATTTTTAACGTTGATTATCTCAATTTATGCGCTGGTATTTAAGCAATCTATTTTGACATTTGTTGAAAAGGCTGCCCACAAATTGCTGTCTGAAAAAGTGTACAAGCAAACACAAACCTGGTTAAATACAACGAATAAAATTTTCTATAAATTTATCAGTTGCCAATTTCTTGATGCTTGTATAATTGGCGTTTCATCAACGATTTTGTTAAGTATTTTGAATGTGAAATTTGCTGTGACTTTGGGGATTTTATTAGGTATTTGTAATATGATTCCTTATTTTGGTTCGATTTTTGCATCAATTGTTGCTGGTGTGATTACGCTTTTCACAGGTGGTGTTACTCAAGCAATTACGGTGTTACTAGTTTTATTAATTTTACAACAAATTGACGGCAATATTATTGGTCCTCGAATTATGGGAGATGCCCTAAATGTCAATCCGATTTTAATTATTGTTTCAATCACGATTGGGGGAGCGTACTTCGGCGTCTTAGGGATGTTTTTAGCAGTTCCTGTTGCTGCAATCATTAAAATTATTGTCTCGGAGTGGCTAAATGAATCAAAAGAAAATGATAAGATTGTAGATTCTATTGAATCCTAAAGTAAAACTTTTCGTCTCGCGTTGACGAAAAGTTTTTTAGTGGAACAGAAAGTTTCATTATTTGGAATTTTTGATATGCTATACTTAAAATAAATAGAAAATCAAAATTGAGGTGAATAAATGCAGCTTTTAAAAAAATATGGCGGCTATTTTTTAGTTTTAGGGGTCTTACTTGATTTTTTTACACCTTATTATGTCGGATTCAAAGATCAAGGTTACAATCAATTGACAGAAGTAATTAGCTTATTAGGTGATGTGAATAGTCCAGTTAGGGAAAACTTTAATCGGTTAACTATCATTGCGGGAATGTTGATGTTAGCAAGTTTACCTAGGATATATGCTATTTTTTCCAGAAAAACGAAAAAAGGTGCTTGGTTAGTAGTGGCAATGATTGGCGCTTATGGTTTATTTGATTGTATTTTCAGTGGGCTCTTCAGCGTAGACACTTCAAGCGCTGGCACAGTTGCTGCCGCGCTTCATAACGGAGGATCAGCAGTCGGTTATACAGGCTTTTTGTTGTTATCAGGCGTCTTAACCATTATCTATAGTAAATACGGTTCGCAAAAAAATAAAAAACTTTTTGGCTTTTTGTTTATTTTATGTATGCTTGCAGCCGGCTTATATGGCTTAGCAAGGATTCCACAACTACAACAGGTAAAACCATTTAATTATTTAGGCTTATGGCAAAGAGTGAGTTCATTTTGTAATTATCTACCAATGCTGGCACTGTGTTTACAAACTAAAACCAATGACAAATTTGATTGAACATTCGTCATTGGTTTTTTACTAGTTAAAATTGTCTGGTAAGAACTTAATTATTGGCTACGGTGACTTCACCAGTAACAGTGGCACCATCTTTTTCTAAGTCAGCAGAATCTTTGTATTCTTGTTTATCAAAAGTAATATTGCCATTAACTTTGGTACCATTTAAAGTAAAGCCATTTGCTTTCACCTCAATATCACCTTTGACAGTCCCGTGAACGATGTTGAAATTTTCAGAAGAAACGATTAGTTTAGGAACCGTGATTTCATATTCAGTAGTTACTTTTTTATTATCATCTTGAGAATAAAGCGCTAATTTGCGATAGACATCGTTGGAATCTTTCCCCTTATCATGGAAAGTACCAGCAACTGTTACCTCTTTATCAAAAGTGACATTGTCAGTAGCTGCGACAATCCAATTTCCTTTATCACTTAACGCCATTTCGAGTTCTTCAGGCTTGGCACTAATTGAAGCACCAGAGACTACTTCTGTACTTGAATTAGCTGTTTCTTTGCTACTAGAACTACTATCTGTTTTTTTATCAGATGAACAAGCACTAAGCAGCACAAGAGCAGCAGTTGCCGTCAAAACAGGGGTGAGTACTTTAGACATTTTCATAAAAATCCCTCCAAAAAATTTATTTCTTCCTTTATCATAACTGATTCAAAGGGAAATGAGTAATCATACACTCAAAGATTGAGAAGTTTGGCCAACGGGAAATTAGGCTTATTCTCTCAAGAATGTTCAGGAAATATTCAAAGTAATCATTTCTTTTTCAAATGTTCCTTTTCTGTAGTAAGCTAGTAATAGACAGAATTTAAGGAGGAGATTTTGATGCCTTGGAATATGAATGATTATCCTACATCAATGAAAAATTTAGCACCTTTGATTCGGAAAAAAGCGATAGATATTGGCAATGCGTTGCTTGCGGATGGCTACCCTGATGATCGCGCCATTCCAATTGCGATTAGTCAAGCGGAGAAATGGTATCAAGAGGCAAGTGCAGCAGACAAAAAAGCCTTCGAACAAGAAGCAAATCCTACGAAACAAGATTCGCATAAACAGGATAAACATGCGGGAAAATTATTAACGGCGGCTGTCAACGTTAAATATAAAGACGGCCAATGGTTGGTGATTTCAGACAGCGCTGAAAAAGCAAGTAATACATTTACCCACAAACAAGAGGCGGTTGAACGAGCTCAAGAAATTGCTCGGAATAAGCAAACAAAGTTGAAAATCTATAAGCAAGATGGTACGTTACAAGAAACCAAAGAATATACTGAATAATTTTTCGAAACCTTGATATTCCGTTGCAATTCAAGAAACGGTTATCAAGGTTTTTTTGCGAGGGAGAAATGGACAAGTAAGAAAAAATAACAAAAGTTAAGAATGAGAATAAGACTTGCTTTTCTAGTTTTTGGTGGGTACAATTACACTAATTAAGATAAAAAATCAAAATAATTGAGGTGCTACGACAATGGAAAAAGCCAATCTTGATTGGAATAATTTAGGATTTTCTTACATTAAAACGCCCTTTCGTTATATTAGTTATTGGCGAGATGGCAAGTGGGAAGAAGGCACGCTAACAGATAACAATCAGTTAACGATTAGTGAAGGTTCGCCTGCTTTACATTATGGCCAACAATGTTTTGAAGGATTAAAAGCGTATCAATGTGCAGATGGTTCTGTCAATTTGTTTCGTCCAGATGAAAATGCCAAACGGTTACAAAAAAGTTGTGCGCGTCTACTGATGCCACAAGTACCAGTAGAAACCTTTGTTTCTGCATGCCAAGAAGTGGTGAAAGCCAACCTTGCTTATTTACCGCCATATGGAACGGGCGGTACGTTGTATCTTCGCCCTTATATGATTGGTGTCGGCGATAATATTGGCGTAGCACCCGCCAAAGAATACATTTTTTCTATTTTTTGCGTGCCGGTTGGTTCGTATTTTAAAAATGGTTTAGCACCAACCAACTTTATTGTTTCTGACTATGATCGAGCAGCGGGTCGAGGAACTGGGGCCGCTAAAGTGGGGGGCAATTATGCAGCTAGTCTTTTACCAGGTGCAGAAGCACATGAGAAAGAATTTAGTGATTGCATTTATTTAGATCCGTATACGCATACGAAAATTGAAGAAGTTGGTGCAGCCAATTTCTTTGGCATAACCAAAGATGGTACTTTTATTACGCCGAAATCAGCGTCTATTTTACCAAGTATTACTAAATATTCATTATTGACGCTAGCAGAAGAACGTTTAGGGATGACGGCGCTTGAAGGAGACGTTTACATTGATCGATTAGCGGACTTCTCCGAAGCGGGTGCTTGTGGCACAGCGGCGATTATTTCTCCTATTGGAGGGATTCAAAATGGCACAGATTTCCATGTGTTTTATAGTGAAACAGAAGTTGGACCAGTGACCAAACAACTATATGATGAATTGGTTGGCATACAGTTTGGTGACAAAGAAGCGCCAGAAGGCTGGATTGTAAAAGTTTAAAGAGACAAAAAAGAGAGAATTCATGCTCTCTTTTTTTTGTGTAGAATATTCAGAATTTTCTATAAAAAGATTGACTTTAATACTATTTAAAGGAATAATGGAAGATACAAGATTTAAAAAAGGAGGGGAAGCTATTGCTTATTAAATCAGCAGAATCAGAAGAAATGACGATTTTTTTTGATAAAGAAAACCAACCAAATGCACAAGTTCAAATGGGCATTATTACATTACAACCTGGTGAAAAACGGCCTTTAGCTGGATATGCTCGCCATGAACAGGATGAATATTCTTATGTGATTTCTGGCGAAGCACATACGATTTTAGAAGATGGTCAAGACTTAGTTGGAAAAGCTGGACAAGCCCAATTAATTGAAGCTGGTGAGGGGCACATTAATTATAATGATGGGTTGGAGCCAGCGGTCGTTGTCTGGATGCTTGTGGAAAGGACAAAATAAAAGGGGAGCTGTCTTTCTGTAAGTAAGAGCATAAAAAAATGAAGAGTTATAGGAGAAAGAAGATGAAAAAGTATTTAAAAATCACAATGGTTTGTATTTTATTGGTAGGATTTTTAGCTGGGTGTACCAATAAAAATGAAAATAAAAAGAAACAGAAAAATACCAAAGAAGCCGTTCAACTGATGTCACCCTCGGAATTAACAACGCTCAACACCTCTGTATTATTGGATTTTCCAGATGCTATTGTCCAAACAGCAGCGTTTGAAGGGTTATATAGTTTAGATGAACAAGACCAATTGGTACCAGCCGTAGCAAAAGCATTGCCGACGATTTCAGAAGATGGAAAAACCTACACGATTTCTTTGAGAAAAGAAGCGGTTTGGAGTAACGATGATCCTGTCACAGCGCATGATTTTGAATATGCTTGGAAAAAAATGATTGATCCTAAAAACGGCTTTGTTTATAGCTTCCTCATCGTTGAAACAATTCAAAATGGTGCAGAAATCTCAGCGGGAAAATTAGCACCCAATGAACTTGGTGTCACAGCTGTGGATGATTATACATTAAAGGTGACGCTCAAAGAGCCAAAACCGTACTTTACGTCCTTGTTAGCTTTTCCTACATTTTTCCCGCAAAATCAAAAAGTAGTCGAACAATTTGGTGCGGACTATGGAACTGCTAGCGATAAAGTCGTCTATAATGGCCCGTTTGTGGTAAAAGATTGGCAGCAAACAAAGATGGACTGGCAACTAGCAAAAAATAATCGCTATTGGGATCACCAGAACGTGCGCTCAGACATTATCAATTATACGGTTATCAAAGAAACATCTACTGCATTGAATCTTTTTGAAGATGGACAATTAGATGTGGCTACACTAAGTGGTGAACTGGCGCAACAGAATAAAAATAATACGTTGTATCATTCGTATCCAACAGCGACAATGAACTATTTGCGCTTAAATCAAAAACGGAAAGGGCAAGCAACGCCGCTTGCAAACGAAAACCTGCGTAAAGCGTTGGCTTTAGGAATAGATAAAGAAAATCTAGTCAATAATATTATTGCAGATGGTTCTAAAGCGCTATATGGTGCGATTACGGAAGGCTTTGTGACGAATCCCACAACGGGTCTCGATTTTCGTCAAGAAGCAGGTAATTTAATGGTTTATAACAAAGAAAAAGCGCAAAGTTATTGGAAAAAAGCACAAGCAGAATTAGGAGAAAAGGTTAACGTTGAATTGATGGTAACAGATGATGGTTCTTACAAAAAAATTGGTGAAATTTTGCAAGGCTCGCTACAAGAATTGTTTCCTGGTTTGACAATAGAGCTAACCGCATTGCCGACTGAAGCTGCATTGAACTTTGGGCGAGAAAGTGACTATGATTTATTCTTAATTTACTGGACACCAGACTATCAAGACCCTATTTCTACCCTGATGACTTTATACAAGGGCAATGATCGCAATTATCAGAACCCTGTCTATGACAAATTATTAGATGAAGCAGCCACAACCTATGCCTTAGAGCCAGAAAAAAGATGGGCGACACTGATTGCAGCTGAAAAAGAAGTGATTGAAACGACTGCTGGCATGATTCCACTTAGCCAAAATGAACAAACAGTCCTGCAAAATGATAAAGTCAAAGGCTTGAATTTTCATACCTTTGGCGCTCCATTAACGTTAAAAAATGTTTATAAGGAAAAATAAAAAGAGAGCCTGGGCTGAAAATCGCTTTTGATTTTCGGCCCAGGCTTAAATCCTGCTTTTTAACCCAAAATTTGTCACCATTTAGCCTTTTCGGGTTTTATCTCGAACGCTTCTGTTCTAATAGTTCAGAATCAGGTGCAGTGTGGGGCTGGGCATATTTTTTCATATATGTCGGCAAGGCTTGACTAATCTTCGTTGGTAAAACAACATAGTCAGTTTTGGCCAAATCATCTCCAATGAGACTGTGTAAGTAGACGGCGCCAGCAATGGTTTCAATTGTCGGCTTAAACTGAGCTAAAAAACCAGCAATGATGCCAGCCAAGGTATCCCCAGTTCCGCCAGTAGCCATCCCAGGGTTGCCACCTGTATTTTGAAAAGGTTCTCCTGCGTGGAAAATTGTGGTGCGATGACTTTTTAAAACAATCGTACTGCCTAATTTTGCTTGTTGGCGCTGGTTATTTGCCAGTGTTTGTTGCTCGATAGGTAAGTGACTCAAACGTTGCCATTCCATTTGATGAGGTGTGAAAACAACTTTTTCAGGATAGGTAAGGGAGAAATTGCCTTGGCTAAACAGGGTAATTGCTGAGCCATCGATAATTAACCATTGTTGTTTTTGATGTTGGGCGAGTACCATCTTTAATATTTGTTGTGCAGTAGCATCTAAGCCTAAACCTGGACCAATTAAAATAACATCCGCTTGCTCTACGACGTTCGTCAGAAGGACTGTTTCTTCAAAGCCCACGACCATCGCTTCTGGGCATCTTGCATGTAAAGGCCCGTGATTTTTAACATCAGTAATCACAGTGGTGAGACCAGCGCCACTATTGATACACGCTTCGGTACTCATGATGATGGCTCCGCCATATTGTCGGTTTCCTCCGATTAATACAACACGCCCAAAATTACTTTTATAAGAGTCAGAGGGGCGTTGAGTGATGACTTCCTCTAAAATGTCCTTGCTTAAATAGCGCATTCTATCACTCCTTTTCTTGGGATTTCTTTGTTCTCAGTATACTACAAGAGCCCCGAAAAAATCAGTTTATTTAATGTTAAAAGTTACTCTATTGAAGGCAATGAGGTGTATAATAAGGACCAGATAAATGAGTTAGGAGAGTGAAACAGATGGAAGAGAAAAAAACATTTTATATGAGTGGCTACGTAGGAATTGCGAGCTTATTAGTTATTTTAATTGCGGGAATTGGTTTATTTATTTATGGAGCGAGTCATACCAATGGTGTTCTTGTTGTTTTAGGTATTATTTTGTTAGTTGGGGCTATTTTATTTTTAAGTTCCTTAACCATTGTTAGTCCCAACCAGGCGAAAGCTATTTTATTTTTTGGTCGCTACTTAGGTACGATTAAAGAAAATGGGTTGTTTATTACCATTCCATTTACGCAAAAAATGAACATTTCTTTGAAAGTACGAAATTTCAATAGTTCTCTATTAAAAGTCAATGACTCTGACGGGAATCCAATCGAAATCTCTGCGGTCATCGTTTTTCGGGTAGTCGATACAGCTAAGGCGTTATTTAATGTCGATTATTATCAAGACTTTGTGGAAATTCAAAGCGAAACGGCAATCCGGCATGTAGCAACACAATATCCTTATGACACTTTTTCAGATAATGATGTAACTCTGCGAGGAAATACCGAACAAATTTCCGAGGAGTTAACCAAAGAATTGCAAGAACGCTTAGCAGTGGCTGGTGTAGAGGTTATCGAAACACGGTTGAATCATTTAGCTTATGCAACTGAAATAGCTAGCTCCATGTTGCAAAGACAGCAAGCAAAAGCAATCTTAGCGGCCCGACAAACAATTGTGGAAGGTGCGGTAAGCATGACACAAATGGCCTTAGAACAGATTGAAGAAGGGCAAGAAATTAATTTTACCGATGAACGAAAAGTACAACTTATTAATAATTTACTAGTCTCAATCATTACTGATAAGGGCACACAACCAGTTATTAATACAGGCGACGTTTCTTCTTAAAGAGGAAGCAACGCTAAAAATAGCAAAAAAGAGTCATCTTTCCGATGGCTCTTTTTTTGGTAAACACGAACATTATATAATTTTAATTTATAATATTTCGGTTTTTCTTTGACATCTCTTTTTCTCATTGTTAGAATAACAGTGAAAAAAGGCGGAAGGAGTTATTATATTCATGAAACCATTAGTCGCTGTGATTATGGGAAGTACCTCAGACTGGGCAACGATGAAAGCTGCTTGTCTTGTGTTAGAAGAGTTGAAAATTCCTTATGAAAAACGAGTGATATCAGCACATAGGACCCCTGATTTGATGTTTCGTTTTGCAGAGGAATCACGAACAAAAGGATTGAAGGTTATTATCGCTGGCGCTGGTGGAGCGGCCCATTTACCAGGGATGGTAGCTGCAAAGACAACCTTACCTGTCATTGGTGTTCCAGTTAAAACACGAACATTAAACGGTATTGATTCACTGTTGTCTATTGTGCAGATGCCAGGCGGAGTTCCTGTAGCAACAACTGCGATTGGCTCAGCAGGTGCTACCAATGCTGGGTTATTAGCTGCAGAAATACTAAGTATTGATGATTTACAGTTAGCAGAAAGAATCCAAGCAAGACGACAATCATTGGAAAAAGCGGTTATGGAAAGTGGGGAACAACTTGAATAAACCTTTAAAAGTCGGAGCAACTATTGGCATTATAGGTGGAGGACAGTTAGGGCGAATGCTAGTCATGAGTGGTAAAAAAATGGGTTTCCAAATGATTGTGTTGGACCCAACGCTCAATAGTCCAGCTGGTCAAGTAGCTGACCGTCAAATTGTGGCAGCCTTTGATCAGACATCTGCTTTAACTGAACTAGCAGAGTTATGCGATGTGATCACTTATGAATTTGAAAATATTGAAGTGGCCTCCCTAGAAAAGGCCATTCCACTAGAAAAGTTGCCACAAGGAACAGAATTGTTAAAAATTACTCAAAATCGATTGCTTGAAAAAACGTTTCTTCAATCGATTGGCTGTAAGATTGCCCCTTTTGCGGAAGTAAAAAGCCAGAAAGAGCTGCCACAAGCAATAGAAAAGATTGGTTTTCCATGTGTCTTAAAAACTATTCAAGGTGGATACGATGGAAAAGGACAAGTCGTCTTAAAATGCGAAGAGGATTTCTCCCAAGCGACTAAATTATTAGCTAACGCCACTTGTGAATTAGAAAAGTGGGTGCCTTTCACTAAAGAACTTTCAATCATCGTTGCAGGGAATAAGCATGGTTACCAAAGCTTTCCTGTATCTGAAAACATTCATCGAAAGAATATCTTGCATGAATCAATTGTGCCAGCACGAATTTCTGAGAATGTGCAACAAAAAGCAGCGGAATTGGCGCAATACATTGCTGAGGAATTAAATCTATCTGGGGTTTTAGCTATCGAAATGTTTTTAACGGATTCAGAAGAGTTGTACGTCAATGAATTAGCGCCACGGCCTCATAACTCAGGTCATTACTCTATTGAAGCTTGCTCATTTAGTCAATTTGATGCGCATATTCGAGGGATTAGCAATTGGGGCATTGGGTTACCCCAATTACTTCAATCAGTGGTTATGGTGAATCTCTTAGGCGAACACTTAGAAAAAAGCTACCAGTTATGCACGTCAAAACCCACTTGGCAAGTCCATTACTATGGAAAAGCCGAATCAAAAGTTGGCAGAAAAATGGGCCACGTCACCATTACAACACCTTGCTTATCAGAAACGTTAAAGGAAATTGAGACTGTTGGTATTTGGAATGTAACTTAATAAATGCTTGCTCCAAGAAAGTTTTTTATTTTTACATTCGACAAACACGAACGATTATTGTTTTTTTTGTAACTAATGTAAGTTTTTGTCTGATGTAAATCAGCTGACTTAGAAAGAATAGGGTTCATGAAGCTAACGAGAAGAGGGAAAGAATGGAAAAGAAAGCACTTGTGTATACAGGAAAAGCGAAGAATTTGTATCAAACAGAAAATGCAGCGGTTCTTTTTGTGGAATATCTTGATCAAGCAACAGCTTTAAACGGTCAAAAAAAAGACAAAGTTCTTGGGAAAGGCGCTTTGAATAATCAAATCACTAGTCTAATTTTTGAACATTTACAGCAACAGAAGATTCCCAATCATTTTATCAAAAAAGTATCTGAACACGAACAATTAATTCAGGCCGTAGAAATGATTCCTTTGGAAGTTGTCGTACGTAATTATGCGGCAGGAAGTTTTTCGAAGCGTTTAGCGATTGAAGAGGGCACTAAATTAGTGACGCCCATTATCGAATTTTATTACAAAGAAGATCGTCTGGATGATCCTTTTATTAACGAAGACCATATTCAATTTCTAAAAGTAGCCACTCCTGCTGAAATTGTGGAAATCAAAGCATTGGCTTTACAAATTAATCAGGCGCTTAGTCAACTCTTTCAACGCCTCAATATTTGTTTGATCGATTTTAAAATCGAGATTGGTCGGACGAAGGCCAATCAATTGTTACTGGCAGATGAAATTTCTCCAGACACCTGTCGTTTATGGGATTTAAACACAAACGAACATCTGGATAAAGATGTTTATCGCCGTGAATTAGGAGAAATAGTTCCTGTATATGAAGAAGTTTTACAACGTTTACTAACAGCTAATTGAGGAGGAAGCGCGTATGTATTTTGTCAAAGTCTATGTTACGTATAAAGAATCAATTTTGGATCCCCAAGGTGAAGCGGTTAAGGAAGCAGTCCATCGGCTTGGTTTTACAGAAGTAGCCGAAATCCGTGTCGGTAAGTATTTTGAAATGCACGTCCAGCAGACAGAAGCAATTGAAGAGAAAATTGAACAAATTTGTGATCAACTATTAGCCAATGTAAATATGGAATCCTATCGTTTTGAAATTTTATCTTTGGAGGAAATTTAAATGAAATTGGCAGTGATTGTTTTTCCAGGATCCAATTGTGATGCAGACTTATTGTGGGCTGTCAAAGAGGTGATGGGCATCGATGCAGAATTTGTCCGACACGATGCCACTTCTTTAGCAAAATTTGATGGCGTGTTATTGCCTGGTGGTTTTTCTTATGGCGATTACTTACGTTGTGGTGCAATTGCTCGGTTTTCGCCAATTATCAATGAGGTGATTCGCTTTGCTACAGAAGGCAAAATGGTTTTTGGTACTTGTAATGGCTTTCAAATTTTAACAGAAATTGGCTTGCTTCCTGGTACGTTGTTAAGAAATGATTCGCTTCGTTTTATTTGTAAAAGTGTCCCATTGAAAGTGAATACGCACACAAAGTTTACAAGCGAGTATCCTGAAAATGTTTCGATACATTTACCAGTAGCACATGGCGAAGGGAATTACTATTGTGATGAAAAAACGTTGAAAGAGCTGAAAGAAAAGAACCAAATTGTTTTTACGTATCAAGAAAAGGTGAACGGTAGTCTTGAGAATATTGCTGGTATTTGTAATGAACAGGGCAATGTTCTAGGAATGATGCCTCATCCGGAACGAGCGATGGAAGAATTGTTAGGTTCAACAGATGGACGCAGCTTTTTTGCTTCAATCATTAAAAACTTTGGAAAGGAATTAAGCCAATGATGAATGAACCAACACCAAAAGAAATCAAGGAGACACGGTTGTATGCAGAATGGGGACTAACAGATGAAGAATATCATCAGATTGAGACCATTTTGCAAAGAGAACCTAATTATACAGAAACTGGCTTATTCTCCGTGATGTGGAGTGAACATTGCTCTTACAAAAATTCCAAGCCCGTTTTAAAAAAGTTTCCGACGGAAGGGCCACAAGTGCTTCAAGGCCCTGGTGAAGGAGCTGGGATTGTCGATATTGGTGACGGATTAGCTGTTGTTTTTAAAGCAGAGAGCCATAATCATCCTTCTGCAGTAGAACCTTACGAAGGAGCAGCTACAGGCGTTGGTGGAATTATTCGCGATATTTTCAGTATGGGGGCGCGGCCGATTGCTTTACTGGATTCGCTAAGATTTGGCGAACTGACGGATGCACGAACACGTTATTTGTTTCAAGAAGTTGTGGCGGGGATTAGCGGTTATGGAAATTGTATTGGTATTCCAACCGTTGGCGGCGAAATTGCTTTTGAGCCATGTTATCAAGGAAACCCACTTGTCAATGCTATGTGTGTGGGATTGATTCGTCATGATGAGATTCAAAAAGGCCAAGCAAAAGGCGTCGGAAATAGCATTCTTTACGTAGGTGCGAAAACAGGACGAGATGGAATTCATGGTGCGACCTTTGCTTCAGAAGAATTTAGTGAAGGTGAAGAACAGCAACGATCTGCAGTACAAGTAGGTGATCCGTTTATGGAAAAATTATTATTGGAAGCTTGTCTTGATTTAATCAAAAATCATCAAGATATTTTAATCGGCATCCAAGATATGGGGGCGGCTGGCTTGGTTTCTTCAAGTGCTGAAATGGCATCAAAAGCAGGTTCAGGCTTGATTCTAGAGCTGGATAAAGTTCCGCAGAGAGAGACGCAGATGAGCCCCTATGAAATGCTCTTGTCTGAGTCCCAAGAACGGATGTTAATCTGTGTGGAAAAAGGAGCAGAACAGCAAGTTTGTGAATTGTTTCAAACGTATGACTTAGAAGCGGTAGCGATTGGATCCGTAACGGATGATGGACAGTATCGTGTCTTTCACAGTGACAAAATAGTCGCAGATGTACCAGTAGATGCTTTAGCAGAAGAAGCACCTGTTTACCAGAAAGCCTATCAAGAACCAGAACGGATGCGTGCTTTTAAAAAATTAGCGCCCTTCATTCCAGAAATTACGAATAGCACGGAATTATTAAAACGCCTATTGCAACAGCCAACGATTGCATCAAAAAAATCAGTTTACGAAACCTATGATAGTCAAGTACAAACGAATACAGTGGTGCAACCAGGAAGTGATGCAGCTGTTTTAAGAGTGCGGGGCACCAATAAAGCCTTAGCGATGACGACAGATTGTAATAGCCGTTATTTGTATTTAAATCCTGAAATTGGTGGGCAAATTGCGGTTGCAGAAGCAGCTCGTAATATTGTAGCAAGTGGAGCACAACCTTTGGCTATCACTGATTGTTTGAATTATGGTTCCCCTGATAAACCAGAAAGTTTTTGGGAATTATGGACGTCGGCGGATGGAATCGCCGCAGCTTGCCGTCAGCTAGGAACACCCGTGATTTCTGGGAACGTCTCTCTTTACAATGAAACAGATGGTCAAGCCATTTATCCAACGCCAATGATCGGCATGGTGGGAGTGATTGAAGATGTTTCACAAATTACCACACAAGCGTTTAAACAAGTGGATGACTTAATTTATCTCATCGGTGAAACCCACGCAGATTTTAACGGCTCAGAAATTCAGAAAATGCAACTGGGTCGAATTGAAGGGCAATTACGCTCATTTGATTTAAAAGAGGAAAAAGCAAACCAAGAATTAGTTTTAAAAGCAATTCAAGCAGGCCTAGTTGCTAGCGCGCATGATTGCGCTGAAGGCGGCGTTGCCGTTGCTTTAGCCGAGTCGGCTTTTGCTAACGAACTGGGGTTACAGGTGACACTGCCATTAAAAAAAGAATATCTATTTGCGGAGACGCAATCCCGTTTTATTCTTTCAGTTAGTCCCCAGCATCAAGAAGCATTTGAAACACTTATCGGAAGAAAAGCTCAACATATTGGGAAAGTGACTGAAACTGGTTTGGTCCTTCATGCGTTAGATGATGTGATCAATTGTTCAACAAAAGAAGCCAAAGCCTTATGGGAGGATGCGATTCCATGTCTTATGAAGCAAAAAGCTTAAATGAAGAGTGTGGTATTTTTGGTATTTGGGGTCATCCTGATGCGGCACAAGTGACCTATTTTGGTTTACACAGCTTACAGCATCGAGGCCAAGAAGGCGCGGGAATTGTGGCGAACAATTCTGGGAAATTAGATGGCCACCGTGATTTAGGTTTATTAGCAGAAGTATTCCAAAAGCGAGAACAACTGAATGCGTTAGAAGGAACGGCGGCTATTGGTCATGTACGCTATGCAACCGCTGGTACGGGTAGCGTGGATAATATTCAGCCATTTTTATTTAAATTTTATGATAGTCAAATTGGGTTAGCACACAATGGCAATTTGACAAATGCCAAGCGTTTACGAAAACAACTAGAAAGAGAAGGCGCTATTTTTCATTCCAATTCAGACACTGAAATTTTAATGCACTTGATTCGAAAAAGCACTGCTGCCTCGTTTCTCGATAAACTAAAAGAGAGCTTGAATTTGGTTAAGGGGGGCTTTGCTTATCTTTTATTAACAGAAACGATGATGATTGCTGCACTCGATCCCAACGGCTTTCGCCCTCTCTCCATCGGACAAATGAACAATGGGGCGTACGTTGTGGCATCCGAAACGTGTGCATTAGAAACAGTTGGGGCTCGCTTTATTCAAGACGTGGCGCCTGGTGAAGTAGTCATCATTTCTGATGAAGGCTTGAAAATAGAGGTTTTCACTACGGAAGTCCAACCGGCAATTTGTGCAATGGAATATATTTATTTTGCACGGCCAGATTCAAATATTGCTGGAGTTAATGTGCATACAGCTCGTAAAAGAATGGGAAAGAACTTGGCAATCGAAAGTCCAGTCGCAGCTGATATGGTAGTTGGGGTACCGAACTCGTCATTGTCTGCAGCTAGCGGCTATGCAGAAGAAGCACAGATACCTTACGAACTAGGTTTAGTAAAAAATCAATATGTCGCTCGAACATTCATCCAGCCGACACAAGAATTAAGAGAACAAGGTGTCCGTATGAAACTATCGGCAGTTCGTGGCGTGGTCAAAGGAAAAAAAGTCGTTTTAGTAGATGATTCGATTGTTCGCGGAACCACTATTCGGCGCATTATCCATTTATTAAAAGAAGCAGAAGCGCAAGAAGTTCATGTCAGAATTGCTTCACCACCATTAAAATATCCGTGTTTTTATGGCATTGATATACAGACGCGGGACGAACTAATTGCGGCAAACTATTCAATTGAAGAAATCAAAGAGCAGATTGGCGCAGATTCGCTGGCTTTTTTGAGTGAAGCAGGGCTGATTGATGGGATTCAATTAAATTATGATGCTCCTTATTCTGGGCTGTGTATGGCTTACTTTAATGGAGACTATCCAACGCCTTTGTATGATTATGAAGAACAATATCAAGCATCCTTGAAAAAAGAAACTAGGAGGAATTGACATGGAAAATGCCTATTCAAAAGCTGGCGTAAATGTTGAGGCAGGATACGAAGTAGTGGAACGAATTCAAAAGCATAGCCAAAAGACACAACGGACGGGAACGTTGGGCATGCTTGGTGGTTTTGGTGGTTGTTTTGATTTAAGCAGTTACAAGCTTAAAGAACCAGTTTTGGTATCAGGAACGGATGGCGTAGGCACAAAGTTACTCTTGGCAATTGAAGAACAGAGACACGAGACAATCGGAATTGATTGTGTAGCAATGTGTGTCAATGATGTCGTCGCACAAGGCGCCGAACCGTTATATTTTTTAGATTATTTAGCGTTAGGGACCGTTAATCCAGCTAAAGTTGAAGCAATTGTTGCGGGTGTTGCGGCTGGCTGTTGTGAGGCGAATGCAGCCTTAATTGGGGGCGAAACAGCTGAAATGCCTGATATGTATGAAGCAGATGCTTATGACGTGGCTGGTTTTGCCGTGGGTATTGCTGAGAAAAGTCAACTCTTGACTCCAAGTAACGTAAAAGAAGGCGATTTTTTGATTGGTCTTCCTTCAAGTGGTCTTCATTCTAATGGTTACTCGTTAGTAAGAAATGTTTTTTTTAAGAAACATTCGTTTAAAACAACGGACAAGCTTCCAGAATTGGCACCCAAAACGTTAGGGGAAGAATTATTAACACCAACAAAAATTTATGTGAAGGAATTATTGCCATTGTTAAAAGCAGGACTCGTGCATGGGGCTGCGCATATTACCGGCGGCGGGTTTTTAGAAAATCTACCAAGAATGTTTTCTTCCTCACTAGCTGCAGAGATTCAATTAAATAGTTGGCCAGTGCTACCAATTTTTAAATTGATTCAAAAATATGGTGAAATTCCATCTGAAGAAATGTATGAAATTTTCAATATGGGCTTAGGGATGATTTTAGCGGTGAGTCCAGAGCATGTTAAAAAAGTTCAGGAGCTTTTGCCAGAAGCTTTTGAAATTGGTCGTTTGGTACCTAGGAAAACGAAAGCCGTTATTTTTAAGGAAGCCTTATGAAGATAGCTGTTTTTGCATCTGGCAATGGTAGCAATTTTGAGGCGATTGCTGCAGCTTTTTCCCAAAAAAAAATCGCAGGGCAGTTGAGCTTAGTCTTTTGTGACCAGCCTGAAGCCTATGTATTGACCCGTGCCAAAAAACGCAAGATTCCCGTTGTTTGCTTTTCACCATCTGATTTTCCATCTCGTGGGCAGTATGAAGAACAAGTATTGAAACATTTAAAAGAGCATCAGATCGATTTAATCGTGTTAGCTGGTTATTTGAGAATTATCGGCAGGACTTTACTGGAGGCTTATCCAAAGAGAATCGTCAATATTCATCCTTCTCTGTTACCTAGTTTTCCAGGTCTTCACGGAATTGAAGAGGCATTTCATTATGGAGTGAAAATAACAGGAATCACTATCCATTATGTTGACTCTGGGGTTGATACAGGACCGATTATTTTCCAAACAACCACCAAGATTGATACTGAAGATACATTGGACACATTAGCAGAGAAAATTCATGCTCTTGAGCACGAATGGTACCCAAAAATAATTTCACAAATTGTAAAGGAGACAACGAAATGACCAAAAGAGCATTGATTAGCGTTTCAGACAAAACAGAAGTGACAACATTTGCAGCAGGCTTAGTTGCAAATGGCTTTGAAATTATCTCCACTGGGGGAACAAGGACTGTCTTAGAAGAAGCGGGGGTACCGACACTTGCTATTGACGACATCACTGGCTTTCCAGAAATGTTAGATGGCCGTGTCAAAACGTTACATCCGAATATCCATGGCGGACTTTTGGCAAAAAGGGGAAACCAAACGCATCAAAAAGCACTGACTGAACAAGGCATTCAATTTATTGACCTTGTAGTAGTGAATCTTTATCCATTTAAAGAAACAATTTTAAAACCAGCGATCTCTGAAGCAGAAGCGATTGAAATGATTGATATTGGCGGTCCTAGCATGTTACGTTCAGCGGCAAAAAATTATCAAGACGTAACAGCAGTGGTTGATCCTAGTGATTATGAACAGGTATTAAGTGAAATTAGCAGCACTGGAACTAGCCAGTTAGCCACTAGAAAAAGATTAGCAGCAAAAGTCTTTCGTCATACCGCTGCTTATGACGCGCTTATCGCTGACTATTTAACGACGCAAGTGGGTGAAACTGAACCAGAGAAACAGACGCTTACTTATGAACGTAAGCAAACATTGCGCTATGGCGAAAATAGCCATCAACAGGCCACCTTTTATCAATCCGTTGTACCTGTATCATTATCCGTTGCTTCCGCTCGACAACTTCATGGCAAAGAACTGTCATATAACAATATTCGAGATGCTGATGCAGCGCTCCGGATTGCTAGCGAGTTTACAGAACCTACGGTCGTCGCTGTTAAACATATGAACCCATGTGGAATAGGAACAGGAAAAACGATTTTGGCAGCCTATCGTCAGGCATTTGAAGCAGATCCAGTTTCAATTTTTGGTGGCATTGTTGTTTTGAATCGTCCAGTGGACCAAGCGACTGCGGCTGAAATGCATCAAATCTTTTTAGAGATAATTATTGCGCCTAGTTTTGAGGAAGAAGCTCTGGCACTGTTATCTCAGAAAAAGAATCTTCGTTTGTTAACGTTAGATTTTCATGCTCAAGAAAAAAAAGCGAAGGAATTAGTTTCTGTTATGGGTGGGTTATTAATTCAAGAACAGGATACAGTTGTTGAAAATGACCAAGCATGGCAAGTTGTTACAGAGCGCCAACCCACACCAGCCGAAAGAGACGCCTTGAACTTTGCTTGGAAAGCAGTCAAGCATGTAAAATCAAACGCTATTGTTTTAGCCAATGAAAGCCAAACGGTGGGGATTGGCGCTGGTCAAATGAATCGAATTGGTTCAGTAAAAATTGCAGTTGATCAAGCCCAAGCAGCTGGAAAATTACAAGGGGCCGTCTTAGCAAGTGATGCCTTTTTCCCCATGGCAGATAGCGTGGAATATGCTGCACAACATGGCATTCAAGCAATTATTCAGCCAGGCGGGAGCATTAAAGATCAAGCATCAATTGATCTAGCGAATCATTATGGTATTGCGATGATTTTTACTGGGACTCGTCATTTCAAACATTAATTTTTAAAGGAGAAACCGATGAATATATTAGTGATTGGGCGTGGTGGTCGTGAACATGCAATCGCCAAAAAATTACAGCAAGAAAATAAAGTCAAGACTGTTTATTGTGCACCAGGTAATCCTGGTATGAGTGGTGATAATATTCGGACTGTACCTATCAGTGAAGAGCAGCAAACGGAACTAATTCAATTTGCGAAGGATAATCAGATTGATTGGACATTCGTCGGACCGGAAACGCCATTAATTGAAGGTATTGTAGATGCCTTTCAAGCAGCGGGATTACTGATTTTTGGCCCGACAAAAGCAGCTGCAATAATTGAAGGTTCAAAAAGTTTTGCGAAAGATTTTATGCAAAAATATCAGATTCCAACGGCAGCATATCGGGTCTTTCAACGTTTGGCACCTGCCTTAGAATATATTGAACAGCAAGGAGTACCAATTGTTATTAAGGCGGATGGTTTGGCAGCTGGAAAAGGAGTAGTAGTTGCCGAAACAAAAGCAGCCGCAAAACGGGCGCTAGTTGCGATGATGGAGGATCAACAATTTGGAGCAAGCGGTCAAACGGTTGTAATCGAAGAATTTTTGCAAGGAGAAGAATTTTCCTTAATGGCCTTTGTTTCTAATGAGAAGGTATATCCGATGGTGATTGCTCAAGATCATAAGCGGATTTTCGATGGGGATGCTGGTCCGAATACAGGGGGGATGGGTGCTTACACACCAGTGCCTCAGATCCCAGAAGAAGCGGTTCAGCAAGCCATTAGTCAAGTCCTGAAACCGACTGCTAAAGGAATGGTGGCTGAAAAACGTCCGTTTCAAGGGATTTTATATGCTGGTTTAATCCAAACAGCAACTGGCCCCAAGGTTATTGAATTTAATGCTCGATTTGGGGATCCAGAAACACAAGTTGTGTTGGCACGTTTAGAGAGTCCCCTTTCAGAAATAATTTCTTCATTGCTGGCGAAAGAGCAACCAACGATTGTATGGAATGAGTTAGCGAGTGTTGGTGTTGTTGTAGCAGCAGAAGGCTATCCTAATCAATACAAGACAAATCTACCGTTACCCGAAATGTCTGGTGAAACCATCTATTATGCAGGGGTAACTCGTTCAGAACAGGCTCTGGTTTCGGCTGGCGGACGAATCTTTTTAGCAGAAGCAACTGCTTCGACTCTTGAAGAAGCCCGCAAAAAAGTTTATCAAACATTGGATAATTACTCATTTCCTGGAATGTACTATCGAAAAGATATAGGCGTGAAAGGCTTGATTTAGGATTTTCAAAAACAGAGGCAAGGACATTTAATCGAATGTTTCCTTGTCTTTTTTTTATTGCAAATTCAGATAGGGAGGCATAAACTGAAAGTATATCCATCATTAAACTAGAGGAGAAAGCTAAGATAATGAGAAACAAGCAGATTGAAAAAGTTAGTCAGGGGTTGTTTATTGTTACAAGTGTCTTGGCAGTCTGTTTACTGTTATTAAGTGCGGTGGTTTATCCTGATTTACCAGCTCATGTGCCCATTCATGTGAATTTTTGGGGCGAGGGGAATTCGTTTGGCCCAAGATCTAGTATATTTATGTGGCCAGCGGTCCTGTTTGGCTTGAGTATTTATCAACGAAGTTATCAATCAGTACAACCATATGGCAGATGGCTGAAGGTATTATTAATCATTGTTAATCTTGGCGCTTTGTTTAGTATTCTGCGTCTATTTATTCATTTGTTGGTTTGAAGGGGTCGAAAGGTGAGAAAATGAGAAAGTTAATTTTAGTTTTTGTGGGTTGTGCCATGGCCTTTTGTTTATGGCCTAATCAATCGGCGGCTGTAGCTGGTGGCTATGGCGGCGGACGTGTAGAAAGTCCTAGCGGAGGTAATCCCTCGAATGGTTTTTCGCCAAGCGGTGATGGATCAAGAAGTTATGTTCATCATAACGAGACCGGGACCAGCAACACAACGCCACTGGAAGGCTTAATTTCAACAGTGTTTTTTGTTCTTTTTGGGGGCACGATGATTTGGCAAAGACGCCGTAGAAATCAACCAGTCGATGAAGGAGCTTTTCAAGAAATGTGGGCAGCATTACCTGGAACATCAAAAGAAAAAAAGGCACTCTTAAAAGAAATACAACAAGCGTGGGATCAAGAAAACTTGTCTGTGGTCAAAGATAACTATACAGAAAAACTTTATCAAAAACATCTTGCAGTATTACAAGCAAATCAACAAGCGGGCATCAGAAATCATGTGAAAAAAGTGAAAGTAGCGCCAGCTTCGAATTATCATCCTATTAGTGAAACCAGTTTTTCACTGATGCTTCATTTTTCTTGTATTGACTACGAGGAAGATACTCAAAGCGGTCGTTTTTTATCGGGATACAAGCATCAAAAACAATATTTTTCACAACTTTGGTATTTTGATTACAATCCATCTCTTGGAAAATGGCAAGCAGACTTCATTCAACCTAAAGGATAGTGCTAAAAAGCGCTTGGGGTTTAAACCCCAAGCGCTTTTTTATTCTTCGATGCGTTTTACAAGCTGTATTTTTTTATTTAATACGTAAATCAGGATGCCGCCGACCGTCATTGAAAGAAGTTCACCAAGTCCAACGGTCAACCATGTGTACCAAAAAGGTAACTGATAAAAGAACGTTAAGGGTCCGGCGACAGTGAACATGGACAAAGCAAAAAGAATGGCCGTCAGCATTAGTTTAATCAATAAATTTTGCTGGTTTTTTGTCGCAAAATAGGCAATCCATAAGACTGCGCACGTTCCAGCACTACCGATGACTATATCGATGATACCAAGAGGCGAAGCGGTGTTGGCAATCGCAACCCCTAACGTAATGGACCAGATATATCGCTTGTTAAAAACGCCTAAATAATTAAATAATTCGGCAAGACGAAGCTGTATCGGACCAAAACTAAGCGGAGCGAGAAGTACAGTGACAACGACATACAAAGCGGTAACCAGCGCCATTTTAGCCAAAGCCGTAGCTGACCACGTACTGGTTTGTGGATTTGATGAATGATTCATTTAAGATTCTCCTTTATAAAACAACGACGTGTTTTAGTGATAACCATAACCAAAGGAAGGGCAGCAAAGCCAACTGAAGTGTTATGGTGTGAGTTGCCTCACTGTGTTACATGTTACTGAAGAACAGACACTCTGTAAAGTCTTTTTATTTCATGGTCCAACCACCATCAATGGTCATAACTGTGCCGTGGATATAATCAGCGTTATCACTAGCTAGAAATAATGAAAGTTTTGCTACTTCTTGTGGCTGTGCCCAACGGCCCGCAGGTGTTTCACGTGCTACCCAAGTAGCCATTTCACCTTCTCCTGCAAAATCAGCTGCGTTCATGGGTGTTTGGATGGCACCTGGCGCAATCGCATTTGCTCGAATGCCTAATTTGGCATAATCGTAGGAAAGTTGTTTTGTATACCCGATGATTGCGTGTTTGGAGGCAGTGTACGCTGCGCCGCCGCCCCCGGCCACTAAGCCAGCGATAGATGCCATATTAACGATTACTCCTTTTTTTTGTTGGAGGAAATAAGGTAATAGAGCATTGGTCACTAAAAAGACACTTTTTAAATTGGTTGCTAAAATTTGATCCCATAAAGCTTCCGAAGTTTCTAGAGAAGGACGATAATCATCTAAAATACCTGCCGTATTTAATAAAATATCAATTTGGCCGTTGTTTTTCACAATTTGTTTCATCGTGGCTTGCACAAATGAGGGAGAAGACACATCACCGACAAAATAAGTAAATGACTTAGCAGAATCTGGGTTAACCAGTGCGGCTGTCTGTTTTAACCCCGTTTCGTCTAGGTCGATGCCAATAACTTCAGCGCCCTGCTCAGCAAAGGCAATTGCTTGTGCTTGGCCAATCCCTGAAGCTGCACCGGTTACAAGCACCCGTTTTGTTTCAAATTCTTTTGGCATAAGAAAAACTCCTTTAAACATTTAAAAATTAAGGTCTGGAAGAACGAGCAATCGCCGTAATCTGCCAGACCTTATGTGTGTAGTTATGCTTCAACAATCACCCAATCTTCTGCTAAGACATCACAGGGTGTTGGTGAAAACATGCTGTAGCCTTCATCAGAAGTTTTGATTAAAAAATACGGGGTAACTTGTAAAAATTCACCTTCGGAGGTGCCAATTTCATCACGTAATTCAATAAAAAGTTCAAAACCGCTCCAGCCTTTACGTACGGCTTTTTTTCCTGCTTTAATCTGTGGCAATACTTCTTCAAATGTCATTTGATTGTGCTCCTTTTTCGTTAAATGGTAGTTCGTGATAGCTCGTTGCGCCTTTTTCAATTGTCAACTGACCGTTAAGTAGATCCGTCATTTCAGCTATAAATGTTTCTGTTGCTTGTTCATCTACTAAACAAATTAACTGAATAGACTCTGTGTAAATAGTTTCTTTAAGCGTGTAGGGACTATGTTCCAAAAAGGCTTGGGCTTTTCCTAATAAAGGATAGGCGATCGTAATCAATAGCTCTTGTTGCAATTTGCCAATGACTAAACCAATTTCATCTAAAGTGTGGGAAAGAGCATGACTATATGCTCGGATTAAACCACCAGTGCCTAATTTTATTCCGCCAAAATAACGAGTGACAACCGCCACTACATTGATTAACTCTTTTTTCTTTAAGACTTCCAGCATTGGAACACCAGCAGTGCCACTAGGTTCGCCGTCATCGCTGCTCCGCTGAATGTCATTTTTTTCGCCGATCACAAAAGCACTACAATTATGATTGGCTTTCCAATGTTCTTTTTTTATTGCGGCGATAAAGGCTTTTGCTTCTTCTTCTGATGTTACGCGCTTTACAGAACAGATAAACCGCGATTTCTTGATTTCAATCTCGCTGAAACCATCTTGTTTGACTGTAATATAGCTTTCTAACATATGGGTATCCTTTTCTCTCGTAATAAAGTCAGTATAAAAAAGAATCAACTGAATAGCAACTTTTTCTCTCATCTTTTTTGTGAGATTTTTTGGAAAAAAACGTTATAATAAGGTATGATAGAGAAAAGGGAGGCGCTGGAAAATGGTACATACACGACAGAAAAAATATGATACAATTACTCATTATTTGAAAACGAATGGCGGTTCCCAAGTTACTTTGACCTTTACTCAGTTTGATGAATTGTTATTCCCTCATTCTGGTTTACCAAAAACTGCTAAGACAGATGTCGATTGGTGGGCGAACGATTATAAGCATCCAGAAAAGGGCGCTTATGGTTGGTTGAATGCGAGTTACCAAGTAGTTCAAGTGAATTTGGAAAAAGAATATGTGGTATTTAATAAATTGCTGAAGTCAGCATGGTACGTTTAAACTAGGATTGTATCCGCTTTAAAAAACAAGAATGATTGACAAAAATTAACTTTACACTATAATATTTTTAATAGATAATGTTGAAAATTGAAAAAGGCAAAGGTAAAAGGGGCTGTTAAAATGTCAAAAAAAACAATTATGTTAGTTTGCTCCGCAGGAATGAGTACTAGTTTACTTGTTACAAAAATGCAAAAAGCAGCATTTAATCAAGGCTTAGATGCCCATATATTTGCGGCTTCTGCATCGGAAGCAGAAACAAATTTAGAAAATAATCCAGTCGATGTGTTATTGTTAGGTCCACAAGTTCGTTATATGAAGAGTGATTTTGAAAAGCGTCTATCACCAAAAGGTATCCCAACAGATGTCATTAGCATGTCTGATTACGGCTTAATGAACGGGGAAAAAGTGTTGGAACAAGCCTTGGGTTTGTTAGCACAAGCAGATAAAAAAGAGTGAAAAAACAAGTTGTTTTTTTCGAGAATTTTCGAAAAAGCAACTTGTCTTTTTTAATGACTTTAGTCAGTTGAAATCTCTAAAGAGATTTCGACAAAAAAACCACGCGTACTGCGCGTGGAGGTCAGAGCTTTAGCGATAAAAACTCCTTTCGATATAATAGATAAAGGCTACCAACCGTTATCAAATCGAAAGGAGTTTTTGAATGTCGAACGACGATAAAAGTTTAGCACATACTCGTTGGAATTGTAAGTATCATCTTGTGTTTACACCAAAATATAGAAGAAAAGTAATCTATGGTCAATTGAAGCGAGATATAGGGAAAATACTAAGAAAATTGTGTGAGATGAAAGAAGTCGAAATCATTGAAGCGCATGCAATGCCCGACCATATCCATATGTTGGTAAGAATTCCACCGAAGTTGAGTGTATCAGGTTTTATGGGTTTCTTAAAAGGAAGAAGTGCAGTAATCATTCATGAACGTCATGCGAATTTAAAATACAATTATGGAAATCGATCCTTTTGGTCAAAAGGTTATTATGTGAGCACTGTAGGACTGAACCAAAAAACGATAGCAAAGTGTATACGAGAACAAGAAGCAGAAGATCGAGTAAGGGATAGTATAAACAAAAGAGAGTATAAAGATCCATTTAGGAAGTAACAGCTAGATAAGAATAGAAAGGTAGCGGTTGGCGGTCTCTAAAAAAGCTCCCTTAAAGGGAGCAGCAGGTAGCGAGCCCTTCTAGGGCTATTAAAAAGCCACCCGCTATGCGGGTGGATATTTACTTTTCGCAAAAAAGCTAGAGAAATGCGTATTTTATAATTGAGGTGGTTAACATGGAAGATTTGCATGGACGTAAAATAATTCTTGAAGAAACAGAACCTTCAATACAGACAAAACTGGTTTATTTACCAACAATGTTAGAGCATTCACCCCTAACAATTCAATGTCAGCGGTGCGGGGAAGTCGTATCAAAAAAAGAAAATAGACTAGCGACAAATGTATACTACTGTCATGCGTGCATTCAATTAGGCCGTGTGACTTCTTGTCAAAAATTTTGTCATTTACCAGAAAGGCCCAATAGCCCAAGAACTGTCTTTTTTGAGTGGTCTGGACAATTAACAAAGGGACAGCAAGCGATCTCGGTTGAACTTTGTGAGACAGCAAAAGCAAGAGAGAATCGCTTAGTGTGGGCAGTTACAGGTGCGGGCAAAACAGAAATGTTATTTGCTGTTTTGCACCAAACCTTACAAGAAGGGGGGCGGATTGCGCTGGCTTCGCCGCGTGTCGATGTTTGCTTAGAACTGTTTCCCAGAATCCAAGCGGTTTTTCCTCACGAAGCAATTGCTTTACTTCATGGAAACAGTCAAGAGCCGTATCGTTATACGAAACTAGTGATTTGCACCACGCATCAATTATTGAAATTCCATCAAGCATTTGATTTACTTATCGTTGATGAAGTCGACTCTTTTCCTTTTGTTAATAACGAGCATCTTTATTATGGAGTGCGTAACGCACGAAAAAAAAGAAGTAGTTTGGTGTACTTAACAGCAACCCCTACGAAAGAATTGCGGAAGCTTTTACAGCAAAAGAAGTTAGCAGCCAGTATTTTGCCAGCAAGATATCATCGTAGGCCATTACCTGTGCCACGCCGATTTTGGATTCAGTCGTGGCAACGTCTTTCTAGCAAAAATATTAAAATCATTGCACATCATTTGAAACGTTTATTGGTGCGTAATTCAGTTTTACTATTTTGCCCAAGCATTTCATTAATTCACCAATTGCATGCGTTAATAGCTGAGCGATTTTCCGACAAAGAAGTTGTCGCCGTTTATGGTAGTGATGAGCTTCGCCTGGAAAAAGTTCAAGCAATGCGTCAGCAGAAAACGGATATTTTGATCACTACAACCATTTTAGAACGTGGTGTGACTTTTGATGCAGTCTCAGTTATTGTTTATGGTGCCAATCATCGAGTCTTCACTTCTTCAACACTTGTCCAAATTGCGGGCCGAGTCGATCGAAGACAAGAATTCAATTACGGCGAAGTTTTATTTTTACATGATGGGGAAACAAGAGACATGAAAGAGGCAATTCGGCAAATAAAGCAAATGAATCGCTTGGCTAGCAAACGAGGGATGTTAGATGGATTGTAAAAATTGCGCAGAGCCCATTCGATTGGAGATAACATTAAAAATGCTCTTACGTTTTAAAAAATGGGCGAGGCCTTCACTTTGCCAGCACTGCCAAGCAAAGTTCCAGAAACTGCCAATGATAGGCACTTGTTTTGGCTGTAGTCGCGTCAGCCAAGAGCGCTATTGTTTTGATTGTCAAAGGTGGCAGCTGCTTTATCCAGAGTATTCTTTTCATAATGCAGCGTTGTTTCATTATGATGAAGGAATGCAAGAGTGGATGGAACGCTATAAATTTCAAGGAGACTACCGCTTAAGAACGTGTTTTAATGAGGAAATCAACTTTTACTTTCAGCAACAATCTGTGGACTATATTATTCCGATACCCTTATCCGAAAAACGAATGCAAAAACGAGGCTTCAACCAAGTAATTGGCTTACTAGAAGCGGCTGATGTTCCGTACAGCCCTTTTTTAATTAGAAAAGAGGAAAATGTTCCGCAATCTAAGAAAACTAGAAAGGAAAGGATGCGGTTGCAACAACCATTTGCCATCCAAAAAGAAAACCAAAAAAAATTAAAAAATTGTTCTGTTATTTTGGTGGATGACATCTATACCACTGGACGAACTCTTTTCCACGCAGCTGCTGTTATCAATGACTGTTATCCTAAAAGTTTGAATACGTTTACTCTCGCGCGGTAAAAAGAAAAGAATTCATAAATTTGATGACTATTTTGTTGGCAAAACCCAGATTATTCGATATAATGAAATTAAGAAGAAGGGAATTAAAGAGTGGTCCTTTAATCTTTTCTTTACTGGTAGATGAAAGGGGTAATTGTTATGTTTAGATATAATGTACGTGGAGAAAATATCGAGGTAACCGAAGCGATTCGAGACTATGTTGAGAAAAAAGTCGGTAAATTAGAAAGATATTTCAGCGATTCACCTGAAGCAACGGTTCACGTGAATTTGAAAGTGTACACTGAAAAAACAGCCAAAGTCGAGGTTACTATTCCTCTTCCTTATCTAGTTTTACGAGCTGAAGAAACGTCACCTGATTTATACGCAAGTATTGATTTGGTTGTCGATAAATTAGAACGACAAATTCGTAAATTTAAAACAAAAATCAACAGAAAATCTCGTGAAACAGGACGTAACAATACAAAAGCCGCTGTCTTCTTAGTTGGTGAAGAAACAGAAGAAACACCTTCAGAATTAGACATCGTTCGTACAAAACGTCTATCATTAAAACCGATGGACAGTGAAGAAGCTGTTTTACAAATGAACATGTTAGGACACAACTTCTTCATTTTTGAAGATGCTGAAACAAATGGAACAAGCATTGTTTACCGTCGTAAAGATGGCAAATATGGCTTGATTGAAACAGACTAAAGCTTAAAATAAGAGCTGAAATGCCTTCGTGCATTTCAGCTCTTTAAACATCTTTAAAGCACAGAGTAAAGAAAAAATAAAGAAATACATAAAATAACTTTAAAAGTTCCTCTTTTAAAGGAAAATGTCTGTAAAATAGAGAGAAATGGTTTTCTTTCTCGTCAAGTAATGATAAAATAAAACGGATAGATTGTGCTTCTTGTACAAAAAGGATACAAAAATAAAAAGAGGTAATTGAAAGGAACACAGATACCAATGGCAAATTTTTTGAAAAAAATGATCGAAAACGATAAAAAAGAATTAAGACGATTAGAAAAAATCGCCGATAAAATTGATGCACATGCAAGTGCAATGGAACAACTCAGCGATGAACAATTACGTGAAAAAACAGATGAATTTAAAGCCCGTTATCAAAAAGGGGAAACCTTAGATGAACTATTACCAGAAGCGTTTGCGGTTGTCCGTGAAGCTGCTAAACGAGTACTAGGTTTATTCCCATACCGTGTCCAATTAATGGGTGGGATTGTGCTTCATGACGGGAACATTCCTGAAATGAGAACAGGTGAAGGGAAAACCTTGACTGCCACAATGCCTGTATACTTGAATGCACTATCTGGCGAAGGAGTACACGTTGTTACAGTTAATGAATACTTAGCAACCCGTGACTCTAACGAAATGGGAGAATTATATAATTTCTTAGGCTTAAGCGTTGGCTTAAACATTAACTCTAAATCTTCTGATGAAAAACGTGAAGCGTATAACTGTGATATCACTTATAGTACAAATAACGAATTAGGATTTGACTATTTGCGTGATAACATGGTTGTTTATCGCAGCCAAATGGTTCAACGTCCATTAAACTATGCAATTGTCGATGAAGTGGATTCAATCTTAATTGATGAAGCAAGAACCCCATTAATTATTTCTGGACAAGCTGAAAAATCGACAGCACTCTATACGCGTGCCGATAATTTTGTCAAACGCTTAAAAGAAGACGAAGATTACAAAATTGATATTCAGTCTAAAACAATTGGTTTAACAGAAGCAGGTATTGAAAAAGCTGAACAAACTTTCGGATTGGATAACCTTTACGATATTGAAAATACAGCATTAACGCACCATTTAGATCAAGCGTTACGGGCAAACTATATCATGTTACTAGACATTGATTACGTGGTTCAAGACAATAAAGTCTTAATTGTTGACCAATTTACTGGTCGTATCATGGATGGTCGTCGTTATTCTGATGGCTTGCATCAAGCGATTGAAGCAAAAGAAGGCGTCGAAATTGAAGATGAAACAAAAACAATGGCGACGATTACGTTCCAAAACTACTTCCGGATGTACAAAAAACTAGCCGGGATGACTGGTACTGCTAAAACAGAAGAAGAAGAATTCCGTGAAATTTACAATATTCAAGTCATTCAAATCCCAACCAATCGTCCAATTATCCGTGACGATCGTCCAGATTTACTTTATCCAACCTTAGAAAGTAAATTTAATGCAGTGGTGGAAGATATTAAAGAACGTTACCACAAAGGACAACCAGTGTTGGTGGGGACTGTTGCGGTAGAAACGTCAGAATTACTTTCTGATAAATTAAACGCAGCTAAAATTCCTCATGAAGTATTAAATGCGAAAAATCACTTTAAAGAAGCCGAAATCATTATGAACGCCGGTCAAAAAGGCGCAGTTACAATTGCAACAAATATGGCTGGTCGTGGAACGGATATTAAACTTGGCTTAGGTGTACTTGAACTAGGTGGTCTAGCAGTTATCGGGACAGAACGTCATGAGTCACGTCGTATTGATAATCAGTTGCGTGGACGTGCAGGACGTCAAGGGGATCCAGGGGTTTCACAATTTTATTTATCTTTAGAAGATGACTTAATGAAACGCTTTGGTTCAGAACGAATTAAAACATTCTTAGAACGAATGAATGTGCAAGAAGAAGATGCAGTTATTCAAAGTAAAATGTTTACTCGCCAAGTAGAGTCTGCTCAAAAACGTGTGGAAGGAAATAACTATGACACACGTAAAAATGTCTTACAATACGATGACGTGATGCGCGAGCAACGTGAAGTTATTTATGCGCAACGACAAGAAGTAATTATGGAAGAAAATGACTTGTCTGATGTATTGATGGGCATGGTAAAACGGACGATTGGCCGAGTGGTGGATAGCCATACACAATTAGAAAAAGAAGAATGGAATTTAGATGGGATTGTCGATTTTGCAGCCTCAACACTTGTCCATGAAGATACGATTTCTAAAAAAGACTTAGAAAATAAATCAGCTGAAGAAATCAAAGACTATTTAGTGGCACGTGCGCAAGAAGTATTTGAAGAAAAATCTCAACAATTGAATGGTCAAGAACAACTGCTAGAATTTGAAAAAGTTGTCATCTTGCGTGTCGTCGATACTAAATGGACAGATCACATTGATGCAATGGATCAATTACGCCAATCTGTCGGCTTACGTGCGTACGGTCAAAACAACCCATTAGTAGAATATCAAACAGAAGGTTATTCTATGTATAACAATATGGTGGGTTCAATCGAATATGAAGTAACACGTTTATTCATGAAATCGGAAATTCGCCAAAATGTCCAACGTGAGCAAGTAGTCCAAGGACAAGCGGAACATCCAGAAACAGAACAAGATGCAGCTGCACAAAGCAACACAAGTGCGAAGCGTCAACCTGTGCGTGTAGATAAAAAAGTGGGCCGTAATGATTTATGCCCATGCGGAAGTGGCAAAAAATTCAAAAATTGTCATGGGAAAAACGCTTAATTAAAGAAAAAACGCAGGGTGGGGCAATTTGTCCCGCCTTTGCTCTTTTTACCATAAAGAGAAAGAAGGAATCATTTTGGAAAACCCAGAAATTCGTACATTATTAGACGAAATGACACAAAAAATTACTAGCTTCAGGAGGTCTCTTTGACTTAGACCAGTTAGAAGAAGACATTGCCGAGGCGGAAAATCGGATGGGAGAACCTGGTTTTTGGGACAACACAGAAACGGCTCAAAAGCTAATTAACGAAACCAATAGTTTGAAAGAAAAATATCAACAATTTCATCAGCTTTCTGAGGAACTTGACGAATTAACGGTGATGTTTGAATTACAACAAGAAGAATATGATGCAGAGATTCAAGAAGAATTGGAAGAAAGAATTCATCTCTTGCAAGAACGTTTAACGACGTATGAGCTATCCTTACTACTAAATGAGCCATATGATCATAATAATGCCCTAATTGAATTACACCCTGGTGCCGGTGGTACTGAATCACAAGATTGGGGAAGTATGCTTTTACGAATGTATACACGTTGGGCAGAAAGTCACGGTTTCCAAGTTGAAACGTTGGATTACCAAGCTGGAGATGAAGCAGGGATTAAAAGTGTCACCTTATTAATCAAAGGTTACAATGCTTATGGCTACCTAAAATCTGAAAAAGGTGTCCATCGTCTTGTGCGGATTTCGCCCTTTGATTCCGCCAAACGCCGTCATACTTCGTTTTGTTCAGTTGATGTAATGCCTGAATTAGACGATACAATAGAGATTGCGATCAATCCAGATGACTTAAAAATTGATACCTATCGAGCAAGTGGTGCCGGTGGTCAACATATTAATAAAACAGAATCGGCTGTTCGAATCACACATATTCCAACAGGCACCGTTGTCGCAAGCCAAGCACAACGTTCTCAATTAAAAAACCGTGAGCAAGCAATGAGTATGTTAAAAGCCAAATTATATCAATTGGAAATGGAAAAGAAAGCCCAAGAAGCAGCAAGTTTACGTGGTGAACAAATGGAAATTGGCTGGGGCTCACAAATCCGTTCTTACGTGTTCCATCCGTATTCAATGGTCAAAGACCATCGGACAAATTACGAAACCAGTAATGTACAAGCTGTGATGGATGGAGACCTTGATGGTTTCATTGATGCCTACTTAAAACAGCGCTTACGTTAAGCTCTTCATTAAATTGAAATAAAAATGTAACTTAATGCAAGAAGTTTGCAATATTGACATGTTATAATGAGTAGGATTGAAGAAAAAAGAGATGGAGAGAACGCCATGATTGAAATGAAAGATGTAATGAAGAAATATTCGAATGGTACAACAGCGATTCGGAATATTTCAGTAGAGATTGACCAAGGCGAGTTCGTCTATGTGGTTGGTCCCTCAGGTGCAGGGAAATCAACCTTTATTAGATTAATGTATCGTGAAGAAAAAGCAACAAAAGGTAATTTGACAGTTGCAGGTCATGATTTAATGAAAATAAAAAATAAAGAAGTTCCTTATTTACGTCGTGAAATCGGCATCGTTTTCCAAGACTATAAACTATTACCTAAGAAAACTGTGTATGAGAATGTGGCCTATGCGATGCAAGTTATCGGACGACGTCCTCGCGAAATCAAAAAACGCGTGATGGAAGTTTTAGATTTAGTCGGTCTAAAACATAAGGTACGTGTTTTTCCAAGCGAACTTTCTGGTGGGGAACAGCAACGGGTATCCATTGCACGAGCAATCGTAAATACACCGAAAGTTTTAATTGCCGATGAACCAACTGGGAACTTAGATCCAGAGAATTCATGGGAAATCATGAAATTGTTGGACCGGATTAACGCACAAGGAACAACAGTCGTGATGGCAACGCATAATAGTACAATTGTAAATACGATTCGTCACCGTGTTATTGCCATTGAAAATGGTCGCATTATCCGTGACCAAGTGGAAGGAGAATACGGCTACGATGATTAGAACATTCTTTTCTCATTTATTTGAAAGTATCAAAAGTTTAAAACGGAACGGTTGGATGACTGTTGCCTCAGCAAGTGCGGTTACAATTACATTAGTTTTAGTTGGTATTTTTATGGGCGTTATTTTTAATGCAACGAAACTTGCTGATGATGTCGAAAAAAACGTGACAGTATCTGTTTTTGTCGATATTGGTACAAAACAAAATGAAATGAAAACATTAGAAAAACAACTTAAAGGATTAGACAATGTTGAAGATATTTCTTATTCAAACAAAGATCAACAATTGAAAAAAATCCAAGAACAAATGGGGGATGCCTGGAATCTTTTCGAAGGCGACAGTAACCCATTATACGACGTGTATTATGTCCGTGCAAAAACACCAGAAGACACGAAAGATATTGCGAAACAAGCAGCTAAATTCCCAAGTGTTTTTAAAGCCGATTACGGTGGTGTAAACTCAGACAAAATCTTTAAAATCGCTCAAACCGTTCGAACTTGGGGCTTAGCAGCTGCTGCATTACTTTTATTCGTTGCAGTGTTCTTAATTTCCAACACCATTCGGATTACGATTTTATCTCGTCAAAAAGAAATCCAAATTATGCGTCTTGTAGGAGCGAAAAACAGTTTCATTCGTTGGCCGTTCTTCTTAGAAGGTGCTTGGATTGGGTTGATTGGCGCAATCGTGCCAGTCATCATTATGACGTTAGGCTACCATCAAGTTTATAACATGTTTAACCCGCAGTTATTGCGTTCGAATTATTCATTAATTCGTCCAGAAGATTTTATCTGGAAAGTTAATCTATTAATGATTGCAACAGGAATGATTATTGGATCACTAGGTTCAGTTATTTCAATGCGTCGTTTCTTGAAAATTTAAACGAAAAAAAGCTCTCCATTTTGGAGAGCTTTTTTTGTTTTAGTTTTAAAATACTTGTTATTTAATTTAAAAGTTTTCTCAGTTGTACCAACAAATTGATAACTTATAATTTTCAAGTCCTACATATAATGGTAAAATAGAATAGATTGAAATTAATTGGAGGAATAATGAATCGATGAAAAAAAGATTGCTATTATTTATTGGTTTGGCAAGTATACTTACTTTGACAGGATGTGCAAAATGGATTGATCGTGGTGAATCCATCACAGCGGTAGGCTCATCAGCTTTACAACCATTAGTAGAGACAGCGAGTGAGGAATATCAAAGTCAAAATCCGGGAAGATTTATTAATGTCCAAGGGGGCGGAAGCGGAACAGGTCTGAGTCAAGTCCAATCTGGTGCGGTAGACATTGGTAATTCTGATTTATTTGCAGAAGAGAAAAAGGGCATCAAAGCGGAAGACTTAATTGATCATAAAGTTGCTGTTGTTGGGATTACACCAATCGTTAACAAAAATGTCGGTGTCAAAGATATCTCAATGGAAAATTTAAAGAAAATCTTTTTAGGTGAAGTAACAAACTGGAAAGAACTTGGCGGGAAAGATCAAAAAATTGTTATTTTGAACAGAGCGGCCGGTAGTGGTACGCGTGCGACTTTTGAAAAGTGGGTCTTGGGAGATAAAACAGCCATTCGTGCGCAAGAACAAGATTCCAGCGGCATGGTTCGTTCCATTGTTTCTGATACACCAGGAGCGATTAGTTATACCGCATTTTCATATGTTACTGATGAAGTAGCTACGTTAAGTATTGATGGTGTTCAGCCAACAGATGAAAATGTAATGAACAATAAATGGATTATTTGGTCTTATGAACACATGTACACTCGTAAAAATCCAAGTGATTTAACCAAAGAGTTTTTAGACTTTATGTTGTCAGATGATATCCAAGAACGTGTGATTGGTCAATTAGGGTATATTCCTGTTTCGAAAATGGAAATTGAACGGGATTGGCAAGGAAATGTCATTAAATAATTCTCTTAACACAAAATTTACAAACTTAACATAAAATTTACATGTTATTAAAAACAAATTGATGTAAAAAAGGTACACTATTTTTATCTGTAAAAGTTGGATTGTTTGAGGAGGAAATATTCTTGGAAGATGTACAGAAAAAATTATTAACAAAATCGAAAAGAGCCAAGATGGAGCAACGAGGGAAATTTATTAGTTTCCTATGTATTGCCTTAATTGTAGCAGTGGTTGTTTCAATTTTCTATTTTGTTGCAAGTAAAGGACTTGCTACATTCTTTAAAGATAAGATTAACGTGTTTGATTTCTTATTTGGAACAAACTGGAACCCAAGTGATATCGGTGCAGACGGTAAACCCATGGTTGGGGCTTTACCGATGATTGCGGGTTCCTTTATTGTAACGTTTTTGTCAGCGATTGTTGCGACGCCATTTGCGATTGGAGCGGCTGTTTTTATGACAGAAATTTCACCTAAAAAAGGAGCGAAATTTTTACAACCAGTTATTGAATTACTTGTAGGGATTCCCTCTGTTGTTTATGGATTTATTGGTTTATCTGTCATTGTTCCTTTTGTCCGTTCAATCTTTGGCGGAACTGGCTTCGGTATTTTAGCTGGTACGTTTGTGCTATTTGTCATGATTTTACCAACGGTTACTACGATGACCGTAGATGCATTAAAAGCCGTGCCTAGACATTATCGTGAAGCGTCGTTGGCGCTTGGTGCTACGCGTTGGCAAACGATTTATAAAGTTGTCTTGCGGGCAGCTGTACCTGGTATTTTAACTGCGGTTGTCTTTGGTATGGCTCGTGCGTTTGGTGAAGCCTTAGCAATCCAAATGGTAATCGGAAATGCAGCTGTGATGCCAACTAGTTTGACGACACCAGCTTCGACACTAACAAGTATTTTGACAATGGGGATTGGGAATACGATTATGGGAACAGTTGAAAACAACGTTCTTTGGTCTTTAGCCTTGATTCTATTGTTGATGTCTTTACTATTCAACATTGTTATCCGAATTATCGGTAAGAGAGGAGCCTTAAAATAATGAATGCAAAAAAAGCAGATAAAATCGCAACAGGTATCTTATATGCCGTATCTGGCGTCATTGTTTTAATTTTGGCGGCCTTACTGATTTACATTTTAGCTAGAGGAATTCCACATATTTCGTGGGAATTTTTAACACAACCATCCAGAGCCTATCAAGTTGGTGGTGGGATTGGTATTCAGCTTTTCAACTCACTATATTTACTATTGATTACAATGATTATTAGTATTCCAATTTCATTGGGTGCTGGAATTTACTTATCGGAATATGCGAAAAAGAATTGGTTAACTGATTTAATTCGTACCTCGATTGAAATTTTAAGTTCATTGCCTTCCGTTGTTGTCGGGCTGTTCGGCTTCTTGATTTTCGTTGTACAAATCGGATATGGCTTTTCAATCTTATCAGGTGCGTTAGCATTAACATTTTTTAACTTACCATTATTGACTAGAAATGTTGAGGAATCTTTGAAAGCCATTCATTATACACAGCGTGAAGCGGGGCTAGCCTTAGGTCTTTCACGTTGGGAAACAGTTAAAAAAGTTATTTTGCCAGAAGCGTTACCAGGAATTTTGACAGGTGTTATTTTGAGTTCTGGTCGGATTTTCGGTGAAGCCGCTGCGCTAATTTATACAGCAGGACAAAGCGCACCTGCCTTAGATTTCAGTAATTGGAATCCATTGAGCGTTTCAAGTCCAATTAGCATTTTCCGTCAAGCGGAAACGTTGGCTGTGCATATTTGGAAAATTAATACCGAAGGAACGATGCCAGATGGCGCTGCGGTCTCAGCAGGTGCCTCCGCTGTGTTAATTTTAGTAGTTTTACTTTTCAATTTCGGCGCTCGTTTTATCGGCAACCGTCTTTATAAGAGAATGACATCAGCTTAATGTTAGGGGAATTAGCATGAAAGAATACAATTTAAATGATACCCATTTACTTCAACTAGATAGCCAAAAAGACCCGATTGCGTTACACACGGAAGACTTACATGTCTTTTACGGGGACAATGAGGCTATCAAAGGTGTTGATTTGCAATTTGAAAAGAACAAAATAACCGCCTTAATTGGACCTTCTGGTTGCGGTAAATCCACGTATTTACGTTCGCTAAATCGTATGAACGATGGCATTGCCAATTCACGTGTTACTGGAAAAATCATGTATAAAGATGTCGATGTCAATACGAAAGAAGTTGACGTCTACGAAATGAGAAAACGCATTGGCATGGTTTTTCAGCGGCCCAATCCATTTAGTAAATCTATCTATGAAAATATCACATTCGCATTGAAACAGCATGGTGAAAAGGATAAGAAAAAATTAGATGAAATCGTTGAAACAAGTTTGAAGCAAGCCGCACTTTGGGATCAAGTGAAAGATAACTTAAACAAAAGCGCCTTAGCTCTGTCTGGTGGGCAACAACAACGTTTGTGTATCGCTCGGGCAATTGCGATGAAACCAGATATTTTATTATTAGATGAACCGGCAAGCGCGTTAGATCCGATTTCAACAGGAACGGTTGAAGAAACGTTAGTGAATTTAAAAGATGATTACACGATCATCATTGTGACACATAACATGCAACAAGCGGCGCGGATTAGTGACTATACAGCTTTCTTCTATATGGGTAAAGTCATTGAATACGACCATACAAGAAAAATCTTTACACGACCAAAAATTCAAGCAACGGAAGACTACGTTTCAGGACATTTTGGTTAGGAGGAGCAAGATGGGCAAAGAAATTATTTCATCAAAAGATTTACATTTATATTACGGGAAAAAAGAAGCATTGAAAGGCATTGATTTAACTTTTAATCAAGGAGAATTAACTGCCATGATTGGTCCTTCTGGTTGCGGGAAATCAACGTATTTACGTTGCTTGAATCGTATGAATGATTTAATTCCAGATGTAACTATTACTGGAAGTGTTGTCTATAAAGGAAAAGATATTTATGGACCGAAAACAGATAACGTTGAATTACGTAAAGAAATTGGGATGGTTTTCCAACAACCTAATCCATTTCCATTTTCAGTTTATGAAAATGTGATTTATGGCTTGCGCCTAAAAGGAGTCAAAGACAAGCAAGTCTTAGATGAAGCAGTTGAAACCAGTTTGAAAGCAGCTGCCGTTTGGGAGGATGTCAAAGATAAACTTCACAAAAGTGCACTTTCACTTTCTGGTGGACAACAACAGCGGGTTTGTATCGCTCGTGTTTTAGCTGTGGAACCAGATATTATTTTATTAGATGAACCAACTAGCGCCTTGGACCCAGTTTCTAGTGGTAAAATTGAAAACATGCTGTTAACATTAAAAGAGAAATATACCATGATTATGGTGACACATAATATGTCGCAAGCATCACGGATCTCTGATAAAACGGCCTTCTTTTTACAAGGTGATTTAATTGAATTTAATGACACGAAAAAAGTATTTTTAAATCCAAAAGAAAAACAAACAGAAGATTACATTTCTGGTAAATTTGGTTAAAAGGGGGAAAAAGAATGTTACGGACACAATTTGAAGAAGAACTATTGAATCTGCACAATCAATTTTATGAAATGGGTATGATGGTTAGTAGTGCCGTCCATAAATCCGTGAAGGCATATATTAATCATGATAAAAAATTAGCTCAAGAAGTGATTGATCGCGATATTGAAATCAATGATATGGAAGTCAAACTTGAGAAAAAGAGTTTTGAAATGATTGCGTTACAACAACCAGTGACAACAGACTTACGTATGATTATCACTGTTATGAAAGCTAGTTCGGATTTAGAAAGAATGGCGGACCATGCCGTTTCAATTGCTAAATCAACGATTCGCTTAAAAGGAGAAACACGTATTCCTGAAATTGAAAAAGAAATTTCAGATATGTCTGATTATGTGAAAAAAATGGTGGATAATGTTTTAATCGCCTATGTTAAAACGGATCAAAAAGATGCACGAATGATTGCACAAATGGATGATCGTACTAATGAATATTTCGATAGTATTTACAAACATGCCGTAGAAGCAATGAAAGCTAATCCAGAAACGGTCATTAGCGGAACTGATTATCTACATGTGGCACAATACTTGGAAAGAATTGGCGACTATGTCACAAATATTTGTGAGTGGATTGTTTACTTGGCAACTGGTAAAATTACCGAATTGAATAGTAATCGTGACGAACAATTTTAAGAAAAACAAATAAAAAAAACTAGGAGACGGCCTTTTTTAGACCAATTCCTAGTTTTTTTAGCGTAAAATGAACTGATTTTATAAAACTAGTCCTTACTAATGAGAAGAAATCGTTCTTAAGTCCTATGACAAATGATCAAAAACAAGGCATAATAATGCATGTAAGGAAAACACTATTGAGTGAAAAATTTGCTAAGGAGGCAATATCCATGAAAGAAAGAGAACGCGTATTAGAATTAGTGAAAAAAGGTATTCTAACGTCAGAAGAAGCGTTAATTTTATTAGAAAATATGGCAACTGAAAAAGATGAAAAACAAATCGAAAAAGCTGCTGAAAAAGTTGATACACAAAATATTGGAACAACAAATAAAGAAGATCAAGTCGCAGATTTAATGGATGCATTAGAAAAAGGCGAATCAGAAGGACCTACTGTTGATTCGTTTGAAGAAAATACACAGGACAGTGCAGAAAAAGATCGTGAAAACTTAGAAAGAATTCTTGATGAGTTAGCAACAAAAGCCAATCGTGCTTCGGCTGAATTGGATGAAGTCAACGCAGAAATTGCCGGCATCAAAGAAGAAATTAAAGAAGTCGCAGAAGAAATTGGAACATTAGATACAAAAGAAGAATTAGATGCATTAACAGAAGATGAACAAGTTCAACGAAAAGACTTGCACGTTTTACTTGCACAATTAGAAGAAAAATTAGCGACTCAAAGTACTGAAAAAACAGCACTGGAAGAAGAACTAAAAAACATTCGTAAAGAACAATGGAAAGGTCAATGGAATGATACAAAAGAAAAAGTTTCTTCTCAATTCTCTGAAGAGTGGAAAGATCAAGCCACAGATACCTTTAACCAAGTCGGCGGCAAAGTTGCCGAAGTTGGCGGCCAAGTGGGAGAATTCTTGAAAAAAACATTTAATTCTTTCAGTGACACCATGAATGATAATGTGGAATGGAAAGACATTAAAATGAAAGTTCCTGGTGTGGCAACAACTAAGTTTGAACATGAATTTAACTATCCAAATCCACAAGCAAGTTTAATTGATGTCAAGGTAGCAAATGGTACCGTGGTTTTCAAAACTTGGGATCAAGAAGATGTGAAAGTCGAAGCAAAAATCAAATTATATGGTAAAATGGCAGGAGATTCACCAATGGAAGCTTTCTTAGAACGAAGTGACATTGATGTGGATGATGAAACGATTTCTTTCCAAGTGCCAAACAAACGGGTGAAAGCAGATTTAACGTTCTATTTACCAAAACGCACTTACGATCATGTATCTGTTAAATTATTAAACGGAAATGTCTTAGTAGAAGAGTTAACAGCGAAAGATGTTTACACAAAATCAACGAATGGGACGATTACGTTTAAAAAAATTGATGCAACTATGCTAGAAATTGAAGGCGTGAATGGTGAAATTAAAGTCCTAGAAGGAACGATTTTAGATAACATTATTGAAACAGTCAATGGTGATGTGTCTATTTCCGCGGCACCAGAAAGTCTAAGTGTTTCTCTGATTAATGGAGATATCCGCATTACAGCTAAAGAAAAAACGCTTCGCCGTGTTGAAGCAAGCTCTGCAAATGGGAATATCAAGTTGGCCTTGCCAAATAACTTAGGCGTTGAAGGGCAAGTTAAAACGAATTTAGGTAGTATTAACAGCCGTTTAACAGATATTGAAGTTGTTCGTGAAAAGAAAGATCGCGGCAATCAACAATTACATTTTAGACGTGTACTGGAAGAATCAATGGCTCAAATTAATGCTTCTACAACAACGGGAAGTATTTTCCTAAAAGATACGGATAAATAATTAATAATTTTAAGCTAGATGGGCTGACGAATCAGCCTTTCTAGTGTAAAATTTAGTAGACGAGGTGAAAACATATGAAAAGAAAACTAACAAAATCTCCGAATAACGTGGTTTTAACAGGAAGCTTAGCTGGGATTGCTGATTGGCTAGGAATTGACCCAACAATTATTCGTGTCGTTTATGTCTTGCTCAGCTTTTTCTCAGCAGGATTTCCAGGCATTCTCTTATACATTGCCTTAGCAGTCTTGATCCCTTCTGGAAGAACAGGAAGCGATCGCGGCTACGGCCATCAAAATCCTTATAATAGAAATGTTCGCAATGAAAATCCTTATGCTGCCAATAAAAAGCAACGTAAAGAAGCGGAAAAAATTGATGATGACGAATGGAGTGACTTTTAATGACATATTTTCAGCGATTGGTTGTTAATACACTGACATTCATTTCTTTATCAGTTGTTTTTCCTGGCATGATTCATGTGAGAGGCATAATGCCTGCAATTATTGCCGCTTTTGTTCTCTCAATCCTAAATATGTTGGTGAAACCAGTCTTAACAATCTTGTCGCTCCCATTTACTTTATTAACGTTTGGTCTATTTAGCTTTGTTGTCAATGCAGCGATTTTACAAATGACCTCGTTTTTTGTGGGGGAAATGAACTTTGGCTTCTCAAGTTTTTGGGCAGCGGTGCTAATGGCTGTAATTATGTCAATTGTCAATACGATCGTTACGGATCACAATTTATCTAAATATGAATAAAAAAGCCTGAAGAACGTAGCATAAAATGCGTTCTTCAGGCTTTTTCGATGGTTAAATTTTCTAGATGACATTCTGGATGACGGCTGATATAGCCATATAAAATATTTAAAAAATCAACTTGTTGCTTTGAGTAATGCTCAATTGTTTTCGGTGATTTTTTGGGCATGATTTTTTTTGCTAGTTCAAGCGGTGAATATTTTTGAAACGTTTGTTTAGTTACAACACGTGTTGCTACCACCAAGCCTTGGTAAATTAAATAGTATTTGATTTTTTTCTGACAAGGTAACCACATCAGTTGCCAATCTCGTTGGTTAGCTTGACCAATTCGTTGATTTTGGTTTGCAAAGCGCGTCAAAAAGAGCCAATCTTCTTTGAGTTTTGCCGCTTTTTCGAAAGCTTGTTTTTCAGCAGCCTCTTGCATTTGTTGAGCAATTCGTTTGATTGGTTCTCGTCCTTGATTATGGAAAAAGTCGAACAATTCTTGTTGAAATAGTTCGGTCGGAATGGCACTCTCTTTTTGAAAGGTTTGATGCCAGTAGTTGGTTGGGACGAGATCGTAGATACTATCCAAAATTATTTTTAAACGGTTTAATTTTCGGCGAATCGAATAAGGACCAAAACAGTTCTCTTTAGTGGGAATATTTAAGAGTTTAATCTCTAATTGCCGCTCATTAACGGCTACCGATACATAAGAATATTGTTCATAAGCATTCATTTGGCGATTGTAGCGCGGCCGATACTGTTGAATCAGTTGACATTCTAGAAGGAGCGCATCTAATTCTGTGTCAGTATGGAGAACATCGAAGTCTATAATTTGTTTGACTAAGCGCATCGTCTTTCGAGAATGTTGATTACTATTAATAAAATAGCTCGACACGCGATTTTTTAATTTTTTGGCTTTACCCACATAAATAATTGTGTCGGTTGCGTCTTTCATTAAATAAACACCCGGTGTTAACGGTAATTGATGGGCTTTTTCCTTTAAATATTCTTTCATAAGTTTCCTCTTTTCTTAAAAGGATCGGCTTCAAGTATACAAAGTTTTCTGAAATAGTCAAGTAACAGAAATAGCATAGGTAATTTCACTGAAAAATAGTTTCATTTTTTTGAAATATGATAATTCTAGGAATTATCTAGTGAATAGCTAGAAACTTGTATTTTTAAATGATAAAATATAACAAGTAGCAGAAAGGACTGACATTCGATATGACAGAAGTGGTAAAGATTTATCAACTGGTAGAAAATCTTTCTTTAGAAGTAGTATACGGAGATGAAGAAAGCTTAAATAGAACAATTAAAACTGGTGAAATTTCCCGGCCAGGTTTAGAATTAACTGGGTATTTTAATTATTATTCCCATGACCGTTTACAATTATTTGGGAGCAAAGAAATTACCTTTGCGGAACGAATGATGCCTGAAGAGCGTTTATTAGTGATGCGCCGTTTATGTGCGAAAGATACTCCAGCCTTTATAGTATCCAGAGGACTAGAAATCCCCGAAGAATTAATTACAGCAGCAAAAGAAAATGGGGTTTCTGTATTACGTTCACCGATTTCAACTTCCCGTTTACTAGGGGAACTATCCAGTTATTTAGATGGCCGTTTAGCTGTTCGGACAAGTGTCCATGGGGTTTTAGTTGATGTTTATGGACTTGGTGTTTTGATTCAAGGAGATAGCGGTATTGGTAAAAGTGAAACAGCTTTAGAGCTTATTAAACGTGGACATCGGCTAATCGCAGACGATCGTGTCGATGTTTATCAGCAAGATGAATTAACCGTGGTTGGAGAGCCACCAAAAATTTTGCAGCATTTAATTGAAATTCGTGGTATCGGAATTATTGACGTCATGAACCTGTTTGGAGCTAGTGCGGTCCGCGGCTTTATGCAAGTTCAATTGGTCGTTTATTTAGAGGCATGGGAAAAAGACAAGAAATATGATCGCCTCGGTAGTGATGATGCAATGGTTGAAATAGCTAACGTTGATGTCCCTCAGATTCGTATTCCTGTTAAGACCGGCCGAAATGTGGCCATTATTATTGAAGTGGCAGCAATGAACTTCCGCGCGAAAACAATGGGCTATGATGCAACAAAAACGTTTGAAGAGCGCTTAACCCGTTTGATTGAAGAAAATTCAGGAGAATAGAAGGAGAAGATGTGATGATGTTAGCTCAAGTAAATTCAATTGCATTTCGCCTTTTCGGTATTCCCGTCTATTGGTATGCAATTATTATTGTTTCAGGGATTGCTTTAGCTGTTTGGCTAAGTAGTCGTGAAGCCGTTCGTGTTGGTTTAAAAGAAGATGATGTCTTTGACTTTATGCTCTGGGGATTACCTGCAGCAATTGTTGGCGCGCGCTTGTATTACGTCGCTTTTCAATGGCAAGACTATGTAGACAATCCGATTGAAATTTTCTTTACTCGAAATGGTGGCTTAGCGATTTATGGTGGTCTTATTGGTGGGGGACTGGCGCTGTTTTTCTTTACGCGTCATCGTTTCATTTCTACATGGACTTTTTTAGATATTGCCGCACCAAGTGTGATTTTAGCGCAAGCAATTGGTCGCTGGGGCAACTTTATGAATCATGAAGCCTATGGGCCAGCGACCACCAGACAATTTTTAGAAAATCTCCATTTACCAACGTTTATCATTGATAACATGAATATCAACGGAACGTATCATCAACCAACATTTTTATATGAATCTGTCTGGAATGTTTTAGGCTTTATCGTTTTAGTGTTATTACGCAAAAAGCCACACTTTTTAAAAGAAGGCGAAGTCTTTTTAGGTTATATAATATGGTATTCTTTCGGCCGTTTCTTCATCGAAGGCTTACGGATGGACAGTTTGTATGCGTTTAGTAACATTCGTGTCTCACAATTGTTGTCTTTAGTGATGTTCGTGGCAGCAATTGTTATTGTGATCGTTCGTAGAAGAAATCCCAATTTGAAATTTTACAATCGGGAGAAACAAAAGAAAAAAATAACAACTTCTTAATCCAACTTGATCGAAGAATATGGTAAACTAAAGAAGTAACGTTGTTTAGCGAAAGGAGAGTTTCACCGATGAAACAAAAAGTCGCTGTTTTAGGTCCAGGTTCCTGGGGGACAGCTTTAGCTCAAGTATTAGCCGAAAATGGACACGAGGTCTGTATTTGGGGAAATAAACCAGAGCAAATCGATGAAATAAATACAAAACATACCAACAAACATTATTTACCAGAATTAATCTTACCTACTTCAATTCAGGCAACCACTGATTTAGCTACTGCTTTAGTAGATGTGGATGCGGTACTGTTTGTGGTACCAACTAAAGCCATTCGTTCAGTAGCACAAGAAGTGGCCCAACATTTAAAAACAAAACCAATTATTATTCATGCAAGTAAAGGGCTCGAACAAGGTACACATAAGCGGATTTCAGAAGTGATAGCGGAAGAGATTCCAGCAGAAAAACGGCAAGGGATTGTGGTTTTATCTGGTCCAAGCCATGCAGAAGAAGTCGCTGTTCATGACATCACAACCATTACAGCAGCAAGCGAAAATTTAGCAGACGCTGTGTATGTGCAAGAGTTGTTTATGAATGATTACTTTAGAATTTATACGAATGATGATGTGATTGGTGTAGAAACAGGGGCGGCCTTAAAAAATATTATTGCTTTGGGCGCCGGAGCGATTCATGGCTTAGGCTTTGGTGATAATGCCAAAGCGGCAATTATGACTCGTGGTTTAGCAGAAATTAGTCGTTTAGGGGTTGCGATGGGAGCAAACCCATTAACATTTATTGGTTTAAGTGGTGTTGGGGATTTAATTGTTACTTGTACAAGTGTCCATTCTCGAAATTGGCGTGCGGGTAATTTATTAGGAAAAGGCCATAAGTTAGATGAAGTCTTAGAAAACATGGGCATGATTGTGGAAGGTGTTTCAACAACTAAAGCAGCCTATGAATTGGCACAACAATTAGAAGTCGAAATGCCAATCACAGAAACAATCTACAATGTCTTGTACAATGACGAAGATGTACAACAAGCAGCAAAAGAAATCATGTTGCGCGATGGCAAAACCGAAAACGAATTTACACTTGATTTTTAGGAGGAAAAAAGATGAAAGTTAAAAAGGCAGTTATTCCAGCAGCTGGGTTAGGAACACGTTTCTTGCCGGCTACTAAAGCGATGGCAAAAGAAATGTTACCGATTGTTGATAAACCAACGATTCAATTTATTGTAGAAGAAGCACTAGCTTCAGGAATCGAAGATATTTTAATTGTGACAGGCAAAGCTAAACGTCCGATTGAAGATCATTTCGATTCAAATGTTGAATTAGAAAATAATTTAAAAGAAAAAAATAAAACCGATTTATTGAAATTAGTCGAAGAAACAACGGATGTTAATTTACATTTTATTCGTCAATCCCATCCGAAAGGCTTAGGACACGCTGTTTTACAAGCGAAAGCATTTGTTGGCAATGAACCTTTTGTCGTGATGTTAGGCGACGATTTAATGGAAGATAAAGTGCCATTAACGAAACAATTAATGGATGATTACGAACAAACACATGCTTCGACAATTGCGGTAATGAAAGTACCCCATGAAGATACTTCAAAATATGGTATTATCAATCCAGAAAAAGAAATCGAAAAAGGACTATACAATGTCGAGAATTTTGTTGAAAAACCAAAGCCCGAGGAAGCACCAAGTGATTTAGCGATTATCGGCCGTTATTTATTAACCCCTGAAATTTTTGATGTACTTGAAAATCAAAAACCAGGCGCTGGTAACGAAATTCAGTTAACAGATGCGATTGACACTTTAAATAAAACACAACGCGTTTTTGCTCGTGAGTTTAAAGGAGAACGTTACGACGTTGGCGATAAATTTGGGTTTATGAAAACAAGCATTGAATATGGTTTGACTCATCCAGAAGTAAAAGATAATTTACGAGAATACATTATTAATTTAGGTGCTCAATTAGCGAAAAAAGAGCAACCAAAAGAAAAATAAATAAAAATAAGCGTAAAATTTCAATTCGTTAGAAGGAAATTTTACGCTTATTTTCTTAAAGAAAAGGGCATGAGAATTTTATAAAATAAATTGGCATTCTTAGCTTTATGAGTTGTGAAAAATATAAGTTGGTGTTATCCTAAGATTATAAATAAAATTTCAGAGGGGAGTAATGATATGTCAGGTGGGGAAATTGCTGCCTTAATTGCAGCGGTAGCATTTGTTGTTTTAGTCATCTTTTTAGTACTTGTGTTATATAAAGTTTCTCAAGTTGTTTCAAAAATTGAAGATACAATTGATGAAACAAATACAACAATCAAAGTCGTGACTAGCGATGTGAATGTATTGAGTCGCCAAGTGGAAGGCTTGCTTGTTAAAAGTAATGAACTATTGACAGATGTGAATCAAAAAGTGGCAACGATTGATCCGTTGTTTACGGCCGTTGCTGATTTAAGCGAAAGTGTCTCTGAATTGAACACCTCAAGTAAACATTTGATTACAAAGGTAGGAACCGTAGGGAAAGGCACAGCGAAAGCTGGTTTAGTGAGTAAAGTAGGCGGTTCTGCTTTTAGAGCAATGCGTTCAAAAAATAAAAAAACAAATAACTAATTGGAGGAGATTTTTATGGCTAAAAAAGGCGGATTTTTCTTAGGAGCAGTAATTGGTGGAACAGCAGCAGCCGTTGCCGCATTATTACTTGCACCAAAATCAGGTAAAGAATTACGTGATGATTTATCAAATCAAACAGATGATTTAAAAAACAAAGCGCAAGATTACACAGATTATGCTGTTCAAAAAGGAACAGAATTAACAGAAATCGCAAAACAAAAAGCCGGCGTTTTATCAGATCAAGCCTCTGATTTGGCAGGTTCTGTCAAAGAAAAAACAAAAGATTCATTGGATAAAGCACAAGGTGTTTCTGGCGACATGCTTGATAACTTTAAAAAACAAACAGGTGATTTATCTGATCAATTTAAAAAAGCAGCTGACGATGCTCAAGATCACGCAGAAGATTTAGGTGAAATTGCCGAAGATGCAGCAGAAGATATCTATATTGACGTTAAAGATTCTGCGGCAGCGGCCAAAGAAACTGTTTCTGCTGGTGTCGATGAAGCAAAAGAAGATGTTAAAGATGCAGCGAAAGACGTAAAAAAAGAATTTAAAGGGTAACAAGCGTTTAGCTTATGAAAGTTAGCAACGGATCGTGTTGCTTTTGTTCAGCGGCTTACCTTAAAATTTAGAAATGAGGCCACCAGTCCGGTTGACTGATGGCCTCATTTTATTTTTATGCTATTCAATAATTTGCAATTCTTTGGTTGTCTTAGTGAATGGTTCGGAGCCTGTTTTGGTTACGTGTAAACAATCTTCAATACGAACGCCTACTTTTCCAGGAATGTAAATACCGGGCTCAATAGAGAAACACATACCTTCTTCAATGACTAAATCATTGCCATGAACCAGCGATGGGTATTCATGGACAGTGGTTCCAATGCCATGGCCTAAGCGATGGTTAAAGTATTCACCATAACCAGCTTTTGTGATTACACCTCGAGCAATATCATCTAATTCGCCTGCTGTAACACCAGGTTTCACCGCTTCAGTTGCTGCTAATTGTGCTTCTAAAACAATTCCATAAATTTCTTTTTGGAAATCAGAAGGTTCCAAGTAGCTGACTGTTCGTGTGGCATCACTGCAATAGCCATTATGAACGACACCTAAATCAAATAACACTAAGTCATGGGGCTCAATTTTTGTTTCGCCAGGTACCCCGTGAGGACTAGCTCCGTTTTTTCCTGTTAAGACTAACGTATCAAAACTCATTGAGCGAATACCTTGACGTTTTAATTGATACTCGATTTCTGCAACAATTTCTTGTTCCGCAACGCCTGCTTGAATTGCTTTGAAGCCAATCTCAAAAGCGACATCAGCCCAACTACCAGCTTCTAGTAAACGTTGAATTTCAGGTTCTGTTTTAATTAATTGAAGTTTTTCAATTAAAGGCGTAACATCATGCGAAAAATCGCTAGCTGGAAAATAGGTTTTCAATTGATCAAAACGAGCTAAAGAAAGAGCTTGTTTTTCTAAAGCAAAGCGTGGCGTGCCTTGTGTCCGTTTATTTAATAAAGCCGCAATTTTTTCCCAAGGATTTTCGCTATCTAAATAACCATAAACGGGATAAGTCCAACTACTCTTTTCGGCATCTTCGACTTCTAATGCAGGTGTAAATAAAAATGATTGGTCGTCCGCAGCGATAAACAAAGCTAACACGCGTTCATGAGGTTCGCTTTCGTAACCAGAAAAGTAAGCGATATGACCAGGATCACTAATATAAGTGAAGTCAATCTTTTCTTGGTGCATCCAATTTTTTAAATCGGCAATTTTTTCTTGATTCATAAAACATCCTTCTTTCTTTTATTCTGAAGTGAATCACAGTACTATCATAACATGAAATGACAAAAAGTTCCTTTTGAAATGGAAAGTAAATTTTCATGAAAAAACGATAAAACGGTTGCAAAAATAGAAGAATTTTGATATTCTAGGCTAGGAAAGAAATGTAAACAGTGTTTTCAGAAAATGAGAACAAATTCATATTTATAGGAGAAGAAACATGGAAAAACAAACAATTACAATTTATGATGTTGCTAGAGAGGCAAATGTATCTATGGCTACTGTTTCTCGTGTTGTCAATGGTAATCCCAATGTAAAACCAGCAACGCGTAAAAAAGTCTTAGAAGTGATTGATCGCTTAGATTACCGTCCTAACGCAGTCGCACGTGGTTTAGCAAGTAAAAAAACGACAACAGTGGGTGTCATTATTCCAGATGTTAGTAATGCATTTTTTGCTTCATTAGCACGTGGCATTGACGACGTGGCTACAATGTATAAATATAATATCATTTTAGCTAATTCAGATGGAGACGATCAAAAAGAAGTTACTGTATTAAACAATTTACTTGCCAAGCAAGTAGATGGGATTATCTTTATGGGTCATCGCATTACAGATGATATTCGTGGTGAATTTTCACGTTCAAAAACACCTGTTGTCTTAGCAGGTTCAATTGATCCAGACGAACAAGTTGGTAGCGTTAATATTGATTACACAGAAGCAACGAAAGATGCAACAGCGACTTTAGCGAAAAATGGGAACAAAAAAATTGCTTTTGTTAGTGGTGCATTAATCGATCCAATTAATGGTCAAAACCGAATGAAAGGCTACAAAGAAGCTTTAGCGGAAAATGGCTTGTCTTATAATGAAGGCTTAGTTTTTGAATCTGAATATAAATTTAAAGCAGGTATTAATTTGGCTGAGCGTGTCCGTAACAGTGGAGCAACAGCTGCCTTTGTTACAGACGATGAGCTAGCGATTGGTTTATTAGATGGGATGCTAGATGCTGGTGTGAAAGTTCCAGAAGAATTTGAAATCATTACAAGCAATAACTCATTGCTTACAGAAGTCTCTCGTCCACGTCTATCAAGTATTACACAACCTTTATATGATATCGGTGCCGTGTCAATGCGCTTATTAACAAAACTAATGAACAAAGAAGAAATTGAAGAAAAAACAGTTGTTTTACCTTATGGAATTGATCAAAAAGGTTCAACAAAATAAATTGAATTAAACGGCTAAACTAAGAGCGTTAACTCTTAGTTTAGCCGTTTTTTGATACCTAAAAATGAGCCAGAAAAATACGTTTTCTGGCTCATTTTAGCAAGTTAATTATTGTTCTTTTTATTATCGTTGTTTTTATTGTTGTTATTATTTGTAGTGGCACGTGGAGCAAGATTTCCCCAGTAAGAAGCGTAATTGCTGTCTGTTCCACCGATCCCAAATTTATAGGTACTTTGTGGTGCACCATCTTTGGCATAGTATGAAGTCGTTGTTTTGCCAGGTGTGTTGAACTTGGCACCATTATAGGTAATTGAGCCAGGTTTTTCACCAGTAAATTCAGAAACTTTTGATTTAATAACGCTTGGATCTAATTCAAATTTTTGACCAATGCCAAACAATTCTGGATTCGCATAGTACAGCGCATTAGCTAAGTTCGCCATATAATTCCCGTTATTGTCGCCGCTGGTCGTCGTCATTGGTGCTGGTAGATCATGTCCCGCCCAAGAACTCAGTGTCACAGTTGGAGTAGAGACAATCAGCCATGAATCTTTAAACTCATCAGTTGTCCCAGTTTTTCCAACCCAATCAGCACTAGCTAAATGAGGATTCAAGCCAGCTAACGTTGGTTTGAATTTTGTCGTATTCGCAGAATCCACCACTGAGCGCAACAAGTCATTCATAATAGAAGCGGTCGCCGGTGAATAAACTTGCGTTCCTTCATCTTTGTGTTCATAGACCACATGTCCACTATTGTCTGTAATTTTTTCAATCATGTAGGCTTTTTGATATTTACCTTTGTTAGCAAGCGCTTGGAAGCCGTTTGTTTGTGTTACAACATTTGTTTCTACTGAACCCAATGGCGCAGATTCGTAAGCCCAAGCATCTGAAGCTGGATAGTTCATTTTACTTAAGTAGTGATTGTAAGAGAAATTATCATCACCCATTTTTTTCCTTAGCTCATTATTAACATGAATGACAGGGATATTGAAAGACCAATTCAAGGCATTCCGAACAGTCACGAATTGATTTAAATCCACATTTGTGGAATTAACAAATTCTGTACCATCAGCATAAGTCGTTGGGTAGTTGGCCAGACGACTTTCAGAACCAATGATTCCTTGATCAATCGCAGGGCCATAGACAGAAATTGGTTTAATCGTAGAACCAACTTGACGATCGGCATTAAAGGCATGGTTGTTTTGATTAATATCGAAGTTTCTGCCGCCGATAAAACCGAGGATACGACCAGTAGCGTTATCCATTAAAATATTGCCAGTTTCAATCATTGTATTCCCATTGACATCTGCAGTGCCATCATCAAGCAAATAACCATAATTTGCGACAGCGGTTTGCATCGTGTTGTAAATATTCTGGTCAATGGTCGATTGGATTGTATAGCCTTGCGACTGGATTTCGCGACGTGCCTGTTCTTCATATTGATCTAAACCAACTTGATCTAAATCATCACGATTAACTTTAGCTTTTTTCATATCTAAATCCATGACAATCTCAACTGCTTTATCTAACACCGTATAGTATAGATAGCCTTCTGTATTGACATTGGCCTGTTCAGTTGGTAAAAAGTCTTTTTTCAAGTCGTAAGCTTTGGCTTCTTCAAATTCCTTTTGCGAAATAGCTTTTTCTCGGTACATACTGAAAAGAACAAAATCTTTTCTCTTCATTCCTAAAGACAAATCGTCTTTCAAGGCACCAGTGTTAGTATAGGGCGTGTAAACAATGGGACTTTGGGGAAGTCCTGCGATAAAGGCCGCTTGAGGGAGATTCAAGTCCTTGGCACTTTTACCAAAGAGTCCTTTGGCTGCTTCTTCCACGCCTGCAATATTTTCACCTTTGTTATTACGACCAAAAGGGGAGACATTTAGATAAGTTGTCACGATTTCGTCCTTAGAAAAGTATTTTTCAATACGTAAAGCTAATAAAATTTCGTTGGCTTTCCGTTTAAAAGTCGTTTCGTCAGTTAAAATCTGTTGCTTGACCAATTGCTGAGTCAATGTTGAACCACCAGAAGAACCGCCGATACCTGTCGCATCAGAAATCAACGCTCGAACTAGCGCTTTTGGTACCACCCCATGATGTTCTTCAAAATATTCATCTTCTGTTGAAATAATGGCTTTTTTTAGCAATGGAGACATTTGATCGCCATTAATTCGTGTCCGAATTAAATCTGATTTGATGTTAGCAATCGGAGTACCATCTGCGTAAGTCATTTTTGACACTTCGGTAATATCACTGATTTCTTTTTGCAATTCTTCCTTTGTTGGGGGCTGTGTATCTTCAACTAGAAAAGCAAAATAGCCCATTCCAATACCTAAGCCAAGAGAGCCACCTAAGACAATCAGAATAACCCCAAAAACCACTAATGACTGAAAAACGCGAATAATGACATTTAAAATAAGTAAAAAGACATTGCCGCCAGAAGAGGTCGTTGGTTTTTGCTTATTGTTACTTGAATTATTTTTCAAAAGCTTCACCTCAATAAAATGATACATTCTGTGTTATTATAGCAAAAAAAAGCTTATATGAATAGTTTCTACACCAATTGCCATTTTTTGTTGAAAAAACTTAAGAGAAAATAGGGAAATCTCATTTTTTGACTTTTCAAGTGTGACAGAATCGGTTACTATGAATAGGGGAATTTGATCTATTATTATGTTTTACTATAGGAGGAAAATCATGAATTCAGCTTTTTTTGAAGAATTAAAAGCCCGTGGGTTGGTCTACCAAGTCACAGATGAAGAAGCCTTACAAAAACAATTAAATGAAGAATCTGTTAAATTATATATCGGTTTTGATCCAACGGCAGACAGTTTACACATCGGGCATCTACTGCCAATTCTTATGTTACGTCGTTTCCAACAAAATGGTCATGTGCCCATTGCTTTAGTTGGTGGCGGAACAGGCATGATTGGTGATCCATCATTCAAAGATGCAGAACGTAGTTTAAACACACTTGATACAGTGAAAGCTTGGTCTGAAAGTATTAAGGACCAGTTGTCACGTTTTATCGATTTTGAAGATGAAAAAAATCCAGCGATTCTAGCAAATAACTATGATTGGCTTGGAGAACTTTCGTTAATTGATTTCTTACGTGATGTTGGAAAAAACTTTACAATTAACTATATGATGAGTAAAGAAAGCGTGAAACGCCGAATCGAAACAGGAATTTCTTATACTGAATTTGCGTATCAATTATTACAAGCGTATGATTTCTTGAAATTGTACGAAACAGAAGGCTGTTTATTGCAATTAGGCGGCAGTGATCAATGGGGGAACATTACTTCAGGGATTGAATTATTACGCCGAGAACAAGAAGTTCAAGGATTCGGCTTAACCATGCCTTTAATTACAAAAGCAGATGGTACCAAATTTGGTAAAACAGAAGGAAACGCAGTTTGGTTAGATGCGGAAAAAACTTCGCCATATGAATTTTATCAATTCTGGATTAACACAGATGATCGTGATGTCGTGAAATTCTTGAAATACTTTACTTTCTTAACATTGGATGAAATTGCAACAATTGAAGAAGAATTTACAGCGAACCCAGGTCAACGTGCTGCGCAAAAAGCGTTAGCCAAAGAAGTTACTACTTTAGTCCACGGTGAAGCAGCCTATCATCAAGCGGTTAAAATTTCAGAAGCTTTATTCAGCGGGGATATCCAAAGCTTAACAGCAGAAGAAATTAAACAAGGCTTTAAAGATGTACCAACGTATGAGGTGCAACCAGAGGATCAATTAAGTTTAGTCGACTTATTAGTTACCTCAAAAATAGAACCATCCAAACGTCAAGCCCGTGAAGATGTTCAAAATGGAGCGATTTACGTCAATGGAGAACGTAGACAAGATTTAGCAGCTGAATTGACAGAAACTGATAAAATCGAAGGACAATTTACTGTGATTCGTCGCGGTAAGAAAAAATATTTCTTGTTAAAATACTAAAACACTGTGAACTTCAATCTTATGCGGTTTATAAATTAAAAATAATAGTTAACAGTTAATAATAGCTTAATATTTTGCTTTAGGAAGACTTGTTTACCTTAATGTAAGCAAGTCTTTTTATAAAGTTTTGCTTATAGTACTAGAATCAATAGTCACCAACATTATCTTGAACGGTTTATTATATAAAAATACCGACCAAGTTTCTCTGGTCGGTATTCTGTCTAATTTTTAAGTCTCACTACAGATAGCCAATCCTTACTTGTATAATATTACTGTATGGAAACCTTCCATAGATCCTGACAGACCTTGATTTTGTAGTGAATCAATTTTTATATCAACAATTTCATAACCATCTAACTGCATAGAAGATATTATTTCATCAATTTGCGTAGTGTATTTGTCCTCACAGCCAAAATTTTGATTAATCCATTTACTAAAACTATTTACCATAACTAGATGAGTTAAACCATCTTTAGGTTTTAAAAATTTTTTTATTTCTTTTTGATAAATAGATTCTGCAGCACTTTTTTGTCCTTTTGTAAACATTCCCACTCTATTTCACCACCTTTCCAGTAAAATTATTATTGCTAATATATTTATTGCTTCAAGCTTTTTGTAAATGTCCAAAGTGTTAATCACTAATAAAGTTAGACTATTATTCCTCTCTATGGTGATTCATTAAGGAAAAGTATTGGTTAAAGCATATAGACGTTAAAGATAGTATATCAATGTTCACAAAAGTCTACAATAAAAATTCAAATTTGTTATAGACTATATTAGAAAAGTAATGGGTGGGTACTGTTGTATCAACAATAAGGAGGACTGTAAGAAAAGTCCTTTGTTATGATAGTATTGAAATAAAAAGCTGAAAATCAAAAGGACAAATGTTACAAAAAACTCTTTTTTACTATTGGGCATATTCAATTACAGATAACTTGTGCTATGCTAGAATAAAAAGTGCAGTCGCTATAAGGAGTAGGTTATGAAATCAATTGTCGAAAAGTTAAACTTAACGAAGTATCAGCAACCAGTTATTTTAAATAGACCACAGGCAGAGTATCTATCTGAATTTGCTTCAGCCGCGCAGCAATTACCCTCAGAACCAGTTGAGCTGATTTTTGCATTTGTGAAAACGATGGCGGAATTTCAAGAGATTGTTTCAATGGTGATTGAAGGTCAACATTTAGTAGAAAATGGGTTGTTATATGTGGCTTATCCGAAAAAAGGCAATAAAATGTATCCAACCTTTGTCCACCGAGATGAAATTTTTCCAACATTACAAGTAAACGAGGCAGATGGGTATATTAAAGGCTCAACCTTAAAATTTAATCACATGGTTAGTTTAGATGAGACTTTTACGGTTGTCGGCATGAAGAATGTTCTTAAAAAGCAAGCGAAGAATCAGACCAGTTCTGCTGTTGGGGATTATGTTCAATATTTACCGGAAATTGAAGCGTTGGTACAAACAGAACCAGCTGCTGCAGCGACATTCGCTGCATTAACGCCTGGTTATCAAAAAGAGTGGGCGCGGTATGTATTTAGTGCAAAGCGAGCGGAGACACGGAAAAAGCGGCAAACTGAAATGTTAGTCATTTTAAAAGAAGGCTATAAAACCAAAGCGCTTTATCAGCAAAGGAAGAAATAATGGCGCAGTCAATTGAAACAGTTACAGCATACATCGAAACAGTTGAACCAAAATGGCGAATTGCTTATCAGCAAGTATTAGATGTCGTTTCGCAAAATTTGCCAGCAGGATTTGAATTAACAATGCAATATGGCATGCCAACCTTTGTTGTGCCGCTTTCAGTATTTCCAGAAGGCTATCTTAACCGTGTGGATGAACCGTTACCATTTATCAGCTTAGGCGCTACTAAAAGGCAAGTAGCTTTATATCACATGGGATTAATGGGAAATGAAGCCATCCGAAGTTGGTTTCAAGAAGCCTATCAGGAACAAGTGTCAACAAAGATAAACATGGGGAAAAGTTGTCTTCGCTTCACTAATCCTAAGCGAATACCCTATGAACTAATTGGCGAATTAGTAACAAAAATCACGCTAGAAGAATGGCTGCAACAGTATCAACACTACCAAAAGAAAAAGAAGAATTATTAGGAGGAACCACATGTTATTAGGATCACACGTTAGTATGAGTGGCAAGAAAATGCTATTAGGATCTGCCGAGGAAGCGGCTAGTTATGGCTCAACAACCTTTATGATTTATACAGGTGCGCCACAAAACACGCGCCGGAAACCGATTGAAGAAATGAATATTGAAGCTGGGCAAGCTTTTATGAAGGAACACAATTTAAGTAATATCGTCGTTCATGCCCCGTATATTATTAATTTAGGTAATACAATTAAAACGGAAAATTTCGGTTTTGCCGTAGACTTTTTGCGTCAAGAAATTGAGCGAGCACAAGCGTTGGGAGCAACGCAAATCACGTTACACCCAGGTGCGCATGTTGGTGCAGGTCCAGAAGCCGGCATCAAACAAATTGTTAAAGGTCTAAATGAAGTCTTGTGGAAAGAGCAAATCCCTCAAATCGCTTTAGAAACAATGGCTGGTAAAGGAACCGAAATCGGCCGTACGTTTGATGAACTAGCTGCGATTATTGACGGAGTTACGCTAAATGATAAACTTTCTGTCACTCTGGATACTTGCCACATTAATGATGCAGGTTATAATGTAAAAGATGATTTTGATGGCGTATTAGTTGAATTTGATAAAATTATCGGATTGGATCGTTTAAAAGTTATTCATGTGAATGATTCTAAAAATCCTATGGGCTCACATAAAGATCGTCATGCCAATATTGGCTTTGGCACTATTGGTTTTGAAGCTTTAAATGGTGTGGTTCACCATGGAAAATTAGCTGCTTTACCAAAAATTTTAGAAACACCTTATGTCGGAGAAGACAAAAAAAATAAAAAGGCCCCTTACGGCTTTGAAATTGCGATGTTAAAAAATCAAACATTTGATCCAGAATTATTAGAAAAAATTCAAGGACAAAACTAAAGCAACAATCGCTCTTAAAGGTCCTATTGACATTTAAGAGCGTATATTTTTGACTTTTAATCACTATTTTGCAAAAAAATCAGACTTTTTTCATTATTTAAGAGAAATCCCGCAAAAAGAACTTTTCTTTTTTTGCTATTTCTAGTAAAATAATTCATTGAGAGCAAAACTATACGGAGAGGAGAGAGTTTCAATGGCAACAGGTTGGGTAGTATTAATCGCAGTAATCGCTTTATTAGTAGGCGCTGCAGGGGGCTTTTTCCTTGCACGCAAATATATGCAAGATTATTTCAAAAAAAATCCTCCCGTTAATGAGGATATGTTACGCATGATGATGGCATCAATGGGTCAAAAACCGTCAGAGAAAAAGGTTAGACAAATGATGCAACAAATGAAAAACCAAGGAAAATAGTAAAGGTTATTCAGGTAATCATGAATAAGTGTAAAAACGGGCTGATTTTCAGTCCGTTTTTTTGTTGTTTTGCGGGAGAATAGGATAATCTAGGAGGAAAAGAGCGAGACGTTTAATCAAAAACAACAATAACGAAGAAACCTTCTAGCTCGAAAGTAGTCTTCGTAGAACAACAAAGTAAAAGGAGGGACAACTGAATGTCCATATTCAAAAAATTAGGCTGGTTTTTTAAGCAAGAGAAAAAAAGTTATATTATTGGGGTTTTCTCATTAATGATGGTCGCTCTTGTTCAATTAGTCCCGCCCAAAGTTATTGGCGTCGTTGTAGATGAAATCGTTAACAAAGAAATTCGCTTAACGAAAATTATCGTGTGGGTTGCACTCTTGATTGGTGCTGGGCTTGCCCAATATCTTTTTCGCTATATTTGGCGGATGCATATTTGGGGGAGTGCCGCTCGTTTGGAAAAAGAGCTACGGACTCAATTATTTCATCATTTCACAAAAATGGATAGCATCTTTTATCAGAAATATCGGACAGGTGACTTGATGGCGCATGCAACCAATGATTTAAATGCCATCCAAAATGTGGCTGGAGCTGGGATTTTAACGTTTGCCGACTCTGTGATTACGGGAGGAACAACGATTATCGCAATGGTTCTATTTGTTGATTGGCGCTTAACATTAATTGCTTTATTACCGCTGCCTTTATTAGCCGTCACTTCACGAGTTCTAGGTTCTAAGTTGCATGATGCCTTTCGAGATTCACAAGCTGCTTTTTCAGCGATTAATGATAAAACACAAGAAAGTATCACTGGAATTAAAGTCATTAAAACATTTGGGCAAGAAAAAGAAGATCTTGCTGATTTTACAGAGAAAATTGATGATGCTATCGTCAAAAATAAACGAACGAACTTTTTAGATGCACTATTTGATCCGTTTATTACGCTGATTATTGGTGTTTCTTATGTTTTGACAATTATTATTGGTGGTCGTTTCATCATGGAAGGAACGATTAGTTTAGGTCAGTTGGTCTCTTTCATTGCCTATATTGGGATGCTAGTTTGGCCAATGTTTGCGATTGGGCGCTTATTTAATGTGTTAGAACGTGGGAATGCTAGTTACGATCGTGTGAACGAATTATTACATGAAAAAACGCATATTATCGAACGAAAAGATGCCATCAAAACAATGGCGCAAGGGACAATTTCAATGAAGATTGATTCTTTTTCTTATCCAAAAGAAGAGACGGTGGCGTTGGAAAATATCCAATTTTCGTTGCAAGAAGGAGAAACCTTGGGGATTGTTGGTAAAACAGGCGCTGGTAAAACCACTATTTTGAAGTTGTTGATGCGTGAATATGACCAATACCAAGGAACGATTTCCTTTGGAAAACATAACATTAAAAATTACACATTAGATGCATTGATGGGTGCAATGGGTTACGTGCCACAGGACCATTTTCTCTTTTCCATGACGGTACGAGATAACATTCGTTTTGCTAAACCAGACTTGGGACAAGCGGCAGTTGAACAAGCGGCAGCATTAGCATTTATTAACCAAGAAATTAAAGCATTCCCTGAAGGCTATGACACAATGGTTGGGGAACGTGGCGTTTCGCTTTCTGGAGGACAAAAACAACGGATTTCTATTGCACGAGCCTTGATTGTTGAACCAGAATTGTTAATTTTAGACGATGCCTTATCTGCAGTCGATGCGAAGACTGAAGAGGCGATTTTATCAAATCTAAAAGAAACGCGCCAAGAAAAAACCACTATCATTACAGCACATCGTTTAAGTAGTGTCATGCATGCAAAAGAAATCTTAGTGTTGGATGAAGGGAAAATTATTGAACGGGGGACGCATCAAGAGTTACTGGCTCAGAAGGGTTGGTATCAGCGGATGTGGGAAAAACAGCAATTAGAAGCGAAAATTGAAGGGAGTGAGAGTTAATGGAAGAAAAGTATCAATCCGAATGGTCCAGAGAGTTACCGCTGAAAGAACAATTAACGATTGTTCAGCGTTTGTTTCGTTTTGCCAAACCGTTTCGACGCATGTTTTACACAGCTATTCTCTTTGCATTTGGCTTATCAATTATCAATATTCTTTTGCCTAGAGTCATTCAAGTTTTTATGGATAATTATTTAACGCCTAAAACTGCTACAATGCAAGTGATTCTAACTTTTGCTGCTATTTATTTTTTTGGTGTCATTGTCAAAAGTATTGTTTGGTTTTTCCAATGGTATTTGTATTCGATGGCTTCTTTAAAAACGTATCAATATATACGAGTGAAATTATTTGAAAAATTACACACTTTAGGTATGCGTTATTTTGATCAAACACCAGCGGGTTCGACGGTGTCTCGTGTTACAAATGACACAGAAACATTGTTTGAATTCTGGTATGTATTCTTAATGGTGATTACAGGAATTTTTGCCGTAATTTCGTCATTTTTTGCAATGTTTCAACTCAGTCCAGAAATCTCATTTTATTGTCTAATTTTCTTGCCAATTTTATTAGTTGTAATTTGGTATTACCAAAAATTTAGTTCAAAATTATATCGCAGTATGCGGGAAAAATTAAGTCAATTAAACACCAAACTAAATGAATACATCTCTGGTATGCAAATCATTCAACAATTTCGCCAAGAAAAGCGTTTGGAAAAAGAATTTGAAGAAACCAATGATGACTATTTAAAAACACGAGTAGCAATGATTCGTATGAATTCGTTATTATTAAGTCCCATCATTAATTTGTTGTATACGTTGGCGATTGCATTGGCCTTAACTATGTTTGGCATCGATGCTTTACATTCACCTGTTGAAGCGGGGATGATTTATGCTTTTGTAACGTATGTCCAAGCTTTTTTTAATCCGATGACACAAATGATGGACTTCCTAAGTATCTTTACAGATGGGATTGTCGCAGGTAGCCGTATTTTAAAAATTATGGATACGGAAGAATTAACGCCGCAACAATCAGTAGGTGCGAATGGGGAAATTATTCGCGGGAAAATTGAATTTCGCAATGTTACTTTTTCTTATGACGGCAAAAACGAAGTATTGAAAAATATTAGCTTTGTTGCAAATCCCGGGGAAACCGTCGCTTTAGTCGGTCATACTGGAAGTGGTAAAAGTTCAATTATTAATGTACTCATGCGTTTCTATGAATTTTATGAAGGCCAGATTTTAATTGATGATCGTGACATTCGTGATTTTCCCATGACAGAATTACGGGAAAAGATGGGCTTAGTATTGCAGGATGCTTTCATGTTTTATGGAGATATTGCTGGAAATATCCGTTTACTGAATCCAAACATCACAGATGAACAAATTAAACAGGCTGCGGAATTTGTTCAGGCGGATAAATTTATTCACACGTTACCCAATACCTATCATGCGAAAGTCATTGAACGAGGAGCGAGTTATTCTAGCGGACAACGTCAATTAATTTCGTTTGCACGAACAATTGTAACTGATCCCAAAATTTTAGTTTTAGATGAAGCAACCGCTAATATTGATACAGAAACAGAAGGATTGATTCAAGAAGGATTAGCCAAAATGCGTCAAGGGAGAACGACAATTGCGATTGCGCATCGCCTTTCGACGATTCGTGACGCAAACTTGATTTTAGTTTTAGACAAAGGGCAGATTGTAGAACGAGGAACGCACGAAACGTTACTGGCAGAAGGTGGCCTTTATGCGGATATGTATCAGTTACAAAGTACGGAAGTTTAACGTAACAACAGAAAGAGTTAAATAACCCAAACAAAGACATTTAGTGTTAGGAAATTCCTAATTCTAGGTGTCTTTGTAGCTCTTTAAATTGCAAAAAAGAATAGAAATGGTATGATATGAAGAGAGAAAAACAAACGAGGAAGTTAGGTGGAACTGTGAAGCCAGTTATAGTCAAAAATGTGCGAATAGGTGAAGGGAATCCCAAAATTGTGGTGCCCATTGTTGCTCCAACAGCCGAGGATATTTTGGCCGAAGCAACGGCGAGCCAAACACTAGATTGTGATTTGGTGGAATGGCGTTTAGACTATTATGAAAATGTCGCTGATTTTTCCGATGTATGTAATCTTTCACAACAAGTAATGGAACGGTTGGGGCAAAAACCGTTATTGTTAACTTTTCGTACACAAAAAGAAGGCGGCGAAATGGCTTTTTCTGAGGAAAATTATTTTGCTTTGTATCATGAATTAGTGAAAAAAGGTGCGTTGGATTTATTAGATATTGAATTATTTGCGAATCCGCTGGCGGCAGATACGTTAATTTACGAAGCTAAAAAGATGGGGATTAAAATTGTTCTCTGTAATCACGACTTTCAGAAAACACCGTCGCAAGAGGAGATTGTCGCGCGGTTACGCCAAATGCAAATGCGTCAGGCGGATATTTGTAAAATAGCTGTGATGCCACAAGATGCGACAGATGTACTTACGTTACTTTCAGCAACCAATGAAATGTACACCCATTATGCATCCGTCCCAATCGTTACTATGTCAATGGGACAGTTAGGGATGATTAGTCGCGTAACAGGTCAACTGTTCGGGTCGGCACTAACTTTTGGCTCAGCCCAGCAAGCGTCTGCACCAGGCCAACTATCCGTACAAGTATTAAGAAATTATTTAAAGACATTCGAACAAAACAAGTGATTCAGAAGGTGAAAAAAGTGGCAAAGAAAAAAACACAACAAAAAACGAATGCGATGCGCATGGTAGAACAACATAAAGTACCATATAAAGAATATGAATTCGCTTGGAGTGAAGATCATTTAAGTGCAGAAAGTGTCGCTGAAAGTTTAGGTATTGACAAAGGACGAATTTTTAAAACCTTGGTTACAGTAGGTAATAAAACAGGTCCAGTCGTGGCTGTCATTCCTGGTAATCAAGAATTAGATTTGAAAAAATTAGCGAAAGCTAGTGGCAACAAAAAGGTAGAAATGCTTCACTTAAAAGATTTAGAAGCAACCACAGGCTATATTCGTGGGGGCTGTTCCCCAATTGGGATGAAAAAACAATTTCCCACCTATTTGGCTGAAGAAGCTCAACAATATTCTGCAATTATTGTTTCTGCAGGCAAACGTGGCATGCAAATTGAATTAGCGCCTGAAGCAATCCTTTCGCTAACCAATGGACAATTTGCGGGAATAACGACAGAAGAATAAGTGGTTATAAGAAGAGGTTGAGACAGAACCGTTTATCTGTTTTTAAGCGTGGAGCAAAAAACACTAGGGATTTTTGCTCCACGCTTAACTATCAAATTAATAAAGGAAAAGCATTGACTAATCTGTGCTACTTTTTATTGGGATAAAATTTTTGTAATGCTTGCCGTGCGAGCATATCGGCCGCTTTGTTTTGACTTTCAGGTAGCCATTTGATTAAGAGCAAAGGGAAATTCTTTTCTAGTTGTTGATATTCTGCTAAATAAGGCTGGTACTTTTCATTTTTAGCATAGTTTTTTTCAATTGTTTGGACAACAATTTTACTATCTGAGTGGAGAAGAACGGTTTGGTGATTGTCTTCATTGGCAATCGCTTGTTTTAAAGCTTCAATCAGCACTTTAAATTCGGCTTCGTGATTACTAACAATGCCTAGAGGCACATGCAATTGTTGCCGCGATTGGTCGGTGAGGTAAACGATACCGCCGCCAGATTCACCTGGATTGCCTTTTGTTGCAGCATCTACATAAATTCTTAACATAAAATTACTCCTAATTTCTTTTTGTTCTTAAAAAAAGTATGTTACTATTATAACATATTTAAATTTAGCGGCGTTGATCCAGAAATAGTGAGGGCACTTTATGAAAAAACAGAAATTCTATTGGCAGCCAGAATTAGCATCAACAATTATTTACTGGTCTTGCACATTTTGTATATTATTTATTAGTTTAATTTTAGCATTGGAAAATAATGGTCCTTACTTGATTAGTAATCTGGTGATGGTTCCATTTTTTGTGTTTGCGTATCTAGGAATTGCGCGGTCTTTTAACATGACAGAAACATCTTTAATTGTCAGAGATGTTTTGTGGTTTCGCAAAAAAGCACTTCCGCTTTCTCAGATAGAAAAAGTAACCTACAATGAAAAAAGCATCGAAATTTTTTCCTCAGAATTTAAGGAAGGCTCAAAAGTCTTTTTAATGAAAAAGAAAACGATTCCGTTATTTCTTGAGGCACTTAAGGTAAAAAAGCCTGAATTGAAGGTAGCAGAAGATCATTCTTTGGGCCTTCATAAAAAAGAAGAAAAAAACAAGAGTGAGTCATAAGTCGAAACGACTGGTGACCCACTCTCAAAATCTTAAAATAATCAGCTGAAACAAACGCTACGTTTACTTACTTTTTGGAGCAAAGCGTTGTTGGTTCAGCTTTTTTAGTTATCTATTTTTTTGACATGTGCTGCTTGTAGCCCACGATTGCCTTCCATTATCTCGAACTCTACAGATTGATTCTCATCAAGTGATTTGAATCCGTCACCTTCTATAGCAGTGAAGTGGACAAAAATCTCATCTTCTTCGTTGTAAACGATAAAACCATAACCTTTTCTGTTATCGAACCATTTGACAATTCCTTTTTGCATCCAATTCACGCTCCTTTTAGATTTGTAAAGACACTTTCATTATACGAGAAAAGGCTACCAAACGTCAATGGTTGGGTTGTTTAAAAAAGGTTATTCTAGCCATTCTATTCAATACAAGCTATAATTTAAAAGAAACAATGTGTCACAAAGACGATAAAGAATTGAAAAGGGGTCCGTTATGAAGACAGATATTAACATTGCACAAGCAGCAACATTAAAACCTATTCAAGAGATTGCCGAAACAATCGGTCTTTCAGAAGATTCGCTCGAACTTTATGGAAAATACAAAGCGAAAATAGATTTTCCAACGCTTCAATCCTTAGAAGCGCAACCAGAAGGTAAATTAATCCTTGTTACATCGATTAATCCAACACCAGCAGGAGAAGGAAAATCAACCGTGACCATTGGTTTAGGAGATGCATTAAATCGAATCAATAAAAAAACAGTTATTGCCCTAAGAGAACCATCATTAGGTCCTGTGATGGGGATTAAAGGTGGCGCAACAGGTGGCGGTTACGCACAAGTATTACCAATGGAAGAAATCAATTTGCATTTTACTGGTGATATGCATGCGATTACGACAGCCAATAATGCCTTAGCTGCGTTACTAGATAATCATTTACAGCAAGGAAATGAATTAAAGATTGATTCTCGGCGGGTGATTTGGAAACGGGCAGTGGATCTAAATGATCGTGCGCTCAGACAGGTCGTTGTTGGTTTAGGCGGTCCTTTCCAAGGTGTACCAAGAGAAGACGGTTTCGATATTACTGTGGCGAGCGAAATTATGGCGATTCTTTGTTTAGCGCAAAATTTAACGGACTTAAAAGAACGCTTAAGTCGGATTATTGTCGCCTATAATGACCAAAGAGAGCCGGTGACGGTTAAAGATTTAAACGTGGCAGGTGCGCTGACTTTATTATTAAAAGACGCCTTAAAACCTAATTTAGTTCAAACGATTGAAGGAACTCCAGCTTTTGTTCACGGTGGTCCTTTTGCCAATATCGCTCATGGATGTAACAGTATTTTAGCGACAAAAACGGCTTTGCATCTAGGGGATTATGTCGTAACAGAAGCAGGTTTTGGTGGCGACTTGGGTGGCGAAAAATTTTTAGATATTAAAGTACCTTCTTTAGGAAAAGCACCCGATGCCGTTGTGATTGTGGCAACGATTCGCGCGTTGAAAATGCATGGCGGTTTGGCGAAAGATCAGTTAGCAGAAGAAAATTTACCAGCGTTACAAAAAGGCTTTGCCAACTTAGAAAAACATATTCAAAACATGCAACGTTATGATGTACCAGTAGTTGTTGCAATTAATGAGTTTACACAGGATACAGAGAAGGAAATTCAACTGTTGAAAGAAGCCTGCCAAGCGTTAGGCGTGCCCGTCGAGTTAACAAGTGTTTGGGCGCAAGGTGGCGCAGGTGGCACGAATCTAGCGAAAACAGTAGTAGCAGAGATTGAAGCCAATACAAAACAGTTTCAACCTTTATATAATCCTCGCCAAACAATTGAAGAAAAAATTCAAGCCATTGTACAAACGATTTACGGCGGGGAACAGGCGATTTTTTCTCCGAAAGCGCAAAAGCAAATTGCAGACTTTACAAAAAATGGTTGGGATCAATTACCAATCTGCATGGCGAAGACACAGTATTCACTTTCTGACGATCCTCAAAAACTAGGACGGCCAGAAGGGTTTACGATTACGATTCGTGAACTAGTTCCAAAAATCGGTGCAGGGTTTATCGTGGCGTTAACGGGTGACATTTTAACGATGCCTGGCTTGCCGAAAGTTCCTGCTGCGTTAAATATGGATGTGGACGAAACGGGTCAAGCGAGCGGTCTCTTTTAAAGCCGCTCTTTCCTGAGACCTATTTTTAGTATATACTTGAAAGTAGCTCAATAAAAAATAATGACGGAAATTTATTGCGTAGTTTATTATAAGGGGCAACGATTATGGGGGAACGAGCAGATACATTTTTAGCACACTTTAATCGCATTGAAAAGTGGATGAGAGAGAGACTGAACAATCCTGTCAACATGGGATTCAGTGAAATGACAAGACGTCTTTCCCGAAAAGAAAAAGGACAGATTGCTCAATTTGAAGAGGATTTGCTTCAAATGGCTCAGTTAAGAAATGCCATTGTTCATGAGCGAATTGCTGATGATTTTGTAATTGCAGAGCCAAACGAATGGGCGGTTCAACGAATTGAAACGATTGAACAAGCTTTAACAAAACCAGAAAAAGTAGTGCCTAAATTTGCGAAACGTGTTACAGCTTTTGAAATCACCACTTCTTTAGAAACGTTATTAACGATTATTGCAAAAAAACAATATTCTCAATTTCCGATTTATGAAAAAGGTGTATTTAAAGGATTAATCACGGTTCGAGGGATTGGTGTATGGTTTGCCATTGAGAGCACCAAAGGCGAAGTTCACATTGCCAACCGAACGGTGCGAGAATTGTTGGCATCAAATTATAAACGCAGCAACTATCAATTTGTTTCAATTGAAGCAACCGTTTTTGAAGTTGAACAAATGTTTCGGGAGCAGCCACGCTTAGAAGCTGTGCTTATTAGTAAAAGTGGCCATCCTAATGGTGAGTTAGTAGGCATTGTTCGACCAAGAGATTTAGCAAGTATTCATAGAGAAAAGGAATGACGCGATTGTTAGTAGTATATTTTTTAATCAGTGCCTTATTAGTAGGGCTTGACCAATGGAGCAAATATTTGACGGTCCAAAACATTTCTTTGGGTGAAACAAAAGAATTCATTCCTGGATTTTTGTCGCTGACCCATTTAAGAAATACCGGAGCTGCTTGGAGCTTATTAGAAGGAAAGATGATATTCTTTTATGTCATCACAGTAATTGTTAGTGTCGTGATTATTTATTTATTAATTAAGAATTATAAAAAAAGTATCTGGTATTCTGTAGGTTTATCTTTTGTCTTAGCAGGTGCCATTGGGAATTTTATTGATCGTGTACGGTTAGGCTACGTGGTGGACATGCTCCAAACGGATTTTATGAATTTTCCTATTTTTAATGTTGCAGATAGTACGTTAGTGGTCGGCGTTATTTGTATATTTATTTATTTGATTTTAGATGAAAAAGCAGCAAAGGAAGGCAAAAATGGAACAAATTAACGTAACGATTCAAACAGAAAAAGGCCGGATTGACAAAGTATTAAGTGAACATTTACCCAATCATTCCCGCTCGCAAATTCAACAATGGTTAAAAGAAAAACACGTAACAGTTAACGGTGAAACGGTCCGCGCAAATTACAAAGTTACAGCAGGCGATGAAATTGTGGTAACGATTCCTGAACCAGAAGTGCTAGATATGGTAGCAGAGGATATTCCTTTGACCATTGTTTATGAAGACAATGATGTGATTGTCGTCAACAAACCTCAAGGCATGGTTGTTCATCCTTCGGCAGGGCATCCCAAGGGTACATTAGTGAACGCGTTACTTCATCATGCGGATCACTTATCGGCGATTAATGATGTGGTGCGACCGGGAATTGTTCATCGAATTGATAAAGATACTTCGGGGCTATTGATGGTGGCTAAAAATGATCAAGCCCATGAATCATTAGCGAAACAGCTAAAAGAAAAAACATCGTTACGTAAATACGTTGCCTTGGTCCACGGTGTTATTCCTCACGATAAGGGAGAGATAAATGCGCCTATTGGTCGTTCCAAGGTTGACCGCAAAATGCAAGCGGTCATTGAAGGCGGTAAAGAAGCAGTCACGCATTTTACTGTTTTAGAGCGTTTTGATGCATTTACCTTAGTTGAATTACAACTAGAAACGGGCCGGACACATCAAATCCGTGTTCACATGAAATATATCGGTTATCCATTAGCTGGAGATCCGTTATATGGACCGAAAAAAACATTGCCTGGCAATGGACAATTTTTACATGCGAAGTTATTAGGCTTTACACATCCTACTACAGGTGAACAATTAGTCTTTGAAGCACCTTTACCAGAAGTTTTTGAAAAAACTTTACACCAATTAAGAAATAATCATTGATTTTTTTCTGAAGAAGAGGTAAACTCTTTTTTAAGAAGAAAAATAACTAAATAACTGTAACCTTTAAGTTTAGTCCCGTGAGGCTAAGAAGGAATCATGCAAAAGAACACTAGGTGCGCTTAGTTAGTAAGTTGTGTGGGCTACATAGTACCCTTGTACCTTTTTAAACTGTAACCAACATCCTCCTATCCTCATACGGGTAGGAGGATTTTTTGTTGGAAAAAATAACAGGACAATTTCAATAAAAACCCACTTATTTTTCAGCTGCTCAATTGAAGGAAGAATCGCTGACCCCAAGACAGCGAGGACGTAGATAAAAAAGAAATGAGGAGGAATTTATTATGCCAAAGAAAGAAGTTGTTGACGCAGTCACAATGAAACGAGCGCTTACTCGAATCTCGTATGAAATTATTGAAAGAAACAAAGGAATTCAAGACATTGTTTTAGTAGGAATTAAAACGCGTGGGATATACATTGCACAACGTCTAGCCGAACGCTTAAAACAATTAGAAGATATTGACGTGCCAGTTGGTGAATTAGATATTACTTTGTATCGTGATGATGTGAAAGATATGGAGGAACCTGAATTACATTCTTCTGACGTACCAGTCTCAATTGAAGGTAAAGAAGTTATTTTAGTGGATGATGTCTTGTACACGGGCCGGACCATTCGTGCTGCAATGGACGCAGTTATGGATTTAGGTCGTCCAAGAAAAATCTCTTTAGCAGTCTTAGTAGATCGTGGGCATCGGGAACTACCGATTCGTGCCGATTATGTAGGAAAAAATATTCCAACATCAAAAACTGAGGAAATTATTGTGGAAATGGAAGAGCGTGACGGCGCAGATCGTATTATGATCAGTAAAGGAAACGAATAAAAAGGAGTGAACAACGTTGTCAGAAAAAGAATTTCGAAATGAGGATGCAGTCTTAGATATTAAAGACAGACCGCAAGCTTTTCACTGGGTTGGCCTAAGTTTACAACATTTATTTACGATGTTTGGTGCAACGGTTTTAGTACCAATCTTAGTAGGAATTGACCCAGGGATTGCGTTAGTCAGTTCAGGATTAGGAACAATGGTCTATCTGATTACTACAAAAGGAAAAATCCCCGCTTATCTTGGCAGTAGCTTTGCTTTTATTGCAGCGATGCAGATGTTAATGAAGAGTGATGGTTATCCAGCCATTGCCCAAGGTGCTATGACAACCGGCTTGGTATACCTAATCGTTTCATTAATCATTAAAAAAATTGGTTCCGACTGGTTGGATAAAATTTTACCGCCTATCGTTGTAGGACCTGTCGTGATGGTTATCGGTTTAGGCTTGGCAGCTAATGCCGCAAATAACGCAATGTATAACAACAACGTTTATGATTTTAAATATATTGCCGTAGCCTTGATTACTTTAGGCTTAACCATTTTTTACAACATGTTTTTCAAAGGCTTCTTAGGATTAATTCCAATTCTTTTGGGAATTGTCAGTGGGTACCTAGTCGCTTTAGCTTTCGGAATTATTGATTTAACCCCTATTAAAGAAGCTGCGTGGTTTGCTTTACCTAATTTTGAAGTACCTTTTGTTCAATATGAACCGAAATTGTATTTAAATGCCATTACAACAATGGCACCAATTGCTTTTGTAACAATGACAGAACATATTGGTCATTTAATGGTCTTGAATAAATTAACCAAGCGCAACTTTTTCCAAGACCCAGGCTTATCTAAAACTTTAATGGGAGATGGCTTAGCGCAAATTGTAGCAGGTTTTGTTGGTGGACCGCCAGTTACAAGTTATGGTGAAAATATCGGCGTGCTGGCAATTACAAGAGTACACAGTGTCTTCGTAATTGGTGGAGCCGCGGTGTTCGCTGTAGCTTTAGGCTTTGTTGGAAAATTAAGTGCCTTGATTCTAAGTATCCCAGGACCAGTTATTTCAGGAATTAGTTTCGTCTTGTTCGGTGTGATTGCCGCAAGTGGTTTGAAAATCTTAATCGATAATAAGATTAATTTTGATAAGAAAAAGAATTTATTGATTGCTTCAGTAATTTTAGTTATCGGCATTGGTGGCTTAGTCTTCAAAGTAGGAACCTTTGAATTGTCTTCAATGGCATTAGCAACCGTCTTAGGAATTGTTTTGAATTTAATTTTACCGGAAAACGCACGTAGCGAAGAACAGTAGGAGGACTGGACGAATGATTATTACATCTGAACGAATTAGTTTAAAACATCTTTTAACTGCTGAGGCTTTAACCGACCGTGAAGTCATGGGGTTAATCCGTCGCGCAGGAGAATTTAAACAGGGGGCAAAATGGCACCCAGAAGAACGTCAATATTTTGCAACAAACTTGTTTTTTGAAAATAGTACTCGAACACATAAAAGTTTTGAGGTAGCTGAGAAAAAATTAGGCTTAGAAGTGATTGAGTTTGAAGCAAGTAGAAGTTCTGTTCAAAAAGGAGAAACATTATACGACACAGTACTAACGATGTCGGCAATTGGTGTAGATGTAGCAGTCATTCGTCATGGTAAAGAAAATTATTACGATGAATTGATTCAAAGTAAAACGATTCAATGTTCTATTATTAACGGTGGGGACGGGAGTGGACAACACCCTACACAATGTTTATTGGATCTGATGACTATTTATGAAGAATTTGGTGGATTTGAAGGCTTGAAAGTGGCGATTGTGGGAGATATTACACATTCTCGCGTTGCTAAATCAAATATGCAGTTATTAAACCGTTTAGGCGCTGAAATTTATTTTTCAGGTCCAGAAGAGTGGTACGATCATCAGTTTGATGTCTATGGACAATATGTGCCATTAGATGAAATTGTTGAAAAAGTCGATGTGATGATGTTGCTTCGCGTGCAGCACGAACGTCATGATGGTAAGGAAAGTTTTTCAAAAGAAGGCTATCATTTGGAATATGGTTTAACCAACGAACGGGCAACTCGTTTACAGAAACACGCAATTATTATGCATCCAGCGCCAGTCAATCGGGATGTTGAACTGGCAGATGAATTAGTGGAAAGTCTGCAATCAAGAATCGTCGCGCAAATGAGTAACGGAGTCTTTATGCGCATGGCAATTTTAGAAGCAATTTTACATGGAAAGGCCTAGGTGGAGAAATGAAGACGTTAATTAAGAATGGAAAAATCATCAAAAAAGAGAATCAATTGATTGAGGCAGCACTTTGGCTAGAAAATGGTGTGATTCACGCAATAGGTGAATCGTTTGACGAAGCAGATTTTGAGCAAGTGTTTGATGCGAAAGGGCAACTAATTACACCAGGCTTGGTCGATGTGCATGTTCACTTTAGAGAACCAGGCTTTACGTATAAAGAAACGATTAAAACGGGCAGTAAAGCTGCTGCTCGCGGTGGTTTTACTACGGTTTGCGCAATGCCCAATTTGAATCCAGTACCAGATACGGCTGAAAAATTAAGTGAGGTTTACGACTTAATTCAAAAAGATGCAGTCGTGAAAGTTTTACAATATGCCCCCATTACAGAAGAGCTACGGAGTGAAGTTTTAACCAATCAGAAGGCCTTAAAAGAAGCGGGCGCCTTTGCATTTACGAATGATGGTGTTGGTGTCCAAACGGCAGGAACGATGTACTTAGCCATGAAAGAAGCGGCTGCATTAAATATGGCGCTTGTTGCGCACACGGAAGATGAATCTTTATTATTTGGTGGTGTGATGCATGAAGGAGAAGTTTCTAAGAAATTAGGCCTACCAGGGATTTTAAGTGCAACGGAAGCTTCACAAATTGCTCGGGATATTACTTTAGCAAAAGAAACAGGCGTTCATTATCATGTTTGTCATGTTTCAACAGAAGAAAGCGTGCGCGTTATTCGAGATGCTAAAAAAGCAGGGATTCACGTAACAGCCGAAGTTTCGCCACACCATTTAATTTTAGTCGATGAGGATATTCCTGGTGACGAAGGGTTTTGGAAAATGAACCCGCCATTACGTGGTTTAGCAGATCGACAAGCATTGATTGACGGCTTGTTAGATGGCACGATTGACTGTATTGCTACCGACCATGCGCCCCATGGTTTAGAAGAAAAACAACAATCATTTTTAAACGCACCTTTTGGCATTGTCGGTAGTGAAACGGCCTTCCAATTGATTTATACGAACTTTGTCGAAACAGGCATTTTCACATTAGAACAAGTGATTGATTGGATGGCAGTGAAACCGGCAGAAATTTTTGGATTAAACGCAGGAACACTAACAATTGGTGCACCAGCAGATATTGCAGTTTTTGACTTAGCAACAGCTGCACCAATTGATGCAGAAGCATTTGAATCAATGGCTGTCAATACACCATTTACAGGGTGGACAGTCAAAGGAAAGACACTTATGACATTTGTTGACGGAGCATTAGCTTGGTCGGAGGAGGCGCAGTAGGTTTGAAAAGGTTATTGATTTTAGAAGACGGAACAGTATTTGAAGGAAAAGCGTTTGGTGCAGAAGGCAATGTAGTAGGAGAAGTTGTTTTTACTACTGGCATGACAGGTTACCAAGAAGCAATTACTGACCAAAGTTTTAATGGACAAATGATTACTTTTACGTATCCATTAGTTGGAAATTACGGGGTCAACCGAGATGATTATGAATCCATTGCACCAACCTGTAAAGGTGTCATTGTTAAAGAGCATGCGCGGGTTGCTTCAAATTGGCGTCAACAAATGACCTTGGATGAATTTTTAAAGCGCAAAGGGATTCCGGGAATTTCAGGAATTGATACGCGTGCGCTGACTCGTAAGTTACGATCAGCTGGAACAATGAAAGGGAGCATCATTGATGCCGTGGATGATTTGCCGCATGCATTTGATCAACTAAAAGCGACGGTCATGCCGAAAAATCAAGTGGCACAAGTCTCCACCACTAAACCTTATCCGAGTCCAGGTATTGGGCGTAATGTAGTCGTCGTTGATTTCGGGTTGAAACATAGTATTTTGCGAGAATTATCAAAACGGCAATGCAACTTAACCGTGTTGCCTTATAATACAACGGCCGAAGAGATTTTAGAATTAAGTCCCGATGGTGTCATGTTGACAAATGGGCCTGGAGATCCCAAAGATGTGCCTGAAGCTATTGAAATGATTCAAGAAATCCAAGGAAAAGTTCCAATTTTCGGCATCTGCTTAGGTCATCAGTTATTTTCATTAGCAAATGGTGCGGATACGTATAAGATGAAGTTTGGACATCGCGGTTTGAATCATCCTGTACGAGAAATTGCAACAGGACGCATTGATTTCACTTCACAAAATCACGGATATGCCGTAGATGAAGCAACAATTGATCCAGAAAAATTACTTGTGACCCACGTGGAAGTCAATGATGGAACGGTTGAAGGCGTGCGTCATCGAGATTATCCAGCTTTTACTGTGCAATATCACCCAGATGCGGCTCCAGGACCGCACGATGGTCTTCATTTATTTGACGAATTTATGGAATTAATGGATGCATGGAAGGAGCAAAACTAATGCCAAAACGAACGGACATCAAGAAAATCATGGTGATTGGTTCAGGACCAATCATTATTGGACAAGCAGCAGAATTTGACTATGCAGGCACACAAGCCTGTTTAGCGCTAAAAGAAGAAGGGTATGAAGTTGTCTTAGTAAACTCAAATCCAGCGACTATCATGACCGATAAGGAAATCGCGGATCATGTTTATATCGAACCGATTACTTTAGAATTTGTTTCAAGAATTTTGCGAAAAGAACGTCCTGATGCTCTTCTACCAACATTAGGTGGTCAAACTGGATTAAATATGGCGATGGAATTATCGGAATCAGGAATTTTAGATGAGCTAAATGTAGAATTGCTAGGAACAAAGCTCAGTGCGATTGACCAAGCGGAAGACCGTGATTTATTTAAACAATTGATGGAAGAATTAGAACAACCGATTCCAGAAAGTGAAATTGTCAATACGGTGGAACAAGCCGTGGCTTTTGCCAAACGAATTGGTTATCCAATTATCGTTCGTCCCGCATTTACCTTAGGTGGAACAGGCGGCGGCATGTGCGATACGGAAGAAGAACTCCGCCAAATTGCTGAAAATGGTCTGAAATTATCACCAGTTACACAATGTTTAATTGAAAAAAGTATTGCTGGTTTTAAAGAAATTGAATATGAAGTGATGCGTGACTCGGCTGATAATGCGATTGTGGTTTGTAACATGGAAAACTTTGATCCTGTCGGCATTCACACTGGGGATTCGATTGTTTTTGCTCCGAGTCAAACCTTATCAGATTATGAATACCAAATGTTGCGAGATGCGTCTTTGAAAATTATTCGTGCATTAAAAATTGAAGGTGGCTGTAATGTTCAATTAGCTTTGGATCCACATAGCTTTAATTATTATGTGATTGAAGTTAATCCTCGTGTTTCTCGTTCATCTGCACTTGCTAGTAAAGCCACAGGGTATCCAATTGCGAAGTTAGCCGCAAAAATTGCTGTTGGTTTAACATTAGATGAAATGAAAAATCCAGTTACTGGAACCACTTATGCCGAATTTGAACCGGCTTTGGACTATGTTGTTTCCAAAATTCCTCGTTGGCCTTTTGACAAATTTGAAAAAGGTGCTCGAGAACTAGGAACGCAAATGAAAGCAACCGGGGAAGTCATGGCAATTGGCCGCAATATTGAAGAATCCTTATTAAAAGCAGTTCGTTCTTTAGAAATTGGTGCTTATCACAACGAATTAGCAGAACTAAGTCATGTCAGTGATCTGGAATTAACGAAGAAAATGGTTCATGCGCAAGATGATCGATTGTTCTACTTATCAGAAGCCATTCGCAGAGGATATAGCATCGAAGAATTACAAAGTTTAACGAAAATTGATTTATTCTTCTTGGATAAACTTTTACACATTATCGAAATTGAAACGACCCTTGAAAGTCACGTGGACAACGTAGCTGTCTTGAAAGAAGCCAAACAAAATGGCTTTTCTGATCGGAAAATCGCAGCACTTTGGGGACAAACAGAACAAGCCATCGCTGACTTCCGCAGAGCCAATCAAATTGTGCCCGTCTATAAAATGGTGGATACGTGTGCTGCAGAGTTTGAATCACACACGCCTTATTTTTATAGCACGTATGAAGTGGAAAACGAAAGCAATGTTTCGAAAAAGCCTTCTGTACTAGTATTAGGTTCTGGTCCCATTCGCATTGGTCAAGGGGTCGAGTTTGATTATGCAACGGTTCATTCTGTCAAAGCGATCCAAGCGGCTGGTTATGAAGCAATTATTATGAATAGTAATCCTGAAACAGTTTCAACAGATTTCTCTGTTTCTGATAAATTATACTTTGAGCCATTAACTTTAGAAGACGTCATGAATGTGATTGATTTAGAAAATCCGATTGGCGTGATCGTCCAATTTGGTGGACAAACAGCGATTAATTTAGCTGAGCCGCTCACAAAACAAGGCGTTAAAATTCTTGGAACAACGATTGAAGATTTAGATCGTGCGGAAAATCGTGATTTATTTGAACAAGCTTTGCAAGAGTTAGAGATTCCTCAACCACCAGGAGATACGGCCACAAGTGCAGAAGAAGCAGTCGTGATTGCTGATCGTATCGGCTATCCCGTTTTAGTGCGTCCAAGTTATGTTTTAGGTGGTCGTGCAATGGAAATTGTCGAAAATCAAAAGGATTTGGAAGATTATATGCGACATGCAGTCAAAGCTTCTCCAGAACATCCTGTCTTGGTTGATAGCTATTTATTGGGACAAGAATGTGAAGTTGATGCCATTTGTGATGGTGAAACAGTACTAATTCCAGGGATTATGGAACATATTGAACGAGCTGGCGTTCATTCTGGCGATTCAATGGCGGTTTATCCACCGCAGTATCTTTCTCAAGAAATTCAGGCAACAATTGCCGATTATACAAAAAAACTAGCACTTGGTTTAAACTGTGTAGGCATGATGAATATTCAATTTGTTATTCATGAAAATCGTGTTTATGTGATTGAAGTGAATCCTCGTGCGAGTCGAACAGTTCCTTTCTTAAGTAAAATCACAGGGATTCCGATGGCCCAAGTTGCTACAAAAGCGATTCTTGGTGAGAAACTGACTGACCTAGGATATCAAGATGGATTATACCCTGAAAGTAAACAAGTTCATGTGAAAGCCCCTGTGTTCTCCTTTACGAAACTACAAAAAGTAGATACGTACTTAGGGCCTGAAATGAAATCAACTGGGGAAGTTATGGGTAGTGATTATTATTTAGAAAAAGCCTTGTATAAAGCCTTTGAAGCATCTGGCTTGCATTTGCCAAGTTATGGAGCTGTACTTTTCACCATTGCTGATGAAACAAAAGAAGAGGCGTTAGAAATTGCTAAGCGTTTTTCAGCAATTGGCTATAGTTTAGTCGCAACGGAAGGAACCGCTGACTTTTTAGCGAAGCATCAGTTGCCTGTTAAGAAAGTGACGAAAATTTCTAATCCTGAAGGGGAAACCGTGCTGGATGTCATTCGTAATGGGAATGCACAAGTGGTAATCAATACCATGGATAAAAATCGTTCCAGTGCCAACCAAGATGGGTTTTCAATCCGTCGGGAAGCAGTCGAACATGGGATTCCATTGTTTACCTCACTTGACACAGCGAATGCGATTTTAAAAGTTTTAGAATCAAGAGCCTTTACGACAGAAGCCATTTAAGCAAAAATCTGGAACAATCGTCTGAGGAGGACTGTTCCAGATTCTTTTACGAAGAAATAGAAAATCATTTATAGGGGAATCAGAGAATAAAGGAGTGAAGGATACTGATGCAGAGAAAGCAAGAAATGATGACCATTGTAGCTCAAAAACAGTTAGCGCCACGGATTTATCAGTTAGACTTACAAGGCGAGTTAGTGAAAGAGATGACACGACCTGGACAGTTTGTGCATATCAAGGTTCCGCGTGCAGATTTACTTTTGCGGCGACCGATTAGCATCAACCAAATTGATCATTCGAACGAAACCTGTCGTTTGATTTATCGAGTCGAAGGCGCTGGAACGGAAGTGTTTGCCACCATGAAGGCTGGTGAACAATTAGATATTTTAGGTCCTTTAGGAAACGGCTTTGATATAACTACCGTAGCAGCTGGTCAAACTGCTTTTATCGTTGGCGGAGGAATCGGGATTCCCCCATTGTATGAATTATCAAAACAACTCAATGAAAAAGGCGTGAAAGTGATTCATTTTCTTGGTTATGCATCAAAAGAGGTTGCTTATTACCAACAAGAATTTATGGCATTAGGAGAAACACATTTTGCCACAGATGACGGCTCGTTTGGCGCTCATGGCAACGTGGGCCGTTTATTGTCAGAAGCGTTAGCAAAAGGACGGATCCCTGATGCAGTTTATGCTTGTGGTGCGAATGGTATGTTAAAAGCAATTGATTCTTTATTTCCAACACATCCACACGTTTACCTTTCTTTAGAAGAACGGATGGCCTGTGGAATTGGGGCTTGCTATGCCTGCGTTTGCCATAAAAAAGGAGACACTACTGGAGCAAAAAGTGTCAAGGTCTGTGATGAAGGTCCGATTTTTAAAGCAAGTGAGGTTATCTTATGATGAAAAATCCTTTAGCTGTTTCAATTCCAGGTTTAACATTAAAAAATCCAATTATTCCCGCCAGTGGTTGCTTTGGGTTCGGGGAAGAATATGCTAACTATTATGACCTTGATCAATTAGGTTCAATTATGATTAAGGCAACAACGCCCCAAGCACGATATGGAAATCCCACGCCACGTGTAGCTGAAACACCTAGTGGTATGCTAAATGCCATTGGATTGCAGAATCCAGGTTTAGAAGTGGTGATGCAAGAAAAATTACCGAAATTAGAAAAATACCCTAACTTACCGATTATCGCAAATGTTGCAGGTGCTTGCGAAGAGGACTATGTGGCTGTTTGCGCAAAAATTGGGCAAGCGCCTAACGTCAAAGCAATTGAATTGAATATTTCCTGTCCTAATGTGAAACATGGCGGCATAGCTTTTGGTACAGATCCAGAGGTTGCTTTTCAATTAACACAAGCAGTCAAAAAAGTCGCCTCTGTTCCGATTTATGTTAAACTATCACCAAACGTAACGGACATTGTGCCGATCGCCCAAGCAATTGAAGCAGGGGGCGCAGACGGTTTTTCTATGATTAATACATTGCTCGGGATGCGCATTGATTTAAAAACGAGAAAACCTATTTTAGCCAATCAAACTGGTGGACTATCTGGACCAGCCATTAAACCTGTTGCTATTCGCTTAATCCGACAAGTCGCCAGTGTTTCTCAGTTGCCAATTATTGGAATGGGCGGTGTTCAAACAGTGGATGATGTCTTGGAAATGTTCATGGCAGGTGCTAGCGCTGTCGGTGTTGGTACGGCCAATTTTACAGATCCATATATTTGTCCGAAGTTGATTGACGGATTACCTAAGCGAATGGAAGAGTTAGGTATTGAATCGTTGGAACAATTAATTAAAGAAGTGAGAGAGGGGCAGCAAAATGCACGATAGACCAATTATTGCGTTAGATTTTCCCACGCAAAAAGAAGTGGCTGTTTTTTTAGAAAAATTTCCTAAGGAAGAAGCCTTGTTTGTTAAAGTGGGAATGGAACTTTTTTACGCAGAAGGACCAGCGATTGTTCGCTGGCTTAAAGAACAAGGACATGATGTTTTCTTGGATTTAAAATTACATGATATTCCGAATACTGTGGAAAAAGCGATGACAAATTTAGCAAAATTAGGCGTTGCCATTACCAATGTCCATGCAGCAGGGGGCGTTCGAATGATGCAAGCAGCTAAGGAAGGTCTAATCAAAGGGACTCAGCCAGGCGCTAAGGTTCCTGAGTTAATTGCTGTAACCCAGTTGACTTCTACTAGTGAAGAAGAGATGCACCATGATCAATTAATCAACGTTTCTTTAGAGACAAGTGTCATTCATTATGCTAAATGTGCGGAAAAAGCGGGTCTGGATGGCGTGGTTTGTTCAGCATTAGAAGCACGTGGTATTCAAGAAGCAACCAAGCAAACGTTTATTTGCTTAACACCTGGTATTCGTCCAGCAGGAAGTGCAGTAGGTGACCAACAACGGGTCGTTACGCCGCAACATGCTCGCGAAATCGGGTCCACATATATCGTTGTTGGCCGACCTATTACCCAAGCAGAAAATCCTTACGAAGCCTATCAAGAAATCAAAAAAGACTGGAGCGGAAAGTAACATGACAAAAGTAGCAAAAAAGATTGCCAAAGATTTATTAGATATTGAAGCGGTATTTTTAAACCCTAATGAGCCGTTTACCTGGGCTAGTGGCATAAAAAGCCCGATTTATTGTGATAACCGTATCACGATGAGTTATCCTGCTGTGCGTAAAGAAATTGCAGAAGGCTTAGCGGCAAAAATTAAAGAAACTTTCCCAGAAGTCGAAGTGATTGCTGGGACAGCTACCGCAGGGATTCCACATGCGGCATGGGTAGCCGATATTTTAGGATTACCAATGGTTTATATCCGCAGTAAAGCCAAAGATCACGGCAAAGGGAATCAAATTGAAGGCCGAATTTCTGAAGGACAAAAAATGGTAGTTATCGAGGATTTAATTTCAACCGGCGGTAGCGTTTTAGAAGCGGCAGAAGCGGCGGAACGTGAAGGAGCAACGGTTTTAGGCGTTGCGGCAATCTTCACTTATGAGTTACCCAAAGGAACGGCAAATTTTGCAGATAAACAGATGACGTTACTAACGTTAACCAATTATTCAACTTTAATTGATGCTGCATTAGAAGCAAATTATATCGAAGAAAAAGATGTTACCTTATTACAAGAATGGAAAAAAGATCCTGAAAACTGGGGCAAATAAACGTTGAACTAAAGATAGTTCTTGTCGTCTGATTTTTAGTGTCATTTTCAGTAACCAGATTTAACGGTAGGAGAACTTAGGTCATTTGCCGAGGAGCGTAATGATCTAAGTTCTTTTGTTTGACGTAGAAAAGATGTTAGGATAGAGTTTTAACATGAGTTTTACCTGATTACTATGTGGAAATGAAGGAAGAGTGTATGAAAAAAATAAAAAATATGGACGTTGAATGGAGCTATACAGGCAACGATGGACCGGAACATTGGCATACGCTATGTGACTGGTTTGCAGAAGGTGCTAAGTTTGCTTATCAATCGCCAATTGCTTTAGAAAAAGAAAGTGCTGAGACAGTAAATTCTCAGATTACGTTTCATTATAAAAAAGAAGAATTCACTGAAAAGGAATTCAAAAATACGTTTCATTTTGTACCACCAAATACGGAAAGTTACGTAATGTTTGAAAATGTTGCGTATCATTTAACCGATATTCATTTTCATATGCCTAGCGAACATTTGCTATCGGGAAAGCAGTATCCGCTAGAATTCCATTTGGTTCATATGAATGATGCTGGCGAAAATTTAGTTGTCGGTTGCCTGTTTACCATCACAGAGGAAGAAAATCGTTTTTCAGAAGCGAATCATCCGATGGACTGGGAAAACGGCACGCACCAACAATGGTTTAATCCGTCAATCTTTTTACCAGAGGAGCGTCTATACTACCATTATGTAGGCTCGTTAACAACACCGCCAACTAAGGGTCCAGTGAAATGGTTTGTATTTGATACCATTCAAAAAATGGATCAAGCCTTTTTAAATAAGATCAAGGAAGGTATGTTGGCCTTTAATAATCGGCCCCTTCAGCCGTTGAATGGGCGTAAGATTTATTTTTCAAATGATTAGTGTGTGGAGGAAAAAGTGTTGAATATTCAACAAATGAAGTATGTTGCTGCCATAGCTAACAATGGGAGTTTTCGGGAAGCAGCCAAAAAACTATTTATTACACAACCTAGCTTGTCAAATAGTATTCGAGAATTAGAAGAAGAACTAGGGATTTCCCTCTTTTTACGTACCAATAAGGGCGCTTTTTTAACAGAAGAAGGAATGGTTTTTTTAGAACAAGCAGAGAAAGTCTTAGTTCAAATGGAGTTATTGGAAAATCGCTATCGCGAGACAGTGACCAGCGAACGATTCTCCATCTCTTCGCAACATTACGATTTTTTAGGTGAGGTAATTGCCAAAGTTCTTAAAAAGTATGGGGATCAATATAAAGATTTTCGTGTCTTTGAGACCACAACCTTAAAAGTAATTGAAGACGTCAAAGGATTTCACAGTGAATTGGGGATTATTTATTTAAATGAACAAAATAGTGTCAGTATTGAACGGTATTTAGAACAAGCTAATCTAGCCTACGAGGTAATTAGTACTTTTAATACACACATTTTTTTAGGAAATCATCATCCTTTAGCCAAGCAAAAAGAAATTCATTTAGAGGAATTAGTTCCCTATCCACAAGTTCGCTTTAATCAAGAAGGAAGCAATTTTTCCTATTTTTCTGAAGATTTAGTTGAAATTCCTGAACAGGAATCGGTCATTCATACTACGGATCGTGGAACTTTAATGAATTTGTTGGTAGAAACCAATGCTTATGCTTCTGGTTCAGGTGTCGTAACGGGTTTTACGAAGAAAGAAATTCGGTTAGTGCCATTGGCGCCAGCTTTGGAAAATCGTATTTGTTTACTCTTTCCCAAAAATCGGGAAATCAGTCCGATTGGTCGCTACTTTATCAAAGAACTAAAAGCGTTGTTTAAAAAAGAGGTAGATACCAAAACGTTTAGCACTAAGGAATAAAAAGAAGGAACTATCAGTGAGTTGACTGATAGTTCCTTCTTTTTTGGCTCATTTTGAAACAGTAGAAATGGTTTCTCTTTCAATTAATGTTACAGGCACTTGAATGTCTTCTATGATTTGAAGGTCTTGTTGCATCGTTTGTAATAACACTTCACCAGCTAGTTTTCCCATTTCTTTAAAGTCTTGCGCCATGGTTGTTAATGGCGGTTCGACAAATGCTGCTGCTTGAATATCGTCAAAACCAATAATCGATAATTCTTCTGGCACATGAATACCTAGGTTTTTACAGTTTCGTAAACAATGTAACGCGCTGAAGTCATTATCGCAGACCACGGCTGTGAGTTGGTGCGCCTCAAAATACTGTTTAAAGTTGTGTTCATCTAAGAGATTGGTTTCTGTGATTGCTGTATGGAACGCCAGATTGGCTTCTTTTAAAGCTTGGAGATAACCTAAATAACGTTGCCGAACGGATTGTAGGGCTGGACTTCCTGAAAGGATATATCCAATTTTTGTATGTCCTAAGCCAATTAAGCGTTCGGTTGCTGTTTTACCACCAGCAAAGTTGTCTGATTGAATGGTTGCAAAAGGTAAATCATGGATCTTTTTATCCAAGACAACGACTGGAAAATTCATCAAAGCCAACTCAAACAATAAGTCGAGGTAGTCATTACTAGTAGCAGCATAATAGACAAGCCCGGCAAACTCATTCACAATGTCCGCAGCATTTTTCTCTCTCAAAAAATTAGGCGAGGTCATAAAGACTTCTAAACCAGCTGCTTGAATAGTAGGGGCCAAACCGCTATAGAAATTTCCTACTGATAAATCGTCTGCAAAAGGCAATAAAAAAAGAACTTTATTTAAAGAGGTATGAAGAGGATGCTTTGGCGCTTGAACAAAACTTCCTTTTCCTTGGTGACGTTGGATTACGCCTTGCGTTTCCAACTCAGTTAGCGCTCGTTTGGACGTAATTCTACTGACGTTAAACTGAGCCGATAATTCTTTTTCGGTAGGCACTTGCGCTCCAACAGGCAATCGCCCTGAATCAATTTCATTTTGTAAATAATCAATAATTTGTTGATATAATGGTTGCTTCATTCATTTCACCTCACAATAAGATATATCTTATTTATAGTTTACCATAAATTAATTGGTTTTAAAATGAAAAAAATGATCGAAATCACTAGACAAAGTGAAATGTAAACGCTATAATTCAATTGTTAAATGATATATCAAATTTAAGAGGTGACGAGAATGGTTTATACAGAAGTTCCAAAATCCGTAGCAACATTTATGGAGACAATTACAGAAAAATGCGGTGAAGCACATCAAGATTGGGCAAAAAACTTTCAGGCGGCCTTTGCCAATACTTTATTAACAACAGTGAAACGTCAAGAAGATGGTACTACCTTTTTATTAACAGGCGATATTCCAGCAATGTGGTTGAGAGACTCAACAGCGCAAGTTCGTCCCTATTTAGTGATTGCGAAAGAAGACGAAGATCTTGCTCAAATGATTGCTGGGTTGGTTAAGCGCCAGTTTCGTTATATTTGCATTGATCCTTATGCCAATGCGTTTAATGAAACAGATAATCATGCAGGCCATCAAACTGATAAGACCGAAATGAATGGCTGGATTTGGGAACGGAAATATGAAATTGATTCATTATGTTACCCGGTCCAATTAGCCTATTTACTTTATAAAAATACTGGGATGACCGAACAATTTAATTCAGATTTTGTGGAAGGCGTCAAAAAAATTCTCAACGTTTTTACAACAGAACAAGATCACGCACAGTCACCTTATTTATTTGAACGAGATACGTGGCGTCAAGAAGATACGTTGGTTGAAGCAGGGAAAGGAACGCCAGTCGGCAAAACAGGGATGACATGGTCAGGCTTCCGTCCTAGTGATGATGCCTGCCAATATGGTTACTTAGTTCCTTCTAATATGTTTGCAGTCGTAATTTTAGGCTATATTCAAGAAATTTTCTCTGATGTTTTAGAAGATGCTACGATTGTGGCGATTGCTAAAAAATTACAAGAAGAGATTGAAGAAGGCATCCAAACATTTGGACGAACAAAAAATCAAAATAACGAAACGATTTATGCGTATGAAGTGGATGGCTTAGGCAATGCAAGCGTGATGGATGACAGTAATGTTCCCAATTTAGTAGCAGCCCCTTATCTGGGTTATTGTTCAACAGAGGATGAACAATATTTAACAACGCGTCAAACCTTATTAAGTAAAGAAAATCCTTACTTCTATGAAGGCAAATACGCGAAAGGGATTGGTAGCTCGCATACACCAGAAAATTACGTGTGGCCGATTGCTTTAGCAATGGAAGGAATGACAACCAAAGATAAAGCTGAAAAAGAACGAATTTTAGATTTATTAGTTGCCACAGATGCGGGGACTCATTTGATGCATGAAGGTTTTGACGTAGATAATCCTGAAAATTATACAAGAGAATGGTTTTCATGGGCTAATATGATGTTTTGTGAATTAGTTATGGATTATTTTGACATCCGAGTGGAAAAATAGGAGGAAAAGTGATGACAAAGAAAAAAGTCTATATTGTTTCCCATAGTCATTGGGATCGTGAATGGTATCTTCCTTATGAAGAACATCATATGCGCTTAATTGAATTAGTGGATAATGTATTAGATTTAATTGAAAATGATCCAGAGTTTAACAGTTTCCATTTAGATGGACAAACGATTATCTTAGACGACTATTTACAAGTTCGCCCAGAGAAAAAAGAAGCCGTGAAAAAAGCTGTCCAAGCAGGCAAACTAAAAATCGGACCATTTTATATTTTACAAGATGACTTTTTAATTAGCTCTGAATCCAATGTTCGAAACATGCTGATTGGGCATTTAGAAAGTCAAAAATGGGGAGCACCAGTTCAATTAGGTTACTTCCCGGATACATTTGGTAACATGGGTCAAACGCCTCAAATGATGCAATTAGCAAATCTGCCTGCGGCTGCCTTTGGACGCGGGGTGAAACCGATTGGCTTTGATAACCAAGTCTTAGAAAGCGACTATAGCTCACAATATTCTGAAATGTGGTGGGAAGGTCCTGACCAAACGAAAATTTTCGGCTTGCTTTTTGCGAACTGGTATAGTAACGGGAACGAAATTCCTTCAGAAAAAGAAGCGGCAATCGCTTTTTGGAAACAAAAATTGGCTGATGTGGAACGTTACGCTTCCACAAACCATTTATTGATGATGAATGGGGTCGACCACCAACCTGTACAAAGAGATATTACTAAGGCCATCGCTTTAGCCAATGAACTATTCCCAGAATATGAATTTATTCATTCCAATTTCGATGACTATTTGAAAGCTGTTCAAGAGGAGTTACCAGAAGATTTAGGAACAGTAACAGGCGAATTAACGAGTCAAGAAACGGATGGCTGGTACACATTAGCCAATACTTCTTCTGCTCGCGTCTATTTAAAACAGTGGAACACAAAAGTACAACGCCAATTAGAAAATATCGCAGAACCTTTAGCAGCAATGGCTTACGAAGTAACTGGCGACTACCCACATGACCAATTTGATTATGCTTGGAAAACATTGCTTCAAAACCATCCGCACGATAGCATTTGTGGCTGTTCTGTCGACGAGGTTCACCGAGGCATGATGACTCGCTTTGAAAATGCCAATGATGTCGGGCATTTCTTAGCAGATGAAGCAACACGACAATTAACAGAAGCAATTGATACAAGTGTTTTCCCAGAAAAAGCGCACCCGTTTGTTTTATTTAATACTAGTGGCTATCAGAAAACGGAGGTTGTCACTGTGGAAGTGGAGATTGAACGATTGCCATTTTATACAGGAAAACCGGAAGATCTTTATCATGAATTAAAACAAAAAGCGACACCAGATTATCAAGTGATTGATCCAACTGGAAAAGCCGTTGCAAGCCGTATTGTCAAAGAAGATGTTCGTTTTGGTTACGATTTACCTAAAGATGCTTTCCGTCAACCGTACATGGCTAAATACCTAACGGTCGAATTATCTGTCAAAGAAATGGCGCCATTCTCTTGGGATAGCTTTGCATTGATTCAAGGAGAAACGAAAGCTTTTGAAGGAAGTCTTTTGGCTCAACCAGCAACAAATGAAATGGAAAACGAATTTATTCAAGTGAAAATTGAAAACAATGGTAGCTTAACCATTGCTGACAAAAAAACAGGAGAAACATTTTCAAAATTGTTAACATTTGAAGATACTGGCGACATTGGGAATGAATATATCTTTTTCAAACCGACCGAAGACCAAGGAATTACAACCGAAAATGTAACGGCTGAAATTACGAATAAAGAAAATTCCCCTGTAAAAGCAAGTTATCAAATTAAACAAACCGTCATGTTACCAGTTTCAGCAGATGAACGATTAGAAGAAGAACAAAAGGCTGTTCGTGAGTTTAGAGAACGCCAAGCACAACGTTCAACGACGCTTCGCCCGTTCGAAATAACGACAGTGGTTACAATGATCAAAGAAAGTAACCAATTGTTCTTTGAAACAACCATTAATAATCAAATCAAAGATCATCGTTTACGCGTGCTTTTCCCAACTGGCATGGTCACAGAAACACACGAAGCGGATAGTATTTATGAAGTCGTGACACGACCAAATCAAGTAAGCGACACATGGGAAAATCCAACAAACCCGCAGCACCAACAAGCGTTTGTGAATGTTCATGACCAAAACAAAGGCGTGACTATCTTCAATGAAGGCTTAAATGAGTATGAAGTCTTGGCAGATGGAACCATTGCGGTCACATTAATTCGTTGTGTTGGCGAACTAGGTGATTGGGGCTATTTTGCGACACCAGAAGCACAATGCCAAGGAGAATATACCTTTAAATATGGTTTGTCATTGCATGGAAAACCAGAAGAACGCTTTGCTACGTATCAACAAGCCTATAGTGCACAAATTCCTTTTACTGCAGCTACTACTGCGCGTCATGAAGGTAAACTAGCACCGAACCATGTTTATTTGACAACGGCAGAAGGACCGATTGGTTGGACAGCCGTTAAACGTCAAGAGCAAACGAATCATTTAGTCGTTCGTGGCTTTAATCTAACAGCGCAAAATATTCCTTGCGAACTTCACAAAGAGACACAACCAGCGACTTGTTTAACAAATGTATTAGAAGAACCGTTGACACCAGCGATAGAAGTTGATGCACCATTACGTCCGTTTGAAATTCGGACATGGCGTTTCGAAAAATAAATAAATAGGAGAACTTTGTTGAAAAGGACAAAGTTCTCCTATTTTCTTTTCTGTCGTTTTTTTGAGATATTTATAATAAAAATCTAGCGAAACAATGAGAAAATCATTCATTTTACGGTCAATTTGTGCTACTATAACGTCAACTGAAGGAGTGAAGCTAAATGGATTTAACCAATCGTTTTAATCGTCAAGTAAATAAAATTGCTGTTTCTTTAATTCGTCAATTTGACGAACAAGTCTCAGGAATTGAAGGTATTTTAAAATTAACGCTAGGAGAGCCAGATTTTAACACACCTGAGCATGTCAAAAAAGCAGCCAAAGAAGCAATTGATGCGAATTTTTCTCATTATACAGGGATGTCTGGTTTGTTAGATGTTCGTGAAGCAGCCGCTTATTTTATGAAAGAAAAGTACCATTTGACTTACCAGCCTGCGACAGAAATTTTAGTAACAGTTGGAGCAACAGAAGCGATTTCAGCTTCGTTATTAGCAATTTTAGAACAAGGTGACAAAGTGCTATTGCCAGCACCTATTTACCCAGGGTATGAACCAATTATTACATTGGCGGGGGCGGAGCCGGTATATTTGGATACACGAGACAACGATTTTGTCTTGACCCCTGAAATGATTGAAGCGGCAATGGCCGAGCATGGGGAACAAGTCAAAGCAATTATTTTAAATTATCCTAGCAACCCAACTGGTGTCACCTATAACCGCCAAGAGTTGCAAGCAATTGCTGATGTTCTAAAAAAATACGACATTTTTGTGATTAGCGATGAAATTTATAGTGAGTTAACTTATGATGAGAGTCATGTTTCGATTGCTGAAATGTTACGTGACCAAACGATTTTAATTAACGGTTTGTCGAAATCACATGCCATGACAGGCTGGCGGATTGGCTTTATTTTTGCACCAGCGATTTTAACAGCGGAGATCATTAAAGTTCATCAGTATTTAGTTACTGCGGCTGCAACTGTGTCTCAAAAAGCGGCTGTTCGTGCCCTAATCGAAGGAATGCATGATGCTGAAATTATGAAAGAAGAGTATCGGAAACGGCGCGATTTTGTTTATGAACAGATGACTCAATTGGGGTTTGAAGTTGCGCGTCCAAATGGCGCCTTTTATATTTTTGCTAAGATTCCTACTGGTTATGAACAAGATTCTATGAAATTTTGTATTGATTTAGCGCAAAAAGAAGCAGTAGCGTTGATTCCAGGTATTTCTTTTGGTCCAGAAGCAGAAGGATACGTCCGAATTAGTTATGCGTCCGATATGGATAAATTAACAACGGCCATGGAACGAATTGCACATTACATGGCGACACAACGCGTAACGCACTAGCCTTTATAGATTCTTTACACACCTTTACCTTTTATTTACATTTAATTGAAACAGAATTAACAGAGTCTTGGTAGACTAAACTTGTAACTAATTGAAAAGGAAGTGCAAAGATGAAAAAACGTGTAATTGCAGCAACTATGCTGAGTCTAGGGTTATTATTAACTGGGTGCGGAGCTCAAGGAGGCACAACTGAAAAATCCAGCGAAGCGGATAGTAACAAACCAGTTAAAATTGTCGCTGTTGGTTCCACCGCTTTACAACCGTTAGTAGATGCTGCGAAAGATCAATTTACACAAGAACATCCTAATTATACAGTTTCTGTCCAAGGTGGCGGCAGCGGAACAGGACTTTCGCAAGTTGCAGATGGCGCAGTGACCATTGGAAATTCCGATGTGTTTGCCGAAGAGAAAGATGGCGTGGATGCCTCTAAATTAGTTGATCATCGGGTGGCCGTGGTCGGTATGGGACCAGTGGTCAACAAAGAAGTCGGCGTGAAGAATTTAACAAAGCAACAATTGATTGATGTCTTTACTGGCAAAGTCAAAAACTGGAAAGAAGTGGGCGGCAAAGATCAAGAAATCGTCGTAATAAACCGCGCAAACGGAAGTGGCACCCGAGCAACATTTGAAAAATGGGGCTTAGATGGAGCTAAACCAGTTCAATCACAAGAACAAGATTCTTCGGGAACAGTTCGTAAAATTGTTGAACAAACACCAGGAGCAATCAGCTATTTAGCTTTTTCTTATATGGATGATTCCACCGTTGCCTTAAGCATTGATGGTGTTGAACCAAAAGAAGAACACGTGAAAGACAATTCATGGAAAATCTGGTCTTATGAACATATGTATACAAAAGGGGAGCCTAATAAAGAAGTAAAAGCCTTCTTAGACTATATGGTCACCGATGATGTTCAAAAGACAATTGTCAAAGACTTAGGTTATTTAGCCATCACAGACATGCAAGTAGAACGTGATGTAAATGGAAAAGTAACTGAAAAATAAACAAAAAAACTCAGCCAATAAACAGGATTGGCTGAGTTTTTTTAGGCTTCTTTTTTTGTTAAAGGCAAGGTGATTGTAAAAGTGGTCCCTAAGCCTAAGTGACTATCAATGGCGATTTTACCGCCTAATAATTCTGTGTAATTTTGGACAATAGCTAGACCTAGACCGGTGCCACCAGAATGACGGCTACGTGCTTTATCGACACGATAGAACCGTTCAAAGATCCGTTCTTGGTCTTTTTGACTAATGCCAATGCCAGTATCTTGAACAGATAAACGTAATTGCTGATTTTCAATAGCATAAGAAATAGTAATCTGTCCATTTTCTTGGGAATACTGAATGGCATTTTCAATTAGATTCTTCACGATTGGATAAAACAATTCGTATTTGGTGAAAAACTGGCTCTCTGGCAGACCATGAACGACTGTTTTCAGCTGTTTTGCTGCCAATTGTTGCTGATAAGAGCTGAGAATTTCTGTAATAAATTTTTCTAAAGTAATTTCTTGTTCCGCATAAGGAATTGTTGCACTGCCTCGAGAAAGTTCTAAAATTTCTTGAATTAATTGTTGCAGACGCTGGGCATCTTTTTGCATGATGTGCAAAAATTGATCAAGAACTTCCGGATCTTCTTTGGCGCCATCTATGAGTGTCTCGGTAAAGCCCAAAAGAGAAGTGACAGGCGTTTTTAATTCATGAGACACATTTGATACAAAATCTTTTTGCATTTTTTCTAGTTGGCGAACGCGCGTTAAATCATAGGCAATTCCTAACACTTGATAATCATTGGCGCTTTGATCATCCAAGTAACGAAGAGAAAGATCTAAGCGTAAAGGTGTGGGTCCTTGTGTCACAGTAATTTCTTGATGTAAACTGTTTTTTTCAGCGACGACTTGATGGATTAAATGAATCAAATCGGCGTCTTGAATCACTTCAAGATAATTGCTTTGCATATTTTTAGCAGAGAGTCCTAACATTTCCTGCATTTTAGGGTTCAACAGACGAAGCCGTCCTCGCGTATCAATGATAAAGACACCAATCATCAGCTCATCTAAAAGTTCGTGAAATTGCTCATCCGCAGACGTATACGCTTTATACGTTTGACTTACTTGTTGACTCAGTAAGTTAATAGTTTCGTAAAGTTCATTCCATTCAGAAGATTGCTGGATAATGGATCGATTTTCATCTGGATGTTTAAGCATTCGTTTCAGAATCGGTAAGACAGTCACTAGCGGTTGATTTTTTTGCCGTAACAATAAAAAGATAAACAAGGTAATTAGTAGGAACAAGATGCCAAATGTAAAGATAATATAGCGACGAAAAGATTGGATATTTTTAGAAAATAGCGCGGTTTGTTCCGAAATCCGAATAATGCCAACGATTTCTCCTGATTTTAAAACGGGCGTGGCAACGTACAGAAGTTCTTTATTTAACGTTTTACTCTTTCGTAAAGCTGAACCATAGGTAGCTCCTGATAGAACCGCAGCGATTTCAGGCCGTTTTTTGTGCGACTCTAGCGGTTCATTTTGGCTGCTGTCAAAAAAGACGGTACCATTTTTTTGCAACAAAGTTACCCGTTCTTCTGCATCATCTAACGCATGGGTGACAAGGAGTTGTTGTTGGTTTGTCAGTTGCCCTTTTTCGAAAACGGAAGGGGGCAACTGGTCTGTTAAAAGGGTATTTTTTCTTCTTAAATAGGTTTCTTGTTGAGCAACCATTTCTTTTTGAAAGAAAAAATTGGTCGCTGCAATACTCCCGACAAATAATAAAAGCATGACTGCCGCAACTAAAAAATATTCAATCCGCAGTCTCTTTTTCATCGTTTTGGCTCCTGAAAACGGTAGCCAAAGCCACGGACAGTTACTAAGTAAACGGGCCGTTTGGGATCAGGCTCGATTTTATCACGTAAATGACTAATGTGGACATCGACGATGCGACTTTGTCCAGCGAAGTCATATTGCCAAATTCGTTCCAACAAGGTTTCCCGATTAATGACCCGATCTTTGCGTTTCATGAAGTAAACGAGTAATTCAAATTCTTTTGGTGTTAGTTCAATGGGCTGATTGCGCACAAAGACTTCATAATTTTGTTCATCCACACGAATCTCGCCAATCACAAGCGGAGCTTTAGGTGTGTCCTCTTGAAGCGGTTCGGTCGTGGTAGGTTTTAAACGACGAAAAATAGCTTTCATGCGTGCTAGGACTTCTCTGGGACTAAAAGGTTTTGTTAAATAATCATCTGCCCCAATTTCTAAGCCGATGATTTTATCTACTTGTTCATCTTTGGCAGTTAAAATCAAAATAGGCGTGTCAATTTTTTCTCGACGAAGTGCTTTGGTAATTTCTAAGCCATCCATACCAGGAAGCATTACATCTAAAATTATAAAATCATATTGATTAGACAAAGCTAATTCGAAGCCGTTTTTACCATCTTCGGAAGTAGTCACCTGATAGCCTTCTTTTTCCAAATTAAAGGTTAACAAAGTTAAAATCGATGGTTCATCATCGACGACAAGAACTTTTTTCATTTACATAACTCCTTCAAGAAATTTCTGAAAATAAGTGTATATTTCACTATTGTTAGTTTAACATATTTTTAGAGGAAGAACGTACTTTAAAGTAAGCGAGAATGCTACTTTTGAGAAAAGTCAACTCATGGTATAATAGAGAAATGAAATGAGGAGAAGCGAATGATTGGTATTAGTAGTTGCTTAGGTGGGATTTGTTGCCGTTACGATGGAAAATCTCAAGAACAAGAAGCGTTAAAACAACTTGTAACTAATGGAAAAGCAATAATGATTTGTCCCGAAGTTTTAGGAGAGTTGCCCATTCCACGTCCGCCAGCAGAAATCATTGGCGGGGACGGCTTCGATGTTTGGGCGAATACTGCTTATGTATATACGGATAACGGGGAAGATGTCACTGAGGCATTTAAAGCAGGGGCACAACGCGCGTATCAAAAATTAAAAGCCCAACAAATTACAACCTTGATTTTGAAAGAAAAAAGTCCCAGCTGTGGCAGCCAGCTGATTTATGATGGACAATTTTCTGGCATTAAAAAAGCTGGAGTTGGAGTCGCAACTGCTTATTTTATTCAACAAGGAATGACCGTTTATTCTGAAGAAACATGGCAACTTGCGGACATTTCTTTTTAAAAGGTAAAAACTTAGTAAAAAAAGATTGACTATTCCCTATGAAATCGGTAACCTATAAGGGATTGAAGATGGGAGCACGGCTCATGGAAATGGAAAAAACAAACCGCATGAATTCGTTATTTGAATTTTATTCGACATTATTAACGGAAAAGCAGATGAATTATATGGAGCTTTACTATGCTGATGACTTTTCTTTAGGAGAAATTGCGGAAGAATATGAGGTTAGTCGCCAAGCGGTTTATGATAACATTAAACGAACCGAAAAAATTTTAGAAGAATACGAAAAAAAGTTACATCTTTATTCAAACTATGTTGTACGGAAAGAATATCTTGAACAACTACAGCAGTATGTTCAAGAAACTTATCCCAAAGATAGTGAAATCAAAAAATATATTGAACAAATTCAAGAAATAGAGGAATGAAACTATGGCTTTTGAGAGTTTAACAAACCGCCTACAACAGGCAATGAGTAAAATCCGTCGTAAGGGAAAAGTTTCCGAAGCCGACGTAAAAGAAATGATGCGAGAAATCCGTTTGGCTTTATTAGAAGCCGACGTTAATTTACAAGTGGTCAAAGATTTCACAAAACGCGTCAGAGAACGAGCAGTAGGAGTCGAAGTATTAGAAAGCTTATCACCAGCCCAACAAATTGTAAAAATTGTTGATGAAGAATTAACGAAAACGTTAGGTTCAGAAACGGTTGAACTGAATAAATCTCCAAAAATCCCAACAGTGATTATGATGACAGGGTTACAAGGGGCTGGTAAAACAACTTTTACTGGTAAATTAGCCAAACACTTAATGAAAACTGAAAACGCTCGTCCGCTTTTAATTGCTGGTGACGTTTATCGTCCAGCAGCGATTGATCAGTTGAAGGTTTTAGGTCAACAATTAGAAGTTCCCGTTTTTGATATGGGAACAGATGCTAATCCAGTGGAAATTGTTCGTCAAGGGTTAGCGTTAGCAAAAGAAAAGAAAAATGATTATGTCTTAATTGATACGGCCGGCCGTTTACACATTGACGAAGCTTTAATGGACGAATTGAAACAAATTAAAGAGTTGGCTAATCCCAATGAAATTCTGTTAGTTGTTGATGCGATGACGGGGCAAGATGCTGTCAACGTTGCAGATAGTTTTAATGAACAGCTTGGAATTACTGGGGTTGTTATTACCAAAATGGACGGCGATACTCGTGGGGGGGCTGCGCTGTCAATTCGGGCAGTAACGGGGGCTCCGATTAAATTTGTCGGTTCTGGTGAAAAATTAACCGATTTAGAAATTTTCCATCCCGATCGTATGTCGAGTCGTATCCTAGGTATGGGGGACATGTTGACGCTAATTGAAAAAGCGCAACAAGATTACGATGAGAAAAAAGCAGAAGAACTTGCTCAAAAAATGAAAGAAAACAGTTTTGACTTTAACGATTTCATTGAGCAATTGGATCAAGTTATGGGCATGGGACCGATTGAAGACTTATTAAAAATGATCCCTGGAATGAGTAACATGCCTGGTATTGAAAATGTCAAAGTCGATCCAAAAGATGTGGCACGGAAACGGGCGATGGTCCTATCAATGACCCCTGCAGAACGTGAAAATCCTGATCTATTAAATCCTAGTCGCCGTCGCAGAATTGCAGCTGGTTCAGGAAATAGTGTGGTTGAAGTCAATCGTATGATTAAACAATTTAAAGAATCCAAAAAAATGATGCAACAAATGTCCAAAGGGGATATGAACATTCCTGGTATGGATCAAATGCTAGGTGGCGGCGTTAAAGGCAAGTTAGGTAAAATGGCCATGAATCGTATGATGAAGAAAAACAAAAAAAAGAAAAAGAAAAAAAGATAAACAGGCTTTAGTTAATTATCATAAGAAACAGAAAGTGCGCCATCAGTCTCTTCGACTGATGGCGCACTTTCTGTTTAAGCGTAGTTTTGGATAATTGCGTTTAACGCTTCGGCAAAACCAGCGCCGTGTTGTTCATAATATGACGTAAATCGTTCATCGCCAACATACATAAGGCCTAACCCTTTGTGTGCTTCTGGCGAATAGCTTGACCAAGAGTACATTAACCAATCTTTGTGTAATTGGAAAATTTCTTGCGCAAGTTGGCTAGTCAACTTGGGTGATTTTTGATACATGGCTAACTTAGAAAATAAATCTTTTTCCACGTTCTGCATTGCTTGCATGTCTTTTTCCGTCAAGTTTAAATATTTTTTGTTGGCTTGTTCAATCGTTTCGTTGCCATATTTTTCCCGAATCTCTTTACCATATTTTTCTTCGTTTTCTTGAACTCGTTGTTGTTTGAATGCTTCGAATTTTTGCTGATCTGACATGTTTATCTCTCCTTTGTAATGGTGTAAGGTTTGTTGAACAGAGGCTAAAAGACGATCAATTTCATTGCGCTTTTCCAATAGCTTTTGTTGATGCTCGTATAAAGCCCGTTCAACATTAAAGTCAGGTTGCTCCAAAATTTCTTTAATTTCATCTAGTTTCAGATCCAATTCACGGTAAAAAAGAATTTGTTGCAAACGATTCACCTCGGCTTGCCCGTAAATTCGATAACCAGAAGAATTAATTCTGGCTGGTTGAAGAAGACCAATTTCATCATAATATCGTAACGTCCGTGCACTGACGCCAGATAGTGAAGCCATTTTTTTAATTGTATATTCCATCATTCATTCCTCCTGACAAAATCTATCATAAACCTTTACGTAACGAGAAGGTCAAGCAAAAAATAAAAAAAGAGACAACCTGTTAAAAGTTGCCTCATTTTTTCTCGATTGATTCAATTAGGCAGTTAAGCGATTAAAGAAATCCACGTAAGCATCTACAATTGATTGTAAGAAACCAACAGTGCCATCAATAATTTTACCATCTTCACCAATTAAGTTCGTGATGCCGCCAATATAGGCTTCAGGTTGTTGTAAAGTTGGAACATTTAAGAAGACTAATGATTGTCTTAAATGATGGTTTGCACCAAATCCGCTAATTGCACCTGGTGAAACACTCACCACAAGTCCTGGTTTTTTATCCCAAACGCTTTCGCCATACGGACGTGAACCGACATCCAATGCATTTTTTAAAACAGCTGGTACTGAACGGTTATATTCTGGTGTTACAAACATTACGCCATCTACTTGTTTAACTTCTTCACGGAATGTTGTCCAAGCTTCAGTGGGGGTTCCTTCATCATCCAAATCTTGATTGTATAATTCTAAATCACCAATGTTAATAAAAACAGGTTCGAAATCAGCTGGAAATAAGTCCGCCATTGTTTTTGCTACCAATTTGTTAAATGAATCTTTTCTTAAACTCCCTACAAAAATACCAATTTTTTTTGTCATGTAAATCCCTCCATTTTTCTTTTACTTACTTTATGATAGTACTTTTTCGAAAAAAGCGCAAACGTTTTATCCTTGTACATTGTTGAACTTCGTAACTTCACGTATAATAGCTAGTAAAAGGATGAGTAAAGGAGCAACTGCTTGAATAAAAAAATAAATTGGCGCCGACAATTAACACCGTCGGAGAAACAAACATTGACTGAATTAAGAAACAAGGAAATGATTAAACAAGGAACTTTTTATAAATTGGAACAAACATTTCCTGAGGAATCAGCTTATACTTATTATGGTTTATACAGGAAGGGACAAGCCATTCAAGCGTATATCGTAGGGTATTGTTTTGATGGGGAAACCTTGGAAGCGACGATTGTTGCGCCAAATGTAGGACCATTTTTTGAAGAACTTGTTCAAGAACTCGAAAAGCAAGCAGCTTTGTGGGGAATGAAAGAAGTCTTTCTCGTGATGGAAGACAAGCAATCTGTTGGCCTGAATTATTTTAATAGACAAGGAATTGTGCCAGCTTTTTCAGAACAGTATCTGGTTTTTCAAAGAGAAACATACTCACAGGAGTTGGCGAAGCTGACACTTCTCCGACCGCAAGTGGCTGATTTGGATTCCTTGGCTAGGTTACTAGAAGGTACGCCTTTGCCGGAGGACCTTCAACGAACACTTATTTATAAAGAAAACAATCAACTTTTAGCCACGCTACGTTTGGATCATTTTGAAAACGAATGGGGGATTTATGGCTTTGTTGTGACAAAAACGCAACGAGGTCGCGGTCTTGGCCGTCAAGTGTTACAGTCTGCGCTCCGAATGATTTTAGAAAATTCAGCTTCAGCGACTATTTTTTTAGAAGTTGAAACAGAAAATCAAGCAGCGCTTCATCTCTATCAAACAGAAGGCTTTCAAGTGAGAAACCAGTACAACTATTATCAAATTTTGTAAAAATTCTTCATTATTTCGTTTGTTTTCCTGTAAATAGGCTAAAAAATTGAAAAAAAGTAAAGGTGTCAAGAAAAAACTCTTTACAGGTTGTTGTTAATCTGTTAAACTAACTCTTGTGATTAAGTTAATGGAGGTGTATTTAATAATGGCAGTTAAAATTCGTTTAAAACGTATGGGTTCTAAAAAGAGTCCTTTTTACCGTATTGTAGTAGCTGATTCTCGTTCTCCTCGTGATGGACGTTTCATCGAAACTGTAGGTACTTACAACCCTTTGAAAGACCCTGCAGAAGTAGTTTTAAAAGAAGATTTAGTTTTAGATTGGTTATCTAAAGGTGCGCAACCTTCTGATACAGTTCGTAACATCCTTTCAAAAGAAGGCGTTATGAAAAAACATCATGAAGCTAAAAACGTTAAGAAATAAGGTGATTGAATATGGCAGATGTGAAAGAGTTAATTTTAACTATTGTCCGTCCGTTAGTCAGTCAACCTGAAGCAGTCTCATTAGAAATTGAGGAATCAACTGATTTCCTCGAGTATAATTTGACTGTGGCCAAAGAAGATATTGGACGTATCATTGGTAAACAAGGGCGTGTTGCAAAAGCAATTCGGACAATTGTTTATAGTGTACGTATCGATGGTCCGAAAAAGGTCCGTTTAAATATTCTTGATGGTAAATAAGCATTAACAAGGAGGTAGCCCAGCTATCTTCTTTTTTTATACATAACCAAAAAGTTTTCATTGCTAGAGACAGGCCTTTCTTGCTAAAATAGATGTATCCAGAATAAAGGAGCGATTTGTATGGCAAAACGAATTATCATTATGAACTTTGATATTGAAAGTAAATCGTACCAAGCATTTTCCGAAATAAAAAAGATGCAGGCAGAAAGACAGCTTAAAGGTGAGCAAATGGCGGTTGTTACGCATGTTAATGATGGCCAGCATCAATTTAAAATCAATGATTTTATCGATTTTACAGGCAACAATCATACATCAAAAGATAGCATGATTGGGATGCTAGTAGGCATATTAGGTGGTCCTCTGGGCATTCTTTTTGGCTGGTTTGCTGGAAGTATGTATGGTGCAAGCAAAGACGCCAAAGAAATTCAAGAAGCACAAACGGTTTTTGAACATGTGATTCAAAAGATTGATGAAGGACAAACGGGATTATTATTAATTGCAGAAGAAGAAGACAACCGTCCGCTCAACCAATTGGTTATGTTTGACTTAGGTGGCGAAATCACGCGGCTTGATTTAGAGGAAGTCCAACAAGAAATTAACGATGCGAACGAAGTTGCAAATGAAGCGAAACAATCGTGGCAAGCAAAAAAAGAACAACACAAAGAAGCAACATCGAAAGAAGAATAAGGAGCAAAGACTGTTTTCTGAATAAAGGAAAACAGTCTTTTAAAATACTAAGAAATCACGGTTTTTTATGGTAGTTTGCTAATTTTTTGTTATTTTATCGTAAAATACGGTAAACTAAGAAGAAAACTTTGAGAAAATAGATAAATTATTATTTGCTAAAGGAGCAAACTTCTTCTAAAATAAAAAGGAAGTTTAAAAGAAAGTATGGTAGCAGATGGAAATACAATTTTTAGGAACAGGCGCTGGTGTGCCAGCAAAACATCGCAATGTCACAGGGATTGCGTTGAAATTATTAGATGAACGAAATGCAGTTTGGCTCTTCGATTGTGGGGAAGGGACTCAATTGCAAATTTTAAAAAGTAGTATTCGCCCAAGAAAAATTGAAAAGATTTTTATTACACATTTACATGGGGATCATATTTTTGGTTTACCTGGTTTGTTAAGTAGTCGTTCTTTTCAGGGCGGGACAGAACCTTTAGAAATCTATGGACCAGTTGGGATTGCTGATTTTGTCAAGACTTCTTTACGGGTCTCGCAATCGCGGTTGTCCTATCCACTGAAATTAATTGAATTAACGAAAGAAAATGACGTTATTTTTAAAGATAAACAATTCACTGTTCGCTGTAATATCTTGGACCATGGCATCACGAGCTTTGGCTATCGAATTGAGGAAGCAGCGCATGAAGGAGAATTACAAGTAGAGAAACTTCAAGCTTTAGGGATTCCTTCTGGGCCATTGTATGGCAAACTCAAACGTGGTGAAACGATTGTTTTTGATGGACAGGAAATTAATGGACAAGCGTTTGTGGGAGAGCGTAAACCTGGACGAATCGTGACGATTTTAGGAGACACTCGCAAAACTAAAAATAGTGTAACCTTAGCACGACGAGCGGATGTTTTAGTCCATGAAAGTACGTTTAATAAACACGAAGCAAAAATGGCAAAAGCCTACTTCCACTCAACCAGTCAACAAGCAGCTGAAGTTGCAAAAGAAGCGCAAGTAAAACAACTTATCTTAACGCATATTAGTGCCCGTTATTTAACCAAAGAGGCCTATCAGCTTCAAGAAGAAGCCCAAGAAATTTTCCCCAATACAAAAATCGTAAAAGATATGGATATCATTGAGATTCCATTTGCCAATGAAGGAGGAGCTTAGATGGATTTAACAAATAAAGTCGTTGTCGTAACTGGAGGTTCAGCTGGTTTAGGTGAACAAATTTGTTATGAAGCAGCTAAACAAGGGGCGGTCGTCGTTGTCTGCGCCCGCAGAATTAATTTGATTGGTAAAGTTCGCGAGCAGTGTGCTGCTTTGAGCGGACGAGAAGCATTTTCTTATCAATTAGATATTGCCGATCCAGAAAGCGTTGAACGTGTGGTTGAAGCTATTTCAGCAGAAGTTGGTCCTATAGATGTTTTAGTCAACAATGCTGGTTTTGGCTTGTTTGAAAATTTTGTTGAGATTGACTTGGCTGTTGCACGCCAAATGTTTGATGTCAACGTTTTAGGAATGATGACGTTTACTCAAAAAGTAGCTATTAAAATGATTGAAGCTGGGCAAGGACATATTATCAACGTTGCTTCAATGGCTGGGAAGATGGCTACAGCTAAATCAACCGTTTATTCTGCAACGAAATTTGCTGTGTTAGGTTTTTCAAATGCTTTACGTTTAGAATTGAAACCGTTGGGTGTAGCAGTAACGACTGTCAATCCAGGACCAATCCAAACAGAATTCTTTGATAAAGCGGACCCGACAGGCACTTATCTAGCTGCGGTGGATAAAATTGTTTTAGACCCTACGAAATTAGCGAAAGAAGTGGTTGGGAGTATGGGGACTTCTCGACGTGAGATTAATCGTCCGTTTGTCATGGAAGTAGCTGCCCGCTTTTATACATTGTTTCCACATTTAGGAGATTTCATAGCGGGAAATATTTTAAATAAAAAATAAAGGAGTCGATCAAGTCATGAAAAATCAATGGCGTGTTATTTTGGGCCTTGTGTTGGTCTTAATTGTTGTTATTTTTGCTGTTTTAAATAATCAAGCTGTTCCAGTAAACTTTGGTTTTACTAAAATTAGTGGACCGTTAATCTTAATTATTTTAGGTTCTGCAATTATTGGCGCACTAGTTGGATTACTAACCTCCACAACCACCATTTGGAACCAACGTAAGGAATTAAAAGCTGTACAAAAAGAGTTGGATATTTATAAAAATGATATGGATAAATTAGTCAAAGAAGAAACGGAAAAAGTTCAACGTTATTTTGATAATCAATTGGCTGATTTGCAAGCCAAACAAGCGGCAGCACCACAAGTCGCAGAACCAGTGGTCAACGAACAAACATCAAACACAGAAGTAGACGCAACGCCTGTGTCAGGTAGTCGTATTGATCGTTATGTGAAACCTCGTGTGAATGAAGAGGAACAAAAATAAGGAAGAGACTTTATCGCTAAGTTTCTTTTAAAATAAAACTGTGATATCTGCTATTTATCTAACAGATATCACAGTTTTTTTCTCAGATTTAAAAAAATGCTTTCTTTAGTTTTTGGAAAAATTTTGCTATAATTACTTGGTTAGGAGTGACGTCGTGAAAAAATCAAACTATCAATGGCAGTTACAGACAAAGACAGAATTACCTGTAGAATTTATAGAACAATTAAAAAAAGAAGAAATTAATCCATTAATTGGCCAACTTTTATGGCACCGCAATATCCGGACAGAAGAAGCATTACGTAAGTTTCTACATCCGACTATCGAAGATATTTATGATCCGTTCTTAATGCATGATATGGAGAAAGCGGTAGCCCGCATCCAGAAAGCCGTCGAAGCGGGTGAACAAATCCTTGTCTATGGGGATTATGATGCAGATGGCATCACTAGTACCACGGTTATGAAAGAAGCAATCGAATTAGTCGGTGGCATGGTTCAATACTTTCTACCGAATCGTTTTGTTCATGGATATGGACCTAATAAAGACGTATTTGCTGAACAAATTGAACAAGGAGTCCAATTAATTGTAACCGTTGATAATGGTGTAGCCGGACATGAAGCAATTAACTACGCTATGGCACAAGGAGTAGATGTAATCGTTACTGACCATCATGAATTGCCTGAACAATTACCAGAAGCCTATGCGATTGTCCACCCTAGACATCCGCAAGGTGACTATCCTTTTGGAGATTTAGCTGGTGTTGGCGTGGCTTTCAAAGTCGCTACTGCGTTACTTGGTGAATTGCCAATTGAGTTATTAGATTTGGTAGCAATTGGGACAATTGCTGACTTGGTTTCATTAACCGATGAAAATAGAACGTTTGTCAAAATGGGCCTTCAAATGATTCAAACTGGTGATCGAATTGGTTTAGACGTTTTACTACAAGAAGCGGGTGTGAAAAAGGAAGCTGTTTCAGAAGAATCAATTGGCTTTACCATCGGACCTCGTTTAAATGCGTTAGGTCGATTAGGGGAAGCCGCACCAGGTGTTGAATTAATGACTACATTTGATGAAGAGCAAGCGCTGGAAATCGCTAAATATATCGATCAACAAAACAATGAACGAAAAGACATTGTAACGACGATTGCCAAAGAAGCGCTGGATTTAATTGACCCGAATGCGCCGGTCCATATTTTAGCGAAACAAGGCTGGCATGAAGGCGTCTTGGGGATTGTCGCGGGCCGCATTATGCAAGAAACGCGGAAACCAACCATTATTTTAGCAATAGATGAATCTGGTACGACCGCTAAAGGGTCTGGACGCAGCATTAGCGCATTGAATCTCTATGAGGCGTTGAACGAAGTGCGTGAGCAATTCACTCATTTTGGTGGGCATCATATGGCAGCGGGAATGACTTTACCTGTTGAAAATATTCCTTTTGTTCAAGAACATTTGGCACACTTTATTGAAAAAAATCAAATTGATATGGCTAATGGACAAGAGTTGCTCATTAGTGAGAGCTTAGCGGTTTCGCAGGCAACGACTGCTTTTATTGATCAATTGCGTATTTTGGCGCCTTTTGGGACTGATAATACTGTGCCAACTTTTGTATTTAAGGAAATCACGCCTACGCAAATTCGTCAAATTGGTGCAGATAATGCACATCTGAAATTTCAAATGAATCAAGAAGGGGCACAATTGGATGCAATTGCTTTTCAAATGGGGCCTCAAGCGGATGAACTAGCACAAGGAACCGCCGATGTGGCAGGCCAACTTTCCATCAATGAATGGAATGGTCGTAAGAAACCACAATTAATGGTGACTGATTTTGCTGTATCGGGAAGACAATTATTTGATTTTCGTGGCAAAAATAATCAAACGAAACCAATTCCTTCAGAAGCAACAGCTTATCTTTTGTTTGATGAAAAAAATCAAAAATTCATTTCAGATCCAACCGCTAATATTATTGTTTGGTCAAACCAAGAAGAATTGGTGGAAGCTGTTTCTCAAAATCAAATCGAACAACTGGTTTTTGTCGACTGTCCTGTGGAAGCAATCACGGTTAAAGAAATTGTTGAAGCGACTGAGATACAACGTATATACATGATGTTTATTTCACCAGAAGAAGCTTATTTAAACGGTATGGCTTCACGTGAACAATTTGCAACATTGTATAAATTTATTTTGCAGCAAAAAGAAGTAAATCTACGTTCCCAGCTATCGAAGGTGGCAAATTACTTAAATATCCAAGAAAAATTATTAATTTTCATGATTCAGGTGTTTTTTGACTTAGGATTTGTTACAATAGAAAGCGGTGTTTTAAACAGTATTGAGAAACCCGACAATCGACCATTGACTGAAAGTCAAGTATACCAACAACGATTGAAAAAAATAAAAACAGAAGAATTTCTACTTTACAGTGATTGTCAAACAATACAACAATGGCTGTGGAATGAGGAGGACAAATAAAAATGGATTTAAGAGATTACATTGCAAGCATTCCAGATTATCCTGAGAAAGGGATCGTGTTCCGTGACATTTCTCCATTAATGGCTAATGGGGATGCCTATCGTGAAGCAACGAAACAAATTGTGGATTACGCGAAAGAAAAAAGAATTGATATGGTTGTAGGACCGGAAGCTCGTGGCTTTATTGTCGGCTGTCCAGTGGCTTATGAACTAGGGGTTGGCTTTGCTCCGGTTCGTAAAAAAGGAAAACTTCCTCGTGAAACCATCGAAGTGACTTATGACTTAGAATATGGTTCAGATACATTAACGTTGCACAAAGATGCCATCACACCAGGTCAACGTGTTTTGATTTGTGATGACTTGTTAGCAACTGGTGGTACAATTAAAGCAACCATCGAATTAGTCGAACAATTAGGTGGTATTGTGGTTGGTTGTGCGTTCCTAATTGAATTAATGGATTTACATGGCCGCGATAAAATTGATGGCTACGATATTGTTACCTTAATGGAATATTAATCTAATTTAATTAGAAAGAGCGAAGGAATTTAATCCTTCGCTCTTTCTTTGACATATTTATAAAAACGGAGCGTAGCTTGGGGGGAACACACCGTTTTATTATTTATTAAGGGAACTTACGATAAACGTATCTTGCTTGCTGTTGTTTACGTGTACGTGTATAACGCTTCTCATCCCATGACATAAACCAAAGAATAAATAACGGCGTCACGATCATAAAAGCAAGACGTAATCCTAATGTTCCCAAAAAAATACCTATAACCAATACAAAAAATAAAAATCCAACACGACGAATTGCTTCCATGTGTATCACCTCTTCATTTGATTCGAACGAGTGTTCGTATTGTTATTATACGAATGTATGTTCGTTTTGTAAAGTCTTTTCTACTAATTTATGTTAAAATAATTCGAAAAGAAGAATAATCCTTTATAATAAAGAGATTTAGGGCAATAAAAGAACACGATGCTTTGAGCATCGTGTTCTTATTGTGCTGTGGTTACGTATAAAAGAGAACAGAAAAATACATGAGGATTGCTGCAAGCATGACGAACAAATGCCAAACCACATGCATAAACCGCACATTTTTCAATGAATAGAAGGCTGCACCTAATGTGTAAGACACACCCCCTGCGACCAATAACGCTGTTCCTGTAAACCCAAGGGATTCATATAACGGACGAGCAGCGATGATACAGAGCCAACCTAAAACAATATAAATAATCGTTGAAATGTTTTTCACTGTTTCTTGTTTATGCAACGTGAGGGATTTATAGACAATACCGACAATGGCGATTAACCAGACTAAACTAAATAAGGTCCAACCTAACCAACCGCCAATACTAATTAAGCAAAACGGCGTATAGCTGCCAGCAATCAATAAGAAAATAGAACTATGATCGAAGACCTGAAAGACCTTTTTGGCTCTTGTAAAAATTAAACTATGAAATAACGTTGAAGATAAAAAAAGTAGAATCAACATGGAGCCATAAATAGCATAAGATACCACGTGAATCGGTGAGCCTAAACGAGCTCCTTTAACAAGTAAAATGACTAAACCAGCAATACTTAAACCTGCGCCTATGCCATGTGTAACTGCATTTAAGACTTCGTTCACGATTAGGTATTTTTTTGAGAAATGCGTTTTTTCCAATAAATTCACTTCCTTTATTTTAATTTGATGAAAAATTCGGCAGTGTCTGTTATACTATAACTAGATAATTAACCGTTTAATGGTATTCTACCATGAAAACAGGTTCCTTTTAAAGAAAGAGTGATAAATTTATGACAAACGTTAAAATCGTAACGGATTCTTCATGTACGATGGAAAAAAGTCTTAGAGATGAATTAAATATCCATATGATGCCTTTATCAATTATGGTTGATGGCGTTGTTTATCCAGATGATGATCATTTGCCAGGCGAAAAATTTATGGACATGATGGCTAATGCGAAGGCCTTACCCAAAACCAGTCAACCACCAATTGGTGAATTTGTAGAATTATATGATCGCTTAGGTGGAGATGGCAGTGAAGTAATTTCGATTCACATGACAAAAGGCTTAAGTGGAACGGTTGAAGCGGCCCGTCAAGCTAGTAACTTATCATCAAGTAAAGTAACGGTGATTGATAGCGATTTTACAGACCAAGGTTTGTCTTTCCAAGTCATTCAAGCAGCAAAATTGGCACAAGCGGGAGCGGGTGTTCCAGAAATTTTAGCTGAAATTGAACGCGTCAAACAAAATACTAAATTATACATTGGCATTTCAACATTAGATAATTTGGTTAAAGGTGGACGAATCAGCCGTACAACAGGATTATTATCAAACATTTTTAATATGAAAGTTGTCATGGACTTTGAAAATACGGAATTGATTCCTGTAGCGAAAGGCCGAGGCGTTAAAACGTTTAATAAATGGTTTGACGAATTGAAATCAGAATTAAGTAAGATTCCAAATGTTCGACAAATTGGCATTTCTCATGCGGATGGGCTAGAACTAGCAAATGGATTCAAAGAAGGATTACAAGCAATCTTTAAAGACATGGATATTCCCGTATTACATACGAATCCAGTCATTGCAACACATACAGGAAAAAATGCCTTTGCTATTATGTACTATACAGACTAAGAAATAACGAGGTTGGGTCTCACTCTTAAATGAGTAGACGCAACCTCTTTCTAACAAGAAAAGGAAAATTTCTTGTTAGTTTATTTAGAAGGAAGTGACGAAGATGAAAAAACAAACACAGCATATTTTGCTGACCGTCTTAACACCTATCCTCATTGCGCTAGGTGTTTTTACATTGTTAAGTGTGGCCATCCCCAAAGCAAAGCCACTATTAAAGCAAGAGAAAGTGGCCACAACTGCTCAAAAAAATCAAAAAGAAGTCATTCATTATACAGCTATCGGTGATTCTTTAACTGAAGGAATTGGCGATTTGACGAATAGTGGAGGTTTTGTTCCTATTGTGGCAGATGATTTAAAAGAACACTACAACTTGAACGGTGTTCAAACAGACAATTTTGGGAAAAATGGGGATCGTAGTGATCAAATTTTAAAACGAATCAAAGAGAAACCTGAAATTCAAAAGGGCCTTGCCTCTGCGGACGTGATTACGCTAACGGTTGGTGGAAATGACTTAATGAAAGTAATTAGTAGTAATATTTTCGACTTGAAAGTTAGCTCGTTCAATCGTCCCCAAAAAGCCTATCAACGCCGAGTAAGACGACTACTTGAAGAAATCCGAGAGTACAACGAGAAGGCCCCTATTTATGTCTTAGGAATTTACAATCCCTTCTACTTAAACTTTTCCGAAATTACAGAAATGCAAGAAATCGTTGATAACTGGAATCAAGCAACCGAAGAAATGGTTCAAGAGCAAAAACGAGCCTATTTCATTCCTATCAATGATTTACTCTATAAAGGTCGTGGCGATGAAGTTGGCGTAACTGGTGGCGACTCAGAAACTACAGGAAGTAGTGCTAGCAAAGAGGATTTAAACAATTTGTTATATGAAGAAGATCGCTTCCATCCGAATAATCTTGGCTACCAAATTATGGCCGGAGCTGTCCGGGATGAAATGGTCAAGACAGAGAAAGAATGGATAACCAAATCAGAAGGTAGTGAATAAAATGAATGAAGAAAAGCCAAAAACAAGTAAATCAATTAAAAAGACACAACCAACCAATCTTAAACGAAATCCCTGGAAAATCGCTTTTCTTGTTCTAGTGGGTGTAGTCATTGGTAGTGTAGCTTTCGTGACATTTCGAGCAACACAAGTTCGCGAACCAGATTTAAAGAAAATACCAGCAATTGTTGAAAAAGAAGGCGAGCCAGTCGTCACCATTCAGTCAAAAAAACAACAGGTGAACAAACTGATTGACTTTTATTTAGCCGACTTTCAAAAAGGTTCGGAGATCAAATATAAATTTTATTTAGAAAATGATGCTTTATTAAATGGAACATTTCAGGTGTTAGGGCATGACATTCCTTTTTACTTATATTTTGATCCTTACGTGATGGCGAATGGCAATGTACAATTAAAAGCAAAAAGTTTATCTATAGGAACGTTAGGCTTGCCAATTAAAGAAGTATTGAAATTTGCTAAACGTTCTTACAAACTACCTAAATGGGTTGAAATCAATCCAGATGATCAAACTGTTTTATTACGTTTAGATCAGTTTAGAATGCAAAATGGTCTATTTGTTCGAGCAGAAAAGATTAATTTAGTTGACGATGACATTCGGATGAATATATACTTGCCAAAAGAGAAATAAAAAAGGAGTGTTAGAGATGGAAGAAAAAGCAATTTTTGCAGGCGGCTGTTTCTGGTGTATGGTGCAGCCTTTTGACACACAACCAGGGATTATCTCAGTTGTTTCGGGTTATACAGGTGGGCATGTGCCTAATCCAACATATGAACAGGTTCTAACACACACAACAGGCCATACGGAAGCAGTAGAAATCACTTTTGATCCAGCGATTATTTCTTACGAACAATTAGTGGATATTTATTGGCAACAAACGGATCCCACTGATGCTTTCGGTCAGTTTCAAGACCGCGGCGATAATTATCGGCCAGTTATTTTTTATCGTTCTCAAGAACAAAAAGAAACTGCTGAGAAAAGTAAAGAACGTCTAGCTAATAGCGGCCGTTTTACAGAACCAATTGTTACCACCATCGAACCAGCAGCACCATTTTATCCTGCTGAAGAATACCATCAAGACTTTTATAAAAAAGATGCTTTGCGTTATGGATTGTCCCATCAACGTAGAAGTGAATTTATTGAAGAAAAATGGAGTGATTAATTTACATGAGACGAAGCTTTTACCATTACTTAATGACATTAAAAGGTCCGGCTAAAGATCCTGAAACTGATTTTGCCAATGAAGCGGCCAAAGATATTCAGTTTCCAAAACAAACCGAGGATTATCATGAACTTTCTTCTTATTTAGAAATGAATGCTGACTATTTAAGCAACATGGACATCTTTGATGAGTTATGGGAAAAGTACCTTGAAAACAATAAATAAATCCAGAGGAAAAGCAAACAAAGCTTTTCCTCTTTTTTCATTCATGTTATAGTAAACAAAAGTAGTGACGAATTTGTTAGAAATGAGATGAAATCTATGAAGAACAAACGAACTGTTCCTTTTTATCAATATATTATTTCGCTCCTCTGTGTCGCATTTTTAGCTGGAGGAAGTAGTTATATTTATTTTGATCATCGTGTTAAAAAGATGAGTCAAGAAGGGGCAATTACCAATGCTGATTTAAGCAAAGTGCAGGATTTATATAATGAAATTAGTACCAATTATGTAGGTGAAGTAGATAAAAATGAATTAGTTGAAGGCGCCTTAAAAGGCATGTCTGAAGCTATTGGAGACCCATACTCAACTTATCTAAATGAATCTGCTGCCAATGATTTAAACGAAAGCTTATCTGGTGATTTTGAAGGAATTGGTGCCACTATGACAATGAAAGATGGCGAACCAGTTGTAGCAGAGGCCCCTGTAGCAGATTCCCCAGCTGAAAAAGCGGGAATCAAAGAAGGCGATATTATTGAAAAAGTTGATGGTACAGCTACAAAAGGGATGAAACTAGCAGAAGTCGTCTCAAAAGTCCGAGGTAAAAAAGGAACTTCCGTTGAATTGACTATCCAAAGAGAGGGAGAAACTAAAAATATCTCAATCAAACGTGGGAAAATTCCCGTTAAAACAGTGACTGGTGAGTTAGACAAAAAAGATGCACAAATTGGCTCGATTAAAATTACGTCCTTTGGTAAAAAAACATATCAAGAATTGAAAGAAACAATCACGAATTTACGTGACAAAGGAGCTAAATCCTTTGTAATTGATGTACGCCAAAATCCTGGTGGACTGCTAGATCAAGCAGAGCGAATGGCCAGTATGTTTTTAAAAAATGGCGAAACAATTGTTCAATTTGAAGACAAAAAAGGTCGTACGATGAAAGAAGTTGCTTCCAAAGAATTAGACGACGGCTTTAAAGTAAAAGAACCTGTTGCAGTTATCATTGATGGTAATAGTGCCAGTGCATCCGAAATTTTTGCTGCAGCACTGCATGAATCTGCGAATGTCTCACTAATTGGAACGAAAACATTTGGCAAAGGAACGGTCCAAACGGTGAAAGATTTAAATGACCAAACCGAAATAAAATTGACTGTTTTAAAATGGTTAACACCAAAAGGCGAATGGATCAACGAAAAAGGAATTGAACCAACCATCAAAGCTGATTACCCCGAGTATGCCTATTTAAAATTGATTCCTCGCGATAAAACGCTAAAAGAAGGAGATCAATCTGAAGATATTCAGAACTTAAATGCTATTTTAGCTGTATTAGCGTATCCTGTTGATGAAAACAATGCAAACTACACCGCAGAAACAAAAGCAGCGGTCAGCGATCTTCAACAGAAAAATGGCTTGCCTGTAACTGGAGAAATCGACAATGAAACAGCCACAAAAATTGAAGCCACTTTAGGTAAATTAATTCTTGAAAATGACGCTGCCTACGATACAGCAGTCAAAGAAATTCAAAAAAACTAGAAAAAAGGTGGCACGAAGTTGAAGAAGAAACGTGATTATGTTGGGTATTTAATGTACTTTCTGAAAATTTTAGTACCAGCAATCGTAGCCGTTTTTATTTTAAGAGGATTTTTCCTGATTCCTGTTCGGGTGGATGGCCATTCTATGCAAAAAACCTTGAATCAAGGAGATATGATTGTGATGGAAAAATTCTCCGCCATTAAACGGTTTGATGTGGTGGTCTTTAAAACAGACACAGGATCGATTCTGATTAAACGTGTGATTGGTTTACCAGGAGAAGCTGTGCGTTACGAAAACGATCAATTATATGTCAATAATCAGCCAATCGCTGAACCGTATTTAACTAAAAACAGAAAAAAAGATCATGAAACGATGCCTTACACTACGAATTTTGATTCAAAAGAATTGTTAATGCAAGAAAAATTACCTAAAGATAGCTATTTTGTGCTTGGTGATAATCGCCGTATGTCCAAAGACAGCCGTTCTTTTGGTGCAATACATGCAGATCAAATCTTAGGGAAAGCACAATTTGTTTATTACCCACTCACTCATATGAAGATCATTCCTAAATAAGTAAGACCACTAGTTCGTTTATTTAAATAACGACTAGTGGTCTTTTCTAATCTGAAAAATTGTTCTCTTAGCTGAAAAATGTTAAGGTTAAAGTAATGATAGATGTAGGAGGTCATGCAAATGATTAGAAAAACAATTTTAGCAAGTTCTATCTTAGGCGTTGGGTTGCTAATTGGTGCATGTGGAAACCAAACCCAAACCCAAATGAATTCAACCAATACCAGTGAATCATCACAGCCTAAAGTAACCGAATCAAGTCGCAAGTCATCTGAAAGTGCGTCTAATAACGAAGGTGTATCAAGCGATTCTAGTAAATCCACAAGTTCCACTACAGAATCAGAAATCTTAAAAGGTCTGGCGGAAGAAAAAACGCTAAAAGAAAAAATCCCGTCCTTAAATCAAACAACGATTAAGAAAGTCACTGATAATGAGTATAAACGCATTCTTGTGATGGAAGAAAAGGCTACAGGAACGACCTATAAAAGTATTTTGATAAAAAAAACAAAATCGCTTAAAAATTGTCAACGAAACAACCGATGAATTGTTATACAATGGAACCCTATAAGAACGAAACCATTCAATAAACTCAAAAGTATCGCCATTGTTTTCAAAGAAAAATTTCTTTGGAAACAATGGTTTTTTTGTTGACAAAAGAATTTCTAAGATATATAGTTAGTTACATAAGTAGTTAACTGTTTAAGCGAGGTGTAAAAATGGAATTTAATTTTTCGGGGGAAAAGCCTTTATTTCAGCAAGTAGCCGATCAGATTGCCGAAGGAATTTTTAATGGCGCTTACTTAGAAGGCGAACAAATTCCCTCAACCACAGAAATATCAAAAAGTTATCAAATCAATCCAGCCACCGTTTTAAAAGGAATGAATTTATTAGTAGAACGACAGCTGATTGAAAAGAAACGGGGGATTGGCATGTTTGTTTTACCAGGCGCTCAAGAGAGAGTAAGAAGTGCACGGAAAGAAGAATTTTTAAATAAAGAAGTCTTAGAAGTTGTCGCAGAAGCTAAAAAATTAGGGATTACAGCCGAACAATTAAAACAACTAATTGAAAGAGGGTATGACGCATGAGTTTGCGGGTGGAATCAGTAAGCAAAAAATATCATCAAAAAAAGGCATTAGATAATATTTCAATTACTTTTGAAAAAGAAACAATTTATGGGCTTTTAGGCAGGAATGGGGCTGGTAAAAGTACGTTATTAAATATCATTAATAATCGAAGTTTTGCCACTTCAGGTTCCGTTCAATTGGCGGGAGAAACAGTGACCGATAATGAGACTGCTTTGAATCATATTTACTTAATGAGTGAAGATAATTTATTTCCTCCTCAGTTAAAAATTAAAGATATTTTTAAAACGACTGAAGGTTTTTATGGATCCTTTGACTGGTCTTTAGCCGAACAAATGTTAAGCGATTTTGGTTTAGATGGTAAAAAGACATTCAAAAAATTATCAACTGGTTATCGGAGTATTGCTAAACTAATAGTGGCGCTATCCGTCCCCTGTGAGTATATTTTTTTAGATGAGCCAGTCTTAGGTTTAGACGCCAATCATCGGGAATTATTTTATACTTATTTAATTGAGACATACCAAGAACGTCCCCGTACGTTTGTGATTTCCACCCATTTGATTGAAGAAATTGCGAATTTATTAGAAGATATTATCATCATTGATCAAGGAAAATTGATTCGCGCAGAATCTATTGAAACAATTTTGAAAAACGGTCGCATTGTTTCTGGTCCGAAAGAACAAGTAGAGCGCTATACTCAGTCATTGGAAATCTTAGGCATGGACACTTTAGGTGGAGCAGTTACGGCTTACGTGTACGGCGACTTGCCGACTGAAAAAGCAGAGGTTCAAATTGCGCCGCTAAATTTACAAACATATTTTGTACAATTAACCAATAGAAAGAAGGAAAAGTAAAATGAAATTTAAAACAGCTTTGCAGTATCGTGTTATTTATCAAGTCCGTTCCTTAGCAATTTATTTTGGCTTTTATGCTTTGTTCGGCATTCTTTTTCCTCTTATTGGGTTGCTCTTTTCTAACGACGTGAATACTGTCAGCTCTGATGCAGTAATTCCTTGTCTGGTTTTTATGGGGATACTATCATTTTTAGGGGTAAACACAGATTTTAAACTGTTTATTCAAAACGGGCTTTCCCGCTGGACGATTTTTTTGGTGAATTTTGTAAGTAATGCTATTTTATCTTTGGTTGGATCCTTGGCTGTACTTGTACTGATTAAAGTATTTAGCGGCAATTTCATTTCTCATTTTCAATTATCAATGAAATTAATTGATGTCTATGCGCAAGGAAACTTTTTCATGTCGTGGTTGCTCTTTTTTATCTTACTAATGCTTAGTGGCTCACTTGGCTTGTTAGCAGGTGTCTTTAATGATCGGATAGATGGCGTAAAAAAACTCATTGTTTTATTGCTGTTATTAATGATTCCTATTTTACTGGGCACGATTGCACAATTAGGGGGGGCACCAATGCGCCTGAGAATGCTCCATGTCTTGCAAGCAATGGTTGGTTATCAATCCACTGGTTTTACTGTCCTACCACTTCTTCTGACAATCAGTTGCTTTGTTGGCATTAATCTTGGTTTGGCCTATTTATTGAATAAACATCGTGAAATTAAACGCGTAAATGCATAACTAATTAATAAGAACATGTTCAATGAGGTGAATTTGGAACATGTTCTTATTGTTTTAATTAAGAGATACATCGGAAGTACCATGACAAAGGAAAGGGCTTCCGTCAAAATAGAAAGAGAAGAAAGGAGTATGAAAAGAGTAAAAAACTTTGTAAATAAGTAAACGACAAAGAATGAAAAATGGAGGGGTAACATGGCGGTAATTGAAGCAAAAAATATTAAAAAAAGTTATGGAAAGAACGAAACAAAATTTGATGCGTTAAAAGGTGTTGATTTAAAAGTTGAAAAAGGTGAATCTGTGGCCATAATTGGTAAAAGTGGCTCTGGGAAATCAACATTTATGCACATTTTGGCATTGTTAGATCAACCAACTTCAGGAGATATTTATTTAAATGGTAAAAATGTTACTAGTATTAGAAAGAAAGTGCTGAATAAAACGAGAAATGAAGAATTTGGTTTTGTTTTTCAACAATTCTTTATGAATGCCAAGGATACAGTTTTAAATAATGTTCTTTTACCATTAAAAATTGGTGGAATTTCCGGTAGCAAAAGGAAAAAGATGGCTTTAGATGCGTTAAAAGCAGTCGGTTTGGAAGATAAAGTTCAAAACAAAGCGAATAATTTATCTGGTGGTCAAAAACAACGGGTATGCATAGCGCGTGCTTTAGTTAATAATCCGCAAATTATTTTTGCGGACGAACCTACAGGGAATTTAGATTCTGCCACTGGGAAGAAAATTGAAGAATTATTATTTGATTTAAATAAAAATAAAGGAATTACCTTAATTATTGTGACACATGATCCAGACTTAGCAGCACGTTGTGATCGGCAAGTTCATGTTCGAGACGGCTTGATTGTAGGAGGAGATGAGTAAATGAAATTTAGAGATATTTTAAAATCAGCTAGTACCAATTTAATGCGTAATAAAGGTCGAACCGTATTGACCATTATTGCAATCTTTATTGGAGCATTTACCATAGCTTTAACTACAGGAGTCAATATTGGTGTAAATGATTATATTGACAAACAAGTCGGTAGTGTCGGTGGTGCAAATCAGCTATTTATTCAGCCAAAAATGGAGATGAATGTTGGTAACGGAACAGAACCAAGTAAATATAATCCAGAGAAAAAAATCAGTACGATTCAACAACAAAGTATGCTTGCTGAAAAAGATATTGAGAAGATTAAAAAAATCTCGGATGTTACATCAGTGGAACCAATGAAATCCGTTGCTATCGATTATATAAAAGGATCAGATAAGCATAAATATGTATTTTCAGCTACTTCTGCGCTAGATGAGATGACCATTGATTTAGCGGCTGGCCGTAAAGTTTCGCAAACGAGCCAGGACTTCGAAATTAATTTGTCACCAGAATATGTAAAAGCGCTCGGCTATACATCTAGTAAAGCTGCCGTGGGGGAAACAGTTCAATTAGGTATCTCAAGTTCCTTGAAAGGACAAGAGCAAGTTATTGAAGCAAAAATTGTTGGCGTTAGAAATGCCAGTGTCATTCAAAATGGGCTCTCGCTGATGAATAAAGCATTGATTGATAAAGTTGTCTCAATCAATCAAGCAGATCTTCCAGAACATTTAAAAAATCAATACGCGATGATTATTGCTGAAGTTAAAAAAGACAGCACGCCAGAGCAGATTAAGGACATCAAAAAAGATTTAGACAAAGCTGGCTATTTAGCGACTACTGTCGAAGATGAAATTGGCATGATTCGTAATATAATCAATGCAATCACTGGTGTTTTAACCATGTTTGGTGCAATTGCCTTGTTAGCTGCAAGCTTTGGCATTATTAACACGCTGTATATGTCTGTCCAAGAAAGAACGCGAGAAATTGGTTTAATGAAAGCCGTGGGTCTTAGCAATGGGAAAGTCTTTACAATTTTTAGTGTTGAGGCGGCTTTAATTGGCTTTTTTGGCTCAATATTAGGCATTTTAGGAGCTGTTGGGGTTGGAAATTTAGTTAATCGTTTGGCAACGGATTCTTTTTTAAAGGCTTTAACAGGATTTAAATTAATTCAATTTTCATTGCCATCTTCACTAACGATTATCTTAGTTATTATGTTTATTGCTTTTTTAGCAGGAACTTTACCAGCTCGAAGAGCAGCAAAATTAGATCCAATTGAATCTTTACGTTATGAATAATAGATTAAAAACAGCCACTTTCTCTCAATTTAACTAAAGCATATTCTTATATAAAAAGAAGGCAATAGGCGTATACTAAAAGTGTGAAAAATGAAACAAATGAGAGGAAGTTGGTTTATGAAAGCTGTTGTGATTAATCAGTACGGAAGTAAAGAGGTACTTGAAGAAGCAGAAGTAACACTGCCAGAATTATCGGAACATCAAGTGTTGGTAAAAGAATACGCGACATCAATTAATCCGATTGATTGGAAATTGCGTGAAGGATATTTAAAACAGATGTTTGATTGGTCCTTTCCGATTATTCTTGGTTGGGATGTCGCTGGTGTGATTACAGAGGTGGGGAGTCAAGTAACGGATTGGCAAGTTGGCGATAAAGTTTTTGCTCGTCCTGAAACTACTCGTTTTGGTACCTATGCAGAAGTAACGATTGTGGATGATCATTTATTAGCAAAAATCCCTGAAACAATTAGCTTTGAAGAAGCTGCTGCCGTTCCGTTGGCTGGTTTAACCGCTTGGCAAGCATTGTTTGATCATGGTCACCTTAAAGAAGGAGAAACTGTTTTAATTCATGCTGGTGCAGGTGGGGTTGGTACTTATGCGATTCAACTAGCAAAAGAAGCGGGCGCACATGTCATCACGACCGCTAGCGCAAAAAATCATGCCTTACTGAAAAAAATTGGTGCAGATGAAGTGATTGATTATCATACAACGAATTTTGCAGAGGTATTAGCTGATGTTGATTTGGTCTTTGATACAATGGGTGGTGAGGTTCAAAAAAATAGTTTTGACGTCTTAAAACCAAACACCGGTCGTCTTGTTTCAATTGTGGGCATTGAAGATAAACAATTGGCAGCCGAAAAAAATATTTCTGCTGAAAGTATTTGGCTTCAACCAAATGGAGAACAATTACAAAAAATTGCTGACTTGATGGCAGCTGGAAAAGTGAAATCAATTATTGGTGAAGTTTTCCCTTTTTCTAGACAAGGGATTTATGATGCACATGCACTCAGTGAAACGCACCATGCAGTTGGTAAAATAGTTGTTCAAATGGCAGAATAAAAAGAAGCTCAGACAGTGAATTATCTTAAAATAGAAAAAGTGGGTCCTAAGTCATTTCGACTTAGGACCCACTTTTTTGTTAAGAGGACAGATGTGCCAACCAAGTTTGTGTTTCCTTAATTTCTTGATAAGTTAATTGATGACTTTGTGTCCAAACCTCTTGTACGGTTGCTCCATGATTCTGAAATAATTGAATCACACGCATACTTTCAGGAAGTGGAACAATCGGGTCATGCTCTCCTAGAGATAATAAAACAGAAGTGTCGGTCAAGTCTGGTTGATTGGTCAATTCAACAGGAAACATGGGATGATAGAGGACAGCTTGATGGTAACTATCGGGATGAGTAAGCAATAATTGAATAGCGATATTGGCCCCATTTGAATAGCCAATAAAAATAATTTTATCCAATGAAAATTGATGCTCGTTAGCGGCTTGTTGAATAAACTTATGAAGCGCCTCACCGCGTTTTTCTAGATCTTCTAAGTCATAATGACCTTCCGCTAGGCGCTTAAAATAACGATTCATTCCATTTTCTGAAACATCACCACGAATACTTAGTACAGTGGCTTGTTTATTTAGTTCTTGGGCAATTGGTAGGAGAGATGTTTCATCACCACCTGTACCGTGAAGTAGCACAAAGACAGGTGCTTCAGGATGTCCTTTTTTAAAAATTGAATGCATGGTTTTTCCTCCTTAGGCTCGTTTTGTATTGAAAGGCTTGATAACACTCTCAATATACTCACGACGGTTTTCTAAAAATGGTGCAAGAGATAACTTTTCTCCTAATGTTTCGTAAGGTTCATCCCCCATAAATCCTGGTTCATCGGTGGCTAATTCGACTAAAATATGCCCAATGCGAACATACAATGATTCAAAATAATAACGATCGACATAGCCAGAGTTTTGTAAGCCTAAATGATCAAAGAGCGCTTGCCAAGTCCCAAGTGATTTACGATCCGCTAGGCGGAATGCAACGTGATGTACTTCACCATATCCTTGTTGTGCTTGTGAGCTAGTATCATCGTCTACCAAAACGACTTGGGCACCATTGCCACCTTGGCCAACTTCTAGTAAATAGCGATTGCCTTCTTGTGCCACTAGGTGAAAGCCTAGAATTTCTTCAAAGACTTCTTTGAATTCATGAAAATAGGAAATAGCTATTTCGACAGGTCCTAAGCCATAAATCGCAAATTCTGTTGGAACAGGTCCTTTTTTCCAAGGGGTGCCCGCTGCAACGCCCTGATTTAATTCATCAGAGATTAATTGATACGCTTGATCATCAAAATCCCAGAAGCGAAGGACTTTTTTGCCAAATTCTTCAGAAATACCTGTGTGTTTGACCGCAAATTTATTAAAGCGATTTTCATAATAAGTCAAAGCTGCATCTGAAGGAACCCGGAACCCTGTTCTTGAAATTGTATTGGTTCCTTTTAATCCTTTAGGGTTATTGGGAAAATCGAAAAAGGTCATGGTTGTACCTGGTGTACCCAAATCATCAGCAAAATAGGTATGGTAAGTATAGATATCATCTTGATTCACTGTTTTTTTGACTAAACGCATCCCTAAAACGTCTGTAAAGAAGTGATAGTTTTTTTCTGCATCACTTGTCATAGCTGTAACGTGGTGGATTCCTAATAATTGATCTTCTTTTTTCATCATTATTTCCTCATTTCGTTTCATTTGTTATTTTTCGTAAAGTTTTTTGAAGAAGTGTTAATTCTTCGGAAGAGAGTTGTTCAAATGCTTCTGCAATTCGCTTTGCATGCGTCGGGAAAATTTCTTCAATTAATGTTTTTCCAGCTTCTGTTAATTCGACGTAAGTAATGCGTCGGTCTTTTTCACTGGGGGTGCGCGTTACATAGCCTTTTTTATGTAATTGGTCAATAACATAAGTGGTGCTACTGCTAGCAATTAAAATTTTCTCCTTAATTTTTTGGATGGTCTGAGGACCTTTATGGAGTAACAGCTCTAATACTGAAAATTCTGTAATGTTTAAGTCATAACAAGTAACATCTTGCTTGGCAAGTTGCTCTAGTTGATGGCTGGTTCTTAATAAACCGATATAGGCTTTTAAAGCTTCTTGCTGTTGGCTCATTGTTTCACCTCTTTTTATTTCGAATTCGAGATAAATATAACTTACTTTTGGTAAGTAATCAATTAATATGCTTAAAAAGACAGCCAGCAAAAAATGTGAATTTTTGCTGGCTGTCTTTTTTGTTTAATTTAGAAGATCGTTGGAACTAAGCCGCCATCGATTCTTAAGGCTTCGCCTGAGAATGAAGAAGAATCCGGGCTGGCCACAAAGGTAACAAAACGACCAATTTCTTCTGGTCGAATGAGCCGTTGGATTTGTGAACGAGAACGATGATTTTTCATGAAATCTTTTTCCCAATCCTCTTTGGGAATGTCTGAACCAGCGTACATATCTTCCAACATTTTTTCTACACCTTCGGTAAGGGTTGAGCCAGGCATAACCGTGTTAACGGTGACATGTGTGCCGACAGTTAAGTTGGATAAACTTTTAGCTAAGGAAAGATTCATCGTTTTTGTCATGCTATATTGGGGCATTTCGCCAGAAGGCATCACTGCTTCTTCGCTAGCGATGAAAATAATGCGACCAAAATCTTGTGCAAGCATTTTAGGTAGATAAGCTTTTGCTAATGCATTGCCTGACAACACGTTCACAGTAAAAAATTTTTCCCAAGTGGCGTCATCGATGTCCCAGTATTCCATTGGTTCAAAAATCCCCATATTATTCACTAAAATGTCGACTTTAGGGAATTTTTCAAGTAAAGTAGTTCGTTGACTTTCAATGGAAATATCGGCAGTTCCTGCTTGAGGATGAGTGTCTGGAAACATTGTTTGTATTTCTTCAACAACTTTGATTACTTCGGCTTCATTGCGCCCATTGATAATGACATCGGTCCCTTCACGAGCCATTTCAATCGCAATTGCTTTGCCAATTCCTTTGGTTGAACCAGTAATTAATGCTAATTTATTCGTTAAGTGTAAATCCATTTAAATCCCTCCAACGTTTGTCTATCTCTAGTGTAGGTCTTTTTCTGGACTTTTAAAAGGAAAAAGTTTTTTCGGCCCGCGAGAAACAAGCCCCAATAATTACTTAACAGCTGAGTTTTCACTTTTTGGGCGTAAAACGAGTAATTATTGTCAGTAAAAAAGCGTCACTTTTTTGATAGAATAACTAGAGACGAAATTGGCTAAGACCAATTTTTGTAAAATTGTACATAAAAAAGAAGAGTGGGAATGCTATGAAGAAACAATATTACTGGAATATACCCGATAACTTACTAAACTCGTTAAAACAGCGGAAAAAGTTATACAGCTTTTATAAAAATGAACAAAATAAGGCAAGAGAATTAGTAGAGAATTGTCAGTCGGTTCTTTTTCCTGAATTAGTCGCTTCGCTGAATAAAATAGATGAGCGGATTAAATTATTGATATTCTATCAAAATTTAGAAGATTGTGAGCTTTCAGAAGAAGAAATTATTACTGTGATTGAGCGAGAATATTTTGTGACTTTTTATGAAACAATTGAAGAACCGACCACTGAAATTATTAGTAGTCATTCTATGTATTATTTATTGCAACAGCCGACTAAAGAAATGCTTTGGGATTTAGACTTTAGTAACATGTTAAAACAAGGTCAGTTAGTTGATTTAATGGATTATCAAAAATTGACCAAATGTTATCAAAAGCTGCAGAATCAAGCTAAAAATTTGATTGAAAAATTAAATAAAGAAACATTTTACACATTCTATAGTCAACTTTTATTGATTGACTGCCAATGCAAATTATTAATAGAAGAGGCGCTTCTGAAAGAAGAATCATTGATGACGGTCGATGAATGCTTAATAGCCATTAAGCAAGAAATTCGAAAAATTCATTTTGAACAATTTAAATACCAACATTATTTATTTGAAGATTTATCTTTGCGGTACCAAGTTTAACAAAAGTGACAAAAAGAATGGTTGAATCTAACAAGAATGTTCGTTGTTTTCTGTTATATAAAAAGATATGATAGTTTCTGTAGAAAAAATAAAGGAGACGATTCATGAACGCAAATCGCTTAAAGTTATTGATGATGGGGTTAATGGTTCTTGACCATATTAGTTATTTTGTTCCGCCAGAATGGGCACTGATTTTTCATGTAATTACTCGTTGTGTCGGTGTGTTTTTTGGTTACATGGCTGTAGAAGGTTTCAACTATACACGGAATGTTTATCGTTACAATGGTCGTTTGTATATTTGGGCAGCAATCATGTTTGTTGGAAATACGCTTCTAAATCATTTAGTGAATAATCCAGCTGTCGCTGTTCACAACAATATTTTCTTCACCTTAGCCCTTGGTGTCAGTATGTTAATTGTGACAAAAGCGATGCTAGAGATGCCAAAAATCAGTTTAAAAATTGTTTTATTGATTAGTATACTAGCAATTTTAGGAATAGGAGCAATGTTTGCTGAAGGTGGCATTGTGATGTTACCTTTTATGTTGATTACGTATTTAGCCAGAAAGAGACTTGTCTTACGGAACTGTTTATATGGTGCATTAGCGCTCTTTTTCTTAGTTACAAGTTTTCAATGGTTGGGAGATTGGCCAACGACAATTGAAATGTTAGCTTATAATTCTGATTTTATGTTTATCACTGTGTTACCCTTTATATCGCTTTACAATGGTGAGAGAGGGAGCAAAGCACCATTTTTCAAATATTTATTTTACGGATTCTATCCGCTCCATTTATGGCTGATTGCATTGATAGCCAATTACGTTCATTAAACCTTTTTATATTAAAAGAATAAAAACAGCGACTCACAAAAATGTGAGTCGCTGTTTTTTTAGATGGGTAAGATACTGATTCCTAAAAGAAGAGTGACAAGTAGAAAAACAAAAAGCACAATTCGCTTATCATGAACCAGTAAGGCAATGTATTCTCGGATTAGAGCAGTTGGTAAAAAATATAAGGCAGTTGGCGCCCCGACACCTTCAGCTTTTAAGCCGACACGATGGGCATACATAGCTCCTCGTAAGACATGATAGTTATTTGTTGAAAAAATAACAGAGGGTTTTTTAGAATCAGACGGCATCTTTTGCCAATCTGCCTGAATTATTGCTTTAGAAAACAACATATTTTCATAAGTGGTTGTGGATTGGTCCTCCATCAAAATTGCTTCTGCAGGAATATTTTGTGAAAGCAAATATTTTTTCATTGCGAAAGCTTCGGCCACAGGTTCGTCAGGACCTTGACCACCGCTGACTACAAATTTAGCGGTGGGATTTTTTTCATAATATTCAATTCCTTTATCTAACCGACTCTTCAAAAGTGGAGGTACTTCCTCGCTACGAATTCCCGAACCTAAAACAATGATATAATCAACCGCTTTTTTTAAAGGAATCATTTGGTACATCCATGAATACAAGACGTAAGCAGCAAATAGAAAGGTCAGCAAAAGATCCATTAACAATAGAAAAAGTAAGAACAGAAAAAGGACATAGGGTACTTGCATTGTGCCAATCGATAATAAATAAAGAAAGGCTGGTAAAGCAATTAATAAGTTCAACCCTAAGCCCGCCGACAATTTAGCCGTGACACTTTTGCCTTCTTTCGTTTGCATCGTACGTGAGTTAAAAATAAAGTAAAGGCAAATGCCGATAAACACAGCGGGAATTAATAGATAAGCAATGGCCAAGGTAATTAGGTCGCCATTCTTAAAATGTAAATAAATTTTGTCTAGTCCGATAAATAGTAAGGTGACTAATGACAATAAGGTGCCGGAAGCCAAAGTGATACCGCCGAGGATACTGCGGTTATTAATTTTTAATATACCAAATCCTAGTAGGGCGATAAACAAAAAGAATAGTAGTAGTGCCATTTAATTCCTCCTAAAATAAGTATCTAAAGTATAACATGGTTTAGAATCTGACATAAATAAACAGCTGTGCCGAAGCATAAGTTTTCCTTTCATTCTTAGAAAAGAAGTTTTTTCATGGAAAGTAAATTAGATAACAATTGTTTAGAGAAGGAAAAGCTTGATTTACTAAGATTTTCCTTCTCTATAAAAAATATTAATAAGGACATAAAAATTAACAATTTGTATGCGCTTACATACTGAGGTAGATTTAAAGTGTAAAGAAGAAAAAATGAGGTGAGAAAATGGTCACTGTTTCAATTGCAGGAGGTTCACAACCAGAGATTTTACAGTTAGTTAAAAAAGCACTAAAAGAAGCCGAGCAACCGTTGCAGTTTATTGTATTTGATACAAATGAAAATCTTGATACTGAAAATCTCTGGAAATATGTTCATTGCTCAGATGAGGCCGCGGTAGCACGGGAAGCTATCAGTCTAGTTGCAACCGGTCAAGCACAAATTTTATTGAAAGGAATTATTCAGACCCACACATTACTAAAAGAAATGTTGAAAAGTGAGCATCAATTAAAAAATAAACCGATTCTTTCCCATGTAGCAATGGTGGAGCTGCCTGCGGGAAAAACCTTCTTGCTAACCGATTGTGCGATGAATATCGCCCCCACTCAAGCGACCCTCATTGAAATTGTTGAAAATGCTAAAGAAGTCGCCCAAAAATTGGGACTGCACCACCCGAAAATTGCTTTGTTAAGCGCAGCGGAAAATTTCAATCCTAAAATGCCTTCGTCTGTTTTAGCAAAAGAAGTCACGGCACATTTTAATGATCAAAAAGAGGCTACGGTTTTTGGTCCACTTTCGCTTGATTTAGCGACCTCTGAAGAAGCGGTTGCGCATAAACGTTACAGCGGTCCTATCATGGGGGATGCAGATATTTTAGTGGTCCCAACTATTGATGTTGGAAATTGTTTATACAAATCATTAACCTTGTTTGGGCACGCCAAGGTGGGAGGAACGATTGTTGGCACAAAAGTCCCAGTCGTTTTAACATCTAGAAGCGATTCGACAGAAAGCAAATTCCATTCATTAAGATTTGCCATGAGACAAGTTTAAAAAAAGGAGCAGAAAACAATGGAAACAGTATTGGTTATTAATCCTGGCTCGACCTCCACGAAGTTAGCGCTTTTTGCTAATCATGATTGCTTGGCAGAAGAAACGCTTAGACATAGCGTCCAAGAATTGGCACCTTTTGAAAATGTTGTCAGTCAAACATCATTTCGAAAACAAATGATCGCGGAATTTTTAGAAACACATAACATCACACAATTAGCCGCTGTTGTAGGGCGTGGTGGTTTGCTTAAGCCTATTCCTGGCGGTACGTATCTTGTCGACCAACAAATGCTAGAAGACTTGCGGACAGAACGCTTTAATACCCATGCTTCAAATTTAGGGGCGATTTTAGCTAATGAGTTTGCAGAAAAATATCACGTGTCAGCCTTTATTGTCGATCCTGTTGTTGTAGATGAGCTACACCCATTAGCCAGGATTTCTGGATTAAAAGGCATTCAGCGGCGTAGCGTTGGTCACGCCTTAAATCAAAAAGCGGTCGCTCGAAAAATCGCTGAGGATTTAGGGAAAACATATGAGCAAAGCAATTTTATCGTTGTTCATTTAGGTGGGGGTATTAGCTTGGGGGCGCATCAAAAAGGCCGCATGGTGGACGTGGTAAATGGGCTTGATGGTGAAGGCCCTTATACGCCAGAACGCAGTGGTGCCTTACCGCTCGTTGAATTTGCGCAATGGATACTTGAACAGGAGTTAACGATTAGCCAAGTGAAAAAGCTAATTGCGGGGAATAGCGGTCTTAAATCATACCTAGGTGAAACAGATTTACGGCATATCCAAGCACAAATAGCTGCAGGTGATCAAACAGCAAATTACTATTTAAAAGGAATGTGTTACCAAATCGCAAAAAGTATTGGCGAGATGGCCGTGGTTCTTGAAGGCACAATTGATGCAATTATTTTAACAGGGGGCGCAGCCTATTCGCAAACCGTTGTTCAAGAAATTAGTCAAAAAGTCACTTGGATTGCACCAATTAAGGTTTACCCAGGTGAAATGGAGATGGCTGCTTTATATGAAGGCGTCAATCGAGTATTAACAGGGGAAGAACAAGCTTTAAATTATAGTGAAGCAAAAATTGAGCAGGAGTGATCAAAATGGCGGAACAAACAGATTTACTGATTTTAGGTGGCGGAACAGGAGGCTATGTAGCAGCAATTCGAGCTGCACAAAAAGGGCTAAACGTCACAATTGTTGAAAAATACAAATTAGGTGGCACTTGTTTGCACAAAGGCTGTATCCCTACAAAAGCTTTATTAAGAAGCGCAGAGGTTTTTGATACCTTAAAACAAGCGGCTTCTTTTGGGATTGAAACAGAGGCAGCGTCCATTGATTTTTCTAAAATACAACAACGGAAAGAAGGAATTATTGAGCAGTTACACAAAGGTGTTGAAGGCTTATGCAAGAAAAATAAAATCAAAATTTTAGCAGGCGAAGGTGCGATTTTAGGTCCCTCCATTTTTTCACCAGTCTCTGGCGCAGTGGCAGTTACGTTTAATGATCCAACACGAGAAGAAGAAATTATCGTTCCTAAAAATGTCATTATTGCGACAGGCTCTAGTCCTAAAACGTTACCTAATTTGCCATTGGATGAAGAATTTATCTTATCTTCTGATGGGATGCTTGAATTAGAAGAGCTACCAGAATCAATTGCAATTATTGGTGGTGGCGTTATTGGTGTCGAGTGGGCTTCTTTATTAAATAGTTTAGGTGTCAACGTAACTATCATTGAATTTTTGGATCGTTTACTTATAAATGAGAGTGCAACAATTTCTAAAGAATTAAAGAAACGTTTAGAGCAACGAGGAATTAACATTTTATTAGGTAGCAAAGTCCAAGAAGCGAAAGTTACCGGACAGAAGGTTCAAGTAGAAGTTGCAGGACAAGAAACCCTCACTGTTGACAAAGTCATGGTAGCAATTGGTCGTCAACCCAATATCAATAAGTTAGGGTTACAGAATACCTCAGTGAAATATACTGACAAAGGCATTGAAGTAAATGAATTTTATCAAACCACAGAAGGACATATTTATGCGATTGGTGATTGTATTGATACACTTCAACTAGCGCATGTGGCTATGAAAGAAGGAGAGCTAGCTGTTCAGCATCTTTTAGGCGAGACAGTTGAACCTTTAAATTATACAAACGTGCCTCGAGGTGTTTATACAAATCCTGAAATAGCAAGTGTCGGCTATACTAGAGAAACTTTACCAGCAGATAAAGAAGTAGTGATTGGTACCTTTAATTTTAATGGTAATGGTAAATCACTTGTTTATGGAGAAACAGATGGCTTTATAGAAGTAATTCGTGACAAGAAGACCGATGATTTATTAGGGGTTTCTATGATTGGGCCACATGTCACGGATTTAATTGCCGAAGCAAGTACTGCCATGTATTTAGATGCCGCGCCCATTGAAATTGGTGAAGCAATCCATGCGCATCCAACAATGACAGAAGTATTGCAAGAAGCAGCCTTAGATACTTATGGCTTAGCGATTCACAAATAGAGAAAGGTTGATGAAAATGAAAACGCTTAAAAAATCGGGTTTATCAAAAGAAGAATTGATTCAGGCATATCGTCAAGTACTACGAGGACGTCGTTTAGACGAACGGTTGTGGCAATTAACAAGGATTGGTAAGACCTCTTTCAATATTTCTGGTCAAGGGGCAGAAGTTGCACAAGTAGCGATGGCGATGGCTTTTGATCCTCAAAAAGATTATTTTTTACCGTATTATCGTGATATGACCGCGTGCTTGGTTTGGGGCATGACCTCCAAAGATATTTTAATGGGTTCTTTTGGAAAAGAAGCGGATCCTTCTTCCCATGGTCGTCAAATGCCGAATCATTATGGTTCAAAAGAGCATAATATTGTTTCCTTCTCTTCAACAGTAAGTACACAAATGCCATTAGCGACAGGTGTTGGTTATGCAGCGCAACTTCAAAAAGCTGATTTTGTTGCATTGACCACCACTGGGGAAGGCTCTGCCAATCAAGGAGAAGTCCAAGAAGCTATGAACTTTGCAGGCGTAAAAAAATTGCCAGTCATTTTTGTTGTTGAAAATAATGAATATGCGATTTCTGTCCCAATCGAAGAACAGTATGCCAATAAACGAATGGCCGATCGCGCGAAAGCTTATGGCTTTGAAGGTGTGACCGTTGATGGTAGTGATTTTACTGAAGTCTATCTAGCGTTTAAAGAAGCAGTAAAAGCGGCTCGCGGGAAAAAAGGACCAAAATTGATTGAATTAATGGTTTCTCGCTTGACTTCTCATTCCGCTGACGATGATCAATCTGTTTATCGTTCAAAAGAAGAAATTGAAGAAATGAAAAAGAACGATGCAGTGAAGCTTTTTGAAAAACAATTATTAGAAGAGGGCTATTTAACAGACGAAGACATTACCCAAATTGATGAAGAAATTCGTGCAGAAATCAATCAAGCAACGGATGAAGCAGAAGCAATGCCAGATCCTGTACCGACATCAATTTTAGAAGAAGTGTATGCAAAATAAGAGAAGAGGAGAAGAAATATAATGGCTGAGATGACTTATTTAGAAGCAATTAACTTAGGAATTTCTGAAGAAATGGCTCGTGATGAAAAAGTAGTTATTTTTGGAGAAGATGTCGGCGGCGACAAAGGCGGCGTGTTCGGTGTAACAAAGGGTTTAGCTGCTAAATACGGTGACGAGCGTTGTTTTAATACACCGTTAACAGAAGGCTTAATTGGTGGTTTAGCTGTCGGCTTAGGTTTAATGGGCTATCGCGCAATTGGTGAATTTCAATTTGCGGATTACATTTTGCCTGCAACCAATCAATTGTTATCAGAGGCTCGGACAATGCGCTATAGAACAAAAGGCGATTGGACTGCGCCAATCGTTTATCGGACACCTTATGGCGGCGGTGTTCGTGGTGGGCTGTATCATTCTCAGTCTACAGAAAAAGTTTTTTGTGGACAACCAGGATTAAGAGTTGTGACCCCCTCTAATCCTTATGATGCAAAAGGGATGATTAAAGCAGCGATTCGTTCCGATGATCCAGTCATTTTTTACGAACATAAGCGTTTATATCGTTTACTAAAAGATGAAGTGCCTGCAGATGATTATATCGTACCAATTGACAAAGCCAATGTCGTTAGAACGGGTAGTGATTTAACCGTGATTAGTTACGGCATGACCTTGCAATTAGCTTTAGCTGCGGCGGAAAAACTAGCCGCTGAAGGAATTGATGCCGAAATCGTCGATGTTCGCTCATTATATCCTTTAGATCGCGAAACATTAGTAGCTGCAGCTAAGAAAACAGGGAAGGTTTTACTCGTAACAGAAGACAATAAAGAAGGCAGCGTGATGAGTGAAATTGCGGCAATGATTTCAGAAGATGCTCTCTTTGATTTAGATGCACCGATTCAACGACTTGCAGGACCTGATTGTCCAAGCATGCCTTATGCATTACCTTTAGAAAGAGAATTTTTAATCAATGAAGAGCAAGTATTAGCAGCAATGAAAGAATTAGCAGAATTTTAATTGAAGCAAGGAGGAAAAAATAAATGGCCACAAAAGAAATCAAAATGCCTCATCTAGGCGAAAGTGTCACAGAGGCAGCCATTGTCCAATGGTTAGTTAAACCAGGAGATTCAGTGAAACGCTATGATCCCTTAATGGAAGTCGTTTCTGATAAAGTCACCACGGAAGTCCCATCAGATTTTGATGGTGTAGTAAAAGAATTTCTGATTTCTCTAGATACAGATGTGCCCATCGGAACAGCGGTGATGACGTTAGAGACAGAAGAAACAACAGAAGAAACAGAAGTAGCTACTTTAGCACCAGTGAAAGAAGCAAGTGCGGAACAAGCGCAAGAACATGAAACGGCTGAAACAACAAGCACTGCGACGTCCCATCAAAAAAATAATGGTCGTTATTCCCCAGCAGTCCTTAAAATTGCCCAAGAAAAAAAGATTGATTTAACACAAGTTACAGGGACAGGTCGTGATGGTCGAATTACTAGAAAAGATGTTACAAACTTTACACCAACACAGGCAAGAACACCTGAGAAAACAGTGAGTCCAGGAACTAGCCCTTCAATTTCAGAGGAGCCAGTTGCTTCGCAAAATGAAAGCGCCGCAACAGCTAGTCCAACTGAAACAAGCACAGATAAAATTGTCTCTGCAGATCCTGTACGTAAAGCAATTGCTAAAAAAATGGTCCAAAGCGTCAACGAAATCCCTCACGCTTGGTTAATGGTGGAAGCGGATGTGACCAACTTAGTCCAACTTAGAAATTCATTAAAAGATGAATTTAAACAACAAGAGGGCCTATCTCTAAGCTTCTTCCCATTTTTTGCCAAAGCAGTCATTCAAGCGTTAAAGAAAAATCCAAAAATCAATACATCTTGGGATGATGGCTCAATTATTTATCATAAAGATGTTAATTTATCCATAGCTGTAACGACAGACGAGCATCTTTATGTGCCAGTGATTCAACAAGCGGATAACTATTCAATTGCAGGGCTAGCTAAAGAAATCAATCGCTTGGCACAAGAAGTCCGACAAGGAACGCTAGCAAGCAAAGAAATGCAAGGAGGGACCTTTACTCTTAATAATACTGGAACACTAGGTTCCGTCCAATCGATGGGAATTATTAACCATCCACAAGCTGCGATATTACAAGTAGAGTCAATTAATAAACGCCTTGTGCCAACCGCAGATGGAGGCTTTAAAGTGGCAGATATGGTTAATTTATGTCTTTCTATTGATCATCGAATTTTAGATGGACAACAAGCAGGTAAGTTCTTGCGAGATGTTAAAGATAATTTAGCGAAATATAATGCGGATACGGATGTATATTAAAAATCGTTCCTTGCTTTAGTTAAATAAAAAGCGCCTCAAAGAAATAAGCGCTCTTCTTTGAGACCGCTCTTTATCTAACAGAAAGTTCAATAATTCTCAAACTTGTTTTAAAAAAACAAAAATAATCAATAGGAGTGTTGAAAATGCCCACTGATAAACTGGATGCTCAATTAACCCCAAGAATATTTTTTAACAAAGTGTTAGCTGGAACAGCTTCCGGCACCATTATCGCTTTAATTCCCAATGCTGTATTAGGAGCCATTTTAAAATATTTTGCAGAATACAAGATTATCGAAATGATTATTCATGCGGCGCAAATTTTCCAACTAGCCACCCCTTTAATTATTGGTGGACTGATTGCTTTTCAATTTGGCTTAACGCCACAGAAAATGATGATTGCTGGCGGTGCAGCATTTGCTGGCTCTGGCGTGATTAAATTTAATTCAGAAGTGAAAGGCTTTATTGGTGCAGGCACTGGTGACATCATTAATATTATGATTACCGCTTCTGTTGCAGTCTTACTTTTATTAGTCATCGATAAAAAATTCGGTTCAGTGGAAATCATTGCTTTACCGATTGTTGTTGGAGTAGGTGCAGGTTTGTTTGGCATGTTGATTTACCCATATGTGACACAGATCACGGTCGCCATTGGTAAAGTGATTAACAATTTTACTGATTTCCAGCCAATTATCATGAGTATTTTAATTGCTTGTTCATTTGCTGCACTGATTATTTCACCAATCACTACTGTGGCAATCGGTTTGGCGATTCAGTTGAATGGCTTGTCTGCAGGTGCTGCCGCAATGGGAATTGCAGCCACAACTGTTGTTCTTGTGATTAATTCTTGGAATGTCAACCAATCGGGAGTGACACTGGCTGTCTCTTTGGGCGGCATGAAAATGATGATGCCTAACTTATTTAAATACCCAATTATTTTAATTCCTTGTTTATTTACAGCGACTATTTCAGCAATTCCTGTGGTTCTATTCAACATTTCAGGAACCCCACAATCGGCTGGATTTGGCTTGGTTGGACTCGTGGGACCACTTGCTTCATTGGATGCGGGCTTAGGGATCTTACCCTTACTCTTTTCTTGGTTTGTTGTTCCAATTGTCACGGGTTTATTCTCAAAATTCTTATTTGAAAAAGTGTTGAAACTTTATGATAGTAAAGTCGTCTTTGCTTATCAAGGCTAGATTATCCATTAATTTTCTTTAATGATTTGGATAAAATCTCTAACATCTTCTGTCAGACTAAAATCGCGGCGCAAAGCAATGCCGATGGGGAAATAGTCAAACTTATCTTTTAAAGGAATCCATTTCAGTCCTTGACTTTTTCCCACTTCATAATATTCAATCGGCAGCAAACAAATCGAATTATTTTTTTGTAAACTATAAAGAAGTACTTGTAAATCATCGTTATGCAAAATGATATTCGGCTCATAACCGAAGCTCCGAGTCCGATCTAGTAGTAGGCGACCAATCATAAAATTATCACTTAACGATGAAAATCGTTGATCTTTCAAATCTTTAAAAGTTAATTTTTCATATTGGGAGAGAGGATTTGATTCTGGTACCACGACATAAACATGGTAGCCTTTGGTAGTCGTTTCTAAAGGTTCAATATGAATAATTTCAGGTAAGGTATTTGGGAAAGAAATTAGTCCCATATCAATTTCTTTATTTGCTAACATCGTTTGTAATTTTGGCGAGCCGTCTTGCTGTAATATTAAATTCACATGTGGATGGGTTGTTAAAAATCGTGAAATTTCTTTCATAAATTGTACAGCAAATAAAGTAGTTAACCCTAAACGCAATTGCTTTTTAACTGGTTTCTGGTTCATTTCACGAATATCTGTTACCAATTGATCGAATTGAAAAACAACTTCTTGGCCATGTTCATATAAATAAACACCAGTATCGGTCAATTGAAACGGTTGATCAGAATGATCAAACAACGCTGTGCCTAACTCAGATTCCATTTTTTTCAATGCTAAAGAAAGTGTTGGTTGGGTGACAAATAAATTGCGAGCGGCCGCCGATAAACTGCGAGTATTAACAATTTCAATGAAGTACTTTAAAAGCTGAATATTCATCAGAAACTCCCTTTCTTTTTAAAGGCGCTTACACAAATGTGCTTGGATAAAAAATAACAAATAGATCACTTATAATATAACATATGTTTTGCCTTTTTATTGCTATAAAAGTAAGAGATAGAGATTTTCTTAGCAGATTTTTACCTAAAAATAAAAAATTGAACGGAGGAAAAGAAATGAAGATTATTATCGCAGGTGCTGGCGCTATGGGCAGTCGCTTTGGACTAATGTTACATCAAGCAGGAAATGATGTTATTTTTGTCGATGGTTGGCCAGAACATATTGAAGCAATAAGAAAAAACGGGTTAGTTGCTGATTTTAATGGCGAAGTGGTGACCGCTAAAATTCCTATCTATCCTCAGACAGAAGTAGCAAGCATCGATTTTACAGCAGACTTAGTTATCCTATTTACAAAAGCAATGCAACTGGCAGGAATGCTTGAAGCATTAGAACATTTCCTTAATAAAAATACGAAAGTTTTATGCTTGTTAAATGGAATTGGGCACGAAGATATTATCAAAAAATACGTGCCTTACGAAAATATTTTATTAGGAAACACAATGTGGACCGCTGGGTTAGAAGGACCGGGCAAAGTAAAATTATTTGGTAATGGTTCGATTGATTTACAAAATTTAGGGGCGCAAAGTGAACAAGCAGCAGAAGCAGTCATTAAGGTATTAAATAACGCTGGCTTAAATGCTCGTTATTCTGAGAATATTTTATCATCCATTTATAAGAAGGCCTGTGTGAATGGAACAATGAATGGTTTATGTACTTTGTTGGATTGTAATATGGCAGACTTTGGCGAAACAGAGCAAGCAGATCAAATTGTTCAACAAATAGTTAATGAATTTTTAGCAGTCGCTGAAGTGGAACAAGTTACGTTAGATAAACAAGCAGTGCTTCAACAAATCCGCTCGTGTTATAATCGAGAAACAATTGGTTTGCACCATCCATCGATGTATCAGGACTTAATAACCAATCATCGTTTAACCGAAATTGATTATATCAATGGAGCAATTGTTCGCAAAGGGAAAGTCTATGGGATTGCTACACCGTACTGTCAGTTTTTAACAGAGTTAATTCATTGTAAAGAAAATTTACTTCATGCTAAATAACAAGTAAAAACAGAAATATTCTTGAGTCGGTCTTGAGAAGAGCTTGACCTACTTCTTTCTATACTTTGCCAGTGTACAAGGCTGAGACAAAATCCAAAGTGAGTTTGTCTCAGCTTTTTTGTTTTTTAAAGAACACTACAGAAAATAAATCAAATCCGTGAAAAATATGTTAAACTAGAGAAGGTGTTTTTTCGCAAGAATCTACGCGGAACACAGGACTCGTTGAAGAATTGAATCAAAGAAACAATGTGTTAAAGAAGGGATTTGAACAGATTATGACCATTCAATGGTTTCCCGGCCATATGGCCAAAGCAAGAAGAGAAGTTTCTGAAAAAATCAAATATGTCGATATTGTATTTGAACTAGTTGATGCGCGGTTACCGCTTTCTTCCCGTAACCCAATGATGGACCAAATTGTCCAACAAAAACCACGATTAGTCCTTTTAAATAAAGGGGACTTAGCAGATAACGACCAAAATAAAAAATGGCAACATTACTTTCAAAAGAAAGGGTACCAAACCCTAGTTATCAATGCCCAACAAAATAAAGGAATCAATAAAATTGTGCCAGCAGCCAAGGAAGCGTTAAAAGAAAAATTGGCTCGTGAACAGGCGAAAGGCTTGAAACCGCGTGCGATTCGCGCCATGTGTATTGGGATCCCCAATGTTGGTAAGTCAACCTTAATGAATCGTTTAGTCGGAAAAAAAATTGCGCAAACTGGGAACAAGCCAGGTGTGACAAAAGGACAACAATGGTTACGCTCTGGTTCCCAATTGGAATTACTGGATACACCAGGAATTCTTTGGCCAAAATTTGAAGATGAAGAAATTGGGAAAAAATTAGCTTTAACTGGCGCTATAAAAGATCAATTATTGCATTTAGATGATTTGGCGATTTATGGATTAGAATTTTTTGCACGTTTTTATCCGCAACGTTTGACGGAACGATATGGTTTAACAGAGGAAGAGCTATTTTTACCTGCCCCAGAACAATTGATGTTAATTAGCCAAAAACGTGGTTTTAGAGATGATTATAATCGAGCCAGCGAAATGATTATTTTAGAAATTCGCAGTGGAAAATTAGGTACGTATACTTTGGACCGCTGGGAAGAACTAGGAGACGAATAACATGGCAAAAGAGTCGATTCAGGCAATCAAAGAAGCGTTGCTAACTGTCACTGATGCAACCGATGAACGATTAGCAAGCTGGCGAGAAGATGAACGTTCAGGAGTGCAACAAGCGATCAAACAATGGGAACGTCGCCAGTTAGCCAAAGAAAAAGAATGGCAACTTTTTAAAGAAATGAGTCAATTTGAGGAAGCGGCCTATAAAAAAGGCCATCGTTTAATTGCGGGAATTGATGAAGTAGGCCGCGGACCATTAGCTGGCCCTGTTGTGACAGCTGCAGTTATTTTACCGAAAGATTGTCAATTATTAGGTTTAAATGATTCAAAAAAACTATCTGCTAAAAAACGGGAAACGTTATATAACCAGATTCAAGAACAGGCTGTCGCTATCGGGTTAGGTATCGCTGATCAAGGAGTCATTGATCAAATTAATATTTATCAAGCAACTAAACAAGCGATGAAAATGGCAATTGACGATTTAGCTTTTGCACCAGATTATTTATTAATTGATGCAATGCAGTTAGACGTTCCCCAACCACAAGAAAGTTTGATTAAAGGGGATGCGCGCTCCATTTCGATTGCAGCAGCCAGTATTATTGCAAAAGTAACAAGAGATCGATTAATGGAAGAATATGATGAATTATATCCTGGATATGGATTTAAAAACAATGCAGGTTATGGAACAAAAGAACATCTTCTCGGGTTAGAAAAATACGGTGTAACACCCATTCATCGACGTACGTTTGCGCCAATAAAAGATATGATTTAAAAATAAAACACTTTTTTTACGTATTCTTATTTTAAGAAGATGTGAAAGAGGTGTTTTTTGTTGGAAATTTTACAACGACAATTATTATTTAAATTAGCGGTATGCCAAGGAATTGGCAATTTAGGGATCTTAAAAGTGTTACAAGAAGCTATCGCACAAAAGCGTGTTGATTTTTCCAGTACAGAAATTATTAGAATTGCTGAAATCAAGAAATATCGTGAATTATTTGAACAATCTTGGTTACACCATACGATTCATAGTGAAGCGTTATATATACGACAATGCCAACACCAATTTATGACAATTTTAGATGCCGTCTATCCTAAATTATTACGAGAAATTTATAATCCACCAGCAATTCTTTTTTATAGAGGAAATTTACAATTGTTAAGTAGAAGGAAAATTGGCATCGTCGGCGCTCGCTATGCCACTTCGTATGGGTTAAGAGTGACTGAAGCTCTGGTTCCTAAAATAGTCAAAGAAGGATTCACAATCGTCAGTGGTCTTGCCAAAGGCATTGATAGTCGTAGCCATGAGATGGCCATCCAGAACGGGGGTCAGACAATTGGAATTTTAGGCACTGGATTAGATGTATATTATCCGTATGAAAAGAAAGAATTACAGCAAACTATGAAGCAGAATCAGCTTGTTTTAACAGAATATGTGAATGGGAGTGGGCCGAAAAAATATCATTTTCCTGCACGTAATCGCATTATTGCTGGATTATCTTTAGGGGTCTGCGTGATGGAAGCTCGTAAGAATAGTGGCTCTTTAATTACTGCACAAGCGGCGATGGATTACGGGCGCGAGGTATTTGCCGTACCGGGAAGTATTTTCCAGTCTTTTTCAACAGGCTGCCATGAATTAATTCAGGACGGCGCTAAATGTGTTCAGACAATTGATGATATTTGTGAAGAATTGTGACTTTTACTAATTGTGAATTGACAACCTACGTTCACTTCGGTACTATTTAATCAGATTTTAATCTTTTGGTTGGTAGTTAGGAGTGTCTAAATGGAAACGGTTGTTAGAAAAAGATGGTTGTTTGGTATGCAGCTACTGGGCTTTTTGATTTTGGATCAAATTCCTTTGATGATGGTCTCAGTTGTTCAATTTTCTACAGAAAATTTTTGGTTTCGCTTTGTTAGTGGATTAGTGGCTGTTGGACTTGGTGCCTATTTCGTCTATCTATTTGTTGCTTTTTTGAAAAAGAAAAAGCTCATAACTTGGACTTTTTTAGGAATCAAAGAAACCTTGCCAGTGGTCTTGTTAGGTTTGGTGATAATCTTTTGTGTGGGAATATTTGGTGATTTCTTATTACGTCTGGAAGGATTAGAGACGACCTCTAACCAACAAAGTGTTGAAGAAATTGTCCAATCTATTCCTAAAGGGCTTATACTTATTTTTGCAGGTGTGATTGGGCCAATTTTCGAAGAGGGAATTTTTCGTGTCGGGATTCAAGCGTTTTTCAAGCCAGCTTCAAAAATAGGCATACTCGTTTCTTCTATTTTATTTGCACTTGTGCACACGCCCACAGATATAGGTAGTTTTATTATTTATTGGGGCATGGGTTTAGCGTTAAGTTGGGTCTATCTACGCACGGGTCGCTTTGAAGCTGCTGTCTTGACTCATTTTATTTGGAATGTTTTGGGTATTTTAATGCTTTAGGATAAAATCTATAAATCATAGGCATTTTTTATTTATAAATTCGGACAGTCAAACAGAAATGACAGAAATGTTAGAAAGCCTAGTCTTGACAAACCTGTTCTATATAGCATATGATGTATTACGATTTGTGCGTTTTTTACATATATTATATAGTAGGAAAGCGAACGCGAAAGGAGCTAATTGAATGGCCTATAAGTATCTCGTGATTGTAGAATCACCTGCCAAAGCCAAAACAATTGAAAAATATCTAGGAAGAAACTACAAGGTGGTTGCCAGTGTTGGTCACATTCGCGATTTACCAAAAAGTAAAATGGGGATTGATATTGAAAATAATTATGAACCTCATTATATTTCGATTCGCGGAAAAGGCGATGTCATCAAAAGTTTAAAAGCGGCTGCAAAAAAAGCTGAAAAAGTCTATCTCGCAGCCGATCCGGACCGAGAAGGTGAAGCAATTGCTTGGCATTTAGCTTATCTTCTTGGCCTTGATTTAAAAGATAAAAACCGTGTGGTATTCAATGAGATCACTAAAGAAGCGGTAAAAGCGGCATTTAAAGAACCTAGAACCATCAACGTTGATTTAGTTGATGCACAACAAGCACGGCGCATTTTAGACCGTTTAGTTGGATACTCGATTAGTCCTATTTTATGGCGTAAAGTAAAAAAAGGTTTGAGTGCTGGTCGTGTGCAATCTGTTGCTTTAAAAATGATTATTGATCGAGAAAATGAAATTCGAGAATTTAAACCTGAAGAATATTGGAGCATTGATGGGAATTTCCAAAAAGGTCGCAAGAAATTCAAAGCAAATTTCTGGGGCGTAGATGGTAAAAAGAAAAAATTACCAAATGCAGAAGCGGTGAAAGAAATCACTTCTCGAATTGACGGTAAAGATTACGATGTTACAAAAGTTGAGAAAAAAGAACGGAAACGTAATCCTGCATTACCTTTTACAACCAGTAGTTTACAACAAGAAGCGGCACGTAAATTAAATTTCCGTACCCGTAAAACCATGATGGTTGCGCAACAATTGTATGAGGGAATTGCTTTAGGGAAACAAGGCACTGTGGGGCTGATTACCTACATGCGTACAGACTCAACCAGAATTGCTGATTCCGCCAAAGCAGAAGCTGCTGAATTCATTGAAAAGACCTACGGAGATGAGTTCTCAGCACATGGCGGCCGCAAAGCAAAAAATACGCAAGGTGCACAAGATGCCCATGAAGCGGTTCGTCCGTCAAGCGTTTTAAGAACACCCGATGAAATGAAGAAGTATTTAGATAAAGATCAATTAAAATTATATACTCTTATTTGGTCGCGCTTTGTTGCTAGTCAAATGACACCAGCGATTTTAGATACCATGAAGGTCACGCTTCAACAAAACGGCGTAACGTTTATTGCCAATGGCTCCAAAGTGAAATTTAAAGGGTTTATGCAAGTATATGTTGAAGGACGCGATGATGGTAAAGAAGACAAGGAAAATATTTTACCTGAATTAGTGGAAGGTGACGTTGTTAAATCGGTCGATATCGAACCGAAACAACACTTTACTCAACCACCGGCTCGTTTTAGTGAAGCCACGTTAATCCGGACTTTAGAAGAAAATGGTGTGGGCCGACCATCAACGTATGCGCCAACATTAGAAACCATTCAACGGCGTTATTACGTGAAGCTAACCAATAAACGGTTTGAACCAACGGAATTAGGTGAAATTGTGAATTCCTTAGTTTCAGAGTTTTTCCCACAAATTGTCGATACACATTTTACAGCGACAATGGAAACGGACTTAGATAAAGTCGGTGAAGGCCAAGAAAAATGGGTTGAAGTTGTCGATCGCTTCTACAAGCCCTTCGAAAAAGAATTAACAAATGCCGAAGAAAAGATTGAAAAAATCCAAATTAAAGATGAACCAGCAGGCTTTGACTGCGAACTATGTGGACATCCAATGGTGATTAAACTGGGTCGCTACGGAAAATTTTATGCATGTAGTAATTTCCCAGATTGTCGGAATACAAAAGCGATCGTTAAAGAAATTGGCGTGACGTGTTCTGTGTGTCACGAAGGACAAGTTATCGAACGCAAATCAAAGAAAAATCGAATTTTCTATGGCTGTAGTCGGTACCCAGAGTGTGACTTCACTTCTTGGGACAAACCAGTAGGCCGACCATGTCCAAAATGTGGGCAATATTTAGTAGAGAAAAAAGTTAAAGGCGGCAAACAAGTCGTTTGTATCAATGGCGATTATGAAGAAAACGTCCAAAAATAAGAAAAATTGAGACCGAAGAATTTACTTCGGTCTTCTCTTTTAGTAAAATGAATTGAGTTTGTAAGAGACAGCTCTTAACTTCTTGACATAGAAAGGAATTTTTATACATGACAAAAAAAGTCACAATTATTGGTGCCGGTTTAGCCGGAAGTGAAGCGGCATGGCAAGTGGCCAATGCTGGCGTACCAGTTGATTTATATGAAATGCGCCCTGTCAAAAAGACACCAGCACATCAAACAGAAAATTTTGCAGAGTTAGTTTGTTCTAATTCATTACGTGGAAATAGTTTAACCAATGCGGTAGGTGTTTTGAAAGAAGAAATGCGCCGTTTAAATTCAATCATTATTGGTAGTGCAGATCAAACCGCTGTACCAGCTGGCGGCGCCTTAGCAGTTGACCGTGATTCTTTTTCTGAAACAATCACTGAAAAAATTAAAAGTCATCCATTAATTACAATCAAAAATGAAGAGATCACTGATATTCCGGAAGGGATTGTAATTATTGCAACGGGGCCCTTAACCTCTGAAAGCTTATCTCAAAAAATTCAAGAATTTAATGGTTCTGAAGGCTTTTATTTTTACGATGCAGCAGCACCAATTATTGATAAATCAACAATTGACATGGATAAAGTTTATTTAAAATCTCGTTATAACAAGGGAGAAGCGGCTTACTTAAACTGTCCGATGACTGAAGAAGAATTCAATGCTTTTCATGAAGCACTAGTCAATGCAGAAGTGGTTCCTTTACGCACGTTTGAAAAAGAGAAGTTTTTCGAAGGCTGTATGCCCATCGAAGTAATGGCGCAACGTGGCATTAAAACCATGTTGTTTGGTCCGATGAAACCTGTCGGACTAGAAGACCCTAAAACAGGTAAACGCCCTTATGCTGTAATTCAATTACGTCAAGACAATGCTGCAGCTTCTTTATACAATATTGTTGGTTTCCAAACGCATTTAAAATGGGGTGAACAAAAACGAGTATTCCGTATGATTCCGGGATTAGAAAATGCTGAATTTGTTCGCTATGGTGTCATGCACCGTAATAGTTTTATGAATTCTCCAGAGTTGCTAAAACCAACCTACCAATCAAAAAAACGTGACGATCTGTTTTTTGCTGGACAAATGACTGGTGTTGAAGGATATGTTGAAAGCGCGGCAAGTGGTTTACTCGCAGGTATTAACGCAGCTCGTCTTGCCAAAGGGGAAGAGCCGATTGAATTCCCTCGCGAAACGACTTTAGGAAGTATGGCTTATTATATTACACATGCAGAAGGCAAACATTTCCAACCAATGAATGCAAACTTTGGGCTTTTCCCAGAGTTACCTGAACGAATTCGTGACAAAAAAGAACGCTATGAAGCAATTGCTAATCGGGCCTTAGATGTCCAAGCTCAAGTTATCCAATCTTTAGACTAAATTAGAAAAAATATGAGAAAAGACCGAGCATCATTGCTAAGAAATGCGATGATACTCAGTCTTTTAATTTTTAGAAAAAAATAACAAAAGCTAAAGAATAGTTAAAATTGTGAACATATTTAGAAATATTGATTAAATTCTGACAACTTAATTGTCTTTTGAAAAAGGTTATGCTAAAGTTACTTTGTAATCGAATGAGGAGGGCTATCACATGGAAGAAAAGAATTGGCCTGAGTTATTTGCTCGTTATCTTATTGTCGAAAGAGGCTATTCAGAAAAAACAAAAAAAGCATATCAAGAAGATATACAACATTTTTTTTCGTTTTTAAAGACTTCAGGTAATGACAATTATTTGACTGTGGAACATTTGGATGTTCGGGCTTATTTGAGCGAATTGTACGATCAGGAATATAGCCGTAATTCGATTAGTCGAAAAATTGCCAGTTTGCGTTCTTTTTATCAATTCTTATTAAAAAATGAAGCAATCCAAGAAAATCCTTTTTCCTATGTTCATATGAAAAAGAAACAGTTACGGTTGCCCCGTTTTTTTTATGAAAAAGAAATGGATGCATTATTTGAGAGCGCACAAGGGGAGCAACCGCTTGATTTGAGAAATCAAGCATTACTAGAAGTTCTGTATGGGACTGGTATTCGGGTCAGTGAATGTGCGAACTTAACGGTGGACGCAGTTGACTTTCAAGCTTCTGTTTTATTGGTTCACGGAAAAGGAAATAAAGACCGTTATGTGCCTTTTGGTTCATTTGCACAAGACGCCTTAAAGGATTACTTAGAGAATGGCCGCGCGCTATTAATGACAAAATATCAAAAAAAACATCCGTATGTCTTTGTTAATCATCATGGTGAACAAATCACGCCAACAGGGATTGAATATGTCTTAAACCAACTAATTAAAAAAAGTTCATTAAATGCGGAAATTCATCCCCACATGTTACGCCATACATTTGCGACACATTTATTAAATAATGGCGCCGATATGCGGACAGTTCAAGAATTATTAGGACATGCTAATTTATCAACAACTCAGATATATGCGCATGTGACAAAAGAAAGTTTACAAAAAAATTATCGAACGTTTCATCCTCGTGCATAATGGAGGGAAACGTCTAGGAGGAACAACAATGGTTGAATCACAATTTCACTCTACAACAATTTGTGCAGTCGAAAAAGATGGAAAATTTGCAATGGCTGGTGACGGCCAAGTAACAATGGGCGAATCTGTCGTTATGAAAGGTACAGCCAAAAAAGTGCGCCGTATTTACAATGATGAAGTCGTTGTCGGTTTTGCAGGAAGTGTGGCAGATGCCTTTACATTAGAAGAAAAGTTTGAAGGGAAATTAAATGAATACAACGGAAACTTAACGAGAGCTGCGGTTGAGTTAGCCCAAGAGTGGCGTACACAACAGTCTATGCAAAAATTAGAAGCTATGCTGATTGTGATGAATAAGGAAGAAATGCTCTTAGTTTCAGGAACTGGGGAAGTCATTACACCAGACGATGGTATTTTAGCAATTGGTTCTGGCGGTAATTTTGCTTTGTCCGCTGCAAGAGCCATGAAAAACTTTGGTGATAAAGAAATGCCAGCGAAAGAGATTGCTAAAAATGCCTTAAATATTGCTGCAGATATCTGTGTATTTACGAATCATAATATCATTGTAGAAGAATTATAAGCGAGGGAAAATCCATGAATGAATTAAACAAAACACCAAAAGAAATAGTCAAAGAACTAGATCAATATATTGTTGGACAGCAAGCTGCCAAAAAATCAGTGGCGGTAGCTTTACGTAACCGCTATCGTCGCTTGCAATTAGAAGAAAATATGCAACAAGATATTACGCCTAAAAACTTACTAATGATTGGACCAACAGGTGTTGGTAAAACTGAGATTGCTCGTCGTCTCGCAAAAATTGTCAATGCGCCTTTTGTAAAAGTTGAAGCAACCAAATTTACAGAAGTAGGGTATGTCGGTCGGGATGTCGAATCAATGGTTCGGGATTTAGTAGAAAATGCGATCCAAATTGTTGAAAAACAACAATACAGTCGCGTGTACGCGCAAGCGTTGAAAAAGGCCAATCAACGTTTAGTCAAAGTATTAGTGCCTGGAATTAAAAAAGAACAAAAACAGGCTGGCGGTAATCAATTTGAACAAATGATGAATATGTTTAACATGGCTCAGCAACAGCAAGAAGCACAAGAAGAAGTAACGGAAGATATTCGAACGAATCGCCGAACAATTTTGGAACAGCTGGAAAAAGGTCTATTAGATAATCGTGAAGTAACAATTGAAATTGAAGAACCGAAGAAAACGATGCCAGCTATGAACAATGGCCTAGAACAAATGGGCATCGACTTAAATGAAACGTTAGGCGCTCTGTCACCAAAGAAAAAAATCGAACGTACTGTAACGGTGAAAGAAGCACAAGAATTATTAGTGAAAGAAGAATCAGCAAAAATTGTCAATGACGCTGATATTCATAGTGAAGCGATTCGTTTAGCTGAATCAAGCGGAATTATTTTTATCGATGAGATTGATAAAATCACCTCTAAAAGTCAACAAAGTTCGGGCGAAGTCTCTCGTGAAGGAGTACAAAGAGACATTTTGCCGATTGTTGAAGGCTCTCAAGTTAACACGAAGTATGGTCCTTTACAAACGGATCACATTTTATTTATCGCTTCAGGTGCTTTTCACTTGTCAAAACCAAGTGACTTGATTCCAGAATTACAAGGCCGCTTCCCAATTCGAGTTGAATTAGATGATTTAACGGCTGATGACTTCGTAAGTATCTTAACTGAGCCAAATAATGCTTTAATTAAACAATATGTAGCATTAATCGGTACAGAAAATGTTTCAGTCATCTTTACAAAAGAAGCAATTGAACGGTTAGCACACATCGCTTATGATGTAAACCGTGATACAGATAATATTGGGGCGCGTCGTTTACACACAATTTTAGAACGTTTATTAGAAGATTTATTATATGAAGCACCAGATATGCAAATGGGTGAAATTACGATTACCGAAGCATATGTCAATGAAAAATTGAATGACATTGTTCAAAATGAAGATTTAAGTCGTTACATCTTATAAAAAAGGCTGGAGGAGAAAAGATGGCTACATTATTAGAAAAAACACGTCAAGTGAACGAGCTTTTGCAAAAAAATAATCTGTTTGACGTACAAGCAGAACTTCCGTACAACAAAATGGCAATGATTTTAGGGGATATTTTAGAAAGTAATGCGTATATTATTAGCAGTTCAGGGGATTTGTTGGGGTATACTGAAAAATTAGATGTTAATAATGCCCGTATCAAAAATATGTTTAAAGAGAAAAAATTTCCTCAAGGATACACCGAGGCCGTGGATATGCTCAAAGTAACCGAAGCCAATATTCCAATAGATAGTGATTTAACTGCATTTCCTTTTGAATCACGAGAGCTGTATCCGTTTGGTTTAACCACTATTGTGCCTTTGTACGGTGCTGGCAAACGCTTGGGTACGATTATTTTAGCGCGTGTTGAAAAATCCTTTAACGAGGATGATTTAGTGTTAGCTGAATATAGTGCGACCGTTGTCGGCATGCAAATTTTGTATCATCAATCCAGAACAATTGAAGCAGAAGTTCGCAGTGCGACTGCCGTGCAAATGGCCATCAACACTCTTTCCTATAGTGAATTAAAAGCCGTCCATGCTATTTTTGAAGCCTTAGATGGCGAAGAAGGTCGTTTAACTGCTTCAAGTATTGCAGACGAAATAGGCATTACTCGTTCCGTAATTGTGAATGCCTTAAGAAAATTAGAATCAGCTGGAATTATTGAATCACGTTCTCTTGGTATGAAAGGGACTTATTTAAAAGTGTTAAATCAACAATTTATTAAAGAGTTGGAAAAATAAGCAATTGCTCGTATCAACTAGGAGGACAACGCAATGACTGTACAAATTGAAAATGAATTTCTAATCGCAACATTTGCTGAAGAAGGAGCAGAATTAGTAAGTTTACAATCAAAAGAAACCGGCATTGAATATATTTGGCAAGGAAATCCTGAATTTTGGGCCCGCCATGCGCCCGTACTTTTTCCGATTGTCGGTCGTCTAAAAGAAGATACGTATATGTACCAAAATCAAGCGTATCATTTAACTCAACATGGTTTTGCTCGTGATCAAGTATTTGATGTGATTGAAAGAGGTGGAGAAGAAGTTTCTTTTTCATTAAAATCAACAAAAGCAACCAAGAAGAAGTATCCTTTTGATTTTGAACTAGTGATTACTTATACATTAGAACACCAAGAATTGACTGTAAACTACCAAGTAGAAAATACAGGGAAAGAAGAGATGTATTTTGGGATTGGTGGTCATCCAGCCTTTAATGTACCTTTAGAATCTTCACTAACGTTTGAAGATTATTATCTAAGTTTTTCACCTAAAAAATCACGGACACAAATTCCCTTAGCAGGCCCGTTTATTGATTTAGCGAATAAAACGCTAGCCCAAACGAATACCAGCTTTGACTTAACGCATCAATTATTTGAAAATGATGCAATGATTTTTGAAACAAAAGGTCAAACAGCAATTACGATTGCCACAGACGAAAGTGACCATCAAGTCACTTTGAGTTATCCAGAAATGCCTTTTGTAGGGATTTGGTCACCGACACCGAAAGAAGCGCCTTTTGTCTGTATCGAACCTTGGTGCGGGATTGCTGATGCTGTCGACGCAACTGGCCAACTTGCTGAAAAATTTGGCATCAATAAGTTAACAGCTAACGAACTATTTAAAACACAGTATATGATTAGTGTAAAATAAAGAAAAAGGCTGTGAACATTATTTGTTCACAGCCTTTTTCTTTATTTTTTTGCACGTAAGCCAAAAGAAAGGCGACTTTCTGTTCCATTTTTAATTCGCTGAATGTTTTCACGATGACGGACAAAGATAAAAGTAGTCAAAGCAATCGCAATCACGGTTAATAACCAGTTAAATGTTGGTAAAATAGCTGGGACAGTGAAAGGCAAAATAATAGTAGAAAGTGTAATTAGTACAGCGCTAATCATACTTGTTAAACTCACCATACTGGTTAGATACAGACAAATCACAAAAATAAGAGCAGAATAAATAAAAAATGTGGGGCTGTATGCTAATAACATGCCAGCGCTAGTGGCTACGGCTTTACCACCTTTGAAATTGGCAAAAATAGGGAAGGTATGCCCTAAAACAGCGGCTACCCCAAAGAAGAGCGGGTTCACGCCTTGTAAACCAAACAAATAGGGTAATGAAGTGGCTAACGTTCCTTTCAAGATATCCATTAATAATACCGTAATTCCGGCAGGTTTCCCTAAGACACGAAATGTATTGGTTGTTCCTGTATTCCCACTCCCAAATTGGCGTATATCTTTTTTAAAGAAAAGTTTGCCAATCCAAACACCTGAGGGAATCGAACCTAATAAATAGGCAACAAGTAACAAAATGACGATTTTCATCAAGTTAACCTCTTTCTTATTCAAACTAGGATTTATTTTATCATGAATAGAAAAACGGAACAACGTCTAATAACTAAAACAAGAAAAGTTTTTCTTTTGCTTGAGGAAGCGTTGACAAATGGTTGATAACCGTTATAATAAATGTGTGTCATTAGACAAAGACGTCTAATCACTGGTTTGAAAATTAGTTATCAACGAAGATACAATATATATGTACTTATGAAGTGTCAGGGAAAGAGGTGCGAATCCTCTACAGACCTACCTACTGTATGGTGGATGAAACCAATAAGACCACAGATTATTCTGGAAGGATTGGGAGTAAGAAGAAGCTAAGTCAGGATACCGGCTTGATAAGTCTAATCATTCTTTTGTAGGAAAAAGAAGGGGCTTTGAAGATAACTGGCTGAGTATATCATTAGCATAGTTAAGTGACTGCTTTTTTTCTATTGGAGAAAAAAGTGGTTTTTTTGTATTGTTTTGACGTTGAGACAAAGGAGGTTCATTTCAGAAAATTTTCCCCAAAATAAAATAGACGAATGCGAGGATGAAAAAATGAAAAAATTTACTTTAACAATGATGACTTTAGGTTTAGTAGCAACACTTGGCTTAGCAGGGTGTGGTAAACAGGAAAAGAAAGCAACTACCTCTTCTGAAAAAACAGAAGTAACGTTACCAACCAAAGACCGTAGCGGCAAAGAAATTACTTTACCCAAAGAAGCAACCAAAATTATTTCCCTAGTGCCATCAACAACAGAAGTGATTGAAGACTTAGGTAAAACCGACCAATTAATCGCAGTTGATACTCAAAGTAGCACAATGATGACTGATTTAAAAAAATTACCACAAATGGATATGATGGCTGTCGATGCAGAAAAATTGATTGCCTTGAAACCACAAATTGTTTATGTGAATGACATCAATTTAGCTAGCTCAGAAAGTGTTTGGAAACAAGTGGAAGATGCTGGAATTACAGTCGTTAATATCCCCACTAGTACAAGTATCAAAGCAATCAAAGAAGACGTCCAATTCATCGCGGATAGCTTATCTGAACATGAAAAAGGACAAAAGTTAATCAAAACAATGGATCAAGAAATCGACGAAGTAGCCAAAATTGGTAAAACCATTAAAAAACCAAAAACTGTTTTGTTTGAAGTGGCTGCCTTACCAGACATTTATAGTTTTGGTAATGGGACATTTTTAAATGAAATGATTGAAATAATTGGGGCAAAAAATGTTTTGGCAAATGAAAAAGGCTGGTTACCAGTGACAGAAGAAGCGGCCATTGCTGCAAAACCAGAAGTCATTTTAACCAATGTTAACTATATGAAAGATCCCGCCAAAGAAATTTTAGCTCGTAAAAACTGGGAAAACGTTCCTGCAGTTCAAAACAAAGAAGTTTTCGAAATCGATAACATGTCTAGCTCTTTACCAAATAACCACATTACCAAAGCATTAAAACAAATGGCAAAAGCTGTTTATCCAGAGGAATACAAGGATTTAAAAGATGAGTAAAAAAACGTGTCTCATACTGATGCTCTTGATCAGTATGAGCATGCTCTTTTTAGGTATTAAAATTGGAAGTGTTCAGATTTCGTTAACGGATTTGCTTCAAATTTTAGTGAAAAAGACGGTTTCAGAAGATGGGATTTTAGAAGGAATCATCTGGAATGTTCGGTTACCGCGTGTCGTGATGGCCTATCTCGTGGGCGCAGGCTTAGCAGTAAGTGGCACGGTGATGCAATCACTCTTGGGTAATCCTTTAGCTTCTTCGTATACTTTGGGCGTATCAGCGGGAGCATCCTTAGGCGCTGCGTTAATCATGGTAACTGGAGTAACTGCTTCGATCTTAGGGGCATTTTTATTGCCTTTAACTGGTTTTATCTTTGGCTTAGCAACGGTCTTTTTAGTTTTGTTATTTACGCAAACAATGGATAGTCAAATGTCCAATCAAACAGTTGTTTTAGTAGGAATGATTATGACCTTGTTTGTCGGTGCTATTTTGACGTTGATTACAGCACTTTTCCAAGATTATTTGAAACAATTAGTCTTTTGGCAAATGGGTAGTTTTTCTGGCAGTAATTGGCAAAAAATTGCTATTTATTGTCCAATCTTGCTTGTCAGCAGTCTGTTTCTTTGGTTTGATGCCAACGCATTGGATGTTCTCGGTTTAGGAGAAGAACATGCGATGTTAGCGGGAGTAGAAGTCAAAACAGCAAAACTACGCATTATTCTTTTGGCTAGTTTATTAGCAGGAAGTGCGGTTTCATTTGTCGGTGTGATTGGTTTTGTTGATTTAATAGCACCACATATTGTCCGTCGCTATTTAGGGGCGACTCATCGCTGGCTGATTCCCGGTTCGGCAATTTTAGGTGGGACCATCATGGTAATAGGGGACACAATTGCTCGCACGATTTTATCACCAAGAGAAATTCCCATCGGGGCCGTAACAGCCTTGATTGGAGCGCCATTCTTCTTGTATATTTACTTTAAAAAAAGGGGCGTTGCTGCATGATTGAATTAAAAAAAACAGCTGTAACACTCCAACAAACCCCCATTTTAAAAGATATTTCCCTCGTTTTTCCGACAGGTAGTAAAACTTGTATTTTAGGTCCAAATGGTTGCGGTAAAACGACACTTTTAAAAACGATTGCCGGACTTGTCCCTTATAGTGGTTCTGTTTTAATTGATGGTCAAGAAGTTCATGGACAAAAGCGGAAGGAATTGGCAACGAAAGTAGCGATGATGAGTCAATTCACGACAGTTGCTTTTGATTATACGGTTTACGAAACAGTTTTGATGGGGGCGTATCGACAACAAGCACAACGTTTTTTACCGATTGTTTCTAAACAAGAAAAAGAACGAATCCTTTATTATTTAGAACGCACGGGTTTATTGCCTTTAAAAGATAAAGTTGTCAATCAGCTTTCAGGAGGACAACAACAACGAGTATTTTTGGCTAAATTATTTGTACAAGATCCAGAAATTATTTTATTGGATGAACCCAATAATCATTTGGATATTCGGTATCAACAAGAATTGATTCAGCAGTTAAATGAGTGGAGTGCGCAAGAAGGGAAAATGTTAATCGGGGTGTTTCATGATATCCGTTTAGCGTTAACGCTAAGTGAAAAAATTGTGTTTATGAAGCAAGGGAAAGTGGCCGCGCAAGGTGATTTTCAAACGTTGGCTTCCAAAGAATTTTTACAAACAATTTTTGAAACAGATATTGTCTCCTATTTTCAGAAACAACATAAAGTTTGGGAAACTATTCAATAATTTTGACAAGTTTTTTGGAAACAGGTAAGATAAAGGCAAAGAATCAGAAACACAATGGCGTGTTTTAACAAATCGGCAAAGGAGCCCAAGACTAAGTACGTGATGGTACTTGCTTTGGGCTCCTTTTTTATGGAGGTAGCGATGAAACGAATCATTTTAATGGGAGCTATCGGGTGTGGTAAAACCACGTTATGTCAAGCTCTGCAAGGCAAAGAATTAATTTATGATAAAACACAGGCGGTGGAATTTCATGCAGAAATGATTGATACACCGGGCGAGTTTATTTTGCATCGGCAATATTATAATGCGTTAAACGTCACAGCGGCAGAAGCAGATGTGATCGGTTTGATCCAAAGTGCTGTAGAAACACAACAAGTTTTTTCACCAGGATTTGGTAGTATTTTCCCGAAAGAAATCATTGGTATTTTAACCAAGATTGATTTAGCACAAGATTCTCAGCAGTTAGAGATTGTTCGGCAACAATTAAAAAGTGCGGGTGCAACAAGAATTTTTGAAATTTCTTCTGTTGAAAAAATTGGCTTGCAAGAATTAGTAGATTATTTAGAGGAGGATGAAGCAGAATGAAAATTTATACAAAAACTGGCGATAAGGGAATGACGAAATTAGTCGGCAGCTCAACCGTCGCTAAGGATTCTGATCGAGTTGAAAGTTATGGAACGATTGATGAATTGAATTCTTGGGTGGGCTACATTATCAGCCAACTTCCCCAAGAAAATCAAGAAATTAAAGAAGAACTAGAAGCTTTACAACATTTACTTTTTGATGCGGGAACAGATTTGTCAACACCGATTGAAGCACAACGACCATTTAAATTACAAAAGGCAAGTGTGCATTGGCTAGAACAGCGGATTGATTTCTACACTGCACAATCACCAGATATTGATCGTTTTATTTTACCTGGCGGAACCCCAGCAGCCAGTATGGTTCATGTGGCTCGGACGATTGCACGGCGCGCAGAACGCATCATTGTTCGTTTAAATTGGACAGCCAAAATTAACGAAGAGGTATTAATTTTTACCAATCGTTTATCAGATTATTTTTATGCGTTGGCTCGCTATTTAAATGTTCAAGCACAACGACCTGATGTTTTTTATGAACGAAGCGAAAAGGTTTTCCATAAAATTAAAGAAGATGGATTGTAAACAGTTGCTTTTCTAAAAAACTTATGGTAAATTTCAGATAGATTAAACGAATATTTTATGAAAAATATGAATGGAAGCCAGTGAGAATCTGGCACGGTCCCGCCACTGTGAAGAAGCAAGGTTGCTTTTAAGTCAGGTCTTTTCATTTTTTCATTATTGGGCATGCTGTTTCGAGGCAAAACAGGATGTTTCTTAACAACGCTTGTGTTGAAAATCCAGCCCAAGATATTTGTATTAATCCAATTAATGGCACGAGGAAGTGCTTTTGGGAATTTTGGGCTGGTCTTTCAATGTTGAAGGAGATTTCAGGTACAATGACGTACTGCTATATTCCCTTTTTTTATTGACAATTAATTAAAGGCGTTGTACTCTATGGATAAGGTTTCGTGTACAATGGCGTATACATAAGGAAGCAAAGACGCTTCAGACAGATGATTTTTCGTTTGTTTGAAGTGTCTTTTTGTATTTTATTAAGGAGGAATTGAGATGAAAACAATTCATTTCCCTACCGAACTATGGGTAGGAGAAGGCGCATTAGCCAATTTGGAAACACTTCATGATAAACGTGTTTTCATTGTCACAGATCCATTCATGGTTGACTCTGGATTTGTGAATGAAGTGACAAAGCATTTAACAAAAAGCGAATGGCAAATTTTTAGTGACATCATCCCCGATCCACCAATTGATAAGATTGCTGCGGGAATTAAGCAGTTAGCGACATTTCAAGGAGATACGATATTAGCTTTAGGTGGGGGATCCGCTATTGATGCGGCCAAAGCAATGAAATTTTTTGGCAAACGTACTTTGCAAACTCAGATTGCTGAGTTTATTGCGGTTCCTACAACTAGTGGAACTGGTTCAGAAGTTACGAATTTTTCAGTGATTACGGTTGCTGAAACTGGCACCAAAATCCCGCTTGTAACGGATGAAATTCAACCAGAAATTGCGATTTTAGATACAAATTTAGTGATGAGTGTCCCACCAAAAATCACAGCGGATACAGGAATGGACGTCTTAACGCATGTTATTGAAGCGTATGTTTCAACAGAAGCAAATCCGATTTCAGATGCGTTGTGCGAAAAAGTCGTTCGCCTGGTATTCGACAATTTAGAAATAGCCTTTAATGAGGGTAGCAACCAACAAGCCCGTGAAAATATGCATTTAGCTTCATGTATGGCAGGGATGGCGTTTAATGTTACTTCATTAGGCTTGAATCACGGCATTGCTCATGCGGCCGGTGCGCGTTTACATGTGCCACATGGACGAATGAATGCGATGCTCTTACCGGAAGTCATTGCATATAACAGTGGCTTAGCGAATGGCAAAGTCACCAACGAACCAACAGCTAAACGTTATGCGCAGTTAGCAAATTGTCTAAATGATACACAGACAACCAATGCACGGATTGGTGTTCAACAATTTATTCGACAAATCAAGCAACTCCGTCAAAAATTAAACATGCCTGCCACTTTTAGTGACTATGGTTTACCAAAAGAAGAAGTCCAAGCTGCGATCCCAAAAATAGCTGAAGGCGCATTGATGGATGGTTGCACCAAAACAAATCCTGTCCAACCAACAGCAGCAGAAGTGACAAAAATTTTAAATTCTATCTTATAAGCGATTGACAGGATGAAATCGATAACATATAATGTGGGTAGCACAACGGCGTGCTTCAAAATTTAAGAGCAAAGAAGCTCCTTAGTAGAAAGCGAAAGTGGAACCTTTACGTTTTTTATTGAGGATTTTTTATTTGCTAAATTAAAGGAGCGAGTCTGGTTGGAAGAAAAACAACGAATGATTCAAGAATATGTTCCTGGGAAACAAGTAACGTTAGCGCACATCATTGCTAGTCCTAATAAAGAAATTTATACAAAATTAGGGTTGCCAGAAGGCACCAGCAATGCACTAGGTATTTTGACAATCACTCCGAGCGAAGCGGCAATTATCGCTGTTGATATTGCGACTAAAAGCGGAGATATCCAAATCGGTTTTATTGATCGTTTTTCTGGATCGGTAGTCATTTCTGGTGACGTAAGCTCAGTGGAAGCAGCCTTACAAGCGGTGATTGAAGGTTTACAACAGATTTTAAACTTTTCTGTAACTTGTAAAATTACCAGAACATAGCGTTGAAAGGACAAGGGCGTGAAGAAAATGGATGGACGAATTGTAATAGTCGATGATGAACCTATTACGAGACTCGATATTCGTGATATTGTGATAGAAGCAGGGTACGAAGTAGTCGGTGAAGCAGCCGATGGTTTTGAAGCAATTGAAGTATGTAAAAAAACACAACCTGACCTAGTATTAATGGACATTCAAATGCCAATTTTAGATGGTCTAAAAGCAGGTAAAAAAATTGTTCAAGACCAACTAGCCAGTAGTATTGTCTTTTTATCTGCATACAGTGACGTACAAAATACGGACAAGGCTAAAAAATTAGGCGCACTGGGTTATTTAGTTAAACCTCTAGATGAAAAATCATTAATACCTACAATTGAAATGAGCATTGAACGAGGCAAACAAACGCAGCTGTTACTAAATCAAATCGATAAATTAAGTTTAAAATTAGAAGAACGTAAAATTATCGAAAAAGCCAAAGGTATTCTTGTAAAAGAAAATCATATATCGGAAGAAGAAGCCTACCAAATGTTGCGTACGTTAAGTATGAACAAACGCGCACGTATGAGTGAAATTGCAGAATTGATTGTAATGGATGATGAATAAATGAAACGATTAGAGCAATTATGTCACCAATATACCAATCTTTCAGAATCAGACATTAAAGAATTACAACGTACAGCACGTTATCTTTCTTCGACGACACTCTATCAAAGTGCAGATGTTTTTATTGATGTGTATAAGGAAATGTCACAGCAAGCACTAGTCGTTTATCATAAGCCGCCTGCGAAGACAACTTCTTTATATAGCGGAGATGTCGTCGGGATGGAAGCTTTATTAAAAAATGAACCTGGTGTTCTGCGTACCATGCAAACTAGCTTAAATAGCATTGGTTTGTTAGCAGTGACTCAGGAAAATCGTTTGATTAAGCAAAATATCTATCCCATTCGCAATGAACATCGAACGATTGGTGTCATTATTGTCGAGATTGCGGCAGATGAAGAGATTCAAGCGGACTTACAAAAAGAGGAGCTAAATAACTGCCAGTTAGCAAAAGTAGCGAAATCAACTAGTCAAGTCGACGCATTATTTATTGATCAATTGGCAGAAGCCGTTTTGATTTTTGATGCGGCGGGTCACTTATTAATTACCAATCACAATGCACAAGAGCTTTATCGCAAACTTGGTTATCGGGACAATATCATTGGAATGAGTTATGACAATTTGTCCATCGATTATACAACTTTTGAATATGTGTTGTATCAAATGAAATATAAAATGAGTAATCAACCTATTGAAAGCAAAACGACCTACCTTAATTATTATTTTAAGGTTCGAAAAGTATGGTTGGCATCAGAAGAACAACTGATTATGATTATTCAAGACAATACAGAATTTAAAGAAAAAGAAGCGGAAATTATTTCCAAATCTGTTGCGATTCGTGAAATTCATCATCGTGTTAAAAATAACTTGCAATCGGTGGTTTCCTTATTGCGTATTCAAGAACGGCGAACGCAAAGCCCCGAAGCAAAGAAAGTCCTTCATGAAAGTGTCAATCGAATTATGGCGATTGCAGCCACCCATGAATTGCTGTCAAAACAAGTCAAAGATGACGTTGCTTTACGGCAAACATTGGAAGCAGTGATGTATAATTTTAGACATCTTTTTCAAGGCGCACAACCCATTGAGATGATGATGGATGTTGATCCAGCCATTATGGTTTCTAGCGAACAAATGGTCACCATTTCCCTTGTTGTCAACGAACTATTACAAAACATTTTTGATCACGCATTTGAGCCACAAACAAGTGGCGTTGTTAAACTTAGTGGAACATTAGATAATAAAATGATTACCATTACTGTTACAGATAATGGTAAAGGCTATGACGTTCATCAAAGTAACGAGACCAGTTTAGGTTTGATGATTATCAAAAGCTACGTAAAAGATAAATTAAAAGGAAAAATTACAATTGAATCCAATAAACAGGGAACTAAAACCTGTTTCTATTTCGAACAGAACACCAGTGATGTTGTTCATTGATTAAGCAAAGGCGCTTAAAGAAAAGTAGAAAGAAATTTTCTAACGATTCTTTAAGTGCCTTTTTGTATGCAAAAGGAGGCGAGTCAGGCGATGTCGAAGGAAACACTTTTAACCGTAGGGATTGATTTAGGGACGTCTACAACCCAATTAGTCTTGTCAGAATTAACTGTTGAAAATTTTGCCTCTGCGTTTACAGTACCACGTATCAGCATTTCTGATAAAAAAGTCATTTACCGAAGTGACATTATCTTTACACCCTTACTTAACCAATCAGAAATTGATGCAGAACCTATCAAAGCGTTTGTAGCGGAGCAATATCGCCAAGCAGGCATTCATAAACAAGATATTCAAATGGGTGCGGTAATTATCACAGGTGAAACTGCTCGAAAAAGCAATGCCAACAATGTGCTACGAGCACTTAGTGGCTATGCAGGTGATTTTGTCGTTGCTACGGCTGGTCCTGATTTAGAAAGTATCATTGCCGGGAAAGGCGCTGGTGCTCAAACTTATTCTGAAACGAAACGCAAACCGGTGGTTAATTTAGACATTGGTGGGGGAACGACAAATTTAGCTGTCTTTAAAGATGGCGAAGTGATTGACACGGCTTGTTTTGACATTGGCGGACGCTTAATTAAATTAGATCAACAACAAAAAATCACCTATATAGCTCCGAAGATTCAAGAAATTATAAATAAAAAAGGGCTAACCTTGCACCTTGGTGACCAAGCCACCGAACAAAACTTACTGCCAATTATTTCGGAATTAGTTGCCGTGTTAGAAAATAGCATTGGCTTGGGGACACAAAGTCCGTTCTACCAGTTATTAGTAACCAACCATCCACTACGAAAAGGTGAGGAATTACCAATTGTAACATTTTCTGGTGGTGTGGCTGATTGCTTAAATACGACAAGTACGAATCTCTTTAAATATGGAGACATCGGCTTGCTTTTAGGAAAATATCTGAGAAAGTCACTGATTTTTTCGGAAAAAGAAGTCTTAGAAAGCGCAGAAACAATCCGAGCGACGGTCGTCGGAGCAGGTTCACACACTGCTGAAATTAGCGGAAGCACGATCGCTTATCGTGAGCAAATTTTGCCGGTAAAAAATATCCCAATTCTAAAATTAGCGCAAGAGGATGAAACCCTTACTGTGACAGAATTAGGCCAGCGAATCCAAGAAAAACTCAATTGGCATCGTATTGAAGAAACACCCCAGATTGCCCTAGCAATTAGAGGCATGAGCAATCCAACATTTGCTGATATTCAACGCTATGGTCAAGGGATTGTGGAAGGATTAGCTAGTTTAGTTGCTGAACAAATTCCCATTATTGTTATGGTGGATGAAGACATGGCGAAAGCTTTAGGGCATGCCTTAAGTGCCCATCTACCAAAAGACTATCCGTTTATCTGTCTTGATTCGGTCAAAGTAGAAAACGGTGATTATGTAGATATCGGTTTACCAGTGGCAGAAGGAGCCGTCCTTCCAGTCATTGTTAAGACCTTAGTATTTAATTAAAAAGGAGCGACACAAAGATGATTTTAAAAACCAAACTATTTGGCAAAGTCTATCAATTTACATCCGTTAAAGAAGTCTTAGCCAAAGCCAATGAAGAAAAGTCTGGCGACAAGTTAGCTGGCGTAGCTGCTAATTCAGCCGAAGAACGCGTGGCAGCGAAAGTCGTTTTATCGGAATTGTCCTTAAATGACTTGTTTAACAATCCCGTTGTTGATTATGACGAAGACGAAGTGACACGCATTATTATTGACCAAGTCAATATGCGAATTTTTGAAAGTATTAAACATTGGACAGTTGCAGAATTACGCGAATTTATCTTATCTTCGGAAACAACCGATTTTGATATCAAACGAATTTCCCGTGGACTCACTTCTGAAATGATTGCTGCTGTCTGTAAATTAATGTCCAACATGGATCTAATTGTTGGCGCAAAAAAAATCAATATTGAAAAAACCGCCAACACAACGATTGGCCGTCCCGGAACTTTTTCAAATCGTTTACAGCCGAACCATCCAACCGATAATGTCGATGGCATTATGGCATCAGTTATGGAAGGTCTTTCTTATGGCGCCGGTGACGCGTTAATTGGTTTGAATCCTGTTGATGATTCTACAGAAAGTGTTAAACGGATCTTAAACAAATTTGAAGAGTTCCGCAGCGAATGGGAAATTCCAACACAAACTTGCGTGCTTGCTCACGTAACGACACAAATGGAAGCCATGCGTCAAGGCGCGCCAACTGGCTTAGTCTTTCAATCCATCGCTGGTTCAGAAAAAGGGAACACAGCATTTGGTTTAAATGCAGAAATTTTAGCTGAAGCACAAGATTTAGCGCTTCACAGTGGTCAAGCAGCTGGTCCTAATGTGATGTATTTTGAAACAGGTCAAGGCTCAGAACTTTCTTCTGAAGCGAACTTTGGCGCAGACCAAGTCACAATGGAAGCGCGTTGTTATGGCTTAGCCAAAAAATTTGATCCGTATATTGTAAATACCGTTGTCGGCTTTATTGGACCAGAATATCTTTACGATTCAAAACAAGTCATCCGCGCTGGTTTAGAAGATCATTTCATGGGCAAATTAACTGGAATTTCAATGGGCTGTGATGTCTGCTACACCAACCATATGAAAGCTGATCAAAATGATATGGAAAACTTAGCAATGTTATTAGCAACAGCTGGTTGTACGTATATCATGGGGATTCCTCATGGCGATGATGTCATGTTAAATTATCAAACAACTGGGTTCCATGAAACTGCGACGATTCGTGAAACATTAGGCTTACGTCCAATTAAAGAATTTGAAGAATGGATGGAAAAAATGGGCTTAATGGAAAACGGAAAATTAACAAGTCGCGCTGGCGATGCATCTGTATTTATTAAATAAACGAGGTGAGAATACAAATGAACGAAAAAGAATTAAAAGAAATGATTGCCGGAATTTTAACAGAAATGGTCGCTGACAATCAAGCGGTTTCGACTGCCACTGTGACTGCTGAAGAAAAACCAGTCACAACACACGTCACTGAAACGACAGAAATTGAAGAAAGCCTAATTCCTGACATTACTGAAGTAGATTTACGTAAACAATTACTATTGAAAAATGCCGTAGATCCTGAAGCACTATTAAAAATGAAAGCTTTCTCGCCAGCTCGTTTAGGCGTTGGTCGTGCAGGGACGCGTTATATGACTAGTTCAACATTACGTTTCCGAGCGGACCATGCGGCAGCACAAGATGCGGTCTTTTCAGACGTAAGCGAAGACTTGGTAAAAGAAATGAATTTTATTTCTACAAAAACAATCTGTAACAGTAAAGATGAATATTTAACACGTCCAGATTATGGTCGTCAATTTGATGAAGAAAATAGTGAAATCATTCGGAAAAATACGACACCAAAAGCCAAAATCCAAATGGTCGTAGGGGATGGCCTTAGTTCAGCTGCTATCGAAGCGAATATTAAAGAAGTCCTACCAGCAATTAAACAAGGATTAAACATGTACAACTTAGATTTCGACAATGTAGTTTTTGTTAAATATTGTCGCGTGCCAGCAATGGATAAAATTGGTGAAATCACTGACGCTGATGTTGTTTGCTTGCTAGTTGGCGAACGTCCTGGTTTAGTAACAGCTGAATCTATGAGTGCCTACATTGCTTACAAACCAACTGTCGGTATGCCAGAAGCCCGGCGGACAGTTATTTCAAATATTCACAAAGGTGGGACACCGGCTGTTGAAGCAGGGGCCTACATTGCCGAAATTATCAAAAAAATGTTAGACAAGAAAAAATCTGGTATTGATTTAAAAGAAGCTGAATAAAGGAGGATTTCTCATGAAAAATGATCGTCTAGGCGCAAATGTCCTAAGTATGAAAGTCATTCCCAATGTCGATCCGGCATTAGCAAAAGAATTATCATTGAAACCAGAACATCGCTCATTAGGAATTGTTACTTCCGATTGTGATGATGTCACTTATGTTGCATTAGATGAAGCAACCAAAGCCGCCGATGTTACTGTAGTTTACGGTAAAAGTATGTATGCTGGCGCAGCAAATGCTTCAACCAAATTAGCCGGTGAAGTGATAGGCATTATTGCTGGTCCGAGTCCTGCCGAAGTCAATAGTGGCTTGAGTGTCATTACGCAAGTCATTGAAGAAGAAGCCAGCTTCTATAGTGCTAACGAAGATGACAGTATTGTTTATTTTGCACATGTAGTATCAAGAACGGGTAGCTTTTTATCTGAACAAGCGAATATTCCTGAAGGTGAAGCGATTGCTTATCTGATTGCACCACCGCTAGAAGCAATGGTTGGCTTAGATGCAGCAATGAAAGCTGCCGATGTTCAAATGGGTGTCTTTTATGGCCCACCTTCTGAAACGAACTTTGGCGGTGCCTTATTGACAGGTAGTCAATCTGCATGTAAAGCTGCTTGCAGTGCGTTTGAACAAGTCATTCAAAATATCGCTGACAATCCGTTGAGTTATTAAGGATGTGACCTGAATGAAAGCATTAGGAATGGTCGAAGTCAAAGGTTTTTTAGGTGCCATTAGTGTGGCTGATGCGGCATTGAAAGCCGCCGACGTTACTTTGTTAAAAGCTGAAATTATTAATGGCGGTTTAACAACTGTGGAACTGATTGGTGACGTTGCCGCGGTCCAAGCTGCCGTTGAAGTAGGCACGGAAGTAGCTAAAGAATTAAATTGTTTAATTGCTCATCATGTGATCTCACGGGTTGATGCTCAAACGGAAGTAATTTTATCAGATCCAGAACCCAAGTCAGCACCTGAACCGATGGAACAAGTAGAAGTAATTGAAGAAGAGATTGAAACACCAGATTTGGAAGAACACACAGGCACACGCCAAAAATTAGAAACACAACGCGTGGTTGATTTACGCAAACAAGCCTACAAAATGAACCTAAGTAGTTTAAAGAAAAGTGAGATTAAATTTGCCAATAAAGAAGCTTTAATTCAAGCAATCATGGCTGAAATAGAAAGAAGTGAAGACGAGTGGAATTAGTAGATAAAGACTTACGTTCCATCCAAGAAACAAGAAATTTAATCAAAAAAGCCAAAGAGGCACAACAAGTATTAGCAACATTTTCGCAAAAACAAATCGATGCGATTGTCCAAGCAGTTTCAGAGGCTACGTTTAACCAACGAGAAAAGTTAGCGAAAATGGCCAATGAAGAAACAGGATTTGGTATCTATGAAGATAAAATCATCAAAAATGCTTTCGCTTCAAAAGTAGTATATGACGAAATGAAGGACAAAGCTACAGTTGGTGTGATCCATGATGATGCTGCCCAAAAAGTCACTGAAATTGCTGTCCCAGTTGGTGTAATTGCAGGATTAATTCCTTCTACCAACCCGACATCAACAGTCATTTACAAAGCATTAATTTCATTAAAAGCTGCCAACAGCATTGTTTTTTCACCACATCCCAATGCGTTGAAATCGATTATTGAAACAGTGGAAATTATCCAAAAAGCGGCTATTGCTGCAGGGGCACCAGAAGGTTGTGTCTCGGTCATCAAAACGCCAACTATGCAAGCGACCAGCGAATTAATGAAAAATAAAGAAACAAATTTAATTTTAGCTACTGGTGGAAACGCAATGGTTAAAGCCGCGTACTCTTCTGGGACACCAGCAATCGGTGTTGGGCCTGGTAATGGACCAGCCTACATCGAACGAAGCGCAAATGTTCCTCATGCAGTGAAACAAATAATGGATTCAAAAACTTTCGATAACGGTACAATTTGTGCATCGGAACAATCAATTATTGTTGAAACTGTCAACCGTGAAGCGGTCAAAGAAGAGTTAATTAAGCAGGGCGCGTATTTCTTAAGTCCAGCCGAAGCCGACAAATTAGCTAAATTTATTTTACGACCAAACGGTACAATGAACCCGCAAATCGTAGGACGTTCCGTTCAACATATTGCTTCATTAGTCGGTTTATCTATTCCAAAAGATCGCCGCTTAATTGTTGCCGAGGAAACACATGTAGGTTTGAAATATCCATTTTCAAGAGAAAAATTGGCACCGATTATTGCTTTCTATACAGTTGAAAACTGGGAAGCAGCTTGCGCGTTATCAATTGAAATTTTGAAAGGTGAAGGTGCGGGTCATACGATGGGTATTCACACAGAAAACAAAGAAGTCATTCGTGAATTTGGCTTAAGAAAACCCGTCTCTCGTTTGCTTGTTAACACCTCTGGTACACTTGGCGGAATTGGTGCTTCAACTAACTTAGTGCCAGCATTAACACTAGGTTGTGGCGCAGTTGGTGGCAGCTCAACTTCTGATAATATTGGGGTTGAAAATCTGTTCAATTTACGTCGTGTTGCTTATGGCGTGCGTGATTTAGAAGAGATTCGTCAAGAATTTGGTCAAACATCAACCACATCTGTGGCTACTTCTTGCGAAACAACCAATCAAGAAGAACTAGTAAATGCCGTGGTGGCTCAAGTTTTAGCTCGCTTAAACTAACAAGAAACGAGCGAGTAAGAGTAAAACAAATGAATTATTGGATTTAGGGTTTGGGACCTAAGTCAAATTGATAATTGTCCCAAATTTTTAAAAATAAAACATACATCTTAGGAGGAAATTATAATGTCAAGTACAAATGCTTTAGGAATGATCGAAACTCGTGGTTTAGTAGGTGCTGTTGAAGCAGCCGATGCAATGGTGAAAGCGGCAAACGTTACTTTAATTGGAAAAGAACAAGTCGGTGGCGGTTTAGTTACAGTAATGGTTCGCGGTGACGTTGGTGCCGTGAAAGCAGCAACAGATGCTGGTGCTGCTGCAGCAGAACGTGTTGGCGAATTATTATCTGTCCATGTAATTCCACGTCCACATACAGAAGTAGACGCTATTTTACCACACGCAACAACTGAATTATAATTTTGATTTTTTGGGGCAGAGGTAGGTTCATTACTTCTGTCCTAAACTTTCATTGAGGAGGGGTGTTATGACAGTTATTACAGAAGATATGCTTCGCATCAAAAGGCTAAAAAAAGAACTAGAAGATGGCACGGATTTTGTGTTTCCTGTAGGCAGTTTTCTGACGCCAGCCGCCAAAAGCTATCTACGCGAGCATCGGATTAATAGCAGCTTCTCTTCAACAAACCCATTGCTTTCTGAGGTTCATTCAGTGAAGGCCTCCTCACAAAAACAAGAAAATTTATCAAAAGAAACAATTTATGAGATTCGGCACTTAAGCCATCTATTGTATTTGCCTTTCTTAACGAATGAAGCGTTATCAACAGAAGGTTGGTTATATTTCGAACAACAACAACTGTGGTTAGAGAAATTTATTTTAGAACAGTCGCTTGTAATGGAACCAGTCATTTTGGAATCAAAGGTAACTATTCTAACTAACCAACAGAGACAATGGCGCTATTCCTCAAAAGAAATTCAATTACAACTAGATAAAATTATTCTCCAGTTAAAAGGAGAATCACAACTGTTCGGCCTTTTTCAATCTTGGGCTACAGAATTAGTTAGCACCATGACTGAAATATCACGAAACTAGGAGATGAACAAATTGGATTCAATGAATGAAATTGTTGAAGAAGTTGTTAAACGAATTCAGCAACAACAACAAAATACTTTTGAAGTTGAAGCTTCTGGCCGACATGTTCATTTGTCTCGTCAAGAGATTGATGCATTATTTGGACCAGGATATCAACTAACAAAAGTGAAAGATTTATCACAACCTGGACAGTTCGTTTGTAAAGAACGAATTACGGTTGCTGGACCTAAAGGACTTTTTCAAAATGTGGTTATTTTAGGCCCTGAACGTAGCGAATCACAGGTCGAAGTTTCTATGACGGATACGCGTATTTTAGGAATTAATGCCCCAGTTAGAGAGAGTGGCAAGACAGAAGGGACACCAGGCGTCACGCTGATGAACGGATCAGCAGTTGTGACATTAAGTCACGGTTTAATCGTTGCCAAACGTCATATTCACATGACACCAGAAGATGCCTTAAAAAATAAAGTAAGCAATAGCCAAATTGTACAAGTCAAAGTGGAAGGCACACGTCCGTTAATCTTTGATGATGTAGTTGTGCGAATCAGTCCGCGATTTGCAACGTACATGCACATTGACTACGATGAAGCCAACGCTTGCGGCTTAACCAAAGGAGCTCGTGGCTATATTCTTAAGTAAAAGGAGGCAAGACAATGAACGTTTCTGAAATGGAAAATTTGATTCAACAGATTACTGATCGAATTTGCCAACAATTGCTGTCGTCGTCTTATTCAGTGGCTTTAGCAGAAGCAAAAGAAGCATTTCCTGAAGAAATGTTTGTTCGTTTTCCTAATGTAAATTGGGTAACCAAGGAGCAGAAGCTAGCACGAGGCTTGGTTGTAAAGAGGCTAACGATTTCCCAAGTAAATGCGATTGCGCATTTACAGGAAACGGATGAATTAGTCAAAAACATCTTAGCATTCTTATTTGAAGGTAAGCCGGTATTGGTTTTAACCCCAATACCTTCAGTGAGTAAAAATTCACGATTGAAGTATCGTTTGAAACAAACGATTCAGGAAAACGTGGACATGTGCCAACAGTTTGGGATGATTTTTTATCATGATTCAGAAAATTACGCTGTGTTTCAGGCGGCCTGTCAAAAACAACTTCGTTCTTTAGCTGAGACCAAACGAACCTACATTACTGAAAAACAATTGATAAGAATGACAGAATCAGGTGTTTCTTTAAGTAAAAACGCCTATTTAACCCCGTTAGCGAAAGATTATGCTAGGAAACATCAATTGCTGACGTAAGGAGGAAAAACGATGCTTTTAGGAAAAGTGACTGGTAGCCTTTGGTCAACAAGAAAAGATGAAAAATTAAATGGCTGGAAATTTATGATGGTTGATATTTTGAATCAAGAGGACGAAAAGCAAGGATTTTTAATTGCTGCTGACAACGCTGGAGCTGGTGTCGGGGACAAAGTGTTAATTAGTCAAGGCAATGCTGCCCGTATTTCGGCAGAAGATCCGAAGGTCCCAATTGATGCAATGATTGTTGGTGTCATTGATTCTACAGAGGAAGAATAGGGAGGACGAGACATGAGCATTAATGAAATTATTATGTATATTATGGTTCTTTTCATGATTATTGGAGGAATCGATAAATGTATTGGCAACAAACTAGGTTTAGGGGAGCAATTTGAGGAAGGGATTATGGCTATGGGTTCTCTAGCGCTTTCTATGGTAGGGATTATCACTTTAGCGCCTGTCTTAGCCAATCTTTTAAGTCCGATTGTCGTTCCTGTCTATGAATTACTAGGGGCTGATCCAGCAATGTTTGCCACAACCTTATTGGCTAATGATATGGGAGGCTTTGCGTTAGCGCAACAATTAGCCAATGATCCACAAGCTGGTTTATTTGCGGGGGCAATCTTAGGTGCAATGATGGGGCCAACGTTAGTCTTTACAATTCCAGTAGCGCTGGGCATTATCCAAAAAGACGATCAGCAATTCTTAGCAACGGGTGTTTTGAGCGGGATTATTACAATTCCTTTTGGTTTATTAGCAGGTGGGTTAACAGCTGGCATGCCATTGTCATTGATTATTCCTAACTTAATTCCAATTATTATTGTTGCTGCTTTAATTATTTTAGGTTTATGGTTAGCGCCAAATGGCATGATTAAAGGCTTCCAAATTTTTGGTCAAGGCGTAGTGATTGTCGCTATCTTTGGTTTAGTTGTGGGGGCGATTCAACTATTATTAGGAATTACAGTGATTCCTGGTATTGCACCAGTTACTGAAGGAATTGAAGTCGTTGGCGGGATTGCTTTAACTTTAGCTGGCGCTTTCTGTTTAGTCGCTGTGATTACGAAAGTCTTTAATAAACCATTGATGAAACTAGGAAAAGTTTTAGGAATGAATGAAGTAGCGGCTGCAGGAATGGTTGCTACATTAGCTAACAATATTCCCATGTTCCAAATGTTAAAAGACATGGATAATCGAGGAAAAATTATTAATATCGCTTTTGCTGTTTCGGCTTCTTTCGTTTTAGGTGACCACCTTGGTTTTACTGCAGGCGTAGCAAAAGAAATGATTTTTCCAATGATTGTTGGCAAATTAGTTGGAGGGATTACCGCCATTTTTGTGGCTATCTTTATGGCAAATCGAATGCTAGGGAAACCCGAAACAGAAGTGAAATAATGAGGTGTAAATATGACAGAATTAAATCGTGAAATGATTGAAACACTTGTTCGACAAATTGTCACAGAAAAATTAATGCCGACTAAACAAGTGGATCCAAGTGGAATTATGTCCATCAAATTACCCAAAATTGACGTAACAGAAGACGATCGCTTAGATACAGGCAACCCAGCGGACATTGTTTACACAAAAGATCTGTTTTCTTTAGAAGAAAGCCCGCGCCTTGGTTGCGGTTTAATGGTGATGAAAGATACCACCTTCGACTGGACGCTAGAATACGATGAAATTGATTATATTATTTCAGGACAATTAGATATACTGATTGACGGACGTAAAATTTCTGCAACAGCCGGCGAAATTATTTTAATCCCGAAAAGTAGCAAAATTCAATTTTCAGTGACGGGGGATGCCCGCTTTGTCTACGTGACTTATCCAGCAGATTGGCAAAGCCAATAATTATTTTGTCGGTATTCAGAGAATAATTTTGCCAAAACCCTTTACTCAGCGTTATAATAAATAAGAACGAAAAAAGGGGTTGAGTGAATGACATTTGAGAATCCAAGTCAAAATCAAATTTTTGATATTCTAAAACAAGCAAAAAATATTGCGGTGGTTGGTTTGAGTAACAAGCCCGACCGCACAAGTTACAAAATTGCAGAAATTTTACAGCAACATGGCTATCGTGTGTTACCTGTCAATCCAGTTTTAAAAGGCGAAACGGTGCTTGGCGAAACGGTTTATGGGGCATTAACAGAGATTCCTGAAAAGATTGATATTGTTGACGTCTTTCGGCGGAGTGAATTTTTGCCAGAAGTGGCCGCAGAAACATTGAAAACAGAAGCGCCTGTCTTTTGGGCCCAACTAGGTTTGGAAAATGAAGAGGCAGCGAACTTGTTATTAAATGAAGGTCGTCAAGTTATTATGGACCGTTGTATTAAAATTGAATTGGCAAAAATGGCAGATGCTGAATAAACACGTGTAATTTTATAAAGAAAGAGCGTCCTGAACGGAAAGCTCTTTTTTTTTTGACCCAGATAGAGTATTATTGTAATGATGGTTTTAGAAGGAGCGAACGGAAAACGCAAGAAACCCGCTCACTCTTCTTCTAATTCTTTAAGAAATAGTTAATGTACGCTTATTAACTAAACGAGAATCTAAGTATAAGGAGTTTTTTCTTTGGCTAAAAAAATTAACAATGAGTACAATGATGCCTCTATCCAAGTCCTAGAAGGATTGGAAGCAGTGAGGAAAAGACCTGGTATGTATATCGGTTCAACCGATAGCCGTGGACTCCATCACTTAGTCTATGAAATTGTCGATAACGCAGTCGATGAAGCGTTATCTGGCTACGGGAATGAAATCAACGTAACTATCCAAAAAGATAATAGTATTTGTGTTGCAGACTCTGGCCGCGGAATGCCAACAGGGATGCATGCTTCTGGTATCCCAACAGTAGAAGTAATTTTTACTGTCTTACATGCGGGTGGTAAGTTTGGCCAAGGTGGCTATAAAACTTCAGGCGGACTCCATGGGGTGGGTGCCAGTGTTGTTAATGCCTTATCTAAGTGGTTAGAAGTTCATATTGTTCGTGATGGCGTAGAATACATGGAACGATTTGAGGACGGCGGTAAACCAGTTGGTACCTTAAAAAAAATCGGCAAAACAAAAAAACGCAACGGCACCTCTGTTACTTTTTTACCTGACGACACCATTTTCTCTACGACAAATTTTTCTTACGAAATTTTAGCAGAACGTTTGAGAGAATCAGCTTTCTTATTAAAAGGCGTCAAAATTACTTTAACAGATGAACGTGGGGAAGAACCCAAAGAAGAAGTCTTTCACTACGAAGAAGGCATTAAAGAATTTGTTTCCTATCTAAATGAAGAAAAAGATACATTAACACCCGTTGTTTATTTTTCAGGAGCCAAAGAAGGTATTGAAGTTGAATTAGCCTATCAATACAACGATGGCTATTCTGAAAATGTTTTATCTTTCGTTAACAATGTCCGCACAAAAGATGGCGGTACCCACGAAGTCGGTATGAAAACGTCAATGACAAAGGCGTACAATGAATATGCACGTAAAGTAGGACTATTAAAAGAAAAAGATAAAAATTTAGAAGGTAGCGACTTCCGTGAAGGCTTAGCAGCCGTCCTTTCTATTCGAGTACCAGAAAACTTACTACAGTTCGAGGGCCAAACCAAAGGGAAATTAGGTACACCTTTAGCAAGAACCGTTGTCGACAACGTCGTAGGCGAACAAATGGGCTTCTATTTACAAGAAAACAGTGAAATGAGTCAATCATTAATTCGGAAAGCGATTAAAGCCCGTGAAGCCCGTGAAGCGGCTCGCAAAGCCCGTGAAGAAAGCCGGAACGGTAAAAAACGGAAAAAAGGCGAATCGTTACTTTCTGGAAAATTAACCCCGGCTCAATCCAGAAATCCTAAGAAAAATGAATTATATCTTGTCGAAGGAGACTCGGCCGGTGGTTCAGCAAAACAAGGACGCGATCGGAAGTTTCAAGCCATTTTACCGCTACGAGGAAAAGTCATTAATACGGAAAAAGCGAAAATGCAAGACATCTTGAAAAATGAAGAAATCAATACTATGATCTATACGATTGGCGCAGGCGTTGGTCCTGAATTTTCAATTGAAGATTGTAATTATGATAAAATCATCATCATGACCGATGCGGATACCGATGGTGCCCATATTCAAGTGTTGCTATTAACGTTCTTCTATCGTTATATGAAACCATTAATTGAAGCCGGCAAAGTCTACATTGCCTTACCACCTCTTTATAAAGTCTCTAAAGGAACTGGAAAAAAATCAGTCATTGAGTATGCTTGGACCGATGGTGAATTGGCAGAAGTGATTGATAAAGTTGGTAAAGGCTATATGCTCCAACGCTATAAAGGTTTGGGTGAAATGAATGCAGAACAACTTTGGGAAACAACGATGGATCCTGAAACTAGAACCTTAATTCGTGTTCGGATTGATGATGCAGCTCAAGCAGAACGCCGTGTGACCACATTAATGGGCGACAAAGTCGAACCTCGTCGAAAATGGATTGAACAACATGTTCAATTTACATTGGAAGAAGATGGCAGTATTTTAGATCGTTCAGAAGAAGACACTTCTGCACCAACAGGAGAACGCCTTTTAGATGCGGAAAAAACAAAAGAAGCAGAACAAACCGATGACACTGAAATCAGTTTGTTTGACATAGAGTAGGGAGTGACAATTTTGGAAAAACGCCAAGAAGTTCAAGAATTAACCCTTGAAGAAGTAATGGGCGATCGTTTTGGAAGATATTCCAAATACATCATTCAAGAACGGGCCCTACCAGATATTCGAGATGGGCTAAAACCAGTACAACGCCGCATTCTCTTTTCAATGAATAAAGACGGCAATACCTTTGATAAAGGCTTTCGTAAATCAGCAAAATCTGTCGGAAACATTATGGGGAATTATCATCCCCATGGCGACATTAGTATTTATGAAGCGATGGTGCGTCTAAGTCAAGACTGGAAATTACGGGAAGTACTAATTGAAATGCACGGAAACAACGGAAGTATGGATGGCGACCCACCAGCGGCGATGCGTTATACAGAAGCTCGTTTATCACAGTTAAGTGGTGAGTTGTTAAAAGATATCGACAAAAATACCGTCGATTTCGTCTGGAATTTTGACGATACAGAAAAAGAACCCACTGTTTTACCAGCCAAATATCCTAATTTATTGGTAAACGGCTCAACGGGGATTTCAGCAGGCTATGCAACAGAAATTCCTACGCATAATTTAGCGGAAATCATTGATGGAACTGTGTATTTAATTGATCATCCTAATGCAAGTTTAGAGAAATTAATGGAATACATTCCAGGACCAGATTTCCCAACAGGTGGGATCCTACAAGGAAAAGCAGAAATTAAAAAAGCCTACGAAACCGGCCGTGGTAAAGTGATTTTACGTGCAAAGACAAAGATTGAGCCCTTAAAAGGCGGCAAACAACAAATTGTCATTTCTGAAATTCCTTATGAAGTCAACAAAGCAACGCTAGTGAAGAAGATGGATGAAATCCGTTTAAATAAAAAAGTAGACGGCATTGCCGAAGTTCGTGACGAAAGTGACAGAACTGGCTTGCAAATTGTTGTTGAACTAAAAAAAGATGTCAATGCAGAAGGTATTTTAAATTATCTATTTAAAAACACTGAATTGCAAATCAATTACAACTTTAACATGGTAGCCATCGACAACATGACCCCGCAACAAGTGGGACTAAAACGGATTTTAGAAAGTTACATTACGCATCGCAAATCAGTTATCATTAACCGTTGTCAATTTGAGTTGGACAAAGCTCGCAAACGTGAGCACATTGTTGCTGGTTTAATTAAAGCATTGTCTATCTTAGATAAAGTGATTGCAACAATTCGTGGCAGTAAAGATAAAAAAGATGCGAAGAAGAACTTAGTATCCGACTACGCGTTTACTGAAGAACAAGCAGAAGCAATCGTTACTTTACAGCTATACCGTTTAACCAATACGGATATTACTGATTTACAAGAAGAAGCGAAAACTTTAGAACAACAAATTGCTGAGTTATTGAACATTTTAAACAATGAAAAAGAACTATTCTCAGTCATGAAAAAAGAACTTCGCGAAGTTAAAAAGCAATATGGAAATCCGCGCTTAACTCAAATTGAAGAGGAAATCCAAGAAATCAAGATTGAAACAGCCGTGTTAGTTGCGCAGGAAGACGTGGTCGTAACCGTGACGCACGAAGGCTATATCAAGCGGAGTAGTATTCGTTCTTATACAGCATCAAAACCAGAAGAAATCGGCATGAAAGAAGGCGACTTTTTACTATATGCTGGCGAAGTCAATACATTAGATCATCTTTTACTAGTAACAAATAAAGGGAATATGATTTATCGCCCCGTCCATGAGTTGCCAGATTTACGCTGGAAAGAAATTGGCGAACATATTTCTCAAACCATTTTAAATCTTGCTATCGATGAATCGATTATTGCTGTATATCCTTATAAAGAGTTAAGTCCGACAAAAACCTTTGTTTTCATTACAAAAGCTGGCATGATTAAACAAACCAAAATGGCTGATTTTGAGCCTTGGCGCACTTATAAGAGCCGCCCGACATCTTGTATGAAATTAAAATCAGACCAAGATGAAATTACCAATGTTTATTTAACAAATGATCAAGACTTATTGGATGTTTTCCTCGTTAGCAATCGCGGTTTTGGCTTACGTTATCCATTATATGAAGTACCAGTCGTGGGTAGTAAAGCGGCTGGAGTTAAATCAATGAACCTCAAAGAAGACGATTATGTCGTTAATGGTTTACTGGTTCATTCTGAAGGGGATACACCGATTGTCATCGTTACCCAACGTGGCGGTGTTAAACGCATGTTAGCCCAAGAATTAACACAATTAGGACGAGCAAAACGTGGACTAATGGTCTTGCGGGAATTGAAGAAAAATCCACATCGTGTTGTCTTTATGTCTGAAAGTACCGATTTAGATTTATTAGTTACTACGCAAAAAGGCACACAAGAAGTTATTCAGTCGAAAAACTATCCAATCAGTGAACGAACATCCAACGGTTCCTTTGTCATCGATGAACAAAAAGATGGCCAAGTAATGGAAGTCCACGAGATGCATTCTGCAGTGATTGAAGAAGAACAAACAAACTAAACTGTGTTATAAATATCTCCACAGCAGCCATCTGTATTAATACAGATGGCTGCTGTTTTTAATACAGAAGTACATTTTTCACAAGTGATAACAACTATAAATCGTTCTTGTTTTCACAAGTATAAATGTTTATATATCAGCGTTTAGAATCTTATATCCCCGTTTATTTATTAAGAAAGTGCAATAAATAATAAAAAAACGCTTGCATCTAAAAGGTTATGTGTTATACTAATCACATAAAGCTGTTACATACAATCAAGTAGCAGTTAACTAAGGAGGCAAACACTTCATGAAACAATGGGAAGGCTTTAAAGGCGACAAATGGAGAACAAGCGTTGACACTCGTGATTTTATTCAAAACAACTACACAGAGTACAAAGGCGACGACAGTTTCTTAGAACCAATCGCTCCGAGCACTGACAAATTATGGACAAAACTACAAGAATTATTTGAAATCCAACATGAAAAAAATGGCGTTTATGACATGGATAGCGATATCCCAGCAACTATTACGTCACATGAACCTGGTTACTTAATCAAAGAAGAAGAAAAAATTGTCGGTTTACAAACAGATGTACCATTAAAACAAGCATTTATGCCATTCGGTGGTATTAAAATGGCGAACAATGCCTTAGTTTCAAATGGTTATGAAACTGACGAAGAAATGACAAAAATCTTCACAGAATACAGAAAAACACATAACCAAGGTGTTTTTGATGCCTACACAGCTGAAATGCGTTTAGCACGTAAAAACAAAATCATTACTGGTCTTCCAGATGCTTATGGCCGTGGCCGTATTATCGGTGACTATCGTCGTATCGCATTATATGGTATCGACTACTTAATGGAACAAAAGAAAAAAGATCATGATAACACTGGTAACAAAGAAATGACAGACGATGTTATTCGCTTACGTGAAGAAATTTCTGAACAATACCGTGCGTTAAATGACTTAAAACAAATGGCTGCTTCTTATGGTTTCGATATTTCTCGTCCTGCTGCAAATGCGCAAGAAGCAATCCAATGGTTATACTTTGGTTACCTAGGTGCCATTAAATCTCAAAATGGTGCGGCAATGTCAATTGGTCGTATCTCAGCATTCTTAGATATCTATATCCAACGTGACTTAGAAGCTGGTTTAATCACTGAATTTGAAGCACAAGAAATGATTGACCATTTAATCATGAAATTACGTATGGTTAAATTTGCACGGACACCAGAATACAACCAATTATTCTCTGGTTATCCAATTTGGGCAACATTATCTATTGCTGGTATGGGTATTGACGGTCGTTCATTAGTTACCAAAAATGACTTCCGTATCTTACACACCTTAACAAACATGGGACCATCTCCAGAACCGAACTTAACTGTATTGTATTCTTCTCACTTACCAGAAGGCTTCAGAACATATGCAGCTAAAATCGCGAAAGAAAGCTCATCTATCCAATTTGAAAACGATGACTTATTACGTGAAAACTGGGGCTCTGACGACTGTGCAATCGCATGTTGTGTTTCTGCAACAGTTATGGGTAAAGATATGCAATTCTTCGGCGCTCGTGCGAACTTAGCGAAAGCTGTTCTTTATGCAATTAACGGCGGGGTCGACGAAAAAACTAAAATGCAAGTAGCACCAAAATATCGTCCAATGACTGGTGACAAATTAGATTACCACGAATTCATGGAACGCTATAAAGACATCTTAGACTGGTTAGCTGAATTGTACGTTAACACATTAAACATTATTCATTACATGCATGATAAATATGCATATGAAGCACCACAATTAGCTTTAATGGATACTGATTTACAACGGACATTCGCAACTGGTATTGCCGGAATCTCTCATGCGACTGATAGTATCATGGCAATTAAACACGGTGAAGTAGAAGTAATCCGTGACGAAGATGGTATGGCAATTGATTATGTACCAACAAAAGAATTCCCAACATACGGAAACGATAACGAAGAAGCCGATGCAATGGCTAACTGGATTTTAGATTACTTTATGACACAAATTAAACGTCAACACACTTACCGTAACTCTAAACCAACGACTTCATTATTAACAATCACTTCAAACGTTGTTTATGGTAAAGCAACAGGGAACACGCCTGACGGACGTCGTGCTGGCAAACCTCTTGCACCAGGTGCGAACCCAAGTTATCAAGACGGTAAATTCTTAGGTGAGAAAAATGGCTTGTTAGCTTCATTAAACTCAACAGCTCGTTTAGAATATACAATCGCTTTAGATGGTATTTCTAATACACAAACCATCAACCCTAATGGTTTAGGTAAAGACGACGACACAAGAATTAACAACTTACGTAACGTATTAGATGGCTACTTCGATAAAGGTGGTTACCACTTAAACGTAAACGTATTTACAAACGAATTATTATTAGATGCACAAGCACATCCAGAAAAATATCCAAACTTAACTATCCGTGTATCTGGATATGCCGTGAAATTCCGTGACTTAACTCCTGAACAACAAGCAGACGTTATCTCAAGAACTTCACACGACAGACTATAAAAAACATTTACATTATTTAACTGAAAGGGTGACATTTAACGTGTCATCCTTTTCGTTTGAAAGAAGAGGGATCATTATGACAACACCAGTTACAGGTAGAATTCATTCAACAGAAAATTTTGGTACCGTTGATGGCCCAGGTGTCCGTTTTATCGTATTTACACAAGGGTGTCGCATGAGATGTCAATTCTGTCATAATCCAGATACTTGGAAAATTGGTTCCGGTGGTCGTGTGGTGACGACTGACGAAGTATTAGAGGAAGCATTACGTTTTCGCTCTTATTGGGGCGAAAAGGGTGGTATCACTGTCAGTGGTGGCGAGCCGCTATTGCAAATGGACTTTTTAATCGATTTATTTAAAAAAGCCAAAGCACAAGGCATTCATACAACCTTAGATACGTGTGGCAAACCTTTTACTCGGGAAGAACCCTTCATTAGTCAATTTGATGAATTGATGAAGTACACAGATTTACTCTTATTCGACATCAAACATATTGATAACGAGCAGCATAAACTGTTAACAACGCAATCAAATGATAATATTTTGGAAATGGCTACCTATTTATCTGAAATTGACAAACCTGTTTGGATTCGCCACGTATTGGTGCCTCAACGTAGTGATTACGACGAATATTTAATCCGTCTGGATGCCTTCATAAAAACATTAAACAATGTAGATAAAGTTGAAGTGCTTCCTTACCATACGATGGGCAAGTACAAATGGGAAGAACTAGGTATTCCTTATCCATTAGAAGGAATTGAACCTCCTAAAAATGATCGTGTTGAAAATGCGAAAAAACTACTACATGTCGAGGACTATCAAGGTTATCTAGCACGTTAACAAACGAAAAAATAGAAAAGAAGACAATTTTTTTGTTGTTTCTTTTCTATTTTTTGTTATCATTAAGAGTGAATCAAAACCAAGGAGTGTGTATTATGTCAAAAATTTTAGTTTTTGGACACCAAAATCCTGATACAGATGCTATCGGAGCAGCAATTAGTTTTGCTTACTTACAAAAAGAATTAGGAAAAGAGACAGAAGCTGTCGCTTTAGGAACACCAAGTGAAGAAACACAATATGCCTTAGATTACTTCAATATTGAAGCACCACGTGTTGTCACTGAAGCAGCTAGCGAAACAAACCAAGTCATGTTAGTGGATCATAACGAATTCCAACAAAGCATTTCAGATATCGCTGAAGTAAACATTTTAGCAGTAGTGGATCATCACCGGATTGCCAACTTCGAAACAGCAGATCCATTGTATTATCGTGCAGAACCAGTAGGGTGTACCAGTACAATCATCTATAAAATGTTTAAAGAAAATAACGTGACAATTCCAGCTCAAATTGCTGGTATGATGGTCTCAGCGATTATTTCTGATACATTATTATTTAAATCACCAACTTGCACACAAGAAGACATCGATGCAGCGCACGCCCTAGCTGATATTGCTGAAATTAATTTAGAAGGCTATGGTCTTGACTTATTAAAAGCAGGAACAAATTTAAGCGATAAATCAGCTGAAGTTCTTTTAGATTTAGATGCTAAGAGCTTCCCAATGAACGGCAAAACAGTTCGCGTTGCCCAAGTAAATACCGTCGACTTAGCAGAAGTTTTAGATCGTCAAGCTGAATTAGAAGCAGCTATGGCCGCAGAAAATGCAGCCAATAATTATGACTTGTTTGTCTTAATTATTACGAATATCTTAGACAGTGATTCTGAATTATTAGCGATTGGTGCGGAACAGGCCAAAATTGAAGCAGCGTTCAATGTAACACTAGTTAACAATCGTGCGTTCTTACCAGGCGTTGTTTCTCGTAAAAAACAAGTAGTACCACAATTAACAGAAGTCTTTAACTAAAACCGTAAGCGCCTAAGCAACGCGATAAATTCCTTGTTGCTTAGGCGCTTCAATAGTAAAGGGGCGTTAACATGAATGATTTAGCAATTTACTATCATTCTCCGCAACAAACGAAACAATACAATCATTTGCTCAACCAATCACTTTTTTTCCCTCTTGTTACTTTTATGTATGAACATCGGGAAGAAAGAATCATTTTAAGACAATTAAAAGCGGCCTTTGCAACAGAAGCCAAGTTAGAACAATTTTTATCAGAAATGATTGATTGTCAGTTAATCATTCGGGAAAATCGTCAATATCGTTTGAATTTTCCTATTTATACGGCAGCTGAAGTTGCGAGTTTGACCATGGCTGAAGACGAACTTCCTAAGTTTAAAGGAACTGTAACAGAGCAATTATTTTGGCTAGCTGAATCTTTTTGGCCACAAGTGTTTCCAGAAGAGGAAGACTATTTTTTTGGCGTGAGCGGTGGCCCCTCATTTTATCAAAAACAAAGATTGGCCTCGGCACAACTATCTATAATTACGCTTGAAAAAGAGAAGACAGAGGTTCCAACAATGCCGCGTTATTTTGATTATTTGGGCAAAGAGGAAGCCTTACCAGAAGCCTTCAGCGCTTTATATGACTTGCTAGGGGACGTAAATCCTGAATACTATCTTTCGCAAGCGAGAAGAGTCATTAAACAAGCTCTGCGAGGCCGCAAAGTCAGTACTGTGCCTAATATTTTTCAAGAAAGTTTGCACTTGACCCAAGTGATTACGATTGACCAGGACCACTTAAAACTCCTTTTACCAGTAGCAACGGAACAAGCCGAGCCTTTAGAAGCACAGTCAGATATTCTAGCATTTTATTATGAAAAAATTGCTAACCGATCGGCCATCGAACGCTTAGTTTTTATGCAACAATTGATTGAGCAACTAGGTACGAACTCTCTAAGTTATCTTAGAATAAATTAAAGTTACGATAATTTTATTATGTAAACTAAAAATCAATAACAAGAAATGACGCCGCTTCTTAGTGAGAAATGGCGTCATTTCTTTTGCGAACTTTTTTCGTCCAAAAACCACCGGAAATGAACTTAGGCTCATAGGAAATGATAAATGCTCTCGGCTCTAATTGATTGATTAATTTGTACAATGTACGTTCGTTTTTTCTTGGGGAAAGAATTTCTAAAACCATTCGTTCTCCTTCGCGTCCGTAGGCAACACTTTGTGTAACACCATAGCCGTGTTCACGAAGTGTTTCTGGTAAATGAAATTGTTCAGTAGTAGAAGGGAGGATAACCGATACCATAATATAACCCAAGGCCAAATAGTCTTCGATTTTAATTCCTACACTAATGCCAACAGCGTAACCAAGCGCATAAACAAGTAAATTTAAAGGATTGTCTAACCGATTCAGAACCATACTTAGCCCTAAGACATAAATTGTTATTTCAGCCATACTAACCAGCGGTGCAATAACCCGATAACCTTTCATCGTTAACATAAAACGAATAGTATTTAAGGTAATATACGCAAAATTAATGATAAAAATCATAGCTAACATTTTCAAATCAACGACCATAAAATAAGTACCTCTTTTCAAAATCTTTACATCCAGCCCTCATTATAGTACAGAAAAACTGAGAATCAAAGGCGAAACACTTATAGAAATGAATTCTTTTTTTGAATACTCGCTCATATTATTCGCCTAATTTAACTGTTATTTGATATAATCTTAGTATGAAGTAAGAAGGAGGTAAGCGATGAAAATTTTTGTTTGGATTTTGTTATTTTTATTAGTAATTAACGTTATTGCTGCCTTAATTACTGTTTTTAGAAAACCTCGTAGTATTTCCAGCGTTTTAGCATGGATGATGACGTTGATTTTCTTGCCTGGTATCGGCTTTATTATTTACTTATTCTGTGGACGAGGTATCGATGGACAAGAAGTTTTTAAATTGTCTGATGATGAAAAACAAATGGTTCAACGAATTAAAGAAAAAGTGGACGTTGATAACAAAAAAGCAGGGCGCGATAAACGTTATGATTTACTTTATGATGCGAAAGTTTTAAATCGTTATTTCCGGAATATGGACGCATCACCGTTGGCCAAAAGAAATAGTTTGCAATTATTCACAGATGGCCAAGAAAAATTCCAAGCATTATTTGAAGATATTCGTGCAGCGAAAGAAACCGTTCATGTGGAGTATTATGCGTTTTTTAATGACACAATTGGCAATCAATTTTTAGATGTATTAATCGAAAAGTTGCATGAAGGCGTGGAAGTTTACTTAATTTACGATCCTTGGGGTTCACCCGGCGCAAATAAAAAGTTTTTTGCTCGTTACGTTGACGCTGGAGGAAAAGTAGCTCCCTTTATTACTTCTCGCGATATGATCCGTAAAACACGTCTAAATTATCACTTGCATCGGAAAATTGTTGTCATCGATGGGAAAATTGGCTGGACCGGCGGGTTCAATGTTGGGGATCAATATTTGAATGTCACCGAAAAATTTGGTTACTGGCGAGATACCCATATTCGTTTGGTCGGGACGGCCGTATTTTCATTGCAAGAGATATTTATCATGGATTGGAATGCTTCAGTCAAATATCCTGAAGAACGTATGACGTATCATGAAAAATATTTTAAATTACCAGAAGATCATGAAGTGGAGCATTTGTCCTTACAAGTTGTTTCAGATGGTCCTGATTCAGAAGAAGAAATTTTGAAAAGCGGGTTTGTTCGGATGATTTTTTCTGCAGAAAAGAGTGTCTGGATTCAAACACCGTATTTAATCCCTGACGATAGTATGATTAATGCGTTGTTAGTGGCAGTTCGTTCAGGTGTCGACGTGCGAATTATGATTCCTTGTATGCCTGACCATCCCTTTATTTACCGCGCAACACAATATTACGCGAATTACTTACACAAACGCGGCATTAAAATTTATATTTATGATAGTGGGTTTATTCATGCAAAAACAATGGTGATTGATGATGAATTAGCTATGGTTGGGACAACAAACCAAGATATTCGCAGTTATTCATTGAATTTTGAGGTGAGTACGTTTATTTACAATCCCGACATTGCGTGGATGTTAGCGCAAGTCTTTGAAGAAGATATAGAAAAAAGTGTCTTATTAACCGACGAGATAATAAAAAAACAAGGGTACTGGCTACGCTTCAAGCAAAACTTTTCACGCTTGTTGTCACCAGTCTTGTAATTAAATAAATCAGCAGTGAATGTAGTAAACTACTATTTTCACTGCTGATTTTAGTAACAAAACACTGAGTTGGTCTACCTAATTCATTGATAATCCCTCTAAATAATGGTAAATTAAAAATAAATTCAATCAGCTATTCTATCGTGAGAAACATAGTTATTACGTAGATCAGATCAAAGGGACATTCACGACGAGCAAATATTGAGTGTGTTTGCTGAAACGTGCATGTGTGATTTGGTCTTTTTTATTGAGCTGTTATTTTATAGATAAGGAGTGGTCACCATGGACTACCAAGCAATAGCAAAAGAAATTTTGAAAGACGTAGGTGGCAAAGACAATATCGTGGATGTCACACATTGTTATACACGATTGCGTTTCGTATTGAAAGATACGAAACAAGCGAAGAAAGAAGCCTTACTACAAACAGAAGGTGTCATTTCTGTTGTTGAAAGCGGCGGGCAGTATCAAGTGGTTTTAGGCAATAAAGTCGCGCATGTCTATAATGCTCTAGAACCTTTGTTGGCTCAGCAACTTACGACCAAAACATCCACAAAAGAAAAAAATTCATTAGGTAATCGAATTTTAAATACTGTTGCCGCGATTTTCACACCTGTCGTACCAGCAATTGCCGCTTCAGGCATGTTAAAAGGAATTCTAGCCATCGCTGTGATGGTCGCAAACAATTTTTACCAGGTCGATTTAAAACCTTTGAATACGTATATTATTTTAAGCGCCGCTTCCGATGCACTTTTTTATTTTATGCCAGTTATTTTAGGTTATTCAGCTGCTAAGGTTTTCAAAACAAACGAATATATCGCCATGGTAATTGGTGCCACCTTATGTTATCCAACCATCGTTTCATTAATGACTGAAGAATCAGCGGTTACCTTGTTTGGATTACATGTGACCAAAGCCAATTATGTTTCCACAGTAATTCCTATTATTCTTGCAATTTTTATTTTAGCTTATGTACAACGCTTTTTGGAAAAAGTGATTCCAGAAGTTCTAAAAATTATTATGGTTCCTACGCTGTCATTACTTTTAATGATTCCAGCCACTTTATTATTATTTGGACCGATAGGGATTTATTTAGGTGACGGCGTGAATTGGTTGTATTATTATATAATGAATTTTAGTCCCATCTTGTTAGGCGGTTTTATCGGCGGAATTTGGTGTGTCTTAGTCATTTTTGGGGCTCACCGTGGGCTTGTGCCAATTGGGATTAATGATGTCGCTCGAACAGGACGGCAAAATTTGCTAGCGTTTGCTGGTGCAGCGAACTTTTCTCAAGCGGGCGCCGCATTTGGCGTGTTTGTCCGCACAAAAAATAAAGACTTGAAAGCTGTTGCTGCCTCTGCAACAGTGACTGCATTATTTGGTATCACAGAACCAGCCATTTATGGGGCAAACTTGCGGCTAAAAAAACCGATGATTTATGCGGTGGCTAGCGGAGCAGCAGGCGGGGCCTTAATGGGCTGGGGCGGCTCCTATGGGACAGCCTTCGCTAACCAAGGACTCTTGACCATCCCAGTTTACGCAGAAGCAGGAACCAAAGCCTTTATTTGTTATTTATTAGGTTGTGGCATTGCTTTTTTTGGTGCATTTCTATTAACGATTTTTCTAGGCTTTAATGATTTACCGCTTGACGAGTCACGTCAAGAACCAGTCCTAAAGACAGAGGCAACGACAGTCAAAGAAAAACAATGGATTCAAGCACCTGTTCAAGGACAACTCGTATCTTTAGACCAAATCAACAATGAAGTCTTTGCTTCTCAACAAATGGGAAAAACGCTAGCTATTTATCCGACAGAGGAACAAATTGTTTCACCAGGAAATGGGCAAGTGACGGCTTTATATCCAACTCATCATGCAATTGGCTTAAAGTTAGACAATGGTGCTGAAATCCTTCTTCACATTGGAATCAATACAGTCGAATTAAAAGGACGAGGATTTGAGAGGTTCGTAAAAGCAGGAGAAAGGGTCAGACTAGGACAAAAACTGCTCTCTTTTGATAAACAAATCATCCAAGCTGCTGGTTATGATCCAACCGTCTTAGTCATCGTAACAAATACTGCGGAAATGGCTATAATTGAGACAACCAAACAAACAGAGATTACACCACAAACAAATTTATTTTTCATGCAAGTAAAGGAGCAAAACTAATGGTTAAACAATTTAAGAACGATTTTTTATGGGGCGCTTCTTCCTCCGCTTTTCAAATTGAGGGCGCTTGGAATGAGGACGGCAAAGGCCTAACAGTTGCTGATTACAATTCTTTTAAAAAGTCAGCTGTACAAGCAGATACGAAAGTCGCCAGCGATTTTTACCATCGTTTCAAAGAGGACATTGCGTTAATGAAAGAATTAGGCTTAAAAACCTATCGTTTTTCTCTTTCATGGGCACGAATCATTCCAACAGGTGATGGCGAAATCAATCAAGCCGGCATCGATTTTTATAATGCTGTCATTGATACACTTTTAGAAAACGATATTTTGCCGTTTGTCACACTTTATCATTTTGATTTACCTTTTGCATTGGTGGAAAAATACAATGGTTGGGCGGATCGTCGCTGCGTTTCCGCATTTCAACGCTATGCGCAAGTTTGTTATCAAGCGTTTGGTGATCGAGTCAAAAATTGGCAAGTTACGAACGAACAAAACTTAATGATTCGTGTTGATGAACGAATGAATATGTACGATGTTGCACCAGAAAATGTTGAAAAAATTCGTGCACAAATGGATTACCATATGTTTGTTGCCCATGCGTTAGCGACGAATGATTGTCACCAATTGGTTGCTGGGGGAAAAGTCGGTCCCTCTGTTTCCTCAACGATGACTTATCCTAGTTCCAATAAGCCTGAAGATGTTTGGGCAGCTCGTATGAATGATAACTTTAAAACGAATTACGCTCTAGAAATGTATTGTTTTGGCGAATACCCAGGTTACTATCAAGAGTATTTGACCAAATGCGGCATTTATCCCGAAACACAGCCAGAAGATCAAGCAATTTTGAAAGCCGCTAAACCAGATTTTATCGCTCTTAATTATTATCGGACGTTAGTCGCTAGCTATTTACCGACAGATGAGCAACACCCATTGGGTACGAAAGAAAAGGACATTGATTTTGATCTATACGGTTATTTCAAAATCGAAAAAAATCAACATTTAAAAACCTCTAAGTATGGTGCCCAAATTGATCCAACTGGTCTACGTTTAGTTTTAAATGATTATTATCGTCAATACCGTTTACCGTTAATCATTACAGAAAACGGCTTAGGCACACCAGATCGCCTAACAGAGGACGGAAAAGTTCATGATGACTATCGAATTGCGTATTTGCATGACCATATTGCTGCTTGTCATGCGGCTATTTCTGACGGTGTTGAGTTGTTTGGCTATTGCCCTTGGTCGGTCATGGATATTTTAAGTTCTCATCAAGGATTCAAAAAACGCTACGGTTTTATTTACGTCAATCGTGAAGACCATGAGTTAAAAGATTTACGACGCATTAAAAAAGATAGTTTTTATTGGTACCAATCAGTGATTAAAAATAATGGGTTACCAGAAGAATAGTGCCCCAAAAGGATCATCCGTTGGCATAAGCGGGTGATCCTTTTGTTTTCAAGTTCTCTCATTCCGTGTTAGACTTAAGTTAACAAACCCATTAAAGGTGGTGAGAGAGATGAATAATTACGATTTATGGAAATGGGCTGCCGGGAAACGAACCGAAAAAGATAAAAATGAAACCTATAGCGCCAAAAATTGGTGGTATGTTTTACTAATGCTCGGTGTATTTGTAGGGATCATGTTGTTGTATTATTTAATCTCTGTGCTTTGGAATTAAGGGGAAATGGGCAAATGAGGAATTAAGAATAAAAAAAGACACCTGAAAATGTAGTGACCCCAAAAAGTTAGACTTTTTATAGAGTGGATTTTTCCACTCTATTTTTATGCAGTTTTTTGATTGAATTGTCGAAATTCTACTGGGCTTTTCCAGTTAAGTTTTTCCTTGATTCGGTGATGATTGTAATAATAAATGTAGTTCTCAATTGCTTCTCTCAATTCATTTTGACTTTGATAGATTTTTCCATAGTACACTTCTTGTTTTAGGATACTGAAGAAATTCTCCATAGGAGAATTATCTAAACAGGTTCCTTTTCGAGACATACTTTGAAAGATATTGTTGTCCTTTAATGCTTGTATATAGACATTCATTTGATAAGCCCAGCCTTGATCAGAGTGAAAGGTGCGCCGATAGGGACAATCATTTGTTTGAGAAATTGCTTCTTTCAGACCTTCCATAACTGTTTTACCATTTGGTTGAGTAGAAAGGCTATAGCTTAGAATTTCACTATTATACATATCCATAAATGGATCTAAGTATAGTTTTTTCTGACGAAAGATGCCTGCGTTATCTGCTTCAAAGTACTTAAATTCAGTTGTATCAGTTGTAATTTTTTGATGAGGAACAGAGGTTTTAAATCGGCGACGAATCAAATTTTTAGCGATTTTACCAACGGTTCCTTTATAGGAATTATATTTTCTGGATTTCTTAGTAAAAGCTTTGACTTGTAACTTTAACTTTTGTATTAATCGCTGGACTTTCTTTTTATTCACTTGAAATCCACGTCGTTTCAATTCTTGGGTCATCCTTCTATAGCCATAATGTTGATGTTTTTTACGAATCGCTTGAATTTCTTCTTCGATGATTTGTGTTGAAGCTGTTCTGTCGAGGCGTTTTTGCCAGTACATGTAAGTAGATTTTGGAAACCTTAGGGTTTCCAAAATATCTTTTAATCGAAAGTGTCTTCGGAGACTGTGAATGATTCGTGCGATTCGTTCATTTTTTGTTCGTCCTCTAAACGCAGTCTCCTCAATTCTTTTAAATAGGCATTCTCAATTTTTAACATTCTATTTTCTTTTTCTAGTTTCTCTACTTGAGATCGTTCACTTGGTAGTGGTTGGGGTTCATTTCGTTTCTTTTTAGACATGGTAGGTGGACGTCCTTTCTGTTTAGAGAGTCCCTCTATACCAAACTTCTGATACGTTCTAAGCCAATTCGCAATCAATGATGGATTGTTCATTTTTAGAAGATTAACTGCTTCTTGATAGGACAACTCTGTTGTTAAATATAACTCTATCGCATCTAGCTTAAATTGAACAGAGTAATTCTTATTTTTTCGACTGCGAAGTAGGCCTTCTTCACCAAGTTCTTTATAGGCATTTATCCATTTGCTTATTTGAGAACTATCTTTAAGCCCATACTTCTTTGCGAGAAACCTTAGACCTCCTTGACCAGATAAGTAGTCATGAACAAGTTTAAGTTTAAATTCAAAACTGTATTTTGCCATACAAAAAAACCTCCAAAAGTTAGATTTCTAGGTCTAACTTTTGGGGGTCGGCTCAAAAGGTGTCTTTTTTAACAGGATTCAGACAATGATAGCTGAATCGGAATAGGATAATTTTCCTCGAGCGCAACATCAGGATCCTTCATTCTACGAAGCAGTAAGTCAATCATAACGTCACACATCTCGTCGATTGGCTGCACAATGGTTGATAGTTGTGGGGCAATTCTTTTGATTAATTTTGTCCCATCATAACCAATTACTTTTAATTCTTCAGGAATGGCTATCTTCAATTTTTGAGCAATATTCATAACTGTAATTGCTGTCAAATCATCGGTACAAAAGATGCCGTCTACAGTTTTATTTTGAAGCAAACGTTCGATTTCTAGATTTTTTAATGTTGTAGAGGTTCCATTATCAATTTGTAGAATCGTTTTTTCTGTGCCATATTTTTCCATTGTTTGTTTATAACCAGCCAATCGATAATCGCTAGGTGCGCCTGTGTTATTAGCACCAGTAATAATTGCAATCTTTTGTGCACCACTTGCAAATAAGGCTTCAGTGGCTTTTTGGCCCCCTTGAAAGTTTTGCGAAGAGACAATTGGAATGCCAGGTGCCAAGAAACGGTCAAAGGAAACAATAGGTAGTGAAACATTTTCATATTCGTTAATAGCTAAGTTATGGCTACCAGTGATTACACCGTCCACTTTATTTGCAGCGAGCATTCGTAAATAGGCGCGCTCTTTTTCTGGATCTTTTTCACTATCACATAAAATCACTTTATATCCTTGAACAAAGAGCTTTCTTTCCAGTGTTTCAATTAATTCACCAAAAAATGGATGACTAACAGAAGGGAAGACTAAACCAATCAGCTGCGTACTTTTTCCTTGGAGGCTTCTGGCTAATCCATTAGGTTGATAATTTAATTCTTCCATCGCTTGATGAACTTTATCAATTGTTTTTTGACTAAGATAACCATAATTATTAATCACGCGGCTTACCGTTGTCGGGCTCACCCCAGCAAGCTTTGCTACATCCGTTAATTTAACCACCATCAAAATTCACCATCATTCCTAATTATTCGTATTTTCCAGCTCATAAAAACAAGCTTTTGCCGTCTTGGATAGATGAAGATACTGTTGCGCTTTATCTGGAAAGAAGCGACCAGTCATCGTTTTTTCACCTTTATTTACATAGATTTCTGCAACAGAGCAATCAACAAAAATAGTTAACTGAACTGACTTATTTTTCCTAATTTTAGTTTCACGAATTGTGCCATACTTTTCAGCAAAAGGTTGGCCAGCAAATGTTCGATCAAGGGTTATTTTACCATGAATCGTATCAATTGTAATTAAAAGTCCTTTTGAACCCGTTTCGTTCGCTAAAAGCCGAATAAAAGCAATCTCATTTTTGGGAATATCCACTTCTAATTCAAAAGAAGCAGTAGATAAAAAATGGCAGCCATTTGATAAAGTAGTGGCGGATTGACGAAGCATTTTTGTTTCAGAAACTGGATATTGAAATAGTTTCCCGTTGTGAATTGTGAGTTCTTTAACCAGACTTAAGCCATTTGCCCAACCCTCCACATCACTTGGGTAAGTGATTTCTGGCAATCCAATCCAACTGACCGCAAGTGCACGACCATCTGGCGCATTAAAGGCTTGAGTGGCGTAGACATCAAATCCTTCATCTAAATTTTCAAAAGGCCTAGGCTGAACTAAAGAAAGATTCTCCAAATCAAACGTTTCGGCCAATGTGTACATATTCGGATAGATATTCTGATAACTTTTTACAGATGGAGATAGACCTTGTGGGCAAAATAATAAGACAGGCTGGCCATCAATAAATACCAAATTGGGGCATTCAACCATGTAGCCTAATTCTTGGTCGGTGAACGTCAATTCGCCAAGTTGATGAAAATTGTGTACGTTTCGATCTTTAGAAAAATAGACCACAATTTTTCCTTGTCCATTTAAATCACTAGCACCAATTAATAAAACAAGTCCTTCTTGATAAGGAAATACCATCGGATCACGAAAATGGGAAGAATAATTGGGGTCAATAGGTAGGAATGGTGTTGATTCCTTTGTGATCGCACCTAAAGAATTCAGCCATGCAATATTTTGATATGCAAATCGTTGCCAAGTTTGATCACGAACATTTCCTGTATAAAATAAACATAGTTGGTTATCTATTGGTAAAGCTGAGCCTGAATAGACGCCATGAGAATCATATTCAGAGTCGGGATAAAGGGCAATTCCTTCATAATCCCAGTGAATTAAGTCGGAGGAAGTTAAGTGGGCCCAACTTTTTAGTCCGTGAACACTCCCGAAAGGAAACGCTTGATAAAATAAATGCCACTGGTTATTGAAATACGAAAAACCGTTGGGATCATTTAGTAGTCCTGTCTGTGGTTGAATATGATACTTAAAACGCCAACTAGATTGCGCGATAATAGAAGTTAGATTTTCGAGGTGAGCAGATGTCCAAGAAGAATAAGGCGCATAACGTAATTCATCAGTCCATTGGTTCATGATGCTTGACATAAGTAATGTCTCCTTTATTAGAAAATAGTAGTTAGTCTAATAGTATAAACAAATCAGAAAAAAGTCAAACGTATAACATATATAAATCTATTTAAATCAAAAGAATATTATAATTTAAATTTATTTATGATAAACGTTTGACATATCACGCAAAAACGAGTATCATACAAAATGTAAAAACGGTTACAGAAAAAATTAACAGGACTAGTTTAAGAGTGAGGAGAACCAGAATGAACAGAAATTGGTGGAAAAAAGAAGTGGCCTATCAAATTTATCCACGTAGCTTTTCGGATAGTAATAATGACGGAATTGGTGATTTACAAGGCATTATTCAAAAACTGGATTACTTAGAAAATTTAGGAATTACGCTGATTTGGCTGAGTCCAATGTACCCGTCGCCAATGGCTGACAATGGATATGATATTTCAGACTATTATGGTATTTCTAGCGATTTTGGTACAATGGCAGACTTCGATGAACTCATTGAAGAAGCAAAAAAACGAAACATAAAAGTTATTTTAGATTTGGTGGTAAACCATACATCTGATGAACATGCTTGGTTTCAAGATGTTTTAAAAAATCCTCAAAGTCGTTTTCGAGACTTTTATATTATAAAAGAAGGACAAGAAGCACCTACAAATTGGCGGTCTAACTTCGGTGGTAGTGTTTGGGAAAAATTACCTGGGGAAGATGCCTACTACTTTCATGCCTTTCATAAAAAACAGCCGGATTTAAATTGGGAAAATCCTGAACTACGCAAAGAAATCTATCAAATGATTCGTTTTTGGTTAAACAAAGGAATTGCTGGTTTTCGTGTAGATGCGATTAATTTTATTAAGAAAGATTTGACTTGGACAAACTTACCTGCTGATGGGGCAGATCAATTAGCCAAAGTAACAAAAGCTAGTAGAAACATGCCAGGAATGAGTGACTTTCTGAACGAATTAAGAGAAAAAGCTTTTGCTGGTTTTGATATTGTCACAGTTGCTGAAGCGGCCGGCGTCAATTATCCAAATTTATCAGAATTTATTGGAGAAACAGGGTATTTCGACATGATTTTTGACTTCAAATGGGCTGATTTGGATGTGAAATCAGGAAGCGAATGGTTTTATAGAATCAATTGGTCTTGGAATGATTTACGCACATTAATTTTCAAACAGCAAGAAGCCATGCAAGAGGCTGGTTGGAGTGCAAATTTTATTGAAAATCATGATCAACCTCGAGCGACAACGAAATATTTAAAAGAACAGGCTCAACAGCCAAATGCGGTTAAAACATTCGGCGCCATGTATTTCTTTTTAAGGGGCACGCCTTTTATTTACCAAGGACAAGAATTAGGAATGACCAATTTTGAAAGGGGTTCGATTGATGAATTCGATGATATTTCTAGCATTGATCAATACTATCGAGCAATAAAAGAAGGATTTACGCCCAAAGAAGCCTTGTCACTTGTCAATTTGCGTAGTCGAGACAATGCCCGCACGCCTTTTCCATGGAATGATTCTATGTATGGCGGTTTTTCAAGCGTCAAACCTTGGTTAGGAATGGTGGATAATTATAAAGAAATCAATGCCGAAGCAGAAATAAAAAATAGTCAAAGTATTTTTCATTTCTATAAGCGGATGATTGCATTTCGTCAAAAGAGTCCCTATACAGACATCTTACTTTATGGAACATTTGAGGGACTATCAAATCTTCCAGATAATGTTATTGCTTATAAACGCAAATTAAATGAAAAAACGATTTACGCCTTTTTTAATTTTGGTGAGGCGGTTCCAATCCCTCATTATTTAGTTAATGGCACAGTTATTTTTGATACACAGTCTGAAGAACGAGAGCAATTAGTTCAGCAGGGAACATTATTAAAAAGCTATCAAGGACTATTGATTACTATAAATGAGTAGCTAGGAGGAGTATAACATGGCAGAAAATTATCAGCAGGCAGCCAAAGACATTATTCAATTAATCGGTATGGATAACATTATATCGGTCACCCATTGTCAAACGCGGTTACGTTTTATTTTGAAGGACCACGAACAAGTAGATGGTAAACAACTAGAAAAAATCGATTTAGTCAAGGGTGTTTTTTATAATGGTGGTCAATACCAAGTGATTTTAGGAACTGGTATTGTGACTAAAGTGTATGATGAAATAGAAAAACTTGGAATCAATGTTGTGTCAAAAGCAGAGCAAACAGCAATTTTAAAAAATAATGAAACGGGCATGCGCAAAACAATGCGCATTTTAAGTGAAATATTCATTCCAATTGTTCCAGTAATTGCAGCAACAGGATTGTTCCTAGGGTTAAAAGGTGTTATTTTTAACGATACTTTTTTACAATTATTCGGAGCAAGTGTAGCCAATATTCCTGAAAGCTTTCAACAAATTGTCTCTGTCATTACAGATACCGTCTTTGCCTTTTTGCCAGCTTTGATTGTTTGGTCTACCTTTAAAGCATTTAATGCGACGCCTGTAATCGGGATTGTTATTGGTTTAATGATGGTATCACCCATTTTACCAAACGCTTATGCAGTTGCAACACCAGATTCTGGCGTGAAAGCTATTATGGCTTTTGGTTTTATCCCAGTTGTCGGTGCACAAGGTTCCGTTTTAAGTGCAATTGCTGCTGGTATAATTGGCGCAAAGATTGAACTTTTTTTCCGAAAAAAGATGCCGAATATTCTCGATCAAATTTTTACACCTTTTATGACTATGTTAATTACTTTTTTAATCATGATTCTCGGAATTGGCCCAATTTTGCATACCGTTGAGTTAGGCATGGTAGATGTTGTCCAATGGTTGATTGGGTTGCCCTTAGGACTAGGTGGTTTCGTGATTGGTGCCTCATATCCTTTAATGGTTTTGATTGGTATTCATCATACACTAACTATGGTAGAAACATCATTATTAGCAAATACAGGATTTAATGCATTGATTACAATATGTGCCATGTATGGGTTTGCCAACGTTGGCAGTTGTTTAGCTTTTGCGAAAAAAGCGCAAGATAGCAAAGTGAAGTCGACGGCCATCGGTTCTATGTTGTCTCAATTATTTGGAGTTAGTGAGCCTGTGTTATTCGGATTACTTATTCGTTGGAACTTAAAACCGCTGCTATGTGTCTTGTTTACATCAGGTTTAGGCGGAGCAATTTTAGCTATTTTTCATATTCAATCAAATTCTTATGGATTAGCCGTTATTCCTTCTTTCTTAATGTATATCTATAGTGCACATCAATTAGTGATCTATTTATTAGTCGCACTTTTATCTGTCGGTGTATGTTATGCATTAACCAGTCTATTTGCAATTCCGCAAGAAGTTTTGATTTCAGATAAAGTAATCGAAGAGGAAGAACGCGAAGTCTTTGAAATGCAACACAATACCTTAGATGAACAACTTTTTTCTCCAGTAACTGGTTACGCAATGAATCTTACTGCTGTTAATGACCCGGTATTTTCAAGCGAGATGATGGGCAAAGGTTTAGCAATCATGCCAACAGCGAACAAGGTTTACGCGCCTGCAGATGGTTTATTAAACTTGGTTGCAGAAACTGGACACGCTTATGGTATCCAAACGGACGCAGGAGCTGAAGTATTAATTCATATAGGAATTGATACTGTCACATTGGGGCAGGAGGTCTTTCAGACACAAGTAACCCAAGGTCACCGTGTTAAAAAAGGAGATCTTTTAGGAACGTTCGATCGAAAAGCCATTAAAGAAGCTGGGCTTGACTCAACTGTCATGGTTATTATTACAAATACTTCAAGTTATTTAAGCGTAGAGCCAACGATGTCAGATCATAATGAAATTACGCCGGAACAAATTATTTTAAACCTAAATACACCTAACTAAACAAAAGAACAGCAAGAAGTATTCTTCACTTCTTGCTGTTCTTTTTCTTAATAAAAAACCAATGATTTTCGGTTGTATTTGTCTATCCGTTTGTAGTATGATTGAGTCAGTTTTAAAGGAAACATGCCAAGTATGGAAGACCATACTTGACACGCATTGACTAATTAAACATGGGGAACGTTGCCATAAGTTGATGTTCCAGTCAATAATGCAAGTAAATCAAACATAGCATGTACCTCCTTTAATTGATAATCAAAGTATAACATTTTTTAATGAATTTACATAATAATACAAGTGGAGGTCTGTTCGTGAAGGTAGCAGGAGACAAAATAAAACAAGCGAGAAAACTTAAAAAAATCACACAATCAGAGCTGGCTAACGGCATCTGTACGCAAGCAACAATTAGTAATATTGAAAACCGTAATCTATGTGACAGTTTAGATATTTTCTCATCTATTTGCCTCCGATTAGATTTAGAAGTAGAAGAATGTATGATGATTTCTGAAGAAAAGAAAATTGAAAATCTACTAAACAAAGTCGAGGATTTATCTTTACGGTTATTTCACTTAGAGGCCTACAATTTATTACAAGAAGTGCCTGAAGGTCTTATCTTATCTAATAATGAACTAACGACTAAATTGTTATATTATAAGGGAATTACTTGTTTATTAGGAAAAAAAGATAAAGCAGAGGCCTTGTTTTACCTATACCGGGGCGCGGAAATTGACCGTAAAGTCAATATTTACAACATTTTAAGCTTGAATGCGCTAGGTACGCTATATGAACTGGAAAAAGATATGAGAAAAGCGCAAGTGTATTACGAAAAATCATTACAAGAATTGGAACAATTTAAATTAGAATGTTCCTTGGAGCGTTGTAGAATTTATTATAATTCTGCTAAATTCTACTCGGAAATGAAAGACTACCAAAAAAGTGTCATTTTAAGCGAAAAAGGGATTCAGATTTGTCGTGACAAACACTCCATTTATTTGCTAGATTATCTTTTATATGAAAAAGCCTTTAACAAACAAATGCTCGGGGAAGACACAGCCGATGACTATCGTCAAGCCTATTATTTTACACAATTTTTTGGCAATACAGAAGTCCTACAATATATTGAGAAAGATATGAAAGCTTTTAATATTTCCTATTAATTTAATCAAAAAGCCGATAAAAGCTGAAAATCCAGTTTTTATCGGCTTTTTGAAAAGTCTAGGCAAGTTGCTTTTAAAAATCAGCAGTCACGGTTACGATAAGCAAGACGAAGTATTTAGGAGGATTTAAAAATGAAAAGAGTAATGTGGTTTAGACGTGATTTACGATTACAAGATAATAAAGCATTAGCACACGCGTTACAAAATTCTGCAGCTGATGAATTGATTTTATTATTCCAAATGAATCCTCAACAATTTATTCAAGAAAGTGCTAATCATAACGCTTTTTTTGCAAGTTTAGCCTCGTTTAAAGAACGAATCGATCAAGAGGCACATTTACAAATCATGGTCGGCGAACCGTTAGGTTTATTTTCACGTTTGAAACGCAAATTACCCGATTGGCAGGCCATTTATTTTAATGAAGATACTTGTGGCTTTGGGGCAAAGCGGGACCAGCAAGCTATGCGCTTTTTTGAAGAAAATAATATTCAGTCTTTCTCTTTTCAAGATGCCTATTTGCACGGCTCTGAAGAAATTAAGAAGAACGATGGCAGCAAGTACCAAGTGTTTACGCCCTATTACAATAAATGGAAAGAGGCGCCTAAAGAAACCCCGATTCCTGTTTCCTATACAGCTGAAAAAATTTTTAGTGCGTGTCTTTTTCCAGAAGAGGAAGCAGCATATGGGGAACAGATTGCGAGGATTCCTTTAAAGCACTATAGTGTCGGCGAAAAAACAGCCAGAAGGTGCTTAAATACTTTTATTGATCAAAAACTTCAATCCTATGAAAATAAGCGTGATTTTCCTTATCAGGATCAAACGAGTCATCTGTCTACTTTTTTAAGAACGGGAGAACTTTCGATTCGCACCATTTGGCAAGAGCTTGCATCTGCGCCTTCTAGCTTAAGTAAAGAAACCTTCAAAAAAGAATTAGCTTGGCGTGACTTTTACAATATGATCTATAGTGCGTTTCCACAACAAAAAGAGGAAGCTATTCAAGAAAAATTTCGTTATATTCAATGGACAAATGACCCAGAAATGTTTGCCAAGTGGCAAAAAGGGGAGACGGGGTACCCTATAATTGATGCCGCAATGCGACAACTGAATCAAACTGGTTGGATGCACAATCGCTTAAGAATGATCACTGCCTCTTTTTTAGTTAAAAATTTACACATCGATTGGCGTTGGGGTGAAAAATACTTTCAAAAAATGTTGATTGATTATGATGCCGCCAATAATATCGGTGGCTGGCAATGGGCTGCTTCGACAGGAACGGACGCTGTCCCGTATTTTCGGATTTTTAATCCAATTATCCAGTCAAAAAAATTTGATAATGACGGCCAGTTCATCAAAAAATATGTTCCAGAACTTAAACAAGTGCCACAAAAGTATATTCATCAACCAAATCTAATGAACGAAGCCTTACAAACGCAATATCATGTACATTTAGGAGAAAATTATCCAAAACCCATTGTCGATTATGCATCAAGTAAAAAACAAACATTATTTCTATATGAAGCGAGCAAAGAAATTCATCAAGAAATGAACAATCCAAGGTTTCAATAAACAGTAAACCCAACTAGCTTAGCAAACAACTGTAAGGTTAGTTGGGTGAATTGATTGGTCGAAAGAGAAGTGGCAAGTTATCGGCTAAAGTTTTTTATTTTATTCTAGTTTACATAATATACATTATACAAAGTAGAGTAAAAAGGGCGAATGTTAGGATTAAGCGCAACATGTAATTGTTTTAGTATAACGATTGTTCGTGATTTGCTCTATTATATCATGTTTCAATTTCCATATAAATAGTATCGTTCGTTTTGTTCTTTTTTATAACAATGTAAAAACTATTTGTTGGTGCTAGAAAGCTTTCGAATACTCCAAATTAAATTTGTGCTGCGGTGATTTCCACTTAAAGATTTTTCGTGGCCGTAAATTCATACTTTGAACAGCTTGATTGATCTTATTTTGAGAAATATTTTTAAAATTAGATGGTTTTGGAAAATATTCTCTGAGTAATCCATTATGATTTTCATTTGATCCGCGTTCATGTGGCGCGCATGGATTAGCATAATAGATTTTGCAGTCAAAAGTGTCTTCAATAAGTCCAATTTCAAACTGATTGACAAACTCGCTTCCACGGTCACATGTGATCGATTTCACACCATGTGGATACATTTCCACTAGACGCTTAATTGCTGTCATCATGGATCTACCTGTCTTGTTCGGTATCTTAATTGCTACATAATGCCTTGTTTTACGTTCTATGAATGTTGCTAGACACGCTGCAACACCTTGCTTGGACACAACGGTATCTGCTTCCCAATGACCGAACTCCGTTCGTAACTGAACCTCTTCTGGTCGGTTCTCCAACGTGCGCCCTTCAAAGAAAGCTCGATCCGGCCGTTTTAATCGTTTCCCAGTATTCTTTATTTTGTAACGTTTTCCACGACCGCGTAATTTCTTAATATCGAAAGGAACGATCTTTTTGTAAATCCAGTTATAAATTGTTGATGTACAAACCTTTACACTACGAACTGCGTTCGCTATCTGTTCCGGCGAATATTTCATATCAAGATACTTCATGATAGTTTTAGTATTGTGTACAGTAGCCTTAGTAGTTGTTCCGCAATTTTTCTTGCGAATACGTGCTAAATTACCAGCGCTAGTTGCTTGATAAGGCAAACTAGCGAGACTCTTCTTCTTTCTTTGCTCGGAACCACGTTTGATCTCTCTAGAGATCGTGGATCTATGCCGATCCAATCGGCGAGCTATCTCAGCCTGAGAGACTCCTTCCTTCAGATACGCTTCTATTTGTCCACGCTCTTCAGCTGATAAATGGTTATACGACATTTCATAAACTCCTATCTAAAAAAACAAACCCAACAAACGACGCTTCTAGTAAATCACAAAGATTTCTGCCCACAAATCCCTTAATGACAAGGCGTTCATAGGTAGACCATTCTCATTTCACAATCTAGGTGATTGAAATCCTTGCTACGACAATCACTTGAAATAATCCTCACTTATGTTAACCGTTAATGAAATAACATATTTTTTAGTAAGCTGATCTATTTTAAGTGTTGTAATATTTCTAGAGGAGTTTCTAACCTAATATCTGCACTTGAGAATAGTGGATTTTCTTTTGCTCCCCACTTTGCTAAAGCAAATTTAGCTCCAGCTGATTGTGAGCTATGCATATCATAGATAGAATCGCCTATATAAATTGTTTCTTCGGGTAAACTTCCTAATTTATTTAATGCATATAGAATTGGTTCAGGATTAGGTTTATGTTTCGTTGTATCAGAGGCAGTTACTGAAATATCAAAAAGTTTACTTAAACCAAAATGTTCAAATTCATTTTCCATTTCTTCATTTGTTTTGGATGTAACGATCCCAATTTGTATCTCGTTTTCTTTTAACTTAGTCAATGCTTCTTCCACTTGAGGAAACAAAGTCGCAAGATGAGAGTATTGTTTAACATGTTCGGACCAACATGCATGTAGCTTATCAACTTCCTCTCCAGATGATGAATACCGTTCAATTGCTTTTTTACCTGGTATACCTAAGATATACTCTAAATTTTCTTCTGGAACGTCCAAGTTTTTCTCTTCTTTTAGAGTTTTTTGTAAAGACTTAATCATGACAAATTCTGTATCTAAGATTGTTCCATCTACGTCAAATAATACCGTTTTAATCATGTTTGCACCTACTTTGAATTTATTATAGAGACATTACTATCTGATATTGTTCTTTCTAAATCATCTGGTAGACGACTTTCTATAACAAGAAAATCAATATCTTCGAAATCTAAACCTTTATAGTTATGACTTAATCCGATTTTTGTATTATCAATTAGTAAAACTACAAGTTTGGATTGTTTTCTTATCTTTTTTTTGAAATCTATATCTTCATCGTAGGCGTAATAAATGCCTGAAGTTGTGATTCCAGCAGCACTCATAAAAGCAACATCAAAGATAAATGAATCCAGCTCAAGCATTGGTTTCGTTCCAACGACATTTCGTTTGATAGGATCGACGCTTCCACCTAAAATCTTAGTTTTACATTTAGTATTTCTCAATAGTTGGTCGGTAATATCTAATGAATTTGTCGTTGCTATGACATTCTCATAAGGTCTTATATGTCTTGGAATGCAACTGACCGTTGTCGAAATATCTAAAAAAATATGGGAATTATCTTTTACTAAATTACTAGCAGTTTTTGCTAGAATATCTTTTTCAGCACTGAGATCTTCAGTACGTTCAAGATATTTATCTAAACGACTAAAGGTATTGGGCAAACTAATTCCACCATATGTGCGATCAATAGCATTATTTTGAGCTAATTTGATAATATCTCTTCTTGCTGTATCTCTTGAAGAACCTGTTAAGTTTATAATTTCCTTCAAACTAAGAGTTCCGCGCGTCTTCAATTCCTCTAAAATTAACTCAAGTCGTTTCTTTTGAATCATAAACATGCCTCCTTTTAAGTTGGTATAAGCATATTTATACATTAGCTTAAAATAGCTTATTTGTCAATGTTAACCCTCGATACATAACAAAAACACTCAACAATAATTTGCTGAGTGTTGCACTTTATTCTAGTATTCGGGAGTAGAGTAAAAAGCATTGAAAAGCAAACAAAACCAGTCTTTAATTTATCTAGACTGGTTTTGTCACGTACGTTATATAAATTATGCTTGTTGATTAATTGCTTGTGCGACACGTGCTCCATATTCTGGATTTACTCTAGTGAACAAATCAATTTGACGCGCGATGATTTCTTGATTTTTCACTTGACCTAAAGATGCCGCTATATTGTTAATTAAGTTTTCTTTTTCTTCGCTTGGCAGCAAATTATACAAAGCGTTTGCTTGTGTAAAGTGATCTTGATTATAGCTATAATTACCAACATTTCCTTCAACTTCAAAGGAACTAATTTTCGCCTTAGGATCTTCTTTTGGTGTTTCAGTATAACTATTTGGTTCGTAATTAATTTCGCTATTGCCATTGTTAAAACGCATATTGCCGTCTTTTTGGTAGTTATTTACAGGCGCTTTTGCTTGGTTGATCGGCAATTGGTGACTATTAGCGCCCACACGATGACGATGTGCATCCCCATAAGCGAACAAACGTCCTTGCAATAATTTATCTGGAGAAGCTTCAATACCAGGAACGAAATTCCCTGGTGAAAAGGTTACTTGTTCAACCTCTGCAAAATAATTCTCTGGATTTCTATTTAAAGTCATCGTGCCAACTTCAATCAGCGGATACTCTTTTTGAGAAACCGTTTTTGTTACATCAAAAAGAGTTTCTTTCATTGTTAACGCATCTGCATACGGGATAATTTGCACAGATAATGTCCAAGAAGGAAATTCTTGATTTTCAATTGCATTATGCAAATCTTCAATATGGAAATCGGGATTTTTCCCAGCAATTTCTTCTGCTAATTGACTCTCTAGATTTTTGATTCCTTGATTCGTCTTGAAGTGATATTTAACAAAAAATACTTCTCCAGCAGCATTGACCCATTTGAATGTATGGCTACCAAAACCATGCATATGACGGAACGACAACGGAATGCCACGATCACTCATTAAAATTGTTACTTGATGAAGGCTTTCAGGTGAATGAGACCAAAAATCCCAAACAGCTTCTGGACTTTTCAAATGCGTCCGTGGATTTCTTTTTTGGCTATGAATAAAATCTGGAAACTTAATTGCATCACGAATGAAAAAAATGGGCGTATTATTGCCAACTAAGTCGTAATTTCCTTCGTCTGTATAGAATTTAAGCGCAAAACCGCGAGGATCACGCAATGTATCTGATGAACCTAATTCTCCAGCTACAGTTGAAAAACGAGCGAATAAAGGTGTTTCTTTGCCAACTTCAGATAAAAAATCGGCTTTAGTATATTGTGCCATTGATTGGCTCACCTTGAAAATCCCATGAGCACCACCACCTTTGGCATGAACAACCCGTTCTGGCACGCGCTCACGATTAAAATGAGCTAATTTTTCTAATAAATGAACGTCTTGGATTAGGACAGGACCAAATTCTCCTGCAGTTAGCGAATTTTGATTATCGCCAACTGGACTTCCTTGTGACGTAGTTAAATGTTGATTTTTCACCTAAAACACTCGAAAACATTTGTTATTTAATAGAATGATTAAAAATAGCAGTAGAATTTAAATCAAAAACAAATGTATTAACTTTAAACTGTTTACACCACCAAAAATAACAACCAATAATTCAAAGAAAACTAAAATGCTGTTTTTTTATTCAAAAAAGACCTAGCCTCCCAATCATGCTAGGTCTTTCGTTACTTTTTTTGAGGGACCGTTTTTATTGGTCATTCAGCGTTATTGATTGATCGCAACAGTCGTGTCTTCAGTCGATAGACCTGTCATAGAGGTGCTATCGGAAAAAATTTTTTCAACTTCTTGTTCTGATAAAATATTTTCTTTCTTAGGCATTGAAATCGTCGCTTTTTTGGCTTTTTGTGTAATGCTAATTTTACTAGATAATGATTCAAGTCCCATATCAACGTTCTTGTCTTGCTGCGGTTTCACATTAATCAACATATTTGTTTTATTTTCTTTTGTATTAACAGAAACTTTAGCAGAAACATCTTTGATTTTTTCGAAAGGATCTTGTTCTTTACCTTTCTCAGATGCTTCTGTCGTAATTTTGATTAACTTTTGTAATTCTTTTTTTGTAAACGTATGGGTAATGGTGTCCCCTTTTTTCTCGAACGTATCCTTGTCTAATCCTTCTAAAAACTCTTTGTATTCCTTAGCAGACTGTTTTCGTTCTTTTTCCGATTCTTGATACTCTTTGATTGTATCTTGCCATTCTTTCGTACTTTCCTCGTTCATGGCTAAAAGATCAATGTATTTTCCTTTTAGTTTTTCTGTATCTAACTGAGAACTATCGATAGCACCGTCAGTCATTGAGTCTGCGACAGCGACAATATATTCCATCATATCTGTTGCTAAATAGAGTTTTGGCTCTTTGCCTTCGTTATCTACTGATCCAACCAATGAAATCGGTACATCCATTCCCATCGCTTTTAATTTCATCTCTAAGTTGAATGCTTTTTCTTTTTTGGCATCTACTTGAATCTTCCCAGAAAGCGATGCGTCTTTGATTTGCGTGATGAGCATCCCAATCATAGGATTCGTTTGTGCACCATCTTCTTGTGAAAATTTCATGTCACTAATTGACATAGAGAAATCCCAAACCCCAGATTCTTGTGCGTTTTGATTGCCAATCCCTTGAATGAACTCATCTTTCGCGCTTTTGCCACAACCTGTCAGTAACAAAGCTGAACAGAAAACGCCTGCGATAATCCCCACTTTTCTTTTTAACACACTTTTTCCCCCTCATTATATAAAAAATTAATTCCCTTTTATTAAGAATAGCAAACATTACTTATAAATAGCAATGTTTAATTTTAGATTTCCTCTCTTTTAATAAGTGGGATTGATTTAATCTTTTAGGTTTGAATCATTAAGCTGTATTATTTTTAAAATAAAATTGCTTTTCGCCAAAAAATACTGGGAAAAGTTCTGCTAAACTGCCAGCTAAAGGACCTTCTCGCAATTCTTTTTCAGTGACCCAAAACAAGGGTTGTTCCGTTTCTTCTGGTAGTTCATCCGCTGTTTCTGCAATGAATAATGTGGCTAATTCCCGCGCACCTGAACAATCATTCAGCCATTCTGCAACACCTACTAATTGTGGCTTCAGCACTAATCCTGTTTCTTCAAGGAGTTCGCGAACCATGGCTGTTTCCATGCCCTCGTTTTTTTCAACATGTCCGCCAGGGAACGTCCAACCAGGCCAATCCTTTTTTTGTCGTTCTTGCACAAGGATTTCATTTTTCTGATTTCTAATCATACATAGTGTTGTTAATTCTACTTCAAAATTCCGATTCATTTGGCACCTCATCATTTTTTCCTTTGTTAAGGTTACGATACAGAAAAACAGAGAAAGATTCAACTAAGAATTTTCTCTGTTTTATCATCTAACTCTTTAATAAGTCGTATTGCGATTGATATAAATGATGATATAACGCATGTTTTGCCATTAGTTGATCATGAGATCCTTCTTCCACAATACGACCACCATCAATATAGAAAATTTTATCGCTATTTTTGATGGTAGAAAGTCGATGAGCAATAATAAACGATGTCCGTCCTTTCAGAAGTTGTTGTAGTCCTTCTTGTAACAATTCTTCTGTTTTTGTATCAATACTGGAGGTTGCTTCGTCTAAAATTAAAATTTTGGGATCTGCCAGTAAAGCACGAGCAAATGAAATTAATTGGCGTTGTCCTGCCGAGAGTGTACTCCCCCGCTCTTCTACAACTGTTTCATAGCCATCTTTTAAATCCTTGATAAAGTCGTGCGCACGAACAATTTTTGCGGCTTGGATGACTTCTTCCTCTGTGGCTGCTAAATTTCCGTACCGAATGTTTTCAATAATCGTTCCTGAAAAAATAAACGTATCTTGAAGCATTACCCCCATTTGTTTTCTTAACGAACGGAGTGTCACATCGCGAACATCATAACCATCAATTTTAACGGCCCCTTCATTCACATCATAAAAACGACTTAACAAATTGATGATTGTTGTTTTACCCGCACCTGTTGGCCCAACCAAGGCGATTGTTTGTCCTGGCTCAATATGAAAACTAACATCGGTCAAAATATTTTTTCCTTCTTCATAACGGAAATAAACATGCTGAAAGTCGACGGTTCCTTTAATTGGCGGCAACGCAATAGCGTGCGGCGCATCTTGAATTTCTGGAACAACATCCATCGTTTCAAAAATCCTTTCCAAATAAGCAGTTGCAGTAATCAGAGAATTGTAGAAGTTACCAATATTGATGACCGGATTCCAAAAGTTATTGATATAACCGATAAAAGCAATTAGCGTCCCAGTAGTAACGGACACACCTAATTGACGGATTCCTACGAAATAGATAAAACAAGTCGTAATGACGGATATATTTTGCACTGCTGGCCATAATAAATACTGGACACGCACAGCTTTCATAAAGGATTGACGATATTCTTCGCTTACCTCGTTAAAAATCTGGAAATTTTCATCTTCTCGTGCAAAAGATTGTGTAATTTTAATTCCTGAAATGCTTTCATGAATATAGGCATTTAAGTTTGATTGTTTATTGCTAAGCTCTTGGTAAGCTTTTCGTTGTTTCCCTTGGATAAACAGAACCATCACGAACAACACAGGCAATAGCAGTAAACTGTATAAGGTTAATTTCACATCAATAAATAACATGAAAATTAAGGTAATAATCACATTAAATAAATCAGAAATTAAATTGATCAATCCGTTACTTAGTAAATCACTTAACGTATTGATGTAATTGACCACCCGAATTAAGATTTTTCCATGCGGCCGACTGTCAAAATAAGAAAATGGTAATTTTTGTAGATGCTCAAAAATTGAAAAACGCATATCTTTTAAAATATCTTGTCCAATTTCTGTGATGGCATATATCCGATAACGCATACACCAACCAATAATCACCAAGGAAAATAGGAAAATAGCCCCTAGTATCAAGAGTAACGAGAGATTCTTTTGTGGAATTACTTGATCAATCGCAATTTTAGTAAAGTAAGGGCCTAACATACTTGCCAGATTAGCTAATATGATGACAAATAATGTTTTAAAAACAGCTTTTTTGTAAGGCTTAATATAGGCGCCTAATCGTTTATAATGAGACCAATTAAATTCTTTTTCTAAAGTCTCATCCACATCAAACGTATTTCTAGCCACGCGACTCACCTTCCTTTGTCAGACCTAATTGTTTTTGATATACGTCAAAATATTTGCCTCTTTGTTCGACTAATTCGCTATGCGTACCGCTTTCCACCACACGGCCTTTTTCCATCATCAAAATTAAATTGGCCTCTCTCACAGAAGAAATTCGGTGGGCGATAATAAATGTCGTTTTCTTTTCCGTCAAACGACCTAGTTCTTTTTGAATTTTTGATTCTGTTTCCATATCAACAGCGGAAGTTGTGTCATCTAAAATTAAAATAGCTGGATCTTTGGTTAAAGCACGGGCCAGTGAAATCCGCTGTTTTTGGCCACCAGATAGGCCAACGCCGCGTTCACCAACAATTGTTGCATAACCTTCGGGCATTCTGGAAATAAAGCTATGGGCATCAGCAATTTCAGCCATCATTTGCACTTGTTCCAAGTTAGCCAGTGTATTACCAAAAGCAATGTTATCTTCTATCGTATTGGAAAAAAGAAAGACATCTTGCATAACCATGGAGATATTTTCTCGCAATTTACGAACAGAATAGCTTTTAGCATCTTTTCCATCAATATAAACAGTGCCTTTTGTTGGATCATAGAACCGAGCGATTAAGTTAACTAAAGTGGTTTTGCCTGAACCAGTTTCCCCTAAAATACCAATTGTTTCACCAGGTTTTGCTGAAAATGAAACATCCGATAAAATGGGGGTTTCTGGATCATCTGAAAAATGAAAGGACACGTGATCAAACGTCACATAGCCTTGGATCGGTTCTGCTTCTTTTTCCCGAGCAATGGGAATCTTCGGTTTCGTTGCTAATAACTGACGAATTTTAATGGACGATGCCGTAAAGCGTTGCACATCATTGATCAACCAGCCACTCATTCGCATCGGCATGTTCAACATCCAGAGAAAGCCGTTAAAGGCCACTAAATCACCAATTGTCATCCGACCTTGAATCACAAAGAGGCCACCAAGAACTAAGGCAATAACATTTAAACTACCTGCAAAACCGTCTAACCACGGTAAATATTTTTTAGAGACATCTGCGGAAGCCATATTCCATTTTTTATAGTCTTCATTGTGCTTGTTAAACTTTTCAATTTCATAAGGTTCTTGAGAAAAAGCTTTAACCACCCGATTTCCACCAATATTTTCTTCGACCATTGAATTTAACCGAGAAAAACTTTCCCGAATCTCAAAAAATACCGGATGCGATTCCTTCGACATTTTTTGTGTTAACAGAAAAATCAAAGGTGTAATTAAAATTAATGCCAGCATCAATTGCCAATTGATCGTCCCCATCACAATCACGGCTGCGATGAACCATAAAATACATTCTAAGAGGTTATAAGTGACCCAAGAAACGAAATGGCGGATAGCGTCTGTATCCCCTGTCATTCGCGCCATAATGTCGCCAACACGTGTATGATTAAAGAAATCAAAATCTAATTCTTGAAGTTTGATATACATATCTTTTCTTAAGTCAAATAACGCAGATTGTCCGACCGATTCAAACAAGACTTGATAACTATAACGAACAACTGTCCGAATAACGGTCACCCCAATCATAATCCCAAGAATTGGGACAAGCTCTTCAGTTTTCCCCTGATTGATTACTTGGTCTACAATTCTGCCAGATAACAATGGAATAATAACAATTAAAATAGCGTTAATAACGACAAAAATAACAGCTAGCAGTAACTTATTCTTATTTTTTTTAGCATATTGCCAAATCCATTCAAAACTATTCATTTTCTCCCCTACTCTCTCTTGTTTTTATGGACGTGTATAAGATTACTGTTTTTTTATAGGAAAAGAAATGGGCATTCTTGTATATTTTGATGTACAATATAGTATAGAAAGCGGATACAAGTAGGAGTGATTTTTTATGAACTACACAAATAGTCGAACGTTTAATCCTGAAATTTTATATGCCTTCGATCCTTGGAACGAAGAGACCCACCCTTATAATTGTCATCATCATGAATTTCTGGAAATATCTATTCTTTTAGAAGGTGAATCTGAATATATTGTTCAAGGGCAACAGTACCATGCCACTGCTGGTACGGTGTTTCTTTTTAATCCGCGAACGGAACATGGTGAGCAACAAAAAGCAGGAACTTACTCACATCAACTACACATTGGCATTTCAAATCTCTATTTAGAAGGCTTAGCGCGAAACGTATTTCCAAATAAATCAGCTTTATTAGATTTAAGTCATTTACATGGTGCTTTTTTAGAAAAAGCTTGGCAAATTGTTCATGAATTAAACCATCAAGAAGTTGAATCAGCGTTACAAATTAAAGCTTTAGTTATTGAACTATTGGTCTATATTTTAAGAAGCTTAGCAGTTGATCAAGAAAATAAAATTGAAACTCGGCTATCGAAAACGGAAAAAAGAAAACGAAATTTAGTCAATCATACGATTTATTATCTGGAAACGCACCATGACGAAGAAATTACTTTGGAACAGTTAGCAGAAATGTTATATGTTACCCCGACTTATTTGTCGAAAACCTTTAAAGCGGCCACAGGCGTTGGGCCAATCAATTATTTAATTCAAATCCGCTTAAACCATGCGAAAGAATTGCTGAAAAATGATTCCTTAAGTGTCAAAGAAGTGGCAAAAACGGTTGGTTACGAAGATGCCTATCATTTCAGTAAATTATTCAAAAAATATTATGGAAAATCCCCTTCACAATTTTAAGATAAAAAAACAAGGAATCGTCGGCTTCATTGCGTCCGTTTCCTTGTTTTTGCTTTACGTTGACTCTTTTAACTGTTTCGTCATTGTATAATCGGTATGACGTTCATTTCCCATATAAAAATCATGTTCATCTGTTTTGACGAAGCCTAATGATTGATAAAATTTTTGCGCTGGATGATTATGTTCCCAAACACCTAACCAAACCGTCTCTTTTTCTGCTTCTTCCGCTAATTCAATTGCTTTCGTAATCAAATGTTTGCCTAAGCCTAAACGCTTAAAAGATTTACGAATATAAATGCGCTCAACTTGTAACGCTTGTGGATGTTGATAGGTAATCTGAGCATCACCGTGATTTAATTTCACATAACCTGCAAGTTCATTATTATAAAAAGCAAAGAAATATTGCGAATCTTTATGTAAGATTTCGCTTTCTAAAACTGCTGGACTAAATTTCCTCTCATAATGTGCCTGTAAATCCTCTTCGTTTTCGCCATCTCCATAAGTATCTGCAAAAGTCTCTTGGCAAATGGCCTCTAATTCTGGTACGTCTGCGACGGTACACTCTCTAATAAATACTGACATACTAAAACTCCTTTGTAGATTAAATCAAGTGTTTAATTAAAATTAAACAAGGATTCCAAGCGTCCCATAATGTCGGAAAAACCTCAAGGCGCTTAAAACCCAATGATTCGTAAAAACGAATAGTATGATCGTACACGGAATAATTTCCTTCGTCAACTGTTTTGACTTGAATAAAAAAATAGTTATTTTTAGAATACGTTTCCACGCTTTCTATCAATAACTTGCCGATACCTTTGCGATGATACCGCTTTTTAACTGCCATACAATGGATTTCTACTGTATCTTTACTTGTTTCTGAAAGTGTTATAAAACCGAGTATTTTATTCTCTACATCCTTTGCCACCCACATAGGTAAAGTGCTAGCTATATCGATATACTTGCGGGTCTCTTTTTCAAGGCCAAACCATTCTGGAAGATTAAACAATACTTCTTGTGCTGCCTGAGTCTTTTTATCTGCATTTTTTCCCTTATAATTATAAATTCTTTCAATTTACAACCTCCTTTTTGTTTACATAACAAAATTATTGTATATCCAATCTTTTTTATTAAATAATAGCATAGGTAGTTTAAAAATGTAAGTTAGTCATTTATTCTTTATTATTTCCTTAAACCGACTCCTTTTCTCGCTAAATCTGCCCTTCATTTGTTTTTTTCTGTTAAACTAAACGTATTAAGTCTATGAGGAGCGTGCGTATATGGATTATCTGAACACCTATAAGCGGTTGCTAGCATTGGCAGATGCAGGTCTTTTTTACGGGAAAGATGCTTTTGATCAAGAACGTTACCAAGAACTACGGGAACTTACGTTACAACTTATTAGCGCAACCGGACACGAAGCGACTGTCTTGCCCGACTTAGAAAAAATCTTAACTAAAGAGGAAGGTTATCCAACACCGAAAGTAGATGTTCGCGGTTTGATAAAAAAAGAGAATCGTTTTTTATTAGTTGAAGATTTACGGACCAAAGAATGGTCATTACCTGGTGGCTATGCCGAAATTGGCTGCTCCCCTAAAGAAAATATTGAAAAAGAAGTATTGGAAGAAACTGGCTTAGTTGTTACAGCAAAAGAATTGCTTGCTGTTTATGATACAGATAAACGAAAAGACATTCCTCAACTATTTCAGTACTATAAAATGATCTTTTCTTGTGAGATTTTAGAAAACCATCCCTTTGAAAAAAACATTGAAACCTCGAATTGTGCTTATTTTTCTTTAGATAATCTCCCCCCTCTTTCTATCAAACGAACAACGAAAGAGCAATTAATGGCATTAATGAACCAAACAACTGGAGCGCTTAGTGACTAACAAAAAGGATGAAGAACAGAAGTTCTTCATCCTTTTTCTATTATTATTAATTACATATTTTCTAAAGCGGCTTGGGCTAATAAGTTTAAGTAGTTCCAAGGGCGATCAAAATGTGGTTGGAAGAAGAAATCAGAAATCGCTAAATCTTCGACAGTCATTTTATTTTGGACCGCTAATGATAAAGTATTGGCAGATTGTGTGATATCATATTTAGACATCAATTGACCACCAACAATGCGTTGTGTTCCTTTTTCATAGACTAATTCCATCAGAACTTTTTCAGTTGTTGGCATAAACTCTGGACGATAGTTATCTTCGAAAACAGTTGCTTCGACATCTAGTCCGTTTAATTTGGCACTTTCTTTTGTCACACCTGTTGAACCAATTTTCCAACCGAATAAATATAAGCCAGAAGTTCCCTGTGTGCCACGATAAGCCAATTTTTGTTCAGTCAAATTACGACCTACTAGCATACCTTGACGAACAGCATTCGTTGCTAATGGGATATAATTTTTTCTTTGACTTGGGTTGTAGTGAACAACTGCACTATCACCCGCAGCAAAAATATCAGGATTGCTTGTTTGCATATACTCATTGACTTCAATTGCACCATTTGGTAACATGTCAACTTTATCTTTTAATAATTCTGTATTTGGACGGAAACCAACACACATAATCACCATATCTGCTTCGAATTCTTGACTTGGTGTAATGACTTTTGCTACTTTTCCTTGCTCATCTGCTACGAATTGTTGGACATTTTCACCTAAAGCTAAATTAACGCCACGATCAACTAATTCTTTTTCTAGAACATCTGTGAATGGCTTATCTAAATATTTATTTAAAATGCGGTCTAACCCGTCAACTAAAGTGACTTCTTTACCAGATTCTACAAAAGCTTCTACTAATTCAATACCAATATAACCGCCACCAACGACAACGACACGTTTGGCATCTTTCGCTTTTTCGATGATCACGTTGGCTTGTGAATAGTTCTTACATAATAAAATATTTTCAGCATCAATTCCTGGAATTGGTGGAATAATTGGCCAAGAACCAGTTGTCATCACTAATTTATCATAAGAAACGGTCTCAGTTGCACCCGTTTGTAAGTTTTTCGCTGTAACAGTTTTGTCGTCCACGTTGATTTCTTCAACATTGTGTTCCATCTTCACTGTTGCTCCTAAAGAAGCCAGTTCTTCTGGATTTGAATAAAATAAATCAGCAGCATTTTTAACTACGCCTCCAACGTACAAGGCAATTCCGCAAGATAGGAAGGAAATATTGTCATTTCTTTCATATACAGTGACTTCCGCCTCCGGGTGATTTGCTAAAATACTTTTAACTGCTGAAGTTCCAGCATGGGTACATCCTACGACTACGACTTTCATGTTGTAAATCCCTTCTTTCACAATCTTTGTTTTGCAGAGGTGACGTCTCCCTCTGTCTGTTTAAAATATATCAGAGGAATCAAGCTTATTCGAGTTCTATGCTTGTGAATCGCATATAAAAAAATTCACAAACTGTTGCTAATTCTTAATAATAGCTAGTTAATTTTTTGTTTTTAAGAATTTAAAAGTCAATAACCACACAAAAAAACAAGCATAAGAGTGAAAACTCTTACGCTTGTGAAATTTGCCTAGACAAGTGACTTATCTTTTGATAAATTTTTAACAGTATGTAATTTTTTACACATTCTCCTGTTGTGCTTGTTGGCAATCTGGACATAATCCATATAATTCTAAACGATGTTCATTAATTTCGAAGCCTGTTAATTTACTAGCGGCCATTTCAACGTCCTCTAACCCTGGATAATGAAAATCAACGATTTTACCACATTTTTGACAAATCACGTGATAATGTTTCTTCGAACTAAAATCAAAACGACTAGATGCATCGCCATAACTCATTTCTTGAACGAAACCGATTTCAGTAAATAAACGTAGATTGTTGTAAACCGTTGCTACACTCATATTTGGAAAATGATCTTCTAGTGCGCGATAAATTTCATCAGCTGTTGGGTGTGTATGATTTTCGATTAAATATTCCAAGATAGCATAACGTTGCGGAGTAATTCGGATATTGGCTTCTTTTAATTCAGCAAGTGCATTTTTAACCAATACGTTGTCCATCTTTGTATCCCTCCCCTGTCTATCTTTCTTAAATAATACTATTTCTTATTACGATTGACAAGAATTATTGTAGGATTCTCGTGGAAAAAACGAGCATTTTACTAAACTAAGAGAAATGCTCGTTTTTTGGCGTGTTTTTTATTCTGGAAATTCGTAAAGAGCTGTCGAAAGATAACGTTCACCGTTATCCGGAACCAGCGCTAAGACACGTTTGCCTGCGCCTAATTCGACTGCCAAATCAATGGCAGCTTTAATTGCTGCCCCTGCTGAAATCCCCACAAGGATGCCTTCTTTTGGCCCCATTAAACGAGCAGTTTCTAATGCGTCTTCACTAGAAACAGCGGCAACTTTTTGATAAACGGTGGTGTCTAAAACTTCTGGGACAAAACCAGCGCCTATTCCTTGGATTTTATGTGGACCTGGTTCGCCACCTTCTAAAACAGGCGACTCTGTTGGTTCTACTGCAACAATTTCAATATCTGGAAAAATCCGTTTCAATTCATGGCCAACTCCTGTAACGGTTCCTCCAGTGCCAACACCAGAAACAAACGCATCTAAGCCACGTTTACCAAAGACATCAACAATTTCTTTTCCTGTTTTTTGTTCATGTACCATTGGATTAGCTGGATTATTAAATTGCAAAGGCATGAAGTATCCGTGTTCTTCTGCTAATGCTGTGGCTTTTGCAATTGCCCCTTTCATTCCTTCGGCACCAGGGGTTAATAATAAATCAGCCCCATATGCTTGCATTAATTTGCGGCGTTCAATACTCATAGTATCTGGCATCACAATCTTAACTGGATATCCCAACGCAGCACCTACCATTGCTAACCCAATGCCTGTATTACCACTAGTCGGCTCAATAATCGTTTGTCCAGGTTTTAGGCGACCATCTGCTTCGGCTTGTTGGATCATGCTTAAAGCAATTCGATCTTTCACACTGCCACCAGGATTAAAGAACTCTAGTTTAACAAAAACATCTGCAGCTCCTTCTGGTACCATCCGTTTTAATTTCACAACTGGGCTTTGACCAATTAACTCTGTTACTGATTTTACATAACCTTTAGTCATAATCCTACATCCTCCAATTTTACAAACAATATAATAATTCTTTCTCTAAGCATAGCTCAAAAAAACGATTTCTACCAGAAAAACGAATTTTAGTTTGTGAAAAATTAAATAAAAAAACGGATTAGGCTCATCAAATAATTGCTGCTAGCCCTACCTATTTTCACGATAAAAGACCTTACAAAAACTACTGCTTTTGTAAGGTCTTTCTTCAACTAAATAATTGCAAAATTAACCGATTTGGATGGTTTGACCCACCGATAAAACAGAATCCAATGTTAATCCATTTAGTGACATTAAATTATCAACTGTCGTTCCAAAACGTGCAGCAATGTCCCACAATGTGTCGCCGTTTGCGACAGTGTAACTTTGACTAGCTACAGTTTCTGCTGTTGCTGTTGCAGAAGCCGCTGTATCGATTGTTGTATCAACGGTTCCCGTTGTATCTGAATAACTAGTGGTTTGAGCGACTGGTGCTCCCCAATCATATTGAGTTAAATTATATGCTTCAATTAACCAATTCAATTTTTCGGCATAGCCTGGATCAGTTGCATAACTTCCAGCTAAAGCGGCTGTTGCATCGCGATAACTGCTAGTATTACTCTTCCAAACGCCTGAATAATGGTATGTATCCCCAAAAGCAGTGGAACGAATAACATTGGCATGATCTTGGAACGATTCCGCATAAGAATTATAACTTCTAAATGCTGCTGTGACGGTCACCCATTGTCCGTCTAAATATTCTTTTGTTGGCATATAAACAGATTGTCCATTATAACTTCCTTTTACACCAAACAAGTTATAGTTCGGTGCAGATGCTAACCCAGAACTACCATAACTACTTTCTAGCAACGCTTGAGCAATCATGACGGAAGCATACATATCATTGCTATTGGCAACGGCTGCTGCTGAATTTCCGATTTCATTAATAAATGCTTGCTGGCTTGATTCTGCTTGGGCAGGTACCGCAGCACCAACCACAGGTGCTAAAATCATTGAAGTCCCCGCAACGGCGGTAGCACGTTTATAAGCTTTTTGCTTTTTAAGAGCTTTTTGAATATGTTTACTACTTCTTGTTAACTGTTCGCTCATTCATTTTTCCTCCTCACTGTCTCACTTTTCTATTTTACCGTTAATTTCCTATTGAAACAAGAAATAAACGTATTAAATTTTGAGTTTTAAAATTTCTGTAATGTAATTGAAATCTTGTTTGTATTTAATTAACCCTCTTCACACTTGTGAAAACAACCACTTCTTCTTTTCAATTTGATGAGATTTTTGTTATTTATCCTCTTACTTTTCTTTATTTATTGTGATAAACTTTTTAATGGACTTGTCACTTTTTGAACAAACTTTATAAGAGAAGTCTGTTTTTGTAGTCAAAACAACTATTACCAAGTAGTTGTTGTATTACAAAATGAATTACATAGAAATGTAGGTGGTTAGATGAAGAAACAACAATCGGGTTTAACAAATCAAGTGACGTTTTTATTAGCGTTAACTTGCGGGGTTGTGGTCGCCAATATGTATTATATTCAACCAATTGGCACCCAAATTGCTCAGGACTTTCAAGTCAGTATTGGTTCTATTGGTTTTGTTACTATGCTGACCCAATTAGGCTATGCGCTAGGCTTACTTTTTCTTGTTCCATTAGGCGATGTCGTTGATCGTCGCAAATTAATCATTCGAGTAGCCGCGCTCTCCTCGCTGTCTCTAAGTGCTGCGTTTTTTGCACCAAGTTTTCTCCTGTTTGCACTCTCTTCTTTTTTTATTGGGTTGCTCTCTATTGTCGCCCAAATTATTATTCCTTATGCTGCGGTCATGGCGGGACCAGCGAACCGTGGTAAAGTAACAGGTCGAATGCTTGGCGGACTATTGACAGGGATTTTATTGTCTCGAACGATCTCGGGTTTCATTGCTAGTGCAGCTTCTTGGCGAACAGTCTACTTAATCGCCGTAATATTCGTGTTAGCATTGGTCGTTCTACTTCAATTAAAATTGCCCAAAACAGTGATACATACTCAAAGTTCAAATCGATTAACTTATTTAGGTTCTTTGAAAAGTCTTCCTAAACTAATCAAATCACAACCTTTATTAAGAGAAGCAACTGTCAATGGCTTTTTTATGTTTGCAACCTTTTCAATCTTTTGGTCTACATTAATTTTCTTTGTTAGTAGTCCAGCTTATTATTGGGGACCTAAAGAAGTCGGTATTCTAGCAATTTTTGGTTTATCGGGAGCTTTCGTAGCACCCATCATTGGTCGTCTATCCGATTATTATCCAGAACGGAAGATTGTTTTGATTGGCCTGTTGATGCAGTTCGGTAGTTTTATCTTACTTTTTCTAGGTGGAACACATGTGGTCTTACTAATCTTAGCAATTATTGTTTTAGATATCGGTACTCAATTTGGGCAAGTAGCCAATCAAACACGCGTCCAAAATTTGGGAGAAGAAGCCAGCAATCGTAACAATACCGTCTTTATGTTTTTCTATTTCATCGGCGGTTCACTGGGTTCATTGATTGGTACATTAATGTGGCAAAACTATGGTTGGTCTGGTGTTACTTTAACTGGTATTGGGTTCCAATTGTTCGCATTATTTTTTCACTTTATGCTCTTTGCTCCCAAAAAGAAATGAAGCAAAAAAACCTGAATGCTATCACAAGCATTCAGGTTTTTTAATGTTTATTTATAGTGATTTATAGGTATTAACCACATTTTCAGGAGTAAAGCCGAATTTTTCAAGAACTAGACCGCCAGGTGCAGAAGCGCCGAAGTGATCAATTGTGATTGTTTTGCCTTCTGTTCCTACATAGCGTTCCCAACCAAAGCTTGCTGCAGCTTCAATCGCCACACGTTTTGTCACAGCTTTAGGTAACACACTTTCTTTATATTCAGCAGATTGTTTTTCAAATAAATCAAAACTTGGCATTGACACGACAGATACATCGATGCCTTCTTCCGCTAATTTAGCTTGTGCTTCCACTGCTAGATTTACTTCAGAACCAGTCGCAATTAAAATCCCTGCTGGTTGTTCACCTTTTTGTGGTGACAATACATAAGCACCTTTTTGAACAGAATCAGAAGCGTGTTCTAACGTTCCTTCTAAAACAGGTAAGTTTTGACGACTTAGAACTAAAATAGTTGGTGTTTCCGTAGAAGTCATAGCAATTTTCCAAGCAGCAACAGTTTCATTGCCGTCTGCTGGACGAATCACATGAACATTTGGAATGCAACGAACACTTGCTAATTGCTCAATTGGTTCGTGTGTTGGCCCATCTTCACCCACCGCAACAGAGTCATGCGTTAAGACGTAAGTTACAGGAACTTTTTGTAAAGCGGCTAAACGGATTGCTGGACGTAAGTAGTCAGTAAAGACGAAGAATGTCCCGCCATAAACATGGCTACCACCGTGTAATTGAATCCCGTTCATTGCTGCAGCCATTGCAAATTCGCGAACACCAAACCAAATATTACGGCCTTCGTATTGACCAGGTTCGAAATCTTTTTCTGCAGCAACCATTGTATTATTTGAGGCTGATAAATCAGCTGAACCTCCCCAGAAACTTGGAACAACTTTTGAAATAGCTTGAATCGTTTCTTTACTTGTTACACGACTTGCGGCACTTGTTCCTAGTTCATATTTAGGTAATTCTTGTTCCCAACCTTCAGGTAATTGGTTGGCAAAAGCTTCTTTAAATTGTTTGGCTAATTCTGGATGCGCATGTTCATAGTTCTTAAACATCTCATTCCAAGCCTCTTCAGCTTTTTGGCCTTCGTCAATCATCGTTTCTTTAAAACGAGCAGCGACTTCCTCTGGCACAGTAAAGTCAGGATATTCCCAACCATAAACAGCTTTAGCCGCTGTAATGCCCTCTTCACCAATTGGCGCGCCGTGAACGGAAGAAGTTCCTTCTTTTGGTGCTCCGTAACCAATGACTGTTTTAACTTCAATCAATGTTGGTTTATCTGTTTCAGCTTTAGCCGCTTCAATCGCAGCCTCTATTTCATCTAAATCATTGCCATCTTTAACTAAAATATGTTGCCATCCGTATGCTTCATAACGAGCCCCAACATTTTCAGTAAAGGCTTTAGAAGTTGGTCCATCTAATGAGATGTCATTTGAATCGTACAAGACAATTAATTTACCTAATTTCATATGACCAGCCATTGAACTTGCTTCTTGGGAAACACCTTCCATTAAATCGCCGTCACCACAAATTGCGTACGTATAATGATCCATAATAGGGAAACTATCACGATTATAAGTTGCAGCTAAATGCGCTTCAGCCATTGCCATACCAACAGCCATAGCAATCCCTTGTCCTAGAGGTCCCGTTGTTGCTTCAACACCATCTGTGTGGTGCACTTCTGGATGCCCTGGTGTTTTACTATCCCATTGACGGAAATTTTTCAAATCGTCAATTGTTACGTTGTATCCTGATAGATGTAATAAGCTGTACAACATTGCAGAGCCGTGGCCTGCTGAAAGTACAAAACGATCACGATCAACCCAGTTTCTAGAAGTTGTTGGGTTCACCTTTAAATGTTTTGTCCAAAGTGCATACGCCATTGGGGCAGCACCCATTGGTAAACCAGGATGTCCTGAGTTCGCTTTTTGTACGGCTTCAATACTTAATGTCCGGATTGTATTAACGCCCAATTGATCTGTCTTGTCAAACAAAAAAATCATCTCCTAATTTAGGTTTTTTTTACCTTTATTCATAGTGTAGCTTATTTCGACAATGAAAGCAATTACTTTCTGTTGTGAAGTCCTTTTTCACGTTGAATTTGTTTTAGTTTTTCAGGAGTCACATCGGTCCCTTCTTGATCCACGACCTTCATTCCTTCGATATGGTGACGCATCCCTCCACGAAATGCTTCTAAGTACTCTTTACGTAATTCTTGTTGTTCGACTTTTTCTTTCGCACTAAGTTCTTCCACTTTTGCTTTATTCGCTAATTCATTTATACGGGCAATTTTTTCTTTCGATAACATCAAAATCCCTCCTTACTCTCACTGTCTATATTATAAGAACTGCCTTAAAAAAACAACTATATTCTGATATTTATAAAACACGAACGCTTGTTTGATTTCGTTCGCATTTTATGGTACACTAATTTTATCAATTGAAAGAAGGTGCGGGTTTTGGCGAAACGTACAGAAACAAGACAATTAGAAGTACTTAAATATATATACGAACAAGTCGAATTAAAGGGTTATCCGCCAACCGTTCGCGAAATTGGGAAGGCTGTTGATTTATCCTCAACTTCTACCGTTCACGGACATTTAGCTCGTCTTGAAAAAAAGGGTCTAATCTTACGTGACCCAACAAAACCGCGAGCAATCGAATTAACACCAGAAGGCTTGGAAAAGATCGGGATTCAACCGACAACTATTCCGATGTTAGGTGTCGTAACTGCTGGTGAACCAATTTTAGCGGTGGAAGAAGCATCAGATTTCTTCCCGTTACCTCCTGATTTACGTACAGAAGAAAATGCTTTATTTATGTTGACGATTCGAGGAGAAAGTATGATTAACGCAGGTATTCTAGATGGCGACCAAGTGATTGTTCGTAAGCAATCGAATGCCAATAATGGCGACATCGTAATCGCAATGACCGATGAAGATGAAGCAACCTGTAAACGATTCTTCCGAGAAGTAGATCATATCCGCTTGCAGCCTGAAAATGATGCATTAGCGCCTATTCTTTTAGATAACGTTACAATTTTAGGTAAAGTTGTTGGTTTATATCGCAATCATATTTAATAAAAAAAGGAAGTCACTCCGTTGAGCGGCTTCCTTTTTTGCTTGTTAACAAGTGAATAGCCTTTTGAGCTTCCTCGATAACCTCTGCTTCAGTTTCTACAGAAAGTAGATAATTTAAAGCTTCTAAACTTTGCTCGGGTTCTCTTTTTGCGAGCTGACCTAACGACCAAGCAGCTGTTCCGCGAATGACAGGACGCTGATCATTTAAACAGAGAATAATTTGTGGGATAGCTTCACGGCCGCCCAAATTCGCTAACGCAATTAAAGCATTCCGTTGCAATGGTTTTTTACCACGCCAAGAGCCTGCTAAGTGTCCGAATTGCTGTTTAAACTCTTTATTGGAAATAGTTAATAACGGTGCCAATTTGGGATAAACTTCCTCAATCTTTGGTTCCATCTCTTCATGAAAATGAAAATCTTTTCCTTTATTATAAGGGCAAACCAACTGACAAATGTCGCAACCATAAATGACGTTACGCATTTTTTTTCGATACTCTTCAGGCATCATGCCTTTTGTTTGCGTTTGATAAGACAAACATTTTTGAGCATTCATTCGACCGTCCCCTAACAAAGCCCCTGTAGGACACCCTGTGATACAACGAGTACAATCACCGCAACCATTTGGAACAGGTTCATCTGGTTCAAATTGAATGTTGGTGGTCACCTCACCTAAATATACAAAGGAACCAAATTCTTCGGTAATCAGTAGACCATTTTTACCAATGAATCCTAAACCCGCCCGCTGAGCAACAGCGGTGTCAACATATTCGCCAGTATCTACTTGCGGCCGAAAGCGCCAGTGTTCTTTTTCTGCTTCAGTGGCAGCTTGCTCTTCAATAAAAGCAATTAATTTTTGCAACCGATCCTGCAAAATGTGATGATAATCAATTCCCCAAGAGGCTCGCGCAAATTGTCCACGCTTTTCATCTCTAGGCATTTTTTCCTGAGCTTTGGTGGGATAAGCTAAAGCAATGGAGATAATACTTTTAGGATGCTCAAACGTTTTTTCTGGGTAAATTCGTTCTTCCACATTTTGATGTTCAAACCCCGAGTTATATCCTCGCTCTCGTTGTTCATGCAGAGAATCTTCTAATTCAATAAATGGTTCAGCATGAGTAAAGCCGATTTTATCGATCCCTAAACGTTGACTCTCTTGAATAATTTTTTCTTTCAATGTCGGCATTGCTCATGCCTCCCTTCATTTTATTATTTATCGTTTCGATGATACGTTTCATAGTCATGTGCATAGAGATTTTTCTCGTCCACGACGCCGGGAACAGTGGCAACTTTTTCCCAAACAGACCAGTCGATTTCTGGAAAGAAAGTGTCGCCTTCAAACGTTTCATGAATCATCGTCCGATATAAGACATCGCATGCGGGAATCAGTTCTTTAAAAACGACAGAACCTCCACCAATAACGGTCACACCTTCATAGTTGTCAGCATACGCAAGAATCTCCTCTACGGAATGCATAACCAAAACGCCTTCAGCTTGGTAATCCGGATTACTGGTAAGAACAATCGTTGTTCGATTTGGTAACGGACGACATCCCATGCCTTCGAAAGTTGCACGTCCTAAGACCAATGTATTATGAATTGTTTTTTCCTTGAAAAATTTCAAGTCGTTGGGTAAATGCCAAGGCAATTTGCCTTCTTTACCAATAACTCCTTGTTCATCTTGGGCCCAAATGGCTGCTAACATAGCTTCTCTCTCCTTTTTTATACGGCAATCGGCGCTTTAATCGTTGGATGTGGGTCATAGCCTTCTACTTTAATATCTTCCATATCAAAATCAAAAACAGAAGCCTTGTCTGGATTCAAAACGAGCGTTGGGAAAGAACGAACTTCTCGTGATAATTGTTCTTGCATTTGCTCCACATGATTTTGATATAAGTGGGCATCTCCTAGCGTGTGTACAAACTCCCCCACTTCTAAACCTGTTTCATGTGCAATCAGATGTGTCAATAAAGCATAGCTTGCAATGTTAAAAGGAACACCTAAAAAAACATCGGCACTGCGCTGATAAAGTTGACAGCTTAATTTTCCTTTATTTACATAAAATTGAAACATAGTGTGACAAGGTGGCAACGCCATTGAAGGCACATCTTCTGGATTCCAAGCAGAAACAATTAAACGGCGAGAATCAGGATTGGTTTTAATCATTTCAATCACATTAGCTAATTGATCAATAAAGCTACCATCTTTGGTTTCCCAGTGACGCCATTGCGCACCATAAATATTCCCTAATTCACCATATTTTTCTGCAAACTCTTCATCGTTTAAAATGGCGTCACAGAATTTTTGATGTTCTTCTTTGTATTGTTCTGCAAATGCTGGATCTTGTAAGACACGATGCCCAAAATCCGTCATGTCTGGTCCTTGATAATCTGCGCTTTTTACATAGCGTTCAAACGCCCATTCATCCCAAATATGATTATTTCGCTCTAACAAATAACGAATATTCGTGTCGCCTTTTAAAAACCACAATAACTCACTTTTAATCAAGCCAAACGGTACTCGTTTGGTTGTTAGTAAGGGAAATCCTTTGGCCAAATCAAAACGCATTTGATAGCCAAATAAACTATACGTACCAGTTCCTGTACGGTCTTCTTTAAAATGACCTTCTTCTAAAATCTTTTTTCCTAGCGCTAAGTATGCTTCTTCCATCTTATTCCCTCCGTCTCTTAATCCGCGTATTCACTCAAGTATTCCCAACGATTCATTTTTTCTTCTAACAATTGTTCCGTTGCTGTTACTGCTTCTTGCAATTCTTGTAAACGAACAAAATCATCACCCTGATGATTCATTTCTTCAGTTAATGTTTCTAATTTCGTTTCTAATTGTGTGATGTCTTCTTCAATTGTTGCCCACTCTTTTTGTTCCATATAAGTCAGCTTTGTTTTTTCTTTCTTTTCTGTCGATGCTTCTTTTACTGGTTTATTGAGCGGTTTTTCTTTGACCTTTTCTTGTTCTTTTTGGTTCGCCAAATATTCACTCATTGTGCCATAAAATGATAGGATCTGAGCATTTCCTTGAAAAACTAACAATTTATCCATTGTTTTATCCAAGAAATAACGGTCATGAGAAACCGCAATTACCGCTCCTTTAAACGTTTGGATATAATCTTCTAAAATGGTCAACGTATCAATGTCCAAATCGTTGGTTGGCTCATCCAATAATAACACGTTAGGCTGACTAATTAATAATTTTAAGAGATATAACCGGCGTTTTTCTCCACCAGACAGTTTGCCAATCAGTGTGCCATGCATAAAACGAGGAAATAAAAAGCGCTCTAACATTTCAGCGACCCCAACGCTGCTTCCATCACTTCGTTTCACTTCTTCTGCTGCTTCTTGCAAATAAGCAATCATCCGTTGATTAGGGTCCATTTCTTCGTTTTGCTGGGTATAATAGCCAATTCGGACGGTTTCACCGATACTATATAGGCCACTCTCTAAAGGAATGCGTCCAGCTAAAATATTTAATAACGTGGATTTTCCTGCACCATTTTTACCAGTAATGCCAATTCGATCGTTTGCTTGAATGAGTAAATTAAAGTCTTTCAAAAGCTGTTTATGATCAATGGCATAATTTCCTTCCTTGATTTCCAGAACTTTTTTCCCTAAACGCTGCGTGGCAAAGTCTGCTTCTAAGGTGCCATTGGTTTGTACCTGATGCAAGTTTTCTTTTAAATCCTGAAACCGATCAATTCTTGCTTGCTGTTTCGTTCCTCGTGCTTGAACGCCTGCTCGCATCCACGCAAGTTCTTGTTTGAAGAGGCGTTTTCTTTTTTCTTCTTGTTCTACAGCGACACGTTCACGTTCGGCTTTTTCCATTACATACGTTTCATAGTTTCCTTTGTATTCATACAGTTTTCCAAAAGAAAGTTCGAAAATCCGATTGGTTACTCGATCTAAAAAGTAGCGGTCATGGGTCACCATTAAAACCGCGCCACGATAGTTATTTAAAAAGTTTTCCAGCCATTCAATCGTTTCATAATCCAGATGGTTCGTTGGTTCATCCAATAACAGTAAATCAGGCGCTTCAATTAAGACTTGCGCCAAGCTTACTCGTTTTAACTGCCCACCAGAAAGCTCACCTATTTTCTTTTCCAATGTGGGAATACCTAATTTTTGTAAAATAATTTTTGCATTGGTATCTGCTGTCCAAGCATCTTGTTTATTCATGGCTTCTTCTGCTTGCGTGTAACGTCTTTGAACCCCTTCGTCTAAACCATTCTCACTTAAAGCAGCTAACGCTAATTCATAATTTTTGACCGCTTTTATGATCGGGCTGTCTCCCTGAAACACGGCTTCTGCAATCGTAATATTCTCGTCAAATGTTTGATTCTGGGAAAGGTACCCAATTTGATAATCACTTGGCTGCTGAATTGCAGCAAGATCACCATCACCGCTATCTACGCCAGCAATAATATTTAATAAACTGGTTTTCCCTGTGCCGTTAATCCCAATTAAACCAATGCGATCTTTTTCATGAATCAAAAAAGAAAGATGATCAAATAGTGTTTTTTCCCCATATGTTTTGGTTAAATCTGTTACTTTTAATTCTTTCACCGACACTACCAACTCCTTCTATTTTGGTCTTGCTTATTGTATCAAAAATCAGCGTATGCGGCTACCAAAAAAATAAATTATAGATGTTCAGAATAATCTTCGTCAAGAGAGAATTTCATATGTAGCGAACCTTAACTTTGGACAAAAATTCAAACCCGCTTTGTCCAAGGTTCTGTATGTTCTTTATTTTCTTGATAAATAGCCTCGAGCAAGCTCCCAAACATTGTCTTCATAATTACTAAAAACTGTGTATATATCTTTTCCCAAAGGATTGAACAGTGAAATACAGGAAACACCGGGATCACAACCTTCAATATAAATATGCGTATGATTTTTTGTTGGATTTACCAACCAAATTCCAAGTCCATAATGTTCTTTTCCATTTCCTGCATGTTTTTTAATCATTTCTGAAATGCTCTTTTCAGATAAGATTTCATAGGAGAACAGTCCATCCCAAAAGTTACAGTTGTTTCATTCAGGACTAAGATGCCTTGCATATTACGACTTGTAGATAGATATTATGTACACTTTGTTATCCTATGTTCATGATTTTTAATTTTAAACAGAGTGATTGTAGTTTGAATTAACTGCAATCACTCTACTTTTTTCTAATGTTATTTACTAATTAATTACCATTAAACACTTTTTTCATAAATTTGTTATATGAATCTTTGAAATGTAATAATCTAATTCCTAATTCGTCTGAGAAATCCCAAGTATCTACTATCAATTGAGGATAAGAAGCTATAATTTTTTTTATAGATTGTGGATTTTCAACAGAACTAACCATAGAACTAATTTCTGAATAGATTAGTTTTAATTGTGTTTTTTGAACATCATCAGATATATTACATCTTTTATCTAATTCATTTAACAACTCCTTGCCTTCATTTTTTAACTTTACTTGATTTGTACTAAATTGTTTAGATTGGGAATATACCATTATTTCGCACCACCTATAAATCGTCTCTATTTAAAATAAAATCAAGTAGTAGATTGTATACTTTCACTGAGTTCTGCCCATTCATTATCTGAAAAGCTAGAAAATTCCAGACCAACAATCTCACTGTCTTCATTTAGAAATAAAGATACATGGTTAGACATTTTTACAACAGAATCTATCTTTTCTTTATCTAGCTTAAAATACAACCTTTTATATTCCCTAGATATTTTAAAACCAGATTCTTTAGTTATAATCGAATTTCCATTAAAAATATCTGTTTGAATTACTGGATTTTTTTCTGTATACTCATCAATAAATAAATTAGACTCCTCAATATCATTGATGGCTGTTAATACTACTTCTACAATTTTCTGTGTAACAGAATTGATTTTAAGCTCAACGAAGGATTCGTGTTCGTTAACGAATCTATAATAATAAAATTCTCCTAAACTATACTTATCATCATTTTCTGAAAATGATACCGTGATTGGGACATAATAGTCAACTTCCATATCATCTTTGACTAGTTTATCTTCATAACTTTTAATTTTCATAATTTGCTCCTTCCATAGTTAAGGCAGATATACAGCATGTTTAATAACTGGTAATTGTCCTGCTTCTCTAGCCGGACTAAATATTAATTCCCAATTATCTATTATTATTTTAGCATTAAATTTTATCCCTGTAGAGGTAGCTTGTTCTACAGCACCTTGAAAACTCCTTAATAATTGTTGTTCGGTAAGTTTTTGTCCATGAGATAAATTTCGAGTTGAATATTCTACCATGTGCTTGGTTCCGTTTGGATTTACCCACAATTTTCCCCATTAACACTCATTTCGAACGATTTAGGAATAGTAGTTCCTTCTCTTGGAGGTTGTGTACCTTTAATATCATCCCAGACTGTATTTGTAGACCCATTGACTTTCTTATAAGTCACAGTTCCTGTGCTTTTATTTCTATCTAATACATAATTTTTTCTGTTTTTATTGCTAGTTAAGGCGTCGTTAGCGGAACTTCTCCCTTTTTTCACATTCCCTACATTATCAAGTCCGTCCAGTCGTGAAGCGGCTTTATTTCCATAATATGAGCCTAAAACGACATTTCCAATCTCCGTAAGCGTTCCAGACCATGCAGTATACTTGAATTTATTGGCTTCTCTTTGACTAATTTTCTTTCCTGTATAAGGATTAATGCCTATATTTGCACAAGCAATGGTTTTTCTGCTGATTTCTTCTAGACTGTCGGTTTTCTTGATTAGCTCTATTTTTGGTTTGGCTGTTTCAAGAACCGTAGAAGCTTCTTTTTAATTTCCGTGAAGTAACTTTTATCCACACCACTTGGCAAGGTGTAGAGACCGTTGCTTTTGACAGTTGTTTCATTCAGGACTAAGATGCCTTGCATCGCCAACTGCATTTCCTCTAAGCTAGTGGCGAACAGGTTTTTAGTTTGTCGATCAAACTCATTGAGCTTTTGTATTTGCTTGTGGAGTTTGTCAATGTCTTGAAGGTTGCGACTTGTAGATTGGTATTATGTAAGTTTTGTTATCGTGTATTAATAATTTTTAAATCCAGGTTCTATATTTATTTTAAACAGAGTGATTGCGGTTTAAATTGACCACAATCACTCTGTTTTTTCTGATAGATATATTTTGTTAGCTATTGACAACTGGATTGATGAACCTATATCCTTACTATCAAGGCCTTATTATTTAATTATCAATCAGTAAATCGTCTTTTTTTATATGATTTACATTAATTCTTTTAAAGCATAGAATACTTCATCTCTAATTTGTTTTTCGCTATAGTACACATTAGGTAATTTCAAATCTTCTGTATTATCAGAAAATCTAGCTGACATATCAGAAATATTTCCTAGAACTGTATATTCTTTATTCGACAATTCATCATAATCTATTTCTAAATCAAAAATTTTCATAAACTGATTTGTAAAATGGTTAATTTCTATTTCTCCAAGATTCAAACCATTTAATAAATAATATAGTTGCTCTTTTTTTGTCATTATAGTTTCCTCCAGTATTATTGTTTTGATACTGCTGGTAATGGGCCCAATGGTCTTCTGTCATATTTAAAGTGATAAACAGTGTTTGTTGGTTTATCATAAAGCACTTCAAAATTATACTTCTTGTCATTAATATAAATTTTACTATAATACATTGTCGCACTAGAACCTCTGGGGTCAGACATTGAGATACCACCATTGATTACTTCTTTCAATGTTTGAGCTGGAACTGCTCTATCAGGATTAGCCATGTGCTCGATCACTTTGTTTGTATAGTTAAAGATATCTTCTCCAGAAAATTTAGCCTCAGCACTCTTATTCCTATCAAGCGTATAAGCCCGTCCATTCTTACTTCCTTTTAAGCCATTACTCGTGCCACCAGTTTCGTTAGAGAATGTCTGGGTACTTCGGATTGCTGCGGTACTTAAGCCTAACATCCACAGGGAATCCCACACACCTGACTCTTGGATTTCATCCATGACTCCTTGACCTTTTGACAGGAGACCTAATCCCAAAACTCTGTCATCCTTTTCAAAGTAATTATAGCCTTTTTTCTGCTGATTATTGACTCGGGTAGTCAGTTCCTTTGGCGTCAATTCTACTACATCTAAGTCATATTTTTTTACTAGAGAAGCCAAGTTTCCTGATAGTTTTTTCTCGTCTATTCGGTAGGAATAGCCGTCCTTTTCTAACATGTAATACTCAAAGCCGCGTGATCTATCATGAACACGAATAATCGTACAGCCTTCTAATAATTGTTTGTCAGTCACTTCATTTTTAGTATCTTTTTTAATTTCCGTAAAGTAACTTTTATCAACACCACTTGGTAAGGTGTAGAGGCCGTTGCTTTTGACCGTTGTTTCATTCAGGACTAAGATCCCTTGCATCGCCAACTGCATTTCTTCTAAGCTAGTGGCGAATAGGTTTTTGGTTTGTCGATCAAACTCATTGAGCTTTTGTATTTGCTTGTGGAGCTTATCAATGTCCTGTTGCATGCTTTCTGCCATCTTAATAAAGGTCCGTTGGGCATTTTGTAAGAGTTCATAAATTCCTGGAATTGGCTGACTATGGGCTAATGTGGCGACTGCTCTAGCAGAATCGTGCAATAATTGTTGATTGGCTTTCATGATTTTTATTTTTAATTTGAGTTTGTCTTCATCTAAAAAGCCCTCACTGGCAATAAATGAATCCGCAGCGTTGTATTTGACCAAATTACTTTGGACGTTATCAACGGCGGCAGTCATTCGATGAATCGTCGGAATCACTAATTCTGAAAATAGCCCTTTTCCCGCATTATAAGCAGCGCCAGACAATGTATGACCGTCGATGGCTGCGATTAGTTGCTGACAACCAGCTGTTAGCTCACTGGTGGTTGTTCGGGCAACTGCTAGGTTGCTGGACAGCGCACGCATCATTGCTGAAGAATCGCTACTGGAGTAGATTAATCCCATGACAACCGACTCCTTTCTCTTTGGAGCTGTAGTCGTTCTTCATTCGATTGTGCGGTTGCTTTTGTGTATCTTTGACTTAATTCATGTGTCTGTTGTTGTCAAAAGCCCTTTAAATAGCGTTGTTTTCCAGAGAGCTCCTCTTGCTCCCAACGCGTAAACTTACCGCCTTTATGAATCACTTCTGCATTGAGTTGCTCAAGTTCGCGAAAATTTCTAGTTAGTTCATACTCTAGTGTACCAAAAATGGTTTGGATTTGCTTCTTTTCCTTCGACAATTGATCCATCGCTCGTTCTTTTTCGACAATCTGTTCCGCATAGTTCCTTCTTAATTTTTCATTCGTATCCTTTTCCATCGTTTTTCCTTATTTAAACGTTGTTTGGCTATCTCTAGCCGCCATCGTTGCCGCTAATTTGGGGAATTTATTAGCTTGTGCGTTGACACCATTGACTACTTTTGCTAATTTATTGAGCAGTTGATTACTGACTTTAACCCCTTTTTTCATACTTGAAATATTGCTTTCTCCTAAATGACATGTTTGATTTTTACTCACAGATACATTCTTGATCCCGGCAATTGCCTTTTGGGCAGTGCCTTGATTGGATGCGATTTTTACCATCAGCTTCCTCCTTTAATTATTATATAAAAAGAGCATTCAAAAGAATGCCCTCTCAATTCATTAAAAATCAGAAGAAATTTCTTACTCTTCTGATTCTTCATGTGCTCGAAACATCTGATTATATCTTTCTTCATCTTCTTGATTATCTCTAATGACTTTAGATAAAGTGAATGAAGAAGAAATTAACCCTACCGATCCCATTAAATAATATCCCTTTACCATTAAAGGCTCCTTTAATGTATAAAGTCCCACCAAAATTAATACCACAAAGAACAGAAACGAACCCCATGCTAACATCACAAAAGCTGGTGTGTTTCGATAAGCTTTTTTCTTTAAATGATTATTCATTTTCCCCTCCAACAACTATAATTATTTAAAAACCAAATGAATGTGCATCCTGTTGATCTCGTTGTGCGACAGTATCAGCGTATTTGTTCAATTGTTGATTGATGCTAATAAGTAATTCTTCCATTTTTTTCACGTTACCCTCTAATTGATTATATTGTTCCAAGTACGCTTGAAATGCTTCGCCTTTCCATTGTTGCGAAATTTGTTGATTCATTGAATTAACTTTGCGAATTGCATTGTTAATTTGATTCGAGGCTTGTGCGTAAACTTTAGCTTGACTCTTAAGTTGTTCTGGAGTTACCGCAACTGTCCCTACCATTTTCACCACTCCTTTTTAATCGTATATTTATTATTACAATAATTAAATTGTACACACAAACACCACATAAATAAAGGTTTTTTTAACGAAATATTAAAAATTGTTATTAAATAACGTTTTAGGCATATATCAAGAAATATAAACAAACGTTGCGAATAATCATTAAAATATTTATTTTATTAAAAATTATATCTATCAATGGATTTTGTTATTATTTTTAATTAAATGTATAATTATTATAAAGAAAAAACCACCGTAAAAATTCTTTAAAATAAAAAATTTTACGGTGGTTTTTAGTCTGTACTTAAAATTTAGTTATAGGATTTTTAAATTTTGAAGGAGATATCAACTCTTCTCATGCACTATTACTTATTCTTTATTAAAATTTTTAACAAATCGTTTCAGCGGAACATTATTCACTTCGCCGCTAATCGAATAACTCTCTAATAAATTGACATTTTTTCGTAACTCGTTCGCTTCGATAATTGAAATGCGTTCAGATTGTTCGTAATGATCAATCATCCGTCGTTCTTCTTGGAAGCCTAATAATAGGTCTTTGACATAGTCTGTCTCCGTATGAACAATATATGAATCAATAAATTCGCCTTTTTCAAACTTATGGGCTAAATCCAAGCGTCCCTCAATGAAGAAATCAATTAAATCATCATCATAGACACCACGCAAATTATCTAAACTCTTCAGAATAACTTGAGAATTTCTTAGAAAAACTTGGCGAATATTTTCTAGTTCTTCATTTCGTAATTCTTTTTCTTCTTCAGAAGCTTCACCACGATTGAAAAATAGCTTAGGATGTAAAAGAATCGAAATGATTTGTCGAGCAAATAATAACCAAAAGCCTACAATCGATAATAATTGTTTGGCAATCGACCGTTGCATCCGTGTAATCAAGCGTTGATACATACGATAACTTCTGACACTAATTTCTCCTTGTTTCAGACTTTCTTCTAAGCCGTCTCGTTCAATGGACACAATTAACGTCCGCAACTCTTGCACTTCTTGTTTTCGTTCTGCACTTAGCTGCTCGGTATACAATTCTTTTAAACGATCTTGATAATTTTCAATGACCGCATTCATTTCACCACGAGGATTCTCTTCATTTTGCTGTTTTAAGACATCAATGACATCACGTAATAAATCAATTTCGACTGACTCTTCATTTTCCACTTCCGTCTCTGAATCAGTTAAAAATGGTAAAACTAGAATCCCACCAATCAGAGTCACCAAAATAACACAAGCCGTAATGAATAGTAATAACGGTCGTTCTTTAAAATGCTCGCCGTTAATCGCTGTTGGCAAAATAAAGATGGTGGCTAAACTCACTGTTCCTTTAACACCGCCAAAAGTTAAAATCAGCATTTCATTCATTGCGTTTTTAACTTTCTTAAGTCCATGTTGAAGCGTGTAAACACTGAAAATGGCTAAGAAACGAATCAAAAAGACAACGGCGCTAATAATTAGAACAACCATTAGTAGGAACCAGTTTGAATATTGTTGGTCAATCCAAATTGGCGAAAACACTTGAGAAAGTTCAATTCCTAAGAATAAGAAAACTAAGGCATTTAAGGTGAACTCAATCATACTCCAAATACTTTCGCCAACATTTGACAGTTCTGCTTCAAAAAGCGAAACTTTTTTCAAACTAGACGCTTGCATAATTCCAGCAATCACAGCGGCAATAATTCCAGAAACGCCAATCAACTCTGAAATTAAATAAGCAATAAATGGCAAGAGTAATTCAATCAACAAGTAGCCTGTAACATCTTTTGCCACTGCAGTTTCAAGTAAATGAACAATTTGCTGTTTTAATAGAACTAACACGATTCCGACTACCGCTCCACCAATACTGGAAATAACCAAGGTCCCTGCCGCTTCCACCGGCGAAAATGACCCCGTTAATAAAGCCGCTAATGCAAATTGAAAGGCTGTAACGCCTGATGCATCATTAATGAGTCCTTCACCAGATAAAATGTTCATCGAACGTTCAGGAATGTCAATTCGACCTGATAACGAACCTACCGCCACCGCATCCGTTGGCCCTAGAGCCGCTCCAAAAGCGAAGCAAGCGGCTAATGGTAAAGTAGGCAAAATCATATGCAGGGTCCAGCCGACTCCGACTAAGGTAATTAACACACCAAAAAAGGCCAAGAAAAGAATCATCCCGAAATTTTTCATCATTGCTTTCAGATTGATTAGCTCCCCTTCTCTAAATAAAAGCGGTGCAATAATCATTACTAAAAACACTTCAGGCTCAAATTCAATTTCCTGCCCCATTTTAGTTAAACCAATTAGAACGCCTACAATAATTTGCACAATTGGCAGCGGAATGACGGGAACAATCCGGTTGAATATGTTTGAGAAGGTAATAGACAGTGCAAAAACAATGATTAGAAAGGTAAATTCCATCCTATCATTCCCTTCTATATTAAATTTTTAATGACTTACCGATCAAAACATTTAAGTAATTTTTTCTTTTTAAGAATAATTTTCTTTTCAACTTCTTCTAACTCAGAACTGCGTTCGCAAAGTTCCAATTGAGCGCGTCGTGCTTCTAAACGAAGAAGTTCTCCTTTAATTAATTCAATTTTTTTGTAGCGTAAGAAATTTTTCTTTTGCATACGTTCTGCAAAGTGTTGTCGTTTTTCTTCAGGGATTGCTTGATATTTCTTTTTCAAGTCAGCGACACACTTTTCAAATTCTTCACTCACCGAAACAACTTCCTTCCAAAATTTAATCTGACTAATTATAACAAATTTTACCAAAAGTACAAGCAAAATTGCTTTCTTTTTTTTAAAAGAAATTCAGACAAAACTTAACGCGGGAAAAGCTGATTTCTAGGAGCTGAACATGGTTAATCTTCATTAACAATAATATCAATTTCTGCCTCTTCATTCATCCGTGTTGAAAGAAAAAGAACCATTTCTTCTAGTGGCGCAGAAAAGCGTAAAACCACCCCTCTTCTGCCTTTTTTTAAATACCCTAAACGAATACCGTTCGACTTTTGAACAAGGACAATCTTTTCGATATCTTTAAAGGCCGTGCCCCGATTGTCAAAAGGATGCGTAATAATACAGTCCTCCGCAAAACCTCTTGCATCGTAAAGAAAACTGAAGATAATCAAAATATATAACACACTTCGAATCATTTCAATTTTATCTCCTGCCGAAAATGCATTGGCCAGAATCATTAAACTAAAAAAAGCAACTAAATATTTTGTTGTAGGATGTTTTGCAGCCGGAATTATAATACTTTTACGTACGAAGTAAAAGTAACCATACATAACGACGACAAATAAAAATAGCAATAACGTAAATCCATCGATAATCACAAACGACTCCTTTATTTCTTTTTCTTTTGAATATCTGTTAATATATCATTTATTTCTTTAATTTCTTTTTTTGATTCATTAATCTTTTTGATAACCGCCTCACGGTTTTTTCCAGGCGGTAAGTCAATTGATTCTTGGTAGTAGTTTGCTAAAGCTTGAACTTTTTTCATTTTTTCGCTTTGCAACAAGGCTATATTTCTTTTCATTTAACCGCCTCCTCTTCCTTAGTATACATTACTTTGTAAGGAATTGCTTAATTTGCAAGATATTTTCTAATAAAAAGGAGTAATTTTACATTTTCTTATAAACAAAAAGTATTCGGCTGAGTAACAGCAGCAAACGACAAAATAATAGAATAAAAGATGAGACAGAAGTAGTTTACTTTTGTCTCATCTTTTATTATTGAGCTGAAATCGCTAAACCAATTGCTTTTTCCCCTAGGTGGGTCCCGATAACTGGACCAAAATGACCGATTTCAATTTCTGCATTTGGGTATAGCTTTTGTAATTTTGCTTGTTCTTTTTCAGCAACGATGCGGTTATTGGCATGAATCACATACAGTTTAACTGGTGCTTCAATCCCTGCGTTTCGTTCACCAATAATCTTTTCTGCACGAGCAAAAGCTTTCTTTGTTGAACGGATTTTTTCAAATAATACAATTTTTCCATCTTCAAAAGTCAAGATAGGTTTAATCTTCAATAGCCCAGCGATCAAGGCTGCGCCATTCGTTAAGCGACCGCCACGAACTAAGTTGTTCAGATCTTCTACAATTAGATATGCATACGTATTATCACGAATTAAATCTAATTTGGCAAAAATTTCTTCTAAGCTGGCTTTTTCTTCTGTTAAATCTAAAGCAGCTTCTACCATGTGTCCCATTGGCATACTTGTAATTTTTGAGTCATATGGATACAAAGCAACGCCTGGGATTTCATCAGTAAGTCCGTGCAACGTATGAACAAAACCAGAGATTCCTGAAGAAAGATGAATGCTGATGATGGTGTCGTACCCTTGTTCAGCGATTGATTTGTAAAGCTCTAACACTTCTCCTAAAGCAGGTTGTGAAGTCGTCGGAAATTCTTTACTATTATTTAGCAATGCATAATATTCATCTGCTTCAATGTCAATGCCTTCGTTGTATATTTTTCCATCTAAAATGACTGGGATGGGAATTACAAAAAGATTCGGATGATCTTTAATGCGCTCGGGTAAATAAGCTGTACTATCTGTCACAATAGCAATTTTCATTTTGTAACCTCGTTTCACTAATTTTCCACGTTGTTTCTAATATAGCATAAAAAAGGATATTTTAAAATGCTTTCCTTATTCGTTCAGGAATTTTTCGATGGCGTCAGCATTTTTGTGTTCATCTACTTCTAAAATACTGCCTGCATAAGAGGATTCACCAAAATTCCAAGAATCTGGTACCGGAACCGATAATGACTCAACCCCTGCTTTTCCTTTAATCAACAATGATGGTCCGTTCGTTAACATGAAACTAACAGGCACATCTGTCGACATATAGCCGACTAATTTCCCAAGTGATTCTGGGGTTCTTAATAAAGTCATTGGGTTTTTCATTTGGCTCATTACAGCTGACATAACTTGTTGTTGGCGACGAACCCGACCAAAGTCGCCTTCTTCATCCATCCTAAAGCGAGCGTATTGAAGTAAGACATGTCCATCCATGACCTGTTGCCCTTTTTCAATATCAACGCCATCTAAATTCAGTGATTTTTCTGCATCGATTTTGACACCTTTTGGAAACATAGAGTCAACAATTTTTTCAAATGATTGGAAATCTACCTTAGCATAATATTTCGTATCTAAATTAAAGTTTTGTTTTAACGTTTCACGAACCAATTCAGCACCGCCATAAGCGTATGCGGCATTAATTTTATTCGGCCCGACACCAGGAATGTCCACGAATGTATCACGCATAAATGAAATTAATTTCGGTTTTTTTGATGGTCCATTTAGTTGGAGAACCATTATTGTGTCGGCTCGTCCAGCATCTTCCCCACGTGTATCGCTGCCAAGAATTAAAATATTCTTAGCCCCGTTGCTACTTTTGACACCATTAAATGTTTCTACTTTTTCTTGAGGCAACGAGTCATCATGTTCTGCTGCAGATTTTCCTTTTAAAAACATGACTGTACTATAAGCAAATAACAGAATCAATAGGATCACTAGCCATTTGAAAAAGCGTTTTGTTTTTGATTTTTTACGTTTCTTTTTTGGTTTCTTGTCTTTTTTTCCGCGGGGTGGTTGGTCAGAACCGTTGCCACCACCTGAATCTGTTTGATGTCGCCTCTCACTTCTGCGACTGTCCTCAGTATAGCTGTCTTCGTAAACTGGCTCTTGAAGGCTTTCAGCTAGTTCTTCTGGTTCTTCTTCTCTATGTTCACCCATTGATTTTCGGGGATTAAAGGTCTTTTTATGCTCTGCTGGTCTCGATTTTTCATGAATATGTTTATAACGATCTACACGACTCATCGTGTCACTCCTTTACCTCTGTGTTTTATCACCTTTCTTAGGATACCTCATTTCGCAGGAAATTCCTATTACAAATATGTAATTTAATAAAAAATGAAACTCACTTTATCTAATAAGTAAGCTTCATTTTCATTTTTAACTCTTTAAAGTGTGGATAAAACATAGATCGGGTAATCCCCTAAAATTTTTATTTCTGCGCCAATCAGTTCCAGTTCTGTTAAAGCTGCTTCAATTAGTTTTTCTGGTTGATCATTCACTAAGTCCATTAAAAAGAAGTACTCTCCTAGCTTTGTTTTCAACGGCCGCGATTCTATTTTGCTAAGATTAATCCCTCGCCAACTAAACACGCTTAATGCTTTGTGTAAAGAGCCAGGAACATTACTTGGCATCGTAATCGCCAGCGTTATTTTTTTCTCAGATAGCGGGAAAGAAATCGCTAAATTTTCAGAACCAAGAACCCAAAATCGGGTTTGATTTACCGATAAATCTTGTATATTTTTTTCAACAATGGTCAAATCATACATTTCCGCAGAAAGTTTTGGTGCAATAGCTGCAAAAGGTAATTCTGGATGTTCTGCAATGTATTTGGCGGCGTAAGCTGTTGAAGGCGTTGCTTCTAAAATCGCTTCTGGAAAGTTTTTCTCTAGAAACATTTGCGATTGAGCTAATGCTTGCGGATGTGATAAAATTTTCTGACTTTGTTGCCAAATTGATTGATTCTCTTTTGCCACCATTAATTGTTGTTGAATCGGTAAAACCAACTCTGCTTGGACAGGTAACTGCGCTTGATGATACAAATAATCTATCGATGCGTTAACGGTTCCTTCAATCGTGTTTTCTATTGGGATAATGCTCCATGCCACTTCTTGCTGTTCAATTGCTTTCAAGCAAGCTGGAATCGATGCGTACGGTATCAATGTAGCATCAGGAAAAGCAGCCAACGTTGCACTGTACGTAAAGGAACCAATCGGACCTAAATAACCAACTTTCATCGTTTTTCTACTCCTTTAATTGTTGCAGAATTTCATTGATAATTTCTTCTGGTGAGCGATTGGTCGTATCAATTGTCATCTTCGCACATTCTTCATAAAAATTTTTACGAGACTCAAATAAAGTAATGATTTCTTTTGAAGAACGTTCTATAGCTAAGGGGCGTTGGTTTTCAGTATCTTCTGCGATTCTTTTTAACAGCTCTTCTGGTGTCGCATGTAAATAAATCACTTGCTGAAAAGATTTTAATAAGCTACGATTTTCTGGTCCGACAACAATCCCGCCACCAGTTGAAAGGACGGCTGCATTTTTTGACAGCTCCTTTAAAAGTTGGGTTTCCTGTTCTCGGAAAGCTGCTTCACCATATTTTTCGAAATAGTCAGGAATTGAGCGTCCTATTTTTTCAATTAACGCTGTATCTAAATCAAGATGAGGCATCTTTAGTTTATTGGCCAAACTTTGGCCGATAGTTGTTTTACCCGCACCCATGAAACCAATTAAAACAATGCTTTCCATGGTTCGTTATCCTCCTTCGTTAACAACTTAAACGTTCTAAGTCGTCAAAAAATGCTGGATAAGAAACTGAAGCTGCTTCAGCCTTATCTAATTCAACAGTGCCTTCTTTTACAAGTAATGCAGCAATTTGTAACATCATCCCGATACGATGATCCCCATAACTGGTAACTCTTCCACCATGTAAAGAAGTTGGTCCATGTATAATTAAGCCATCATCAGTAGGCGTGATGTCGGCGCCTAAAATTGTTAATTCTTTCGCTACTGCATCAATCCGATTGGTTTCTTTGACTTTCAATTCTTCTGCATCTCGAATGATTGTCGTGCCAGTAGCCTGAGTAGCTAACAAAGCAATAATCGGTAACTCATCAATTAAACGTGGGATAATAGCGCCACCAATCTCTGTAGCTGTTAATTGACTCGTTTTTACAAGTAAATCTCCAGAATGATTGGCCTCATCTTCATTTAAAATAGTGACGGAACCGCCCATGTTTTTAATCACATCTAAAATACCTGTCCGCGTTTGATTTAAGCCAACATTTTTCAGAAGTATCTCGCTATCTGGGACTACTAAACCCGCAACTAAAAAGAAAGCCGCAGAAGAGATATCGCCAGGAACTACCACGTTTTGACCTGTTAATTGTTGTGGTCCAGTTAACATAATTTTTTTATCATCTACTTCAAGCGTCCCACCAAATTGTCGAATCATCTCTTCTGTATGATCACGTGTCTTTTCTTTCTCAACCACTACAGAAGTGCCCTGGGCTTGCAAAGCGGCGAATAAAATAGCCGATTTCACTTGAGCACTCGCAACAGGCATTGTGTAGTCAATAGGTTGCAAATTTTGAGTCCCGCGAATAGAAATTGGCGGAAACTCCGTTTGCTGAACCCCTTGACATTCCGCTCCCATTTGGTTTAAAGGAAGCATCACACGATTCATCGGTCGTTTGGCAATAGACGCATCACCAGCTAGGCGCGTTTCAAAGGGACAGCCAGCTAAAATGCCCAGCATCAGACGAATTGTTGTCCCTGAATTTCCAACATCAATTGTATTCTTCGCCTTTTTTAAACCTGCAAATCCTTGCCCCTCAACGGTGATTGTCGTCCCGTCATCTTCAATGTTCACACCTAAAGAACGAAACGCCGCTAAGGTACTTAAACAATCTTCGCCTCTTAGAAAATTTGTAATCGTCGTTTTTCCAGAAGAAATCGCTCCAAACATAATACTTCTATGGGAAATCGATTTGTCGCTAGGAACCATCAGAGTCCCTTGTAAATGTTTCACATTTGTACGTAGTTGCACCCTCATCACCTCTTATTTTTCGTAACACGTATAGTTCGTTTTTTTAGATAAAATTTGTTTTGCAGCTTGGCAGTCTGATTGATTTTTAAAAGACAATTGAAGAATCCCATAGATTTCTTCTCTCGTTTCTAAAATTTTAATATTTGTAAGAGAAAGGTCCGCTTCGCCTAAAATTTGCGTAATTTCAGCAATGATTCCTGGTTGATCTGGTACATCAACAAACAGATCATAGAAAGCTGGGATTGCGCCTTCTTTATGAATGGGCAACTGAGCACGTGTTTCTTTGGCCTTATCAAAAAAATTACGAATAGCTGGGGCGTTTTTTTCTGTTAACCATTGGCAAACAGTAGTCATCTCTTTTTGCCAATTTTCTAGTAAGTCCAATAATACTAAGCGATTGCTTAATAAAATATCCGTCCACATCGTTGCATCAGAGGAAGCAATTCGAGTAATATCTCTGAATCCTCCAGCCGCTAGCTGCTGTGCTCTAGGGTAAGTGGTATTCAGTTGCTGACTTTCGTTCACTAAAGCTGCGGCAACAATATGTGGCAAGTGACTTAGAGCACCAGTAATTTCATCATGTTCCTGTGCAGGCATCGTAATAAACTTCGCATGCGTTCCTTTTAGTAACGTTTGTAACTCCTGAATCTGTTTGTTTTTTTCGCCATGGTCATCGGTAAAAATATAGTAGGCATTTTCAAACAAACGTTCATCAGCGGCTGTTACGCCGGATTTATGTGAACCAGCCATTGGATGACCACCAATAAAATTTTTCATGTTAAGCTTTGTTGCTAACTGATTAATTTCCACCTTGGTACTACCCACATCTGTGATCAGAGCAGTTTCTAGTGATAATTGGTTTAATTCTTCTAGTTGTACTAAAGTTGCTTTAACTGGGGAACAAAGAAAAATAATCTCTGCTCGTCTTGCCCCACTTGTTAAAGATTCAGCTATCTCATCAATTAGACCCGTTTTCTTAGCAAATCCAGTTGACTCCGCTTGATTATCGAAACCGATAATCTCACTGCTGGGATGTCCTTTTTTGATACACAAAGCCAGTGAACTCCCGATTAGCCCTAATCCTACGATTAAAATACGTTTCTTCATTTTTTCCCTCCATATACTTGCGACTTTCTTCCATTAAAAGTTTTGAGTATATAGACGATAACGTTTCACTGCTTCTTTCATTTGTTCAAATGAGTCACTATCAAATTTTTCGAGCATAGCCTTCGCTACTTCCGTTGCAACAACGGCTTCACAAACAACGCTAGCGGCCGGTACCGCCGTGCTATCAGAGCGCTCAACACTGGCCTTATAAGGCTCTTTTGTATCAATATTCACGCTTTGTAATGGTTTATAAAGGGTTGGAATAGGTTTCATGACACCACGAACGATGATTGGCATTCCATTGGTCATTCCTCCTTCAAAACCGCCTAAATTGTTGGAAGTTCTGGTATAACCAGTACTTTCGTCCCAAACAATCTCGTCCATCACTTGACTACCAGGGCGTTGCGCCATTTCAAATCCAATGCCAAACTCAGCACCTTTAAAAGCATTGATGCTTACAACAGCTTGCGCAATTTTGGCATCTAGTTTACGATCCCATTGAACATAGCTACCTAAGCCAGCTGGAACGCCACCCACAAGTACTTCTACTACCCCACCAATTGTATCGCCATTTTTCTTGGTTTGGTCAATTAGTTCTTTCATTTTTTCTTCTACGGAAGGATCTAATACGCGAACGGCAGATTGTTCAGATCGTTCTTGAATTTCACGAATCGTTAAATTTTCAGGAATCGTAGCTTCAATCCCGCCTAATACCGCGACATGCCCAGCGACTTGGATATCCAGTTCAGCTAAAAGTTTTTTAGCAACCGCACCAATCGCCACACGCATCGTTGTTTCTCGTGCCGAAGACCGTTCTAAAACATTCCGTAAATCATCATGTTGATATTTCATGCCACCGACTAAATCAGCATGTCCTGGACGTGGTTTGCTGACGCGGCGGATTTTCTTTTGTTTTTCAGGAACTGGCTCTACTGACATCACGGAGGTCCAATTTTTCCAGTCTTTGTTTTCGACAATCAACGTTACTGGTGAGCCAAGTGTTTTACCATGCCGAATGCCCGAAGTAATACGTACTTGGTCTTTTTCAATTTTCATCCGTCCTCCACGACCGTAACCGCCTTGACGTCTTGCTAATTCTCGGTTAATCTCTTCGCTACTTAAAGGCAAGCCGGCTGGTAAGCCTTCAATAATAGCAGTTAATTCAGGTCCATGTGATTCGCCTGCTGTAATAAAGCGCATCTTAAATTCCTCCTTCTCTGTTTAAAAATGCTCGAATTTCTTCCGTTGGTAAAGAGACAATTTTCGCTTGACCAATTTTTTCTAAGACAATGATTTTAATCTGTCCCCCACGTGTTTTTTTATCATGTGTAATGGCTTGATAGAGACGTTCTTCTGACCAACGATCTGTGGTTACTGGTAAATGGAACTTTTCTAGCATGGTGACCAACTCTTGGGTAGTCCCAAGTGGAGAAAGCCCTTGTTGTTCTGCGACTTGAGTTATTTGAATCATTCCTAAAGAAACGCCTTCACCGTGAGCAATCACCCCGTAACCAGCTGTATTTTCTAATGCGTGGCCGATCGTATGCCCAAAATTCAGAATCAAACGTAAGCCCAAATCTAATTCATCTTCTTCGACGACATCACGTTTAATCTTGCAACAGGCCGTGATAATTTCTTCTGCATGTGCCACTAAATCTTGTTCATTTTCCAAAGAGGATAAACGGTGCCACAATTCAACATCAGCGATAGCTGCTGATTTTACAATTTCTGCAATTCCTTCACGCACACGTCTTGGTTCTAATGTTTTAAGTGTATTAGGATCAATTAAAACCCCATCTGGTTGAGCAAAAGTACCGACAAGATTTTTGGCTTTTTTAGTATTAACCGCTGTTTTACCTCCAATGCTACTATCTACTTGTGCCAGTAAGGTTGTTGGTACTTGCAAAAAGTGAATACCGCGCATATAGGTTGAAGCGACAAATCCAGCTAGATCTCCCACAACGCCTCCACCTAAAGCAATTAGACCATCACTTCGAGTCAATTGCTGTTCCGCTAAAAAATCATAAAGAAGCTGAGCTGTTTCGAGGCTCTTACTTTGTTCACCTGCCGCTACAGCAATCAATGATGTTTCAAAACCAGCAGCTTGCAATTCTTTCTCAACAGCTGCGCCATATAATTTATTCACCGTTTCATCGGTAATAATCGCTACCCGTTGTGGCTGCCACAGGCTACGTACCCAGGTGCCAATTTTATCTAAGGCACCTGTTTCGATGGTTAAATCATATGAATGTGTAGGTAACGTTACGGTTAATTTCATGTCCTCTACTCCTCTGTCTTTACTAATCTTCTAAAGCATTAATTTCTTTCATTGCTTTTTCGATGATATGAACTTCTTTCATCATACGTAGGTAAGTTTTTTCATTCAAGGATTGTGGCCCATCTGACCACGCATTCGCTGGATCTGGATGAATTTCTACAATCAAGCCGTCCGCACCTGAAGCAACACCTGCTCGGGCCATTGGCGGTACTAAATCCCAGATACCAACACCATGACTCGGATCAACAATAATTGGAAAATGACTTAATTTTTTAATTAAAGGCACCGCACTTAAATCAAGTGTATTGCGCGTAGCGGTTTCGTACGTACGAATCCCACGTTCAATGAAGATCACATTGAAATTTCCTTGCGCAGCAATGTATTCAGCTGCGTTTAGCCATTCATCAATCGTACCAGCAATCCCGCGTTTTAAGCCAATAGGTTTTCCAGTTTTACCAACCGCTTGTAATAACTTGAAATTTTGCATGTTGCGCGCACCGATTTGTAAAATGTCACTGTATTTTGCGACAAGTTCTAAATTCGCTTCATCCATCACTTCTGTAATGACTTGCATATCTAATTCATCAGCCGCTTGGCGAATGTATTTTAGTCCTTCTTCTTCTAGTCCTTGGAAAGCGTATGGCGACGTTCTAGGTTTGAATGCACCACCTCGTAAAATTGTTGCACCTCCAGCTTTAGCAATTCGCGCACATTCGCGAATCTGATCTAAGCTTTCGATTGAACAAGGGCCCGCCATCATGGTCATACTGCCGTCACCGATTTTAACACCGTTCACATCAACCACTGTATTCTCTGGATGAAATAAACGACTCGTTAGTTTGTAAGACAACGAAATGCGGACACTTTTCTCCACGCCTTCTAATGCTGTTAACTCTGCTTCAACTAATTTTTCTGTATCACCAATCAAGCCTATCACTGTTTTTCCATTATCTTGACTTGTTTGAGTAGTTAAGCCTGCACCTGTTACTAAATCAATGACTTGTTTCATTTGCTTTTCGGTTGCATTTTCTTTCATAATTACGATCATTATATTCTCTCCTCATGCCTTTAAACGGCGCTCTTTTTATCTATTTTCAATTTTACGTTTTACGACTGATACAGGCATTTTTTGTCCTGTCCATTGTTCAAAAGCAACAGCTCCTTGATAAAGTAGCATGTCCAAGCCGTTGCTTGTTTCTGCGCCACGTAAACGGGCTTCTTTTAATAACTGTGTTTCTCTGGGATTATAAATAGCATCATACACGAATAACTTCGGTTGAATCATTGCATAATTTTCTATAGGACTACTATGTGCATGTGGATGCATACCCACACTCGTTGCATTAACTAACAAGACGCTTTCAGCAACATCTTTTGCTAGTTTTTCAGTATCCGCTAAATCGTTTAAATGGATTACACAGTTGGTTCGTTCAGTGAAATTTGCCAGTTTTTTTTGACTGTCGTTAAACCCCGCGCTTTTCCTGTTGTAAACGGCGATTTCTTTCACGCCATCTAAAGCAGCTTGGGCAATGATTGATAAGGCTGCACCACCTGTTCCTAAGATGGTCATTTTATTCTGAAAAACGTCAACCTTTTTCTCTTTCAAACTCCACATAAAACCAGTACCATCCGTGCTGTCTCCGTAAAGTTTTCCATCTTTGTTGACAATCGTATTAATTGCGCCAACCAGTTGAGCGGTAGGACTTAGTTCATCCATATAACTTACAGCCGCCACTTTATTGGGCATTGATAAGTTGGCCCCTAACATGTGAAACGTTCGAATCGCTTCAATTGCTTGTGGCAATGTCTCTTGTCCAACGTCAAACGCCAGATACCGAGCATCAACTCCTAAATTTTGAAATGCTGTATTATGAATCAACGGTGAAATACTGTGTTGGCTGGGTTTCGCGAATAGCCCAGCTAAACGAGTGGCTCCAGTTATTTCTTTCATCCTGTGTGCTCCTTTACGAAATTTTTTTAGTAAGTTTCTGAAATCCTAATTTTTGGCCAAACAAAAAGGATATTCACAGTAAATTTTAAGAAAAATCTACAGTGAATACCCTACAAAAAAGCAATATAAAAGCCACTATAGATTTTCTTAAATCTACATGGCTGAAAGTCATCTTAAATTTCCCTAGCCATTATAGATACAAACGTTTGTTGTCTGTACCCATAATGTTATGAATACAAACCTATCTAAAATAGCTAAAGTAAAAGTTATTCAGTTGTGTATGGTTTTTCTTCGTTGTTGTCATAAGAATCACTCCAAAACTGATTTAATTAAGAATTGTTAACAGTATACCGCTAGAAAAAACATGTGTCAACACTTATTCGCTTATTTTTTCGACTATTCCATTAAAACCAATGTTATTTTATTCGTCAAAAGACTGAAAAAAGCCACAGGAACCAGTCATTTCACTGATTCCTGTGGAGCAAAAATTATTTTAATTCTTCAGCGTATACATCATCAACTGTTTGTGTTGGGTCGATAACAATGTATAAGTTTTTAGTTTTTTCGCTGACTTTTGTAGATTGATAGATGTTATCCAAGCCCTCATCTGTTTTATCTTTGTAAGGGAAATAAACTAAATCTGGTGTGCCATTTTTGTAAAGAATTTCCATACGTTCGATATCTTCATATTTTAAAGCACGAGAGAACATCCCTAATTCTAAGCCACCTAAGTTAATATCGTGGGTTTGAACATGATCTCCTTCTTGGAAAATTTCAATTTTGAACCCTTCACATGGATGAATTTCAACAAATTCACTACCATGGATACGGCCAAAACTTGTTGTAATATGTTTGATCCATAAATCACCAATAAAACGACGATCAATCGTCCAAGTTTCACCATTTCTGAAATAAAATTTAAGTCCTGTCATTTCTCTAGCCATAGCACAAATCTCCTTACTTAAAAATAATTTCTTACATTATTAGTTTACCATACTTTTGATAAACGGTCACAAACTTTCGCTGTAGATTCTTAATCTTTTGTTATTCTTTTTAAAAAAGAATCAATATCAACTACTGCACGTTGGTGAGAACCTTTGGCAATTTGTCGTTCTCCTTCATAAGCAACAAATTCATAGCGTATTTTGTGTGCAGTCTGTTCAATGCTGGTCATCGTAACAACGATTGTCGCCCCTACCGCAGATGGATATAAGTGGTGTAATTCTAACACCGTTCCGACAGTTGTTTCCCCAACTGATAATTGGTCCTTCACAGCTTCTTTGGCTGTTTGTTCAATCATGGCAGCTAAAGCAGGAGTTCCTAAAACTTCTAAGTCACCAGAACCGAGCATTTTAGCCGTTTGTGATTCTTTCACCAAGAATTCTTTTGTAAACATTTCTGTTGGCATTATGCTTTCTCTCCTTTTGAACGTTGTTTTTTGGCAAACGAAAGCAGAACTTCTTGTTTATTCTCTAAGCTACCTTCAACAACGTGTTGCTCGATTTCAGCAATCAGTTCCCCTAACCATTTGCCTGGTGTTTCTTCTAAGACGGCTAAAAGGTCTTTTCCTGTGATGGTCAATTCATGTCTTTGATGGATGGGTAATGCCTTAACTAACTCTTTTGTTACTTGCACTTGACTCTCTTGGTGGTAATAATATAAAAGCCTTTCAACAAGTACTGCTGATTCTTCGCCTAATTCATAAAGCATCATTGGCTGCCAGTCGTTACTCAAGCGAAAACGCAAACCGCGTACTAATTGTGAAACGTTTTGAATTAATTGATTTGAAAGTTTCCAAGCCTTTAAGAAGGAGCGAATTTCTGCTTCTGGTAAATTCAATGATTGGATAAGTAACGTCCACGCTTCTGCTTCTGTTTCAATTTGACGAGCAGGCAAGTCCATTAAACGAAAAAGTCCAGCCCCTTGTTCTCGTAATTTTGGACAGTATTGATAGCATTCTGTTTCAATAAACGGAGCTAAGCCACCTTGCCGATTAACCCCTAAAAGCATTTTTACAAATTCAATTGTAATGCGTTCTACTGAAATTTTTTCCAATAAAGGATGAAATTCAGCGATAGCGGCTAAGGTTTTTTCTTCAATTTTAAAATCTAATTGGCTAGCAAAGCGTAAGCCCCGCATCATTCGCAGAGCATCTTCATGAAACCGCTCATGGGGATTACCGACTGCACGAATGGTTTGATTAGTTAAATCTTCGATACCATCAAATAAATCAATGATTTCACCTGTGCTGTCGAGCGCCAAGGCATTAATCGTAAAATCTCGCCGTTTTAAATCTTCTTTCAAGGAGCGAACAAAGGTGACTTCATCTGGTCGACGAAAGTCTTGATAAGTTGACTCGGTACGAAAGGTTGTTACTTCATACTGTTGGTCTTCCATCAATACAAGGACTGTACCATGTTCGATACCCACATCAACGGTTCGTTTAAAAATTTGCTTAATTTCTTCTGGATAGGCACTTGTCGCAATATCGACATCATGGATTGGTTTATTTAATAAAGCATCACGGACACTGCCCCCGACAAAATACGCTTCAAAGCCCTGTGCATTGATTTCACGAATAACGGGAGCAGCTTCTTTAAATTCGTTTGGAATAGTTGTCAATTTCATAGCATCTGTTCCAATCCGTAAAGTAGTTCTGTTCTCTGTACCACTTGCCGACAAGCTAACGCCACTCCTGTCATGAATGAACGCCGATCATAAGAATCATGCCGAATAGTGAGCCCTTCACCTACACTGCCAAATTGGACTTGTTGGTGTGCCACTAAACCAGGTAAGCGGACACTATGGATTCGCAGACCCTCGAAATCAGCCCCGCGTGCCCCTGATATTGATTCTACCTCTTGCGGATTCCCTTGTTTTTTTGCTGGCCGAACTTCTTGAATCATTTCTGCAGTTTTTATAGCCGTTCCACTTGGTGCATCTAATTTGTTATCATGATGTAATTCAATGATTTCCACATCCGGAAAATACTGTGCCGCTTTTTGGGCAAATTGCATCATTAAAACTGCCCCAATTGCAAAATTTGGTGCAATTAAGCCGCCGATGGCTTTTTCTCGAGATAGGTTTGTCAATTCGTTGATTTGTTCCTCCGTAAAGCCTGTCGTCCCAACAACTGGCGCCATACCGTGTTCCAACGCAAAACGCGTATTTGGATAGGCAGCTTCAGGAACCGTAAAATCAATCCAAACATCTGGTTTGACAGCTAGGACTTCTTCTAAGCGCTGAAAAACGGGAATTGCTGTTTCATCATTGAAAGAAACAGTTTCTTGTGCTTCATGAGGATCATACACACCTACTAATTCAAAGTCTGCGGTTTCTAAGACCATTTGTGTAGCAGTACTGCCCATCCGTCCTTTAAACCCAGCGACAATTATTTTAATCATGTGTTTTCCCATCCTTTCTTTCAAAGCGATAACGATCCCGCTTGTTAAATTTGGCCATATTTTCTTCAAAAACTTCGGTTAAATCAATCTCTAAAGAATTTGCCATGCTAATCAATACAAAAAAGACATCTCCAAGTTCCTCTGATACTGTCTTTGGTTTTTCGTCTGCTTTTTTCTGTTTTTCACCATAATAATGATTGACTTCACGGGCTAATTCTCCGACCTCTTCCGTCAAACGAGCCATTTGTCCTAATGGTGAAAAATAGCCTGTTTTAAACTGTTGAATATAATCATCAACTTCTGTTTGCATCGATTGCAAACTACGTTGTTCTGATTCTGACATTTTACCCCAACCTTTCTTACTCTACCTCCTACATCTTATCAAAAACTTGGCTATCTGGAAAGGTTCTACTTGTTGTTTTATATAGAGAATGATACAGTTTATACTGTAAAAGGACGTGATTAAATGGAAGAACAAAGATTTTATTTTAAAGATGTGTTATTTATTGTATTAGGAAGCTGTATCTATGCCTTTGGTTTGGTTACTTTCAATATTGCCAATGACCTGGCCGAAGGTGGTGTCACGGGGATTACTTTGATTTTAAGAGCCTTATTTCATTTTAACCCAGCATATACGACATTATTAATCAATATTCCGCTCTTATTAATTGGTGGTAAAATTTTAGGCAAACGTTCCCTCTATTATACGCTAATTGGTACCGTGTCGTTATCGGTATTTTTGTGGTTTTGGCAAAAATTTCCTGTTGAAATTAATTTAGATCATGATTTATTGATTGCTGCTCTCTTAGCTGGTTTGGCCGCAGGATTCGGGAGTGGCCTTGTTTACCGCGTAGGCGGAACCACTGGTGGGACCGACGTCATTGCCCGCATTTTCGAAAAATACTTTGGGATTAGCATGGGCCGCTCGTTGTTACTTTTTGATGTTGCAGTCTTACTCCTCTCGTTAACCTATATTGATGTCAAACGAATGATGTATACTTTAATTGTGTCCTTTGTTTTCAGTCGTGTTGTTGATTCTGTACTCGATGGAGCCTATGCTGCGAAAGGAATTTTAATTGTTTCCAATCATTCCGAAGAAATCGGTCAAAGTTTAATGGCTTCTTTAGAACGCGGAGTAACATATTTAAATGGTGAAGGTGCTTATTCACAAGTGGAAAAACGGGTTCTCTACACGGTAGTCAGTCCTCGAGAAATAATGGAAGTCAAACGGATTGCTAATGAAATAGATGAAAAAGCCTTTGTGTCCATCATTAACGTACATGAAGCAATTGGCGAAGGCTTTACTTATGCAAAACCCAGCAAACAACGGCGCTTTAAATTAAAACAATAAATAAAACCCAGCATTTTCAATAAATGCTGGGTTTTATTTATTGTTGTTTCAAACGATTTAATTCATCGGATAATTCTAAAAACGCTTCTTTGTTGCCTGTTTCTAAAGCATCATCAATTTGAGCTTTAAGTAATGCCATTCGTTGCGTTTGTTCTTCTTGCTTAAAATATTGATCAATCGCTCTGGCAACTTCTTGATCCACTTGTTCATTCCATGGCGCAAACGGATTATCTTCTAAAACAGATAAATACTGGCTCGTTTGCCAAGCCTCTGGAAATACACATTCTAAATAAAGAGCTTTCCGCCAATTCATTCGAATCTCATGAAAAATTTGTTCCGGATCTGTAAATTCTTGTGCTTGGATAAAAAGCAATAACGGCTCCTTACCTAAACCATCCGCTACCACACGAATCCCCCGATCGGTTTTCTCTACGTTCTCAACAAAATGAACATTATTTAAAATCGCATCGTGCGTTAATAAGTAATTTAAAATCCACAGTACTTCTCTTCTTCCAAAAGGCACGGTATTCACTAACCAAGTTAAAAATTTTTTCTTTTCTGATAAACTAACAAACATCGTCGTTTCCTATCTTTCTTCCATATCTGCTAGCACAGATTGCATGTCGACATCACCAGGTTCATGTTCCAAATAATGGTGCAACAAGTGTTTTGCTTTTTCAAGTTCGCCTTCTTCTCGTAAGAACAATGCGTATTCTTTTAGAAACTCTGGTTCGTGAGACAATTCTTGTGCTGCTTGTTCGTAATGAACTTTAGCGACGGCAAAGTCTTCTAATTCGTTGTACGCTTTTGCTAAGTTCCATTCAGCATAAGGATGATCCGTTTCCTCTAAATCATTTAAAATAGTAATTACTTCCTCAAAACGCTCTTCCGTGATGTAGAGATTACTTAAGGTCAAACGACTTTCATCTGTTTTCTCACCTAATTCCAAAGCTTTTAACAACCAGTTTTCAGCACCAGCAATATCGTGTAAGCGATAGGCATTTTCAGAGGCAAATTGGTATAACTCTACTTGGAAGGGGTTTTCCGCAATTCCTTCTTCGATCACCGCTTTTGCTTCCTCTAATTGCTCTTCTTCTTGGAGCGCTTCCGCTAAATATAGATAAAGTGATTGATAATGTGGGTTTAGTGTTTTTAATTGCTGGAACAACGCAATGGCTTTTTGATTCTCATGTAACTGTAAATAAGTGAAAGCTAACTGGAATAAACGATCGTCTGTTTGTTCTTCTTTGACCGCGGCTTCCAAATAAGGAACTGCTTCTTCAAAATCACCTAACATGCTGTAACTACTTCCTAAGCGTTCATTCAAGGAAATAGCAGAGATTTGCGCTGTCCCGCTTTCTACAATGCTTTGATAACGAGTAATAGCCTCGACAAATTGACCATTTGTAAAGTATAGTTCTCCCAAAGCAAATTGAATTAACGGCTCTTCTGGCATAAGATTGGCTGCTTCTTTTAATTTCGCTTCACTGACTTCTGGAATTCCTAAAACTTGGTACAAATCCGCAGTAACTAAGAGGCTTTGGACATAACTGTCACTAGTTTCTGGAATTTTTTCTAAATAGATGAATGCGTCATCTATTTCATTATTTTCAATGGCGATTTCTGCTAATGGAATGTTTAAGCCATCTGCATCGGGAAATTTTTCCAACAATTGTTGGAAAATTTGTTTGGCTTCTTCTAGAAAACCTAAAGATAATAACGTTTCCCCTAAATCAGCTAAGGTATTTTCATCATCTTTCTTTAATGCTTCTTCAAACATCAACTGTGCTTCTGCTAAATTTTCAACTTGTAATGCTTGAACCATTTTTTCACTATATGACATAATTTCCCCTCAAATCTCTTTTAAAATTTCTTGGTATCTTTCAATCGTTGTTAACAGTTGATCGGGCGTTGGCTTTAAAGTTGCTCCTAGTCGACCGATTTTTTCCAACACCATAGGAGGACCTAGTGTTTCTGTGTGAGCCAAGACTTGTTCTGCGTAATCAGCACTTAAAATTTCTTTTGGAAACGCCACCGGAAAACCTAAGCGAATAAACCAAACGATAAAATTTTTAAATTGAAAGTCAAAGTGATTGACTTGCTGGCTCCATAAAACTTGTAACAATAATCCCAATAATCGTTTCATGGGACCTGATAACAAATGGCCATTTTCGGTTGTAGCAAAGGCCGCTTCAAAAACTCGGCCAAATTGATCCACTTTTTCCCCTGCTCGTTCATAAAAGGATAACAACTCGTCTAAAATACCATTAAATGACGTTTGATTCAACCGTTTTTTATCTGGATACGTTTGGTATAGCATTTGTAAATAAGCATAATCACAGACAAGACCCGCTCGAATAAAAACGAGCAAATCAATTAAAGGAGCGGCACCTTTTTTATTGGTCAAGGTACTATCAAACAAAACTTCTTCTGAATGATTTTCTATATGCATAGTTGCATGCTGTGCTTGCTGAATTGTGACACTTGGTAAAAGTCCTTGGCGTAACGCTTGAACAGACACAGGCATCAGCCAACATTTGGAGGAACACTCACTTACTTGGTGCAAAAATGCGGTTAATTGTAGTACCCCTTCATTACCCAAACCAATCAATAAAACATCCTGATTTTCTGGCCAATCAGCTAAGAAACGTAACACACTTTCTAATTCTGATAAGTCATTGCAATGAACATCATTGCGACAAATATACCAGTTTAATCCCAACTGTTCCCCAAAGGCATAATTAATCTTCTCCGAAAAAAGATCATAGTAACGCTGATTCGCCAAAACAACGATTGACTCCGTCGTTACTGGTCGTTTTTTTAGGACGGAAGCAAATGTTTCTCCATAAATAATAGCGACCTTGTTTTCCCCTCTAGAATAGTTGTATTTCATTGATTCACCACCTTAAGACTGTTTCCTCTTCCTTCACCCCAAGTCTAGCATAACCACTAAAAAACAGCTACTGGCAACAACTTATTTTTGTCCTTCATTCATAAATCTTTCTCTTTTTATCAAAAAAGCAAGGAGCGAGTGTCGAACCGTTCCCGCTTGATTCTCGGAGCGAAGCACGTTTTTCTCACCCAAGGTTCGTTACAATTTAGCCTTTTAGCGTGCTGTTTCGACCACCTCTTAAAATAACATTTTTTATGTATGATTCAAAAAAGAACCCTTGGAAACCAAGGGTTCTAATTGTCTGTCTTATTTCACTGCATCTTTCAATGCTTTACCTGGTTTGAATGCAGGTACTTTGCTTGCAGCGATTTGAATTTCTTGTCCAGTTTGTGGGTTACGTCCTTTACGAGCTGCGCGTTCGCGAACTTCAAAGTTACCAAAACCGATTAATTGAACTTTTTCACCTTTAGCAAGAGTTTCTTGAATTGTTGAAAAGACAGCGTCTACTGCTGCAGTAGCATCTTTTTTAGTTAAACCAGTTGAAGATGCAACGTTTTCGATTAATTCTGCTTTATTTGCCATGGATCATTTCACCTCCTCTATAAGAGATACGATGTTTTTACACACCTAAAGTTCCGTCTATTTTTGAGTGGTCCAAAAACAGACAGCAAATATTGATCTGGTTCAATATTCTGTTAACAAGATAGCATAAGAAAGTTGTAATAGCAAGGTTTTTAGTGTATTTTAACCAGTTTTTTCAAAAAATAATCATTTTTTCTCAAAGTTGATAAATTTATTTGAATATCTAAAAAAAGTATGGTAGAATGCACTATTTTCGGCGTCGCGGAATGATTTTAATTGGCGTGCCCTCAAACGTAAATGCTTTTCTGATTTGATTTTCTAAAAACCGGGCATAAGAAAAGTGCATTAGTTCTTCTTCGTTGACAAAAATAACAAATGTAGGTGGTTTGACTGCCACTTGTGTTGCATAAAAAATCTTCAAACGTTTTCCTTTATCGGTTGGTGTCGGATTAATTGCTACAGCATCCATTACAACGTCATTTAACAACGCTGAAGGAATCCGTAAGTTTTGATTCATACTAACTGTTTCAATTAGTTCAGGCAGTTTGTTTAAACGTTGTTTGGTTAATGCAGACACAAAAATAATGGGTGCATAATCTAAATATTGGAATTCATCACGAATTTCCGCTTCAAAATCACGCATTGTATTTGTATCTTTTTTGACTGTATCCCATTTGTTGACCACGATAATAATACCGCGACCCGCTTCATGGGCATAGCCCGCCACACGCTTGTCTTGCTCACGAATACCTTCTTCTGCATTCAAGACCATTAAAACAATGTCTGAGCGTTCAATCGCCCGCATTGCGCGCATGACGCTATATTTTTCAGTTGATTCGTATACTTTCCCACGTTTACGCATACCAGCTGTATCAATCATTAAGAACTTTTGACCTTCTTCAGATTCAAAATACGTATCGATTGCATCTCGCGTTGTTCCTTCAATATCTGAAACAATCACACGATCTTCACCAAGAATAGCATTAATCAATGATGATTTACCGACATTTGGACGCCCGATTAAACTAAATTTAATTGTATCTTCGTCCTCTTCTTCTGAAGTGTTAGGAAAATGTTTAACTGCTTCGTCTAACACATCGCCAATGCCTAAACCATGACTACCAGAAACTGGGAAAGGATCCCCTAGTCCTAAAGCATAAAATTCATAAATATCATTACGCATTTCAGGATTGTCAACTTTATTAACAGCTAAGATCACTGGTTTATTACTACGATATAAAATTTTTGCTACTAACTCATCTGCATCAGTAATTCCTTCACGGCCACTAGCAACAAAGATAATCACATCTGCTTCATCAATCGCAATTTCTGCTTGGTGTTTGATTTGGTCCATAAATGGTTCGTCACCTAAATCAATCCCACCTGTATCAATAATACTAAATTCACGCCCTAACCATTCTCCAGTTGTATAAATACGGTCGCGTGTTACGCCAGGAGTATCTTCTACAATCGAGATACGCTCACCGGCAATGCGGTTAAAAATAGTCGATTTACCGACATTCGGTCTACCGACAATCGCAATAGTTGGATTTGCCATTTGATTCCCTCCTTGAGAATTTCAATCCTTACTAGTTTACCTAATCAAACCTTAAAGTGCAAGAAAAGTTTTAGTTTCTGCTGATTTTCTAACCAATTCAAGAAAAAATGAGTTTGACATAGCCGATCTGTTTACGGCTATGTCAAACTCATAAATTTCAAGAAAGTAACGTGTTATTCCTCTTCTTTCGCATCAGATAAAGCGTCACCTAAAATATCGCCCATGGTAAAGCCAGTATTTTCTTCAGGCAATTCATATTCCTGTTCTTCTTTTGGTTCTTCTTGAGACTCAGGTTTTGGTTCTAACGCTTTGATACTTAAAGCAATACGATGTTCCTCTGGATTAACTTCTAAAACTTTCACTTGTACTTGATCCCCTTCATGAAGAACTTCATGAGGCGTTGCAATATGCTTGTGAGAAATTTGAGAAATATGCACTAATCCTTCCACACCAGGGAAAACTTCCACAAACGCACCGAAGCTTGTTAGGCGTTTTACTGTGCCATCTAAAACAGTCCCAGCGGCTGCTTTTGTTTCGATATCTGTCCATGGTCCAGGCAATGTTTCTTTAATGGATAAAGAAATACGTCCTTCTTCTGGATTAATTGAAAGAATTTTTACTTGAACGTCTTCGCCAACAGTTAACGCATCACTTGGTTTGCCCACATGCTGATGAGCAATTTCAGAAACATGAACTAAACCATCCACGCCACCTAAATCAATGAATGCGCCGAAATCTGTCAAACGAGCTACTTTCCCTTCAACAACGTCTCCGTCATGTAAGGAAGAAAGTAATTCTTCTTTTTTCGATTCTTTTTCAGCTTCAACAACTGCTTTATGTGAAAGAATTAAGCGGTTTTCTGAAGGTTCGATTTCAATAATTTTAAATGCTAGTGTTTGACCTTTATATTCAGAAAAATCTGCAACAAAATGATCTTCAACCATTGAGGCAGGAACAAATCCGCGAACACCAACATCAACAACCAAACCACCTTTAACAACATTTGTAACAGGTGCTTCGATTACTTTGCCCGCTTGGAAATCTTGTTCAATTTCTTCCCAAACTTTTTTAGCATCTAAACGGCGTTTTGACAGTAAATAACTGCCGTTTTCTTTATCTTTGCCAATTGATGTGATAACAACTAAATCTAACACATCACCGACTTTCACAAGTTCGTGTACATCTTCAACTGGTAAAGTCGATAATTCCTTTGCAGGAACAACGCCTTCAACGCCCGCTCCTTCAATGCCGACAACAACTTGTTTGTCTTCAATGGCTAAAACTTCGCCTTTAACAATATCGCCAACACTGACTTCTTGAACGCTGTTCATTGCATCTTCCATTGTTTCGTTGTTTGCTACTTGTTTGTCTTCAAAATCTGTCATGCCTCTTATCCTCCTATGCCAACAAAAATTCCAAAACTTAGCTATATATACTTACATAGTACGAGATTTTTGTAAAAAAATAAAGCGATTTCTTCTATTTTTCTTAAAATTCTTTAAAAAAGTTCAAAACCTTTTTGTTTAATCACATTTTGTATGGCGGCGACGACTTCTTCAATCGTCAACCCTGTTGTATCGATTTTCACAGCATCACTTGCTTGGACAAGGGGTGATACTTCTCTGGTTGAATCTAAATAATCCCGACGTTCAATCTCCGCCTTCAAAGTTTCAAAATCCGTCTCAATCCCTTTTTCTTGATTTTCTTTAAAACGACGTTCTGCACGTTCTTCAACGCTAGCCACCAAGAATATCTTTACTTCGGCCTTTGGTAGAACTGCAGTACCAATATCTCGACCATCCATGACAACTCCGCCAGCTTGACCAATTTTCTGTTGTAACGCCACCATTTCTTCTCTAACTTTTGCATGTTTTGAAACAGCTGAAACAGCATTCGTTACATCTGGCTGGCGAATCGCTTCGGTCACTTCATGACCATCGATAAAAACACGTTGGCCATTTTCTGCTTGCTGAAAAGAAATAGTGTGGTTGACACAAAGCGCTACTAATGGCTCTTCCGCTTGAATGTCGATTTGATTTTGCAAGGCCAAATACGTAATCGCTCGGTACATGGCCCCCGTGTCACAATACACATAATTCAATTGTTTTGCTAAAATTTTTGCAACTGTACTTTTGCCTGACGAAGCTGGTCCGTCAATAGCAATACTGATTTTCCCCATGAAAAAACTCCTTAACTGATATGCATCCTTTAAAATGCGCTTCTTCTTTTATATTAAAATCAGAAGAAAAGAACTTGGATTTAAACTGATGACGAGTTTCTAACGAAAAAGCAATAAGCCGAAATCCCTCGAAAGACGCAAAACATCTTTCGGAAATTTCTGCTTATTGGCATTCTCATGTAATCATCCGTCGCGGTTTAACCCTTGAAAGTGCTGTCCAAACCTCTTTTTCTGGATTATTTAATACGTAATGGTTGTCCTGGATAAAACACAGATGTATCAATCCCAGGATTTAACGCTAAAATTTGTTCTAATGTCATTCCGTTACGTTCGGCAACTTGACGTGCCCCTTCGCCACTTTGAACGGTATCATAAACAGGTTGTTGGTTCTGCGCTTGTTGCTGTTGTTGATTTTGAGCTTCTTGTTGTTGTTGCTGCTCTTGTTGTTGCTGTTGTTGTGCTTGTTGGTCCTGTTGTTGCTGTGCAGCAGCATCAGAACTTGAAGGTGTTGTATTTTCAGCTGGTTGGCTGCTTGCTGGTTCTGAGCTTTCCACTGATTTTGACGTACTTTCTTTTTTCTTCTCTTTTGATGATGATTGGACTAATGAAGAAGATGGCTGGCTATTTTTGCTAGCACTTTCGTTCGGTTTCTTGTCTTGCATCATCCATAAGAAAGTCCCAATTGGAATGGCAATAATTAATAATAGCAAAATAACTAAAACAGTTAGAAATAATGAATTTCCTCGTTGCTGTTGGCGTTTTGCTAAACGAGAACCACCACCATTTTGATCAGGTTCATAAATTGATTGTTCCCATGGCTCACGAGCTTGGTTTTTCTTTTTGTCCTTTTTACTCACTGCTAATTTCCTCCTAAACTTCTCTCGCTTGTTATTATATCATAGCTTTTGCCAACTGCCGACTAAAAAAATGAATTAATCACGTTCTTTAAATAATTTTAGAAATTTAGAACGCCAACCTTCTTCATTTTGATTGCTGGTCTTGTTCGATTTTACTATTGAATCTTGGTAAATGTCAAAGAATAACGCACAATTATCACAACAAGTTTCCAGTGATTGTTTTACAATCGGTTCTTGAAAATAAGTTTGAATCAACGTTCTTCGACAGGTTGTGGTTTCAATATACGTCAGCATCCCTCTTAATTGCGCTTGACGATCTTTTTCTTTCTCCTCTAAACGATGCTCTAGCTCTTCAAAAGAATAATCCTTGGCTAAATAGCCTTGAACCCATTTTTGTTGTAACTCGGTGGCATTTTCTAACAAACCTGCTTGTTCTTCTCCTTCAATCAGCGATTTTAAGGTCGCTCGATTCGCTCTTGTCTCTTCTAAGAAAAACCGATGAATAAATTCATCCCCTTTTTTATACAATAATAGCGCCCAACTTTTTTGACCATCACGTCCAGCTCGCCCGATTTCTTGCAGGTAATTTTCTAAGCTATCAGGCAAATCAAAATGAATCACTCCACGAACATCAGGTTTGTCGATTCCCATCCCAAAAGCATTCGTTGCACAAAGAATATCGATTTGATTATCAATAAATTGTTCTTGCAAGCGACTACGTTCACTAGCCTCCAAGCCCCCATGATAATAGGCCACCTTAAAACTGGTTTTTGCCTGAATAAGTTGACTAATTTGTTCTGTTTTGTTGCGCGTGGCGCAATAGATAATGATTTTACCAGCCGTTTTAGATAAGTAATCTAGTAACACTTCTTCTTTTTCTGACGTTTCCTTCACGAACAAGCCAATATTTTTTCGATTCACTGAAGAAAGAACTTCTTGATAGCTACCATGAGAAAATAATTGTTTTATAATTGCGTGCTGTACAACGGGTGTCGCTGTGGCAGTTAACGCCAAGGTCAAAGGAAAGTCTAGCTGTTTTTGGACCAGATCTAATTTACTATATTCAGGGCGAAAATCGACGCCCCACTGATAAACACAATGGGCTTCATCCACCACAAATAATGCAATTTTTTGGCGTTGTAACACACTAAGTACTTCTTGCTGCAAAAGCATTTCTGGGCTTAAAAACAGATAATCGTATTGGAACATTTTCGCTAAAATATAACGCTTTTCTGAATACTGTAACGTACTGTTTAAGGCAACCGCACCTTTAATTCCTTGTCTTTGTAATTGACGCACCTGATCTTCCATTAACGAAAGTAAGGGAGAAACAATTACCGTTAGTCCCTCTAACTTCTGACCCACAAATTGATAACACAATGATTTGCCAGTGCCTGTTGGCAAAACAGCCAATGTATTCATACCGTCAAGTAAGTTTGTAATCACTTCTTTTTGACCAGGCTTAAACGCTGCGTAACCAAATCGAGTGAATAATTCTTGTTCTAATGTCAACAACACTCACTCCTTTTCTTGCCAAATTTGTTGGATTTGATATAACCGGAAATCTAAATAAGAAAGCGTCTCTTCTTGCGCTCGCCAATCCCGATACACCCACAACCGCGGATCTTGTTCTGTTTGAGCCAAGTTTTGGAGTATTGCCTCCTTTTCAAGATAAACAGACGCCTGCAGCTGCCCTTGAATAGCCAACTCTAATAGATGGTCATGAATGGTACTCGGTTTTATTTTTCGCTGCTCAGCAATTTCTTGAAGTGTCTTACCTTCCGTTAACAATCGTTGAGTTTCTTGCATACTTTGGTTTAGATTTTTTTCTAGATACGGCCATACAAGCGTTTGTAAAGCAGGATAGTTTCCTCCGTACATTATCAACTGCAGTAAATGATGAACCGCTTGCGTATGCCATAAACGCTGTTCAAGAACTGTCTTATGGCTTGTTAATTGCTGAGGAACTTTGCCAGTTTGCTGATAACCAGAAAGTTGCGCAACCAAATAGTCGCTTTCTGCTTCAGGTAGTAACTCAAACCCTCGCAACAGTTCTTCTTTGATTGATTGAACGCGCTGCTCTTTCTTGTCTTGTTGTAACCATCGTTTCAAATATAGTTGCGGAATCGGTGTTGATAAAAGTGGAATATACTGTTTTTCCTCAAATGATAAATACGAAGTCACTTGCACGGCAAATTGAATGAGTTGCCAACTTTCTCGATCACTTCTGCCAAAACGATAAAGATCAATTGCAGGATAATCCAGCAACGAAAAATGGTGCTCCTTTAAAAATAGTTGCCCTTCTTTTGTTAGTTGAATCTCATTTGTCTCTTTGTGATACTGAATTTGTTTCGCCTTCGAAAGTTTTTCAAGAAATTGAAAATAGGCTTGTTCGGAAATCGTTGGCCACCAGCCAATGAACCGTAAACAATCATATAAAAAACCATAAATCAAAACAGAGCTAGTCCGTTTGCCTTTTAAAAGATGATACAAAGTTGATGCACGTACCTTGTATCCGTGAGATAATAACGCTAAAATAAAAGTTGCTTCCATAGTAAACCTCTTTTAGATAGGATGTGTCACTGTTTATGCAATCACGTTTAGTTCCTGAAAAATGTATTGCTTGTGGACTTTGCCAAGTTTATGCGCCCAATATATTTGATTATGATGATCATGGGATTGTCCTTTTTAAAGACGAGCCGCATGCTCGACAACAATTTATTCCAGAAAACGAACGCGAGAATGTGTTAAAAGCGTACCGCAAATGTCCCACGCGTGCAATAGAAATAAGCAAAAATGAGTGCTAAATAATTTAGCACTCATTTTTGCTTAGAGTATCTTTTCGAGCCAAGCAAGTGTTTGTTCATCTATCGAAACAAACTGTAATTGTCCTTCTTTTAACGGTTCTTTGACTAAATGAATTTGATCATTTAGGCCATTGATCCATTCATAACGAAGACCATTTTCTTTTGCTTTAGAATTTTTGGCTTCTAAATAATAATTGACATGGTAATTTTCTTTACCATCCAATTGTAGCGTATTAATGGTCACTTCAAAATCTGGTGAAACATCGGTCGATTTCTTTTCACGTAATCGTTCAAGTGCTTCTATAAAAGAAGGAAATTGAGGATTATTTTCCCCACCAACGAGATATTTTTTAGCAAATTCTGTACTATCCGTATGACTTTTCACTTGTTTGGCAAATGCTTGATAAAAGGTTTCTAGCGCTTTGCGGGCATCATAGTCGCTAGCTAACGGAAAATTCAATTGTAGCGTTGGATTATCGGAGAGCGCTTCGACAAAATCATTTTCACCAATCGTTTCTTTTGATGTTTGAATTTCTTCTCCATTAATCGTCTTTTTAAGTTGAATCGTCATCCCTTTGGACCAGAACAAAGGGCCAATCGTTTTGCTTCCATTCGTTAGCGTACCAACTTTCCGATCATTAATATAAATATCTGCGTCTGGCAGATTGCTTTCCACAACAAAATTCATTCGTTTAAAATCTAAAGGAATACTAGAAATATAATTTTCCTCTTCTAATAAACGATACTCTTCTGTGATAACAGGTTCGCCGGTGCTATCTTTCACTGTGGCTGTAAAAGTATATTGTCCTGGCGCTAAGGGTCCCAATTCCTTTTGATAAGTGGTTGAGTCGGAAGTGCCCACTTCCCGCCCGTTCATTGCCAGCGTCACACCGCGCTGATTCGTCGTTAACTGAACAGAAACAGGCGTTAAAATGAATTGATAACGGTGAAAGAAAAATGCTGTTTGACTTGTTTCACGAATAGTTAAACCATGTAGCTTTTTATCCTTTAATAGCGCTTTTTCTAATTTTTTTAGCTCAGTTGGATTTTTTTGATAATAAGTGATTAAAGGCTTAATGCTTTGCGGATTCACTTGAAATTCAGACTCGTTCGTCCTCATTTTTTTACTTAATTCTTGGGCATCACCATTCTCAATCGCTTCAATAAAATGAGAAATTTGTTGTTCCTTAGAAAAATAATGCGTCCCGAGAAAATAGCTACCCGCTCCAAGAACGATGAACACAAAAAGAAACACCCAGATCCAGCTTCTTTTTGATCTGAGAGGAGTAGATTCGTTCCCTTTATTCATTGATGGTTGTGCTTGGTTTTCCTCTTGATGCATTGATTCATTCATTAGCGGAGCGCCGCATTCTTCACAAAAGGACTCCGTATCACGATTCACGTGACGACAATTTTTACACTTTTTCACTCAGGAAAACTCCTCTTTCTTTGATGATTTCTATCATACCAAGGGAAAGTTAAAATTACAATGCAGATGGTTTAGTATTTTTTAACAGAATGATGACAGATTATGACAACCTCTTTTCTTTTAGGCGTAAATTTTAAAAACCCACTGTCAAACATTGTTCAACAGCAGGTTTTTTATCATTTATTTTGTTAACGGTGTTTTTTTCTGAATAGTATGTTGTTTTTTTGATAGCCATGGCAATAACTTCGCATGTAGTACTAGAAAAACACCACTGACTAAGAGGCCTTTAATAAGGTTGAATGGCACAATACCAATCGCCACATAGCTTGCTAAAGATGTTCCTAAAAATTGTTGTGTGGTCACACCATATAATTGTAAGTAAACTGGTGTAATGACAAAATAATTCGCAATACTCATGAAAATCGTCAAGGCTAAGATCCCACTTACTAGGCCCACTATCCGATTTGTACGGATATTTTTCTTTTTACCAAAGAAATAAAAAATTGGCAAGGTGAAGATACTACTTGCTAAAAAGCTAGCGAAATCTCCCACCATATTTTGCGGTGCTAGTCCGGTTAAGAACAGGTGTAGCAACGAACGAACAAAAGCAGTAATTACTCCTGCTAACGGTCCGTACAAGAACATTCCGAGTAAAATCGGAATATCACTAAAATCGATTTTCAAAAAACTAAACGCCGGCATAATCGGAAATGCCACAAATTGTAATACTGTACCGATTGCGGCCAACATTGCAATGCTGACCATTTTTTGTACCTTGTTGTTCATCTGAAATCCTCCAATTAAGGACCCATCTTCAACGAACTTTTTGATTCGCTTCTTTGTCATACAAAAAAACCCTATTTTTCTGCAGGGAAAAATAGAGTAGGATTATCTGATGAAAAAGCGTCTCAAATAAGCCCTATCTTCTTTATCCAGACTATACTGTCGGTATTGGAATTACACCAATTCAATCGTTAAAAACGAGTCGTGGACTATAACCACCGGTCGGGAATTACACCCTGCCCCTGAAGACGAACCTTATATTATATTTTTTTACTTACTTAGTGTAACCGATTTGAACAATGAATGCAACTAACTAAGCTTTTTTATTAAATTTCATTGATTGTTTCATTTCTCAAAAAAAAAACAATCCCTTCGCCATAAGCGCGAAGAGATCGAGTCATTTTATCTTATTTAGCTTGATTTAATAATTGACTGATTTCTTTTTTAGTTAAATCACGATATTGTCCTGGTCGCAAACCTTGTAAGGTCAACTCACCATAACGTTCACGTTTTAATTTTTGAACAGGGAAACCAACAGCTTGAAACATTTTCTTCACTTGATGATTACGTCCTTCATGAATCGTTAATTCCACGACACTGCTACCTGTTTTAATATCCGCTGAAAGAATTTGAAAATTGGCTGGTGCTGTGCGTTTGCCATCAATGCGAATGCCTTTGGCTAATGGCAATAGATCTCGTTTAGTTGGTACACCTTTAATTTTTGCTACGTAGACTTTATCTACTTCATGTTTAGGATGGGTTAATTTTTGTGAAAAACTTCCATCATTCGTTAAAAGTAACAACCCAGAAGTATCATAATCCAGACGACCGACTGGATAAATTCGCTCAGTAACATCTGTAAAATAATCCGTTACTACTTTACGGCCTTTATCGTCAGACACCGCAGAAATAACCCCTCTTGGTTTATAGAATAAATAATAACCATATTCTTCTTGATAAATTGGTACACCATCAACTTCAACGGTATCTTGTTTACTTACTTGTGTTCCTAATTCTTTGACCACTTGGCCATTGACTTTTACGCGACCTTTGACAATTAATTCCTCTGCTTTGCGACGCGAAGTCACCCCAGCATGAGCAATTGCTTTTTGTAATCTTTCCATTGTTTAAACTTCCTCGCCTTCTGTTGTTTCAGACATTGGGTTCGTTTCTTGATAACGATCAAAAAATAGATCCATTGGTAGTTCTTCTTCTAATTCATCTTCCATTTGTTGGATATCTGGTAATTCATCTAAACTTTTCAACCCAAAGTAATCCATAAAATACTTCGTTGTGCCATACAAAATTGCTCTACCAGGACCATCTACGCGGCCTTTTTCTTCTATCAACTGACGGGCAACTAACTTTTGGATAGAGCCAGAAGTCTGTACGCCACGAATTTCATCAATTTCAATACGCGAAATTGGTTGCTTATAAGCAATAATGGATAATGTTTCTAGCGCCGCTTGTGATAAGGCGTTCGACATAGGCGATTGCGCATATTTTTTTAGTAATGAGGCATATTTTTTCTTAGTTGTTAAGACAAAATGATTGCCGACTTCTAAAATATTTAACGCCGATTTATTGTCAGAAGCATAATGTTCTTTCAATTTCGTTAATTCTTCATAGGTTTTTGCTGTTGACTTCTCTAATAAGTACGCAAGCTCTTCCAAGCCAATTCCTTCTTCGCCAACCACAAATAAAATTGCTTCAATTTGACTAACTAATGTCACTGTGTTTCCTCCACCTCTGTTGTATCTTCCTGCTGGGTTTCTGTATTAAATAACAAAATTTCACTATAATTATTTTCTTGTTCAGCATAAATCACGCCTGTTTTCATTAATTCTAAAAGAGCCATGAACGTTGTCACAATTTCTTGTTTGGAATAAGAATCGAAGAAAGAATCAAACGACACTGCCTTCCCTTTCTGTACTTGACGCATACGTTCTGAAATAGCGGTGATTTTTTCTTCGATGGAAACATCGTCACTAGCAACAGTTGTTTCAACAGGCTGGCGATTTTTTTTCTTTTCTAACATGGCATGAAAGGCTAGAAATAAATCAATTGTATTAATTTGATTAGGCGGTAGTGTTGTATCTTCCTCTTTATAATCATCCATATCCATTGGTTCTTTTGTATAATAGAGTTTACGTTCTTCTTCTTTTTCATGTAAAACAGTCGCTGCATATTTAAATTTCCGATACTCCAATAACTGAGCTACTAAAGCTTCCCGTGGGTCTTCCTCTTCAAAAAAATCTTCATCATCAATGATTTCAAGCTCTTGTTTTGGAAGCAACATCTGACTTTTAATAGCCATTAAGGTGGCAGCCATGACTAGATATTCTCCAGCGACTTCTAACTCTAAGGTTTGCATCGCATGAATATAAGACATGTATTGTTCAGTTACTGCTGTAATGGGAATGTCATAGATATCGATTTCTAATTTTTGAATTAAATGTAGTAGAAGATCCAGTGGTCCTTCAAAGACATCTAGTTTTAAATTAATTTCTTGCAAAAACGACACCTACTTTCTTTTCTCGACTTCCTAGTTTACCATAAATTTATTCGTTTGTGGGCATTCTCGCAAATTAAGCCCGAGGAAAATGTTCCTTATAAACATCTGCCATTCGTTGTTTGGTAATATGTGTATAAATTTGTGTCGTGGAGATATCTGCATGTCCTAATAATTCTTGCACGATTCTAAGGTCTGCGCCATTTTCCAACAAATGTGTCGCAAAGCTATGTCGTAATGTATGCGGGGTAATATTTTTCTCTATCTGGGCTTCTCGAACAATCTGTTTTAAATTTTTCCAAATGCCCTGTCTAGATAACGGTTCACCATGATGGTTAACGAATAGGTGTGTTTCATTCGGATGATTTTTAATCAATTGAGGTCTGGCTTCGTTCATATAGCGCTCAATCCATTGAATCGCATAATCGCCTAAAGGAATAATTCGTTCTTTGTCCCCTTTTCCGATTGTTTGCAATAAACCAATGGATAAATGCAGATCCCCTAATTTTATTTCAATTAGCTCACTAACTCGCAGGCCCGTTGCATACATCACTTCTAAAATAGCACGATTCCGCATACCTAGTGGTTTACTTGTATCAGGCGTTTCAATTAATCGAGTCACTTCGTCAACAGATAATGTACTTGGCAATTTTTGAACTTTCTTGGGGGAGTCAATATGTTGCATCGGATTATATTCGCTTAAGCGTTCTTGACGTAAAAATTGATGAAATCCTCTCAAACTAGAAATCATCCGAATCACACTTGCTGAAGCTTGCTGTTCTTCGTGAAGGGATTGCAAAAATTCTGTAATCATGTAACGGTCAACTTCGTCCCAAGAATGCAGGCCTTGTTCTTGTAAAAAGGCTACGTATTTTTTTAAATCTCGTTCGTAACTCCGTCGTGTGTTATTTGATAAGCCCCGCTCTATTTGTAAATAGTGTAAATAATCGACTAATTGTTCTTCCATTATCCTTCCCTCATTTCTAGTACTATCCTATCAGATTATGCCCTAGATTGCATGGGTAAATTCCAACTTATTAAAAAAAAATCAACTGACAACAAAAGACTTGTTCACTAAGTCGTTAACTTAAGAACAAGTCTTTCGTTGTTGCTACTATTAGTAAAGAATAAATTTGTTATTTTATATATTTATCTAGAAAAGCAGCTACTGTTTCCTTATATTTTTCTGGGTTTTTATTATAAGCTTTCGCATGCTCTGCTCCAGGCACGACATATTTCTCTTTAGGTCCTTGGGTTGCATTATAAACTTCGTCTAACATACTAAACGGCACAAACGTATCATTTTCACCATGAATAAAGAGCATTGGTAAATGATTCTTTTGCAATTGCTTAACAGCACTTGCTTCCCCAAAGAAATAGCCAGCTCTAAGTTTCGTAATCCCGCTAGTAACATTAACTAATGGGAAACTTGGTAAATTGAAAAGCTCTTTCAATTGATATTGCAACTCCTGATTGACTGTAGAATAGCCACAATCTTCCACAATGGCTTTCACGTTATCTGGTAATTTTTCCCCGCTCGTCATCATGACTGTAGCAGCACCCATACTGACACCGTATAAAGTGATTTGTTCTTGCTGACCATTTTCGGTTAAAACTTTCTCAATCCATTGGACATAATCTTTACGATCGGGCCAGCCGAACCCAATATAATCTCCTTGACTTTTCCCGTGACCACGCGCATCTGGCGCTAACACATTGTAGCCCCAATCATGATACATTTTCGCAAAGACAGACATCGTTTCTGCCGAACCCATATAACCATGCGCCATAATAACGGTACGATTACTTTTTTTGTCGGCTGGTAAATAAATGGCCTTTAGACGTAGCCCATCTTCCGAAGTAATTGACCATTCTTGTCGATTTTTGTCATCTTTAAACCACGCGCCTTCAGGTGTCTGGACCACTTTTGACCCTGGGGTATTCTCATTTATAAAGTCTTTCTTTCCTGGAACTACTGCATAATTATAAAAATATAAGCCTGCCGCAATTAAACCAATTGCAATTACTACAATAAGCGCAATCAAAATTTTTAACCATCGATTCATCTACGTACTCCTTTTATTTAAACTGTATGATTCATTATAAGTTGTCGCCCTTTTTTTGACAACTACCATTCAAAGATTCAGCCATCTTTCTTTACCACTACAATGAGACAATTTTGTTGCGACAAAAAAAGCATAGCATAAAAATATTGCCTTTTACGCTATGCTCCACTTATCTATTTATAAGAAACTAAAAATTATTTATTTTCAATAAGTTTAAAACTTGACCATGGTTTCAAAAATTCTAATAAGAAACGTTCGTCATCAGAAATACGACCAACCACATTTACACGGCCATCATTTTTCATTTCTTTTAAAGCAATTTGTGTTTCCCCTTTGTATTGTCCATAGCCAACGTTGTCAATCAAGACATCGCCTCGAACAATATCTCTCGTTGTATGAGCTGGGAAAGGACGATCTTTATAGTAAACACGTGTCATCGTTGAACGCAAAACGTAATCAGAACGATCTCCACGATAACTGTGTAAGTTATCGAACAATGCAATTCTTTCATCTTCTGTGATTTCTGGTTCTGTATCCACTTTGATCGAAGGATACGGTGCATGAAAGGCTTCTGCCATTGCTGCTAATTCTGCTTCTGAGGCATAAGCATTTCCGACAGAAATATCATCGATTAATCCTGTTAAAACTAAATGCTTAACTTGCGTTGCAATTTCTAAATCGCGGTGGTCTTCCAAAGAACATAACCCATCTTGTGTCGGCCATGGCCCAAATGTAGCATCGTGTGAGTTCACAAACGCCATCGTATTTAAATTATATTTTCTAAATTTTTCTGAACAATAAACAAAATGATCATAGCCTAAGCCGGTATAGCGATGTGGATAGAAATTATGTGAGCCTAGTAAATTTTCTGTGTTTGGTGAGTAGGCCATAATATTATCTACATAACTTGTCCCTGAACTCATATTAATTTCAATTTTAATGCCATAAGGGTTTCTTGTCATATTCGCCTCTTCTTGCCCAGTAAAACCAAGATCTAAACGAATACCGTAAGCGCCCATATCATGGAAAAATGATAAATCATCATAAGAGATGCCTAATTGTTCGAACAATGCAGGATTAATATCGACCATCACTTCCATACCTAATTGGTTGGCGTAATCTACGACTTTTTTAAACTCTGCTAATACCTTTTCCCGATCATCATTGATTTGCAATAAACTAGTAAAGACACGCTTAAAGCCGTATTTATGAGCCAAATCCAAATATGCTTTGTCCTTTTCAAATGTTGAACGTTCTGGATAAATTGAAATACCTAATTTTCCCATGTGATTGCCTCCTAAATTGTAAAACATAATAATGTATCTGCTTACATTGTAACAAAAAAACAAAAGTGGTCTACACCTTTCCTATAGGAAATCTTATAAAAATTCCACTGGTTTGTTATCTTCTCTTTTGTTATGATAAAAAAGAACCTAATTGTCAGTGTGAAAGGAAGAGGAAAACAGATGAAACATAAGAAAATGCTTGCTGTTGCTTCAGTTGCAGCATTCACCTTGCTTTTAGCAGGCTGTAACACAACCAATAATAAAGGCACGACCGCAACGAGTGATTCTGTCGCTAAATCCAGCGAAAGTAAAACAAAGGATTCGGTCGACTTAAATTCACTAGATTTACCACAACTAGATGACAAAGTTGCCGAAGATCAAGACTTAGTCCAAATGGTTACTTCAATGGGAAATATTGAAATCAAACTATTTCCTAAACAGGCTCCAAAAACTGTCGAGAACTTTATGAAACATGCCAAAGATGGCTATTATGATGGCTTGACTTTCCACCGAGTCATCAATAACTTTATGATCCAAGGTGGCGATCCTAGCGGTGATGGAACTGGCGGAAACAGCATCTGGAATAAACCATTTGAAGATGAATTTTCAAACCAGTTATATAACATTCGTGGCGCGTTATCAATGGCGAATGCAGGACCTAATACTAACGGCAGTCAGTTCTTTATTGTCCAAAATACAGATGATCAATCTGATGGCCTTTTATATGATGATTATCCAAAAGCAATCATTGATGCTTACAAAAAAGGCGGCTATCCTTCTCTTGACAAAAAACATACTGTTTTCGGTCAAGTAACCAAAGGAATGGATATTGTCGATAAAATTGCCAAAGTCGAAGTTGGTGCCAACGATAAACCAAAAACTGATGTTAAAATTGAAAAAATCAATATTCTTCAAGAAGCAAAAAAATAACAAAAAGTCAGAACGTATCTTCAGCGTACGTTCTGACTTTTTGTTATTTTTGAATCGCTTGTAATGCCTTTTCTGGCACTTGGTCTTGATTGACCTCTTCATACGTATTGATGTGGGCTCCTTTATTTGAGACTTTTAGATAATGATCTGTTTTTAATTCATGGTCCGCTGTGAAAGTTATTTCTCGCGTTTTGCCTTCCTCATCTGCGGCTACTTGCGTATAACTAGCAATTCCATAGCCATTAACACTATCGGCTTTCTTTGTTTTAACATACACATTTCCTTCTTTAACCAATGGATTTAATTGATCTAACACACCAGCTAATTCGCCAGAGTTCTTCTCTGCGTAAAACTTGGCCCCAAATAAACCACCACCAATAACAATTGCTGTCACCACTAAAAATTTAATAAATTTCATCACATAAATCCTCCCGAGTAATTATTCTCTGTTACTTCTTCCAAAGTATAGCAAGTTTTAAACAATCCTTCCTCGGGCGCAACGACCAGTTTTTTCTCAGACTTATGTCGTATTTTTGTTATTTTGAATAAATAACAAAACACTACTCTTCTATCAATAATTGACTTAATAATTGAATTTCTTGATTCTTAGTTAAGTCAATTGTTTTCATTGTAACTGCTGTAGCTAAACCTAAATAGATTACCACCATTTTAGGAAATAATTCGACAAATTTTCCTTTGTCCATTTGTACATATTTTTTATCCAATAATAAACGCTCTTCAAAAAAAGTTTGAAGCATTTGCTGCAATTCTTCTTCATAACCATGTGCTTTCATAAATAACGCCGTATAGATTTTTTGATGTTTTTGGGCAAATAATATAAAGTTCAGACCCAATGCAATCACTGGGTCTGAGGCACCGACATCTGCTTTATAAAATAATTGCATACGATGAAATAACGATTTAATTAAGGTTCGTTTTAAATCGTCCATGTTGACAAATTCTAAATAAATTGGCTGCGTAGAAATCCCCATAGTATCTGCAATATTTCTAGCAGTTAAATTAGAAAAACCTTTATCTACTAAAATTTTTTCAGCTACGTTTAAGATTTTTTCCTTTGTATATACCTTCGTTCTAACCATTTTCATACCCCTTTTCTCTTTTAGTTAACAATAACTTTATTATGTTCACACAAAAGAAAACCATTTTCATTATATATATAATATTTTACACTTTTTTATGCGTTTCTTTTCTCAAAATTTTCTATACATTTCAAAAAAATTGAGAATTTTCATCACCTATAAACAAATAGGCCCAGAACAAAAGGTCATCACCTTTTGTTCTGGACACTAAACGGCTGCACTCTTTATTCTTCTATTTGTTTGCCTTGTTCTTTGGCAAGCTCATTTTTATCATAAGCTACAAAGAACGGATAGTAAATCAAGATGGCCACTAGAATTAAAACAATATTCAAAACAGCAGCACGCCAATCGCCGCCTGTCGCCATAAAGGCGCCAATTGGTCCTGGTAAGGTCCAAGGAGCGGTAAAGACAACTTCACTTACTAAACCTAATTTTGTGGCAAACCAAGCAATCGTTGCTAAAACCATTGGTGCAAAGATAAAAGGAATCATTAAAATAGGATTTAAGACAATCGGTACACCGAAAATAACTGGCTCATTAATATTAAAAATAGACGGTGCTAAAATAGCTTTTCCTAGTTTTGAACCATATTCTGATTTTGCCCGGAAGGCTAATAATATAGCTAAACCAATTGTGGCTCCAGCACCACCAATCCAAATAAACCATTGGTAAAAAGGTTCTGCCGCAATCCGAGGTAATGCTTCGCCAGCTGCTTTAGCAGTCGTGTTTTCCTCTAATAGTTGTAGCCATAGAGGACGCGCCAACGATCCTACGATTGAAGCGCCGTGAATCCCAAAGAACCAGAAAAATGTGGTTAAAAAGACTAACAGCAAGACACTCAATAAAGAGTCCGCTGCTTGAACTAGTGGTCCCACTAAGTTCCCTACAAATGTGTGCCAATCAAAGCCTAAATAATAAGTGATTGAACCAATCAATAACATGACAATTAACGTCGGAGTCAGCGATTCAAATGAACGAGCAACAGCAGGTGGAACGTTATCAGGCATTGTAATTTTGAACTTAGACTTATCTGTCACTCGATAGATTTCGACAGCAATAATTGACGTCACAATCCCGACAAACATCCCTGCACCACCCAAATTAGCCATTGGTAAAACAAACCCAGAAACGCCAGCTGCTTTACTGGCTTCTTCAGGAATCGCTACAGGTACTAATGTTAATAAAAAAGCAATCGTAGCCAAAATCCCTCCAGAGACTTGATCAAGATTATATGATTTCGCTAAACTAGCGCCAATGCCAAAAGTCGCATATAACGCCATAATGTACATTGTCATTCGGTAAGGCAATAAGATTGTAGCAGCATTACTTGTTAAAAATTGAGTAATGCCCCAAGATTCTGGTAACGGCGGAAACGCAATAATTAGAAAAAAAGAACCGACAATAATTAAAGGTAATGTCGCAATAATCCCATCCCGCACCGCACGTAAATGGCGCTGATTGGCAATTTTAGCCATTGGTCCAGCTAGATGATTTTCAATCCAAACAGTCAGTTTATCTAACATAAATAACACTCTCCTCTGTTTTTCTCTTAAAAAATAACTCCTTTAATCAGCCATAAATAAGAGATAAGCTCTAATAAAATAAGAGAAATTAAAAACAACCAAATAAAACGCTTACAAAAACCTGTTTTCGTTTCAATAAAATAATGACTATACGCTAACGCAAAAGCAATCCCAACAGGCAAAAAAATCATGGCACCAATATTAAACGGAAGACTGAAAGTCCATAATAAAACACTCGGCAACAGGACACCACATAAGAACCCCATACTAAAAAGAAAACCGGCACTTTTAACTGAAAACTTAGGAACCATTGCTTGATTGTTTTCCATTTCAATTTCGCTCCTTTCGTTTGTTATTTTGTTACATTTAAAATTATAAGCTATTAAAAATATTATTTCAATCTATTCGCTAATTTAATACTAATTTTAAAATAAAAAACCAGTTCACTGAGTGAACTGGTTTTATGCTTATTCGACAAATTCAAATTCAAAATTACCAATCCGAACAATGTCGCTATCTTTCGCGCCACGTGCTCGTAATGCCTCATCGACACCCATACCACGTAATTGACGTGCAAAACGCATTACTGTTTCATCATGATCGAAATTCGTCATTTCAAATAATTTTTCTAATTTTTCACCAGATAAAACCCATGAAGCATCTGGTTCACGATCAATCGTAAATTCTGGACCTTCTGGTTGGAAGCCATAACGAACGGTTTCTTCCTCTACCACTTCATCTTCATATAATGGGAATTCAGGCGTTACTTCCAACAAGTCAGCTGTTGCATTTAATAAAGGTTCAATACCTTTACGAGTAACCCCAGAGATTGGGAAAATAGGTAGCTCATCAGCATACTCATCGGTGCGTTCCTTCGCAAGTTGCTCTTTAAATTTCGCTAAATTCTCTTCTGCTTCAGGCATGTCCATTTTATTGGCAACAATAATTTGAGGTCGCTCCATCAAACGTAAATTGTGTGAAGCCAATTCTTTATTGATTGCCAAATAATCTTCGTAAGGATCGCGTCCTTCCATGCCACTCATATCAATGACATGTAAAATAACACGCGTCCGTTCAATGTGGCGTAAGAACTGTGTTCCTAAGCCGACACCTTGAGAAGCTCCTTCAATTAAGCCTGGCAAATCTGCTGCAGCGAAGCTTCGACCGTCACTAGTAGTCACCATCCCTAAGTTTGGAACTAACGTCGTAAAATGATAGGCACCAATTTTCGGACGAGCGGACGAGATAACAGAGAGTAACGTTGATTTCCCTACAGAAGGAAACCCAACTAAGCCAACATCTGCTAAGACTTTTAATTCTAATTCGATTTTACGTTCTTGACCCGGTTCGCCGTTTTCGGCAATTTCTGGTGCAGGATTTCTTGGGGAAGCAAAGCGAATATTCCCGCGACCACCGCGTCCGCCTTTTGCTACTACTAAGGTCTGACCATTCTCAATTAAATCTCCAATTAAGGCTCCAGTTTCTGCATCACGAACTGTTGTACCTGGTGGAACTTTGACAAGTAAATCTTCTGAACCACGACCGTGCATTCCTTTACTCATACCATTTTCTCCAGGTGTCGCCTTAAAATGACGATTAAACCGGAAATCCATTAATGTGCGTAATCCTTCTTCAACAACTAAAACAACGTCGCCACCGCGACCGCCATCACCACCAGCGGGACCCCCGTCTGGTACATATTTTTCTCTACGGAAAGCAACCATTCCGTCGCCGCCTTTACCAGCTTTGACATCAATCGTCACTTGATCTAAAAACATGGACATATAATTTGTCCTCCTATTCTACTTCTACTATCTTTAATCACCTCAAAAAGCGTGATTCGAAAGTCTTTATTATTGTATCGGGAAAACAACCGTTTGTCTAGCAATTCTAGTTAGTTATCGTTGGAAAAAGCAAAATTTCTCATGAATCTTTCGCTTTCTTTTTGTCGCTTCGCTATCAGTCTTTTGACAAAAAAATTTTAGAGGTTCATACTATAGATAGTTGAAGAAAATCACTTTTTCAGCAAGGGTCCAAAGAAACACAAACATCTAAAGGAGGAATTTTTGTTATGACAGTCAAAGTAGGAATTAACGGTTTTGGAAGAATTGGTCGTTTAGCCTTTCGCCGAATAAAAGAAGTTTCTGATGATATTGAAGTTGTGGCTATCAATGATTTGACTAGCCCAACAATGTTGGCTCACTTATTACAATTTGACTCTACGCATGGCACCTATCCTGGCACCGTGACAGCCACTGAAAATGGCATTGTTGTTGACGGCGAAGAAACCCGTGTCTACGCAGAACCAGATGCAAGTAAAATCCCTTGGGTTAAAGAAAACGGAGTAGACATTGTCCTTGAATGTACAGGTTTTTATACCTCTGAAGAAAAAGCACAAGCTCATTTAGATGCAGGTGTGAAACGTGTGGTTATCTCTGCTCCTGCAGGCGCAATGAAAACAATCGTTTATAACGTCAATGATGATACACTTGATGCCAACGATAAAATCATTTCTGCCGGCTCATGTACGACAAACTGTCTAGCACCGATGGCTTACTTTTTAAATAATGAATTTGGTATTGAAGTTGGTACCATGACAACTGTTCATGCCTACACATCAACACAAATGCTATTAGATGGCCCTGTTCGTGGCGGAAATCTTCGTGCGGCACGCTCTGCTGCAGACAATACTATTCCCCATTCAACTGGTGCTGCTAAAGCAATTGGCTTAGTTATTCCAGAACTTAATGGAAAATTACAAGGCCATGCCCAACGTGTTCCCGTTGTGGATGGATCCTTAACAGAATTAGTTAGCATTTTAAAAACAAAAGTAACAGCTGATCAAGTAAATGAAGCAATGAAAAAACACACCATTGATAACCCTTCTTTCGGTTATGATGATCGTGAAATTGTTTCTGGAGACATAATCGGCACGACAGAAGGTTCGATTTTTGACCCAACGCAAACAGAAGTAACGACAGCTGGCGATTTCCAATTAGTGAAAACTGTGGCTTGGTATGACAATGAATATGGTTTTACTTGCCAAATGATTCGCTTATTGGAAAAATTCGCTAATTTATAATGCCAATAAATAAAAAACTGCCTTGCATAAATTAATGCAAGGCAGTTTTTTTAATGTTTACTTTGACAACTTTGACAAATACCATGAAAAGTTAAGCGATGATCTTTGACTAAAAAATGATACCGACTTTCAACAATTTGCTCTACTTCACCAAGCAAGTCTTCTTCCACTTCCTCAATTGTGCCACATTCTAAGCATAACAAATGGTGGTGAAAGTGTTTGGCGCCTTCTTTTCTTAAATCATAGCGAGCTAAACCATCGTTAAAGCTCACTTTATCAACGACTTTTAAGTCTGTTAAAATTTCTAGCGTTCGATAGACTGTTGCTAGACCAATTTCCGGACTTTTTTGTTTTACCAAGAAGTAAATTTCTTCTGCTGATAAATGATCTTTTTCATTTTCCAATAATACAAGTACGGTTGCTTCCCGTTGTGGTGTTAATTTAAAGCCTGATTCATGTAATTGTTTTTTTGTCTTTTTTAAAGCAGCAGTCGAATCCATTATTACAGCTCCTTGTTTAGAATGATTACAAATTAAGAAACTTAATTTATCAATCAAATTAAAATAATTATAAAAGAAATAACTGTAATTTGCAAGATATTCTCAATTAGCTACCTTAATTTTTTTCTTTTGATTGTTCCAACGAGCCAATTAGAATTGTTTTACCATCTTCTTGTTTAATTAATTTTTGTTTCATTAAATGGCCTAAGGCGCGTTTAAATTGAGCTTTACTAATGCCAAAGGTTTGTTTAATTTCATCAGGGCTTGATTTATCGGTGAAAGGAATTTGGTGATCGTTTGCTCTTTCTAAGAAAGTTAGAATCATTAATGCATCATCGCTGATTACTTCATGACTTCTTGGTTTTAATGAAAGATTCAATACGCCGTCCGGCCGCACGCCAATCACACGTCCCACTACTTTTTCACCTAAACGTGGTTCCTGGAATCGTTCAGAAGGATGGATAAATCCAATGTATAAATCATCAGTTAAAATATACGTTCCTGCAAGTTTCAGACGATACACATGCCCAGTTAAGTTTTGGTTTTGCATTTCAGCATTCCCGCGTTTTGCCATGGCTTTAAAGACTTTTTCATCTGCTAATTCGCCCCAAATGCGGTCTTTACTGTCCACTTTTAAAGTAACCATTACTCGGTCTTCTTTTTTAGGCCAAAGTTCCCGCATGGTTGGTAATTCATCCAACGAAATAACAACATCTTTATCTGGTAAGCCAACATCCACAAAAACACCTAAATCACGTCTCGTTCCTGTGACAGTACCAAAGCCATAGCTACCAATGCGCACAGTAGGAATTGTAGTTGTCAGTGCTGGCTCTTGTTTTTGATTTAAATAACCAAACCCTTCTACAGCCTCTCCTATGGCATGCGTACCTTCTTCTTTTTTTAAACGGAATGTGATGCCATTTTTTTGAACAAAATAAAATTGTTCATTTTCATCGACCACAATGCCGGTAAATGTTGTTGCTAGTAATTCTCTCATTTATCATTAACTCCTCAAGGAAAATCAATCGAACAAAAGATTTCCGCTTTTGTTCGATTGTTTCTATTTTCTTTTATTGCCCTGCATTACGAGAAGCGTTCCCTTTGAACCAACCTGTTTTAGCATTGATTGTAACTAAATACATGTGAACATTTTTCTCTGTAGTGCCTTCTAATAATTTTGATTGATTGTTTGTTGCATAAAGATTGTAGTAACCTTCGCCATTCACAATTTTGGCAGGTTCTAAAGAATATCCGCCAGGAACCACATAGCCACGAGCAATCACTGTGTCTAAGACTTTTTCTTTCACACCTGGTGCCCATGTCCACGCTGGATTGCTACTATCAGCGATATCAGCAGCATCTGGCGCATAAAGCGGACTAGTGTAAACCCCGTCACTATTCGGCGCCGTGTAGCCATTCGCTTCTGTTTTTGCTGTTTCTTCCTTCTTAGCGTTCTCTTTTTTCGCGGCAGCAGCTTGTTTTGCTTGTTCTTCTGCTTGTTTTGCTTGCTCTGCGGCAGCTTGTTCTTCTGCAATTCTTTTCTGTTCTTCTTCAACCTTGGTTAACGCTTGGTCAGCTGTCGTGACTTGTTTGACCAGTTCTTTTTTCAGCTTATCACTTGTTACTTTACCTACTTCTGCCTTAGCAGCTTGATATGTGTCTCGATTCAGCTGATTGGTAGTTTTTCCATCTTTATAAATGACCTCAACCGCTTTTTTAGCTTTTTGTAATTGGTTGTATTGTTGGTTCGCTTGATCGATTGCTTGGTTCATCAATTGGTCAAATGGATCATTTCCTGTTAATTTCTTTACGGAAATTAGTTGATCAGCAGCTAGAATCGCCGGTTTCAACTCATTGCCATTGACAATCGGGGCCTCAAATAATTGGTTGATTTGTTGAATGATTTGTTGCTTCTCTTTCAATGTTTGAATTTGTTTATTTAATTGAGAATACTCTTCTGAATCTTTAATTTCCGCGACTTGTTTTGAGAGTTTTTCTGGACTAACAGTCACCATATCGGGTTTAATAAAAACTTGCTCATTCGTGGTATAAAAGGCTGCTAGTTCATCTTTCAGCGTATCTGTTTTCTTGGTTAGTGCCGCCGCCTCTTGCGCGGCAGCTTTTCGCGTTTGATCATGATACGCCCAAGCACTACCTCCAGCTAATAAAACAACCGCAAGCGCAACGAAAGCCACTTTTTTTGATGGTTTCTTCGGAGCAGGCGCTGGTTGAGCATTCCCAGTTTCATTCATCGGTGGTATCACACCTGAATCTGAAACTTTTTCCACGGTTGTATCAGCGTCGCTCGGTGCCTCTAGCGACGCTGCACTTGTTAACCCTTCTTCAGAATCTGAAATGGATTCAGTTGGTGTTTCGGCTTGGGTTAATACTGCCTCACCGCTGTTTTCTAACTCTTGGGTCTCTGCTGTTTCTTCTGATGGATTTTCAGACATTTCTGTATCTGCTCGATGCGCTTGAATATAAGCTTGCAAAGTTTCGTTTGGTGTTACATCTTGATCTTCTATCGGTGGTTGTGAAAAAATTTCTTCTTCAGAAGTGGTAGAGATAACTTCAGTTCCTGAAATCTCTGTTAAAGCTTCCTCTTCTGACTTCACCGTCTCAGATACCTCAGCTGTTTCTGCTTCAACAGTAGTTGTTTCTTCTGTTGTTTCCTCTAAATTAACTGCTTCGTCCGTTGCTAGTTTTTCTTCTGTTGAATGAGTAGGCGTCTCTTCTGTCGCTGGTGTCGACTCCTCCACCGAATCATGAGTCTCCTCACTAGCCCCTTCTTGAAGCGATGTTTCTAGACCAGAAACATCCTCTGAATCAGAGACTATTAAGTTATCTTCTATCGACTCTTCTTTTTTGTCATCATTACTTTCTTCTTCAGGTGATTCGCCAAACAGTTCCATCACATGGCCTAAGCTCATATCTTTTAACTCAGACCATTCAATATTCTCATTTAATTGATCTTCGTGTTGTTCATTTTCCTGTGTTTCAAAATCTATATTTGTTGAAGTCGTTTCCGCTTCTTCTTTATCAACTGTTGTGTCAGTTAGTGAATAGCCACATGTTGGGCAGGTCGTTAATTCTGCATCGAATTCGTTCCCGCACTTCGGACATTTTTTTGTCATTCTTCCGCCTCACATTCTGCTAATATTCCATTACTTCTAATTTACCACAACTTGCGCCTTCTTCCAATAACTAGCAATGACATTTAGAGACTTTTTAAAAATCAAAAGCGGCTCTTCTCGCATGCACGAAAAGAGCCGCTAAACGGTATGTTTATTCTAAAAAGTCTTTTAATTGTTTTGAACGAGAAGGATGTCTTAGTTTTCTTAACGCTTTTGCTTCAATTTGACGAATACGTTCGCGAGTGACACCGAAAACTTTTCCGACTTCTTCTAGCGTACGTGTCCGACCATCATCTAAACCAAAACGTAAACGTAAAACATTTTCTTCACGGTCTGTTAAAGTATCCAGAACATCTTCTAGTTGTTCTTTTAACAATTCGTAAGCTGCATGTTCAGCAGGACTGGTAGCATCTTGGTCTTCAATGAAATCACCTAAATGTGAATCATCTTCTTCACCAATTGGTGTTTCTAAAGAGACTGGCTCTTGTGCGATTTTTAGGATTTCACGAACTTTTTCTGTTGGTAAATCCATTTCCGCACCAATTTCTTCTGGCGTTGGTTCTCTACCTAAATCTTGCAATAGTTGGCGTTGAATCCGAATCAATTTATTGATTGTTTCAACCATGTGAACAGGAATTCGAATCGTTCTAGCTTGGTCCGCAATTGCCCGCGTAATCGCTTGACGAATCCACCAAGTAGCATACGTAGAGAATTTGAACCCTTTACGGTAGTCAAATTTTTCAACAGCTTTCATTAAGCCCATATTACCTTCTTGAATTAAATCCAAGAATTGCATACCACGACCTACATATCGTTTGGCAATTGAAACAACCAAACGTAAGTTAGCTTCTGCTAAACGTTGTTTTGCTTCTTGATCGCCTTCTTCAATTTTAAGTGCCAATTCAACTTCTTCTGCGGCAGTTAATAATTGAACGCGCCCAATTTCTTTTAGGTACATACGCACGGGATCATTAATTTTAACACCTGTTGGCGCAGATAAGTCTTCTGCTTGGGCCTTTTCCGCTTCTTTTTCATCTTTTTTCAAGCTATGTTCACTTGGGTCTCCATTTTCATCGACCACGCTGATACCAGCATCTTCAACTTTTTGGATCAATTTTTCCATAGCTTCTGCATCCAAAGTATACGGTGTGGCTAATTGATTCGCTAAATCATCATAAACCACTGTTCCTTTAGGCTTGTTTTCTTTGATAAATGCTGCCACTGCAGCTTCATATTTTTTACTTGTTTCTTTTTCCATGAAAGAAGGCCCCCTTCATTTTTCGGTTCACGCTTGAAATAACTGATAAATCACTGGGACTTATCAAAATAAAATGAACAAAACGCTTAGTTCTATTCATTTATTGCTTAAGTAAATGTTCGTTGAGCTTTAAGCTGTCGAGCCAATTGGATAATCTCCATTGTTAATTCGGCTTCAAGCTGTTGGTTGCCCACTCGTTTTGCTTCTTGCTGTTGAATCTTTTTCTGCTCAATTGCCTCTGCAATACTTGATAAGGCAATTACATGTAATAAATCGGCAACTTCTCGCTCAGAGCTTTCTTCTGATAAATTCTGATACGCAATTTCAATTGCTAATTGTTTGGTTTGATTATCTTGCAAGAAATTAATAAAATCGGCAATGTCGAAACTTTGATGCAGTGTCGCATAACTTTCTAGCAAGAAATACAATTCTTGGTATTCATCATGAGCGAATGAAAAATCTGGCAATTGTTGAACGGTTTGCCGTACTCCTTGTTCATTCATTAAACGAAATAATAAAGAACGTTCTGCTTTTTGAACTTGGGTTAACGGTAACTTGTTCTGGACGTGATTCTCTTCAAAAACAGGTTCTTCCATTGGTGGTGGCATCATTTCATCTTGATAAAATTGTTGCCTTTCTTGCCGTTGGACTGAACGTTGCTCTTGCTTCAATTGATTGAATTGTTCTTCTAAACTATGAACAGAAAGTTGAAATTCCTGAGCAATTTGGTTTAAATAACGATCACGTTCCAAGGGAGATTGAACATTGGTTAACTCCCGTAACAATTCGTTCACATAATCCAATTGTTCTTTTTCGTTATTCATGTTTCTAGTTAACCGATGATAGTTCATTTTAAAACTAAAAACTGTTTCTCGGCCATGATTGGCTAAATTTTGAAAAGCTTCTGCGCCATATTTCCGCACATATTCATCAGGATCCAGCTTTTCAGGGATGCTGACTATACTCAAGTCAAAATGACTGTTTTCTTGCAATAATTGAATCGCACGGTTTGTGGCTTGAACACCGGCATTATCGCCATCGTAACAAATAACTACTTCCTTAGCGACCCGTTCCAAATGCCGAATTTGTTCATTGGTCAAACTAGTCCCCATTGAAGCCACCCCACTTTTTACGCCTGATTGCCAAGCAGCGATAACATCCATGAATCCTTCAAAAAGCAAGACTGTATTTTCTTTACGAATTTCTTTTCTGGCTTTATCAAAGTTAAACAGCGTTTCTCGCTTATTAAAAAGTGTTGTTTCAGGACTATTCAAGTATTTAGGCATCTCATCCCCTGGAAAATCAGCTGTTTTTAACAAGCGACCAGAAAAGGCGATGACATTGCCTTGGGGATCATTAATTGGAAACATGATTCGTTGATAGAAACGATCCAAAAACGTACCGTTATCTCTTTGGACAAACAGCCCAGAAGGCTCAAAAAGCGTTTCATCCAGTTGTTCATTTTTAAAAACTTGACTTAAGAAATCACGTTTTTGCGGCGCAAATCCAATTTGAAAGGTCTCAATTAGTTCTTGTGTTAACCCCCGCTCTAATAAATAGTTTAATGCGGGTTCGCCAATTTTAGTATTCACTAAAATATGATGGTAAAGTTCTGCGGCTTTACTATGCAGTTGTAACAAACTCCGTCTTTGTTGGTTTTCTGGGGTATCCGCTACTTCACGCGGCTCTGACCAATCAAAGTCCACAGATAAATGTTCCAAATCTGCAACACGTTTCACGGATTCTGGAAAACTAATGCCTTCAATTTCTTGCAAGAAATTAAAAACAGTTCCACCTTTCCCGCAGCCAAAACAGTGAAAAATTTGTTTGTCTTCTGCTACTGAAAATGAAGGGGAACGTTCTTCGTGAAACGGACATAAACCCATATAATTTTTACCGGATTTTTTTAACTGGACATACTGCCCAATAATATCTACTATATTCGTTCGGTGACGAACTTCCTCAATGACTTCCTGAGGAATGCGTTGTGCCATTGTCCTCACCTCCTAAGAATAGCATTGTGCTAACTCATGTGATTGACCGTTTAAAAAACGCACTGTCATTTCAGTGCGAATTCCAATGGACACATTTACACATGATTTATTGTATCACATAATCGCTGTTTTTCAAGTATCTTGTTTCAACTCAACAAAAAAAGAAAGTATCTAGGACAAAAGTCATCCTGACTCCTGCCCCAGACACTAACTCTTAAAATAATCAGTTAAACATCAAACTTGCTCCGACTTCCTTCAAGATTTAAAGAAGAACTGCATTTCTGGAGACGAATGCTTTTAGCTCAACCTCTGCTTTTTATAAATCTTTAATTGTTTTTCCAGCACGTTTCATTTGTACGAAACCAATTGCTACACGCACCACAATATTAATGGCCATCATAATAAAGAAGAGACCCATTGTTTGCGAAGTTAAGAAACCAATTTCTAAAATGTTGTGGAATAACATAGCTGCTACATAAATACCAATAATGGTACTGAAAACCAAGAAAATGCGTAATGGATTGAAAGGCAGACATGCTCGAACAACAGCCATACAACTAATTCCAACTAATAAATAATACATTAACGTCGTGGTGTCTAAAGAAGAAAATCCTTGATTTTGTCCAATCAGATAAACAGCAATGATATTCGCTACAACTAAAAGCGCATTAACAGACGCATTTTTCAAAGACGTTGGTAAAAACTTCCCGACAACTTTTCGTTTGTCCCCTTCGAAAGATAAGAAGAAGGCTGGATACCCTTCAATTGCTAAATCAATCAAGGTCACTTGAATCGGAATGAACGGGAACGCAATGGCCGTTAAGGCACAAATGATTGAGAGAATAAACGAATAAATCGTTTTAATGAAGAAAACACTGGAAACTCGGGTTACATTATTTACCACACGTCGTCCTTCAAACAAGACATCTGGTAACGTTGTAAAATCAGAATCTAGCAAAACTAGATTAGAAATTTGCCGAGTAGCGCCATCTCCTTCTGCCATGGCGATACTACAATCCGCTTCTCGTAACGCTAAAACATCGTTGACGCCATCGCCGGTCATCGCCACCACATGCTCTGTGTCTTTCAACTCACGTACAATGGTTCGTTTTTGCTGAGGCGATACACGTCCGAACACTGTGTATTGCTGAACTGCTTCACGCACTTCTGCTTCTGTCGTTTTGGTCGACAAATCAATATAAGACTCATAACCGGGTAGCCCAGCACGACGAGCAATATTTGAAACAGTCACCGGATTATCACCAGAAATTACTTTTAAGTCGATTCCTTCTTCTTTTAGATAAGCCAGTGTTTCTTTGGCATTTTGGCGAATTGGATCGTCAATTTCTAGAATTGCTAATGGCTCTAAATAAGGCATTTTGGTTTCGTTTAACGGTTGTTGTTCCGCAATGGCTAACATCAAGACGCGATAACCGTTCTCTTGTGCTGTAAAAACAGCTTCTGGCAACCGACTATCGTCTACCAAACGCTCAGGAGCTCCTAAATAAACTGTCCCAATTTCTGGAAATTCAATAGCTCCCCATTTTCTTTCAGAAGAAAAAGCCAAGACTTCTTTTGCGCCAAATCGATTGGATACTTCATAATGATCACGAATTGCTTGCATTGTAATATTATTATCCGTACTTTCAGATAGGTAGCTTCCGATAATCTGCGGGAAGAGTTCTTCATATTTGTCATGCAAGATAATCGCCTTTTGCACTTTCATTTTACCTTCTGTAATCGTTCCAGTTTTATCTAAACACAAAGTGTCCACATGGGCCAATGTTTCAATTGAGTACATATCTTGTACTAGAATACGTTTTTTGGCTAACTTAATGACACCTGTTGTCAGCGCAATACTAATTAATAGTACTAATCCTTTTGGTAACATCCCTAACAAAGCAGCTGCAGAAGCAACAACAGATGTTTTAATGCCAGCATCTCTTAACCAAAAAGCTTCAACAAATAAAATAATCCCTAGAGGAATAATCACCCAACTTGTAAATTTAGAGACTTTACGAATCGAATTGACTAACTCTGATTGAATTGGTTTATGCACTTTGGCTTCTTGGGTGATTTTCACAGCATAGTTTTCGGCACCAACGTGGATAACACGGGCATAGGCTTGTCCGCTAACAATGAAACTTCCAGAAAGCAAGGTATCGCCGATTTCCTTTTCAATTAAATCTGATTCACCTGTTAACAACGCTTCATTCGCTTCGACTTTACCGTCAATAACTTCCATATCAGAAGGAACTTGTTCCCCTGCAGAGATAATAACAATATCTTCCATAACTAGTTCTTTTGTATCAATTTCTTGTTGTACGCCATTTCGAACAACATGAACATTTTCTTTTGCCACAATAGATAATTTTTGAACTAAATTACGGGCATGAATTTCTTGGAAAATCCCGATTGACATGTTCACAATAATAATCGCTAAGAAAGCCAGATTGGAATACGCTCCGACAAATAGTAAACAAACAGCGATTGCAAAGTTTAAAAAGTTGAATAACGTCATGACGTTATCAAAAATAATATCTTTTGTAGATTTTGCTACATTTTCCTCATAATTATTTTGAAGGCCTAACTCTTTCTGCTTGGCAACTTCTTCTGTACTTAACCCTTTTTTCAGGTCGACTTTATTCAACATCCAGCTCTTTCCCTACCTTTTCAATTAATCAGTTACATCCCTTCTAGTTTACTTGCATTTTCATGAAACTGCAAGAAAAGCCTAAAAAATTCCTGTAAGTTGAAAGAATTCTTTAGACTTTTCTCGTTTTAATTTAACTTTTCAATAAACCAACGATTCATTTTGACAATTTCCGCATAGAACATATTGCCACCATTTTGATAAAGGTAACCACCATTGTAAACTAACGCTTGCCAACGATAATAACGATATTTCGTATTTTGGTCATTTCCTAGCAACGGTGAAAGGACTTCTCTTGAATATTCTTCTGCTAACTCTGTCGTGTGTTTCCCGCCGCGTTCTTTAACAAACTGAATATAATCCAGTCCATAATTATATGCTTGTACGCCTGTCCACTCATCACAGCCAGCTTCTTTTGCTTTCGCTAACGCTTCCGCGAGAAATTTGACGCCATGTGCGATACTTTCCTCTGGTGTTTCAATCACTTCTTGTTGTCCATAAACACTTTCACTGCTCTGCATAATATCGCCAGATTTCCCTTTAGATTCTGTATAGATAATCGCTAAAGCTAATGTTTTGTATTCAGGTATTTTATTTTTTTTGACTTCTGCTTCTACTTGTTTTTCAAAGGTCATTACCGTTTCAACATTTTGATGTATTTTATAGCCAAGATAGCCAAGACCAGCAACTAAACCAACAAACAAAAGTAGCATGATTTTATAAATTATTTTTCTTACTCTACGCATCGAATCATCCAAACTTTTTCTTTTAAGATACGTTCTATGTTACTTGAAATAACTGAAAAAAGCGAAGTTTTTGTTACTTCTTTAGTTTTATTTAATAAAAGTAACTTTTTTGTGAACAAACCGTAACTTCGCAAGATTGAACGTTTTCATCTAGAATAGAATAACAAGTAATTTTGTTCTATTGGCGCTTATTTATTGCATCAAAAAAGCCCAGATAAGAATGAACAAAATTCTTTTCTAGGATTGACTTTATACAACTTATCTATTCTTTTAACAAACAGTCAATTGTTTTATGGAATTTTTTTCCCTGTCATTTCTTCATAGTCTCTACTCATCATTTTCCAAGCTTTTTCAATATCTTCATCTAATCCAAATAATCCGCTTCTACCAACAATATAAATATCAGGTCCTGCAGCATCAATTCGCTTAAATGAATTTCTATTCGATGAGCCATCCATTTCAATTACATAACGATAACTTTTTTCTTCACGTAAATTACGAAGAGCAACAATTTTATCAAGTGTTCCTTCAATAAATCGTTGGCCAGCAAAGCCTGGATCAACGGTCATGATTGTGATTTTATCCAACAATTCAATATATGGAAAGATTGATTCAATAGGCGTTTCGGGATTAAGGACGATCCCTGCTTTAAGATTAGCATTGTGAATTTGGTCAATTAGGCGAAATGCTAGACCATCTAAAACCTCTGCATGCATACAAATCCATTCACATTTGATATCTACTAGTTGTTGTACCCAAAAGCTTGGATTCGTAACCATTAGATGAGCAGATACTGGGAGCTTCGAAATTTTTCTTAACTCCTCAATAAACCACGGAGATAGCGTGATATTTGGCACATAGTGACCATCCATAATGTCTATGTGATACGAAGCAACATGATCATTCAAAAAGGTGATTTGTTGTTTAAACTTGTCCAAATCCATCGTCATTAGTGACGGAGAAAATTCAACTTTGTTCATTCTAATTTTCAACTCTTTCTATCTGATTATTTGTTTGATGTTTTTGAAAATTTTTCTAACTCGTTATATTCAGACGTTGACACATCTCTGACAGGCAATATAAATTGCATTAATTTTGTTGCGCTTTTTCATTTTGTTTAGAAAATCTGAATATCTTCCAAGTTTATCTCCTCTTCTTCTTTTTCTACTAAAGCTTCCATATCTTTCTCAGTTACATCTTTCTTAATAATAGCTAAAACTAAACCGGTAACCACAGCATTTACAACAATTGCAATAATGCCAGCCAGCGGTTTACTCCTTGTTGGAATCATTAAAACACCGCCAAATGGAACTGTCGCATCTGCCCCTAAGATCATTGTTGTTGCGCCACCCACGAAGCCACCAATCGCTGTAGCAATGACTCCTCGGACAATATCATTCATAACTAAAGGAATAACACCTTCAACAATGTTAATCACGCCCATTGGTACGGCAGACTTTAACGTTTCAACTTCTAGTTTTGTATAAATATTTTTTCTAAATAATTTAGCAAAGAAGAAAGCTAATCCAAAGCCTATTGGCGTTGCTGTATTTACTAATTGCAATGCTGTAATTGGTCCATTAAGTCCTTCCGCTTGCATTGTCAAAACAAAGGCAAAAACAGTTTTGTTAATGGGTCCGCCATAGTCTATACCACTTAATAAACCAATTACACCACCAAAAATTAATAATGACGAGTTACCTAAGCTATCTAAAAAGTTCGTTAATAATGAAGTAAATGCCGTTATTGGGGTCCCGATAATATATATCATGATTAATCCACCAGTAATTGAGGTTAAAAATGGAATAATTAATGTTGGTATTAACCCTTTCGCCCAATTGGGTAATTTCACATATTTCAAAATAGCTAATACAAGATATCCTGCCAAGTAACCACCTAAGATACCACCAATAAAGCCGGCACCAACTGCATTCGCAGTTAAACCAATAATAAAGCCTGGAGCAATTCCAGGTTTACCGGCGATTGAAAAAGAAATGCCAGTAGATATAACAACCGGAAGTAAGCCTAAGCCAGCGCCACCCATAGTAGCTAAAGCATCCCAAAGCGAAAATTCACCTGGTACCAAGGTTCCTTGACTTGAGCCACCAAACCCCATACCAATTGCAATTAAAAAGCCAGCACCACAGACAATTGGAATTAAATATGAGATTGCTGTTAATAAATGACCTTTAAGATTTAACTCTTTTAGTTTTTTCATTTTTATCCTCCTAAACATTGTTCTTTTATTTTATTTTCTATTTAAAAAAATTGCTGTTATGAATTCTTCTGTAGAAAATATCCACAATATGCTGTCTCAGTAATTTCATTAAGAGAATGCCTTCACTACATCCTCTGGCGATTTTGATTGAAGGAGTTCTTTCACTACTTCATCATTTCCGAGTTTTCTGGCAAACAATGATAATAGTTTAAGATGGCTAGTTGTTTCTTTATGATCATTGCCCACAGCAAAAAGAATGATTCCTTTTACGCCATTATCATCTAAAGATTCCCAAGGAATTTCTGTACTATTAATACCAATGGCCACGCCTATTTTTTTTACATACGCACTTTTGCCATGTGGAATGGCTAGATAGTTTCCGATGCCCGTTTGGCCTTCCGCCTCTCTATCATAGATATCTTTTATAAAGCCTTTTTCATCTGAAATATTGCCATTTTCAAGCAAAAGATTGGCTAATTCTTTTAACGCTTCCTCTTTTGTATTTACATTCATATTCGTTTTAACGGTTTTTAAGTCAATGATATCCTTTACTTCCATTACAATTCCTCCTAGAAGGTTACTTTTCTTGTGTCATAACTTCTTCTGCTTTTTCAATTAGTTTAGTGGGTGATTTTACAGCAACTTCTGTAGGTACTTGAATGATTCGTTTCCCATCAAAACGCTCTCTTCCAGAAATTTTTACATCAATGGCTAATATAACAATGTCCGCTTCCTTAATTTGTTCATCCGTTAGTTTGTTTTCAATCCCAATGGTCCCTTGTGTTTCTATATGGATCTCAACTCCTGCTTTTTTTGCAGCGTTCTCCAATTTTTCTTGTGCGATATATGTGTGAGCAATTCCTACTGTGCAGGCTGCTACGCCGACTATCTTCATTATTTTTCCTCCTCAAATTTTTCTATATTTTTATAAAAATCTGTTTCTGTTTTTAAACGCAACAACTTTTCTAAGAAGTCTTCATTTGCTAATTTTCTAGTAAATCGACTGATTTCTTTTTTTACTTTTAACTGTTCATTTTCTTTTAGTAAGATGACAATAATTAATTTCACTTGCTTAATGTCTGCCGTCCATTCTTGGATTTCTGTTTTTAAGCCAATCAGATATATTTCACTTTTTTTCAAGAGTGCATTCTCTAAATGTGGCAAGACAACTTGCTCTGCAATCTGATTACTTCCCATCTTCTCACGATTTACCAAAGATTCCTCAATCTGCTTTTTTTCTTCGGGCGTTAACCAAGGTGCTGCTGTTTCTGCAATGAATTGATATACTTGCTGTTTTGAAAGAAGTTCTTGGTTTAGGAAAACTTGGTATAAAGGATTAACGTTCATGATAGATTTCCTCAACTTTTCTTTGTAATCGATACTGATCATCCATTGTAAACATGGCACTTACCAACAATGATTTAATGGGGACCTTTTCCTGTAAATGAATCGTTGTAAGAATCAATTCAATATCAGAATAATCTTTTAATGATTTCTTTATATTTCGTGTGGCAATAATTTCAACAATTTGTAATTCAGGGAATTTCTTTTCAACTTTTACTCTCAATAGTTCTGAAGTTCCAATTCCAGTGGTACACATAATCAAAGTACGAATAGGTAACTGATTGGTTTCAATCATTCGCGCAAAATACAATGTAATAAACCCATTCTCGTCTTCGTTTATAGCCGGTAGTTGATAGTTTTTACTTACTTGCTTAGAAACTTGCACAATTTTTCTGAAAATTGTTTCATACGTCATTTTTATTTGATCCAATAAACTATTCTTAACATGTATGCCGTTTTCAAGACGATTTATCATTGGTTTTATATGACTAGCCAATTCAAGAAGTAGCTGATCATTATCAGTTAAAATTTTTAGTTGTGCACTCATTTCCTCTAAATAAAATTGAGTAATTTGCATTACTTTGAAAGAAAAATTAGTTACTTTACTAAATGAACCTTGCATCCTAGAAGAAACCAAATATTGATATAAGTAATAAATTTCAACGTTAGGCAGTCTCTTATTTAAATAAGTTTCAATCTGTTGAATCGTTGTTTGCGCGACCTTTTTGAGTACTAAGTCCTTTGTTAATTCTTGTTCTTCTTCGTTAGATAATTGGTATTTTTCAGAAATAGCTACTTTTCGTGAACGACTAATTAAGATATAAAGATGCGAAAAGATGTTTACGTTATATGGATGTGGAATAGTAATATCCAGTTTTTTTTCAATGTTCCTGACTTGATCTAACGTAAAAAGGACATCATAATTATTAAAATTTAATGCTTTGTTGTTTCGAAGATCCTCAATATCGATAATGTTCAACAGTTGTATTCTATCGGAAATGGCTTTCCTGATAGCTCTTTCCTCACCGATAATTGCCAACGTTCGATTTTTCCGTTTGAGTGTTAAATCATATTTCTTTAAATCTTCGGATAATTGTTGTTCATCGCTAAATATCACAGAATCGCCAACATAATATCTTGCAAATAATTCATAAACATTTTTAGCTTGTGGAGAAGCTAACAACAATTCCTCCAGAATTCGATTGCGTCTTTCCCTTGGCGAAAAATCACTTTCTTTTTCGGCTAAATGTCGATTCTGTTCCATAAATCGTTCATAGTCTAGCTTGTATCCTCGTCCTTTCTCAGATAATATGAGTGAACCTTCTGAAAATTCATCGTTAATTTTTTTTATCAAACGATAAACCGTCTTAGGAGAAGTACTTAGGCAGTTTGCCAATTCTTCTGCAGTCATATAATCTTGTTTTTTTGAGAGAAGTAACAACAATTTTTGTCCACGTTCTTTTTTCGAACTCATAGCAACCCCTCCTTGATATATTTATTATAATCCATATAAAAGAAAACGATTCCTTGTTTTCTGTCCGTTACATTGGCCATTTTTGTGAGTAGTTAAAGTGTTCAATTATGCGAAACTTTCTAAGGCTATTTATAAATAAAAACCTGTAGAGCAAGCGATTTTTATTACTACTGGTTCTACAGACACTAATACTTTCAAAGAATACAAAAAAAGGGCTGCCTTGCGGCTATCCCTTTTTTACTTTTATTTTACAGTAACATTCCCGATTACATCATTTATTGAAGTCGTTTGACCTGCTTTTTGTAAATCGTATTGAGCAACGATATCTTGATTTGTGAAAACAACAATTAAATCTGATTTTTTGCCAGCTTGTTCTAATGCGGCTAAATCAATGGTTGCAATTTTATCGCCTTGTTTTACAACTTGGCCTTCTTCAACATGTAATGTAAATGGTCCACCTTGTAACTCAACAGTATCTAGACCCATGTGTAATAATACTTCAATGCCTGAATCTGTTTGGATACCTAACGCATGTTTTGTTGGGAAAATGCTAGTAATTTTACCAGCAACGGGTGTTGAAACTTCGCCGTCTGTTGGTACGACAGCATAACCGTCACCCATCATTTTTGCTGAGAAAACATCATCTGGTACTTCAGAAATAGGAATAACTTTCCCATTCGCTACAGAATATAATTCAGTTTCTTTTGTTGAAACCGGTGCTTTTTCTTCAACAACTGGTTGAGAAACAGGTGTTTCTTTGACTGGTGTTGCTGGCGCTTGGTGGTTATATAATCGTTGCATTTCGTCAGCAACAAATTGTACTTCCGTACCAACGATCACTTGGATATTGGTGTCATCAATGACTTTCACACCAGGAACCCCAGTTGCTTTAATTTTTGCTTGATCCACTTTGCCTGTATCTTTCACTGTTAAGCGTAAACGAGTTGTACAGTTATCAATAGAAGTTACATTAGCATCAGCGCCTAAACCATCATAAATACGACGAGCTAGAGAAGCAAATTTGTTGTCGCCTTCCGCAACATCTGGCGTTTCTTCGCCATCGCCTTCTTCACGTCCTGGTGTCATTAAGTTAAACTTAGTGATTGCAAAACGGAAACCGAAGTAGTAAATTGCTGCAAAGACAAGTCCTTGAACCACCAACATCATTGGATGATTCGCGACTGGGTTTTTCAAACTTAAGAAGAAGTCTACAAAACCTGCACTAAAGGCAAAGCCAGCTGTCCAATGCATAAACGCAGCGAATGCTAAAGAAATACCTGTAAAGACTGCATGTAAAACATATAAAGGCCAAGCAACGAACATAAATGAGAATTCTAAAGGTTCAGTTACGCCTGTAAAGAAAGCCGCAAAACCAGCAGCTAACATTAATGAAGCTGTAACTTTTTTCTTCTCAGGACGTGCACATTGATAAATCGCAAACGCGCCTGCTGGTAAACCAAACATCATTACTGGGAAGAAACCAGCTTGATACATACCCGTTTGTCCTACAATTGCTTTACCAGTATCTAACGCTTGTTGACCAGCTAAAAAGTTCCCAATATCATTGATACCAGCAACATCAAACCAGAAAACAGAATTCAAAGCATGGTGTAAGCCTGTTGGAATTAATAGTCGGTTAAAGAAACCATACAAGCCAGCTCCTACGAAACCTAAGCTAGAGATTCCTTTACCAAAAGCAACTAATCCGTTATAAACAACTGGCCAGAAGAAGAATAAGACAGCTGAGATTGCTAACATCGAAATAGCTGACATAATAGGAACTAAACGTTTTCCACTAAAGAATGATAAAGCCATTGGCAATTTCACACCAGAGAAACGATTATACATTGCCGCAGCAACTAAACCAGCGACAATCCCGACAAAGACATTGTTGTCCATGCTGTTGAAGGCTGGGTTTACTTCAGCAATATCCTTGAAGCCTTTAATGGCTTGGATAGAAGCAGGCGCTAAAACAGTTTTTGGTACTAAATAAGCGACTAAACCAGCTAATGCTGCCGATCCATCTTTATCTTTTGACATTCCTAACGCTAAACCAACCGCAAATAATAATGCTAAGTTGTTTAAGATAGCCAAACCACCATTCATTAGAAAAGTTGTGGCTGGACTAGCGCCGATTGTTCCCACGATCCAGTTAGCAATACCGACTAATAAAGAAGCCGCCGGTAATACAGCAACTGGTAACATTAACGAACGTCCCATTCTTTGCATATACGCTTTCATTATACGTAACTCCTCACATAAACTATTTAATTTTTATTATTTGGTCATTCTTAATCGTTCAATGTGAATCGATAAATAACCAAGTTCTTCATTTGGTACTTGATAATGAAAATTTCTCATTAATAAGACTTGTACTTTTTTTGAGATTTCATAGCTTTCAGCATACTTTTTCTTTACGACTTCCAAAATTTCTTCATCTAAAACAGCATATTGATTTTGTTGGAAGCGATGAATAAACAAACGTAAATGATTCACCAAACGTGAATAACTGAGACTATTTTTATCATCATGAATATCAATAGCCAATTCCTGCTCGATTAAATGAATAATTTCAGAAACGATTGTAACTTCACGGATACTTTTACTATTATCAGTACGTCCGCTGCGAGCACTATGGATATGAATTGCAATATACCCCGCTTCATCATAACTAAATGGAATCTCTAAGGTTTGTGTTAAATATTCTACAGCCCATTGAGCAATAGCAAATTCTTCACTATATAAAATCTCAATTTCACTTAAAAGCTTGTTCCGAACAATAATATTATTTTGAATATTTTCAGCTGCAAAAGCAATGTGATCACTCAACCCAATATTAATATGTTCATTCAACTTTTCACCCAATACCGTTTCAGCATGTTGGATAATTTCTTCACTCGCTAAAAAGTATTTGTCTTCAATTTGTGATAGCAATACTTGAAGTTTTTTCAGTCCTTCTGGCTCCATCACAAACATCCGCTCCACCAATTGTCGAGATAAGACATCATTTTTAGTCTTATTAAACCCGACTCCTTTACCGACAGCTACTTTCTCCTGTCCTTCGTCAAGAACAAGTACAGCATTTTGATTTAGCACCTTTTTAATTTTCATAAATGACCCTCTTCTGCAGAAGTAATTCTAACATTTTCAGTGAAAACAACAAAAAAAGCATAGAACAATCCCGTTAAACATGTTGCGTAACCATTGTACACCACATTGTATTACGAAATTCTTCCATGCCAAGTATTATCTAGTCACATGAAAACGCTATTCATTTGTTAACAGTGCTTATTCTAACGAGTATCATTATTTTTGTCAACCTTTTTCAATTATTTTTTTATTAATTGTTGACTATTAACAAAAAAGAAGCTCTTATCGGGAAGAGGTCGGGACAGAAGTGTTTAACTCCGAGAACCAAGTAGGTATTGTTCATCATCGAATCACTACGTTCTTCGTGATTCTCAACAATTTCGGCTTATTTCCGAAGGACCTTCACCAAGTAGGTACGATGATTTCATCTGTTCATGCTTCACAGTGAAACATCGCAACTCTTAGAGCTGTAGCTCTTTTAAAGGCTGTACTGTGACGAGACGCATGTCGAGAAAACACCTTAGAAGTTGTTGAGATCGGAGCAACGCGTAGTGTTGCTTCTGTTCCCGCCGTTTATCAGTTTTTGAGCGTGGAGCAAAAATCCAAAGTGATTTTTGTCCCACGCTCGTTCACTAATTTATTCTTTATAGGCATACTTATATGTGCTCGTTGCACCGAAGTTATGATACTGAATACCTTTGACACCTGGTCGTACAAGCTGACTACGGGCCTCTTGGTATAAAGGAATTAAAGCGGCATCTTCTTCCACCAATACTTTTTCAGCTTTAATTAATGTTTGCCAACGAGTTTCAGGATCATTTGCGTATTTAGTTGTTGCTTCTTCAATTAGTTGATCAAACGTTGGGCTAGAATAGTTCATACGGTTACCACTAACTGAGCTTTCTAAGAAAGTCATTGGATCCTGATAATCGGGTCCCCACATGCCAACAGACAATTCATAATCCCCTTTTCTCATTAATTCAATCGCATTATTTAAAGGAACTGTTTTGACATTAATAGTGAGACCAGGCAACGTTTCTTGTAACTGGCCTTGGATAAATTCAGCAACTTTTCGGTCACTATCACCATCTCTTGAAAGAAGTTCAATGGCTACATCTCCGTTTAGCTCTGCTTTTGCTTTATCTAAATACTCTTTGGCTTTTTTGGCGTCTGTTTTGACAAGGGCGCCTGCTTCTTGACGAAAATCTTCATTCGTTTCTGGGTTATATACAAATTTTTCTGGAATGTACCCATAAATTTCTTTTGAACCATCTGCTAAAATATTGTCGACTAAACTTTTTTTATCCAAAGCATAAGCTAAAGCTTTGCGGACATTCTCATTTGCAAAAATGGATGGTTTTTCGTTTCTTTTTTGGTTTAAACGTAAGGAATAGACTTTTGACCGTTCGATTGCTTCATAGTCTGGGTTGTCTCGATTTTGTTTAGCAAAATCTCCTGTTAAGACAGCCACATCTAATTCACCTGATTCGTACAAATTGTAAACGGTATTTGTTTCTTTAAGAACTTCAAAATGAATCGTTTCTGATTTTACTTTTTCTTTATCGTAATAGTCGGGATTACGCACAAAATCCCACGACATCGCTGACTGATCCCAATTTTTCATTAAAAACGGACCATTAGATACAATCATTTCACTAGAAGTGCCATAGGCTTGTCCTTTTTCTTTCACGAATGCTTCGTTTTGTGGGAAAAATGGAGAAAATGCCAATAACGACGTAAAATACGGTACAGGCTTTTCTAAAGTAACCTCTAAAGTATAATCATCAAGCGCTTTGACACCCAATTCCTCTGGTGCTTTTTCCTCTTTTGTAATAGCTGTTCCGTTCAGAATCGTTCCTTCTAACAAGAAAAAGTAATTAGCTTGGTTTTTGGGATTCGCTAATTTACGCCAAGCAAAAACGAAATCATTGGCTGTTACAGCATCACCATTGGACCACTTGCCATCTTCTCTTAGTTTAATGGTATATCGTTTGCCATCCTCAGAAATTTCTGGCATCTCTTTAGCAGCAGCAGGTATTAGTTGATCTTTTTCATCCAATTGATATAACCCTTCAAAGACATTGGACTGTGCGTTAATACTGGCTTCATCTTGTGTAAAAATAGAATCCATTGAACCGATTTCCGAGTTCTCCATTAAATTTAAAACTTTTTTCGAGACACTGGTTTTCTCAGTTGCTTTCTCGTCTATTTTTGTTTCTGCTGTTGTGCCACAACCTACCAAGACCGTACTAACAAATAACATAATCCCCATCATTTTTAACTTTTTCATACTAATCCCCCTATGTGTCAATCAAACGGCAACTCTTCCATGGAAAGCCGTTCTTGCGAAACTATCAAGCATGCGTAGGGCAAGCCCTCATTTTCGTACTCAAATTCTCCCCGCTGGTTGTCAATTGGGTCTGCACGCAATTGCATTTTTGCCGGCTGAAAGTCTGCCTGGATCTCACTATTTGCGACCATTCTAAAAACATCTAAATTGCCGAAATAATGATTCCACCGCTGTCTATCCCCGTCTCGGTAAGCACCTCCGCCAAAAGATAAATCCGCAAAGAGCCAGCCGTACGGTTCTATATAAAATTGTGCCCAATCATGACAGCCTGTATAATGTGTAGAAACATATAATCCCGATTGCCATTTGGCTGGTATCCCTGCAATCCGACAAAGCGTGATAAACAAAATCGCTTGCACGCCGCAGTCACCTTTTAAATTAGTTGCAGCATACTCTGAAATATTGGAAATTGTAAAATATTCACGCATGAAAGAATAATGAATCTTTGTCGTCACAAAGTCATAAATCAAGCGTGCCTTTTTTAAGGGATTACTTTCATCGCCCACAATCTCATCTGCTAAATTTCTTAAATAAGGCGTGAATCGAATATGCGGTAACTGTTCCTCTAAATCAAAGCTTGGTTGCATTTTGTCTACGTTATTTTCTTCTAACTGTTGGTAAACCATCCGATTAACATAACAATATTCAACTGTAAACGTTTGATTTTCTTTTAAGATTGTTTCAAAACACAGTGTTCGTTGAGGCGCATCTTCTGCCGCAATATAGGTTGCTTCAGGTGACGTAGCTAGGATTTCAATTTCTGATTGTTGTTGACACGCTTTGGGCAGCGGCAAATGGACACGAACACGCTCACCTGGACGCTCAAATTCTTTTTTCACCTGAATGGTGGCTTTAATTGTTGTTTTCACTTTTCTACCACCGTTTTTTTGCATTTGTTCGATGTTCTCTTTTAGTTCTTTTTTGCGGAGAATTTCTAACTGATTGCTTTCTGCTTCCCGCAAACGTGCAACATATGCCGCATTTGTTTTAATTAAATTGGCCAAAAATCGAAGTTGGAAATACGGTTCACCGTCAATATAAACCCAGTCCACTAATCCCGTTTCTTTTAAACGAATTAATTCCTCTGTTTGATAATCCTGAAAAGTGTCTCTCATCATTTGATCAGCTTTTGCAAAGCTATGAGGATACTCATTCATACGCATCATTTTAATGACATCTTTTTCAATTATCAAACGTTCTTTTAATGCCTGCGGAAGTTCTTTTGTCAACCAAAAATCAATGGCAATATCCGCACTTGCAAAATCGCCAAATTCTTTCACCCTTTGAATTTCCTCAGGCAAAGGAACACTAAGATACTTTAAATCATACTTCATTTGCTTTACTCCTTTTTTAATGAGAAATGCCTAATCCAGCTGCTTCTCCTAATTCCAATAATGGTTTTGCTTCTAAGGATACGCCCCCAGTTACGGGCGCAGTTTCTAAACCGAATGTCGCATCTAAATCTGCTCGTGTGATATTCTTTTGAGCAGCAGCTAAATGGGCAGCAGCCGTGATGCCAATGGTTGTTTCTTCCGCCATGCAACCAATCATGCATTCGATGCCTGCTGTTTCACAAATCTGATTAATTTTCAGCGCTTCATGAATGCCGCCACACTTCATTAATTTTATATTGATAACATCGACTGTGCCTTTTTTAACTAATTCCAACGCATCTTGAGCATCAAAACAGCTTTCATCAGCCATAATTGTCGTATTAACTTGTGAAGTAACGTATTTTAGACCTTCTAAATCGCGTCTTTTAACTGGCTGTTCCACTAATTCAATTTGATAATCTGCTAATTCTTGAATCGCTTTAACTGCATCTTTGGGCGTCCAAGCCTGATTCGCATCTAAGCGGAGCTTGATATCAAAGCCAACTGCTTCACGAATCGCTTTTACTCTTGCGATATCAGCTTCAATTCCTGTTCCGACTTTAATTTTTAATGTATCAAAACCTAGTTTGACTTTTTCGACGGCTTTTTGTGCCATCACATTTGGTTCATCAATACCTAGTGTAATATCCGTTATTACTTGGTTATCATAGCCGCCTAACAATTGATAAAGAGGCAGTTGAGCTTTCTGACCCATCAAATCATAACAAGCAATATCGATTGCTGCTTTTGCCGCTGGAGCGAAAGCAGATATTTTATCCATCACTTCATGAATTTTCTCAATATTAAAGGGGTTTAAGCCAATGATTGCTTGGCCAAATAATTCGATCGTTTCAATCGTGCCAGCCAACGTTTCACCGGTAATAAAAATGCCTGGCCCTCCTTCTCCATATCCAACTAATCCCTCTTCTGTTTCAATTTCCACAATTGCACTATCCGCTGATTCTATCGTCCCCAAAGCGATCGTAAATGTTTCTTTCAGTTTAATTTTCGATGCCCTAACATGTACCTGCTTAATTTTCATAAAATCCTCCCTTTGATATTTCCAATTGACTGAAAATTCAGTTTTTTAAAAATATCCAAAAATTAAATTTAGATTGTTATCGATCATTCTAAACTCATTGTTTTCTAATGTCAATAAAATAATGAGATTCAGATTAAAATAAAATGAATTTCGAATTTTATGAGCTTTTTTAATAAATCAGTAAATTCCATGACATGTGAGATACTTCTCATTTACAAACATTCTTAAAAAAGGTATGATAGTAAAGAGGCAACTTGCAAAGGAGTAGAAGACGAATGAGTGAACAACCTCAACAACGTTCAACCGAAGAAGTTGAAGCAATTAAAGAAGATATTTTAACTGCATTAGAAACAGTGATTGACCCTGAATTAGGCATCGATATTGTTAATTTAGGACTAATTTATGAAGTTGAATTTGCAGAAGAAACTGGTGATACTGTCATCAAAATGACCTTAACCACAATGGGTTGTCCGTTAGCAGATGTTTTAACAGAACAAATCCATGGTGTTTTAAAAGATATTCCTGAAGTGAATAATATCGAAGTAAAATTAGTCTGGTACCCTGCTTGGACAACGGATAAAATGAGCCGTTACGCACGAATTGCTTTGGGTATTCGCTAGTTATTTCGAGACTAATGATAAAAAACATATGAAAGAACCGATTGGTCCGTTCTTTCATATGTTTTTTTGTTTGTTTAATTTACTTATTTGAAAAAAACTACCTGATGCTATCAATACTTGGCTTTTTCCAAATTTTTGCTACTGGATGGAAGTCTAATAAAAACTGTAGCTGCGTTCCACCGAAGCCTGACGCTCCAGCAAACATGATATGAAAAGTGAGCCCTCTATCCATAATCAGATACCCTGTATCCAGCACGCCATTTCTTTCATAAAACTGATAACGTTTTTCTCTTTGGGCTTCATTCGCTGCATTTTTGCCAATTTCTTCACTCTCTAAAAGAACCCCTTAGGATAACGTGTCTTCAATAACGCTAACACGGTTGAGCCTAATCGTTTGTTTCGGTGGTGCTGATCAATTGCAAAGAAAAAGACATAGGTTGCTTCAGGTGCAATTTGACTATTTAACAAAATCCCCACGTTCTCATCCGCCTCTTGAATAACAAACAAATGAAATTTTCCTGCTTGAGAAGACGTCAATAATTGACCAAACGGCAGTCTCTCTTCTTCTGGAAAAGCTTCTATGTAGGTTGCTTCCCAATAGGCTTGATTTTCTTGATTTAATAATGTGAATTACATAAAAGCTCCTTTCTAAAATGATTGCTTCGTACTAATAACTTTTGTTACTTACATAAGACCTAAAAGTTATTTAAACATGCGACTGGTTAGCCCTATACGCAATTATTTTTTGATACTAATCTAGTAGTTTAATCGTTCTCTGTTCCTGAGTCAATAAAAGAGCACACGATTCGAGACTTTCAACGTTTAGTGAAAAGTCGATTCTTATTTCATTACAACCGATTCACTATTCGCTGCCCTCTTTTTTCTATTCGTTGATTTACTTGAACTAAATATTCATTTATCTCCTCTAGATTCTGAGGTAAGATAAACGAGTCTTTTTTCAAATGATTTTTCCATAGCGCTACTGGTTGATACTGTTCATTTAAAAATGGTTGCATCTCATACGTATGAACGTAGCTTTCCCATGAATGAAATGAAGCTAAAAATATCGAAAGTTGTTCTAAAGAATAATCCCAATAATCTTTAAACGATAAACTTCTTCCGCTGTTAAATCCTAGTGGAACTACTGTAATGTTTCCAATTGAATGGGTAAGTTCGGCAAAACGCTTTAATTGTGGGTCCTGATGGACTCGATCAAATTTAGTAAAATTGTCGAGAAGGAATTCATTCCATGTATATTTTTTGGGTACAGGATTTGGTAAATAGTCAGGAAAAACTTGGTCAAAATAAGTTAAATATCGGTCCGAAATCACAGCCGATGTCCCGGAATCATGAGGCGGATACTTGCTATTTACTGCAAGCAAATTCTGTTCAGAAGGTTTTTCTAAATAGCTTTCTTGATTTTCCCCAATTACTTCCGCTGGTCTAAAGAAATCGGGATAAACAAGTTGTAACATAATTTTATACGTTGTCCAAAATGAGTTCATAATATCTTTGTGCATGGTCGCCTTCCCAGTTAACTTTAAAAAAACATCCTCCACAACCTCGTACTTTTCAATATGGACATTCGATGTTCTAGCTTTTAAAATATTTTTAACCGGCTGCTGGTGGTCATACTCTTGACCCAAAAGCAACTTCTTTAAATCATCTTTCGCTGAAATTGTCTTAACTGTAATCTCCGCCACTTTGAATAACTCCCATCCTACGATTTTCTCTATATTCTTTTATATTATTATACTAGAAAAACGCTCCCTCCTGCCCTTTTTTAATCAACAAATCAGCAATTAGAAAACACCAGCGAAACAGAAGTGCAACACTAGCATGCGAAAAAATGCGATCGGCAACTTATTTTTAGACACTCTGTGTGTTTCGTATAGTCGAGGCTGGTTGCGTGTATTTTTTTCAAGAAAATTGAGAACAGCTATGGTATAGTCAAAACTACGATTATTTCAAACACGGAGCGACAGTTTATGGAAATGTACCAAGTAATTAGATATTTTTTAAATGAAATGGAGAAAAAGATTTGGCATGCCTTGTTAACATTAGTACTTTTTTGTCTTTATATTTCCATTTTTGATGTTCCTTTTACAATTAAAAATACGTTCATCGGCAGACTACTTTTCCCGAAAGCTTTTATGAATGCAGGAAGTGCGAATCTGATTTTTTATTTGATTAGTTTTTTTGGTTTTTTATGGTCAATTTTCATTTTTGCTTATCTATTGAATAAGACACGCCTCAAATTATTAAATAAAACATTTCCTTATCTTTTGGAAATATTAGAAGTCTGTATTTTGCCTTTAGTGATTCTTTATGCTTACATTTATATTTATTTGCGGGTCCATGGCGAAGGTTTCAGCTATATACGAGAATCTCTTTTACAGCAAGAGTTAACTTATTCAATGAAATGGTTTCTTTGCCTTGGTAGTTTGGCGCCGTTATTTTTCTTTTTAAGCACTTTAAATTTAGCTAAACGAGTCAGACAAAAAAAAGACATGGAATCATGAAAATCCATGTCTTTTTTAGTCGGATGTTGTTTTTACTGCAGGACAGTTTTCTTCCAAAAATTCAAAAATACTACTGTAATAATTTTCAGGTTCGTAGACACTTGAAGATAAATGTGGTGCTTTAGCCACAATGAGGCCTTTTTTTATCCCCTGAGTTGCCGCTAAATTTTCTTCAAACATTGTCATTGGAACAAAGCGATCACCTGTACCGTGAATAAAGAATGTGGGCAACGTATTTTTGTGTAATTGTCTCACGGAAGAAGCGGTTTTCAATTGAAAGCCATAGTTATTTAATGCTAATTGATTAGCAATTGTTAAAATAGGAAAAGCGGGTAAATGAAAAGATTCATGTAGGACGTATTTAAATTCATCATAAACAGAAGTGTAGCCACAATCCACTATTAATCCGCGGACATTCGTTGGTAACTTTTCACCACTTGCCATCATGACAGTAGCCGCTCCCATGGAACCGCCCACTAAAATAATTTCTGCTTCCATATCAATGGCAAGAACTTCACTAATCCAACTTAATAAATCTAACCGATCCAGCCATCCCATCCCAATTTTATTCCCTGAACTTTTCCCGTGCGCACGCAAATCGGGAACTAAAACATTGTAGCCTTCTTCTGCAAAACGTAATGCAGTATATGCCATATCGCGTTTTCCGTTTGAACGATAACCATGCACACAAATCGCCCAACGATGGTTATCTGGATAAGGAATAAAGCACCGTGCATACAATGTTTCATCTTTAATTTTCAACCAACGATCTTCAGCAAAAGACTCTGTCCAAAAAGCTTCGCCTTCTTGTTTTTGTTGTTCTTCTATTTTTGTATATCTTGTTTCACGTTCTTGAAAATTATCAGGATTTAATAACCGATGCCCTTTTTTATGATACCAAGGGTTGTCTTTAAGCAACGCAATTTTCAAAAAATAATTGGCAATGTAAAAAGAAAAAACAACGCCAATTATTGCAAAAATGATCAGTAACCCGAGGAGCCATTTCATCTGCAAATCACACCCTCTTCTAAAGTATTTCCTTCTTCATTTAATATACTATGGATTTTTCATTTCTGAAAGAAATCACCCTTACATTTTGTTATTTTTTGAAAAAAAAACAGCCGTCTCAAAAAGAGGCGGCTACTTTTAATCTATCAACAATCCAACGTTGTCATATCTTCATATGTCTCACGGCGAGCAACTAATTTTGCTTGTCCATCTTCGACAAAAACCACCGCTGGTCGAGGATTTCGGTTGTAATTACTTGCCATTGAATAACCGTAAGCCCCCGTACTACTAATGGCCAATAAATCCCCTGCTTTAACTTCTGGCAATAAAATATCTCGAAGTAAGACATCTCCTGATTCGCAATATTTACCAACCACTGTGACTTTCTTGACTGAATCATGTCCCTCACGATTCGCTAGAAAACCATCATAAACTGCTTGATACAAAGCAGGGCGTATATTATCACCCATGCCACCATCTACGGAAACAAAATGACGAACACCAGGAACCTCTTTTTGCGCGCCAACTGTATATATCGTTGTGCCCGCTTCGGCAATTAAACTGCGGCCTGGTTCAATCCAAAGCTCAGGCAGTGGATACCCTAATTGTTCACAATGACCTTTCAAGGAATAAACAATTTTTTCAACAAATGTTGCTGGTGCTAATGGCTCATCTTGCTGCGTGTACTGCACACCAAAACCACCACCCATATTTAAAACACGTGCTGTAAATTGATGGACTTGCCGCCAGTCTTCTAAAATAGTGAACATTTTTTCAACAGCAGCTAAAAAGCCTTCCACAGCAAAAATTTGCGAGCCAATATGGCAATGGACCCCTTGCACATCAAAAGAGGGATTTGATAAAAGGCGAACGATCGCTTCTGTTGCCTGGCCACTTGCAACATCAAAACCAAATTTTGAATCTTCTTGGCCTGTCAAAATGTAATCATGTGTTTCTGCATCCACGCCAGGACTCACCCGAAAAAGAACTTTTTGTGTTTGGTTTCGTGTAGCTAATAATTCTTCCAACAAGTCAATTTCGTAAAAATTATCAATGACAATTGTACCTATTTTGTTGTCCAAAGCATAACGTAATTCTTCAGGGGTTTTATTATTTCCATGGAACTCAATTTCCGCTGGCTCCATGCCCCCTTTTAAAGCTGTGAATAGTTCTCCACCAGAGACAACATCGCAAGCAATATCTTCTTCCTTTAACACTTGATAAATAGCTAAACAACTAAATGCTTTACTTGCATAAACCACTTTATTTTTGATACCTAATTGATTTAACGTTTGTTTAAAACCACGTGCTTGCGCGCGAATATGAGCGACATCATAGACAAATAACGGCGTCCCGAATTTTTGCGCCAACTTTACGGTGTCACAACCACCGATTTCTAAATGATTTTCCCGATTCATTTTTGCTGTACCAAATAACATGTTTTCCCGCCCCTTCATTTCGTTTTATTAAAAATCATAGCATAAAACCCAGTAGCTTCCTATAATTTTCCACATTTTTCTCTGACTTTCTCCTGTTGCTTTTTTTCGCCAAATAGCCTACAATAATTGGCATACGAATAAAAAACCTTCATTATCAAGACTTTAATCTTTTAAATCAAAATTGGTATATACGAAAAAGAAAGAAGGCAGATGACTTGGCTACACTGAACCGCGATCAACAAATTGAAGAAATTATTAATTTGGAAGCAATTTTGAATTTACCGAAAGGAACAGAACATTTTGTCAGTGATTTACATGGTGAATTTGAAGCTTTTGACCATATTTTAAGAAATGGTTCTGGGCGAATCCGAGAAAAAGTTCAATTTTTATTTAAACAAGAATTAAATGCCCATCAGATGGACGAGCTTTGTTTTATTATCTACTATCCAGAAGAAAAATTAACACTTTTAGAAAATGAAAGCGCCCTCTCTTATGAATGGTGGCTATTAACGATTCGCCGTCTGGTTGAAATCGTCCGTTCTTCTTCGATGAAGTACACACGTTCTAAAGTTCGCAAAGCCCTTCCTGAAACCTATGGGTATATTCTCGAAGAATTGATTTATCAATATGATGAAACAACAACCAAAAACGGTTACTATCAACAAATTATTGAAAAAATTATTTTACTAGGTGAAGCCAAACGTTTCGTGACAGAATTAGCTTATCTAATCCAACGTCTGATTATCGATCACCTACATGTTATTGGGGATATCTATGACCGGGGGCCAGCACCAGATAAAATTATGGACCGATTAATGTCCTATCACTCCTTGGATATTCAACTAGGCAATCACGATATGATTTGGCTGGCTGCTTATAGTGGTTCACTGGCTTGTTTAGCCAATGTAGTACGTATTTGTGCTCGCTATGGAAATTTAGATTTGTTAGAAGAACGTTATGCTATCGATTTAACCGCCTTAAAAAAATTTAGTTTAGAAACATATAAAGAAAATCCTGCTTTTGAACCCAAGAAAAATCCCTATCGTGCGTTAACTGAAGATGAAAAACAAGTAGCGATGCGTGTGCAACAAGCCATTGCCATTATTCAAGAAAAACTAGAAGGGCAAATTATTGGTCGACGCCCTGATTTTAACTTGGCACATCGGCTACGCTTAGATAAGATTCAAGGGGAAACTATTACTTTTGATGAATGTCGTTATACATTAATTAACAGCTGTTTCCAAACCGTTTCTGAAGAGCAGCCTTACCAATTAACACGTGAGGAAAAACAGATAATTGATGATTTATTAACGCAATTTCAGTCTTCACCGCGGTTAACAAAACACATGCGCTTTCTAATGGAAAAAGCCTCTCTTTATCTTGTGTATAATCAAAATTTATTGATTCATGGCTGTCTGCCTCTGAATGCGGACGGTACTTTTCAAGCTTATACATTTAAAGGCCACTCCTATTCAGGAAAAGCTTTAGTTGACTTCTTTCAGGAAATGTTAGAAGAAGCTTACGCTCAGCCTGCTAGTACAGATGACTATGCGACAGATTGTTTATGGTATCTTTGGTGTGGCGAAGGTTCCTCATTATTTGGTAAACGAGCTATGAAAACCTTTGAGCGTTATTTTCTCGCTGAAAAAGAAACACATTACGAAGAAAAGAATCCTTACTACTCTTTGCGTGATACGGTTGAAGTTTGTGAAAGAATCCTAGATGAATTTGAAGTTACTGGTGAAAATCGACATATCATTAATGGCCATACACCAGTTAAACGAACAAAAGGCGAATCGCCAATCAAAGCAAATGGCACGCTTCTCGTAATTGACGGCGGCTTTTCAAAATCTTATCAGACAATTACTGGGATTGCTGGTTATACATTGTTGTACAACTCGTTTGGTTTACAACTGACCGCGCATAAATCTTTTTCTAGTAAAGAAACAGCCATTTTAAATAATCAAGACATTCATTCCATCAAACAAGTCATCGATCGCCCCTTACAGCGGCTATTAGTGAAAGATACCACTATCGGCAAAGAGCTATTAAAGCAATCGCAAGCACTCCAAAAACAAATGAAACAAAACCAGTAGTGCCGTTAAAAAGACGCTTGCGCTCTTATCCGAAAAATGATTAAATGGAGGAGTTGAGAAAAATATCTATTAGAGAAACGGAAAGGGTTTTACATTGAAGAAACAGCAACTCTCACTATACGGCATCATTTTCTTTCTTTGCTTTTTCCTAATTGTAGGCTTCTTCTTCTCAAGTCGTGGCGAAGATTATGCCAAAGAATCTGAACAAAAAGTTACAATTGATTCCGCCAAACATGAGAAGCATACGAAAGACAAGGAAGAAAATAATTCAGCAAATACAGTATTTTTTGATAAAATAAATGACCTGCTCGTCGCTTCTGTCAAAGAATTTGAAGGAACGGTCGGGATTAGTTATTTGGATTTAGAAACTGGCGAACAGCGTTCCGTGAATGGCCAACATGAATTTTATACAGCTAGTACTATTAAAGTGCCCCTGACGATGCTAGTCGCCGACACGGTTGCTTCTGGTCAAAAAAAATGGACAGACCTGATTCCCTATAACGCCGAAGAAGATTATGAAGAAGGAACTGGGATCATTGCCTATAATATCCAACCAGAATATCCATTAAAAACGTTACAAGAATATGCCATCACCTATTCTGATAATATCGCTAAAAATATGCTCTATGACACATTGGGTGGTGATGCAAAAGCAAAACGAGAAATGTATCAGCGTTATTTGCACAAGTCACCTTCGATTGAAGAACCACAATTTTCTTCGGAAGATGCGCTAGTTATTCTACAAAGATTATATACTGAAAAAGCAACAAAACCAGATTACCAAGCGATTTATGATTCTATGAAACAAAGTGTTTTCCATGAAAGAATGGAAACTCCCACAACTCAAGGAAAAGTTGCTCATAAAATTGGTTCCTATGATGAATTTATTCATGATATGGGGATTTTAGAAACACCTCACCCCTTTGCTTTAGCAATTTTTACGAAAGGACCTGATAATGCTAAGAGTGCTGCGTTTATTGCTTCAGTGACAGATAAGTTATGGCAATTACAGGTGTCTGAATATCCTAATCAATAACAGTTAAAAAATACCCTTGGTTTATTAAGACGACTTAATAAACCAAGGGTATTTTTATTGTTTGTTATTATTATCCGTTTGTACAGACAACAACTTCGTAAAACGTTCTGCCAACATTTGGTGGGCATCAATTTTTTTGGTTCCTTGTGCTTTTGTTGCAAAACTAGCAAAGTTTAAGCCAGCCCCAAATAGTTGTAACGCACCGTTGCCTAAATCTCCCTTTTTAAGAGCTTCAAGCCCATCTTCGATAAATTGGTTACTTTCATCTAAATGACACTCAGGAAGATATTTCACGCCGTGATGATATCGTTTTACATTCAGAATGATTTGCTTCGCGGCTTCTTCTGAAATAGCCGCTCCCAAGTTTAACAGTAGCTCATTGATTGGTTCCACCAAGTGAGCATAGTCACTTTCGTATTTTTGACAATTCAGTGCAATCGCTTTGCGGCGTTCTTCATTTTTAATTTTTTCCACTCCCTTTTTTATTAAAAACGAGCACGAAAGCTACCAACTGGCTTCGCACTCGTTCTTTCTAACCATTAATTTTCTTTGTTCATGCTTTTAATTTTAATTAGACGTGTAATTTCGCCACGTTCATTTTCTTCTAATTTCATTTGAATGTAGTAAATTGTTTCTTCTAATTGTGGAATCGTCATATACTCTAAGGCGTTGACACGACGACGCGTTTTTTCAATTTCTTTTGATAATAATTGGCACGTCTTTTCAACATTTGCAAGTGCTAATAATTTCGGTAAAATGCTTGAAATTTTAGCAAAAGCTTGATCAAGCTCGCTGTTTGAATTCACGTAGCCATAATCTAAGGGTGCTTCTTGAACCGATTCATCGTAATCAAAAATCATTTTAGGAACTGGCACACTTAAGATGTTCTGTTCAATAATTTCTAATTCAACTTTTTCAGCTGGAATCGCCACTAACTCTTCAATAAAGGCTTCGTTCAACGTTGCGTTTGCCAATACAAAATTTGATAACGCATCCGTCACTTCTTGTTCAACCTGAATACGTAACTCATTGTTTTCTTTGACTAGCGCAATAAACCGTCGCATCAATTCATCTTGTTTGTCTTTCAGCAACTTATGACCTCTCGTGGCCGTAGTTAACTGTTTTTTCAATCGGGAAAGTTCCATACGGGTTGGATTAACATTTAATCGAGCCATTTTTCTACTTCCCTTCAGTTAAATATTGATCGAGCATATCCTCTTTAATTCGTTTTAGTTCTGTTCTCGGTAGCATACTTAATAGTTCCCACCCAAGATCTAACGTTTCTTCAATCGAACGGTTTGTATCGAATCCTTGATTGACATATTCTTCTTCAAAACGTTGGGCAAAAGCTGCGTAAATTTTATCGACATCGGAAAGAGCTGATTCTCCTAAAATGACAGCTAATTCTTTGGCTTGTTTCCCTTGTGCATAGGCTGAGAACAATTGATTCATCGTCGCTGCGTGATCCCCGCGCGTTTTGCCTTCGCCAGTTCCTTTGTCTTTAAGACGGGAAAGTGATGGCAATACATCAATTGGTGGTTGGATACCGCTCTTATATAGTTCCCGAGACAAGATAATTTGCCCTTCCGTAATATAACCAGTTAAATCGGGAATTGGATGTGTTTTATCCTCCTCTGGCATTGTTAAAATAGGAATCTGTGTTACGGAACCTTTTGAGCCACGAATTCGGCCTGCCCGTTCATACAACGTTGCTAAGTTCGTGTAAAGATAACCTGGGTAACCACGACGTCCTGGAACTTCACGGCGTGCTGCTGAAATTTCTCGCAACGCTTCGCAATAATTGGTCATATCCGTCATGATAACTAAGACATGCATGCCCTTTTCATAAGCTAAATATTCAGCGGCTGTCAAAGCCATTCTAGGTGTTGCAATCCGTTCAATGGCTGGATCATTCGCTAAGTTCATAAACAAGACTGAACGATCAATTGCGCCTGTTTGACGGAAATCTTCCATAAAATATTCCGCTTCTTCAAAGGTAATCCCAATGGCCGCAAAAACTACGGCAAATTCTTCTTCACTATTTAACACGTTGGCTTGTCTGGCAATTTGTGCCGCTAATTCTTTATGAGGTAAGCCAGATGCTGAAAAAACAGGTAATTTTTGACCACGAACTAAGGTATTTAAATGGTCAATCGCTGAAATTCCTGTTTGGATGAACTCATCGGGATAATCACGAGTAACTGGATTGATAACTTCGCCGTTAATATCTAATTTTTTCTCAGGTAATAATTCTGGTCCATTATCTTTTAAGCGACCTAAGCCGTCAAAAACGCGCCCCATCATATCTGGCGAAACCCCTAATTCTAAAGGATGTCCCAGAAAGCGAACTTTTGAATCACGAATATTGATGTTACTCGTTCCTTCAAAAATTTGGACCATCGCTTTATCTCCATTGATTTCTAAAACTTGCCCTTGGCGAATTTCGCCATTTTGCATGCGTACTTCAATTAATTCTTCATACTTTACGCCTGCCACTTTTTCAACAATCATCAGAGGACCAACGACTTCATTGATTGTGCGATATTCTTTAATCATTCGTCATTCCTCCTTCAGCAATGATTTCTTTTATCGTTGTTTTAATTTCTGCTTGTAAACGATCCAATTTTTCTAATTCTTCTTCTGGTAAATACTTGCTACGAGCAATGCGATCACGGATTTCAACTGTTCCCGCCATTAACTCAGAGAAATAAGTGCCTAAACTTAAGGCTTTTTGACCTTCTTCACCAAAAGTTAGAATCAATTGCAACATTTTCGCTTGTTTGGATCGAGAAGTGAACGTATCTACGTCATCAAAAGCATTTTGTTGCAAATAGTCTTCCCGTAATGATTTGGCTGTTTCCAACGTTAAACGGTCTTTATCCGACAAGGAATCAATCCCAACCAAGCGAACAATTTCTTCCAGTTGAGATTCCTCTTGTAAAATCCGCATCCCTTCAGCTACCATAGCGGCCCAGTTTCCTTGCAATTCCAAGTCTAAATATTGCCCTACTTCTGTGGAGTAAAGAGAATAACTTTGCAACCAGTTAATAGAAGGAAAATGACGTTTTTGTGCTAATTGGGAATCTAAGCCCCAGAATACTTTAACAACGCGTAACGTATTTTGGGTGACAGGTTCTGATATGTCCCCACCAGATGGCGAAACCGCACTAATCGCCGTAATGCTTCCTTCACGATGATCTTTTCCTAACGCGATGACTTGTCCTGCTCGTTCATAATATTCAGCTAAGCGACTACCTAAATAGGCTGGATAGCCTTCATCACCAGGCATTTCTTCTAACCGACCACTCATTTCTCGTAACGCTTCTGCCCAACGAGAAGTAGAATCCGCCATAATTGCGACTGAGTAACCCATATCACGGAAATATTCTGCAATGGTAATCCCTGTATAAATCGAGGCTTCCCGTGCCGCTACCGGCATATTTGACGTATTCGCAATTAAAATCGTCCGATTCATCAAAGACTCACCAGTTGTTGGATCAATTAATTCTGGAAATTCATTTAAAACATCTGTCATTTCATTCCCGCGTTCCCCACAACCAACGTAAACGACTAAGTCGACATCAGCCCACTTAGCAATTTGGTGCTGAACGACTGTTTTTCCAGCGCCAAATGGTCCTGGAACTGCTGCCGCTCCGCCTTTCGTAATTGGGAAAAAGGTATCAATTACGCGTTGTCCGGTCACCATCGGTACTTTGGGACTTAGTTTTTCTAAAATGGGACGTCCCCGCCGAACGGGCCATTTTTGCATCATGCTAAAACTTTCTGTTCCTTTAGCCGTTTCCACTGAATAAACTGTTTCATCAATGGCAAAGTCCCCTGCTTTAATTTCGGCAATCGTTCCTGAAACGCCGAAAGGCACCATAATTTTATGTTGAATAATCGCTGTTTCTTGAACCACACCGACGATGTCACCTGCCGACACTTCTTCACCAACTGCCACAGTCGGTTCAAACGTCCATTTTTTCTCACGATCTAACGCATCAATTTTAACGCCACGGCCTAAAAAGTTACTGTGGGTTACTTCTTGAAATGTATCCAATGGTCGTTGAATACCATCAAACATTTCGGCAATTAAACCTGGGGCTAATTCAACAGATAATGGTTCTCCTGTTGAAATAACTGGTTCTCCTGGTCCAATGCCTGTTGTTTCTTCATATACTTGAATCGAAGCGACGTCGCCTCGCATTTCAATAATCTCTCCGATAACGCCTAAATCTCCTACATGACAAATGTCTTGGATACTAGCATCTGACATGTTTTCAGCTAAAATCAAAGGACCTGAAACTTTGACAATTTTTCCAATTTGCACGCTCATTCTCCTTTGCATTATAAAATATTTTGTCCAATTGCTTTTTCAACATTTTTTTCAATCTCACTTAAACCGATTCCGATTGTACCATTATGACTTGGGATTAAAATAATCGCTGGTGTCACTTGTTCTTTGTATCGTTCAATCGTTTCTTCTGCTAAAGTAGAGGCTTCTTCCGTTATGAAAATGACCCCAAACTTATTTTTTGCCATAGTTTCAATGGCTTCTCTAACTTGCATTTCTGAAATGGCATGATGGACCTCAAAGCCAAACAGTTTAAATGGTAAGATTGAATTTTTGTCTCCAATGACACCAATTTTATACCCCATTGACTTTTCGCATCCTTTCTCGAATTTTTTCATTTGAAAACCCACTATGTTTTCCGACCAAAATTAAACGTAGATTTTTCCATTCAACCTCTTTCGCATTCAAAAAGGCTAGTAATGGGAGCGGCCCAAAAGCAACCGTTCGACCGTTTTCATACATTGAGGTCAGGTAATCATCTTTGAGTTTTTCAAAAGCCAATAAATTTAATTCATTGGTTTCTTTATTGATAATCTTTTCTAATAGTTGTCCGTAATTCGTTGTTCTGACAAATGCTGTAAATTCTACAAGTGACTTTTCCGCATAGGTCAACAGCTCTTTCTTTGAGAGACTGCCAGCGCTAGAAAGCACGGTTGATAAAAAGTTACTGTTTTGATGTTGAACAATCCCTCTAGCCATCGTTGATAGATTGGTTAAATCAATAAAAGCGATGACTTCCTTCGTTAACTCTTCATAGCCCAATTCATCCGCTAATTTTCGCTGTTGCTGTAAAAATGCTCGATCATAAAGGATATCAATTGCTTGCGGCAAACCGCCTTCTTCCAGATAAGCAAAAACATCACGGATCACTTCTAATAATGCTGGTTCAAGTTCGGAAGAGTTTTTTGTATGAATGGCACTTTTGACTGTGTTTAGAGAATAACGACCATCTTCTAAATAAAGATAATCAAAATCTTTACCTGTTCGCTCAGCTTTCGTCAAAATTTTCAAGTTATGGAAGGTAAAACGCATCGTATACAACGTTACTACAGCTGGTTCTGGAGCCATTTCATATAACCAGCGATAAAGACTTCCCAGCGCTTCAGAAGAATGGTAGTCAAATTTTTCTTCAAAAGTTTCGGTTAAATAAGGTTGATAAACCGTACTTTTTAACATATTTTTAACGTCTTCAACTGTTTCCGCTTCTAAAAGTTGTTGAAACTGTTGCTCAGAAAGCAGCTCCGTTTCTTTTAAACGAATCAGCGGATTAATTTGATGATACGTTGGTTTTCTCATGCTACGTCCTCCCTTCTTAACTGAAAAGTTTTTCTGCTACTTTAAAGCCTTCTGTTTTTTGAATCTCTTCAACTAATGCTGAAAAGAGAAAATTATAATCCAAACCGTCTTTTGCAACGATAAAGCCACTTTCTTTTGGAACAACTTCCTCTGAAAGCTCCCATTGAACAGTAGCATCAGAAAGGGCGGTCAGCCATTCTTGCGTCACTTTCGTTTGAGAATACTCGCCTAAAAGAATGGTCGCTTTTCCTGTTAATTCAAGTGAACCTAATTGTACTTTCATAAATTGTTGAAATTCTTCTGCTGACCATTCACTCATCTTTAAGACCACTTCGTCAAATAATTGGTTAAGATATGCTTGTTTTTTATTTAATGCATCCTGACGAATTTCTAGTGTTTGCCGTTGTTGGCGTTGTTTAAATTCTTTTAATAATTGTTGTTGTCGTTTTTCTATTTCATGTTCTTGCTTCAGCAAAATTTCTTGTTGTGCTGCTTGGAATTCTTGATCGATGCGCGTTTGTTCACTGGTGACATAGGCTTCGACTTCTTGCTTTCCTTGCTGCTTAATTTCACTGATGATTTTTTCAATGGCATCCATCCATCTGCCTCCTCAATTATTTGACGTTCAATACAAGTAAGAAGGAAATTACAAACCCTAAGATGGCATAAGTTTCAACCATGGCAGCATAGATAATTCCTTTTGTTGCATGTTCTGGTTTCTTCGCTAAAATTTGGATCCCCGCAGCGGCTACACGACCTTGGGCAATCCCAGAGAACAATCCTGCAAAAGCAATTGGTAAAGCTGCTACAAAATAGTTCAACCCTTGAACCATACTCATATCGTTTCCTAAGTTAATATAAATTAAGAAAGCAATAACGAAACCGTACAGTCCTTGTGTACCTGGTAATAACTGTAAAATTAACGCTTGACCAAATTTTTCTGGCTGCTCCGTCGTTAAAGCTGCTGCTGCTTCCCCAGTAAAGCCAACCCCTTTGGCTGATCCAATCCCAGCAAAAATTGTCGCCATTGCCATTCCTAATACTGCAAAAACAATTCCACCATTATTATTAATTAAGTAATCCATCATCTCTATTTTCCTCCAATAAATAATTTTCTATTTTTTCTCAACATTGACATACTTTTCTTTTGTTTTTAGCGGATTAAACGCCCGGCCACCGCCTGTGTAAAATTTTCCAAAGAACTCAACATATTGCAAACGTGCGCCATGAACATAAGCACCTAATAACGATAAGAATATGTTTAACGCATGTAAAACAATTAACAGCAAGATGCCCACGCTAAAACGGGCAACTGGCGGCATGAACTCTACGAGCATATTAAACGCTGAAGCAATACTTCCCCCAGCAATTCCTAACGCCATCAAACGTGTATAACTAACTAAATCACCGACATAACCTGTCACACCGTATAGTCCATACAGTCCTTTGGCTAAGCCTTTTAATTTGGCCTTCGATTGAATCATTGGAATCACAATAATTGCAATGGCAGAAAGGCTAGCTAAAATCGCACCTGCTGTAAATAAGCCTTCATTTTTAACCACTAATTTACCAACGACTAACAATGCTAAACCAAACAAAATCCCTAACCAAGCGTAACTTTCGTTAATACTATCTAAATAGCGTTTTTGTTTTGATAACTGAATCCCATTAATCATTAAACCGACAACCAATTGAATAAACCCAAAAATAACCGATAAAATAAGAATCGTATTTACATCTTCGGTCGTTGATAAAATCGGAAATGGTGATTTGATTCCAAACATTGTTGGCGGTAATGCTGCACCGAAAAACGAACCGTAAATGAAGCCCCAAATAATTGTTGGAAATGATAAAATCAAGAAAAAGTCGGCAAAACGTTTCATGCCTCTCGGTAAAACAAATGCTTTCAAAGCAATAATAGACAAGAGCAGCATCAGTAAGCCGTAGCCAATATCCGCTACCATCATGCCAAAAAAGACTAGATAAAACGGCATCATCGCAGGTGTCGGATCAACTTCTTCATATTTTGGTAAGCTATACATCTCTGTTAACATTTCAAACGGCTGCACCAGTTTATTATTCGCTAGTTTAACCGGTATATCCGTCTCAATTTCCGCCTTCGTAGGATTTTCAAAAGTAAGAGCTATTTCGTCCTTAGGAACTTTTTCTTCAATCGCTGTCAAAATATCGGCTTTTTCTTCGACTGGAATCCACGTTTGCAAGATGAAAAATGATGAAGCATTTAACAAATGTTGACGTGCTTGTTCTCTTTGGATAACCGCCAATAAGACTTCTTCAGCCAAGCAAAACGTTTCATAAAAATCATGATAAGAAGCCAGTTGTTGCTTTAAGGCTTTTTCTTCTTTTTGTAAAATTTCATATCGTTCTTTGACTTGTTGATATGCCTCTTTAGGCGGAACATCATAACGGTATTGGAGTGGTTCAAAACTATATTGGTTTAATAACTCGGTTACACTCTGCTGATGTTCCTTCAGGTAAACGAGTGTAAAGTAACTATGATGCATACTTTGATAAATTTCTTCAAAATAAACCGTTGGCCATTGAGACAAAGCGCTCAAGAAACTGGCTTTATTGGCTAGATTTATCGAACCATGAACGACATAACTACTTTTTAACTGCTGTTTATGCGGTAAAATATCCAGATATTGCCAGCGGCCTAATAATTCTTCTTCAGCTTCTAATCCTTGACGATCCGTTTGAATTTGTTTCAAAGATTCTTGAATATTCTTTAATTCCGTCAAATAGCTTTGTAATGTTTCTTCATCAAAGGTTTGTTCCAACTCTTCCAAAGTATAGACTTTTCTTTTTATCTTTAACCCTTTTCCTGAAGAGCGTGTCAAAAATAAAAGAAGCTCTTGCAATTGTTGTAGCATCGTTTCATATTTACGTAGCTGTTCAGTTGACTGTTCTGCTTGTAAAAAAGAATATTGACTCTTTAAGGCTTGTTCTTCTTCAGGCGAATGAAAAATCCGTTTTACTTCGACAATTTGCAAGCCTTGAATGGCTTGTAGAATTGCTGCTTCTTTTTCGGCAGCGGCAATTATTGTCATTTTTTCCATTTTACTAACTGCCATAAACGTCTTTCACCCTCTCAATAATTGAATCAATGACTTGTTCTTTGTTCGCTTCGTAACGTTCGTGAAGCGCTTGTTCAGTGCGCTTTGTTTCATCTAAAAGTTGTTTTTTTTCAAGTTGTAACATCTTTTCTTGCGTTGCTAGTGAATCCGTCAGCACTTTTTCAACAGCTTCTTCACTCTCTTGACGTAGTTCAGCTAAACGTTCTTGCTTCTGCTCTTCATATAAACGACAATTCATCTTAGCTTGTTGCCGATGCTCTTCCACCGCATCTTCCACTGCCTTGATTTGCTCTAGTACTTCTTGTACCATTGTCTCCACCTCCTTAGTTTTTACACCTTTAGCATATAAGAAAAAGGACTAGCGAAATAGAGATACGCTCAGCCCTTTTGTTTTAGGTATGCAAAAAGGCGCAAACTCAAAAATTGTTCTTCTCACCCCTTGAAGAACTGAATCCTTGAAGCTTTCGCCCAACCATTCTTTATTCAATACTCTACCATCTTAGCAAAGTTTTTCGCAAAATTCAATACTTACCCAAATGAATTAAAATAACAAATTTTCACTTTTATAATAGGTAATAAAAAGGCATTATTTTTTTCGCTTTATAATTATTGATCTTGAATTTTTTTCACATAGATGTGCTATACTTACGTAAACAATTAAATTTATTTGGAGGGATCTCTGATGAATATACGATATATTTCAATCTCTGGTAATACACGCTCATTTGTTCAACGTTTAACAACTTATGCTGAAGAGCAACATCAGCACAACGAAAAAAATCCTACGATTACTTTCAAAGAAATTTCGGAAAATTCTCCGTTAGAAGTAGAAGCAGAACCATTTTTTACCTTTGTGCCTACCTATTTAGATGGTGGCGATGGCATCAACAACGGCAATACCGAAATTTTAACAGAAGTCATGCGAGAATATCTTGCTTTTGAAAATAATTATCGTTATTGCTCTGGCGTGGTGGGCAGCGGCAATAAAAACTTTAACCACCAATACTGCCTGACAGCTAAACAGTATGCGGAACAATTTAACTTCCCCTTCTTAGCTGATTATGAATTAAGAGGTACCCAAGCGGATATTGAACGAATTTATGCTATTTTAAAGGAAAACCAATAAGCAAGTTTCATTACTAAAAAGCTCACCTATGATAGACTACATTTTGAGGTGAAGAAAAATGAGAAATACATGGTTAGCAGAACAACTTCAGTCAATCAGCGAAGAACCCAATTCTTTTATTATCGAGGAAACCATCAAATATATTGAACAATTAGAAGATGATAATGAAAGTCTTCAAGTTGCATTGGAAGGAACTATTTGGAGTCCTAAAAAATGGAACGAACCATTGGAAAAATAATTTAAACAGAAGAAAAGAGCCAGAAACACTTACGTTTCTGGCTCTTTTCTTCTGTTATTTACAAATTATAGACGTGCATTTAAATCTTTTGCTAATTCTTCAAAACCTGGTTTACCTAATAAAGCGAACATGTTGCGTTTGTAAGCTTCAACACCTGGTTGGTCAAATGGATTAACCCCATTTAAGTAACCTGAGATGCCCACCGCAATTTCGAAGAAGTACATAACATAACCTAATGAATAAGCATCCATTGTTGGCACTTTAACGATCATGTTTGGCACACCACCATCTGTGTGAGCAAGCAACGTACCTTCGAACGCTTTTGTATTGACGAAGTCAATTTCTTTTCCTTGTAAATAGCCTAGGCCATCTAGATCTTCATTTTGTTCCGGAATTGAAATGCTATGGCGTGGATTTTCAATTTTAACCACTGTTTCAAATAAGTTACGCATACCTTCTTGAACATATTGACCCATGGAATGTAAGTCAGTTGAAAAGTCTGCGGCTGCTGGGAAAATACCTTTGCCATCTTTTCCTTCTGATTCACCGTATAATTGTTTCCACCATTCAGAGAAATAGTGCATGCCAGGCTCATAGTTAATTAACATTTCAGTTGTTTTACCTTTACGATATAAAATGTTACGTAACGCAGCATATTGATAGGCTTGGTTTTCTTTTAAGTCGCTCGTTGCGCCGTATTCTTTACGTGCATCATTTGCACCTTCCATTAAACGATCAATATCTGCACCGCTAACAGCGATTGGTAAAAGACCTACTGGCGTTAAAACAGTGAAACGGCCGCCCACATCATCAGGAATCACAAATGTTTCCCAACCTTCCGCATCAGCTTCAACTTTTACTGCTCCTTTAGCACGGTCAGTTGTCGCATAAATACGTTTATTGGCTTCTTCTTTGCCATATTTATTAATTAATAACTCTTTAAAGACGCGGAAAGCAATCGCTGGTTCTGTCGTAGTTCCAGATTTTGAAATAACGTTGACAGAAAAATCACGATCACCAATCACATTGATTAAATCAGCTAAATAAGTTGAGCTGATGCTATTTCCAGCAAAGAAGATTTGTGGCGCTTTCCGTTCTTCTTTTGATAATAGATTATTAAATGAATGTGTCAAAAATTCAATTGCTGCACGGGCACCTAAATATGAACCACCGATACCAATGACTACTAATACCTCAGAGTCAGATTGAATTTTTGCTGCTGCTTTTTTAATGCGCGCGAATTCTTCTTTGTCATAGTTTTCTGGTAAATCAATCCAGCCAGTAAAATCATTACCAGCTCCTGTACCTTCACGTAATGCTTTGTCCACTGCAGTGACTTGTGTTTGCATGTATTCCAATTCATGGTCAGCAACAAATGGTGCTAATTTGGAATAATCTAATTGAATGTGTGACATTCCTTTTCCTCCTCGAAAGTAAACTTACTACATGTATACTTTACGTGTTTTTAGACATTTTTTCAAGCAAATTCTTTTGGATAGACCAATTGTTTAATTTTAACTATTTAATTAGAGATATTTATTCTCTTAATCAAACAAACCAAGAAAAAATGCTAGGAAATCCTAGCATTTTTTGTTATTAAACGAGTCCTTGACTTAGCATCGCTGCCGCTACTTTTTCAAAGCCAGCAATATTCGCACCTAAAACAAAGTTATCTCGTGCCTGATATTCGTTAGCTGTATCACGACAAGTCTCATAAATGTTTTGCATAATTTGATCTAGCATACCGTCAACTTTTTCAAAGGACCAAGCTAAACGTTCAGCATTTTGGCTCATCTCTAATGCAGAAACCGCAACACCACCTGCATTAGCGGCTTTACCTGGACAATAAATTACAGCTGATTTAGCAAAAACGGCGACTGCTTCTAGTGTACAAGGCATATTTGCGCCTTCTGCCACGACTTTCACTCCATTTTTCACTAAAATAGCGGCTTGCTTTTTGTTGATTTCATTTTGTGTTGCACATGGTAACGCAATATCATACGCTGTTTCGAAATCCCAAACAGATTCTTTGTCATAATAAGTTGCGCCTTTACGTGTTTCAACATATTTTGAAATGCGTTCACGATTTTTTTCTTTTAGTTCTTTTACTAACGCCACATCAATTCCTTCTGGATCATAGACAAAACCAGACGAATCGGAACATGTGATTACTGTGGCGCCTAGCTCAGTTGCTTTTTCCATGGCATAAATTGCGACATTCCCGCTACCAGAAACAGCGACTTTTTTGCCTTCAAACGTATCGTTTTTATCTGCTAATAAATGTTTAACAAAATAAACCGTTCCATAACCCGTCGCTTCTGTTCTTGCTTGGCTTCCCCAGTATCCTAAAGGTTTTCCAGTCAACACTCCTGCATCATAGTTGCGCAAGCGTTTATACATGCCAAACAAATAACCAATTTCACGAGCGCCTACGCCAATATCGCCTGCTGGAACATCTGTACTTGGACCAATATGTTTTTGAAGTTCGGTCATGAAACTTTGACAAAAACGCATGACTTCAGCATCTGACTTGCCTTTTGGATCAAAATCACTACCGCCTTTGCCGCCACCGATTGGCAAACCAGTTAAACTATTTTTAAAAATTTGTTCAAAGGCCAAAAACTTCATCACACTTAAATTCACACTTGGATGAAACCGCAAACCACCTTTGTATGGTCCAATCGCTGAATTATATTGGACACGATAGCCTCTGTTCACATGCCAGTTGCCCTGGTCATCTTGCCACGGCACACGAAATTGAAAAATACGTTCAGGTTCAATCAAGACACCTAAAACATTTGCTTCAATGTATTGAGGATTTTTTTCTAAAAAACCTTCTACGGTTGGTAAAAACTCATCGACTGCTTGTAAATATTCTGTTTGACCTTGGTCTAATTGGTGAATCTTTTCTTGAATATTTTTAACATATTGTTTTGCGTCCATTTAATCATCCTCTCATTGTTATAGGTTTATTTTAACTGAAAATTCAAAAATTACCATAGTCAAACGTTTATTTTTTCCTTAAATCCAGAAAAAATCCCGTAATTATGGTACACTACCTATTGAATTGGAGGAGAACTATGAAGAAATTTGATGTAATTATTGTCGGTGCTGGGACGAGTGGTATGATGGCCACGATTGCGGCCGCAGAAGCTGGCGCTCAAGTATTATTGATTGAAAAAAATCGCCGTGTTGGGAAAAAATTATTAATGACTGGTGGCGGCCGCTGTAATGTAACCAATAATCGGCCCGCAGAAGAAATCATTTCATTTATTCCTGGGAATGGAAAATTTTTGTACAGCGCATTTTCACAATTTGATAACTATGATATCATGAACTTTTTTGAATCCAATGGTATTCACTTAAAAGAAGAAGATCACGGACGCATGTTCCCTGTTACAGATAAATCGAAGTCAATTGTTGATGCGCTATTTAACCGCATTAACGAATTAGGAGTCACTGTTTTTACAAAAACACAGGTCACAAAATTACTACGAAAAGACGATCAAATAATTGGCGTTGAAACCGAACTGGAAAAAATTTATGCACCGTGTGTTGTATTAACAACTGGCGGCCGCACTTATCCTTCCACAGGAGCAACTGGTGATGGCTATAAACTAGCCAAAAAAATGGGGCATACCATCAGCCCACTCTACCCTACCGAATCGCCTATTATTTCTGAAGAACCTTTTATCCTTGATAAAACGTTGCAAGGTCTCTCTTTACAAGATGTTAATTTAACTGTTTTGAACCAAAAAGGAAAACCTTTAGTTAATCATCAAATGGATATGCTGTTTACACATTTTGGCATTTCAGGACCTGCCGCGCTCCGCTGTTCTAGTTTTATTAACCAAGAATTAACTCGCAACGGCAATCAACCTGTCACGGTAGCCTTGGATGTGTTTCCGACAAAATCTTTTGAAGAAGTGCTGAAAAATGTTGATTACATGATTGAGGAACAGCCAAATAAAGTGGCAAAAAATGCCTTTCATTCTTTAATACCAGAACGGCTGCTCACTTTTTATCTAGAGAAACTAGCAATTGAAGAAGTGCCTGCCAAACAACTAACAGAAAAGCAACGTCTTTCCTTTGTGGAACTACTGAAAGACTTTCAGTTCACTGTTACGAAAACATTGCCTTTGGAAAAATCTTTTGTCACAGGCGGTGGGATTTCCCTCAAAGAAGTGACCCCAAAAACAATGGAGAGCAAATTAGTCAATGGTTTATTTTTTGCTGGTGAACTTTTAGATATTAATGGCTATACTGGAGGCTACAATGTTACAGCTGCATTTGTCACTGGACATGTTGCTGGCTCCCATGCCGCAGAAATTGCAGAATACACCTATTTACCAATTGAAGAAGTCTAAACAAAAAGTCGCTACAATAGCGACTTTTTGTTTACTTTTTTTATTTATCAATAATTTTCCCGTTTTCTAAATAAATAGTGCGGGTGGCTACTTTTTCCACAAACGTTTCATCATGCGAGGTAAAAATTACTGTTCCTTGATAGGCACTTATAAATTCTTCAAGTGCTTGGATTGTCTCTAAATCAAGAAAATTGGTGGGTTCATCCAATAAGATAATATTATTTGGTTCTATAAACAGTTGCGCCAAAGTAATTTTTATGGCTTCGCCACCACTTAGAGAAGATATCTTTGTCTGTAAATTTTCTTGTTGAAAACCTAGCCGATATAAAAGTGAACGCACAATCTTTTCAGAATAATTTGTCCGCTTCAATAAATAAGTCAACAGTGGTTCATCATTTTTTAATCGATAATCTAATTGATGATACGTTCCTAACCGGACTTTGGGAGAAAAGTAAATGGCCGGGTGACGAGCTTCAATTTGTTGAAGGAAGGTACTCTTCCCAGCACCATTTTTTCCACAAAGTGCTATTTTTTCGTTTAAAGGAATTTGAACGTTCACTTGGTTAAGAATTGTTCGATTCTCATAAGCGAAAGTTAAATTTTCAATTCTAATTGGATATGGATTGTATAAAGAGAACTGATTATTAGTAGGAAAAATAATTTTTCGCTCTTGTTTTGCTTGCGCAACATCGGGTAATCTGTCAATTCTGGCATTAATCGCTTTCGCTTGTTTTTGGAGTGCTTTTTGTACGGTATCTTTTTGTTTAGAACCAGCTAAACGACTAGGTTTAATTTGCTTTTGTTTTTGTTTTTTTGAAACATGACTAGATTTTTGCGCTTGTGCTTGTTTCTTTGCGTAAGATTCCTGTAATTTTTTCTTTTCCTTTTGATACTGACGATAGACATTATATTGTGTTTGCTGTTCCAATTCTTTTTGACGACAATATGCATCGTAGTTTCCTAAATATTCTTTGACATGTCCATCCGAAACTTCCCAAATTTTCTCTGCTAATTGATTCAAGAAAAAGCGATCATGACTAACAAACAAAACGGTCCCATAATAATACGTTAAATCCGCCACTAACAACTGACGATGTTCTTTATCTAAATGTGTGGTTGGTTCATCTAAAATAACCCCGGTTGGATACTCTGAAAATAATGTCGCTAAGCTTTTTTGGACTTTTTCGCCACCACTTAGTTTTTGATTTTTCTGATTTAGCAAACAGTTTTTGTCAGTTTTCTCTGGTTCATTCGTTATTTCTTCAGCTACTTGTGCCAAGTAATGAAAATCGTTCAATCTTTGAACTTTTCCTTTATCTGATTGAATCTTACCCATAATTAAATTGAGCAGTGTTGATTTTCCTGCGCCGTTTTTACCAATAATCCCAATTTTTTCATTTTCATATACAAATAATTCATCAATTTCTAGAATTGGTTTTCCCGAAAAGTGAATACTTACGTCTTTCAGATGAATACCTAATTTTTTCATTTTGCCCTCTTCTTTCATTTCTGAAACGAAAGAATCTTGGGTACGCAAAAAAGGACAGCCTAATCGCTATCCTTGTAGTTTCGTATAAAAGTACACACGTCACCCATGAATTTTAATTTCAGACTTTTTGATAAGATTTATTCAATTTATTTTGTCAAAAAGTCAATCCAAATTCTGATAGATGCCAACATACAATTATACCTCCTCGTTTAATTACTCCCACACTAACACCTCTGCTTTCTTTTGTCAATTCTGCCCCTAAAATGAGAGAATCGGACTTTAGTAGGATACAATTTTACCGAAACTATGGCAAAATAAAGACGGAGGTGAAAACCATGAAGATTACATTGACACGAAAAACATCAGCTTGGGGCGCGTTACGCTATTTTACATTTTATAAAAATGGTGTGCATCAAGGGAAACTTTTTACTAATGTACCTATTGAAATTGAGGCTGATCCTGGAGATGTTTTAACGTTCTATGAAGGCTGGTTCCAATTTTATCGGCGCATTGAAGTTACTGAAGATACCAAAGAAATCACGATTATCAATTCTAAAAAATTGCAACACGTTTTTTATACCTGTGTCGTCTTATTTTTAATTTTAACGCTATTATTCCTTTCCGCACAGAAACTTTCGACATTTATTATTGCTGAAATTTTAATTTACTCTGGTATTCAGTGGCTGTTCCGGCAACAAACCTATCATTTTACTGTCAATAAAAAAACGGAATCCTTTGCTTCCTATTCTAAAAAAAGTATCGCACACTAAACGAATCTTTAGCGTGCGATATTTTTTAATTACTTTTCATTAATTCGGCCACATATGTGACTGTTTCTGGTTGTGTTTCTTCAATTTTATTAATCGCATCTGCAAAATTCGGTAAATGCGCTTTGTGGGCAATTAATAATTCGTCCAACAAGGTCTTCGCCATGACGCCGCCAGGAACTAATGGATTAATAGTGAAAGCATGCAATGCTGCGCCGTAATCACCATTGATGGCTGCTCGAATAACCGTTTCTTCCATAGCTTTCATATTTTGAATAATTCCTCGTGCTGCTGGCGGAAAGGCCCCCCAGTTGTAAGGTTCATGTCCATGTGCTGTCACAGGTCCAGATACTTCTACAACACAATCATACGGTAAATCAGTAATTGTCCCATTATTTTCAGTAGAAACAACCATATCCGTTCGTTTATCATTATAAATTGATGCAATCATTTCACAAGCTGCATCGCTATAGTGTGTGCCGCCCCGTTCTTCTAATTCTTTTGGTTTGTAATCTAGTTTGGGATCTTTATACAATTCAAACAGACGACCTTCCGTTTCTTTAACCACTTGTGCTCTTGTTTCGCCCCGTTCATACTCTTCGATGGAATGCTTCAACATCTCATCTTCAATATAATAATAGCGATGATAACCACATGGTAACATTCCTAAATCTTTTAACTGTTCATAATGGAACGGCGCATCAAAAATATTTTTCAAATGACTTTCTTGCTCTTGCTTAGGCCCGTAAATTAAATCAATGAGTTCTTGTGTTCGCTCTTGTCCTTCTTTGTCCCAAACGCGGTGCCAATGGAAATGATTAATTCCAGCAAATTTAAAGAATAAGTCTTCTTCTGGAATTCCCAGCATTTCGGCCGCTTGTTTTCTATGACCAATCGGCACATTACATAAGCCAACTGTTTTTTTCCAACCGCCATGTTTAATTGCAGCTTCCGTAACCATTCCAGCTGGATTAGTAAAATTCACTAACCAAGCATCTGGGCAAAGACGTTTCATATCGTCAATAATAGCTAAAATGACAGGAATTGTTCGAAATGCTTTAAACATTCCTCCCGCGCCATTTGTTTCTTGGCCTAATACCCCATGGGACAAAGGAATCCGTTCATCTTTAATGCGAGCATCTAATAATCCTACACGGAACTGTGTTGAAACAAAATCCGCCCCTTTTAAGGCTGCTTCACGGTCCAATGTTAAATGAACTTCCCAATCTAAACCAGCAGCTTTAATCATGCGCTTCGCCATTGCCCCAACGATTTCCAATTTTTCTTTACCAGCTTCAATATCGACTAACCAAATTTCCTTAATTGGCAGTTCATCTTTTCTTTTAATATATCCTTCAATTAATTCAGGTGTATAACTAGAACCGCCACCAATTGTTGCAATTTTTAATGCTCCTCTTGTCATCCGTCTTCTTCCTCCTTGATTAAATTGTTATCGTTTACATCTTTAGGATAAATTATGGGAATGTTCCCATGTCAAGCACTATTTTCAAAAAAATGTATGCTATACTTCTTATAAGAATACATTCCACTTTGGAGGTAAAAAATGACGTCTATCATTGATGTAGCAAAAGTTGCCGGTGTCTCGAAATCGACTGTTTCTCGCTTAATTTCTGGAAAAGGATATGTAAGTGCCGATAGTCAAGAAAAAATTCTCAAAGCAATGAAAGAATTAAATTATACCCCGAATTATGTGGCGCGGAATTTACGAGCAGGTGCCACAAAAACCATTGGCTTTTTAGCCCCTAGCTATTTAGGTTCCTTAGGCATTTTCTTGAATCGCTTTATTTCAATTGCCAAAAAATACAATTATTCCGTAACCTTATTTTTTACAGATGGCGATCAGCAGAAAGAAATTGATGCCTTGAACCAATTAAAATACAAACAATTAGATGGCTTGTTTTTATTGACACGAACAAATGAATGGTCGGTGATTGAGCCTTACAGCGCGTATGGCCCTTTAGCAACCTGGCATCGTATCGATTCACCTAATATATACTCTTCCTACATTGATCATTACTCTGGTTATTATCGTTCCTTAGAATATTTACAACAACAAGGATACCAAAAAATTGGTCATGTCCTCGGTAATCCCGAAAACTTAAACACGCACGCACGAAAACGTGCAATGAAAGATTTTTATGAAAATACTCAGGCACCTTGGCAAGCTGAGTGGCTGATTAATGATCAGTATACTAACCATTCTGGTCGCAAAATTGCCCATTACTGGCAACAATTAACCGACAAGCCAGAAGCTTTGGCCTTTTATAATGATCACGTAGCAGCTGAGTTTATTTCAGAACTTGAAAATCTAAATTATGCCGTTCCTCGCGATGTCGCTGTCATTGGCTTTGATAATAGTTATGTCAGTGAGTTGATGCATATTACGACTGTTGATTATGCCATTCAGTATCAAGCCGAAAACTCATTTATTTACCTATACAACCAATTAAATCAGACGAAGATTCCTGAAAAAAAATTAACCGTTCGTCTAGTTGAACGACGAACGGTGCCTAAAAAAGACCCGGCAGATCATTCACTTTGACTGATTTACCGGGTCCTTTTAGAGTTAAACAAAAATTATTTATGCTTTTGTTCATTTTTTAAAATAGAAATTGACTGTTTTAAGGATTGAATCATGCCGCCTTCGCTGTATACAAGAACGTTTGATTTGTATAAACGAGCAGAGAAGATTGTTAAAATAATTCCAAAGACTGCCAAAATCACTAATGAGACAATTGCTTCCATTGTTGATGCCGTTTCGGTCGCCAAGCGTACTGGCATAATGTATGACGAAATCAGCGGAATAAAGGAAGTCACTTTCACCACGATATTTTGTGGATCATTCGTCCCAAACGTAATGCCAATCATATAACCGATTAAACCAATATACATGATGGGCTGAACTGCTTTTGCTGTATCCTCTGGTTTGGAAACAAGAGAACCACAAAGTGCTGCCAAAACAGCAAAAACGAGAATACCAATAATGAAAAAGCCTAATGTAAAAATAAAGGTTGATGAAAAAATACTTTGTGGTGAAATACCACTTAATAGACTTTTCATAAAATCAAGATTTTTCAATTGAGAATAGCCGAGAACAAACGCCACTCCGTAAATGAAAATTTGTGTTAAAGCTACTAGAATAACCCCAGTTAATTTGCCATAAAAATGGGTTTGCGCTTTTGTACTAGAGAGAATAACTTCCATGATTCTAGTGCCTTTTTCAGAAGCAATCTCTTGGGCAATAATTGAAGAATAACTGCTGATGAAGACAAATAACAAAATTGTTATCCCCATTGCTAACGCCATTTGAATCCCTGTGTTATCTTCTCCTGTTTTTATTTTGCCATTTTCATCAAAACTAATTTTGGCTTTTTTAAATGTTGCTTGTTGATTCAACATGGCAACTTGCTCAGCTGTTAGGTTTAAACGATTGGCATTCGCCATTGTTTGTAATTGGTTTAACATTTGAGGAATTAGCATCTCGGTTGCATTTCCTAAAGAGCGTTCAGAATAAAGCTGACCAGAAATCTGATTATCTGTAGTGTCCAAAAGTAAATAAGCATCAATTTTCTCGTCTTTTAATTGTTCTTGGGCCTTTTTCTCAGAAGAAACAGCTTTGAAAGAAAAGTCCTCTGTTTTATTCTTTGTCAACTCTTTAACCAGCGCTTGATTTTCCGAAACCAGACCAATGGTAGTATCTCCTGAAAAACCGCTAGCTAGAGAGCCCGCTAAGTAAACAATTCCTACAAGAAGAAATGGCGCTAAAATCATGATTAAGAAAGACAGCGACTTCACATTTTTCTTATAGACATCAGTCGCAATAATCCAAAATTTACTCATCTTGCCCACCTACTTTCATTTTGAAAATTTCTTCTAATGTTGGTGGTTGTTGATTAAACATTGGAATGTAGCCGTTGGCTGTCGCTTTATCAAACAACACTTTGCCCACTTCAGCGTTTTCTAATGTCGCTTCTAAGACGCTATCTTGTCGTAAGTGTGCTTCTTTCACACCTGCTGTAGCAGCAACTTCCTCAACAGATAACGGTGATTCTAAAAATAATTTTGTTCGACCAAATTGTTGTCGAATTTCATGAACCTGACCATCTAAAACCATGCGTCCATTTTTTAACATGACTAAATGGTCACAGATTTTCTCCACATTGTCCATATTATGACTGGAAAAAATGACACAAGAACCTTGATTTTTCAATTCAATAATGCCGTCTTTTAATAATTCTGCATTAACTGGATCCAAGCCACTGAATGGTTCGTCTAAAATAATTAACTTCGGTTCATGAATAAGTGTCGCAATCAATTGAACTTTTTGTTGATTTCCTTTTGATAAAGATTTAACTTTATCCGTTTTTTTGCCTTTAACTTGAAATTTTTCCATCCAAAAGTCAATTTTAGGTTCAATTTCTTTTTTAGTTTTTCCCCGCAACGAAGCGAAATAAATTAGTTGGTCTTCAATCGTAATTTTAGGATATAAACCCCGTTCTTCTGGTAAATAACCAATAATATTGTACTCTTTTTCGTTTAATGGTTGACCATTCCATAAAACTGACCCGCTATCTTGTGTTAAAAAATTTAAAATCAAGCGAAACGTAGTTGTTTTCCCGGCACCATTTTGGCCAATTAATCCTAAAATTTTCCCGTCCGGTATCGTAAAGGATACATGATCAACTGCTTTAAAATCCCCAAAGGTTTTGACTAACTCTTTTACCTCTAACACATAAACGCCCCCTTCACTTTTTCTAAACCGCTGTTTAGTTACTCATATCGTATCTTTCCTGTGTTGGCTTGTCAATGACAATTGTTATGGAAAGATGTTGCACTTTAATCAGACGCTTTATTTTCTGCTAAACGAAAAAGGCCATCCGTCTCGGCAGAAATATGCACTTCATTTGCGGTCAAGCCTGTGCTTTCATAAAATGTATTTTTAAATTCCTTTGCCGATTTTGATGATTGACAGGCCCAAATTCGACCTGTACGATTCAACCACGTACCCAATTCATTCATCAAACGCTCATCAATCAGTAATTGATTTGGTACTTTTTTAAATTTTATTTGATAAACGGGTGTTAGTATTTTCATGATCAGACGTCCTCTCTTTTAAGTTAGTTTTAGTATATCACGAAAGAAATCGTTATCATATTTTCTTGAGAGTTCAACTTTTCATGAAAAAATTGAATAAAAAAACCAGACAAATTAGGAAAAGCACCTAATTGGTCTGGTTCATTTTCATTTATTTTTCTATCTCAGAGGTTGTTTCTTGGTGTAAATGACGATACACATTCTTTGCGACAGTTTCAGGTAACCCAGCTTTTCTTAATTCTTCAACACTGGCTGCCGTAATATTTTTAAGCGATTTAAATTCTTTTAAAAGATTTTTTTTGCGTTTCGGTCCCAAGCCTTCAATGTTATCTAATTTGGAAGCAAAACTATTTTTACTACGTAATTGACGATGGAATGTGATGGCGAAACGATGGACTTCATCTTGGATTCGTTGCAACAAGAAAAATTCTTGTGAGTTTCTTTCCAATGGTACAACTTCTAAGTTTGGACCAAATAAAAGTTCACTCGTTTTGTGCTTGTCGTTCTTGGCTAATCCAGCTACAGGAATATCGACTCCTAGTTGATTGGCTAACACATCTTTAGCAACATCGACTTGACCTTTACCACCATCGATTAAAATTAAATCAGGAAAAGGCAAGCCTTCTTTTAAAACTCGTGAATATCTGCGATAAATGACTTCTCTCATAGAAGCGTAATCATCAGGACCTTGCACAGTTTTTATTTTATATTTTCGATACTCATTTTTAGCTGGCCGTCCGTCAATAAACACAACCATCGCAGAAACAGGGTTGGTTCCCATAATATTTGAATTATCAAATGCTTCAATTCGAATGGGCGCAGGTATGTTCATCGCATTGCCTAATTTTTCAACTGCACCAATTGTTCGTTCTTGTTTCCGTACAATCAAATCGAATTTTTCATTTAAAGCAACTGCAGCATTTTTACTGGCTAATTTAACCAGTTTTTTCTTTTCTCCCCGTTGCGGCTGCAAGATTTTCGTAGCTAATAAAGCTTCAACGCTTTCTTTATCAATGTCATCAGGAATCAAGACTTCTTTTGGCACAAAATGCTCATTCTCTTGATAAAATTGTCCAATAAAAGTTAAAAATGCTTCACTGGCATCATCATAAAATGGAAAAATCGATACATCACGTTCGATTAATTTTCCTTGTCTGACAAAGAATACTTGGACACACATCCAGCCTTTATCAACAGCATAACCAAACACATCACGATCAATTAAATCTACATTCGTCATTTTTTGGCGGGTCATAACTGTTTCAATCGCTTTAATTTGATCGCGAAATTCTGCAGCTTTTTCAAATTCCATATGTGCAGCTGCATAAGCCATTTTTTCTTGTAAGCGGTCCTGAATTTCTGTATGTCCACCAGAGAGAAACCCTTTAATCTCTTCCACCATATCTTTGTAGACTTGCGGATCCACATCAAAAGCATAGGGACACAGACATTGTCCTAAATGATAATACAAACAAGGTGTTTTTTGCGACGGATTACATTTTCGCAAAGGAAAAAGCCGATCTAACAGTTTCTTTGTTTCATTCGCTGCATTTACATCTGGATATGGTCCAAAATATAACGCTTTGTCTTTTAAAACCTTTCGAGTAATCATTAAACGAGGATATTTTTCGTTTGTGATTTTGATAAAAGGATAGGTTTTATCGTCTTTTAACATGATGTTATATTTGGGATTATTTTTATGGATTAAATTAATTTCTAATAAAAGTGCTTCAATATTTGATTCTGTCACAATATATTCAAAATCATCGATTTCACTGACTAATCGTTCTGTCTTAGTATCATGGCTACCACGAAAATAAGACCGGACACGGTTTTTCAAAATTTTGGCTTTCCCAACATAGATGATCGTGCCGTTTTTATCTTTCATTAAATAACAACCAGGTTGATCAGGAAGCAGTGCTAATTTATTTTTTATTCGTTCTTTCATACGATACTTCCTTTCTAACAAAATGCTTCGTCTATTATACACCTCTTTTTGTAATTAAACAAAAAAAGCCGCTACTTTATGTACGAAAGAAACAGCCTGAAAAGACAATCGCTAATGATTTCTCTTCAGACTGAATCAGACTATTCGTAATGACTAATCAACGTTTATAAGTGTTTGGCAATCATTGCTTGCAATTGGTCTTTTGTATGAACACCGACTGCTTTTTCAACAACTTCGCCATCTTTTTTCAATAGCAATGTTGGGATGCTCATGATTCCAAAACTTGCTGGTGTTGCAGGATTTTCATCCACATCCATTTTGACGATTTTTACTTCGTCTTCATCATATTCTTCAGATAATTGTTCTAAGATGGGTGCTTGCATACGACAAGGGCCACACCAAGTTGCCCAAAAGTCGATTAAGACTAATCCTTCATCTGTTTCTGTTGCAAAATCTTTATCGGTAATTGCTTGTGTCATTTCACAAACCTCCTACTCTTTACTCTTATTACATGCTTAGTATAACACGTCATCTTTAAGATAGCGAGCGTTCTGCTTACTTATTGTAAGTCCTTATTTATTGGAATTTTACGACAGTCGCACCATTACCACCTTGGTTTTGTGGCGCAAATTCATAGCTTTTCACACTGCGGTGATTTTTCAAAAATTCCGTTATTCCGGTTCTTAATGCACCTGTTCCTTTGCCGTGAACAATGGTTACTTGTGGATAGCCCGCTAGAATCGCAGCATCAATGTATTGGTCAACTTCTGCCAATGCTTCTTCGTAGCGTTTGCCACGTAAGTCTAGTTGTGTGCCAACATGACTGCTTTCTGCAGAACGAACCGTTGTAACTCTTGGTTTTGCTTCTTTTTGTGGAGCGACAGGCGTCATATCCTCTTCAGATACGTTCATTTTTAAAATGCCTAATTGGACTTGCCATTGTCCTTTGCCGTTGTCTTTTAATAATGTCCCTCGTTGGCCGTAAGTATTGACAATTACTTCATCGCCAGCTTTTAATTTTTTCTGTTCTTTCGCCTTCTTCAGCACTTTGTTTTTAGCAAGCTTGGTTTCTTCATGGTGTAATTGAGAAAGTTGTGTTTTCGCATCAATTAACTGATGTTCTTTTACACCACCTTGTTGGCCACTTTCCAATTGCATTTTGCGAATATCAGAAATAATGGTTTCTGCGTTTTCTTCCGCTTCTGCAATAATTTTATTTGCTTCTTTCCGCGCTTTTTGTAATTCTTTTTCTCGTTCTTCAAAAAATACTTGATAGGCTTCTTTTAGTTCCTTATGCAAAGCGGCCGATTCATCGACATAGTGGCGAGCTTCTAAGTATTCAGTTTCGGCCATTTTGCGACGGTTTTCCAAGTCTTCAATCATTTCGTTTAAATCTTGACTTTCACCGTCCATTATTTGTTTTGCAGCTTCAATAATACTGTTGTCTAATCCAAGACGTTTCGAAATTTCAAAAGCATTACTTCGGCCAGGCACGCCAATTAATAAACGATAGGTTGGACTCAAGGTATCTACATCAAATTCCATACTGGCATTGATTGTTCCAGCTCGATTATAGCCATACACTTTTAATTCAGGATAATGGGTTGTTGCCATCACATAGGCTCCTTTAGCACCCAATGAATCTAAAATGGCAATCGCTAAAGCGGCCCCTTCTTGCGGATCTGTCCCAGCACCTAATTCATCAAATAGTACTAAACTTTGATGATCGACTTTCTTTAAGACAGACACGATATTCGTCATATGTGAAGAGAAAGTACTTAAACTTTGTTCAATCGATTGTTCATCCCCGATATCCGCAAATACTTCTGTAAAAATACCCATTTTACTTTCTTCTTCAACTGGAATAGGTAATCCAGCTTGACCCATTAATTGTAAAAGACCTAACGTTTTCAGAGTAATGGTTTTCCCGCCGGTATTAGGCCCTGTAATCACAATTGCTTGATATTCTTCCCCAATCACAATGTCATTGGCTACAGCTTTTTCTGGATCCAATAGTGGGTGCCGGGCTTGTTTAAAAACTACATGATTTGCTTGACTAATTTCTGGAACAACTGCTTTTAGTTCTTTTCCTAGTCGCGCCTTAGCATTAATAAAATCAAGTTTACCGATGACATAAGCATTATGCGTAATTTCTCTGCGATAAGGGACCAACTCAGCCGACAGTTCTGCCAAGATGCGAGTAATCTCATTTCTTTCGGCAATTTGTTGTTGTCGCAAACGATTATTCATTTCTAAAATTTGTTTAGGTTCAATAAATAAGGTTTGTCCTGAAGCACTTTGGTCGTGAACCACGCCACCAAAAATATTTTTATATTCTTGTTTGACTGGAATCACGTAGCGTTCATTTCGCATAGTAACAAGGGCATCACTAAGGTAACGTGCGTTTTTCCCACGAATAATACTATCTAGTTCTTCTCGAATGGTCTGTTCACTACGTCGAATATTTTGCCGAATTGCCTTTAAGGCTGGCGAAGCTTCATCTGTGACGTAGCCATCATCATCAATGGCTTGTTTGAGTTGGCGATTTAATTCAGGCAAAACTTCTAGTTGCTCTCGCCACATATATAAACGTTCAAAATCCACTTCATTTTCACTTAACTCATCAAAAAAACGAGTCAGTTCTGAAGTAGTCGACAAGACACGGCCTACTTGTGCTAATTCTATGCCATTTAAATCCGCACCAATTTCAATCCGTTTCATGTGTGGTTGGATATTTTCTAATTTAGGAATGGGGATTCCACCACGTAATCGTTGAACTTTTAAACCATCCTGTGTTTCATTTAGCCATGATTGAATTTTATTTTCATCAGCAATCGGTAATAATTCCGAAACTTCGTTTGTCCCCTGAGCTGTCACAATAAATTGCAACAACTGTTGTTTTACTTTATCAAACCCTAATGTTGATAGAATACGCTGATTCATTTTTCCACCTACTTTTCTAACTTTTTCATTTGTTGAAAAGACTGAGACATAACATAAGAAGTTTCGCTTTGCTCACTTACTTCTTATCTCTATCTCAGTCCCATTCAGCTTTATTTCGTAATTGGTTCAACCCATAATTCATATGCTTGTTTTGTTAGAATTGGGGTATTTTTTACAATGCCTCGTGCCAAGCCACTTGACCGAAACTGATTTTGGACAATATCTGACGGAATCATTGACGCCGTAGCTAACACTAGAAAAAGACCCACGTATAACACAAGAACACTTAATACGCCACCTAATAGTCCATTTACCTGTTTCAAAACTGGAATAAATGTTAATCCATGTAAAAAGATAGCTAAAAAACGAACGACCAACCAGCCTGCAAACAGCAATAATAAAAACGCAACTGCTGAATAAAAGGCTTTGTCCAAGTCTAAAGAAATCTCTTGATTAAAAAAGACAAGCTTTGACGTTGGCGTAACCGATGGATATGGAATATACAATTCTAAATGAGAAGCGACCTCTTTGTAATAGGTTCGAGCAACAAAATATGAAATTAAATAACCTACCGAATAGAGCACTTGTAAAATCAAGCCTCGTTTAGCTCCTGTATAAAATCCAAAGGCTAAAAGTAATAAAATAAGTATTGTTAACATCTTGTCATCCTTTCAGGAACTACTCCGAAACACCTTTATTTTGAATCTGCTGTTTTCGATTTTCATTCAAAATTTGTTGGGCTTCCACATGATTATGAATTTCTACATCTTCTTGTCCATTCTTTTTCAAAACATCCCGTGCTTCTTCTTCGATAATTTCCATTCGGCGCACACGATTCTCTAATTCAGCCAAACGAATGGTTTTCTGTTTTAAATCTGCTACTTGTTTTTCCAATTTTAAAGCATATTCTTGTTTTTTTAGTTGATCTGAAATTGCATTAATTGCTAATAAAACAGAAGCTTGTTCCGTATCAGTTTGCGGAGAAAGATGTTTAATTTCCGCCAGTTGTTCGTTGACAATTTTTGTGACTAAATCCATATGTTGTTTTGACTCTTGGCCAATAATTGTATACGTATGGTCTGCAATGATTGCTTTATATCGTGTTTTTTCATTTGATGCCATGTTGAGGTTCCCTCCTGTAAATCAATCCATTCTTGCTTATTGTACCATGAAAAAAAAGCGAAGCGCAATTTTCGTACAAATTCTCTCTTATTATATGCCACAAAGCAAAAAATTTAAAGATTTCTTTACAAGAACTCTGGCAATTTAAGAACGAATAGAAATTGTGTAGGAGAAAAAGCGTGGAACAAAAAGTCAAAGTGATTTTTGTCCCACGCTCAAACTCTGATAATCAGCTAAAAATGTTTGTTTCAGCTGTACTTTTTAAGGCTTAGTTATTATCTTTCATCTTTTCTACACGTAAACAACGCATAGCATTTAATACAGCGATAATAGTTACACCAACATCAGCAAACACTGCTGCTTGCATTGAAGCCAAGCCTAATGCACCTAGTACCAAAACAATGATTTTAACAGCAATCGCAAAGATAATGTTTTGTTTAACAATTCTCAATGTTTTTCTTGATAATTTAATCGCAGAGGCGATACGACTTGGTTCATCATTCATAATCACCACATCAGCAGCTTCAATTGCCGCGTCACTTCCTAAACCACCCATGGCAATCCCAACATCAGCCCGGGCTAAAACAGGTGCATCATTCATGCCGTCACCAACAAAGGCAACTTTGTTTTTAGGTGAGGATGCTTTTAACAACTCTTCTAAACGATCCACTTTGCCATCTGGTAAAAGTTCTGCATAAACTTTGTCAACACCAACTTCTTTTGCAATAGCTTCTGCAACTTGTTGATTGTCTCCAGTCAGCATAACAGTTTGTTTGACCCCTTCAGCCTTTAATTCTTTTATTGCTGAAATGGCGTCTGGTTTCAATTGATCCGCAATCACTAAGTAGCCCGCAAATTGATTATCAATAGCGACAAAAATTAAAGTTCCAGCTTCCTTCACTTCTGGTGCTTCGATACCAAATTGTTTCATTAACTTCGCATTACCGACTAAAACTGTTTTGCCTTCAATTGTGGCTTTGATACCGTGTCCGGCAACCTCTTCAATTGCTGTTGCTGGAACAGTTTCTTTGCCATAGCTTTCTTTAATAGAAATAGCAATTGGATGAGTGGATAATTGTTCTGCTGTTGCTGTTAAACGCAACAACTCTTCTTCGGGTAAGACAACACTAGTTATGTTTTGAACCACAAAATTTCCTTTTGTTAGCGTACCAGTTTTATCAAAAACAATCGTTTCCGTATTCGCTAAAATTTCTAAATAGTTACTTCCTTTAATTAAAACACCTAGTTTGCTGGCTCCGCCAATTCCACCGAAGAAACTTAAAGGAACAGAAATGACTAAGGCACATGGACAAGAAATAACCAAGAACGTTAATGCCCGATAAACCCATTCATTAATAGAAGTATCAGGGAAAATAAATGGTGGAATTACTGCCAATAAGACAGCTAAAACAACGACAACTGGTGTATAGTAACGAGCAAATTTAGAAATAAAGTTTTCTGCAGGGGCTTTTTTACTGCTAGCATTTTCAACTAAATCTAAAATTTTACTAACTGTTGAATCCCCAAATTTTTTCGTAACATTAATGGTCAAGGCCCCATTTTTATTGATAAAACCACCTAAGATTTCATCGCCGACTTTGACCGTTCTTGGAACGGATTCACCAGTCAACGCAGAGGTATCTACCATACTTGATCCATCAATAATTTGACCATCTAATGGAACTTTTTCACCTGGTTTCACTAATATTTGTTGCCCAATTTCAATTGTATCTGGAGCGACCGCTTTTATTTGTCCATTTACTAAAAGATTTGCTGAATCTGGACGAATATCCATTAATTTGGCAATTGATTTTCTGGATTGATCAACCGCTGCACTTTGGAACCATTCGCCGACCTGGTAGAACAACATTACTGCCACAGCTTCGGGATATTCCCCAATAAAGAATGCCCCAATCGTTGCCACAGACATTAAGAAATTTTCATCAAACACTTCCCCACGAAAAATATTCGTTACCGCTCGTTTGACAATGTCGCCACCAATTAAGACATAAACGACTAAATAAGACGCCAAAGCAACCCAATTATTACTTGGTTTAATGATAATAAGTGCTAAAAATAAAACAAATGCAATAATGATACGAATTAAGCGATTCTTATTTGGATTACGTCCCTCTTCTTCTTTGACATCTTTTAAAGAAATAACTTTGACATCTGGTTCTAACTTACCAATCACTGCACGCGCTTCATTTTCGACTTCTAAATCATGTCCTGATTCAACCTCCAGTGTCATCTTTTCAGCCATGAAGTCCACACGCGCTTTTTCTACTCCGTGAATTTTTTGGACAGATTTTTCAATTTTGTCTGCACAACTTGCACAATCAAGTCCTTCTAGTTTATAACTCTTTTGCATTTAAACACCTTCACTCCCTATATAATAGCGATTATTCCGTTTACATGAATAATCTTTCATGAATCCATTATAAATGAAGATGTAATCATATGTCAACCGCTTCACGTAATCTTTTTCTATTTTATAGACATAATGGCATAATTGCTGTAGGTGGAATAGATAACTGAGTAATAACTTTCGGATTGAGTCTATTGCTGCCTTTCCACCAAATTTTGGTTTGTTGGTGTTGAAACCAAGCACTTTGTTCAAAAGGTGCTGACAATGTTTGTAAGTGATGCACTTCGATTTGATTGGTTGCCTGCGGTTCTGTTGTGAAATCATGGGCCCGAATTCCAATAGAATGACAAGAAATAGGAACTTCTTGTGTAACCGTTAGTGTTTGTTGCCAGCCAATCACTTGGACTCTGTGCGCATCTATGCGTTTGACAGGCCAAATATTTTTACAACCAGTGAGTTTAGCTGCTTCAATCGTTTGAGGTTGGTTAAATAATTGATTTGTTGCACCAAAAAGTGTTTGGTTTTTTGTGATTATCACTAAACTCTGACATAACTTATACAGTTCATCTAAACTATGACTCACAATTAAGGCATGTTGATTTAAATTACTTAATCGCTGTTGAAGTTCAATTTGCAGCTCTTCCTTTAAGGGTGCATCTAATGCGGAAAATGGCTCATCTAATAATAGGTAAGCCGGCTGAGCCGCTAGCATTCGCGCAAAAGCCACTCGTTGTCTTTGTCCTCCAGAAAGTTGACTAGGATATTGTTGTTGGACTTTAGTTAAGTGAAAAGACGCAAGCAATTGAGTGACCAATTGTAAATCTTTTGTCACGCACGTCAGATTTTCTACTACCGATAAATGAGGGAACAACGCATACTGCTGAAATAAAAGACCAATTTTTCGTTGTTGCGGCGACAAATTGATCTTTTTTTCAGCATCGAATAAGACTTGATCATTTAAAACAATCTGACCTTTATCCGCAGTCTCAACACCCGCAATACATTTTAATAACATACTCTTGCCACAACCAGAAGCACCTAAAATTCCTGTTGTTTGCGTCTTTGTTTCAAACTGAATTTGCAAAGTATGACTTTTCAATTCTTTTTGAATATCAACAATTAATCTCATTCCGATCTTCTCCAAGCGCGCTGACTAAAAAATTCCGTAAAAAATAAAATAATCAGGCAAAGTAATAACATAATCACAACATATTGATTGGCTAAGCGCCAATCCCCACTTGCTACAGCAGAGTAGATAGCTAAAGGAAGCGTTCTTGTTTTACCAGCAATATTCCCTGCTAACATTGTCGTCGCTCCAAATTCACCTAACCCGCGGGCAAAAGCTAACACGCCACCGGCCAAGAGACCGTTCATCGATAAAGGTAACGCAATTTTTCTAAAATATCGACTTTCCGAAAACCCGAGTGTCTGGGCTACCGCCAACAATTCACTATCCATTTGTTCAAACGCCGTTAAGGCTGAACGATACATTAAAGGAAATGAAACAGCAACGGCAGCAATAACCGTAGCTGGCCACGAAAAAACAACTTGAATGGCAAAAAAATCAAGTAAAAACTGGCCCACTGGTTGCTGAACACCAAAAATAGTTAAGAGAAAAAAACCAAAAACAGTCGGCGGTAAAACTAATGGCAACGTAAATAAACTATTCAAAAGAATTTTTAATTTACGATTTTTCAAACGAAAAACAATATACGCAACGCCTGTTCCTAAAACAAAAGTAAATAAAATGGCGATTATTGCTGTCTGAAAAGATAAAAGAATTGGTCGAACATCCATTTTCCCACCTACTTTGTTAACTTAAAGCCAATATTTTCAAAATATTTTCTGCATTGTTGACTCTGTAAAAAATTTAAAAAAGCATCTGCTGATTTTTGTTTCTTAGAGGCGGCAACTTTACCAACTGGGTAGATAATTGGCTTTTTCAAAGCAGCTTCAGGCATGGCCGCAACAATCGCTACTTTTGAATTGGTTGCTGCATCTGTCGCATAAACCAAGCCAGCTTCTGCACTTGCATTAGCCACCCATTCAAGGACTTCTGTTACATTCGTGCCAAAGCTTGCGTGTTTTTCTACATAAGACCAAGCGCCTAAAGCTTTTAAGCCTTCTTCGGCATATTGACCAGCTGGAACACTTGCAGGATCACCAATTGCTATCATTTGGGCCTTTTTTAAATCAGAAAAATCATGCCACTTTGCTTGATCTTGGTTAGGCACAATAAGAACGAGCTGGTTTTCCAATAAAGGAACGACACTTTTCTTATTAATTAGTTTTTCTGCAACCAATGCATTCATTTGTTTTGTCGAAGCTGAGAAAAATACATCGGCTTTTAGGCCTTTTTCAATTTGCATCTGTAATTTTCCAGAACTATCATAGGTTCCAGTTACCTGAATATCTGGATGCTCTTTTTCAAAGGCTGGAATAATTTTCTTCTCCATGACTGATTCTAAGCTAGCTGCTGCCGCAAGGGTTATTTCTTCTTTTTTTGTTGAAACTGTTTCTTTTTGCGGCTGATTTGTACATGCAGCAATTAGGGCAACTAAACTGAATAAACTAAGCAAGAACACAGTCTTTTTTTGTTTAGACATTTGAACGCCTCTTTTCTTTTATAAATACCCGCCATAACTCAAGTCAACAATTTCAGATTTTTTAATCACTTCTTTGGCCATTAATCTTGGTAACAACAAATCAAAAACCGTTTTTTCTGAAAATAAAACACCACCTGGTAAGCCAATGATCGTCTGCTCTCCTTTATAAGCCAGCAAAAACATTGAGCCTGGTAAGACTGGTGTCCCATGGGTTACGATTTCAGCACCTGTCTGCTTAATTGCTAACGGTGTCAAATCATCAGGATCTACACTCATACCACCTGTACAAACAATCAGATCAACCCCTTGTGCTAACATCTTTTTGATCGCAACAGTAATTTTTTGCGGCTGATCATCGACAATTTCTTGCTTGACAATCGTAACTAAAGGATACGCGGAGAACTTGGCTTTTAACACAGGGTAAAAAGCATCCTCAACCAATCCTGTGTAAACTTCACTGCCAGTAGTTACAATCCCGACCCGTATTTTTTTGAAAGGTTTCACAGAGATTAGTGGCTCAGACGTGCTGAGCTGGCGTGCCTTTTCTAATTGGCTTTTAGAAATTGTTAGTGGAATCACTCGAAAGGCTGCAACTTTTTCATCTTTCTGAACTTCTATATTGGTAACTTTAGTTGACAAGGCGAGACCTTCAATTTCATTTAAAGCAATTAATTTTTCTCGATTGACTTTTAAAAGACCTCTCGTGCTAGCTTTAGCAACAATTTTTCCTTCATGGACTTCACTCGGCTGACATGAGTCATCTGTTAACAGGTTATACAAAAATGTCGCTGCCTCTTCTTCATGTATTTCTGCTGGATCCAAGGCAACAAACAGATGTTTTTTCCCTAATGATAAAAGAATTGGAATATCTTCTTGAACAACTATATGTCCTTTTTTAAAACACACTTCCTTGGTCTTCCCATAGTCAATTCGCGTAATATCATGACTCAACGGAAGGCCAACTGCCTGTTCTGTTCGAATTGTTTTCATGGTTTATTCCTCATCATGTATGATTTTTTTATTTGTGATTAAATCCAAAGCGTGGGGCAAAACAGGCAACAAAAAATGCAAATGTTCTGTTACACTTTTTGGACTACCAGGCAAATTAACAATGAGCGTGCGTCCTCTTTGAACAGAAACGCCTCGACTTAACATAGCAAATGGTGTTTTTTCCAAGCTAAGTTGACGCAAGCCCTCACTGATCCCAGGAATGATTCGCTCTGCTACACGTAAGGTAGCTTCTGGGGTCCGATCCCGTTCGCTCAACCCTGTGCCGCCTGTCGTTAAAATCAAATCACAGGTCTTAGACCACTCTTGCAATAGCTCTACTAATTGATTTTCTTCATCTGGTAAAATGGTTTGTTTGGTTACCTGGTAGAGCACAGGTAACTGTTCACGAATCAAGGGACCCGATTGATCGACAGCAAGCCCTTGAAAGCAACGATCACTTAATGTTACAATGCCCACTTTAAACAACGTCTAACTGGTCTCCTTTTTTAATATGACCTTCTGTCACAACGACTGCAAAGATTCCTTCTCTAGGCATGATGCAATCGCCCACTCGCGCGTAAATCTGACAGTGTTTATGGCACTCTTTCCCAATTTGAGTAACCACCAATTCGGAATCGCCTATTTTCATTTTCGTTCCAACAGGTAATTGACGTAAATCAATCCCTGATACGATTATATTTTCCCCAAAAGCACCATTGCCAACCCGAGCTACTTTTTCATTGAAAGCCGTTATTTCTTCAAAAGATAACAAACTGACTTGTCGATGCCAATTCCCGCCGTGCGCATCATTTTCTAATCCAAAGCCTTTAATTAAGTTGACTTCAGGAATTTCCTTTTTCTGTGTGCCTCTTCGCGGGCTAATATTTATTGCAATAATTTCTCCTGTTTTCATACTTACCCTCCTATTTGTGACATAAATCGTTGTTCTCCTTGTTGTTCCAAGAAAAGATGTTTTTCAGGCTTACAGGCAATACCACTCTTAATAATCCCTAACAATTCTGCTGTTTGTTCCTTAGCTAAAGCTTCCTTTAACGAGTAGCCGTCTGCAGAATGCAGGCACGTTTTTAAATGGCCGTCTGCAGTAATTCGGATTCGATTGCACGTCTCGCAAAAACAATGCCCTAATGCACTAATAAAACCTATTTTCCCTTTAAAATCTTTTAAGGCGTAATAACTAGCAGGGCCATTGCCCAATGGTTTTTGGTATGGTTGTAACGTTCCATAATGTTTGGTTAAAATGTCTTCTACTTCTTCTTGTTGCTTACCTGGATGCTCCTTCCCTAATCCAATTGGCATCATTTCAATGAAACGAAGATGCACAGTCTCTTTCTTAGCGATTTCAGCCAGTTCTACAATTGTTGCTTCACTTAGCTCTTTCCTAGCTACAGTATTAATTTTGATATTAGGTAATCCCACATCAATCGCTTGTTCTAAGCCCGCCAGAACATTCCTTAACTGACCAACTCTTGTTATTTCTCGAAATTCTTCTGGATCCAAAGTGTCTAAGCTAATATTAATGCCGTCCAAGCCCGCCTCTTTTAACCCTTGAGCCTCACGAACTAACTTCATGCCATTAGTCGTTAGGGTTACTTTTTCGATGCCTGAGATTTGCTTTATCCTTTTAATTAAAGAGAGTAAATTCGGTCTAACAAGCGGTTCACCACCTGTTAATTTAACTTTTTTGATGCCTTCTTTCGCTAGTATCCTCAATAAAAAAATAATCTCATCATCTGTTAGAAGCTGCTCTTTTTTTAAAAAGCAAAGACCTGTTGCTGGCATGCAATACGTGCAACGTAAGTCACAACGATCTGTTAAAGACAAACGAACATAATCAATTTCACGGTTAAATGCATCTTTCATGCTGTTCACTCATCACTTTCCTTTGATTTAATTGAAGAACGAATGAAATGACCACTACGTCCACCATTTTTCTCTAATAAACCAATGTTTGTCATTGTCATTCCTCGATCAATTGCTTTACACATGTCATAAATTGTTAAGAGTGCTGCCTGCACACCTGTTAGCGCTTCCATTTCAACGCCAGTTGAACCCACTGTTTTTGTAAAGCAACGTACTTCTAAACAAGTTTGATTGCGCCAATCAAACTGAATTTCACACTTTGCCAAAGCAACCAAATGACACAAAGGAATCCATTCAAACGTTCGTTTTGCGGCGGTAATCCCAGCTATTCTTGCTACCTGTAATACTTCACCTTTTTTAATCATTTGGGTCTGAATCGCTTCTGCTGTCGCTTCCAACATGTGAATTTCTCCATAAGCGAGGGCTGTTCTTTCAGTGTCATTTTTTTCCGAAATATCAACCATATGCACTTCTCCTTGTGTATTCAAGTGCGTAAATTCCTTACTTTGAACCATTTCTCCACCTCACATTTGACATTTGTTAACGTTTACACAATGCTTCTTTTTCAAGTGTATCACTCTTGCATCAAAAAAACAATCTGGCATCCATAATTTTTTTTAGCGAGAAATCGAAGTTAAAAAAGTTAAGCGACAAAAATTACGTGCTTCGCTTAGCCTGACCAGACTTTTGTCTAAGTCTTAAAACTTGATAAGCAATAAGCCACCAGTCGACTCGACTGATGGCTTACTTTCATACTAATCTTAGGTCAGGTTGTCATCAAGTTTGCCAATAATAGACTTTTACAAGCGCGCCTTTTTTGAGTAGTACACCAGCTGGTTGTTCTAGCAGACAATTTGTTTCTAAAGTATTTGATAAATTGGATGAAAGATGACTTTTTGTCACTAAATTTACTGTGCCATCTATTTCTTTCGCTCGGTAAAATCGACGTAGTCTACTTGGTGCTAATTCATGCGCTAAAATTACTGTTCGTTCCTTGAGATTTAACTCGACACAATTAAAAAAAGTAGCTAATAATGTCCAGTAAAAAAGATGTAAATTAACCATTGCCGCAAACGGATTGCCTGAAACGCTTAAAATGAGTGTTTCTTGAAATTGACTTCCCATAACTGGGGTTCCAGGTTTCATATTTACAAAATGAAACAACTCTGTTCCTCCGATACGTTTAATCGCTAAAGGTAAATTGTCCTTTTCACCTACCGAAACACCACCACAAGTAATTAATAAATCAAGTTTTGGTGAAATCTCAATCAGCCTATTCGCTAATTCTTCAGGATCATCTGAACAATGATCTAGGTGCATTACTTCATTGCCACTCGCTTTGACAAAAGCTGCTAACATGTAGAGATTACTATTATAAATTTTCCCAACTGACAGCGGTTCTTCCAAAGAAACTAACTCACTACCCGTCGCTAAAATCCCCACCTTCATGCGCTTCAATACAACAACTTTATCAATCCCTTGCATTGCCAACAGACCAATCATGCGACTATTAATCTGTTGATGTTTTGCTAAAATTTTTTGCTGAAAAGCAATATCTTCTCCAATTTCCGCATAGTTTTGGCCCGCAGTGACAGAGCGAAAAATTTTAACATGGTCTTGCCCAAAATCCGTCCATTCTTGTGGCACTACAGCATCAAAATCGGTTGGAATAAAAGCACCTGTTGTTATTTTAATCGCACAGTTATTCGTCTGATTACAATAAAACATGGAATCCCCTGCCACTAAAGAACCGACGACTTTTAAACAACTTGGGCTTTCAGCAGTCGCACCTCGTGTTTCTACTGCACGAACGGCATACCCATCCATCCCGGCACGAGGAAAATGAGGAATCGCTGTCTCTGCAAAAATGGTTTCTCCGCTAATCCGCCCCAAGGAATCAAGCAGCACCACTTCTTCTGTTTCACATTGACTCTTCATATGTTGGGTCATTTTCTCTCGTGCTTCTTCCAACTCGATCATGTTTTAACCATCCTTTTTTATTTATTCACTGGTTTAATCGCAACGGCACAAACTTTATATTCAGGAATTGTGGCGATATCATCAAATACAGCATTGGTGATTTCGTTAACATTCCCATCTGGAAAGTGGAATGTCATAAAGACTTCTTGCGGAAATACTCGATTTCCGACAGCCGCATAGGTTTCGATTTTGCCACGGCGAGAATGAACTTCAACTTTGTCACCTTCTTGGATTCCCAGAGCTTGTGCATCGACTGCATTTATCTCAATATAAGAGTGATTCGCTATTTGGTTAATCCCTTCCGTTCGTCCTGTCATTGCTCGGGTATTGTAATGGTAAAGCATTCGGCCTGTCGACATTAAATACGGGTACTCTTCATCTGGTAATTCTTGTGCTTGCTTATACGGAATTGCTTTAAATAAACCTTTCCCACGAGCAAAACTGCCCACATGCATAATCGGCGTACCTGGATCTGTCAAGCTACGACAAGGCCATTGTAAGCTCTCCTTCTCTAATCGTTCATAATTAATTCCACCAAACGAAGGCGTCACAGCTGAAATTTCTTCCATAATTTCTTTTGCAGATTCATACGCACAAGGATAGCCCATTCGTGTCATGACTTCACAAAAAATTTCATAGTCTTCTCGCGCTTGTCCTCTTGGTTCAACAGCTTTACGGACTCTTTGCACGCGCCGTTCTGTATTTGTAAATGTCCCGTCTTTTTCTGCATAACTGATGCCTGGTAAAACGACATCCGCATAAGCAGCCGTTTCGGTCATAAATAATTCTTGAACAACTAAAAAGTCTAAACTTTCTAAAGCTTGGCGAACATGTCCTGTGTCTGGATCCGTAACAATTGGATCTTCTCCAAAAATATAAAGGCCTTTGACGTTTCCTGCCGTTGCTGCTGGTAAGACTTTAGTAGAAGTTAAACCGGTGTTTCGATTTAACGGCACATGCCAAGCTTTTTCAAATTTGTCGATTACTTCTGGATTATTGACTTTTTGATAGCCTGGGAAATCATAAGGCATACAGCCCATATCACAGGCACCTTGAACATTATTTTGACCTCGCAAAGGATTGACACCACAGCCAGGTTTTCCAACTTTACCAACCAACATTGCCAAATTAGACATACTCATAACACCCTCAGTTCCTGTCGAATGTTCCGTTACGCCTAAACAATAAATGATTGGTGCTTTTTCTGCTTTTGCATACATGCGTGCCGCTTGAATTAGATCTTCTGGATGAATATGACAAATTTCTGCGACTTTTTCCGGCGTATAATCAGCCACCATTTTTTCTAAATCTAAAAATCCTTCTGTCCGTTCTTCAATAAAGTGGCGATCTGCTAAACCTTCTTTCAAAATCACATGCATCATGCCATTAGCAAATGCGACATTCGTTCCCGCCTGAACTTGTAAATGAAGCGCACTATCCTTCACTAAGTTAATTTTCCGCGGGTCAACAACAACAACTTGCGTTCCTCTTTGGACAGCTTGGCGAATTTGCGCACCAATAACTGGATGAGCTTCTTCTGGATTGGAACCTACTAATAAAATCATGTCGACATCTTCAGTGATATCAGCAATAGGATTAGTCATCGCACCAGAGCCTAAGGTTTGGGCTAAACCATGGACCGAAGCCGAATGACAAACACGGGCACAGTTATCAACATTATTGGTACCAAAAGCAGCACGCACCATTTTTTGAAAGACATAATTATCTTCATTTGTTGCTCTAGAGCACGAAAAACCAGCAAGAGCATCCGGACCGTTTTCTGCTTTAATTTCGTTAAATTTTGACGAAACAAGCGTTAAGGCTTCTTCCCAAGAAGCAGGTTCAAAAATCCCATTCCGTTTAATTAATGGCTCCGTTAAGCGATCTCCTGACCCAACAAATTTATATGAAGCAAATTTTCCTTTCACACAAAGTAAATTTTTATTAGCTGGTCCATCTAGGGGTTCAACACCCACCAAACGATTGTTTTTAACGAGTAAATTCATCTGACAGCCTGTCCCACAATGCGGACAAGTTGTAGGAATTTTCTGGGTTTCCCATTTGCGGTACTCTTTTGTATCTTTTGCTGTTAACGCACCTGTAGGACAGGAAGAGACACAATTGCCACATGATTCACAGACAGATTGATCAAACGCCTGCCCATAACTCGGCATCATTTTTGTTTCAAAGCCACGATTAGCAATACTAAGTACATCTCTTCCCTGCCGCAATTGACAGACACGGGCACAACGACGACACATGATACACTTTTCTGGATCATAAGAGAAAAATGGATTACTGGTATCTTCTTGATGGCAAGGCATTCTTTTTCCCTCGGTAAAGCTAGTGGCATCAATCCCATAATCTAGCGCATACTGTTGTAATTGACAATCCCCGTTTTTTCCACAAGAAAAACAGTCTAATTTATGATTACTCAATAATAAATCAAGAATAAAACGTCTGGAATCAGCAATTTTTTCAGAATGTGTTGACACAACCATGTCCTCTTGACAATGTGCCGTACAAGCAGTTGTTAAGCCACCACGTCGGCCACCTTCCACCTCAACCACGCACATCCGACAAGAACCATCAGGCGCTAATTCCTTTAAATGACAGAGCGTTGGGATTTCAACACCTAGCCCTTTCGCTGCTTCGAGAAAGGTAGTCCCTTTAGGCACAGTTACTTCTTGGTTATCAATAGACAACGTAACTGTTTGCGTATGCAACTTTGTTTTCATTTTTACCAACCTCCTTTGCTGGTGGCATAGATTTCTGTTTCAGCAATCGTTTCAAATTCTTCTGGAAACAAAGCCAATGCACTCTTCATTGGATTTGCGACGGATTGGCCCAAACCACAAGCTGATAATCGCGTGACATGCGTGAGCATCTTTTCCAATCGTGGCAAATCACTAGCTGTTGCCTCGTTCCGATTGAATTTACTCAATAATTCCAAAATCCTAGTTGTTCCCAATCGACAAGGGGTGCATTTACCACAGGACTCATGAGCAAAAAAGGCCGCCACGTGTACTAAATAGTCCACAACATTGACTGAATCATCCATTACTACAATTGCGCCAGAGCCGACAGATAAGTCATGGGCCCATAAATCTTCGTAGGAATACAAACAATCTCTTAACGTTGCGACAGCACCAATTGGACCGGATTGTCCACCGAAGTGAATAAATTTTAATGCTCGACCAGTTGCAGAGCCTCCGCCGTATTGCTCGCCATAAATTATTTCTTCTAATGGTGTTCCAAGGTTGACCTCGTATAAGCCCCGATTTTTAATATGTCCAGACAAACAAATTAGCTTTGTGCCGCCACCATCGGCAGTACCCATCTCTAAAAAGGCTTGTCCACCTTCTCGTAAAATTACGGGAACACTTGCAAATGATTCAACATTATTCACTAATGTTGGTTGCAAATATAAACCAACATCTGCTAAGTGTGGTGGTTTGACACGCGGCCGCCCCGTTTTTCCTTCAATTGAATTTAAAAGTGCTGAATTTTCCCCACAAATATAGGCGCCAGCACCAGAAATAATCGCAATATCATAATTGAATCCTTCAATTCCTAAAATGTTTTCCCCTAAAAAGCCAGCTTGTCGTGCATTATCGAGTGCTTCTTGAAACGTTTTTTGGATTCTGCGATATTCTCCTCGCATATAAATATAACCTGCTTTTGCTGAAAATAAATAACCAGCAATGATCATTCCTTCAATCACACTCAATGGATCTTCAGACAAAAGTACTTTATCCTTAAAGGTCCCTGGTTCGCCTTCATCAGCATTACAAACAATGTACTTTGTGGTTCCTTTTGCATGATAAAGATGGCGCCATTTTTTTCCTAAAGGATAGGCTGCTCCACCGCGACCTCTTAAGTGAGCAACATCCAGTTCGTTTAAAATTTCTTCATCCGATAGTGAAATTGCTCTTTTTAAACCATCAAATCCATCGTATTTACAATATTCAGCAACATCGGTCGCAGATTGCATTTTTCCCATTCTCTCTAATAACATTGGTTGGTTTCTCTTAAGCATTGACTCACCTCCTACAATCCTTCATAGCAATCATTTTGTAAATGTTGAATTAATTGATAAATTTTCTCTTCTGTTAGTTGACTAAAAACGGTGTCCTTAATTTTAATTACTGGACCCAAATCACAAGCCCCGATACAAGGAATACTGTGATACATAAATAAGCCATCTGGGGTCGGCTGATTCTCTGGCACTTCTAAAATAGTTTCTAAAACTTCGGCAACCATCGCCCCACCAGTATAATGACACGGTGTGCTGTTACAAATCTTCAAGACATACTTCGCTTGCGGTTCCGTCTTTAAAATGGCATAAAAACTGACGATTTCATAGACTCGCGCTTCCGTTAAATGTAGATGCTCTGCAACTAATTGAGCTGTCTCCTGATCGATATACCCTTCTTCTGAAGCAAATTGTAATTCAATTAAAATATTTAAAATTCGTTGTGGATCAGCATCGTTTTCTAGAATAATCGCTTCTTTTTCAATTAAGCTTAATGCACACATTCCTTTTTATTCCCCCTTTTTAGTGAAACTTGAAGTTGTTCTCCTTGATAATAGATACGCAATTCTTTTGGTATTTCAGCAGATAGTAAACAAAAATCGGCTTTATCTATAACTTTTTTTGCTGATTCTTTTTGGCGATTCTGGTTATTCATCATAAGAAATAGTCCTGGCTGCACAACATTACGTAATGAATTTGATTCACAAATGATTAATGCTTGGGCCGGCACAGCTTTCAGAAATTGCTGAATGGCTTCCGCCAAATTTTCTTGAAAAACTTTCAATAGAAAAACTTTTTGACAACCTGCAGCTAATAATTTCATGGTATCTTTATTGCCAATCGTCTCTTTCTCTTCTACTAATTCATAACCAGCTGTAATACTGGTACAAATTCCGCATCCTTTTGTGCCTCGTTGACACACCCCTCGTTGACCACTAATCGTAATAATCTTCAAGCCATAAATTGGATAGACTTCTTGGTACTGTTTAATAAGGGCTTCGGCTAATGTCGTTTTGCCACTATTCCGACCAGTAGATCCAATTTGAATCATGTTTGGTACCTCAATTGCCATAGAGCTCCTCCGTCTGAATCGTTTTCTCAACTCTTGGTTTGACAGTTGCTGGTTTTGTCATAAAGATCAATGGTACGGCCATAAAAAGACTGCCCCCTACCGCATTGCCTAAAAATACCCATAGTGTATTTTGCAAATAATCCCACCAACTGATTGTGGTGCTTTGTGAAAAAATTGCCGCTGGAATAATAAATGCATTGGCGACCACGTGTTGAAACCCACAAACAACGAAAACCATGACAGGAAACCACAAGCCAAACATTTTACCTAAATATGATTTTGCCAACGCTCCGAGATAAACCGCTAAACAAACAAAAATATTACAGCCAATCCCTGAAACAAAAGCAACTAGCGGTGGATCAGCAATTTTCGCCTGAGCAACTGCGACTGTTTTATCCAGAAACGCACCTTCAGTTAACCCAACAATATGGCCAAATAAATACGCCACAAGAAATCCGCCTAGACAATTGGTCAATAAAACAACTAGCCAGTTATAACAAAGAGTGCCCACTCGAACCTTTTTCTGTAATACGCCTAATGTCATTACCATCATATTGCCTGTTGCTAACTCACCACCAACAAAAGTAAGCGCTATCAATCCAACTGGAAATAAAGCTCCACCCAGAAAGTTGTTAAAACTTCCCCATTCTGTGGGGGCGGTTCCAGTGATACGAATAAACGCCAAGTAACCTAGTGCAATACAAAAACCAGCCATGATACCTAAAATACAGAGTCGAACAAACGATAATTTCCCTTTTATTTCTGCCTTATCACCTAAGCTTGCAACTATTTCTTCACTACTGAAAAAATCCATTACGATTCCTCCTTTTTATCGATACCACTGAGACAATTCTTCTTTTCGATTGACATTTTTAAGTTGATTCTCTTTTGATAGTTGCACCGTTTTTACAGATAGATGCTCAAATTCTTGCCGAATCTGATAGTTATTTTGCGCAAGCTGTTTTTGAAATGTTGGTAAACAAGAACATCGATAAAAGCCAAATAATGGTTCTTGACGACCTTCAAAGTCAAAGATTGTTACTTGATTTTGTCCACGCTTAGAAGCTAACTGATACACAAGTTTAGGAGAAAAAGTTGGTATATCACAGGCAATTACAAACACTTCAGCTTTCTGAGTATAGTTCATTGCTGTCACAATCCCACCTAATGGCCCCTTTCCAAGATACATATCTTGAATGATTGTGCATTTTCTAAACGCCTTAGGAAATTTTTGACTATCATTCGTTACTAAAATAACCTCTTCGAACAGTTCCATTAACTTTTCAGCTGTTTGCAAGATCACGTATTGCCCTTGAATTTTCAATAATGCTTTATCAAATCCCATCCGTGAACTTTTCCCGCCGCATAACAGCACTGCTGTACAATCAGCAATAATTTTCGCCACCCCTTTACCATAATTTTTATTAGTTAAAAAAAATATTTTTTAGTCATGTATTAAGTCTATTATAAGACATCCCTCGTACAAGTCAATTCCTTTTAAAAAAAAAGAACGAGAAAAAGAGCGACTCTTTTTCTCGTTCTACCTTATTCATCTGTTTGACGTTTTATTTCTTCAATCTCAATGCGTAATGATTTTCGTTTCTCAATGGCGACATAAACCAATCCAATCAAAAAGGGTAACACAAAGCTACCAAATCGATACAGTAAAACAGATGCTACAGCATCAACATTGCCGACCAATGGTTTAAACAACAATAAGTAAACAAATTCAAATGGACCAATGCCAGCAGGTGTTGGAATAACTCCTGAAAGAATAACAGCAAAACTGGTAAAGGACATCACTAATAATAAATCAATATTCGGGTGATTTTCTACTAAAACAATGTAAGGAATAATGTACCAAAATAATAATTTAAATACATTCCATGAAAAGATTCGAAGCAACGCTGAGCGATCTTGTGTAATTGTTTGGACAGCTGCCCGCAAGGAATAGATTTGTAAATTACAATTATCCACCCAATCTCTTAGTTTTGGTCGTTTAAACCAACGATTGGCAAACTTAACCAATAAAACTTGCAACTTTAAGCTACTAGATAAAATAAGCAATGCTGCAATTATTACTAATGTTAAAATAACACCTGCTAAAATGAATGGAATCATCTTAGGCGCATTTTCATAAAACAGGGAAAATTGAATAATCAAACCAATAATTGCTAAAAAAATCACGGCTGCTTTGTACATAATCATATGTAATGCCGTTATCCCTACACTTTTAGAAACAGGAATTCCCTTTTTCTTATAAAAATAAATTTCTGAAAGCAAGGTTCCCGTGCCAAATGAAATAATCCGATAAAATGCTACATAACAAGAAGTAAAAAAACCATCCACTGTTGTAAAGTCTTTGTTAAAATAACGAGCTATTTCCTTGATTGAGCGCCCTTCTGCAAATTGATAAACTACTCCAAAAAAAATAACAGCAATCAGCACCAGCCAACTCGTTTCCATCAGTTGAGCAAAAATATCACTTAATGAATTATCCATGACATAAAAGATTACGCCTAAAACGATAATCATTAACAACATATTTAAGCCAATTTTTACTTTTCCTTTCATCGCTTCTCCTTTTTTGTTCTTACTTAAACGTTAGATAGATGCAACTAATCATCGCGATTACGCCAATTGAATAACACAATGCAAAAACTGGTTTTTGGGTTTTATGATGAAATTTCTTTTGTCCCATTAGCCCACCTAGACCGCCACCGACAAGTCCTATCGTCAATAAGCGGCGTTCTGGAATACGCCAGTTCCCACGTTTTGCTTGTTTTTTATCATAACCCATCATACTAAACAATACTAAATTAATGACGAGGAAATAAATGATTACTATCCACTGAAGCATTCTTTCTGGCCTCCTAACTAGTTACTGTACTAGGATACCTTGTTCTGATTCTAATTGCAAAAAATTTTTCAATGACTCATGAAACTACAACAGGAAAGTAAGTTCTCGGTTGCCCGTTTTCTTACTTTCCTATTGAGTGCCTCATTTATTTTGCATTTAATTCAGCAATTTTAATAATCACATTGGTCGCTTTTTCCATGGCTTGTAATGAAACAAATTCAAAACGGCCATGCATATTTTCGCCACCAGCAAAGATATTTGGTGTTGGAATCCCTAAATAAGAAATTTTTGAGCCATCCGTTCCACCGCGAACAGGTTCAATAATTGGTTGAATTGACAATTCTTCCATTGCTTGTTTAGCAATTTCGACAATGGACATATCTTTTTCAATCACTTCTCGCATATTATAGTATTGATCAAATAAATCAACTTTGATTCGTTCTTCATCAAATGGTGCATTCAATGTTTGCTGAATTTCTTTAATTTTAGCTTTACGTGCTTCAAAAATCTCGCGATTGTGATCGCGAATAATATACGTCATTGTAGCTTCTTCTGGCGTTCCAGCAAACGCTGCTAAATGATAAAAGCCTTCTTCACCTGCTGTTTTTTCTGGAACTTCGTCAGCAGGTAAGGCATTATGGAAATCAATTCCTAATTGTAACGCATTAATCATTGTATTTTTTGCTGTTCCTGGATGAACGTTTTTCCCTTGAATTGTAATTTCTGCTTGCGCCGCATTAAACGTTTCAAATTGTAATTCACCTACTGGTCCGCCATCCATTGTATAAGCAAAATCCACGTTAAATTGAGCGACATCAAATTTGTCGGCACCTACACCAATTTCTTCGTCGGGACCGAAAGCCACACGAATGGTGCCATGTTTAATTTCTGGGTGATTAATTAAATATTCCATGGCTGTCATTATTTCCGCAATACCTGATTTATCATCAGCTCCTAATAAAGTGGTACCATCGGTTGTAATAAGTGTTTCACCACGATAATTTTTTAAGTTAGGAAAGTCTTTCGTATTTAAAGTGAATTTGCCTTCTTTATCTAAAGGAATCGTTGATTCTCCGTCATAGTTCTCAACAATTTGCGGAGAAACATTCACTGCATTAAAATCAGCGGTATCCATATGGGCAATAAAGCCGATTGAACGAACGTCTTTCTCCACGTTACTAGGTAACGTAGCAATTACAAAACCATTTGTTTCGTTATAAATAACATCGCTCATCCCTAATTCTTCTAATTCTTTTTTTAAGGTTTGTGCAAAGGCTACTTGTGTTTGTGTTGATGGTGTCGTTGTGCTAGTTGCATCTGAGCGTGTTTCTGTTTTCACATAGCGTAAAAAACGAGGTAATAGATTTTCATACATAAAAGAACACTCCTTTAATCTTCATTTTTTTATTTAAAACGAAATGGGTTGGTATTCGCTTCTGATTCAAAAATAGATACAGCCCACTCATTTTCTTGTTTCCATTGATTCATTAATTCCACAAGTTTTGGCTTACAAAGCGCTTCAATGTAATGACCAGGATCGATAACTGGTAAATCTTCAGCAATCATGTCATGTGCCGTATGATAATACACATCACCAGTAATATAGACATCGGCTTGTTTACGTAATGCATCATGATAGAATTTTTCACCACTTCCACCACAAATGGCTACCCGTTGAATCATTTTAGTGTCATCTTTTGCAATGACCCGCAAGCCGTCCAATTGGAAAGCTTCCTTGACTTGCTGTACAAAATCAGAGAGTCTCACAGGCTTGTCTAATACTCCAACCCGACCTAAACCAAATTCTTTTGATTGATTTTCAATGGTATAAACATCATACGCCGGTTCTTCATAAGGATGCGCTTGTAACATAGCTGCAAGAACTTGTTCTTGTTTAGTTTCAGGGAAAATCACTTCGATTTTTGCTTCTTGGACGACACTTTCTTGACCAATTTCGCCAATCGTGGGATTTGCTCCTTGTGTTGGTGTAAAACGTCCTGTTCCAATTAAAGAGTAACTTGTTTTAGAATAATCACCTTGAGACCCGGCGCCAGCTAGACCTAAAGCTTCTCTCATTTGCGGAGCTTCATCAATTGGCACAAAAACGGCTAATTTTTTATAAGGAACAGTATGTGTTTTAGTTAAAAAGGTGGTCTGTTTAATTCCCAATAATTCACAAAACCAATCATTTAGCCCATTGTCAATAATATCCATGTTAGTATGCGCTGCATAAACAGCAATATCGTGTTTTAATAAATCAGCGTACATTTTTTCTTGAAAATTATCTGTGGTTAATCGCTTAACTGGGCGGAAAATAGGTGGGTGTTTCGCAATAATTAAATCAACCTGCTTCTCAATTGCTTCTGCAACGACCTCAGGACGAACATCTAAGGTAACCATCACATTTTCAATTGGTTTATCTAACGTACCAATGTGCAAGCCCACAGGATCTCCCGTTTCAGCTAACCACTCGGGACAATAGTCATTGAAGCGTCGAATCAATGTCTTACCGTTCACAGCCATTGGCCAGCACCTCCTCAATTAATTGTTGGTCTTGCTGTAGTTTCGCCTGTTTTTCAATATGTTCTCCACTTGCTTTTGCTAGTTGTGCAAGAACAGTTTTGCGCTGTTTTAATTCTCGTTGCCATTTTTTGGTAAAAACCGGTCCTTGTTTTTTAATTAAAACTGGCCCAAATAGTAATTCTTGGTCCGTATAAGAAACGGATTGCTCTGTTTTTTCGGCTACGATAATTTCATACAACTTACGGTTTTCTTCCACGATTGTTTCATCAATAATACTGTAGTCGTTTACCATTAACCAGCGGCGTAAAGTTGGTTCACCAATATTCGGTTGTAAAACAAGGCGTTCCTTCCCTGTTAAACGATTTTTTTTGCGTCCTGCTTCTAAAATATCTCGGATTAATGTGCCGCCCATTCCACAAATACTAATGACGTCTATTTGATCTTCAGGTTCAATTACATCTAGCCCGTTCGCTAAACGTACGATAATCTTATCCGTCAAATTGGATTTACTGACTTGGGTTTTGGCAGATTGATAAGGGCCTTCTACCACTTCCCCAGCCACAGCAAAAGACAGTTTATTTTCTAACATTAAAGCAACTGGTAAATAAGCATGGTCTGAACCAATGTCTGCTAAGCGACTTCCTCTAGGGATTAAATCACCAACCGTTGCGAGACGTTTTGATAATTGATTTTCATTCATATTTTTGATTCCTCCGTTGCTTATTATACCATTGTCAATTGAAGATGAAAACTTACACATTCGTGCAATCTACTGTTTCCTCTCCGTAATCACTTATAAAAAAGAACCCCCTCCAAAATCAATTTCATAACTTTGAAGAGGGCTGTCATCATTGCTATAAAGAGCATTCTCCTTATATTAATAATAGGGAAAACATTTTTAATTAGGCATTTGCCAACCAGTTTTCAACTTCTGCTAAGGCATCCGCAATCCCTGCTGGATTTTTCCCACCAGCTTGAGCCATATCAGGACGACCACCGCCGCCACCGCCAACTTTTGGCGCAATTGCTTTGATTAAGTCACCGGCTTTTAAGCCTTTTCCGTTCATGTCTTTTGTCATAGCCGCTAACAAGCTTACTTTTTCATCTTGTGCAGTTGCTAGAACTAGTACATCAGACAATTCTTTTTGTTTCCATTGGTCGGCCAATTGGCGTAATTGATTCATGTCTTTAACATTGACTTGAGCGGCAATATAACGAACACCGTTGACGTCTTTGACATCTTTAAAAATGTCACCAGCTTGTTGGTTCGCTAATTTGCCTGCCAATTGTTCGTTTTCTTTTTGTAGATCACGTAATTGTTGTTGCAATTGCTCTGTTTTCGTAACCACTTCTTTTAATTGAGGTGATTTAACTAATGTAGCAATCTCTTTCAATTGACGTTCTTCTTCTTGTAAAAGTTGATACGCTTCTTTACTCGTCACTGCTTCAATACGGCGTACTCCTGCACCAATTCCAGATTCAGAAACAATTTTGAAAATCCCGATATCTTCTGTATTAGCAACGTGTGTTCCACCACATAATTCGATAGAGTAATCCCCAATATTAACTACACGGACTTCTTTGCCATATTTTTCGCCAAATAACGCCATTGCGCCCATGTTTTTCGCTGTATCAATATCTGTTTCAATTGTGACAACAGGAATAGCTTCCCAGATTTTTTCGTTAACGATGGCTTCCATCCGCGCTAGTTCTTCTGATGTAACTTGCCCAAAATGAGTAAAGTCAAAACGTAGATGTCCTGGTGCAACTAGTGAGCCTGCTTGGTTGGCATGCTCCCCTAACACATCTTTTAAAGCACGATGCAATAAATGGGTTGCCGTATGGTTTTTCAAAATACGTGTCCGCATCCGTTCGTCCACTTGCAATTGATAAATTTGGCCTTCAGCTAATGGCGCCAAAACTTCTACTTTGTGTAAAAATTGACCATTTGGTGCTTTTTTCACATCCACCACGTTGGCAACGACTTCCCCTGCGGTATTTTTTACATAGCCGCGGTCAGCAATTTGTCCACCCATTTCAGCATAAAATGGTGTTTCAGCAAAAATTAATTCGGCTGTTCCTGCAGATGCTTCATTTACTAGTGCGTCACCTTGAATAATAACAAATAATTCACTATCATGTGTTAATTCTGTATAGCCAACAAATTTACTTTCTACTTTAATATCTGTTAATAAAGCAGATTGAACACCCATTGAAGTTTCTTTACTGCGGGCAGAACGAGCGCGTTCACGCTGTGCTTCCATTTCTGTTTCAAACCCAGCATGATCGACTTTCAAGCCTTCATCTTCCGCAACTTCTTCCGTTAATTCTACGGGGAAGCCAAAAGTATCATAAAGTTTGAAGATAATTTTTCCATCTAATGTATCGCCTTTTGCATCTTTAACTTCTTTAATAACCTCATTTAACATGCTTAAACCTTCATTGATGGTTTCATGGAAACGTTCTTCCTCTGTCCGAACCACTTTTTCGATGAAGTCTTTTTGTTGTAATACTTCTGGATAGTAGCTTACCATGATTTCGCCAACAACAGGCACTAATTTGTATAAAAAGGCTTCATTAATGCCTAATTTTTTCCCGTGCATTACCGCACGACGTAATAAACGACGTAACACATAGCCACGACCTTCATTTGAAGGAAGCGCACCATCACCAATTGCAAAGGATAAAGCACGAATATGGTCAGCAATCACTTTAAAGGAAACATCCGTTTGTGGTGCATCTCCATATTTCACGTTGGTTCCTAAAGCTTCTACCGCATGAATGATTGGCATAAATAAATCAGTTTCAAAATTTGTTGGTGCATCTTGAATGATAGATACAACACGTTCCAAGCCCATGCCCGTATCAATGTTTTTATGTGGTAATGGTTCGTACGTATCTTCTGGTGTATGATTAAATTCAGAGAACACTAAGTTCCAAATTTCTAAATAGCGTTCATTTTCGCCACCAGGATAATTTTCTGGATCATCTTCTGGAATATCTAAAAATTCTTCGCCGCGATCATAAAAGATTTCCGTATCTGGACCACTTGGACCAGCACCGATATCCCAGAAGTTATCTTCTACATCAATAATATGATCTTCAGATAAACCAACTTCATCACGCCAAATGCGTTTTGCTTCTGTATCTTTCGGATAAACAGTCACATATAATTTTTCTGGGTCAAAAGCAAGCCATTCAGCACCAGTTAAAAATTCCCAAGCCCAGTGAATCGCTTCATTTTTAAAATAATCTCCAATTGAGAAGTTCCCTAACATTTCAAACATTGTATGATGACGAGCCGTTTTCCCAACATTCTCAATATCATTTGTACGAATAGATTTTTGAGCATTCGTAATTCTTGGATTTTCTGGCACAACAGAGCCATCAAAATATTTTTTCAAGGTTGCAACACCAGAGTTAATCCATAATAATGTTGGATCGTTTACTGGTACTAAAGAAGCGCTTGGTTCTACTGAATGTCCTTTAGACTTAAAGAAGTCTAAATACATTTGGCGAACTTGACTACTTGTTAATTCTTTCATTGATTTTCCTACTTTCTATTAATAATTAACTATTTATGTTTTGTACCTTCTTAAGTGGCAGATTGTGAACACAAAAAACACCATTGCAGTCAAGGACGATTGCTCGCGGTACCACCTTGATTGCAATGATGTTGGATCATTACCTCTTAAGCTCTATAACGCAGAGTCGCGTTGATATTTCTATCAAGTCCATCTAAAGGGAGCAAGTAAATTTATCTGATGCCCTTCTCTCAGCAATGAACGGCTTTCTGTGATCAAAATAAGATTCCTCATATCCTTTAGCTTATAGTCAAAAGTATAAGAAAGATCTGCTAAAAAGTCAATTGTTTTCGTAGGAATCTTTCCTTACTGAGCTGTTTCAAATAACGTTTGCTCTAAATAAGGCAAAATTTGTTCATTTATTTGATACCCTTTTCCCCAAGAGGTTGTAATAGTCTCTTCGTTCATACCTGCATCACTAAATTTTTGTTTCACTCGTTTACATACGAAAGACAGCTGCGATTTTGTAGAAGCATCTGGTTCTTTCTGCCAAAGCAAGCGACAAATTTGATCACGATCCAACCCTTCGTGGGCATGCTGATACAAGATTTTTAAAAAGCGTTGCTCGTTTTTTGTAAAGCGAATCTTTTTTACTTGGTCATCAAGTAGCTCGGCTGTTACTTCGGCAAAACTTTGATCGACAGTGTCAATTTTTTCACGAATATCTTCCAATGAATCTTTGAGGCCTAACCACCGGATAATACCTCTTTCCTGCCAAATCTCTGCTTCACGTTTATTACACATCGATTGTGAACGTCGATAAATCGGCTTCTCTAACGATGAAAGACTTCCTAATAATCTCAAGCAATCGTTCTGAGAAAGTGTTTCGCTTAATACAATTGCATCAAAATAATAAAAAAAAGTTAACTCATGTTCTATAGTTTCTTCACAGCAGTTCGTACAAAAGACTTCATAATTTAAATGTTGTAATTGCTGCTGAAATGTTTGCTCAACTAAAATGTTCTTTGTTAATACCAAAATCCTTCTCATTTCTTCTTTCCTCCTAGAACTCTTTCTGCTACCAATAACTAAACGCACCAATCAAAATACGTTACCAAATCGCGTGTTTTCTCCATCGATTGGTTAATAAACACCTTTTTATCTTCATCTCTCTTCGCTCCTTTATTCTTTATTTTGGTGGTTATTTATATTATATTAGAAAATGATTTTTTTTGTGTGTAAAATTTTTTTATCCTCCGTAAAAAAAAATGAATTTCCTTTAATATCAACTAATAAAGCTGATTTTTTAACAAAAAAAGTGCCGAAACTTCCTACTTTTTGCTAAAACACGCCAAAAATTCTGTAATTTTATTATTTTTTCTCGAGAAAACATCAAAATGTTGATCTTTAATACTAACATTTTGATGTTTTCGACAAAAATCTTTACAATTAATCGGTAATTTTCTCTACTTTTAACGATAACTACTTTTAAAAAAGAGTTATTTTAAAAGTGACTTAAATATTTATCATATAAAAAGTAAGGGACTAAAATCTTTACGATTCTAGTCCCTTACTTTCTATAATCCACAACGTTTTTAGTTAGAAGAATTCTTTTTTGCTTTTCTAGCAGAACGATCTTTTTGACGACGTTCAATTTTACGTTTTTTCTTATTGCTGTCTTCAATTGCCCAATTAATTTTTTTCTTGTATCCTGGTTTAATTTTTTTCTTTTTCTTTTTCACTAAACCAATTAACGTTGGGTCTAATTCTTCTCGAGATTTTTCTCGTTTTGTTCGACGATTACGATCATACGTCTCTACAATCTCACCATTTTTAATTTCTTTTGGTTTGAAAGAAACACCTAACTGCTCAATCTGAGTAATCGCTTCATCATCTGCTGGTGAATATAATGTTATGGCAGTCCCATTCAATCCATTACGTCCTGTGCGGCCAACCCGATGGATAAAGAAGTCCAATTCATGTGGAACTTCTGCATTGATGACATGTGAAACCCCTTCAATATCAATCCCACGTGCGGCTAAATCAGTAGCTACCACATATTGGTAGTCAAGATTTTGAACTTGACGCATCACACGTTTTCTTTCGCGTGGTGTAATGTCTCCATGAATTTTGGCAACTTTTAGGCCCTGATCTTTTAAGTAATCGGTGATTTCATCAACTCTTTGTTTAGTATTTGCAAAAACAATCGCTAAATAAGGATGTCCGATAGTCAATAATTGATAAATTATTTGATTGCTGTTTTTTCCTTTGGTGGAAATCAACCAATTGTCAATTATTTCTGAAATAACTGCTTTTGGTTTGATATGTTCAATCACTGGATTTTCTAAATATTTTTTTAAAAATGGTCGTAATTTTTCTGGAATGGTTGCAGAAAAAACGAGCATTTGTAATTTTTCTGGCAAACGACCAGCAATTTGATCGACTTCTGCTAAAAAGCCCATATCTAATGTCATGTCTGCTTCATCGACAACAAAGGCAAAAGCCGTATGCACTTTCAAGGCTTGTTCATTCATCATATCTAAAATCCGCCCTGGTGTACCAATCACCACATGAGGTTGTTGATGCTTTAATTTATTTAATTGACGTTGTTTATCTGTTCCGCCAACAAAATTTGACACTCGAATTTCTGGTTGACTGAAACGAGCCAGTTGCTGCGCTTCTTGATAAATTTGATTGGCTAATTCACGACTAGGCGCAGTAATCACAATTTGTACTTCGTCGATAGTTGGCTTAACTTTATCCATTAATGGAAGTAAAAAAGTATGCGTCTTTCCACTTCCTGTTTGCGATTGTCCAATGACACTTTTCCCTTTCTTAATGATTGGGATTAATTTTTCTTGGACTTCTGTTGGTTCTTCAAACCCTTTTTCTGCGAGTGCTTCGTTGATAAAAGGTTGAAATTGAAATTGTTTAAATGAAGGCACTTGCCTCACCTCTTCTCGTTAAATTCTTTATGCACTTTGGCATTATAACACAAAAACAACTTTTACTCACCTGCTGATTCCTTTGTTTTCGCAACTTCTAATGTACTGACTGTATAAGTGTGGCTGGCTTTTTCATAAAACAAACGCCGTTTTTTACGAATCAAGGTTAACAAAACGTTGATCAAAAATAGTAAATATAAAATTAAACAGAACAAATACAGAAGCAACGACACCATTTGCAACATCCGATTAGAAGAATTCAATAAATCAGTGGCATTAGCTAGATAAATACTAATTAAACCATACACAAAATACAAATAACCGTAGCGAACAAACAAGGCTTTTAAACGAATTTTTTCATGTCCTGTTTCAACCACCCGAATGCGAACAACTTTTTTACCTAACGTTTGACCATTTGTCAGTTTCATCATGACGATAAAGACCGCAAAAACCATGATAAAGAACCACATCCGATCTGAAAAAATCGGATAATTGGTTGCCCAATTTTTATAAGCTGGAATGAAATTTAGTCCAAAAACGAGCAGGCCTTGCACAAAACCAATCACCAACCAATCAATTCCCCATGCAAAGAAACGTCTTAACAGGCTAACTGTCTGCCCTTTTTCATAAGAGGTGGCATCAATTTCTTCTCGTGTTGGCAATAAAAAGGTAAAGAGCGGCGTCAACCAATAACCAACTATGCCTCCGACGGTATTATTAATTAAATCATTGACATCCGCCAAGCGATACGAACGTGGATAAATAAAATAAAGGCCAGATAACTGTGTTAATTCAAAAAATAATGACAATAAAAAACTCGCAAGAACTGTTTTTAAAAATGAACATTTGAAATAATACCGTAAATACACACCAAAAGGTAAAACTAATAAAACATTAAACAGTGGTTCTAAAACGGCATGTTGTTTTAATGCTGGCAAATACGTACTAGGATCTTTGATCGAAAAAACAGTTTCGTTTAAAATCCCTGAAATAAAATGAAAAGGCCGCAGTTCCATTGTTGGTCCTGTGTATTGAGCCACTTCTGCTCGAGATGGCAACGGTAAAATTACCAAGAAATAGGCACATAATAAATAAAAAACAAATGAATACAAAATCATTGCTCGTGTCCAAACAAATGAACCATATTTGCGGTATTCATAGATTAATAATGCCCCAGAAATAAAAAATGCTAGAAACGGGAAAATAATGATTGCCCATTTAATTGGTTCGCTATATACTGCCATAAAAATCCCTCCAAGATAAACAATTTCAAGTATGAATGCCTCAATAACACTATACTTGTTTCTAAAAAAATGTACCAACAATAAATTTTATTTTGCAAATCCTCTCCTTTGCAGTATCATTAAGAAAAAGGAGGACGTTCTCATGTTACAGCCATATTTTGCGTTTGGAGTGCCGCTATTTTTACTTGTGCTCTACTTACTCTTTGCACTGATTCACCGTCAAACAACGATTCATTATTTACGGTTTATTTTGTTACTTATTTCAACATTTCTCATGGTTTTTAGTTTCCAAGTATTGCAAGAATCATGGACCATCAACTCTGAAACGTTAAAAGATGCCGCTTATTCTCCGCAATGGTTATGGATTCCTTTAGGTATCGGGTTAATCCTCACACTTTACAACGCTTGGCACGGCCTTCGTACAATGATAAAATACAAGACCGATAAACATTAGTAAGAGTCTAGGACGATGGTTGTGTCCTAGACTCTTACTGTCTCATCATTCAAATGAAATTTAATTTTTCTTAACAAACTCTGATTTTAACTTCATTGGACCAAAGCCATCTACCTTACAATCGATGTTATGATCACCTTCCACTAAACGAATGTTTTTCACTTTTGTGCCTTGTTTAATTGCGCCACTGGCACCTTTAACTTTCAAATCTTTGATTACAGTAACACTGTCCCCATCCGCTAAAAGATTGCCATTTGAGTCCTTGACTACTAAGCCTTCTTCTGCAACTTCTTCTGTTGGTGACCATTCATGACCGCATTCTGGACAAATAAATAATCCGCGATCTTCATAGGCATATGCCGACCCACATTCAGGGCAGTTTGGTAATTGCTCTGTCATTGACGTTCTCCTTTGTAAAAAATAATTCTTTTTCATTTTACCTTATTTTCTAGTGAATGGAAAGTAGTCCGAATGATTTATCAACGTCCGATAACTACTTTCTAATTACTTATTTATTTTTGAGCCCACTCTTGGCAAGCTGCTTGGATTTCTTGGTAAATCACTTCAATTTCAGCCGCATCACGTGCATTAGCGCCACTTGCCAAAGGATGGCCGCCGCCATGATGTTTTTTAGCAATTGTATTAATGATTGGTCCTTTGGAACGTAACCGAACGCGATAATAACCTTCTGGCTGTTCAACAAAGATTGCCCATGAGAGAACATCTTCAATTTTTCCTGGCATTGAAACAATGGCTGCCGTTTCAGAATCGACAATATCATAACTGTTTAAAATACTTTGTGGTAAAACGACACGAGCAGCGCCATTTGCGTCGATTTCTAAATTTTGATAAATATAACCCGCTAATTTAGCAACCTTTAAAGGCATTTGGTCTAACTCACGATTTAAGTCTGCGGCATTAAAGTTAAACGTACGCAATTGCGCAGCGACAGCGAGTGTATGCGCCGAAGTGGAAGGATAAAGAAAACGTCCTGTATCCCCCACAATCCCAGCATACAATAAACGAGCTGCATTATCTGTCATCGTTAATTCTGCTAAATGCTGTTGCCAAAAATCAACAATAATTTCACTACAACTACTTGCATTTGTATTCACCCAAACTAAATCTCCATAAGGTTCATCATTCGGATGATGATCGATTTTAATTAATTGATCGCCTAAAGAAAAACGCGCATCACTAATTCGTGGAGCATTTGCAGTATCTGTTACAATGACTAATGCACCTCGATAGACATCGTCAGTAATAACGTCCATTTCAGCTAAAAACTCTAAGCCTTCCACTGGTCCGCCTACTTGATAAATATTTTTTTCAGGAAAGCTCGCTCTTAAGAGTTCTGCTAACCCAACCTGTGAGCCAATCGCATCTGGGTCGGGCCTTTGATGTCTATGAATAATAATTGTTTCATATTGTTTAATTGCTGCCATAATTTCTTTTACTACGTCCATTCTTTGTAGCCTCCTACGTTCTCTCCATCACTTGGCAAACAACAATTGCTTTTGCCACAATGACATTTTCTAAATAAACTTCAATATCTAATTTTGCAGAGCGACGACCAATTTCTAAAATCCGTGGACGAATGTCCAATTCACTTTCCAACTGGATTAGCCGCAAATAATGTAGATTCACTTGTTCAATTAGTACATTTCTTTTTTGATTCATCAACATTGTTCGTTGTGTCACGTTAGAAATAATTTCACTTAGGACACCGAACGAGATGGTACCAACACTGTTAACCATTTGGGGCGCAACCGAAAAACGAAAACGGGTTGTTTCTTTGCCATTTTCTTCAACAGGCATCACTTCCCCGGAAATTTGATCTGAAATTGTATCTGCAATTTGTGGTTGTCGTTGCACCAATTGCATAGCTTTCATCACATCTTGGCGAGAAACAATCCCAACAAGCGCTAAATCATCTTCCACCACCGGCATGACTTCTAGACCATCCCAAATCATTTGATGACTGACACTCGCTACACTCATCATCTTTTTCACAACATTGGGATCCTTTGTCATGACTTTATCCACGGTTAAATGTTCACTTTTACCAATGACATCTTTGGCTGTGACAATCCCCACTAAACGTAATTTCTTATTTACTACTGGGAAACGAGAATGATGGGTACTTTCAGATAATGCCTGATAATCTGCAATCGTCTGAGTTGTCAATAAATAATTGGTTTTTTCAAGCGCTGTATAAATATCACTGACGAGTAAAATGTCTTTTTTAATCAGCTGATCACTTAAAGCACGGTTAATCATAGTAGCCACAGTAAATGTATCATATGTGGTTCTCAAGACAGGCATACCCAGACGATCTGCTAACTGCGCAATCTCTTCAGATGTTTCAAATCCACCTGTAATTAAAACGGCTGCCCCATTTTCTAAAGCAAGCTTTTGCACACCTTGGCGGTTACCAACAATCATTAAGGATCCGGGAGTAATATATCGCGTCATTGCGGTTTCTGTCATCGCACCAATTACAAATTTATTAAGGACTTTGTCTAGACCAGAGCTACCGCCTAACACATCCCCTTCAATAATCCGGACCACTTCACCAAATGTTAATTTTTCAATATGTTTTTTTAACTTCCGCTCAATTCGTATCGTACCAACACGTTGAATGGTGGAAACAAGCCCAATATTTTCTGCATCTTTGATGGCCCGATACGCTGTTCCTTCACTAACACTTAAACTTTTGGCAATGCTTCGAACAGAGATTCGATCGCCAATTGGTAATTCTTCAATATGTTTTAAAATTTGATCATGTTTCGTCGCCATAATTTCCTCCTAAACTAGGATCGTCTCTCCTGGGTTTAATACTTTCCCGCCAACTACTTGCTCTACGAATATTGCTGGATTTTGTTGGATAACAGGAAAGGTATTGTAATGAATTGGAATGGTTATTTTGGGATTTAAGTAAGAGACTGCTTGTAGCGCATCCTCTGGTCCCATCGTGTAATTATCGCCAATTGGTAAGAACGCTACATCAATGGATTTGTCTTTTGCAAAAAGGCGCATATCTGAAAACAACGCCGTATCACCAGCGTGATAAATTTTTTATCTTCTGCTTCTAAAATAATCCCACTTGCTTCGCCCATGTAGGTCATTACGCCGTCTATTTCATAACCGGAACTATGCAAAGCTGGCACAAATTTAACCGAACCAAAAGGAAAGACGTAACGCCCACCTAGATTCATTCCATGCGCTTTTACCCCTTGCGACTGCGCATACGTAGCCACTTCAGCTATCGCAATAATCGTTGCCTTGTTGGCTTGAGCAATTGCTAGCATATCGCCAATATGATCGCTGTGTCCGTGGGTGATTAAGATGTAATCAGGGTGTAAATCTGCAAGTGAAACGTCCGCTAAAGGGTTGCCATTAATAAAAGGATCAAATAAAAGGTTCGTGCCGTCGTTTAGATGAATTTCAATACATGAATGTCCATGTCCTATCAGTTCCATTTGTATTCCTCCTACGGTATTTTCTACACACTCTTATGATAATTAATCGTCAAATTCATTCTTAAAAGTAGTACAGTTTAGTACAGTTTACTTTCTTTATTGTAACAGAGAATTAGAAATATACAATCGCATTTGCTTATTTTCTTAGCTAGTAAAGAAACAGACGAGAAAAATCATGAATCTTTCTCGTCTGTTTCTTTTTACTTATTTGGTTGTTTTCCGAAAACGTAAAATCGTTAATATAAAGGCCGCCACACATAATAGAAAGGCGACAAAAAAGGTTTCACGCATTCCCACAATAAATATATCTGGGCGATTAGCCAGATACGTGGTTACTCGTTCACCATAAGCTTCGCTCATGCCACGATATAAAATGGTCGTTGACAACGCAATCCCAATGACCATTCCTAAGTTTCTAGCAAAAGAATTCATACTTCCTGCTACACCTAAATCTTGCTTTTCAACACTGCTCATAACCATTGTATTGTTTGGAGACTGGAAAAGTGCATTTCCCAAGCCCATAATGGCTGTTGCAATCACATAATACCAGATAGGCGAATTCATATCTAAAAACATATACATTAACGACGTACAGCACAAGAGCAACAATCCGCCAAATGTTAAAATACCTGGGCCAATTTTATCCGTCAAATAGCCACTCAGAGGAGCCCCAACCACCATTAATAACGGAAATACCATCATTAATAGACCAGCATAACTAGCACTTAGTTTGCGTGCATCCTGCAAATAAAATGGAATGACAACATTTACAAAAAAGTTTGAGGCAAAAATTAAAACGGCGGACAATAAACTTAAAGTAAAAATTTTGTTTTTAAAAATTGCGAACTTGATAAGTGGGCTTTTTCTTTTCCGTTCAACCATTATAAATAATCCTAATGCGATTACTGCAATAATGAACAATAAATAGGATTGTAACGAGCCAAACCCGCTCTCTTGTCCGAGGAAAATCCCGCCGAAGAACGTCATAATCGCAATGGCAATACAAGCAAATCCTGGAAAATCGATTTTTTCTTTTGTTTTTGTAATATCTTTTGGTAGAAACTTTTCGCCAATTAAAATTGTAACTAGCCCCACGGGAACATTAATCCAAAAAATATACGACCAAGAAAAGTTTGATAAGATCAATCCACCAATCCCAGGACCAGCAATCGCGCCTAAAGAGACAAAGGCACCTACTGCACCGAGCGCCCGCCCTCTTTCATTTAAAGGGAATACTTCCGTAATAATTCCTGAATTGGTCGCCATGGTCATGCTAGCACCAATACTTTGAACGACTCGCGCAAATAATAGAAAGCTCAGCGATTGATTAAAGCCACAAAGTAATGAACCAATCGTAAAAATAACCGTGCCAATTCGATAAACTTTTATTTTTCCAAAACTGTCGCCAATTTTTCCAAATAATAATAAACAAGCACAGACAACCATTAAATAAATAGATACGACCCATTCCGCTTGATTCATGGGTACGGACATTTCTTTTGAAATAGTCGGTAAAGCAATATTTACAATGCTGGAATCTAATGTAGACATGAAGGTAAACATAGCCACAGAAACTAAGATCCACCAACGATTTTTCTGCACTTCAGAATCCTCTTGGTAACTTTTAATTTTCTCCATTGATTCATCCCCTCTCGCTCCAAAACAGTTTACTTACTAATAATAACTCTATTTCTTCTTTTTTTCATCGGAAATTTTCTAAAAAATCACTCATGAGATGTTCACCTTCTTATTACACGCTCGCAATTGACAACCATTCGCTTTTACGCTAATTTAAAATTAGCAAACGGAAAACGCAAGGAGGACTTGAAATGACCTTAATTTCTCGCATTAAACAACTAGCTCAGTCAAAGCAATTAACCCTCGCCCAATTAGAAAGAAACGTCGGCATTTCCAATGGACAAATTCGTCGTTGGGATACCTCTTCGCCTAAAGTAGAGAATCTTTTAAAAATAGCAGACTATTTTTCTGTCTCCTTGGACTATTTAATGGGCCGCACCCAACAAACAGAGATCAATCATCAGGCACCTATGACAAGCACACAAAAAGAGTTACATATTCACATTACTACGGAAGAGTTAACAGAAGAAGAAATTACTCAGTTAGAGGAAGAAGCAAATCGTTTCTTGCGGTTCCGTAAATTTGAAATGACAAATTCTTAAAGAACGTTCACTTCTCCTAGTCAATTGATAGCAAAAAAACTAGAACCTAAACAAAAAAAACCACCACGACCGTCGTCTGTGGTGGAAATGAAGGTTGTTATTTACTCTTGGTAGGAGTAAGTATGAAAAAACCAATTCGGGATAATTGGCATAACGTAAGTATAGTAGTTTGTGCCTTTTTTATCATGAGTTTCAGCTATATTTTTTATAAAACTTTTATTAGAACACCATTAACAGTCCTTTATTTAGATTATTTAAAGCGTTTTCTTTTATTGAACATATTGTTTTAAACATTCGATTTCCTGTGCTACACTTACTTTTAGAAGGGGGATTTTATTATGGCAAATCAAAAAAAAGATAGCTTATCAACATTATTTTCTGAAGAAGTTCATGGACCGTTTGTTACTTTCTTGTTTAACACCCATGTCGCTCATCAAAACGTAGAAAAAGATTCGCTTGTTTTGAAAAATTTTGCAAAAGCGGCAAAAACACGCTTTGAAAAAAAATTTCCTGAGGAAAAATGGTCTGTTTTCCAAGAAAAAATTGACGCACTTCTAGCTGATGCTTCCTTCTGGCGCAACGGCACAGCAAGTGTTTCAATCATCTTATCTCCAGAAAACACCTTTGTTCAACGATTAGATGTGCCCGTTGACGATCAATATTACGTGGACACGATTCCTTATTTACTTGGACTAGTCAAAGACAAACAATTTAACTACCATTATTACCTACTTGCTCTAAATCGCGATTCAATGAAACTTTACAAGGTCGATCATACGACTGTCACTCCTGTTGAATTGCCTAAAGACGCGCCAACAGACGTGGTCACAGCTTTAGGTGATGAATTAACGGGTGGTAATTTAAACTTTTCAACTCAAGGTAGTTCTAACGGTTCTAAAGAAGGTGTCGCTTATCATAGCATCAATACTAAAGATAAAGAAGTTGAAATTGATTGGGTGAACTACTATCAAGCAGTCGATACTTTCTTAAAAGATCAACTGGATAATCCTGAAAAATTACCGCTTTATCTTTATGCTTTACCAGAAAACCAAACACTCTTTAAAAAGATTGCTAAAAATCCTTATTATGATTGCTCAATTTCAGTTGCTGCTTCACCTGCACAAGCAACCATTCAAGATATCCGCAGCGCTAGTGAAAAAATAGCTGCAGAGTTAACAGAAAAAGAAACAGCTTCTTATAACAAATTACTAGATCGTAAATTCTTAGATCAATTTACAGATATTTCGCCAGCGGCAGCTGACGGCAAAATTTCCCATCTTTTTATTGCAACGTCACTCTTTGTTACTGAAAACAATGAAATGTCATCTGAAGAGTACGATCGCCGCAAACTTTTAAACACCATTGCTTACCAAGTCATTCAAAACGGCGGTCAAGTTTTTGTTTTAGACCAAAAAGCTGCACCAGATGAAAAATCTTTAGCGGCTATCCTCCGTTATTAAAAACAGGAAAAAAGCCCATTGTAAGAAAGCGCCTTACAATGGGCTTTTTTTCTGAGACTTATTGAAACAGCACTATAACAGCCTTATCTTCACTTTCTAGTTTTTAAAAAACATCCGATAAAAAAGAAAATAAGGTTATCGCTATACAAAAACCAGTTAGTATGCTATAGTAATAGATGTAGTTTTTGTTCGGTAATATGGGTAGCTGTTTCAAATAAACATCTTCCACATTTTTCACCTTTCAAGTAATTGCAAAATATGAATGTGTTATAACACACATCTAGGAGGATATTTATTATGGAAACAGGTACAGTAAAATGGTTTAACTCAGACAAAGGCTTTGGCTTCATCACTGCAGAAAACGGAAACGATGTATTCGTACATTTCTCAGCTATCCAAGGTGACGGCTTCAAAACTTTAGAAGAAGGTCAAGCAGTAACTTTCGAAATCGAAGAAGGTCAACGTGGCCCTCAAGCAACTAACGTTACTAAAGCTTAATTAAACAATACTGACTCAAAAACCTGACGTTAATCGTCAGGTTTTTTTTATAAAAAAAGAACAAGAAAACTTTCTGAAACTAAGTGCTTCCTCTATTTTTTTTGAAGAGTTTTCGTTATACTGAAGAGGAAAAATGTTTTAAAGGAGTTTATTTATGCAATTTTATGGTGATTTAACCTTTTTAGGTGTTTATTTATTGGGTCTCTTTTTCATTCCCTCGTGGCGGAAAAAGAAAAAAGAACACGATTGGTTACCGTGGATGTTTGGCTGGACTGTCTTTATGTTCTTCTCATATGTTTTATATTTAGAAATCATTCGTGGTACAGCCTTCTTTTTAATCCCCATTGCTTTTTTTGGCTTGTTTGCGCTCTTCTACTTCAAAGAAAAAAGACGTTTACTGAATGGAACATTATTTAATATTTTTCTTGTGGTTCTAGCGACTTATTTAGGGATTACTGCGATTCGTACAAACAACTACTTTTTAATAACCTTAGCAATTATTGCAATTCTAGCTATTTTAATTGCTTTGGCTCTAGGAATCTATGCTTTAATTATTTTCCTCTATTGGAATGCGGTCGTTGTTATGAGAAAAGAAGGTCGGTCTCTAGGGAACTTGTTGACGTTGTTGCTGGCAATTGGCTTAACATTACTATTAATTTATAATTTCTTTTTTCAATCGTTGTTACCAACTTGGCTCTCCTTACCCTTAACTATTGCGCCATTTATTTTGACTTATTTCGCGTTTGTTTTTTATAATTTTTTAACTGTTTCTACGTTGTATCAATTTAATCAGCCAAAATATACACAGGATTATATTGTTGTGTTAGGTTCGGGGTTAATCAATGGTGAGATTGTGCCGCCGTTATTGCAAGCCCGCATCAACAAAGCCATTCAATTTTACAAGGCTCAAAATCGCGCAACGTTAAATCCACCAAAAATCGTCATGTCTGGTGGCCAAGGTCCCGATGAATTACTTCCTGAAAGTGTCGCGATGAAAATGTATGCTTTGACACAAGGTATTCCTGATGATGATATTTTAGTAGAAGCTCATTCAAAAAACACACTAGAAAATATGCGTTTTTCCAAAGAAACAATGATTGAGGATTTTGGAAATGCTAATTTCCAAGCCATTTTTACTACAAACAATTATCACCTTTTCCGAGCGGGTCTTTTCGCTCGAATGGCTGGCTTAAAAGCTGATGGCATTGGTGCAAAAACCGCTTTTTATTTTTTACCTAACGCGTTTATTCGAGAGTTCATCGCCATTGTAGTGATGTACAAACGCCGCCATATTATTGTTTGCGGCCTAGCTGCCATCGGTATGGTTATGTTATTCTTAACAGGATTGATTATTCAGTAAAGAAGGAGTTTCCCCTATGAGTTTGTATCAAAAATTTATTCAAAATGAACGTTTGCGACGTTTTTGCGTCCTTGCTTTGATTATTTTTGTGCTTTATTTATCCAGAAGCATGATTACAACAATTCTTTTAACATTTATCTTTACCTATTTAGCTGTTCGTTTGGTCCATTTTGTTCAACGCTATATGAAAATCCCGACGATTGTCATCGTTCTCTTAACCTATGCATTGGTTGTTTTTCTAATCTATTTAGCGATTACTAAATATGTTCCCGTTCTAGTTAACCAAACGACTCAAATGATTAATTCTGTAGTTGATTTTTATCAAAGTCCACATACAGATACAAATCAAGTATTGCAATTTATTGATCAATACTTGGAAAAATCTAACTTACTCTCTCAACTCCAGAATGGTGCTTCAATGATTTTACGCTACATTCAAGATATTGGCGCTGTCGGTTTATCATTTGTCATGTCCTTTATTTTAAGTTTCTTCTTTATGATTGAGAAGAAGCAAATGGCTGATTTTTCTAAGTTATTTTTAAAAAGTGATTTTGATTGGTTTTTTCAGGATATCTATTATTTTGCCAACAAGTTCGTCAACACATTTGGTGTCGTAATGGAAGCTCAGTTTTTCATTGCTGTGGTGAATACAGTCATTACTACCTTGGCCTTGGCGATAATCGGCTTTACTCAGTTACCTAGTTTAGCCATTATGATCTTCATTTTGAGCTTAGTCCCAGTTGCTGGTGTGATTATTTCCTGCATTCCGCTAAGTTTCATCGCTTATTCCCAAGGTGGCTTGAACGATGTGATTTATATCTTAGCTTTAATTACAATCGTCCATTTATTTGAATCTTACGTGCTAAATCCTAAATTCATGTCTAGTAAAACAGAGTTACCAATCTTTTATACGTTTGTCATTTTATTAGTTAGTGAGCGTCTCTTTTGTGTATGGGGACTTATTGTAGGAATCCCTGTGTTCACTTTCTTCTTAGATGTCTTAAAAGTAAAACCAATTCGTGGCCTGAAACGGCTACCTAATGTGAAAAAAAATAGTTCAGCAGAATAATTTCTGCTGAACTGTTTTTTTATTGTTTTCTTAAATCATTTAAAATAGCCATGGCTCGGTCTTGGTTCATCGTTTTTTGACGTTTTAATTGTTGAGCGACTGCCTCAACTTCTTTACCAGTAGCTCCGACCGTCATCGCTAAAGAACGTGCTTGTAGAGCCATGTGTCCTTTTTGAATTCCTTCAGAGACTAAGGCCCGTAACGCCGCTAAATTTTGTGCCAAACCAACAGCCGCTACTACTCGACTTAGTTCTTTTGCATCCGTCACTGCTAACAAATCAGCGGCTGCTTGAGATTTAGGTAAGACTTTTGTGGCACCGCCAACCGTGGCTAAAGCAAGCGGAACTGAAATTTCACCAATTAGTTGTTCGCCATCCAGCGTCCAACTAGTCAAGCCTTGGTAGCGACCTTCCTTCACCGCAAAAGCATGACAAGAAGCGCTAACAGCGCGTGTATCATTTCCTGTAGCTAAAACGACAGCTTCAATGCCATTCATGATTCCTTTGTTATGCGTGACTGCCCGATAAGGATCTAATGAAGCATAGCGTGAAGCTAAAACAATTTTTTCAGCAATTTCCTGGCCATTGCTCCCCTTACTTAAACGTGAAACTGGAATAGCCGTTTTCATCGTAACAACCGACTCCGTGGCATAATTACTTAAAATACTGAATAAAATCTTTTGCTCCGCAAACCATTCACGGAACAACTCGGCCACACCTTCCAACATAGCGTTAACGATATTTGCCCCCATTGCATCCTTAACATCTACTAAAAAGTCGACAGATACAAACGATTCATCAAAAGTACGATATTGCAAATCTCTTAAGCCGCCGCCGCGTTTAACGATAGATGGATAACTTAACTCTGCTTGTTGAAAAATTTCCGCTTCTCTTACTTGTAGTTTATCAATCAATGACTCGGGATCTGCAACATCGTAAAAAACGATTTGTCCACGCATTAAGCGTTGTTGATTCACTGTTTTAAATCCTTGTGCTATTTTTGCACCATTACTCAAAGCCGCAATCACTGAGGGTTCTTCTGTCGCCATTGGTACCAAATAATCAGTTTCATCCACTGTTAAATGTAAGCCAACACCCATCGGCACTTCTGTTTCACTGATTTGATTTTCAATCATATGATTGGCAATCTGCGAAGATAAAGCCATATTTTCAAATTCTTTTTTTGTATCAGCAGAAATCTGGCCTTCATTAAGAAGAGAAGCCAGGCGTTCCTCAGGACTCATTTGATAAAATCGGCTGTTTTTTTTTTGCTTAGGTCTCTCTAGTAGCATAGCGAGTCCTAAGCCACCGCCGATACATAAAGAAGCCACTCCATATTTCTTTTCTTTTTGATTTAATTGATAACTTAAACTCGTTAATAAACGAGCACCTGTGGCACCAATCGCATGACCTAATGAAATACCGCCACCATAAATGTTGACCTTTTCCTCTGGTAAAGCCAGTTCTCTTTGGACCACAATTGAAGTTGCTGCAAATGCTTCGTTGATTTCATACAGATCAATTTCTTCCGTAGTAAGTTGATTGCGCGCTAACAGTTTTTGAATGGCTTTAATCGGCGAAATTCCCATATAGGCTGGATCAATACCGACTTCCACACTGTCTCGAATAATAGCTAAATAAGGAAGACCGTGTGCTTCGGCATATTCTTGTGAAGCAATAATCAAAGCAGAAGCCCCATCATTAATGGTTGATGCATTCCCTGCTGTTACAGTACCGTCTTCTTTAAAAACTGTTTTAAGCGTTCCTAGCTTCTCAACGCTCGAATTAGGGCGAATCCCTTCATCTTTCTCCACAAGCGTTCCTGATACTTCTAATGGGGCTATTTCGTCAGCGAATATCCCTTCTGCTTGTGCTTGAGCTGCTTTTAATTGTGAATGTACAGAAAATTGATCTTGCTCTTCTCTAGTCACATGATACTTTTCGGCCACATTTTCAGCAGTTAAGCCCATTGCTTGACCACTAAAGGCATCCGTTAACCCATCATACATCATACTAGAAAAAGGCGCATCATAGCTTTCTGTTTCGTAATTAAATCGTTGTAATTTAGGTGCTTGGGACATATTCTCAATCCCGCCAGCAATTAAAACTTCCGCTTCTCCTAATTGAATCAATTGTTTCGCCAAAATAACGGCCTTCATTCCTGATCCGCAGACCTCATTAACCGTCATTGCGGGAATTTCATGAGACAAACCGCTGTTTATTGCTATTTGTCGTGCGGGATTTTGGCCATTTCCAGCTTGTAAAACATTTCCAAAGATTACTTGATCAATTTCTTCAGAAATAGTGGAATGTCTTTTTAAAAGTTGTGTTGTAACATGTGTTCCTAAGTCTACGGCACTTACTTGACTTAAGCTGCCTTTATATTTTCCAATTGGTGTTCGTAATGCATCAATAATAACTACTGTTTTCAACTAAATGCACCTCCATCTTGAAATATATCATAAAATCCCAGAATCACAAGTGCCAATTACTGAATGTTAACAGACTTATAAGATATTTTTTAATAATCTATGAAGTTAATACAAAAATTCCCCATTTTGGTTCATTTCGTGCTATTTTATATAATGAATCTATTTATCGTAAAGGAGTTAAAGAAATGACAATTGGGATTGATAAAATTAGTTTTTTTGTGCCCCCTTATTATATTGATATGACGGCACTGGCTGAAGCCAGAAATGTAGACCCTGGAAAATTTCATATTGGTATTGGGCAAGACCAAATGGCGGTGAACCCAATCAGCCAAGATATTGTGACATTTGCAGCCAATGCCGCAGAAGCGATCTTGACCAAAGAAGATAAAGAGGCCATTGATATGGTGATTGTCGGGACTGAGTCCAGTATCGATGAGTCAAAAGCGGCCGCAGTTGTCTTACATCGTTTAATGGGGATTCAACCTTTCGCTCGCTCTTTCGAAATCAAGGAAGCTTGTTACGGAGCAACAGCAGGCTTACAGTTAGCTAAGAATCACGTAGCCTTACATCCAGATAAAAAAGTCTTGGTCGTAGCGGCAGATATTGCAAAATATGGCTTAAATTCTGGCGGTGAGCCTACACAAGGAGCTGGGGCGGTTGCAATGTTAGTTGCTAGTGAACCGCGCATTTTGGCTTTAAAAGAGGATAATGTGATGCTGACGCAAGATATCTATGACTTTTGGCGTCCAACAGGCCATCCATATCCTATGGTCGATGGTCCTTTGTCAAACGAAACCTACATCCAATCTTTTGCCCAAGTCTGGGATGAACATAAAAAACGAACCGGTCTTGATTTTGCAGATTATGATGCTTTAGCGTTCCATATTCCTTACACAAAAATGGGCAAAAAAGCCTTATTAGCAAAAATCTCCGACCAAACTGAAGCAGAACAGGAACGAATTTTAGCCCGTTATGAAGAAAGCATCGTCTATAGTCGTCGCGTAGGAAACTTGTATACGGGTTCACTTTATCTGGGACTCATTTCCCTTTTAGAAAATGCAACGACTTTAACCGCAGGCAATCAAATTGGTTTATTCAGTTATGGTTCTGGTGCTGTCGCTGAATTTTTCACTGGTGAATTAGTAGCTGGTTATCAAAATCATTTACAAAAAGAAACTCATTTAGCACTGCTGGATAATCGGACAGAACTTTCTATCGCTGAATATGAAGCCATGTTTGCAGAAACTTTAGACACAGACATTGATCAAACGTTAGAAGATGAATTAAAATATAGTATTTCCGCTATTAACAATACCGTTCGTTCTTATCGAAACTAAGTATTTATATCCCCCGATTCAATCAACAAAAGAGCTAGACATTCAAGTTTTTGCTTGAATGTCTAGCTCTTTTTATGAAAGCCAAACTTCTTTGACCCCGTCTGTCACGGCGATACCATCTGTCAAAGCTAAACGTTGTGAATAAGAAACGTAGCCATAATAAACATCAACACCGCCGCCATTCTTCCAAGTAACAGTGATTTTAACATTTGGAGTAATCGATTTTGTAGCTGGTTGGGTCGTCGGGCGATAACTAGTCGTATCATAACTTAAAATAGTGCCCGAAGCTCCACTTATTTCGGCTTTTCCTGTGTAAATTTCGCCATTCGTATTCGTCTGCGTGACCGCTCCATTCGCTTCAATGATTAACCCCGCTTGCTTTTGATCTCCTCGTGGATAATAAAAAAGATACGTGGTTGCCCATTTAGCAAACTCATCTGGAATTGGTTTAAGTGATTCCGTTGGTGCCGGACTCGACTTCGTTTGCTTTTCAACCGCGACTTCTTCTTGTCTTTTTAAGCCTTCATTATTTTGATTATTTAGTTTCTCAACCGTTTCTTTAACGATTGAATAATGAGGTTTCCCTAAATCGCTAACAGGGATCGTAGCTAATTTTTCTTCTGATTCTTTATATTGCCTCTCTGCCGTTAACTTTTTAGCTTCTGTAATAATGGCATCATACTTGGTTTGGTCTACAGAAGAGGATGTGCTTTGTCCCGTAGCTTCGACTTGTTTTGTGACACTGGTTTTTTCCGTGGTCACGTCTGACGAATTGCCACAAGCACTTACAAACATTGAGCTAACGATTAATAAACATCCCACAATCACATGCTTTTTCATCTTTAAATCCCCCATTTGTTTATCTTTGTTATTTTTTGTTACTTAAATTATCCCATACATGAACAAAAGAAACCATTATTTATAAAAAAGTTTAGCAAGCGCTTCAAGAGAGGCACTTGCTAAACTTTTTTCTCACTGTTATTGATTGATTACTTTGACTAGTTCTTCAAATAATAATGCACTAGATGCTGCTCCTGGATCAATATGACCAATTGCTCGTTCCCCTAAATAAGAGGCACGTCCTTTTTTCGCCACCCAATCTTTTGTTGCTTCAGCAAATTGTTCAATTTTTTCTTCATTAAATTGTTCCGTTCCAATTACTTCAGCAACAGGCGCCCAGACATCAACCATCGTTTTATCTCCTGGTTCAGCTTTGCCACGCATCTGAATCCCAGCTAGACCTTGCTGAACAATTTCTTTTAATTGCTCTGGCGAACTGATGGTTTCCAAATCTTTTGTCGCTTTAGTCATATTCATAAATGCAGTACCATATAAAGGACCAGAAGCTCCGCCAACTTTTGAAATCAAAGCCATGGATAGGACTTTAAATGTCTCCGTGATTGTTGTTGGTACTTTTTTGTCAAACGCAATTTTGTATTCAGCCATACCACGAGCCATGTTGTTACCGTGATCCCCATCACCAATCGGCGTGTCTAATTCACTTAAATAGTCTTTTTTTTCTTCAATAACTTTTGAATAGTTGTCTAACCATGTTTGAATGTCTTGTACTGTTAATTCCATCTTTTATCACCCTTACCAAGAAATTGTTGTTACATTGCTTTCTAGCGCTGTTTGCCAGTCTTTTGTCGCCAAGTCAATCATCGTTAAAGATAATCCTTGCATGTCAATAGACGTCATATAGTTACCCACTTTATGGAAGGTCACTTGAACACCTTTATCTTCTAATAATGTTAGCACGTCGTTCATAAATACAAATTGTTCCATTAATGGCGTGCCGCCCATGCCATTGACAAGTACCCCCACTGTTTGTGGTTGTTGTTCATAGCTACTTAATGTTTTTTCAACTAATTCTTTCGCTAACTCTTTCGATGGTTGGATTTTTTCACGACGATAGCCTGGTTCTCCGTGAATCCCTACGCCAAATTCAATTTCATCTTCTGGTAAAGTAAAACCTGGTTTGCCAACTTCAGGCACAGTGGCTGCTTTTAAAGCCACTCCAATTGTTTTCGTGGCTGCTACAATTTTTTCTCCTAAAGAAACGAGCTCTTCTAAAGAAGCACCTTGGCGGGCATGATGTCCTAAAATTTTATGGACAAGAACAGTCCCGGCAACGCCGCGTTTTCCAGCGGTATAGGTGCTATCTTCGACTGCAATATCGTCATCGACAACGACCATTTCTACATGAATGTCTTCCATATCAGCCATATCTTTGGCCATTTCAAAGTTCAAAATATCGCCTGTATAATTTTTTACGATTAACAGAACACCGGCCCCTTGGTCTGCCGCTTGGATCCCTGTTAAAATTTGATCTGGTGTTGGTGAAGTAAAGACATCACCTAAAACTGCGGCATTTAACATTCCATCACCAACAAACCCAGCATGTGCAGGCTCATGACCACTTCCGCCACCAGATACTAACCCAACTTGTTTGTTTGAGTCGTTGCGAGCAATCACGCGAGAATCTTCGACTTGATGAACAAGGTTTCCATAGCTTTTCACAATTCCTTGGAGCATTTCTTCGACAATTTTACCAGGTTCATTAATAATTTTTTTCATTTAGTTCCACCCTTTCTTACCAGCATTTTGAGCTTCTGCTAAAATTTGCGTCAAATCATCTGAGACACCTGCAGTAATTGCTGCCGCAAAGGCACCTTCAACCAATGATGCATCGACTAAATGATAATGTTTCTGTTGGTCTTCTTCTAGCATATCAAAAGCTAATTCTGAACTTAAAACGGCACTGCCTAAATCGGCAAAAATTAAAAATTCTCGGTCAGAGTCCGCTTCGTTAATCGTGTCAATGATTTTCATTGGATCTGAACCTAATGAACCATCTGATGTGCCACCAAGTGAATGAATCGTAATTTCTTCACTGGCATTCATCTGTTCAATCATCTCTTTAATACCATCTGTAATCATTTTGCTATGTGAAACGAGTAAAATATCTGCTTTCATGTGGACACTTCCTTAATCTAATTTATGTCTTGTTTTATATTCTTGTCCGACTTTATCTGCAACAATGATTGCATTCGCTACTTCTTCAACGACAATTGGGAATGGCATTGAATGAATTGATTCTTCTGGAATGCAAGCAATTTTGGCTACTTCCAACGCTTCTTCATAAGTGATTTCATCGACACCAATGTCTGAAAGCGTTAATGGTAAACCTACAGAAGCGCTAAAGTCTAAAACAGCTTCTAATTCGTCTTTTGCTGCATCTTCTAATACAAGTTGTGCAATCGTTGCAAAGGCTACTTTTTCACCATGTAAATAACTGTGCGCACCAGGTAAGACTGTCATACCGTTATGAATCGCATGCGCTGCAGCTAAACCGCCACTTTCAAAACCTAAGCCTGAAAGTAAGATATTTGTTTCAATAATCTTATTCAATGATTCAGTAACCACATTTGCATCACAAGCTAATTTCGCTTTTAACCCATCTTCCTGTAGGTTTTCCCAGCAAAGTTTTGCCATGGCCAAAGCTGCATATGTGCCGCTAGCAACGGGCGTTAAGCCTTCTCTTGAACCCATTGGCAAACTAGCATTAACCCGAGAATATGAATTGTGTGTTGCGCGTGCTTCAAAATATGTGGATAAGGCATCCCCCATTCCAGCAACTAAAAATCTAGTTGGCGCTTTGGCAACCACTTTTGTATCAACCATAACGACGCTTGGACTTTGTTTAAAGTAAGCATAATCATCAAATGAACCATCTTCATGATATAGTACAGCTGAATGCGAAGTTGGTGCATCTTGAGCCGCAATCGTTGGTACAATAATTAAGTTTTCACCTTCTGCTACGACTTTTGAAGCATCGATTGCTTTACCGCCACCTAAACCAATGATACAGTCTGCTTGTTCTTTTTGTCCAACGTTTTGCAAGCGCTTTGTTTCTTCACGCGTTACTTCTCCACTAAAGCCACCCTCTACGAAGGTAATGTCAAACTTTTTCGCTGTTTCTTCCAATTGTGGACGTACACGATCAACGTCAGCAGGATTTGCAATTAGTAACGCTTTTTTTCCAAAAGTTGAAACGAAGTAACCTAAGTTTAGTAATTCATCTTCCCCTTGAACATATTTCGTTGGTAAAATCAATGCTTTTCTCATGTTGATAGCCTCCTATATTTTGTTTACATACATAGTATAAAACGCTTTCATCCAAAAAGCATTGAACTTTTGGTATCGTTTTCTTGCAAAAAATGATAGAATTATTTTGTGAAATAATAAAATATTATGATTTTTAAACTTTAGATTGAAGGATTGCCTTATGACTGTAGAATTAAAAAATATTTTAGATTTAGAAAAGTGGGAAAAATTGCAAGAATCATTGGCCTTAAGCACTCGTTTAGCCATTATTTTAGTCGATTATAAAGGTCGACCTGTGACGAAACATAGCCAAGTTCAACCCTTTTGCCAACTGGTACGTCACTCCCCTGAGCTCTCGAAACTTTGTGAAAAATGTGATGCTCGTGGTGGCTTGGAAGCTGTTCGCACTGGTCAGCCTTTTATCTACCGTTGTCACTTTAACATCGTTGATATGGCCATCCCCATTATTGTTGATGACCAATATGTAGGAGCCATTATGGCTGGTGAAGTTTTGCTCGAAGATCACCAAGAAGAGTTAGAACAGGTTTTAACCATGAATGATGCCTTCATTCAAGAATTTTTAGTAACACACCAAGAGCTGTATCAACAATACCCTGTTTTAGAACTAGCAGACTTAGAAAAGAGCGCGACATTAATCGCTGATCTAAGCCAATATATTATTTCTGAAGCCATCAAAAAAGATTATTTAATCAATACGTACAAACAATCCTTACAGATTAGTTCGCGAAAAGAAGAGCTGGAGCCATTGAATATGATCCAAAAAGATATTCAACAAACTTTATTAACTGCTCAATTAACTCCTTCAAGTGCCTATCAAACTAAAAATAAGCAATTACAACCGGTTTTAGATGCCCTTTGGGAAAACAAATCGCTGCGTTTAAATTTACAAGAACTGGCAGACCTTGTTCATTTGACACCGACGTATTTAAGTCGTTTATTAAAAGAGGAGTTTGGTATTCCCTTTAGTCAATTTTATCGACAATTAAAAATCACATGGGCTAAACAGCTTCTTTTGGAGACAGATAAAACGATCGCCCAAATCAGTGAAGATTTAGGGTTTGTTGAAGATAGCTATTTTGTCCGTATCTTTAAACAAGAAACGGGTGAAACACCTCTTAAATACCGTAAAAGAAAGAACAGAGCATAAAAAAACAACGACTCCGAGAAGTCGTTGTTTTTTTTACACCTTTTGCACTTGCTGTGGCTAATGCAACAAGTGCAAAAGGCGCATTATATCTGTCGTGCGACAAAGTGATACTATTAAATATGAATTGGTAAACCTAAAGCCAATTCAGCTGTATCCATAGTAATTTCGCCCAATGATGGGTGTGGGTGGATTGTTAAAGCAATGTCTTCTGCATTCATGCCAGATTCAATAGCTAAAGCTAATTCAGAAATCATGTCACTTGCACCGACACCGGCAATTTGTGCACCGATGATGACATTGTCTTCTACAGTTGTAACTAAACGCATGAATCCTTCAGTTTTATCTAAAGAGATTGCACGGCCGTTACCAGCAAATGGGAATTTGTAGCCTTTTGCTTCGATTCCCGCTTCTTTTGCTTCTGCAACAGTCATACCAACGCTTGCCAATTCTGGATCAGTAAAGGCAACAGCTGGCATTGCTTTGTAATCAACTGCAACTTTCTTACCAGAAATTGCTTCAGCAGCAATTTTTGCTTCGTAGCTTGCTTTATGCGCTAACGCAGCACCTGGTACGATGTCGCCGATTGCGAAGATGTTTTTCACGTTAGTACGTCCTTGGTTGTCAACTGGGATTAAACCACGTTCGCCAATTTCAACGCCCGCTTGTTCTAAGCCTAAGTCGTCTGTGTTTGGACGACGTCCAACAGTGACCATTACGTAATCTGCTTCAACACTTTCTTCTTTTCCGTTAACTTCATATTTAACAGTGACGCTATCGCCATTGTCAACAGCTTCTTTAGCCATTGCAGAAGTCACGATTGTTACGTTTTTCTTCTTGAAATCGTCTGTGACAACTTTAACCATATCTTTTTCATAAGTTGGTAAAATTGATGGGCTACCTTCTAAAATTGTTACTTCTGAACCTAAGTTAGCATAAGCGCCACCTAATTCAGCACCGATGACACCGCCACCGATAATAACGAATTTTTTAGGAACTTCTTTTAAGTTTAAACCGCCTGTAGAATCTAACACGCGTCCGCCAAATTTGAATCCTGGGATTTCAATTGGACGAGAACCTGTTGCTACAATAGCATTATTGAATGAGTAAGTTTGTGCTGAGTCTGGGTGAATAACACGCAATGTATTTTCGTCAACGAAGAATGCTTCGCCTTCAATAATTTCTACTTTGTGTTTTTTCAATAACATGCCAACGCCGCCTGTTAATGATTTAACAACTGTGTTATCTTTCCAGTCTTGTGTTTTTGCAAAGTCTAATTCGACTCCTTTAGCTGTTACACCAAAAGTTGAAGAATCTTGTGCTTCTTTGTAATGATGTCCAGCAGCAATTAAAGCTTTTGAAGGAATACATCCAACGTTTAAACAAACGCCTCCGATGTATTCACGTTCGATAATCGCAACTTTTTGACCCATTTCTGCGGCACGAATTGCGGCAACGTATCCTCCAGGACCAGCTCCGATTACGACTGTATCTAGTTCAATGGCGAAATCTCCTACTACCATTTGTTAATCATCCTTCCATTAATAGTAATTCTGGATCAGCTAATAAGCGTTTAATGTTGTTCATTGCTTTTTGAGCAGTTGCGCCGTCAACGATACGGTGGTCAAAGCTTAATGATAATTTCATCATGCGTCCCACAACGATTTCGCCGTCTGCATTAACAACTGGTTCTTGTGCAATTGTACCAACGCCTAAAATAGCAACTTCAGGGTAGTTGATTACTGGTGTAAACCAGCCGCCACCGACTGAACCAATGTTACTAATTGTGATTGTACCATCACGCATATCTTGTGCAGTTAATTTACCTTCGATAGCCAATGCTGCTTTTTCGTTGATTTCATCAGCGATGGCAAACATGCTCTTCGTATTAGCATTTTTAACATTTGGTACATATAAGCCATGATCTGTATCAGTAGCGATACCAATGTTAAAGTAATTTTTGTAAACAATTTCTTGTGCTGCATCATCGATTGATGCATTCAAGATTGGGAATTTTTGAACAGTTGAAGTCAATGCTTTTACAACGTATGGTAAGAATGTTAATTTTGTACCATTTGCAGCAGCAACATCTTTAAATTTCTTACGGTGATCCCATAATTTAGAAACTTCTACTTCATCATGTAATGTTACGTGAGGAGCAGTGTGTTTGCTGTTAACCATTGCTTTAGCAATTGCTTTACGTGTTGGTGTCATTTTTTCACGTGTTTCCATTTCGCCTAAATCAGAAGTAAAGGCTTTTGGCGCTGCTTTAGGTGCAGCTGCTTCCGCTTTAGGTGCTGCTTCTGTTGCGGCAGCTTCAGTAGCTGGTGCTGCTTGAGAACCACCAGAGACAAAGGCATCAATATCCGCTTTAATGACACGGCCACCTTTACCAGTTGCAGTTACTTGCGTAATATCAACGTCTTTTTCACGTGCATACTGACGAACAGATGGCATTGCTAAAACGCGTTTGTTTGGATCCGCGGCTGCAACCACACCTGTTGAAGCGGCTGGAGCTGATGCTTCCGCTTTAGGAGCGTCAGTAGCTGGTGCTGCGGCTGCCGGTGCTGCTGAATTATGACCAGGTGCGTCAATTTCAACTAACACGTCACCCACATTGGCAACTGTTCCTTCTGGTACAACGATATTTTTTACAGTACCTGTTACTGGTGATGGAATTTCTTCTACTGATTTGTCATTTTGTACTTCTAATAATGAATCATCTTCATTAATTGTGTCGCCCGCTTTAACGAACCATTTAACGATTTCGCCTTCGGCAATTCCTTCACCGATGTCTGGTAATTTGAATTGGAAAAATCCGCCAGCTGCTTCGGTTGTTGGTACAGCAGCAGGTTGTGCTGGTGTTTGTTCTTGTGCAGGAGCTGCTGGTGCTGCATCGTTATCTTCGTGACCAGGTGCGTCGATTTCGATTAACACGTCACCAACGTTTGCAACTGTTCCTTCTGGTACAACGATATTTTTTACAGTACCTGTTACTGGTGATGGAATTTCTTCCACTGATTTGTCATTTTGTACTTCTAATAACGTATCGTCTTCGTTGATTGTATCGCCAGGTTTTACAAACCATTTAACGATTTCGCCTTCGGCAATCCCTTCACCGATATCCGGTAATTTAAACTGATAAGCCATTTTTTAAGTCTTCCCTTCTTCGTTGGATCTGTCTATTTTCTTAGGAGCAAAACGCGGGGAAACGACTATAGTAGCTGAACATTTCATGCCTATAGCCGTATTCCACCTGTTTAATTCTTCGTTTATCTACTTCGAATAACTATTAAAATTCGACGATTTCTCTAGCTTTTGCTTCGATATCTTTCGCATTTGGTAACCAGATATTTTCTGCTTGTCCGAATGGGAAGATTGTATCTGGAGCAGATACACGTCCGATTGGTGCTTCTAATGATAATACGGCACGTTCAGAAATTTCAGAAACAACCATAGCGCCAACGCCAGCTTGTTTTTGTGCTTCTTGAACGACAACCACACGGCCAGTTTTTTCAACAGAGTTAATAATTGTTTCCACATCTAAAGGAGCCACTGTACGTAAGTCAATGATTTCTGCTGAAATATTGTCTTTCGCTAAGCTATCAGCTGCTTTAATCGCTTCACGAACCATAGCGCCGTAAGTAATGATTGATACGTCTGTTCCTTCACGAGTTACAGCCGCTTTATCTAAAGGCACTTCATAAGCTTCGTCTGGCACTTCCTCACGGAATGAACGGTATAATTTCATGTGCTCTAAGTAGACAACTGGATCGTTGCTACGAATAGATGAAATTAATAGTCCTTTTGCATCGTAAGGGTTTGATGGAATAACAACACGAACACCTGGTGATTGTGCGATTAATCCTTCTAAGTTATCTGAGTGAAGTTCTGGTGTATGAACACCACCACCAAATGGGGCACGAACAGTAATTGGCATATTACGAGTTCCACCCATACGGTAACGCGTACGAGCCATTTGACCAACGATTTCGTCAAATACTTCAAAAACGAAACCAAAGAATTGGATTTCAGGAACTGGACGGTAACCTTGCAAGGCAAGACCGAAAGCCAATCCACCGATACCAGATTCAGCTAAAGGTGTATCGAAGACGCGGTCTTCACCAAATTTTTCTTGTAAACCTTCAGTTGCACGGAAAACCCCACCGTTGTTACCAACGTCTTCACCGAAGATTAAGACATTTTCGTCTTTCTCTAATTCAAGAGCTAAGGCATCTGTAATTGCTTGGATCATAGTTTTTTGTGCCATTTTTATTTCGACTCCTTCGCTTCATAAAATGCAATTTGTTCTTTAATTGTTTGAGGTTGAACTTCAAACATATTTTTCAAGAAATCAGAAACTTTTTGTTTTGGCGCTTTATCCGCTTCTGCAATCGCTACTTTGATTTCTTCTTTTGTTTTTTCAATAATTTCTTCTTCTTTTGCTTCAGACCATAAGCCTTTATCTGTTAGATATTTACGGAAACGAGTCAATGGATCTTTTTGTACCCATTCGTCATCCATTTCTTTTGAACGGTAACGTGTTGGATCGTCTCCAGATAAAGTATGTGGACCATAACGATAGGTTAATGTTTCAATTAAAACTGGACCGTTTCCTGCAGCTGACCAATCGCGTGCTTCTTTTGCAATTGCGTAAACTGCTAATGGATCCATACCATCAACTTGAATACCAGGAATTCCTGCTGCAACAGCTTTTTGAGCTAAAGTTTTAGCCGCTGTTTGTTTTTCACGAGGTGTAGAAATCGCAAAACCATTGTTTTGGATAATGAAGACACCGTTTGCTTGGTAAGCACCAGCAAAGTTAATTGCTTCATAGAAGTCCCCTTGTGAAGAACCGCCGTCACCAGTATAAGTGAAGACAACATTTTCTTTTCCACGTTTTTTCAATCCTAAAGCAACACCAGCTGCTTGGATGTATTGAGCACCAATGATAATTTGTGGTGGTAATGCATTTAAATCTTCCGCGTAGTAGTTCCCTGCTACGTGACCACGAGACCATAAGAAAGCTTCTCTTAATGGTAAACCATGTTGTACTAATTGAGGTACATCACGGTAACCTGGTAATAAGTAGTCTTCTTTTTCCATTGCAAATTGACTTGCCAATTGGCTTGCTTCTTGTCCAGCTGTTGGCGCGAAGAATCCTAAGCGTCCTTGACGGTTTAATGCAGTAGAACGTTGGTCTAACACACGAGACCAAACCATGCGTGTCATTAATTCAACTAATTCCTCATCCGATAAATCAGGTACTAAATCTTCATTCACAATTTTTCCATCTTGATCCAAGATTTGGAAAGTTGGGAAATCAGCGTCGACTTTAGCCATTAGCTCTTTAAAGTCAATAGGTTTTTGTTTCTTAGCCTTTGCCATTTTGTCACACAATCCTCTCTATTACGTTTCTTTAATTTCGATAAAAGTAAAACAGAGTGCGAAACTGTATTACTTTTTATCGACTACACTTAACAAATTATCACTAAATTCGAAAAAGCGCAAGAAAAAAACTCTAATTTCTTCATTTTTTCACAAAAGAGCAAAACCGCATGTTTTTGCGGTTTAGTGATAATTTTCACAAACAAGAAAACGGTTTCCGTTCTACACTTCTTCTGTACTATTTTTCTCCTAACTGTTATATTCTATTTTGAAAATATTATATAACAGTTCTATTAATTCGAGCTCTCTCATCCCCGAGCTGGCTAGTAATCTGATTTCCGAACTTTGCGTTTTCATGAAAATTATCTTGAAAAAACCAAAAAATAAAAACCGTCAGCCGAGTAACCTACTCAGCATGCGGTTTTTTATTTTTTAGAGAACAAAGTTTTTTTCGTTAATTTTTATTTTTTTGGGCTCGTTTTTTTAACAAATACTTTACCTTGGGTTTTATCACGAACATTCATTACGTAAAATCACCAAATTTTCGCAAAACGAGTGATACAGCTTAGCAATTTCTTTTCTCTTTCAGTAGATTTTACTAAATCCATTCCTTGGTAATTTTAATATATAAACGTTTAGCTACTTCAACAGTTAACATGTACGCAATGATGATTCCAAAGAACCATGGCCAGTAGTTAGCCGGAAGTTTCACAAAGTCAAAAACCTCTCTTATAGGCGTTGCTACAATCAGGAAACCGAGTAAAATTGCGCCTAAACTACTTAACATCACAGGCATTGATGCACGACTTTGAATGAATGGTATTTTCCGCGTCCGGACCATATGAACAACTAACGTTTGACTAACAAGTCCCACCATAAACCAACCTGTTTGGAATAAATGTTGAGTTGCCAAACTATTGGCGCTAAACACAAACCACATGACAAGATACGTTAGAATATCGAAAATACTACTTACCGGGCCAATACATACCGTAAATTTCGCTAGCCCGTTCGTTTCCCACCGAACAGGGCTTAATAACTCTTCTTCATCGACATTATCCCAAGGAATTGTCAACTGAGCCACATCATAAATCAAATTTTGAATCAAGAGTTGTAAGGAAAGCATTGGTAGGAATGGTAAAAAGGCACTGGCTACTAAAATTGAAAAGACATTCCCAAAATTAGAACTGATGGTAATTTTAATATATTTCATCATATTGCTAAATACTTTTCGTCCTTCAATCACACCAGATTCCAGTACATTTAAACTTTTTTCCAGTAAAATAATCGAACTAGCATCTTTAGTAATATCAGCTGCAGTATCTACTGAAATGCCCACATCAGCTTTTCGTAATGCCGGTGCATCATTAATGCCATCCCCCATAAAACCAACCGTATGACCTTTTGCTTGTAGCAATTCAATAATTTTAGATTTTTGCATCGGATTTAATTTGGCAAATAAATTAGTTTCTTCCACTTGCGCCCGCAACTCTTCATCTGTCATTGCTTCAATTTGAGAACCTAATAACACATGGGAAACTTCAATACCTACATCTTTACAGACTTTTTTGGCGACAATATCATTATCGCCCGTTAGCACTTTCACGTTGACACCATGTTCATGTAAGGAGCGGATAGCGCTGACAGCTGACTCTTTTGCTGGATCAAGAAAACCCATAAACCCAATCAATGTCATCTCTTTTTCATCTTCAACTGAATAAACTGCTTCTTTATGGACATCTTTTTTTACAGCTACCGCTAACACACGCATCCCTTGTTTGTTCATTTGAACATTCACTCGGCGTAGTTCTTCTCGTACAGCACTGCTTAATGGTACAATTTCGCCATTAATTTGCGCATGCGTGCACACTTCTTCCATTTCTTCCACGGCGCCTTTCGTAATCATCAATTGATGATCATCTGCATTCACGACAACCGTTAAGCGGCGTCTGGAAAAATCAAAAGGAATTTCATCAATTTTAGTGACATTTTTAAACGGCGTTTTCCATTGATGCTCTTCATAAAAATTAATAACGGCAATATCCATTAAATTTTTCCAACCTGTTTGATAAGAAGAATTTAAGTAGGCTAAATTTAGAACCTCGTCACTCAAATCACCTAATGGATTCAAATGTTGAACCAAAACTACACGATCTTCGGTAATCGTTCCAGTCTTATCTGTACAGAGCACATCCATACCACCCAAATTTTGGATAGCCGCTAATTCTTTAACAATGACTTTATGTTTCGATAAGGATAATGCACCCTTGGCTAAGTTACTCGTAACAATCATTGGCAACATTTCTGGTGTCAAACCAACTGCAACGGCAATCGCGAAGAAAAACGCTTCGCCCCAAGCACCTTTAGTTAAACCATTAATCAAGAAAACGATTGGAAACAAAATCATTACCATTCGTAATAAAAACTTACTGACTTTTGCTAAGCCTAAGTCAAAACTAGTTTTTCCTCGTTGTGTTGTAGCATTTTTAGCAATATCACCAAAAAATGTATGTTGCCCAGTTTTTAAAATAATCGCTTTTCCTTGTCCACTCAAGACATCTGTGCCCATAAACACTAGGTCTTGCATATCTAATGCAGAAACCTCTGTTTGTTGACGATCCACACCTGCATCCACAAATTTTTCGACAGGCATGGATTCGCCTGTTAGTGACGATTGATTAACGAATAAATCTTTGGTCCAAATCAACACGGCATCTGCAGGAATCATGTCTCCTGTAGCTAAAGTTACAATGTCTCCTGGAACAATTTCGTCCATTGGAATTTCTTTCGTAATCCCTTCCCGTGTCACTGCAGCGGTGTTTTCAATTAATTCTTTTAAATCCAAACTCGCTTTCTGAGAACGATACTCTTGTATAAAAGCAATCAAGACACTGGCTAAAATCATCACGCCCATCACGATAGCGGCTTCGAAATCTTTCGTTAAAGTTGAAACGACCATCAATAAGGCTAAGACATAGACAAATGGATCTTTGAATGCACTTAAAAATAAAATAATTGCTGGGGTTGGCTTTTGTGCAGAAACTTCGTTTGGTCCAAATTCCTCTAATCTTTTTTCGGCATCTTCATTCGAGAGTCCTTTTTCAGATGTCCGTAATTCCATCATTAATTCCCGTTCAGAAAGCAACGCCAATTTACGTAATTCTTGATCTTTGGTTGCTTTTCTCATATCCATTGTTTTTTTGTTCATCATTTTCTTTTCCTCCAAGGTTGTGGTCACCTGCCGAAAAGAGTGCTAAAATCTTCTCCTTTCGTTGGTGACTGTATTTTGTTTCTCTGTTCACTTCCAGGGTCTTCCATGACAGTCATCCTTTCTTTTTCTTATTTATACTTCCAGTGAATAATTGCTTTTTTGCCAAACACACAAAAAAGGACCTACTCAACAATAGAGTACGTCCCAAAATACCATCTTTAAATAAGATTCTCTATCGTTGAGCTTTAGCACTATAGGGCGTAGATAACATGTATCAGCTACATTATGAATAACCTTCACGATTATTCCTGTTCAACCAACTAAGGGTCTCTCGATCCTTTCGCGGCAGCAGCATTTGTCCAAATAGGAGCCTCACCTAACAATTATTCAGTTTTTATCCACTTCTTATAATAGAGGAGTTTGACATTCTTGTCAAAAGATTTATGACTTTTTTGTTATAAATAAAAAATAACTACTTTAAAGTTTCCTTTATTTCTGCTTTTCGCTCAGGAATAAACCACATGACTAAAACAATCGTATCAATAATCAGAACAGCGATTGGCGCTACCAGTTTGCCTACAATCAACGCAATAATATTCAACACAATCGAAAGCGTTAATTTTGGATAGTGGCCAAACAAACGTTGTACTTCGGATTTGGGCCCATTTGCCTGAATCAATGCCCGCACCACTAGATAATAAGCAACATCAGCTCCTAATATTACTAAACCATATAAAGCTTGTGGCGGCCAAGAAAACGGATGTTCACCTACCCAACCAGTAACAAACGGGAAAAACGTCAACGTCAAAATTAATAAATTATTCATCCAAAGGACACGTCCATCAATTTTACGGACACTTTGAAATAAATGATGATGATTGTTCCAATAAATTAATAAAGTAACAAAACTAATTAAATAAATAATGATTTTGTGTCCCGATTGGGTCAGAGCAGACCAATCTGCTTTTTCAGGAATTTTTAATTCTAAAATTAATAACGTTAAAATAATCGCAATGACTGCATCTGTAAATGCTTCTACACGTGTTTTCGGCATCATTTCCCCCTACTTTCATAAAATTAAATAACTTACTCAAAGTAAGTATAACGCATTTCTGTAAAAATTCAATTATTTACGAAGTCTCTCGGTTGTTGAAGTTCCTAAAAACGAGTGCAAGAGCCCCACTTAAAAGTAAGCCTCTTGCACTCGTTATAGAACAAATCAGTTATTGGAATACGCCTGCCTGATAAGGTGCTAACTGCATCCGTTTCTTCACCGTAAAATCTTGATTCCCTAATAATTGTTGCCACTTTCTGCCTAGTAATTTATTCGGCAAGTCAAATTGGCACTTTTCTCCACTTAAATTGACAATCACTAACGCTGTTGCCTCAGTTGTTTTTCTTAAAAAAGCAAAAACAGACGGATGATTGGGCGCTAATAGTTCAAACTGTCCATCTGTAAAGACTGGATTTTCTTTCCGCAACGCAATTAACTTTTTATAATAATTCAACACGGATTGTGCATCCGTTTCTTGGTCAGCCACATTTATTTCTTTGAAATTGGGATGAATTGCTAACCACGGATGCCCCGAGGTGAATGAACTTGCCTCTTGACTCGTCCACTGCATAGGCGTACGCGAATGGTCCCGCGTCCAATGCGCCACTTCTTTCAATGCTTGTTTCGCATCGTAGCCACTTTCTATAAGCAAACGATAATGGTTATGAGAATCTTTAGCATCTAACTCGTCAATCTGTTGAAACGGATAATTAACCATGCCGATTTCCTGTCCTTGATAAATAAACGGCGTTCCTCGCAAGAGCAAGGCGATTGTTCCAATCGCCTTAGCAGAATGAGAGGTTTCATTGCCTAAAATTGAATTGATTCTGGGATTATCATGATTTTCTACATATAATGCATTCCAGCCTTCTGTCCCTAAATGCTTTTGCCAGCGAGCCATTACTTTTTTATAGCCTAAAATATTTAACCGTTCTTCTCCTGGCTTTCCTTCTCGAACATTGTGCTCTAATTCAAAAATCATATTCAGATAGCCCGCATCATTGGTCCATTCCACCGCTTTTTTACTTGAAACGCCACTAGCTTCCCCCACTGTCATGATGTCATACTCAGCAAAAATAGCTTTCAAATCCAACATATAGTCTTCAATGCCTTTTACATTCATAAAGGGAGCCCATGGATTCGTGGTAATCTTAAAATTCCAAGGTTCTTTTTGGATATGACTAATCGCATCTAATCGGAAACCATCAATTCCCAAATCTAACCACCAGCGAATCATCGCATAAATCTCTTCACGAACTTTAGGATTTTTCCAGTTCAAATCAGGTTGCTCTTTTGCAAACACATGAAAATATGCTTGCTTTGTATCCTCGTCATACGTCCAAGTCGAGCCACCAAAAAAGCTTTGCCATTCATTCGGCATACGTTCTGGTGTCGCATCGGCCCATAAATAATACTCACGATACGGATTATCTAAACTTTTTTTTGCTTCAACAAACCACGGATGTTGATCACTTGTATGATTGACCACTAAATCAAGAATAATCTTCAAACCTAATTGATGCGCTTGGTCCAAAAGTTCTTGAAAATCTTCCATCGTACCAAATTCTGGCTGAATCCCTTGATAATCCGCAATATCATAACCGTTGTCAACGTTTGGCGAAGTGTAAATCGGATTTAACCATAAAAAATCGACCCCTAGTTCTTTTAAATACGGTAATTTCTCAATAATTCCCTGCAAATCACCAATGCCATCCCCGTTGCTATCTTTAAAACTCCGAGGATAAATTTGATAACCGACAGCATTTTTCCACCATTGTTCCATCTTATTGACTCACTTTCACAACAAATGCTTGCCAAGGCGCTAACGAATAGTCTGCTAAAGCAGTGACATCTGTCGGCATATTTTCAATCATTACTTGTTCTACATGAACGTCTGCAGAAAATGGCTGAACTTTGTCAGAAAAGTTTGTTACAACAAGCCAGCGTTCCTCACCATAGGTACGATAAAAACTGATCACTTCGTCCACTGTTTCCAGCAATTCAAAGTCGCCCCAAACAATTAAAGGATGTTCTTTTCTCAAACGAATCATTTCTTGGTACGTATAGAATAGTGAATTTTTATCTGCCAAAGCAGCAGCGACGTTAATCGTTTGATAATTGGAATTAACATCAATCCAAGGTGTACCCGTCGTAAAGCCAGCATTTTTTTCAGCGGTCCACTGCATAGGCCGGCGTGCATTGTCGCGACCTTTAGTATTAATTTTCAGCAAAATTTCTTCTTTAGAATATCCTTTTTCCAAATACTCATGGTACATGTTAATTGTTTCGATATCCCGTGCTTCACGAATATCTGTGATCGGCGTATTGGTCATACCAATTTCTTCCCCTTGATAAATATAAGGTGTGCCTTTCATCATGTGCAGTAAAATAGCGAATAACTTACTACTTTCCAACCAATATTCTTGATCATTTCCCCAACGTGAAATCATTCTCGGTAAATCATGGTTATTCCAAAATAAAGAATTCCAGCCATCATTTCCTAATTCTGTTTGCCATTTTGCAAAAACCTGTTTCAACTTGGCAACTTCCATTGGCTGAAGGTCCCATTTTTCTTTACCTGGTTGTTGATCCAAGCTCATATGTTCAAACTGAAAAATCATGGATAATTCATGACGCTCTGGACTAGAGTACATTTTTGCAATTTCAGGTGTGGCCCCCCATGTTTCACCTACAGTTAACAGCTCTTTGCCTCCAAATGTCGCGGCGTTCATTTCTTGTAAATAACGATGTAAATGAGGTCCATTCGCGGTGATCTCTTCTCCTGGAATTTTACCCACTAAGTCAATTACATCTAAACGGAAACCGCCAATTCCTTTATCAATCCAAAAATTCATCATCTCGTAAACCGACTGACGCATTTGTTGGTTTTCCCAATTTAAATCTGGTTGTTTTTTACTAAACAAATGCAAATAGTATTGCCCACTCGCTTCATCAAACGTCCACGCCGAACCCGAAAAGGCAGATTTCAATCGGTTAGGCACACCGCCATCTGAAGCAGGATCAGCCCATACATAATAGTCTCGATAGGGGTTCTCCTTGCTTTTTTTTGCTTCAATAAACCAACGATGTTCATCTGAGGTATGGTTAACCACTAAGTCCATAATAATTTCAATCTTTCGCTTTTTCGCTTCCTCAATTAGACGATCCATATCCGCCATCGTACCAAACTCTGTCATAATCGCTTCATAATCAGAAATGTCATAACCATTGTCATCATTGGGTGATTGATAAACTGGTGATAACCAAATAGCCCCAATGCCTAACGTTTCCAAATAATCCAATTTTTCAATAATTCCTGGTAAATCTCCAATGCCATCTCCATTGCTATCCTTAAAACTGCGAGGATAAATCTGATAAACCACGACTTCTTGCCACCAATGTTTTTCCATTCTTCTTCACATTCCTTTGCTTAATTATTATGCTTCATATAAAAGAAAACCTTTTGGTAAAACCATTATCTGTTCTGAAGCAATTTCGATAGAAGAACTTAGCAAAACTTCTCGATCAGTTCTATCGACAAATTGTGTCTCTTGGCCAGTATTAAAAATCCCATAGATCGTCTGTTCCTCCAAACGACAAGCGAGTCTAATCAACCCCGTTTCAAAAGAAGTGCCTGTCCAATCGATTGTTCCACCAGAAAAAACAGCTGCATACTTTTTGCGAAGGGCAATCAATGATTTTACAAATCCCTTCAAATCCAAATCTTGCTGATTTTCCTCCCAAACCATACAACGACGACAATCAGGATCCATATCACCTGTCATACCAATTTCATCACCATAGTAAAGACAAGGGACGCCTGGTTGAATATACGTAAACGCTAATACTTGGCGCATCAACTCTTTATCCTCTTTCGTTTCATGCAATAAGCGTGGTGTATCGTGGGAATCTAAAACATTAAACTGCATTTGATTCGTTTGTTGTCGATAGAGCATTAACTGGTTGTTCATTTCAGAAAGCATCTTTTCCAAGGACAGTTCTTGCTTGACAAAGTAGCCCATAATCGCATCTGTGTATGCATAATTCATCACTGCATGAAATTCGTCTCCTTGGAGCCAGCTTTGCGACGAGTGCCAAATTTCTCCTAAAATATAAAAATCTTCTTTTGCGTCATCACATGTTTGCCGGAATTTTTTCCAGAACGCATGATCCACTTCGTTTGCCACATCTAAACGCCAGGCGTCAATATCATATTCCTCAATCCAATAACGAGCAATTTCTAAAAGATAAGCTTGCACTTCTGGATTTGCTGTATTTAATTTAGGCATATGCGGAGTGAATGCAAAAGTATCATAGGTAATGTTGCTTGCTTCTTCAAAATCAGCACTTTCTTCATAGCTAGCTGGAAACTCATTTACGTGGAACCAATCGGCATAAATTGAGTCCTGGCCATTTTTTAACACATCTTGCCATTGAGGCGAAGTGTCCCCCATATGATTAAAAACGGCGTCCAACATAATCTTAATGCCCCGTCGATGACACTCTTCGACTAAACGCTTAAAGGTAGCGCCATCACCAAAAGCTGGGTCAATTTTTAAATAATCAATCGTATCATATTTGTGATTAGAAAACGCTTCAAAAATCGGGCAAAAATATAAGCCGTTAACACCTAAATCTTCAATGTAATCAAGATGATCTAGCACCCCTTGCAAATCCCCACCAAAAAAATCTTGTCGATCTGGTCTTTTAGATTCCCACGGCAACGTCCCTTCAGGATCATTGGTGGGATCACCATTTGCAAAACGCTCTGGAAATATTTGATACCAAACCGTTTCTTTGACCCATTCAGGTGCTTTAAAACGATCGATTTCATGAAAATACGGCATCCGAAAATAATTATTCGCCATCTTTAAATACTTTTCTTCTAAAGGATAAATGCCGTGTTCGCCATAAAACGCCGTCAAGCCATCCGTCCCTACTAAAGTAAAAGCATATGAAAGGCGTTTAAATTTTGCACTTAATGCAATAAACCAGTAATCATATAACTCCGTAGATACTAACTTCTCCATGGTTAACGACTGTTGGTACCACTTTTCTTTCCCTAAAAGATAAGGATCTCCTTGCACTAATTGGACAGAGGCAATGTCGCCTTTTGCCGTACGCAAACGAATATGCATTGTTTCTTCTGTATAAAGATAAGCAAATTCACTTTCTGGACGATGGTAGATTGCAGCAGTGTTCATTTAATTCTCTCCTTTAATTGTCGCTTTTCGTGTATTTTCTAATACTCGAACACATTTTAGCGCAAACGATTGCATTTGTATACCCTTTTTTATTTTTTTATTTAAAATGCTTAATTAGTGGTATACACCACTTTAAATAAACAGTATGTTATTTATAACAAAAAAACTTTTTTAACTTTCTCGATGAAAAACACTTGATTATTTCCGCAATCGGTTGCATAATAAGACTTGTAAAAAATAATTTTTGGAGGGTTCAAAAATGAAAGCGAATTGGAAAAAGATTTTAATGGGCGGTATCCTTTTAAGTGCTTCCGCGGTTTTACTTACTGCCTGTGGTGGCGCAGAAAAAACGAAAGCTGAAAATGAAAGCGGTTCAGCAAACAAAGCAGCTGGTGACGTAAAATTATGGGTTGATACTGAATATATGGGCGTCTTTAAAAAAGTTGTCGCCGATTTTGAAAAAGAAAACCCCGATATTAAAGTTAACTTAACTGCTGGAAATTCGGCAGATGCTAAAAAAGACATTGCAAAAGATCCTAAAGCTGCCGCAGATGTTTTCATGATGCCACATGATCAAATTGGTCAAATGGCAGAAGCTGGTCTGATTTACCCTAACACAAAATATGAAAAAGAAGTCAAAGAAAACAATATCGACTCGGCAGTCGCAGGAGTCACTTGGAAAGACAAAGTCTATGCCTACCCTTATGCCGTAGAGTCACAAGTTCTTTATTATAACAAAGATACGTATTCTCCAGAGGAAATCAAAACTTGGAAGTCTTTAACTGAAAAAGGCAAAATCGGTACCAATTTTGGCGAAGATGGCGCAAATTATATCTTCGGTCCTCTATTTATGAGTAACGGCGATTACTTATATGGTGAAAATGGCGAAGATCCAAAAGGTACCAACTTTAATAACCAACAAGGTATAGAAGTATTACAATGGATTGCCGATCAAAAAAATAATCCTGGTGTGATCCAATCAAATACAGAAGCATTGTCTAATCTAGGTTCTGGCAAAACGGATGCCTTCCTTTCTGGTCCTTGGTCTAAAAACGATGTAGAAAAAGCTCTTGGCGACAAAATGGGGGCCGCTGCCTACCCAACCATTGATTTTGGCAATGGAGAAAAACAAATGAAAGCTTTCTTGGGCGTTCGTAGTTTTGCTGTCAACCAACAAACACAAGCACCATTGGCCGCAATGACATTAGCAAACTATTTAACAAGTGAAAAATCACAAATGACTTACTTCAAAGAAATCGGTTTTGTCCCTTCAAACAAAAAATTACAAACAAACGAAGAAATCACACAAGATACTGTTGCAAAAGCTATCTTAGAAATGGCGCAACCAACCCACTCTGTGGTAATGCCAAAAATCCCAGAAATCGTTTCATTCTGGCCTGCGATGGATGCAGTGATCAATGATACGTACAAAGGCAATATCAAACCTGCGGATTATCAAGCAAAATTAGATAAATTAGTCCAAGACACATCAAAAGAAGCAAAAGAATAAAAAGAGTAAAGAAATGGGACGAGCTTCAATCTGCTGTCCCATTTCCTCTATCTTTTTTATTTAAGTAGAAAGTGAGTGAACGAAGATGTTCAAGAAAAAGAAAGCCCAGACGTCATTTCGAGAGGTCTTTAAAAAAGGCGACTTCGCTACAAAACTATCTTTTTTAGTTATGGGTGCTGCAAACTTTGCCAACAAGCAGTGGTTAAAGGGAATCATCTTTTTAACAGCTGAAATTGGCTTTATCTATTGGTTAATCCGTAATGGTTTCCACGCATTAATGATGCTAGGAACACTAGGGACCCAACAGCAAGGATTAGTATATGATGATTCTTTAGGGATTGAAGTTCTAAAAGAAGGCGATAATTCAATGCTCTTATTATTATTCGGAATTGCAGCAATTTTAGTCTGTTTATCGCTAATCATTTTATATGTAATCAATTTAAAAAGCGCCCGTCACCTATATGAATTAAAGACAGCCGGCAAAAAAATTCCAACAACTATGGATGATTTACGTAGCTTGTTAAACGAACGTTTCCATGCAACTTTAATGACGATTCCCTTACTAGGCGTTCTTTTCTTTACCATCTTGCCGTTGTTGTATATGATTTCAATTGCCTTTACCAACTACGACCATAACCATTTGCCACCGAAAAACCTTTTTACTTGGGTTGGCTTGGCAAATCTAGGTAATGTAATCACAGGCGATATGGCTTCAACGTTCTTTCCAGTACTTGGCTGGACCTTGATTTGGGCTGTTTTCGCAACCGCAACTTGTTTCTTTTTTGGAATCATTTTAGCCTTGCTTATCAATACAAAAGGCTTAAAATATAAAGCGTTTTGGCGGACTATTTTTGTTATCACGATGGCCGTACCTCCGTTTGTTTCACTTTTAATTATGCGAAACCTCTTAAATGGTTCCGGACCTATCAATGCTCTGTTGTTAAACTGGGGCTTAATCGATTCTTCTATCCCCTTCTTAACAGATCCGAATTGGGCAAAATTAACCATTATTGTTGTCAATATGTGGATTGGTATTCCTGCTACGATGTTAATCTCTACAGGGATTATCCAAAATCTTCCTGAAGATCAAATCGAAGCAGCTAGAATTGACGGTGCCAATAAATGGCAAATTTTTAAAAGTATTACGTTTCCACAAATTCTATTTGTGATGACCCCGGCGCTGATTCAACAGTTTATTGGCAACATCAATAACTTTAATGTCATTTATCTATTAACAGGTGGCGGGCCAGCCAATTCTAACTTCTACGGTGCAGGCTCAACTGACCTTTTAGTTACCTGGTTATACAAATTGACTGTCGATACAATGGATTACAATTTAGCCTCTGTGATTGGTATTTTAATCTTCATTCTTTCCGCAGTCTTCAGTTTAATTGCCTATACACGGACGAATTCATTTAAGGAGGCGTAACTTATGGCTAAAGCAAAAAGTTACCAGAAAAAACAACGCACTGCACTTACCAGCGTTTACATCATTCTAACCATTTTAGCAGTTTTTTGGATGTTCCCCATTGTGTGGATTATCTTAACAAGTTTTCGTGGCGAAGGCGGTGCATTTGTTCCCTATATCATTCCCAAAACATTCACTTTAGAAAACTATAAAGTATTATTAACAAATCAGACTGGCAACTTCCCCTTTGTCCGTTGGTTTTTGAACACCTTGTTCGTCTCCATCGCAAGCTGTCTGTTATCAACTTTCATTACAATCGCAATGGCTTATGCGCTGTCCCGGTTGCGTTTCCGCTTAAGAAAACCATTTTTAAAAGTGGCGCTCGTTTTAAATATGTTCCCTGGTTTTATGAGCATGATTGCCGTTTACTATATTTTAAAAGCCTTAAATTTAACTGAAAGTTTATTCGCTTTAATTCTGGTTTACTCTGCAGGCTCGGCGCTAGGTTTTTACATCGCCAAAGGTTTCTTCGATACCATTCCGATGGCTTTAGACGAATCGGCTATGATTGACGGTGCCAACAAGTGGCAAATTTTCACAAAAATTACGTTGCCATTGTCGAAACCAATTATTGTCTATACTTCTTTAACCGCCTTCATGGGCCCTTGGATGGATTTTATTTTCGCAAAAGTTATTATGGGTGATAAAGTTGAAAATTACACCGTTGCGATTGGTCTCTTTTCGATGATGACCAAATCAACAGCCAATTCACTATTTATGGCTTTTACAGCAGGATGTGTGCTAATTGCCATTCCAATTACTATTTTATTTATATTAATGCAACGTTTCTATGTAGAAGGCGTGACTTCTGGCTCTGTCAAAGGCTAGAAAAAACATCGTTTGGTTTATAGCCAAACGATGTTTTTTATTTTTTGGCGTTGTTTTCCTTACACGTTTTTCTTCGTAGCGCTTGATAATTGGACAAAATTTTCATGACCGCCAAAAAATGTTGATTGACCTCTTGATAATCCTCTAAGGAAAGAACACTAAGCGTTTCAGATAGTTGCTGTTTTACTTGATTTTCTTTTTGCTTAAAGAGCTTCTCGCCTTCTTTTGTCGTATAAACATTAACCACGCGGCGATTTTCTTGATTATGGCGACGTTGAACAATCGCTCGTTCTTCTAACCCCGCAATAGAGCGACTCACTTGAACTTTCGACGTTCCTACTTGGTTGGCTAACTCTGTCATACTGATTCCTTCATTCGTTGCCACAATTAATAAAATTAACATGTCTAACTTTGTTAATTTTAGATCCTCCAAGTCTAGGTCTTTAAAAAGCAATTGGCTCATATATGAAAAAATTTCAGTAAAGACACTAATATCTAAATTTGATGAATGCTTCTCTTTATCCATATGTTCTCCCTCGTTTCCCACCTAGTGTATACTAAATTCACTTGATTATCAAATAGTAATGATTGATTTTTGTTAACTATTATGTTACGTTATACACTAACTTAAGGTTGTGTTGTTGATAAATTGGAAGAAGGATGCGAAAAATATGCTAGAACTTAAAGAGATAAAAAAATATTATACTGTCGGCGGAACGACCACTAAAGCTTTAGATGGCGTCTCTGTCGCTTTTCGAAAACAAGAATTTGTAGCCATTCTGGGTCCCAGCGGCTCTGGTAAAACGACGATGTTGAATGTGATTGGCGGATTGGACAATTACGATTCTGGTGACTTAATCATTAACGGCAAATCAACAAAAAATTTTAAAGAAGCCGACTGGGATGCTTATCGGAATAACTCAATTGGTTTTATTTTTCAAAGTTACAACTTAATTAGTCATCAAGGGATTTTGGATAATGTCGAGCTTGGTATGACACTGAGTGGTATTTCAAAAGCAGAAAGACGCCAAAAAGCCGAAGATGCACTCATCCGTGTCGGTTTGAAGGACCATATCCATAAAAAACCTTCCCAATTATCTGGCGGTCAAATGCAACGGGTTGCCATTGCTCGCGCTTTAGCTAATGATCCCGATATTTTACTTTGTGACGAACCAACTGGTGCATTGGATTCAGAAACCAGCCTGCAAATTATGGCACTTATCCAAGAACTTTCGAAAGAAAAATTAGTCATTATGGTGACCCACAATCCTGAATTAGCTCATGAATACGCTGATCGAATTATTGAATTTTCAGATGGCCAAATTCGGCATGACTCGCGTCCTCATATTGAACATGAAAAAAAAGAACCTTTCGAATTGAAACGCACCAAAATGAAATTCACGACTGCGCTGCGTTTGTCTTTTAATAATATCCGCACTAAAAAAGGGCGAACTTTTTTAACCGCCTTTGCTTCAAGTATCGGAATTATCAGTATCGCGATTGTCCTTTCTCTTTCAACAGGATTCCAGAAACAAATTGATAAAACTCAGTCGGAAACGTTAGCGCAATTTCCGATTACCATTTCTAAAATAGCGACAGATCAAGATCCAGAAAGTTTCAATAATCAGGACAAAAAAGGCACCTTCCCGAAAGAAAAAGAAGTGACTGCTAAAATTAGCGATGCGGACCGTGCGCAACACACGAATTTAATTGATAAAAAGTTTATTGACTATGTCAATCACATTGATCCTGAATTAAGTAATAATATCGGCTATACTCGTCTAGTCAATATGAACTTATTAAGAGAAATCAACGGGAAAGCACAAGCTGTCAAATTTTCAAACGATGCACCCGACGGCCAATCAAACGCGATGGCTTCTATGATGGCTGCCCAAACTGGCGTCGGCGTTTCTGCTTTTCCTAAACAACTAGAAAATGGAAAAAACAATTTCTTAAAAGACAATTACTCGTTGCTTGAAGGAAATTATCCAGAAAAAGAAACCGATGTCGTTTTAATCGTCGATAGTAACAATACCACCAATATTAATGCTTTAAAAAATCTTGGCTTTGACGTGAAAGATAATCAAAAGATTGCCTTTTCAGACATTGTTGGCACAAAAATGAAATTAGCCAATAATAATGCATTTTACACCAAATTACCGACAGGCAACTTCATTCCTAACCAAGATTTGCAAGCTGTTTACGATAACCCAGAAAATACTGAATTAACAATTTCAGGGATTTTGCGAATTAAAGATTCTTCAACAATGAATCTATTAGCACCTGGAATTGCTTATAGCGATGCACTTTCAACTAATATGATTGCCAAAAACAAAACCTCTGATATTGTTAAAGCGCAAGAAGCCAGCAACACTAACGTTATGACTAACGAAACATTAGATGCTTCCGCGAAAGAAAACCTGTTGTCTTATTTAGGAGCGAACGAAATCCCTTCAAGTATTATGATTTATCCAAACGACTTCAAATCAAAAGATAAAATTCTTGATTATTTAGATGCTTATAACAAAGGAAAAGATAAAAAAGACCAAATCATCTATTCTGATTTAGCTGGAACAATGACCCGCTTAACAGGTGGTTTAATGGATGCCATCACCTATGTGCTGATTGCATTTGCTGGGATTTCCCTTGTTACAAGTATGATTATGATTGGGATTATCACCTATACTTCTGTCATTGAGCGGACCAAAGAAATCGGTATCCTGAAAGCGTTAGGAGCTCGTAAAAAAGATATTACCCGGGTGTTTGATGCCGAAACTGCTATTTTAGGCGTTGCCTCTGGTATTCTTGGTGTTGTGATTGCCTTTCTCGCAACATTTCCGATCAATGCAGTGCTCTATAACCTGACTGATTTAGAAAATGTTGCCACCTTAAATCCAATTCACGGGATTATTTTGATTGTAATTAGCACAATCTTAACCATGATTGGTGGCCATATTCCTGCCCGAATGGCAGCGAAAAAAGATGCGGCAGTTGCTTTACGTGCAGAATAAATAACAAAAAATAATCCTTTAATTTCTCTTAAAGGATTATTTTTTGTTTGTAATTTTTATAAAACCTCCGTATACTAAATGATTGTGAATACTTAATAAAAGGAAACGAGGTAATTTCATGTTAAAAAAACCATTTTTACTATTTTTTTCACTTTTAGGAGCTATTTTTATTTTAGCTAGTTGTGGCATAGGAAAAGATGCTGTCACAGATACTAAGTACAAAGTTAGTTTGCAGCAAGCTGCTGAAATCTACGAAAAAGAAGCTGGCAACAGCAAACCATTAGTAAATGTCCAATTTGATACAGAACCAGCAAGTGACTACAGCTATATCTTTACCAACGATACAGAAACACTTTACGTGAATCCTGAAACAGGAAAAGTCACCAAAAATACTGAAGCAAATCAACTTGGCGAAAACGAGACAGCCTTTTCAGCTGCTGAAGTCAAAGAATTAGACGCTGTTAACGACGTTTTAGCCAAAGCAAAAAAAGAAGTTGGAGGACTTTCTCCACGTATTTTGACTTGGAAGTTAACCAAAAATAACAATAAACTTGTTTATACAGTAGATGTTAAAACGACTACGGCAGATGAAAAAGTTACCTTAGATGCCAATAAATAAGCACAAGCGTATAACTTATCACGAAATAACCAAATCTTAAAATACTCTTTGGGACAGAACCTACGCATTCGGAAACCTTAACATTTTCCGAAGCCGATCGTTCTGTCCCAATTTCATTCTTTTAAGTAATAATAATTGTTCGTTACCCCTGCTACCGTTATACTTAGTTTAAAAGAAAAAGATGGGAGTATCAATTCATGGTTTATACAGTTGATTTTAAAGAAGTAGCCACTATTGGTTTAGAAAGTTCACCAGTGGCACCTGCCCTTGCTGGACTAAGAGCGAATGAAGCTCGCTATTTTTGGAATAAATACAAACATCGCTTTACGACCGTCCCTGCCTCTGAAACTCCAGAAACATTGGCCTGGATTGAAAAAATTTTATTGGAACGAGCGTTACATTTCCCTTACAAGCCACTTGAAATTTCTTCTTTCACTTTAGATGGCATAAAAATGGCCTATGTATTTTATGAAAATGGCTTAGCAGTTAACGTGATGTACACATTAGCTGAGGAAGGCAAACGCGCCGTTGGGTTTAAACTTTCAGATGGTATGGCAATCCCTGCAGAATTTGAAGGAAAATTCAAATTTGCTCGTCAAAAATCAAAATTAGCTGGAACCATTCGCGGCTCTTATTTTGTCATTAAAGGAACCTATTAAAAAATGCTTTTGCCTTTAATAATAAAGGCAAAAGCATTTTTTTATTTTAATTCTTCAATGTAGTTAAATACTTGTTGTCCAGCAATACCGCCTTCACCGACCGCTGTCGTGATTTGACGCAATGTTTTTTCACGGACATCACCAATGGCATAAACACCAGGAATTTTTGTTCTCATTTCTTGGTCTGTTTCAATCCAACCAGCCTCATTCGTAATACCAGCTTTCTTAAATGGTTCTGTTAATGGATCTAGCCCCACGTAAATGAACACGCCGTTTGCTTCAATTTCAGAAACTTCATCTGTTTTGACATTCCGGGCTTTCACACCTGTCACGACCATTTCATTGCCAACAATTTCTTCGACAACTGTATCCCAAACAAAGGAAATCTTTTCATTTGCAAAGGCACGATCTTGAATGATTTTTTGCGCACGCAATTCATCACGACGGTGAACAATCACTACTTCAGAAGCAAATTGCGTTAAATAGATTGCTTCTTCAACTGCAGAATCGCCGCCGCCAACGACTACTAAGCGTTTATTTTTAAAGAAAGCACCATCACAAACGGCACAATAAGAAACACCACGGCCAGCAAATTCTTCTTCGCCTTTTACACCCAATTTTCGGTGTTCACAGCCTGTTGCAATAATTACCGCTTTAGCTTCATAAGATTTGTCATCACAAATCACTTCTTTATAGGATCCGTGGTCTTCGATGCCCATCACAATGCCATACGCATTTTCCGTACCAAATTTTTCTACATTTTCATACATTTTATAGGCCAATTCTGGACCCATAATAGAATCAAAGCCTGGGTAATTCTCTACCTCAGCAGTGTTGTTCATTTGCCCACCAGGCGCACCGCGTTCAATCATCAATACAGAAAGATTGGACCGTGATGCATAAAGTGCTGCCGTCATCCCAGCAGGACCGGCACCAATGATAATTACATCATACATTTTATTTCCCCCAAAATTTTAAGTAAGTTTACTTTACTCCTTAAACAATTTCTTGTCTACTTTTCTGCCCTTTTTTGACATTCGGAGTAGGTGTGTCTATTACGTAAGTTATTGTACCACGGTTTTGTGTTTTCTAGGAGGGGGAAGGAAGATTAATTTAGCTATTGTATTTAAACCAGAATTCTTCAATTTTTTCTTTGAATGCTATCGTTGGATAATTCCCTCTTAAATCAAAAGTGTGTCTATCACCATCACTAAATTTTATTTGATAATTATAAATAACCTCACTTTCCATTTGTCTGAAAAGTCCTACATCAATGACCTCCGACCAACCACGCACTATTAGAAATCCCTTTTCATGATATGACAAACCATGACTGTCCATTCTATATAAAATGCCACCATATTTTCTGATATACTTAGTCTCATTAATCCCAGTTTCGATTATCAAAAAAGCAAACATACATATTAATTTAAGCAAGGATAAAGCACTGATTAGTATAGCCACTACTGTTAAAAAAACAAAAAAAATTATATTACTTGTCACTGGATTTTTATAGAGTGGAAAGTAAAACCATACCAAGCAACTAAGTGTGACAAAAATAACACCTAGTCCTATACCAATTTTTTTGTACCCATCTGCCTTAGTCAGTCTCACTTCAAATATCTCTTCCTCATTTATAAGCAAACTCAAACTTTTCTCTCCTCTTTCCTTACGAGAAAACTCTAATCAGTTCAAAACTATTTAATACCAATCATCAAATCAGTGTATTTCACACTTACCAGAGCCAGTCGTTCCTGCGACAAGTCCATGCGGTCCATGGGCACGTTCATGTAAGTTCAAGTAAACAATGTCATCTTTGCCACGAACGCCAAGAGGAACTGCTAAAGACTTAGAAGTATCGCTCTTTGCCAAATAGTATATGTTTTAATGCTATATTATGTAGAAAGGCCAGAAGTTATATTGCAACTCCAAAATCTCAACTTTTTTTAGAATTGGCATAACTATTCTGGTCTCATTCATAGAAGTTTATCCGGATTACTTTTATTTATTACTGAAAAAATCGTTATGAATATCTTCTGTTAGTTTTCATATATTTTAAATGTTTGCAACTATTATTATTTGTTCCTATACCATTCTTCTTTATCAAAAAAAACGTTCTACGAAATTCTTCTGAATATTTTTTTATTAATGCACCTTGAATAAATTCATTCCCATCAAAAAAGGTTGTTGGAAGTAAACCTACGCAAAAACCACCGAGTATAACACCAAATCCTCCAACGACACCGTAAAGAAAATTAGTTATGTTATTTATATCAGATAACATAAAGAAAGATTTTGTTATTCTATATACTTGCATACCCACAATAGTAAATATAATCAATCTAGCTGGAAATCGACGAAGTCCTTGTTGCCATTTTTTTACGGGTAATACAAAACCGTACGTATCATTCAATACTTTTTTTATCGGTAACAATTATTATTACTACTAACTTATACAGTAAAATATAGTAAAGCACTATCAATAACAGTCTGATATATGTGTTCAACTGTTGAAATTGCGCAAATACGATTATCCCACTATAGCCAAATACGCTAACTTCACTCAATGAAAACAGTATCATTTTATAATTAAATCGATTCAATCCTATACAACGATTTTTTTTAGAAATTTTGAAATATAAATAGCAACTCAAAATAACAATGCCTATAAATATTCCAATAATTGCCATAAAAATTGGATATCCTTGTTTTGATACATCTTTAAAATTGTATGTTGACATTGCAATTAGAAATATAGTAGGAATTATCATCGACCCAAGCAAAATTATTTTTTTTTGATAGAATAGCTGAGCAACGTATTCTTTTCACCTGATATATTTTCTAAAAGTATGTCGTAGTTTATATTTTTTTTTGCTTGTTCAAAGGTTATTATATTTATCATGTTATTTAAACTTTTCATAAACGCACCTCACTTCCTTTTATAAATTTTGTTATTCATTTGCGGGTTAATATTAGTGCTGCCACTATGAGCAGGCACCCCTATTTTATATTCTTTATCCGTTGGAATCACTTCATATTCTCCATGTTTTTTATATTGTTCATTTAACCATTTTCTTTTATCTTCTGCAGAAGATGACCAACCAAATCCATCTTTATCTCCCCATATTTTGGGAATAGAATTAATAATATCTTTTCCCATACGACCAGTAGTATTCACCGTCCCCAACACAGCTCCAACAGGTCCTCCATATTCTGCTCCTTCTAGCGGCCCCATGTCCCAAGCAAATGAATTAATCCCACTATAAATGGCCTTACTTACATCTCCATATGCTGGACTTTTTGGATTGATGTATTCTTCATAGGCATAAGAAAGTAAGGTTAAACCATCTCCTATATATAATAGTCCTTCTTTCAGTATGGGATATGCTTTTTAAAAAATCTGAAACAGCTTGCATTTTTTTGAACTCTTTGAGGCTTATTTTAGATCTTACAGTAATTCTTGATTCTAGCGAAATTTTTGAAAAGATATCTGTGAAATACTACATTTAGTTGTTTATATTATGTAAAAGAGGTCAGGTTCAAACTTGACCTCTTTTGTTCTAACTATCTTCACCATACCATTCTTGCTTTGTAAAGCCATATTCTTGACGGAATTCTTCGGAATACATCTTAATTAGTTTTCCTTTTACATAATTAACGGGGCGAAATAAAAAATAGGTTGGGATTAAGGTAATAGCTAACAACATAGGTATACCAATAAATATTCCTAAAAAATCATTAAATAATCCATCCGAATAAAACATTTAATTTATATAGTTTTTATCTACTCAACTTTTATTAAGCCTATATAATTGCATTCCTACCAAAATAATTACTATTATCCATCCTGAGAACTTAAGCAAAAGATTTAAACTTTTAAAAACTTTATAATTCTTATTAAACATTCTATTTACCTCTTGTAAAATAAGATTTTTTTCCACAATATGATATAAAATGACAAACGTTAAGATAAGAAAAGTTGAAACAACAAGATTAACAAATGGATTTCCTTTATCCATACCAAATCCAGCTGAAAAATAAGAAATATACATTAATTTACTAATATCATAGGAAAAACTTTGATATTCGCTATTTTCTAAATATTTTTGACTATGTTTAAAGAAACAATAAAGCATTAATCCTATGATAGTAGCCTCAGCAAGTACACCAATTAAGCTGGAGATAAAATTCATTTTTTTTCCAATTAAATCATTAAGAAATATAAATAACATTGACATCGGTATAACTAAACCAACTAGTAGAAAAATGCGTTTTTTTAAAGTTAGGGAAAATTTTTGCTTCTCTTCTCCAAGTCTGGCAAAAGAAATATCTTTCCACTCAATAACCGCTTTTGCTTCATTCAACGATATTGTTGATAGGACGTCACATTTTCTTTTCATTTTAAAGCTCCTTAAAATTATAAGTTTTTCTTATTTGTTAATTGTTTTCGGATTGAAACTAGGACTTCCGCTTTCTGGACGTACACCAATACGATAATCTTTATCAGTAGTATATGCTACATGTTTACCATAATTTTCGTATTGTTCATTTAACCAGTTTCTTTTATCTTCTTCCGTTAAAAAGGTGTGTTTTTCATCAATCCAACTTAATATATCCTTTATATAGGGGATATTATTGACAATAGGAATATCAGATAACCCGCCTCCTTGTGCCCAATAATTCACCGTTCCAGCCAAAGCTCCAACAGGTCCTCCATATTGTGCTCCTTCTAGTGGTCCTGCATTCCATAAAAATAAGTTTATTCCTCCATAAATAGCCTTACTTTCATCTCCGTAGGCCGGACTTTTGGGATTGGTGTATTCTTTTCATAGGCATAGGAAAGGAAGGTTAAACCATCTCCTATATATAATAGTCCTTCTTTCAGTACGGGATGTGCTTTTAAAAAATCAGAAACAGCTTTCAATTTTTTAAACTCAGCTAAACCTACTTTGGAACCTGCAATGATTCGTGAACCTAATGAGCTTTTTGACAAAACACCCGTCAAGTGGCCCATTGGTGCTAAAACTTCCCAACCCTTTTCACTTAATTTAAATAATACCCCATATAACTGAGCTTGTTTATCTAGCGGCAACTTTTCTGCTAAAATAGCCAGCTCCGAACTTCTTAAAACCTTCAGCACTTTTTCTTTAGGCCAATCATTCACATTTTCTTGAAAAATAAATATTTCTAATGCTGCCATTTTCAGTTTCTCTGGTACTTTATCTGAATCCAAGGCAGTAATAATATAGTTAAACAATCGTTTATCTTTTTTGACTTTTTCGATAGCTGCCGCTGGATTCTTCTTAAATAAGTCATTAATCATTTTTGCCATATTTTGTTGATTTTTCTTTGCTTCTTCTAAACTTTCAATCCCTTGAATTTTTGTAAACCATTCTTTACTCGTTCCTTCTGGCAATGTATAACTACCATCCGCATGAATTGTTGTTCCATTCAACACCATTATGCCTTGCATAGCCAGTTTAAATTCAGCTAAGCTTTCTTGAAACAGCCCACTTATTTTGCCATTAAATTCTCTTAGCTTATTCAACTTTTTTTCAATCCGTTGAATATCCTTTTGACAGTCTTGCGCTCGCCTCGCGAAATCTCGCTGCATCCCTCTTATCATTTCTGATAGTAAGGGCTCTGGCAATGCATTGGCAATCATGTTGGCTGTACGTTCAGCGTTCTCCAAAGCTGTCTTTGAACTTTTACATAATGTTAATTGTTCATTTAAGTTGTCTTCTTCCAAATAACCTTCACTGGCAATAAAACTGTCCGCTGAAGAGAACGTATTCAAATCTCTTTGAACATTATCTACTGCACTCGAAACACGTTTGATTGTTGGAATCACTAACTCTGAAAATAACCCTTTCCCTGCGGTATACGCTGCTCCTGCTAATGTCTGGCCATCGATTGCTGCGATTAATTGCTGACTACCAGAGTTTAGATTACTGACTGCTGTCCGAGCAATAGAGAGATTCGTTGCTAATGAACTTTTGATGGCATCGCTGTCACTACTTGAATAGATTAATCCCATGGCAATTCATTCCTTTCTTTTTGATATTCAAGACGTTCTTCGTTTAATTGTTCATTTTTTCTGACACATTGTTGATAAAATTCCTGATGAACTTGTTGAAAAGTAGAGGTTTGCTTTTGCTGCTTCTGAAGATAATCTTCTTGTAGCCATCTTGCTTCTTGATTACCATTCTTAGCTAATTCATGATTCAGATTTTCTAACTTACGTATATTTTGCGTTAAATCTCCTTCTAATGTGTCAAATAAGTTTTGAACTTGTCTCTTTACACTAGAAATTGAAGATATTTCGTGCTCTTTTTCAATAATTTTTTGATTGTATTCCGCTCGTAACTGCTCATTATTTTTCATTTTATAATCCTCTTATTTAAATCTTGTCCTGCTATCACGTGCTGCGATGACTGCGGCTAATTTAGGAAACTTACTTGCTTGATTATTTACACATTCCACCATCTTTGATACGTTGGCTACAAGCTGATTACTGACTTGCGCACCTTTTTTCATACCAGAAAGATTACTCTTTCCTAGCGTACACTTTTGTCCTCCACTCACCGATACATTACTAATTCCAGAAACCGCCGCTTGTGCGGCTCCTTGATTTGAGGCAATCTTTCCCATCTAGTCCTCTCCTCCTTTTCTAAAATAATAAAATGGGTCTCCATTTGTTTCCATTTCCGTTTTTTCTAGTTCACTACTTTTTTCAACCTCCGGTTCAGAATCCTTTGGAAACGATTCTGCACTCCCGTTCATTTGTGAAAGTAAATTTTCCAAAAACTCTTCATCCGTTTTATCAGAAAAACCTTCAAACAAAACCTCTATAATTTGCTCTACTTCAATTGAAAAGACTTCTTGTGTTGGTATATCCCCAAAAGGATGTGGTGCAACTTTATAACGAGAAACAATTTCTCCGTTACCATTTTTGGCAATCGCTCGAGCAACAATGAAATAATATAATGTATCATTGGTTGTATCTTTTAACTTCAACACACTCCCCAATGGTAAAAAAGGGGTAGTTAAATCTTCACTCATTTGTTCACCTCCATTGGCACAACAATTTTATCTAATACTTCTTCTTTTAAGCGATGTAACACATTTTTAGGGACAGGAAGATTTTGCTGATCATAAGGAACATTTTCAACAAATGATTGATTTTGCAATGTACCTCCGAAAAGAACTTGTTCTGTATTTTCTTTGATTGTCGAAATAAAACTACTGTAAGTAGATGTAAGCTTTGCTGAAGTATCTAATAAAATTAACTGTAGTTTGCCGATAGGGCTATTTGTTATATAAGCCAGACTATCAATATCCAATGATAATTTATCGACCAAATCTGCCAAGCCATTAATAATCACAATTCGTTGTGTCGTTTCATCAATTAACATTGCTTCTAACGCTTCTTTCAATTCCACGTTCTGTTGTACTACTTGTGTTCGTTGAATATAAAGGGATACTTTTTCATACCATTCTTCTAAGTTCCCCGCTACATCAATCAAGACAACTTCATAATTGACAGTTAATTCACTGATTTGCTGCATAAACCATGGAAAGATTAGTTGGGATTGTTTAGTAGATTCTGGAAAAATACCTAGCGTTTTTCTTTGGAATAAGGGTAAAGTTTCTGGTTCAGCACTTAATTTGTTTAATCCCAAATATAACTGATTCAATTCTTTTTCTGGCACAAATTGTTGGAATTGTTCATGTGATAATTTTTCAGGAACCATTGGAATTCTTTCAGGACGAATTCCCACCCAGTCATGATTCATCGTAGCCACTTTGGTTTCCAAATTTTCTAATAATTCTGCACTATTTTCACCCTCTGCTGGCAAGTAAAATTGAATCGCCGTTGGCGTATCCAACATGACTTGCCCACGTCCGCTGATTGCTTGAGCCATTAAAGCATCTCTACCTAACAAGCTACCTATTTCACTTTCATCATTTAAATAAAGAACGACTTTAGTTGCGATATTACTCATCATATTCATCCGAATACTGCCAGAACGGCTCGCAGTAAAAATTAAGTAAACGCCAAGACTAGCACCATCTCTTAAGAGTTGTAAAAGCAGCTCGTCAATCCCGTCTTTCCGTTGATCTTCTAAACTTAAACCATCATAGCTATCTAGCAAATTAATAATGATTGGTAATTTTTGCTGTGTTTTCGCTTCATACTGGATTAGACTAGCTACGCCAGTTTCTTTAAATAGTTGCTTTCTTTGCGCTAGTAATTGGCTAACTCGATCCAACATTTTTTGCAATTTTTCGTCTTCTTCTAACGTCACAATGTCTGCCACATGGGGCAAATCTTTCAACGGAAGTAGCCCGTTATTCCCAAAGTCTAATAAATTAAAATGTACTTGCTCAGGGGTATTCTTATGGGCAAGATTGATTGCTATCGTTTGTAAAATCGTCGATTTCCCATATCCTGGACTCGCAAAAATTGCTGTATGGCTGGACTTCTCCAAATCATATTCATAGACTTCTTGAGCTTGCTTTGCAGGAATATCAAGTAAGCCTATTGGTACTTTAAGGCTACGATCATTTGATTTTCCAATACTTGGTGTTGCTATTTTTTCTTCAAGATTAGGTAACCACGGTTTATCTGGAATCGTCAGTGTTGATTGTTCAAAAATTTCGCCAATCGTAGTAATAACAGCTTCCAATTGGGTTGGTAAGTCGCTCTTATCTTTGCCTTGAACCACTTCTTCACCTGGATCATAAAGCAATTCAGTTTGGCCTAAATCATTGATCCGATATAGCCGTTCATCCACCACTTCTTCCATCACTTGGTCAGGATCGTAAGGAACCCCCGCATAACCACTTTGGAACATTTCATAAACTTCATTTTCCCCAACTTTTAAATATCCCCGACCAGGATTGGTAATTTGAGCTGCATCTGGCGTTTTTAATAATTCATTAGAATCTTGGACACTGGCCATTTTCAAAGCAATTTTACTGGTACTATTGGCTTCAATTTGATCATTTACCACACCACTTGGTTTTTGTGTCGCCAAAATTAAATGAACACCCAATGAACGGCCAATCCGAGCCACCGAAGTTAGCTCATCTAAAAATTCTGGAACATTCGCTTTTAATTCCGCAAATTCATCAGAAACCAAAATTAAATGAGGCAATGGTTTAGTAGGATAGATAATATCAGGTTTCGGTTCGTGTCGTTGTTTGTATAAACTCATATATCCGTTGATATTATTCACACCATATTTGGCGAATTCTCGTTGACGTTTATCCAATTCTGCTTTGATACTGGCTAAGGCTCTAGCTGTTCCGGCTCCGTCTAAATTGGTAATAGCGCCCATAAAATGCGGTAGCTTATCTAATGTATTGGCTATTCCGCCACCTTTCCAATCAATAATCAACATGCCGATATCTTCAGGAGAAAAATTAATCGCTAAGCCAATTAGATAAGTTGTTAAAAATTCTGATTTTCCTGAGCCTGTGGTCCCTCCAACAAGTGCATGAGGCCCATGCAAACGTTCGTGTAAGTCCCAATAGACATAATCTGATTTACCACGCCAGCCAATTAGTGAACGAATTGATTTATTTGGCTGCGCATTCAACCAACGTTGATCGATAGTTAATTCTTCAATCCTTGTTACTTCGTATTGCTCAAGTAAACTCAGACTTTCTGGCACCGCATTCTTCTCCACTTCCACATGCTGCAAGTTCGCCAAGCGCTGAATCGCATAAGCAAGCGGATAAGCAGTCGGTAAATGATTAGGAACGAAGTTTTGGTTCACATATTTATTATTTTGATTAATTAAAGTCGCCGCTTCACTACTTTGATACTCAATCAGTGTAGTTGTCGTTTCTGGTAACATATTTAAAGCATCTTTTCCCCAAATAACTGTCACACCATATTGACTCATATCTTCAGCTAAAAATTCATTTAAGCCATGCCCTGACAACCAGCTTTCTTCTAAAATCGACAGAATGTACTGTGGTTGAAAGTGAACTTTTTAATTGCCGGCTTCGCGCACTTGTTGACGACGTTTCGTAATCATTTGATAGAAAGAATTTAAAACCATATCCCTTGTTTGAGGATCATGAACAATCCCACGCAAATTCAGGCTGCGGATTTTGACGTGTGGCAACCAACGCCAAGAATGCCAATCTTTCTGATAATCTTCCTCTGGTACTAAAGTAACAAACTCTACGTCACGATAGGAATGTAAAACAGACACTTGAAATAACAACGTTTGAATGGCTGTCCTTAAAACAGCAGGTGTTCCCGCCAATCCTAAGGTTTGTCCCATTAGTGGTACAACAATCGGCGCCTTTTCTAATTGTTTATATGGCCATACTAATTGTTCTTCAGCTTCTTGACTTAGTGAATCATCTTCCGTTGACTGATAATTTGTCGTAAAACTTGAAGAAATTTCACCAACCCCTAAGCGAACTGTCAAAAAATCTTCATTAGTCATCATGCGTTCATATATTCGTGCATGATACTCTTTTGTCATTAAGGCTAATTCGTTCATGGCAGGATTCATATATTCCAAGGCCTCTTTTTGTTCTTGTTGCAGTATACTTAAATGAGCTTTCTCTTGTATTAAATATTGTTCGTAGCTATTTGTCCGTTCGATATTCTTTTGCTTTGTTTCTTTTTTATTGGTGAAATAACTAGAGACTGAAAAACCAGCCGTCAATAAACTCGCTCCGCCCATACTAAGCATCATAATTGGATTGCCCCCACTTAAAAAGCTTGTTGCGCCACTCAAAACGACCATTCCTAAAGGTGGGACAATCGTCCGTAACAGTTCATTTTTCCCTTCTGTTTGCTTGGTTTTTGGGGCAGCAATTTCTATTTGTTTTTTTGGCTCCTTCAAGTGAATCCGTGGGCTTCGTCGAAATGACGGGAAATCGACAGGATATTCTGGAATAACTTCCTCTTCGACAATTTGCCAAGGATTCAGGGAATATGTAGCTCCTAGACTTGTTAACTTTAATTGTTTTTCCCGAACTTCAATGATTAAGCCATTGACAACTAATTGATCACCGACTGCAAAAGCATAGCTTCCTTTTTTAACTAAATAATGATTGTAGTAAATCGTATCTTCTCCGGGATAAATCGTTGCTGTGTATTCCCCAGTTTCTGGTGCTAGTGTAATATTGATGATGGCATCTGTTTCTAATGAAATCGCAGCATTTTTGGCAGAGGCAATTAAAAAATCTTTCTGCGGTTTATTGGTGGTGACAGTAATTAATTCTTCGTGGGGAAAAACAGAAAAATTTTCAACAGAATCAAAGGTTTCACCATTACAGAATAATTCTTCATTTTCGTAAAAAAATAATTGTTGATCGATTGAAACACTTGGGTTTTTAGCCGTAATTTGACGGTGAAGAAGTTGGGGACCAAAATAAAAAATGTCAAAATAAATCATGCTAGATATATGAATTTGATCATTCACAGAGACCAATTTTTTACTGATTTTCGTTGTCATCCGTTTTTCCTCCCAAGATTTTCATGTATTTATCAATTGCTTCTTCATATTTTGTTAACAATGCTTGTTTTTTCTCGCCGTTCATTTTGTTATTGGCTTTGGTTGCATCATATAATTTTGTATAGGCATGTAATATATATTGGTTATCGCCTAAATTTTGGGCAATATCTAATGATTTTTCAAAGTCTCCTTTGCCAATATAAATCCAATAAAGTAAGGTATTTTCACTAGATTTTTGAGATAAATTATTTAAAATTGCTGTTTTTTGTTCATTTGATAAATTATCTAGTTGGACAGAACTAACAGCAGCAACATGCTTAGCTCCTATCGGTAATTCTTCTGGTGTATCTTCTTTTAATGTTTTCGTAACACTTGCATAGTCATTAGAAATATACTGCGCTTCTGCCAAACTCACTCGCTCTTGGGCTGGTAATTTTTTTAAGACATAAATCCCTGTTGTAGTTGCAAAAAGTAGCGTTAAAGCCAATAACACTAAGCTGGCCCATTTAAAGGTTAAATACCTTTTTTTACTCACTAATTTGGTTTCTGCTTCACGCTTGGCTTTTTGACGAATGACTTGTTCACCAATGATTTGCTCAATTTCATTGATTGTTTTCGCCTCTTGTAATTGTTTAGATAGCGTATCTTTCAGGGTGCCATTCCCTTGAATTAATTGTTCATACTCATACTTTGGATGTAAGATTGCTAAAATCAGTGCTCGATATTGTTTAAAAAATTCTCTTTCATCTGCTGAATAAGGCACAATGACCTGCATAAAACCACGATGAGCAATTAATAATTCTTCTCCCAAGATATAGATGTTTTCTGGATGAATAAAGGGTTGGACCGGCGTACCTAAGAAATCAACCAAATAATGAACTCTTTGCGCTAACAATAATCGCTCATATTGATCCATTTTTTTTATCGCTTGTAAAATGGATTGCATATATTGATCCTTATGGTATTGAATCACTAACGCTTCTTCCGTTGCTTGTATTATTTTTCCCGATAAAAATCCACGACTTGATTTTAAAAATTGTTGAAACTGTTCTAGTCTTTCTAACTGATATTGATTTGCTTGTAATGTTACTTGAACATATTCTTTTGTTGCATCTAAAGTGATTGTCTCTGAAATATCCTTTAACTCGCTCATCCATGTGTCTCCTTTATAATTTCTTTTACTACTAGTTGGTCGCCATTCCCTAATGGATAATCTACAATTAATTGATTATCAGCTAAATGAATTGGTTTATTCAAAACAACCAATTCAAATGATGCTGGCAAACGGTTTGGCAACAGCTCAAACGATTCGAGTAACAATTCTTTTAAACGTGCAACTGATACCTGATTAGGGATTTGCAAATCAATAATTTGATTCGACACATGTAAGCCGATACCAATCGATGTTCTTTTGTTCATGTTTCTTTCACTCCTTAATTTCCGCTTTGTGCACGATGATATGAAAAACGGTTTCCTAGAAAAACACCAACGAATAAAATAACTATACTTCCTAAAAAAATACCACTGTACAACCAAAAGTTTATGGATATTTCTCGGTGAACCTCAAGAGATTCAACGCTTTCAGGAGAAGTGACCGTTGCCGTCTCTTTGAACAGAAAAGGCCTTACCTTTTTATCAACTGCTAATGTTTTTGCATTCTGTTCTGTCCTAAATACATCATTTTTTGCTTCGTTGACAACCCTCGTTTTACTTTGATTGACTTCTTTTTCTCTCTCTGCTTTTATCGGCAAAAACAAATCTGGAATAATGAAATTCACTTCTACGTTTTTTTTCTGCTGATTGTCTTGGTAGATCACTTGATTATTTATTTTTAAAGCGCCTACTTCTTCTGCTTTTGTTTTTGTTGATGACAATGACAAATAGAGCATATTAACACTTAAAACAATCACTATTTTTATTAATTTTCTCATGGCTATTCCTCCGGTCGTACAAACAAGTTAAGGACAACACCTAAAACAAGTAAAACGATTAAAATAAGGTAACTAACCCAACTAATTTGTACGCCATTTACTAAAGCAGTAAAGCCATTTTTGATATTTTGAAGCGGCGATAAACGATAGAGCCAATTGCTTAATGAGCCTACCTTTGTTGCAATGCCTAATAAAGGTGTCAACATGAAAAATAACCCCAGCATAGCTCCATAAACATATAAAGTAAGTTTTTTAAATTGGCGTAAACAAGCACAAACCAAAAGTGCACCGCTAGCAAATACTAAGAAACTATAGCTAAACCAAGCGAATCGATTTATTTGAGATACATTGAACACCAGTAGAAGTGAAAAGACACTCCCAAACAAAATAACCGTAATCAAGAGTAATAACAGATTTGGTATATTTTGCCAAACTCTGGTTGGTTCAACCAACGCATCCGCTACAGTAACTGTTCTTTTCTTCATAAAGCCTTGGAAAGTTAGCACAATAACGAATGTTAAAATACTAACAATCAAGGTAGCGTAATAGGGAATTAAAGAGACTTGTCGTGTTTCGCCAAAGATCCCTTCTCCTTGAATTGGGCTCGCAAGGAAACTAAATACCCGTGGATTATCAGCACCGCCGTCTCTTGTATTAGCCAATACTTTTTCAAATGTTTTGGCATACTCTTCATTTTCTTTGGTTGTTTTCTTTGACTCATCAATTGAATCATTTAAGTTTGCTAAGATATTTTGCGCATGATCTTGAACTTTGGTTGTTGAGGCTTTCAATTCTTTGATAGTCTGGGCAACATCTTTGACTTTGGCTGCTGAATCAGCTGTTGTTAGACTAGTTTCTTTCGTTGTTTGCATTAACGTTTGCATCATTTTAACTAAATTTTCTGTTTCTACATCTAAAGTGCTGGTTTGATTTTCTTCTGGATGTGGATTTCTTTCATCAATTACAGAAGTAGCTCCCACTTTTCCAGCTTCTTGCCAAGTAGCATATGTCGCATTGACTTGTTTTGTTGCTTCATCAAACCATGTATTTAATTTCTCCGCTTCTCGTAATAATTTTTCAGGGACCGTCATTAAATTTAATGTTCCGTAAAGTGTTGTAGGTCGTCCGTCTGTATTTTGATCTGTCTCAGTACCAATTAATTGTTTTAATTGATTAATTTGTTCATCTGTTTCTCGATATAATTGATTTCCTGTTTTTTTATATTCGTCTAATAATTTATCTGTAATCATCATGGTTTGCTCGTTTTCAGTGATATTGTCGTACATCCAGTAAATGGATGTCTCACCTGCTAACTCTTCAATTGTTTTATCCTGATTTTCAGGAGCGGTTAACATTGCTGCATACTCTTGAATAGATAGACTTTGATTAGGCGTACCATATAAAGTCACAATTTGTTGTGATACAGTATCTAAAAGTTGAAATTGCTTCATGATTTCAGGAATATCGGTTACTAATGGTTGGTCCATTGCAATATACACAGCGAACGAACGTGCATTTTGAAGCTCATTATTTACCCACCAAGAATAATCAATCTGATTAAATGCTGTTTTTTGTTGTTCTGGTGTCAGTTGCCAAGACATTGGTAAGTCAATCGTTAAGGAAAGTTTTTCTGGAAGTGAGAGCAAATCATTTACTGGCTCAGTTACTTTTTCAGATTCATCTTCGGATTCTTCTGCCAACTCTTCTTGCGTATTTTCTTCGTCCACTTCATCATTCTCAGGAATCTCAGCTTGTATTTTGACTGGTTTGGTAATTGTTAGCTGTGTTGGGGTAATTGCTGAAATATCAATGCTGTAACCTGTACCTGCTAACTGCTGATTCAAAGATGTTTTAATTGTTTGAACTTTTGAATCATCTAAAAGAAGTGACAATTCGCCATTTTGTGTATTGGTTTGTCGTAATGAAATAACCGACTCTTGATTTGTCGCTAGTGAAAAAGTTACTTTTTCTTGTGGAATCGCTATAGTATCTTCATGAAGTTGTTTAGGTTCCAAATACATAAAGCGGCTTGAATTGGTGAAATCAAGTTCATGTTGTTCTGCATATCGCTGAATAATTTGTAACTCATCACGGAAAAGATTGCCTTGTTCAACTGAAATCCTATTATTCATTTCTAATTCACTAACGAGTCTTTCTAAACTTACAAAAGAAATTTCACTTAGTGATTCTTCCAATCTTTCCTGATAATTTTTATCTAAGTTAGGTATATTTTCTTTTTCGTTCGTAATTAACTGAATAATCGCTTGCTTAATTTGAGTGTCTGTTGCTATCTCAGGTGTTGCTTCAAGATCATTATAATATGTAGCCGCAATTTGCTTTTTTAACGCAGTTAATTGTTCTACTTGCATATGTAGTTCTGCGATTTCTTTTTGTAGTTCGCCAATGCGATTGCTTTGTGTTTCTTGAAATAATTTAGATTCTGATAAAAAGTCAGCATAAATCCCTGAGCTTCCTTGTTCACTTGGTGTGTAGAAGGAGCTAAACTGATTGATTACCATTCCATTTAGTTGATCGAATTGTTGTTTGTATACTGTCGTGTCACTTTCCCATTGATTAGTCAATTCTTGTTTTTGTCTCTCAAACTGTTCATTAAATTGTGCAATTGATTTTTTTATTTTTTCATTTGCTTCTTTCGAATACTCGCCCACTGATTTTTTCGTATCTTCCGTTGTCTTACTAGTTGATTCTAAGCTCCGATTGTTGCTTTCTAATAAGGTTTGTACTGATTTTACAAACGCTTCTTGCTCGTTTGTAAATAATTTATTGTCCTCATCTAAAATACTAGCCGTACTTAATACTGTCGTATAATTCATGGGAATTTCTTTAAATGGTTGCTGAATTGTTTCTTCTAATTGATTTTGATACAGCAACTGCGTATCAGTGATTTGGTTAACGTTTTGTTGTGCGATAACTAAATTTCCAACAATACTGGAAAAATACATCTGAATTACGCGTTGGTTAAAATCTTTCAAAATAGTATTTACTTTGTCTTGAATTGCTTGATTGGTCAATTCATTTTGTCCGTCTCGCACTTGGTATTCAACAGAAGCCTGCTCTGGACTAACAGCTTGTAGTGACAATAATTTCTCCGAAAAATCTTGCGGAATAATAATTTGGGCATCGAATTGTCCATTTTCAACCCCAGATGTTGCGATATTCCGAGTCGTTGTTTCCCATCGATTAGCTGTATCTTTGTTAATTAATGTGACAAAATCAGAACCTAATGCATAACGTTTTCCTTCAAAACTTGCGCCTTTATCTTCATTAACTAATGCGTACTGCATCTTTGTTGTCTGATCTTTGCTACTTCGAGTCACGTTCTCATCTTTAAACCCTAAATGAATGAAAAAAAGTAATAACAAGAAAGTTGCTCCAATTGCTAAGGCAAAAGGGATACCTTTTTTTATTTTCCCTTCCATTATCTTCTCTCCTTTAGAAAAATCGCTAGTGCAATTCATTGCGCTAGCGCTTCAATCTTTGATCAATTAAAAGCCAAATGATCCTGCATCTTGACGGTCACGTTCTGCGACAGTGTCTGCATATTTGTTTAATTGTTGATTAATACTAATCAATAATTCTTCCATCTGTTTGACATTATCTTCCAATTGATTGTACTGTTCCAGATACGCTTGAAATGCTTGCCCTTTCCATTGTTGTGAAATTTGTTGGTTCATTGAATTCACTTTACGAATTGCATCTTGAATTTGAGACGATGCTTGCGAATATACTTTCGCTTGTGATTTCAGTTGTTCTGGTGTTACAGCAATTGATCCTGCCATAAGTAATCCCTCCACATTTTTTATAGTTTTATTACCTGTTACAAATATTATAACTATATATAAAAAATATAGTCAATAACTATTTAAAAATATACGTATTCGCATAAAAATAATTATAACAATAAAATAAACAAATAAAAACTCTTAAAAACAACATTACAAATCCATCCAAATCAATATTTATCAAAATAAAAACAAAAATAACTGATAAATAAAAATTATTTAAAAAATATTTAAATAAAATTTTGAAAAATAAACAAATTCCATTAAATCGTTATTTTTTAACGTCAGATAAATTAATAAGTAAATATGCATTTTATTAAAAAAACAATTTATTTCTTTAGCAAAAAAAAAATTAAAAGATAGGAAAACTTATCACATTGATAAGTTTTCCTATCTTTTATTCATTCTTTTTCTCTACTTCTCTAAATAAAACTCAAATCGACTTCCTGCATACTGCGTACGAACATATTCAAAAGGTAGTCCGTTTTCAAAATAGGATACTTGGCGCACACGCAGAATTGCATCGCCTCGTTTAATCTCTAAATATTCTGCGATCTGCTCCGATGCTTGAACAGCAGAGATTGTTTGGTTAGAGTGGCCAATTTTGTGGCCAGATTTGGCTTCAAGTGTTTTATAAAAAGAGTTCGTGATTTCAGATTTGCCATATTGCGAGACCAATGAATAAGGAATGCTCGCCACCTCAAAACAAATCGGAATGTCATCCGCAAAACGAATTCTTTCCATTCGTAAAATTGAATCTTCTGGACCTAGTTGTAATTTTTCCATCTCACTAGAACTAGGTTTCGCTACAAAATAAGACACCGTCCGACTAGAAGGAACGCGATTTTGAGACAAGGTAATTTCTGTAAAACTAGTGGTACCTGTCATTGTTTCTTGAACTTTCTTACGTGCTACATATGTTCCTGAACCAATTTTTCGTTCTAAAATCCCTTCGTCTGCTAAAGTCTGAATGGCTTGGCGTAAGGTCATTCGACTAACATCAAATTTCAAGGCTAATTCTCGCTCAGAGGGCAAACGATCCCCGATACTCCAGACACCTTTTTCAATATCTTCTTTGATTTTATCGTGAATTTGAATATAAATTGGTATATTTTGAACCATTTACGCTTCCTCCTCTTCGTTCATCTCCTCTTCTATTATAACTGGTATAGACCGTATAAACAACCAAAAAATGATAAATAAAAGAGGAATTGGAATTTTTATCAAAGTTGGTCTAGTTGCATGCTTTCTTTTTATAACAAAAACATTTGGCTTAGTCAGTAAAAAGTGACCAAGTCAAATGTTTTTAAACGAATTGCTATTAGTTATTATCTTTTTACATTTTCTTCTTTCAACAACTTGTTCGCTGTGGCCATCATCAAACGGATTCGGTTCAACTGATTAACCAAAGATACCCCTGGATCATAATCCACCGCCGCAATGTTTGCTTGCGGATATTGACGTCGCAGCTCTTTCACGACCCCTTTTCCAACAATATGGTTTGGTAAACACCCAAACGGCTGCATACAAACGATGTTATTCACCTCGTGTTTTAAGAGCTCAATCATTTCAGCTGTTAAAAACCAACCTTCACCCGTATGATTACCAATTGATAAAATTTTACTTGCGTCTGCTGCCATATCATAAATGGAATGAATACCATCAAAACGAACCGATTTTCTCAATGCCTTATCCATTGGTTTTTCTACCAATTCAATGATTTTTATCGCAAATTCTGCTAAACGTTTGCTTTGTTTTGACATGCCCATATTTTCGTATTTCCAAATTTGATTGTACAAAGAATAGTTCATAAAGCCAACAATATCTGGCACAACTGCTTCAGCACCTTCTTCTTCTAGCAAACGCACAATATCATTATTCGCTGTCGGCGAATATTTCACTAAAATTTCCCCGACCACACCGACTTTTGGTTTTTTTATCTCTTGTAAAGGAATTTCATCAAACGTCCGAATAATTTTTTTCATGAAGTGATTAAATTGTGTCAGCGAACCATTCCGGACATTGGCTTCCACTCTTTTTAGCCAATCTTGGTGAAGTTGATCTACCATTCCTTTTTCTGTTTCATAAGGTCTTGTTCGATAAACTACTCGTTCGAATAAGTCACCATATAAAAAGGCAACTACTAAGCGTTTGACCATTGGCAACGTAAATTTAAATCCTGGATTGGATTCGACTCCTTTATTGCCCATCGAAACTGAAACTACAGGAACTTGAGAAAAACCAGCATCATTTAAGGCTTTTCGTAATAATGGAATGTAATTCGTTGCGCGACAACCGCCCCCTGTTTGCGTCATTAAGACACTGACATTATCCAAATCATATTGACCACTTTCCAAAGCTTCAACTAGTTGTCCGATGGAAATAATTGCTGGGTAACACGCATCATTATTGACATATTTTAACCCGACATTCACAGCTTCTTTGTCTTGCGCAGGCAAACAGACGACATGATAGCCAGAAGCTTGTAATGCTACATCGACTAATCCAGATTGATGAATCGGGCTAAGCATTGGTAACAGTAAGGTATGTGTTTTTTTCATTTGTTTTGTAAACACAATTTTCTCTGGCTCTTCCATTTGCATATGCGGAACAAACTGTTGCTTCTCCCGCTCATTGACAGCCGCCTTCAAGGAGCGCAATCGAATACGAATTGCGCCCAAATTCGCGCCTTCGTCGATTTTGAGGACTGTATAAATTTTGCCAGACCGATCCATGATTTCTTCTACTTGATCGGTTGTCACAGCATCTAAGCCGCAACCAAAGGAATTCAGTTGGACAAGTTCTAAATTTTTCGTCTTAGCCACTACTTTAGCCGCCGCATATAAGCGAGAATGATAGACCCATTGATTCACCACACGTAAATTCTGCACGTCTCCAAGATGCGAGATACTGTCTTCTGTCAAGACATGGAATCCTTCCTGTGTAATGACTTCGGCAATGCCGTGATTAATTTCTGGATCCAAGTGATACGGTCGTCCCGATAAGACAATTCCTCTCTCGCCTTTTTCAGTTAACATGGCTAACGTTTCTTCGCCTTTTTCTTGAATTTCTTTTTTAAAGGCTGCTAATTCTTGATAACCATGATGCAGCGCTGTTTGAATTTCTTCTAAGGAAATCCCTAAATCAGCAAAATTTTCAGCTAAAACTTTGGCAACTGCAGCTTCATTCGCTAGATTAAGATAGGGATTTCGATAATCCACTTGGCCCTCTCTGATGGCATCCACATTATTTCGAATGACATCTGGGTAGCTTTGCACAATTGGACAATTAAAATGATTATCAGCTTCCAATGTTTCTTGCTGTTCAAAAACGACACCAGGATAAAAGATGATTGGCACTTGCGCATCAATTAATGCTTGAATATGTCCATGCGCCATTTTCGCTGGGTAACAAACCGTATCACTGGGAATCGTTTCAAGGCCTTGTTCATAGATTTGCTTATTAGAACGTGGCGATAATTCGACCCGAAAGCCTAAGTCAGTAAAAAATGTATGCCACAAAGGATAATTTTCATACATGTTTAGGACTCTAGGGATACCCAAGCGCCCACGAAACGCTTTATTTTCCCGCAAAGGTCGGTACTTAAATAACTTGCGGTACTTATAATCAACCAAATTCACTTTGCGTTCTTCTCGTTTAATTTTAATTCGCGCACCACGTTCACAGCGATTTCCCGTAATAAATTGGCGCCCATCTGAAAACACTGTGACCGTTAATTGACAATTGTTTTCACACAAGCCGCAATGAGTAAATTCCTTTTCAGAGGTAAATGCCGCTAACTCTTCTAAAGAAAGAAGCGTGGTTTCTTCCCCAATTTCATAAGCGTCCAAAGCAATCAGCGCTGCCCCATAGGCCCCCATCAAACCAGCAATAGAAGGACGAACCACTTCACGACCGCTAATTTTTTCAAAAGCTCTCAAGACCGCTTCATTGTAAAATGTTCCTCCCTGGCAGACAATCTTTTCTCCCAACTCTTCAGGTCGGCGAACCTTAATGACTTTATAAATGGCATTTTTGATGACTGAATAAGATAGTCCAGCAGAAATATCGCCGACAGAGGCCCCTTCTTTTTGAACTTGTTTCACTTTTGAGTTCATAAAAACAGTACACCGAGAACCTAAATCAACAGGCGCTTGCGATTCTAAAGCCGCCAAAGCAAAATCCTTCACATTATATTTTAAAGATTGCGCAAAGGTTTCGATAAAAGAACCGCACCCAGAAGAACAAGCTTCATTTAATTGTATCGAGGAAAGCACGCCATTTTTAATGGTCATCGCTTTCATATCTTGTCCTCCGATATCCAAAATAAAATCCACACCTGGCTGAAAATGGTTGGCTGCTTTGTAATGGGCCATCGTTTCAACTTCACCAATATCGACTTTTAACGCATTTTTTATTAGCTGTTCTCCATATCCTGTAACAGCCGCTTTTCCGATAAAAACTTCTTCAGGCAGTTGTTGATAAAGTGATTTCAGTACTGTCATGGTGGTTTCTAAAGGTTGCCCTTGGTTATTACCATAAAAAGAAAACAACAAATGACCATCTTCATCAATCAATGTGACTTTTGTCGTTGTGGAGCCTGCATCAATCCCTAAAAAGGTCACGCCAGTATGTTGAGATAAAGGTTTCTCCTTTGCTTGAGCTTGCGCGTGTCTTTCTCGAAAATCTGCCAAATCTTCTGCGCTGTTAAATAACGGTGGTAACGTGTCGCTCGGCTGTAAATCAGTAGCCTGGCTGTTCACTAAGCGCTGAATTAATTCTTCCAATGTACATTCGGCTGCATCTTCTGAATAAAGTGCTGCACCCATTGCTACAAACAGTTGCGGTTGTTCTGGAAAAATAACATCTTCTGGCTGAATTGCTAAGGTTTCAACAAACCGTTTTCTCAATTCTGACATGAAAAATAAAGGTCCCCCTAAAAACGCTACTTTACCTTTAATTTTGCGACCAGCAGCTAACCCGGCGATTGTTTGATTAACTACCGCTTGAAAAATACTCGCCGCGATATCTTCTTTCGCTGCTCCTTCATTGATTAAAGGTTGAACATCCGTTTTGGCAAAAACCCCACAGCGGGAAGCAATCGGATAAATAGTTTGATAATTCTTCGCCAATTCATTCACTCCATTGGCATCCGTTTTAAGTAAAACAGCCATTTGATCGATGAAGGCGCCTGTCCCACCTGCACAACTACCATTCATTCGTTGCTCTAAAGCACCATCAAAAAAAGTGATTTTTGCATCTTCTCCGCCAAGTTCAATAGCAACATCCGTTTCTGGTATTATTGTTTCAACAGTTCGTGTACACGCGATAACCTCTTGAACAAAGGGAATCCCTAATACCTCAGCCAGCCCCATACCACCAGAGCCAGTTATGCTCATTGTCACAGGTTGGTCTGCACCGATCCTTGCTAGCCCTTCTTTTAAAATGCGTTCCGTTGCTGCTTTGACATCTGAAAAATGGCGTTCATATTTTGTAAAAATAGGCTGATTTTGTTTATTTAAAAATACTAATTTTACTGTCGTTGACCCAACATCAATCCCTGCTCTCATAACCATCAATTAAAATACCCCTTCATTTCCCAACAGTTTGTTGATTATTATACAAACTGTTTGTTATAATAGATATACCTATTTTAGAAAGGTTCTAAATGATTTGCAACAAGCAATTTACCCTATTTTGTGAGATAAACAACAAAGTTTCCGCGAATGTTGACTATCTCGAAAGGAATTTATGATGGCAAAGAAAACAGACCTTAGAGTACAACGAACCAGAAAAATGATTATTGAAGCTTTTTTTAAACTTGTAGAAACGAAAGGCTACGAAGCGGTGACGATTCAGGATATTGCTGATGAAGCTATGATTAATCGTGCGACTTTTTATGCTCATTTTAAAGACAAACAGCATTTATATGATGCAATCTTCACCTTTACGCTTAGTGCTTTTACCGCTATTCTTGATTCGCAACAACTGGTTAATGGCAACCGTGTCCGCGTGAAGCACATTGAAGAACTTCTGACGCAACTCTACATCAACATTCAAGAGAACAAATCTTTCTTCTTAACTATCATGGACAATAATTTCAACGAACACTTTCGAAAACGCTTAGCTGAAATTATCGAAGAAAAATATGCGACGATTTTTTCGCAGTTGCGTATTACCGAAAATGATATTGATGTACCGATAGATTTTGTTATTGAATACATGACCTCTATCTTCATCGGTACCCTTCATTGGTGGATTACTAGCGAGACGGATATGACACCCAACCACTTAGCCCAATTAGTTATCAAATTAGTTGGTAATGGGCATTTAACTGTCTTAGGCATCGAATTAGAAAAATAAAAACACCGGAGTAGACAATAATTTTGTCTGCTCCGGTGTTTCTGTTAAAGACGAATTAGTTTTTTGAACGCCATTTGATATTGTGGGCTGTATTTCTTGAAGAAGTGACTTTAACACCACTTTTGATGTTGCCTTTTTTACGAGGAATTAAGTCAACTTTGACATCATACTTACCATCGCGTGCTAAATCGTAAACATTTTCAACCATTTCTGTAATTTTTTCTTTAAAGTTCATTCTTATCAACTCCAGACTATTCTTTCTTAATACTTTAGCATATTCTTATATAAATGAAAACTTTTCTAGCCTGTACATGAGGAAAATCTTACCTCATTTTTGTTATATAATTATACAAAAAAAGAACATCTCTCTACCAGAAATGTTCTGAAAACTGGGGTAGCTGGATTCGAACCAACGCATGACGGAGTCAAAGTCCGTTGCCTTACCGCTTGGCTATACCCCAAAAAGAAAATGGAGGAAAGTGGATTCGAACCACTGAACCCTAAGGAACGGATTTACAGTCCGTCGCGTTTAGCCACTTCGCTATTCCTCCAAAAAGTCATTGTCGCTGTAACGACCTGACTTAGTTATAATACAATCTTTTCCAGAAAAAAGCAACCCTTTTTTTAAAAAAATTGTTATTTATTTTTTATTCACTTAAATTCCATTGACGAATAATTGTTTCAAAGGCTTCGTCCAGATTTTTTGCTGTACCTTCTTGCTTACCATCAATTTCAATGATGAATTTTTTATCATTTTGCGGAATGACACGACCGATTTCTTTTTTACCAATAAATAATTTGTTCATTAAAACGTTCGCTCCATTGTATTGGGCTTTTTCTTCTTCAACACGTACTTCAATATCTTTATTCTTTTTTGACATCTCTATCCCTCCAAGAACTCTATGTTATCAGAATCTTTGAAACAAAACAAGCACTTGCTATTTCTCTGTCAGATTGTTCGTTTATCGTTTCAATACAGCATTAAGGAGTAACGAAATGCGATTCGCTACTCCTTAAAGGCTGATTTCTATTCTTTTTCTGAACCTTCTGTTGCATGATAGTTCACGCTATTTGAGGTACCTTTTTTAGAAAAGTTTTCAATTAGCTCTTTCACGTCGAGGCCCGTTGTTTCTTTTAGTGTTTCTTGTGTACCAGCCAACAAGTTTGTTGCATAATTGGTAATACGGTTGGCGCCAGAATTTTCGCCACCTGCGCCTGTATCTACCACTGAAATCTTGTCGATGTTGCCCAATGGTTGTGCTGCTTCTTTCATTAATTGTGGCAACATTTCCATCACCATACTTAACACAGCTGCTTCACCATATTCTTTGAAGGCATCAGCAATCTTTTGTTTGGCTTCGGCTTCCGCTGCACCACGAGCTAAAATAGCTTCGGCTTGCGCTTGACCTGTTAAACGCGTTTTATTGGCTTCCGCTTCGGCTAATGCTTCAACTTTGAAGCGTTCTGCTTCGGCTTCTGCTACTTCGCGTGCTTTTTGAGCAAGAGCTTCTTGTTCGCGTGCATAACGATCTGCATCTGCTTTTTTCTTCACTTCTGAGTCGTATTGTTTTTCACGACGCGTAATTTCTTTTTCTTCTAACTCAATTTGTTTTTGACGTTCAACGACTTTGACTTCCATTTCTTGTTCCACCACGTGTTGTTGGGCACGGGCGCTTTCCAAGTTATAGGCTTGGTCTGCTTTGGCTTTGGCAATGTCTTGTTCTTGTTTGTATAACGCTAATTTCAATTCTTTTTCTTTTGAAGCTTCTGCAATTTCTGTTTGACGTTGCAATTCCGCTTGTTGTGATTCTTTTTCAGCTTCCGCTTTTTTGATGCGAGTTTCTTTCAAGGCTTCTGCTTCAGCAATATCTGCATCACGTTTAACTTGAGCGATTCTTGGTTTCCCTAATGAATCCAAGTATCCATTTTTATCACGAACTTCTTTAATTGTGAACGACACAATAACTAAGCCCATTTTAGCTAAGTCAACACTGGCAACTTCTTGTACACTTTGGCTAAATTTATCACGATTTTGGTAAATTTCTTCCACTGTCATTGAACCTAAAATCGAACGTAAATGTCCTTCTAATACTTCACGTGCTTCATTTTCTAATTCTTCCGTTGTTTTTCCTAAAAATTGTTCCGCTGCTGTCGCAATTTCTTCAACTGACGAACCAATTTTAATGATTGATGTCCCATCACACATCACAGGAACCCCTTGTTCTGTGTACACTTCTGGTGTAGAAACATCTAATTTGCTTGAAAGCAAACTAATTCGATTTGAACGTTGGAACACTGGTAAGACAAACGCACCACCGCCACGAACGATTTTAATTTTGTTGCCACCTTCGTCTACATGAACATTTTTAGAGCCTAGATAGCTCCCGCTGATAATTAACGCTTCATCAGGTTTGGCTGTCTGATATTTAGAAACAAACACAATTAATAACATTAATAATACTAAAACTGCAATAATAATCGGTAACAAAATCCCCATTTTCTTCTCTCCTACTCTATATTTTTAGACTGCCTTCGTAAGGAATGACATAACAAACCCGTTCTTTCAATTCAATAATCAATACCTCACTACCTCTTGGCGCAGCCACTTCTTGTGGCACATAAAATGCTGCTGGTCGACTTAACGAACCTGTGACACTCTTCAATTGAATCTCGCCCATTCCCCGGACAGGAATTGGGGTAATCACAGTAGCAACACGACCCTCCATGTCTTTTTCCGAAATAGAAATTGTGGCCTCCGAATTTTTCAAAGGGACCAACACATAAAAATTTAGGAAGAAAACAATAATGGTTGAAAGAATACCACTGACAATTAAAATAAGCCAACTATTCACCGCTGTTAATTCTTCCCCAAGGTACCCAAACAGCGAGGTAAAAGCAATCCATGGAATAATCAGCATTGGGTCCACCGGTCCATCAAAATTAAAAACATCCCCAAAAATAATTAGTAAAAAAGCGAGGACCGCGCTCCCCACTAATGCATAAAAATAAACCGTTTCCAATGGTAGACCTTCTAACACTTTTCCCACACTCCTTTCTGTGCTATAACCTAGTAATAGTGTACCAATTTTTAAATAAAAAGAGTAGTAATTTCCAAATAAATCTCAAAAGATACATCTTAAGACCTATTTTTTCTTAATAAAAGAAGCAGCAATAAACGAGCAGTCCTAGAATTATCGAACTTCTACGGACTGCTCGTTTTTAAAATGTGCTATTCATTTGATTTTAACGCTTCAATCATATTGATTTTCTTCAATTTCCGATGCATAATGACCATCACAAACAACGTGAAACACATGGTGATGACTGCGGAATACAGATAACTTGGCCAATGAATAATTGGCGAAAACATAATTAAATCAACTTCAACGGTTGCTAAAATATATTGATGCAAAATTTTCCCAAAGAAGCAGCCAACAATAATACCAATGAACGTTAAAATAATGTTTTCACGGTAAACATAGGTGGTGACTTCACGATCGTAAAACCCTAAAACCTTAATCGTGGAAAGTTCTCGAATCCGTTCAGAAACATTAATGTTGGTTAAATTATATAACACAATTAACGCTAAAGAACCAGAAACAGCAATTAGTACCCAAATGACAATATCAAGGCTTTTCAGCATATCATCAAACGAACCTTTCATCGCAGTTAAAAACGTAATGTTCAACACTTTCGGCTGTTTTGTCAACGCCTCTCCGATTGAGGTTTCTTGTTTTGAGGATAACTTTTTGTCAAAAAGTAGGAATTCTGTATTATACTCCGGCTTCTGTTTCATCATCGTCTGGTAGAGTTTCGGCGTCATATAGACAAAATGACCCGTGTAGTTTTCTGCAATCGCGGCAATTTTCACGTGATAGGTTTGATTATCACTATTTTCTAAATTTAAGTGATCTCCGACTTTATAGCCGAATAATTTAGCTAATTTTTCATTAATGATTACACCGTCATCGTTGAGGGAATATTTTTCTCCAGTGACTCGATCATTAAATAATTGAAACTCAGCCATTTTCGAAGGATCTTGTGGCACATAAAGAGTAATATTTTGAGTTGGTGCGCCTTTGCCCTTCGTTTTAAAGATTTCTGAATATAACGGAATTGTTTTATTCAAACCATCCAGTTTGCGCAACGTTTCTTGATACTCTTTTGTCTCTTCAGGTGTCGTTTGCTCTTTAAAAGTCACGACTGCTTGGTAATGCCAGATTTTATTAAACTGAATTGTAGCGACATCCACAATTGAATCGCGTAAACCAAAACCAACAATTAACAGCCCCATACAACCAGCTATTCCGATAACGGTCATCAGCATCCGTCGTTTATAGCGGAACAGATTTCTAGCGGTCACTTTTTGAATAAAGCTCATGCGTTGCCATAAAGGGCGGATTCGTTCTAGTAAAATCCGTTGTCCTGCTTTCGGCGCTTTGGGTCTTAGCAAGGTAGCTGGTGTACTTAATAAATCGATTCTTAATGTCACTAAGGCCGCTCCCACAGTACAAGCTAAGGCTACAATGATGCCCCATAAACTGTAATTTAAGTACCACGGTGTAACTAAATCAGGAATATTGTACATTTGACCGTAGGCATCAAAAATTATTTTAGGGAATAGATAATAGCCAACTGCCAATCCTAATAATGCACCTGTTAGGCTAGCAACCGTTGCATAGGTAATAAAAATCGAAGCAATTTCACGATTACGATAACCTAAAGCTTTCAAACTACCAATTTCCATTCTTTTTTCTTCCACCATACGTGTCATGGTAGTTAAGCTGACTAATGCCGCAATTAGGAAAAAGAACAACGGGAACAGCGTGGCTAAAGAAGAAATCCGATCAGCGTTATCTTGATATTCAGAAAATCCTGGATTGTCTTCCCTGGTAAAATAATAATACGTTGGGGCTTTCAAATTGGCTAGCTCTGTTTCTTTTTCAGCCAACAGTTGTTCCTGTTTAGCCAATTCGTCTTTTTGCTTTTCAAGCATCTCAGCTGGAATTCCTGGTTGTTGCTCCAACTGCGCAAGTGCTTGTTTTCCCGTTTCCAGCGCTTGCCGACCTTGGTTAATGTCCGGCTGAGCCGAATCACGCAGAGCCGCAACCTGTTCTTCTGGCCGATTTTTCAGTGCCTCTTTTACTTGATTTAAGGCCTGCTCTCTTTTCTTTTCATAATCAGAGGAATACGTATTTTGATGTTTTAATGAACGAAATGAGATTAGCAATTCTGGATACCGTTGACTGTCAAAGGCTTTTTCCGAAACCACGCCAAAAAAGTTTAACGTTCCAGAACCGACCGTTGTGGTTCCCCTGGATGTATTATCAATATATTCTGGTGAATTGATAAATCCAACAACAGTAAAATGAGTTTGTGTCAGCCCTTTTTCTTTAATCGCTGCATCGTTTAAAGTGATTTTATCACCCATTTTATAGTCATATCTAGTTTTCGCTAATGTATCTAATGCAATTTCATTTGTTTGTTTAGGTAACCGACCGTCAACTACTTGATAGTTAACCGATCCTGCTTGTTTTTTTCGATAGCCAAACAATTTTACTGCATTATTTTGCGGCCCAATCGTGGCATCTATTGTATACCGCGGCACAACTGTTTCGACATCTTTTAAAGACTGTAGTGTTGTTAAATCTTTCTTTTCCAGTCCCATTGTAGAAATTATTCGCGCATCTGGAAGCTGCTCTTTCTGGTAATAATTATTCGCGGTTTTAATCATATCTGGTCCAGTAGCTTTCAAACCAACAAAGACCATTACACCAAGGAAAATAATCCCCATAATCGATAAAAACCGTGTAGTAGATTGTCTAATTTCACGTAAGCTTGTTTTAATTAGCGCTGTTTTCTTCATTTTAGGCACCTACCATTCAATTTCAGCAACCAATTTAGGCTGATCATTCACAGTCATTTCACGAACTTTCGCATCATTAATTCGAATTACCCGATCGGCCATTTCTGCAATGGCTGAATTGTGGGTAATAATTAAGACGGTCGTTCTTGTTTCACGAGCAGTGTTTTGCAAAATGGTTAAAATTTGTTTCCCTGTTTCATAATCCAGTGCTCCTGTCGGTTCATCACATAAAAGTAACTTGGGCTTTTTAGCAATCGCACGGGCGATGGTTACTCGTTGTTGTTCACCACCAGAAAGTTGCGCTGGAAAATTATCTAAACGTTCCCCTAAACCCACCGATTGTAAAACAGTGGTCGAATCCAACGCATCCGCAACGATTTGCGAAGCCAATTCAACATTTTCTTTTGCCGTTAAATTTGGGACTAAATTGTAAAATTGGAAAACAAACCCGACATCATTTCGTCGATAAGTGGTTAATTGTTTCTCTGAAAACTGAGCGATATCTGTGCCATCAATAATAATTTCCCCTTCATCACAGCTGTCCATTCCACCAAGAATATTTAAAACAGTTGATTTTCCAGCACCGCTGGGGCCTAAAATAACCGCTACTTCTCCTTTTTCCACTTCAAAAGAAATGCCATCATTCGCAGTAATAGTTGTCTCTCCCATTTGGTAACGCTTGTATTCATTTTTGACTTCAATATAGGCCATCCACTATCCCTTCCCTTCTACATTAAAATAGTAACATATCTGAGAAAACAAGTCTTTCAAAGAAAAGCCTTTTTTGATTTTTTAGCAAATTTACGTATAATAGAAAAGATGGTCCACTTAAATTTGGACTATTGCAAGTATAAAATTAGAGGAGCACGTTATGGCAAACAGAAAGAAGAAACCACCATTTAATTCAACCATCATGCTAATTAGCGCATTAATCATTTTAATTTTAGGCGCGGTTGGCGTTAAAGTTCCTGATGCTTTACAAGATTTATTTAATGTTCAACCACAAACAACCACCCCTTCAAGCACACCAGCACCTAAAGGAGATAATCCCGGACCCATTGAAAATGGTAAAGCCACATTTTCAGCAGAGGAATTAAAGGATAACTCAAACGGCTGGATTACTTATCATTCTCTAGATCGTCTAAAACGAGCGACAGGCGCTGATGCGCTATTAAAACCCGCAATGGTCAATACAGGAACTTCCGCTAATAAAGATATTCGACCAGCTGGTTTCATTTCAGGAAAAGCTAATCATTCGCGTGGCCACCTAATCGGCCGTCAAATGGGAGGCAGTGGTGATGATCCACGTAACTTAACCACCTTGTATCAGAATCCTGTCAACACTCCTTATATGACGAAATATGAAAATCAGATTCGGGCAGCTCTTGATCGCGGCGAAACCGTTCGTTATCGCGTGACACCTGTATATAACGGAAACGATTTGTTGGCTGAAAAAATCATCTTAGAAGCCAAAAGCCTTAAAACAAATTCACCCATTGATTTTTCAGTAACTATTTTAAACAAACAATAAGGAGGAACTTTCATTGGATTTTGAACAGCTAAAAGAAACATTACCCGATGCAAAACCACAAACATTTTTGCAAGCAATCCTCTCTCAACCTCAAGAAGAGGATGCTGAATTAACTTTCAGTGAAGAAATTGATGAACAGTTTGTCGAAAATTGTAAATTTTTAGCCTCTCCAGAAACCATTTCTAAAACAGATGTGGAACATTGGCGCAAACAAGAATTTTTAGTTGTCGCCCAAAGTTTAGATGGCGATTATCTAGCAGGTACTCTAGAGCAAACCTTTGTGATTCCCAGCTCCCTTTACAAAGAGGATATTGAGCAATTTGACAAGCAATTAATCGATTTTTTTATTGCCTACGAGAACAAAGAAATCACTTCTGCGATTTTACCAAAAGAATTATAAAAAAAGCTTGCGGATAAATTTCCGCAAGCTTTTTCTTGTGTCTTATGCTCGATAACGTTCTACGCCATCTAAATAAGTGGCTGCTAATTCCATGGTTGGTTCTAATACGATAAAGTCAGCATCTCGACCATTTGCAATCATGCCACATTGATCATCAATTTTACAGCTGATCGCAGGAACTAATGAAGCCATCATAATTGCTTGTGCAGGTGTTGCAATACCCCAATCAACTACATTTTTAATTGCTTCTTTTAGTTTTAAAATACTACCTGCTAAGTTCCCAGTATCCAAACGAGCCGTTCCTTCTGCTACCACAACAGGAAATTCACCTAAATTGTAGTTGCCATCTGGCATACCGCCAGCCATCATGCAGTCTGTAATTAACGCAACGTGATCATGGCCCGCTTTTTCCATCAATACTTCAGCCGCTTGCGGATGTACATGGTGTCCATCACAAATTAATTCAGAGAAAACGTGTTGTAACGTTAACAATGCACCAACCATCCCTGGTTCACGGTGATTTAAGCCACGCATCCCATTATATGCATGAACAAAAACGCTAGCGCCTGCTTCAACTGCCACATCAGCTTCTTCTAAGGTCGCATTACTATGGCCTAAAGCAACAACGACACCTTCATCTGTAACGGTTTCAACAAATTCTTTCACCCCATTACGTTCTGGTGCCAACGCAATTTTCTTAATAATTCCGCCTGAAGCTTCTTGCCATTCGTGGAATGTATCAAGGTCTGGATCTCCAAAATAACTTGGATTTTGTGCGCCTTTATGTTCTTCAGTAAAGAAAGGTCCTTCAAAGTAAATCCCTTGAATTTTTGCACCAGGTACTTCTTGGTAGACTTGACCAATCGTACGTGCAACGTCTGTTAAACGTTCTTTACTTGACGTTAACGTTGTTGGTAAAAATGAAGTTACACCACAAGATAATAAGCCTTCAGACATCACTTTAATGCCTTCTGCATCGTTATCCATTACGTCATGATTCATGTAACCATGAATATGAGTATCGACTAAACCTGGGGCAATCCATTTGCCTTCCTCACGAATAATTTTTACGTCCCCTTGCGGTTCATCTTTTGTATAATTACCAAAGATACCATCCGTGATTTCTAAATAACCAGGTCCTTTAACATCGCTTTTTAAAAAGAACTTGTCTGCAAAGATAAATGTTTTCATCTTCATCCTTCTTTCTTTATTTTACTTACTTCAAAAGTACTCTTAATCAGTACAAAAGTCAAGAAATGGTGTAGACCTTTTAAGCAATTCTGAGGATTTTTTAAAGATTGCCACTTTCCACATTTTTCATTTGTTGTGCTAAGTTCAGATAACGTTCTGCTTCTTCATGTTTATTCTTTCTCATTAAAACTAAATATTTTAGATTTAATAATTCACTTAAATAATAATAACTATTTTTTTTGCGGGCCCAAGTAATTCCTTGATCCACATAAATTTCGGCATCTTTTTCTGTATAATTTTTAAATAAGAAATCAGCATAATTAAAAAATATTTTCGTTAACTCTGCATTACTGCGTTCATTTGGCAATTGATTAAAATAATGAATACTCAAACTTAAAAATCGTTCTGCTTCTACTCGATTGCCCATGTAACCATAAGTGGCACCTAGACAACTAATTAATTGAATCTCTAAATCAGAAACATTTAACTTATCGGCTTTATAGGTGAAAGATAATCCTTTACGCAAACTAGCAATAGCTTTTTCGTAATCATTTAGAACAAACAATTCACAACTACCTAAATAATAATAATATTTTTGCCAGTCCGTATCTAAATACAATTGTTCTTCAATACGATTTTCCTTTAAATAATTTAATAATAATTGATATTTTTTATGGCGAAAATATTCAGCCATTTTTTCAAATGAATACGTAACAACGTGCACATCACCAGATTTATAACGCATAATCTGGTCAACCGTCACACCTAAACGATCACAAAGTTGTTGCATTACGAGAACGTTTGGCAACTCTTCATTGTTTTCAATGCGACTTAAAACACTTTGCGAACAGATGTCTTCTGATAACATTTTCTGTGTCAATTTTCTATTTTTTCTAATTTCTTTAATAACTGCACCTAAAGAATTCATCACAATAGCTCCTATTTATATCGGCCATTTTCCTTGCAAAATGGGGATTTTGTCAAAATATGCGAATTCGCATTATGCTTTTATTGTACTTTATTGCATAATATACTGCAAGAACATTATCTAAGGTTTTCTTAGAAAATAAATAGGTTCATTTTTATTAAAAAGGAGTGTTATTGTATGGCCGAAGAGAAAAAGGTTCACTTCATTTGGGAAAAAACAAATTATTCAGGCTTTGTGGAGAAGGAGTATGAAAATTCTTATCTCATCGTAGTAGCAAATCCTAGTCCTGATATGGAAGAAAAATATACCAACCGAATGATTATTAGTAAAAAAGCATGTGAAACCGCAGAATAGTATTGTTGATAAAACAAGAACTACCAAAAAATAGCTTCGTTAGAGGCTATTTTTTGGTAGTTCTTTTATTTTTGTTTGTAGGTACTTAAAAATTCACGCATTTTATCTGCTGTAGTTTTTAAGTCTTCCATCTTCGGTAAATAAACAATACGGAAGTGATCTGGTTGTTGCCAGTTGAACCCACCACCATGGACTAATAAAATATGATGTTTGTGTAAGAAATCTAAAACAAATTTTTCATCATCATAAATGTCAAATTTGGCCGTATCAATTTTCGGGAAAATATAGAAAGCTGCTTTAGGCTTCACGGCTGATAAACCAGGAATATCATTTATCGCATTGTAAATAAATTCTCGTTGTTCGTAAATTCTGCCACCTGGTAAAAGTAAATCATCGACACTTTGATAGCCGCCTAATGCGGTTTGAATGATTTGTTGTGACAACACATTCGAGCATAACCGCATGGAAGCAAGCATATTTAGCCCTTCGATATACCCTTTTACTCGTGATTTATCTCCACTTAACACCATCCAACCGCATCGGAAGCCTGCCACTCGATGTGATTTTGACAAACCATTCAATGTTACGACAAATAAATCAGGTGCTAATGTAGCAATTGGTACATGAACCAAACCGTCCATGACCAAACGATCATAAATTTCATCGGAGTAAATAATTAAATCATTTTGACGTGCCACTTCGACAATTTCTAGTAATAACTCTTTCGGATATAAAGCACCAGTCGGATTATTTGGATTTATAATAACGATTGCTTTTGTATTCGAAGTTATTTTTGATTTTATATCATCAATGTCTGGATACCATTCTGCTTGCTCATCACAAATATAATGAACGGGCGTACCGCCTGCCAAAGAAACAGACGCAGTCCATAGAGGATAGTCTGGCATTGGCACAAGTACTTCATCGCCGTTATTTAACAAGCCTTGCATACACATGGTAATTAATTCACTCACGCCATTACCAGTGTAAATATCATTAATCGTTACATTAGGAAATTTTTTTAATTGGCAATATTGTTCAATCGCTTTTCTTGCAGAAAAAATACCTTTTGAATCGGAATAACCTTCTGAATCGCGAACATTTACAATCATGTCGCGCACAATTTCATTTGGGGCATCAAAACCAAATGGCGCTGGATTCCCTGTATTTAATTTCAAAATACGTATGCCCTCTTCTTGCATGCGTTCTGCTTCTTCTAAAACAGGACCACGGACATCGTAACTTACGTTATTTAATTTATCGGATTTTTTAAAATCTCTCACACGGACTCCCTCGCTTCACAAATTTATACTCTAAAGTTACGCCAACTATAATGAAAAAGCAATAATAAATATCAGAATTTAATAAAAAATTGATGGTTTTTCCGTAATAAACAAGAGCGTGGGACAAAAATCACTTTGGATTTTTGCTCCACGCTCAAAAACTGATAAACGGTGGGAACAGAAGCAACTTCTTCGGAAATAAGCCGAAATTCTCCAAAAATTAAAGAACAATTTTCGGAAATTCCTTCTTATTTCTCGGAGTTAAACACTTCTGTCCCGACCTCTTGTTATACTAGTTGATGCAGATGATGGGACTCGAACCCACACGGACATCTGTCCACATGACCCTCAATCATGCTTGTCTGCCAATTCCAACACATCTGCATTTTAAGAGCACTTATTTATCCTAAAATAATTACTGGTCTTTGTCAAGATAACAAAGACCAGAATTGTTAGATTTGTTCTTTTTTCGCTTGCCAGGACAAACGCCCATGACATTTTCCGCAGACATATCGTGTCGTATCAATTCGTCGTTTTCTGAGGATGACTTCTCCACAAGACTGACATTGGTACTGATGGAAAACTGCTTTTTTCCGTTCTACTAGAGGCGGTGCATAACGGGCACCGCCAGTCTTAGCCAATAACTCTTTAAAGTCCTTATCTTTATGCTGATAGCCTTTGCCAGCTAAATGTAAATGATAGTGACATAACTCATGCTTAATGACTTTTTCCAGTTCCTCTTGTCCATACTTTAAAAAGACAGTTGGATTAAAATCCAGGTGATGCGAAGCTAAATGATAGCGACCGCCCGTAGTTTTTAACCGCCGATTAAATGTAGCTTGATGCAGAAAAGGTTTCTGAAAAAATACGATTGAAATTTTTTCCACTAGCGTTTGAAGCGCTTGATCTGTCATCAAGACTGGTTGAGACTCTTTCATTGTTACTCTTTTCTATCAGCCCGAGGCAACATGGTTAAACTAATACGCCCCTTTTTCAAGTCAACATCTTCTACCCAAACTGTGACTACATCCCCCACCGCAACAACATCCGTTGGGTGCTTAACAAATTTAGTACTTAACTTAGAAATGTGAACTAAGCCATCTTGCTTCACACCAATATCGACAAACGCACCAAAGTCAATTACATTTCGAACAGTCCCTTGCATTTCCATTCCTGGTTTCAAATCTTCCATCGTCAACACGTCTTTACGTAAAAGTGGCGCTGACATCTCATCGCGCATATCACGACCTGGTTGGATTAAACTAGCAATAATATCTGTGAGTGTTTCTGAACCTACTTCTAACTCAGTAGCTAATTGATTCACTGGTAACTGTTTCAATTTTTCGATAGCTTCTGCTGTCCCTAATTCTTTAGAAGCAATCTCTGCTTTTTCTAAAATTGCTTGTGCTACTGGATAACTTTCTGGGTGAATGCCAGTGTTATCTAACACATTTTTGCCATTAGGAATTCGTAAAAAGCCAATTGCTTGTTCAAATGCTTTTGGTCCTAAACGAGGTACTTTTTTGACTTGATTTCGTGCTGTAAAGACACCATTTTCATCACGATAAGTGACTAAGTTTTGCGCCGTTGTTTTATTTAAGCCAGAAATATGTTGTAAAAGTTGAGCACTCGCTGTATTCACATCAACACCAACTTGGTTTACCGCAGTTTCTACAACAAAATCCAATTGCTCGGCAAGACGTTTTTGTGATACGTCATGCTGATATTGACCGACCCCGACTGCTTTGGGATCAATTTTTACTAATTCTGCCAACGGATCTTGTAAACGACGTGCAATGCTGACCGCACTTCGTTCTTCGACTTGTAAATCAGGAAACTCTTTACGAGCCACTTCACTCGCAGAGTAAACGGAAGCCCCTGCTTCATTAACAATCACGTAAAAGACGTCCCGCTTCACCGCTTTTAATTGCTCTGCCACAAACAATTCAGATTCACGACTTGCCGTTCCGTTTCCAATAGCTACCATGTCCACTTGATAGTCTTCAATGATCTTTTTAAAGGCTGGACCAGCGGCTTCACGTTTCGCAGCAGTCGCTGGTTTATGTGGATAAATCACTTGAATTGCTAAAACTTTACCCGTTTCATCGACAACTGCTAATTTACAACCTGTCCGATAAGCCGGGTCAAATCCTAGAACAACTTTTCCTTTAAGTGGTGACTGTAATAATAAATTACGTAAATTTTCACCGAAAATTGCAATCGCTTGTTCATCAGCTTTTTCTGTTAATTCATTGCGGATCTCCCGTTCAATCGCTGGTCCAATAAATCGTTTATAGCTATCTAAATAAGCAGCCTCAATGTATGGAGCAGCAAAACTTGTTGCTTGTTTGCCGATTAGTTGACGTTGGAAATAATCATTAATTTTTGTTTCATCAGCGACAAGGGAAACCTTTAAAATGTCTTCTTTTTCACCACGATTCGTTGCTAAGACACGGTGCGGCACCATTTTGCTAACTGGTTCTGCAAAATCGTAATACATTTCATAGGTCCGCTTTTCGTCTTTTTCTTCGTCCTTAACTACGCTAACGTATTGCGCATGTTTAACCATATAATCACGTAACCATGTTCGGTATTTTGGTTCATCGCTAATACGTTCTGCTAAAATTTCATGAGCACCTTGCAAGGCTATCTCGGCGGTTGCAACTTCTTTTTCTTCATTAATAAAAGTAGCCGCTTTAGCTAAGATATCCGCGTTTTCAGGTAAAGAGAGCAACCAATCTGCTAATGGTCCCAACCCTTTTTCTTTCGCGATAGTCGCTTTAGTCCGACGTTTTTGTTTATATGGTCGATATAAATCTTCCACTTGTTGCATTTTTACTGCTTTTTGAATATCTGTTTTGAGTTCTTTTGTTAGTTTTCCTTGCTCTTCAATTAAACGGAGAACTTCTTCTTTCCGCTTTTTCAAGTTTTGTAAATAATGATAACGTTCTTCTATTTCACGGATTTGGACTTCATCTAAACTTCCAGTCATTTCTTTCCGGTAACGGGCAATAAAAGGAACTGTATTTCCTTCATTTAATAAAGTTAAAACCGTTGTTATTTGTTTTGAACGATACGTTGTCAATTCTTTTTGAAGTAGCGCTACTACTTCTTCGTTATAAGCTTCTGCCATTAACTAGATACCTCTTTTCTTATGCATACTTATCTATTTTAGCATATTTTTGCTTCTAAATATAGAAGTGAGGTAACTGATTCATGCGATTAAGGAATCAAAATTCTGGTTGCCACGCAGGGGTGCGTTTTTGATATTCGATATCTTGGACAATGCCTGTTTCATTAAAAATTACGCCATGTACAGAGCCGCCAAAAATAGCACCACCATCTATCCCAATTTTTCCATCACTTTGCCAAAGGTCCGTGGTCTGCATATCACCATGTAACATCGGAGTAATGGTATGACCAAAAACAATGGTCTTGCCTGTATTATTTTTCCCTTGATGAAAGGGTTCGCGAATCCACAAAAAATCCTTAGGTGCTGTTTGCCGCCAATCTTCCATCGTTAAATCAACCCCAGCATGCACAAATAAGTAATGCTCCCATTCAAAATAAAGTGGTCGTTTTGTTAAAAAAACAATTAACTCTGGATAGCGACTACGGATCATTAAGGCCATTTCTGTTGGTGAGTATTCTGCAGTAGCTCCTGGATGCAAGAGACTTTCAATTGTTTCCTTGCCACCATTGCGAACATATCCTGCAAACCAGTCCTCTGGATTTTGAAGAAACTGCAAAAAATATTCTTCATGATTGCCTCGTAAATAAACAGCGCCGTGTTGCTCGACAAGTTCTTTTCCTTTGAGAAAACAGGCTTTAGAATGTGGACCACGGTCGTTTAAATCACCAATTAAAACTAGCTGATGCTCGACTGGGTCATAGTCTGTGAGTAAGGCATCAAACAAATCTGCTTGTCCATGAATATCACTGATTACATAAACATATGGTTTCATAAATAAGCCCTCCTAACTTGCTTATATTAAGTATACGCTAAATTTTAAAATATTCTCGTAAAATGTTTGGAAATAAAAAACGAAAATAGGACATAAGTCAAAACGACTTATGTCCCACTCTCTAAATCTTAAAATAATCAGTTGAACAAAAGCAGCACCTGCAATTACTCGTTGCAATTTAGCCTTCGAGAGTGATGAACACTTGGAGCTAACTGCTTTTGTCTCTGACTCGTTTGTTTTATTTTTTCTTCTTACCGCCAAACGCATCTTTCATTTTATCAAAGAAGCCTTCTTCTTGTTGTTCAGTTACATTTTGTCCGCCAGCTTTTGCAAAAGCTCGTAGGGCATCCTTTTGTTCTTCATTAAGATTTTTTGGTGTTATTAATTTCACTTTCACGTGTTGATCACCATTGCCCCCACCACGTAAACGTGGCGCACCTTTGCCTCTTAAGCGGAAGTTTGTGCCAGTTTGTGTTCCAGCCGGAATTTTTAATTTCACGTCACCATGAACAGTTGGTACAGTTACTTCGTCCCCTAGAGCCGCTTGGACAAAACTTACTGGTAAATCATAGTAGATTTCTGCGCCATCTCGATCAAAAATATCACTATCTTCAACACGAAAGACTACATATAAATCACCATATGGTCCACCATTGGTACCCGCTTCTCCTTGGTTAGCTAAGCGCATTTGTTGACCGTCTTCTACTCCAGCAGGCACATTTACTTTGACAGTATGTGCTTTTTTCTCATGACCTGTGCCATGACAAGTTGGACATGGTTCTTTAATTTCTTTCCCTGTGCCATGACACACATCACAAGTTTGACGACTCATCATACGACCTAATGGCGTTTGACGTTCAACATTGATTGTTCCAGAGCCATGACATTTATGACAAGTTTCTGGGTGTGTGCCTGGTTTGGCGCCATTACCGCCACAGGTTGCACAAGTATCTTCTCGATTGTACTTAATCTCTTTTTCGACACCGAAAATAGCTTCTTCAAATTTCAATTGAATTGTATATTGTAAATCGGCGCCTTGTCTTGGTGCATTTGGATCAACAGAACGGCCACCGCCGCCAAAGAATGAATCGAAAATATCTTCGAATCCACCAAAACCACTACTGCTAAATCCGCCGCCACCGAAACCGCCAAAGCCACCAGCGCTGCCACCGTAATTAGGATCAGTTCCTGCATGGCCATATTGGTCATAGGCCGCTTTTTTCTGTGGATCACTTAATACTTCATACGCTTCAGAAACTTCTTTAAATTTTTCTTCCGCATCGGCTTCTTTGTTAATATCTGGATGGTACTTTTTGGAAAGTTTGCGGTATGCTTTTTTAATTTCATCATCTGAAGCACCTTTTTCTAATCCTAGCACTTCATAATAATCTCGTTTCGTCGCCATTGACTTCCCTCCAACTTTCTTCAAACTTTACAATGTGTTTAGAACCAGCCAAATTCATCGATTGCTTTCGGTCTCTCTGGTTGGATTATCTGTCACACCTTGAATCAGTGTTACTAGCTGTGAATAGGTATTTTCAGCTTGTTTAACATCGTTGTAATCATACCACAGTTCTTTCAAAACCTAAATAGTTTCTTGCAAACTTGATTGTGGTTGATTTTCTCACAAAAGACAAGGGACTGGGACATTAGTCATTGTACTAATGATCCAGTCCCTAAAATCAATTGTTATTGATTATTTGTCATCACCATTTACTTCTTCAAAATCAGCATCAACAACATCATCAGCGCCACCTTGGGCAGCTTCAGGATTTTCTTGTGCTTGTTGTTGCGCAGCTTGTTCGTAAAGTTTTACTGTTAAGTTTTGGACGATTTCATTCAATGAATCACGTTTTGCTTTCATTTGTTCGATATCGTTTGCTTCGATGGCTGCTTTTAATTCATCACGCGCATCTTCTGCTTTTTTCACTTCTTCAGCGTCTACTTTGCCTTCTAATTCTTTCAATGTTTTATCAACAGTGAATAATAAAGCATCTGCATCGTTACGTAAGTCAACTTCTTCTTTACGTTGTTTATCTGCTTCAGCGTTTGCTTCAGCATCTTTCACCATACGTTCGATTTCATCATCAGATAAACCTGAAGAAGATTTAATCGTGATTGTTTGTTCTTTTTGAGTGCCTAAGTCTTTCGCACGAACATTTACAATCCCGTTTTTATCAATGTCAAAGCTTACTTCAATTTGTGGCACACCACGAGGAGCCGCAGGAATATCTGTTAATTGGAAACGACCTAATGTTTTATTATCAGCGGCCATTGGACGTTCACCTTGTAAAACGTGAATATCAACAGCTGGTTGATTGTCAGCAGCAGTTGAGAAGACTTGTGATTTACTTGTTGGAATCGTAGTGTTACGATCAATTAATTTTGTAAATACGCCACCCATTGTTTCAATCCCTAATGACAACGGTGTTACGTCTAATAAGACAACGTCTTTAACATCACCAGTGATTACGCCACCTTGGATTGCAGCACCCATTGCTACTACTTCGTCAGGGTTAACTGATTTGTTTGGTTCTTTGTTTGTTTCTTTGCGAACAGCTTCAACTACAGCTGGAATACGTGTTGAACCACCAACTAGAATAACTTCGTCGATTTCAGAAGGATTTAATCCAGCATCTTTCAAAGCTTGACGTACTGGTACTTTTGTACGTTCAACTAAATCACTTGTTAATTCATCAAATTTTGCACGAGTTAAGTTCATTTCTAAGTGCAATGGTCCTGCTTCGCCAGCAGTAATAAATGGCAAGCTGATTTGTGTGCTTGTTACACCTGATAAGTCTTTTTTCGCTTTTTCAGCAGCATCTTTCAAACGTTGTAATGCCATTTTATCGTTAGCTAAGTCAATGCCATTTTCTTTTTTAAATTCTGCAACCATGTAGTCAATGATTTTATTATCAAAGTCATCCCCACCTAGGTTGTTATCACCGGCTGTTGATAATACATCGAAAACGCCATCGCCTAATTCAAGGATTGACACGTCGAATGTACCACCACCAAGGTCAAAGACAAGAATTTTTTCATCTTTGTCTGTTTTATCTAAGCCATAAGCTAAAGCTGCTGCTGTTGGTTCGTTAACGATCCGTTCTACTTCTAAACCAGCAATTTTACCAGCATCTTTTGTTGCTTGACGTTGCGCATCGTTGAAATATGCAGGAACTGTAATAACTGCTTTTTCAACTTTTTCACCTAAATAGTCTTCAGCAAAACCTTTTAAATATTGTAAGATCATTGCAGAAACTTCTTGTGGTGTATATGATTTTCCTTCAACATCAACTTTGTAGCCAGCTTCACCCATGTGACGTTTAATAGATGAAATCGTGTTAGGATTTGTAACAGCTTGACGTTTTGCTACTTCGCCCACTTGAATTTCACCGTTTTTGAATGAAACGACCGAAGGAGTTGTGCGGTTACCTTCTGGGTTTGCAATAATTTTCGCTTCGCCGCCTTCTAGCACTGCGACAGCTGAGTTTGTTGTTCCTAAGTCAATACCAATAATTTTACTCATAGTGAATATCTCCAATCTGTATTAGTTTTCTATAATAATATATTTTTAATTAACGTTTGTTATTGTGCAACAATGACCATGGATGGTCGTAACACACGATCTTGTAATTTGTACCCTTTTTGTAGAACTTCAACAATGGTATCTGCTGGGGTTTCTTCAGAAGCAGGGACTGTTTGAACGGCTTGATGTAAATTTGGATCAAAGGTTTCACCCATTGCTGGGATTTCTTCTATTCCTTCTTCTTTTAAAGCCACAGTAATACTTTCTAGCACCATCGAAATACCTTTTTTCAAGCTTTCGCCTTGTTCATCTGATACTTCAATGGCCATTGCTCGTTCTAAATTATCAATGGATGGTAAAATCTTTTTACCTAAATCTTGTGAGCGGTAACGAACTAATAATTCTCGTTCGTTTTTATTTCGATTGCTCATATTAGCAATTTCGGCTCTTGCCCGCAAGAACTTGTCTTCCATTTCGGAAAGCTCTGCTTTAAGATTTTCAATCTCTGTTGCTTCAACTTCTACTTCAGAAACGCCAGCAGCATCAACAGCTTCCATTTCTTCTTGTAATTCTTCTTGCTTCTCTTCTTTTTTACTCACTTCAGCAACTTCCTTTCTCTTTATGCATCTACTTCTTATCCTAACAAGGTTTGCTTAATTACCTAAAAAACGGTAATAGTCACCTAGTTGTGAAGCTAGCTCATGTCGAAACGTGTCTACCAAACCGAAAATTTTTGAATACGGCATACTGGTTGGTCCTAGCAGGGCAATTGTTCCTTTGCCATGTCCTGATACTTCATACGTAGCAGTAATCATGCTCATATCTTCTAAGAGATTGTTGCCAATTTCTGAGCCGATACGAAAAACAATTGGATTTTCTGTTGTTGCAGAACCATTTAATAAATGCGTCAGCTCATCAGAATTTTGCATAAAGGAATAGACAGATTTCAATTGTTCAATATCTTGTTTGATGCCAAAATCTAACAAATTCATGCGACCACCGACAAAGACTTTTTCTTCAAAGGCATGTCCTAACATCTCATCGAATAAGTTCATCATTCCTTCTGGCGTTTGGAAATAGCGATGTAAAATCATCGGAATCTCCGTCCGTAAACGATGATAAACGGTCAACAAAGGTTGTCCAACCAACTTATCATTGATGATTTGTGTCATTTTTTCAAGATCTTGGCTAGAAACAGCGGCAGGAATGGCAAATACTTGGTTTTCAACATTGCCTTTATCTGTCACTATAATAGCAAGGACTTGCCGATCATTCAAAGGAACCATTCGAAAGCCGGTTAATTTCCGTTCTTTCACTTCAGGTCCTAATGAAAAAGCAGTATAACTTGTCAATTCTGATAGAATTTCAGCTGATTGTCGAATAATATCATTAATCTCATGAAATTCTTTTCCAAAAGATTGACGGATCCTTCTAAGTTCGTTCTCTTCTACTTGTGTTGGTTGTAAAAGATGATCCACGTAGTAACGATAACCAGCCATTGAGGGAATTCGCCCTGAAGAAGAATGGGTCTTAGCTAATAAGCCGTATTCTTCTAATGCTTTCATATCATTACGAATTGTGGCAGAACTAGAGGCAATGCCATCCTCCATCAATTTCTTAGAACCGACAGGTAAGCCCGTGTTCGTGTAATTTTGGATGATAAGTCTCAAGATATTTTGTTGTCTTTCTGTAATCATCGTTATTACCACCCTTCATTAGCACTCTTAACATCTAAGTGCTAACTACATATACTAATATAACAAGTCCTTACCTTTTTGTCAAGGGAAATACGCAACTTTTTAGCACTCTTAACGCAAGAGTGCTAATCGCTGCAAACCACCTTCAAAAACCATCAATACCAACTTTTGTAATAAAAAAATCATCGAAATGCTTTGTCACACTTCGATGATTTTTTTATTTTTTTACTCTTTTTCACTTAACAAAAATGCTTCAAAAACATTATTCCCCACAAATAGTCCTTTTTTCGTTAAACGTAAGATATCTGCTTCTTCAATTAATAATTCTTCTTTGATTAAGCGTTGAATGGCCTCTCCATAAATCGCTTCAATTGGTTCCTGAAATTTTTGTTGGAATTTTTGTTTAGAAATGCCTACTTTTTTACGTAAGCCTAAAAATAACTCCTCTTCTATTTGATTTAGACGAGTTAATTCTTCAGTCTCCACAATTGGCAAGTGATTTTCTCGCAAGGGTTTCAAATAATGTTGGATTGGGCCATGATTTTTGTAACGAGTTTGCCCAAGATAGCCGCTGGCACCTGCGCCAAATCCATAGTAGTGGTCATTATTCCAATAAGCCAGATTATGCTGGCTTTCTTTTCCTGTTAAAGCAAAATTACTGACTTCATATTGGTGACGTCCTTTTTTCTCCATTGCTTCAATCGTTTCGTCAAACATCTGTGCTTCGATTTCTTCTTCAGGCAGCTGTAACCGTCCTTGACGAACCCAGTTCATGAACATTGTTTTATTTTCAAGAATTAATGAATAAAGCGAATAGTGCGGCAAGTCCAATGCTAAGGCTCTTGTCAAAGTATCGCGAAAACTTTCCAATGTTTGTCCAGGTAAAGCATAGATTAAGTCGATACTGACATTGGTAAAATTTTCTTTTTCTAAAAATTTCATTGTTTCATAAACATCTGCGGCGGTGTGCTTGCGACCGATTTTTTTGAGCAAGCGATCATCAAATGTCTGAACGCCCATCGAAAGACGATTGACGCCATAGTTTTTCATGACTTGTAATTTTTCTTGGGTTAAATCACCAGGGTTTGCTTCCACCGTAAATTCATTTCGGTCATCAAACGTTAGCTGTTCGCGAACCCCTTTTAGTAGCACATCTAACTGTTTCGCTGATAATGAAGTTGGCGTGCCTCCGCCAATATAGATGGTTTTCATTTCTTGTTCTGGATACAATGCTTGCGTAAGTTGAATTTCTTTTAATAAACTCTGAATATATTCATCAACTGGTTGTCCTTCTAAAAAGACCTTGTTAAAATCGCAATAATAACAAATATGCTCACAAAATGGAATATGAATATAGGCCGACCGATCGAACATCGGCGTTGAAGTTGAAAGTTGGTTTGTTTTGGTCATTAGCTCGTTTTATCTCCTTATTACCAAAAAGCTCGTTCTTTTTGGAAAGTCTCTACTAGCCATACTAACTGTAAATGACAAATAAATCCATAAAAAAATTCGCGCAGCCACTTAAAACAACAACGAGGAGCTGTCATAAAAACCGACACCTCCTCAACCTTGAAAGAAAAGTAAAAAAATTTTTCTATTATAATAGTACAAATCAGTTACAGTAATTGACCGTAACGTTTGACGTATAAAACTTTAATGAACGCAACCAGTGCTAAATAAGCAACAATTGTCGGGATTAAATACAAGAAATAGCTTGGTGATAAACCGACAAACCCTAGTTCTGCACCGAAAGCGGTAAAGGGTAAAACAGTTCCGAGAACAATCCCTGCTGTAGTGACTAACGTCATAATTCCAGAAGCACTACTTTGAAGGAAAGGCATTTTTTCTGTTCGTAGGAAATGCAAGACGAGCATTTGGGACCATAAGGACTCAATGAACCATCCTGCATGGAAAATACCGATAAAGAGCAATTGATCTGCTCCATTTAATTCAAAGAATGAGCCACCTAGGATAGCCGGACACACAATGAAATACATAAATAAATAGGTAACAATATCAAAAATAGAACTCGTTGGACCAAACCAACGCATAAAATTACCAATTGATTTTGGTTCCCATTTTTTTGGTTTTTCTACGTATTCTTCATCTACTTTGTCCCAAGGAACTGACATACACGAAGTATCGTAAATTAGATTTAATAATAGCGATTGAATCGGAGCAATCGGTAAAAATGGTAAAAAGATACTTGCTGGGATCACGGAAAAAACATTGCCAAAATTAGAACTTGCTGTTAATTTGACGTACTTCATCGTGTTCGTAAATACACGCCGTCCAGATAAAATTCCTTTTTCCAAAACCATTAAATCTTTTCTCAATAAAATTACATCCGCCGATTCTTTCGCCACATCGACAGCTGTATCAACAGAGATTCCCACATCAGCAGCACGCATTGCTCCAGCATCATTTATTCCATCACCTAAAAAGCCAACAGTTTGACCATTTTCAGTTAACGCATTTACAATACGAACTTTTTGGTCAGGCGTAATTTTGGCGAAAATATTATACGCTTGAACGGTTTTTCTTAATTCTTCTTGGTTTAATTGTTGAAGTTCATTTCCTGTAATAATTTTTTCGCCAGCCAGACCAACTTCTTTACAAACAGAATGCGTCACATACTGATTGTCCCCCGTTAATACTTTCACAGCTACATTATGTTGATGCAAGGCGTGAATAGCTGCCGCCGCTGTTTCTTTTGGCGGATCCAAGAAAGCAAGATAGCCTTGTAAAATCAACTCTGATTCATCTTTAGTTGTATACTCCCATTCAGCCGCTTCGACTTTTTTATCGGCAATTGCTAGAACGCGCAAACCATCTCGATTTAAAGCTTCAACGTCTTTGGTAATTTTTTGACGCAGCGTCTCTGTTAAGGGCACAATTTCGCCATCTAAAAGTACCTGTGTGCAGACCAAGAGCATTTCTTCAACCGCACCTTTGGTAATTAAGCGTGTTTCTCGCATTTTAAACTCTTTGATAATCACACTCATTCGACGTCGATTGAAATCGAAAGGAATTTCATCTACTTTATAAAAATCATCTGATTGTATATCACTTTCTTGCGTCGCCGCTTGAATAACGGCGTTATCCATTAAATTACGCAAGCCCGTTTGAAAATAACTGTTTAGAAATGCTAAATCCAAGACTTTTTGATCTTCTTGGCACCCAATATTATAGTGGTATTCTAAAATTACTTTATCTTGTGTTAAGGTACCTGTTTTATCCGTACAAAGTACATCCATCCCGCCAAAATTTTGAATGGCATTGACATTTTTCATAATCGTGCCTTCTTTAGCCATTTCTCGAGAACCTTTGACTAAATTGGTTGTTACAATCATGGGTAACATTTCTGGTGTCAAGCCAACAGCTGTGGCAATCGCGAACATTAATGCTTCCACCCAATCGCCTTTTGTTAACCCATTAATTAGAAAAACAGTCGGCGTAATGACCAACATAAAGCGAATCAGCACCCACGTTGTTTTATTAATTCCTGTTTCAAAACTCGTCTGCTGCTGCTCTTCTCCGTTATCAGAAGCCATCCGTCCGAATAAAGTTTGATTACCAACTTTAATGACAATGCCTAAACCAGTGCCACTAATGACATTTGTTCCTAAAAATAAAAGATTGTCGTATTCTGTATCAATTTGATCACTATCTTTTTGATGAGTCGCGTGTTTTTCAATGGGAAAACTCTCTCCAGTCAGGGATGATTGGGAAACAAATAAGTCCTTAGATTGGATTAAACGTAAATCGGCTGGAATCATATCGCCAGCGGATAGTTGGACTAAGTCGCCACACACAACTTCCTCAATAGGAATTTCCATTTGCTTCTTGTCGCGAATGACTGTCGCGGTAACTTTAATCATATTTTGTAATTTTTCAACTGCATTGCTTGATTTGACTGATTGTACAAAACTCATCGTGCCGCTTAAGATGACCATCGCTAACATAATTAACACGCCAGTAACATCTTTTTCCTCTGGCGCAGCATAGACATATTCTGTAAAAAATGAAATCGTGGCTAGTGCTAATAACACCAAAGTAAACGGCGTGATATACGATTTTATAAAAAGTCGCAGCCGTGAAGCTTTTTTTTCATTCATAATTTTGTTGCGGCCATAACGTTCTTGTAATTCTTCAATATCTTGGTGTTTAATGCCATCCCAAGTTGAGCCAAAACGTTGTAAAACTTTTTCTACTTCTGAATGGGCAAACTTTTTGTAACTATAGTCATGGCCCATGTGACGCATTTTCTTTTCCATTTTCTTTCACCTCATTTATCTGTTGTTGACTTGAATTGACGATCGGTTCATCTTCCATTTCCCTCACCCTTTCCACAAAAAAAGACACGCTGAAAACTCAACGTGTCAAAGAATAATCGTTCTTATCGTTGAGCTTTAGCACTATACAACGTAAAAAGCGATTGCTTTTAGCTACCTTAAGAAAAGCCTTCATTCGACAGTTCCTGTTCTACCCATTGGCGTCTCTCGACATTTTTGGGCAGTAGCCTATGTTTGTATAGGAGCCTCACCTAACAAATCTTATTTAATTACAACAGCAAGTATAATTCTTCCTTGAAAAAATAACGATATAGAAAAAGTTTTTAGCAGATAACTTTTTGTCCATTCAGTAACAAAAAGAAAAATAATCCGCTTATTTACTATGGTTTTCTGGTATGATTCGTATTTATTCATAGAATCATAACTGGTTAAATTAATCTAAAGACCGTCAGATAGCCTTGTCGAGAAGCTTTTCTTCTGCTATTTTTTGTATAGTTAAAGAAACGGCGGTGAGGAAAATGAAATTACAACAACTAGAATATTTTATGGCAGTTTCAAAGTATGCGAGTTTTACTTTAGCTTCTCAAAAGCTCCATACGAGTCAACCTTATTTAAGTACCCAGCTCAAGGAGTTGGAACGTGAATTAGGTGCTTCATTAATTTTAAGAGACAAGAAACATTGTCGGCTTTCTCCAGCAGGCGAAGTCGTCGCCAAGCGAACAGAAATGATTTTTGCACTCATTAAGGAAGCGCAAGAAGAGATTAATGAATTAGTGACCCAAGGATCGACAACGACCATTCGGATTGGAACAAACTTAATTGATATAGATAAAGCATTTGGAGAAGTATTGTTGTTATTTAATCAATCCTATCCGTATGTAAGTATTGATTTTAAGTATTATTACGATCTTGAAACAGCCTTGGAAACAGATTTAATTGACATTGGGATTGGGATATTTTTGGATACCTCGATTCCATTAGAGAAAGAATTAATTTATACAGAAAGCTATCTCCTTTGTGTCAATAAAAATCATCCTTTAGCCCATGCCGATAGCGTAACGATTGACGAAATTCGTTCTTTACCTTTTGCTGCATATTCCGATCAAGTATATGAAAAAAAAGTGTTTAAACGTTGGGAACGTAAAATCAATTGGGAAAATCGGCAAATCGTCATCGAACTTCCTTCTCTTCATTTAGTCTTAGACATGGTCCAACGAGAAAAAGCCTGTAGCATCCTTCCCTATTCACTCACTGATGAACTAAACAGACGTAACTTAGTTGGTATTCCTCTGGAAGATAGTCCAGAACGAGCCATCTATTTAGTTCAGAATAATCATCACGGACATTGTGAAGCACACCGTTATTTATTCGAACAATTACGTTATTTATTCTAGGAATAGAAAAAGGAGGAATTCCCATGGAACTATTTCGTTTACATTATTTTTTAGAGTTATGCAAAGTGAAACAATTTACTAAAGCAGCCGAAAATTTAGCAATTTCTCAAGCTGCACTAAGTAAGCAAATAAAAATTCTTGAAGCAACGTTAGGCGCTGAACTTTTTAATCGCCAAGGCCAAACTACCACCTTAACACCAGCTGGATTAATTTTAGAAAAATATTGTTGGCGCATCACCAATGAGTTGGTCTCAATTGAAGAAGAGCTAAAAGAAATTAATCATTCTTCCAACCATATTTATGTAGCCACTTATCTCTGTGATTTAGAATATAAATTGAATGACTTACTAATGACAACATTAACGGATCGTTCATCCAACTTACAAGTCCACACCATTATTACAGAAAATATTCTTCAATCCTTGGAAACAATGGATGCAGATTTTGGTATTTCCTTTGCTGACTTACCATTACCTGAACATATTGGTAAAATTGATTTATTTACAGCAAATTATCAATTCATTTTAAGAAACGATCATCCAGCTTTGGCAAAAGCTACGACGGAAGAAATTTTAAAAGAACTAACAATGTACCCCTTCGTCCGTTTAAATACCGAATTTTCCGAGCAAAACAAATTAACCAATTGGCTAGATACTACGTTTTCTAATTTTTCTCCAGAGAAAGTCATTCAAGTGGATACTCTTTCACTTATTACTCACTTGGTGTCTCATTCCGATAGTTTCGCTATTGTCCCCGAATACACAAATATTCAACTTTTAGACAATTCGATCCATACACTAACTTACCAAGAACTACCTAAACGAAACATGGCAGTTTATTATTTAAAAGAACGTTACATGAGTCGACAACTTCAACAACTTTTGGCTGAATGCCAAAAACAATTTCAATAGTAAAAACCAAGACTAGAGCTTGTCGGCAAGCGAGTTCCAGTCTTGGTTTTTATTTGTGTTTTCAGGTAGCGGCTTCTCTTCCTTTAACAAATCCTAAAGAAGTGATAGCCATCACTAACGAAGTGCCTCCTTGACTTAAAAACGGAAGCGGAATACCTTTTAACGGCAACAGTCCAATCACCGCACCGATATTCTCCACCGTTTGAAAAACCAGCGAAAAAATGAGGGCGACACAGATGTACATACAAAAACGCGAATTGCTCCGCAAGCCAGCTACTAAAACTTGATAAAACAAGTAAAAATAGAGAAAAACAACGGTGGCACTGCCCACAAAGCCCCAGGCTTCCCCGATAAAAGTAAAAACCATATCAGACTCACGAACAGGAACATACACCTCAATCCCATGCACACCTTTGCCAAATAAACCACCCGAACCGATTGCCAATAAGCCTTGTACTTGTTGATAGGAGATTTTATCGACATAATCATAGGGATGAATCCATGCTAAAATTCGATCCAATTGATATTGTTTAAAATGTAAAAAGAAGAGTACTTTGTGCCCCCACTCTGTAAAGACTAACAGAATCAAGACCACGCCTAACGTTGCTAAAGCACTGAAAATAATGATTAAAATTTTGCGATCAATTCCTGAAATAACTAAAAGGGATAGAATAATCGTTACGAAAACAAGGGATGTCCCAAAATCTTTTTGTACCGCCATCAAGAAAAAAACAGGGACACTAACCGCAACGATTTTTTTTAGAAGTTGCTTGTCTGAACGCCATTTATCGGACCAGTCTTGTTGCTCATGTTGGACAATAATTTTTGCCAACATTAAAATAAACGCAATTTTCGCAATTTCTGATGGCTGAAATTTAATAAACCCTAAATCTAACCAGCGCTTTGTGCCCGTCAATAAATACATTCCTTTGTCATAGGAAAAATACAAAGCACTCATTAAGATTAATGAAAACCCATAGAAAAAAGGAGCTACTTTCCAAATAAACTTCTGTGACAGCCGACTAGCTAAAAACATGCCTGCATAGCCAACAAAAATAAAGAAGAGTTGTTTTAATGCTGGCACAGTTCCGTCTTTTCCTTCATTAACGGCAATCCAATATTGCACACCAGAAGATAAAAGTGTGAGTAAAAAAATGGGCAATAATAAATCATAATTAAGATGTAAGTTGAATTTTTTTGTATTGACCATTTAACTGCCGCCTTTCGTTTGCAATAATTTTAATGACGATTCCTAATGCCACTGAAAAGATTAAATAACTTGTCCCACCGTAACTAACAAACGGTAAAGGAATTCCCGTCATTGGAATCAAACCCAAAACGCCACCAATGTTAATCGCCGTTTGAGCTAAAATCAAGGTCCCGACCCCTAACAAAAACAAGCCGTAACAATGATTCTTTATTACACAACTACTCCGCAAAATCGAGGCAGCTAAAAATAACAAAAGAAATAGTAATAGTAAGCCGCCAATCAAACCAAGTTCTTCCACAATCACCGCAAAAATAAAATCGGTTTGACCTTCTGGCAAGCCACCTTTTTTTACCATACCATTGGCTAATCCAGTGCCCCAAAACCCACCGTTATACATTGCTAAATAGGCCATTGAAGGCTGAAATCCGCGATCATGAAAGGATAAAAACGGATTTTTCAAAACAACTAAGCGGTCATACACATGCGCAAAAAAATGTGGTAAGTAGCGGTGATCGCCTAGAAAAATAATTATTTTAGAAAGAAGCGCCGCGCTAGCAACGACAATCCCCGCAGCAATTACACTAAATTTTGCATGAATACTTGCTGAGAAAATCAAGACACTGCCAATAACTAAAATAAGAATAGCCCCGCCAACTTTGGGTTGAATCAAAACTAAAAATGCAACGACCAAAACAAACAGCCATTGTTTCCTTAACTGCTTCGTTGTCAAGCCATTTTCTTTTTCACCTAAATAACAGCTCAAGTAATAAATAATCGCAAAATTACAAAGCTCTGATGGCTGAAATTGGATTCCAAAGAGAGAAATCCAACGTTGTGCGCCATTCGCTGCTACACCAAAAAAAGGTAGTCGAACCATTAACAGTAATAGTACCGAAACTAAAAGCAGTCCAATCGCAATTTTTTTATTAAATAACACTTCTAATCGAACTTTGTAGATCACGAACATTAGCACCCAGCTGAGACACATAATAATGCCTTGTTTAATAAACACAGCAGTGGGCTTCACACCTTGCATCAGCAAGTCATAGCTACTGGCGCTATAAATCATTAACGCGCCAATAATACTTAATATAATAAAGGTCAAAAGAATTTTTGTTAGACCTAAAGTACGTAGATTCATTCTCTCACCTCTATCTTTTTCTAATTAAATCAATCTTACCAGTCTGAGTTAGAAAACAAATAGAGAGTTTTTTATAGAACTATTACTAAGCTTACATAACAAAAAGTAGCTAGACTTGGTTCATTTCACCTAGTTTCGCTACTTTTAAAAAAAGCCATTTATATAATTTTTGTGTGTTGCTCACATTTCTGATAAATTTTTCCAAACTTATCTCTTTCTAAATACTGATAATCTACTAAATACCGTCTCAAAAGTGCATAATCTTCATAGATTTCTCTAAGTCGCTGATTGACTTCTTTTTCCGTATATTCTTTCCCAAATTCAAATTGGTTGGCCACACGTTGAAACACTTGGACTTTTTTCGCATTTTTCTTGGGAATAACCAGCAACTTTCCTTCTTTAAAAAAATTTTCAACCATGTTTATTCTCCTTTTTTTGTTTTGACTATTGTTTAGAAAATTGATGATTCAGTTTTTCTTTCTGTTTATCAGTCCATTTGCCAGCGACTTCATTGACAATTGTTTCAGCAAAATCACCTACTTTTTCTCCCGTAATATTTTTGATAGGTGTTCCGTTAGCAGCTCCTTCTTCAAACAGATCAAGTAAATCAGTCAACGCATTGAACATATTGGCTCCGCTATGATCTGAAAAATGCCATGCATATTTTTCAATTTCTTGAAATACTTGTCGATACTCTGCTGGTAATGCTGCAATCCGTCGTTTATATTCTTTGTACTCTTTTTTATCCCCAACAACTTTTTTGATCAACGCTTTAAAATTTGACATGCTCTATCCCTCCATTTTTTTCATCTTGTTTACTTGTTTTGAAAGCAACGTCCACCGCTGCCAAAAATCAGCGAGTTCTGCTTCTCCTGATGAGGTTAAGCGATAGAACTTCCGCATTGGTCCTTTTTCTGAAGGCTTTTTTTCAGCTATAACCCATTGATTTTTTTCTAAACGCAGTAAAATCGTATAAACGGTTCCTTCAACAATTTCAGTAAACCCTTGGTCATTTAAAATTTTTGTAATTTCATAACCATATGTTTCTTTCCTTTGGATGATGGCTAAAACTAAACCTTCTAAAATCCCTTTTAGCAACTCTGTCTGCTTCACTGCTTTTCCTCCCTGAACTACTCTTTATTACTATGTACCACTACATAATAATACTGAGTACCGGTTCTGTCAACTACTTTGTAATAAAAAGTAGTAAAGACACGACAACCACCAGTACTTAACTAGTGGTTGGCGTGCCTTATTATTCTTTATTCATTTATTCCGAGGTCTGCCTCAAAGGCTTCTAATTCTGCAAGGTGTGTTTCTGGATAAGCAAAGCATGTTGAAAAATGCCACTCCCCACCACTTGTGCCAAAATAACCTGGCAGTAATTCCAAAGCCAATAATGCTTCTGATGTTTCTTTTTCCGGTAACGTAATCTGAAAAGTAGTCGCTGGAACAAAACCGAACTTCGTATAGTAAGTTGGATGGCCCAGGATAATCAATCCGCCGATGCCTAATTCTTTGGCCTTCTGAACAGAATGCTTAATTAACGCTGAGCCTACGCCCGTGTTCTGTGCTTCTGGATGGACACTTAGCGGCCCAACGGTCAAAACAGCCTTTTCTGTATGATCAGGTAATCGTAATTTGGCTTTTGAAGACATAATATGACCCGTTAATTTTCCTTGATCAGTTTCTGAGACTAAGGACAACTCCGGAATAAAGTCGGCACTTTCTCTTAATAAATGCACGATAAAATGCTCTGTGGGACGCCAGTTTTCGGTCAAGTTTAATTCCTTGAACGCTTGATACGTTAAACGCTCTACAGCTTGATACTCTGCAGGTTTTTCTTGACGAATCTTCATTATTTGTCCTCAGATTGTTGGAAATAGTCAGCCGTATCTCGTTCATCTTGTTTTAATTGGTCGATTAAGGCTTCAGCCCCATTGAATTTCACTTGGTCACGTAAATAATGATTCCAACGAATCACCACTTGCTCACCATAGATGTCTTGATGGAAGTCCAAAATATAGACTTCCACGGTTAAATCGCGTCCTTCTCCAAAGGTGTCATTATGACCAATTGAGCCCATGCCGACATACCATTTGCCACCAACTTCGATTTGCACAGCATAGACGCCAATTCTTGGTAAACGCACGGTGCTTTTCACTTTGACATTAGCGGTCGGGAAACCCAATAAACGGCCACGAGCATCGCCATGGACAACTGTTCCTTCTGTTTCATAAATATATCCTAACAACTCCGTGACCTCCTCCATTTCGCCAGCTTCCATTTTTTCGCGAATTCTTGTTGAGCTAATTTTGGCACCAGTCATTTCTTCTTTTGGTACTGTCACCACTTCAAAACGGCCTTGCGCATAAGTTGGTAACTGTTTGACTCCAGCGATTTCTTTAGGACCATACGTATAATCAAACCCAGAGACTGCCACTGCACTATTTAAATTAACGATATACTGATCGACAAAATCTTGCGGTTTTAATTGAGCAAACGCTGAAGTAAATTCGACAATATATAAAATATCAACGCCCAAGTTGGCCATTAGGCGTTCTTTTTGTTCCAAGCTAGTTAAATATTTCATATTTTCTGGTAAAACTTTTTGAAAAACGATTGATGGGTGTTGGTTGAAGGTCATCACAGCTAACTTCAAGCCTTTTTCCTCCGCAATCTTTTTGCCTGTTTCAATTACTTTTTGGTGGCCTTTGTGAACACCGTCAAAAAAGCCTAGGACCATCACGACTTCTTCATTAGGAATTTGATTGGGTTCATAGGGATGATGTAGTTGAATAACTTGCATGTGCAAAAACTTCCTTCTTTTTTATTTAATTGTTCCGTAGAACTTTACTTGGTTTCAATAATTTATCATGCGTTGGGTGTGGCATGTATAAACTAACCACTTGATTTTGGTAAAATAAGGCAACTAAGGATTCTGGCATTGCCTTTATTCCTAATTCTTTTTTGTGCAAACGCATGCCATTTTTTACTTTTTGATACAATTCATCTGATAAATCAATTCGTGGGAATTGTTCTACTGCTGTCTCAATGGGCAACAGGCATTGATCGATTGTTTCAGCAGCCATTTGTTTGGCTACTTCTTCTAACGTTAAGCATTGCGCAGCTTGCAAACCGCCACTTGCCGTTCTCGTTAAATCCGACATATGGGCAGGATAGCCTAATTTTTTGCCAGTATCCACGGATAGTGTCCGCACATAGGTTCCTTTGCCACAGACCACTTTAAACCGCCAACTTTGTGTTTGAGCGGATTCATTAAAAATTGGTTCACTAGTGCGTTCAAATGAATAAATCGTAGCTTTTCGTTGGGGCCGTTCAACTTCTTCCCCATTCCGCGCATATTCATATAAACGTTTACCATTGACTTTCACCGCAGAAAACATCGGTGGGATTTGTGTGATTTCACCTGTCATTTCGGCCATTGCTTGATCAATTTGTTCAGTTGACAGAGGTGTTGTAACTGGTTTTTTTTCAACAATTTCGCCACTAACATCTTCGGTTGTCGTAGCAAATCCAAGTGTAATTTCACCTTCATAGGTTTTGCCAGAATCTACCATGTATTCAATCACTTTCGTTCCTTTGCCAACGCAGATGGGTAAGACCCCTTCGACATCTGGATCTAGCGTACCACCATGACCAATTTTTTTGGTATGTAAAATTTTTCTCAATTTAAATACGCAGTCATGACTTGTCATGCCACGTTCCTTCCATAACGGTAAAATGCCGTCCATTATAGTTCCTCCAGTTCCGATAATACTAACTTTGTCATTATAGCATAAAAGTACCTAGCTTCACAGTCTCCGTTGCTTATTCCCTTTGGCAAAATCTCTGTTAAATGCAAAAAAAGCCACAAACTCTGCTTTTATCAGAGTTTGTGGCTTTTTTTAGCTAGTAAATGATCCCCATGTATTCTGTGCGTTGCCATCGTTTGGTCCGATTGGCAAATAAATTCTCGCGCCTGTCGTATCTGTTCCACCAATAAAAACATACCCATCTGCAATATAAAACGTATCGTAATAAAAGCGAGTATTTTTAGGCCAAATACCATAAATTGGGGCTGACAGGCTAGGTTGTCCTGCTCTTAAAACAATGCCTTCGTCCACACCAATTAGAAATGATTTCTTCTTTTGCGGGCGCCAAAGTTCAGCAATGTCTCCGTCGTTCACATAACCTAACAAATGTCCGCTATTTTCAATACGGTAAAGGTTTTGTCGGCCGGGTAATTTCGCTGTAATTGTTCCTACCTGTGTCCAAAGTGCCTCTGCTGATAGATGTTCATTGATTAAAGCATCTGGTGTTGGATAGATTGAAGTGAAACGAATTGCTTGTCCTACTTGATATTTTGGTGCATTAGGTTTACCCGGCTGAACAATGACAGTCTCACCTGTTTCAGAAACGCCCGTTTGTAAATCTTGTGCCAACTGCGCTTTACTAATCCCCCAACGCGCTAAATAACCATAAGGATCTGTATGATCTCCCCACCAATTTTTTGTAATCCAATCATGAGTGACTATGCCATAACCTGTTCCATCGTCCAGCGAAAAATCAGCACCAATGTTCTGAGCCAAATCACGGGCCAAATTAACATAGGCAGCATAATCTTTTTTAAATGTCGCCGCATTATTCGTTCGAGCCAATTCGATTTGTGCATAGGCTTTTTGATTAGCTAAAGAACCTGCGCCATATTGAATTTGGCCAGCAGGAGCTAATTGTTTCACTCGTCCACCAGATCCGACAAAATATGAGACATAAGCATTTGACCAATTTCGTTTCATATAGGCCACTTCATTGTCTAAACTGTGTGGTCCTAGGTTCCGCTCGTTTCCTGATTCATGTAAAACAATTAATTCATTGCTTGCAGAGCCAGGAAAATAAGTAAAGTTGATTGGATCCGCTTCGATGGTGTAAGCGCAAGCCGTCATCGGAATCGTTAAACTTAAGCCAATCACTAAAGCAAGTTGAATCATTAATTTTTTAAACATAGCATACTCCTTTCTAAAAAAAGCCATGAAAGGAAAGTCAAAATAACTTCCCTTTCATGGCTTAAACCTGCAGATAAATGGCGGGACAGAAGTAATTTCTTCGGCAATCAGCCGAAAGTTCTACGTTTGTCCCGACCACTTCTACTTAATCATCTTTATTTTTTAACTGAATAAATAACTCTTTTAACTTTTTCGGCATAGGAATAAAGGTCGCAATGTTTTCAAAAAAAGAAAGTCCTTCGTTCGCAATGTAAAAAATCAGAACCATTTCTCGAATTGGCAAATTGTTCCCCACAACTTTTTCAACACGAACCGCTACGGCAACCACAAATAACATCGTCACTTTTTTCGCAATTCCGAGCATACCAATCCGACTGGACAATTCTTTTGTGGCGATTGCCTTAATCCAACCTGTGATGAAATCGACAATAATTAAAAAGAGGAAGACATCCAACAATTGGTCTAATCCACCTAATAAACGTACGACAATCCCACCGAAAATGCTTAAAAGCATTGTTATTGTGTTGAGATAACGTTCCATAAAAAGTCTCCTAAACTAGCTTGTTATTTTGTCGGAAACGGATCGTCCGTGTACCAACTTCCTTGTAGGTAAATATTTCCAGCACGGTTAGCACCAAAAAGAATTCCTTGATTTCCCATCTCATATAAACCAGCACAATTCGGTTGAGGGAATGTATATTGCATAGCAGTTAACGCCAAATTCCATATTCCCTTTGTAATCTTCGTCGATAATGTATATCCTGTTGGAACAGTAAACACTTTAACCAAATTATTATTCAATTTCGTTGGATCACTCAAATTACATCTTACAAATGCATCGACACGATTTCCTACCCTAATTAATACAAATTTCATATTATCCTTATTAAAGGCCGCCTGATATTTTGCCTCGACTTCACCGACTCCACTAGCTTCATAAATGGCCATTCTAGAGGATTCCAAAGGCAAACCATTGACGGTTGGCATAGTTACAAAATTCTTCACCCCAGCAATCTCTTGATCACCTGTTTGTGTCACAGCTTGACCTTTAATCGCTTCCGCAACGTTTTTCGGGTGCATATATTTACTCGTTAAAGTTCCCGCGACTGCTTCGCTGTCTGATGCGAAGCCATAATTTTCTACATTGCCTAGCCCCACTTGTTCAGCGGTTACTTGGTGCGGGTTATCTTGATTTTCCATATGGGTATTGAGTTGCTCTGCTTGAACAAAACCACTCTTCGCTAAAACCGCTTGGGCATCAACAGACAGACCAATATGAAGCCCCACGTAATCAACTTCTAAGCTAGCTGGCGTTACCCCATTCGATGAATCTGTATAGCTCATTAAATAAATGAAACCTTCATCTGTGATAAAATTCTGATCATTGATTTGAATTGAAAAATCGCCAAACTCTTTTGCTGATTCTTGGATTTGAGTTACCCAATTATCCGTAGTTGGTAAATACGTAGCGATTTTAATCGTTTGATTATTGGGCGCAGCGGCTTTCACACGTTGATTAATCGTAAAAAATTGAACGTTCTGGCGAATAAATGCCACCGCCTCGTCAGTTGTGACTGTTTCAAACATTTGTGGAATTAATTTTTTAGCGGCTTCAACGAGATTGAAGGCCGCTAATTGTTGAGGAATCACACCGCTTTGGGTGGAACCTGTTTTCACGCCCTCATCATCACGGCTGGCCATTTTATTGTAGTCCGCTTGGGAAACTTCCTCCCAAACGTCTGTTGGCTTCTTAAGAATTTTAGCCGTAAAATCAGTGGAATAACTGTTTGCATTGGTGGCTGTATTGCCGGCCGTTTTACCGTTAAAGTCTAACTTCAATTTGACAGTGGTTGGCTTAGCCAATAAAGAAATACCGTCTGCTTTTGTCATACGGTCATTCAAATCAATTTGAAGACGATTCGCTAAGGTAGCTTGTTTGATGCCTTGTGTATCTGTGCGTGCTTGGACAATTTCTGGATTACTATCACCCGCTTCTGCTACTAATTGATCAAAATCATTTCGTAAAGTATCAAATTCTTGTTTATTATTATTTGCCGTTGAAACTGCATTTCCTGCAATCGTGATGGCTGTTTTGGCATTGTTCATCGCTTGGTTGGCTGTTTCATTTGCTTGATTGCCTGCATCAGTGGCAATTTGTACGGCTTCTTTGCCAGCTTCATCTGCGATGTTTTTCGCTTCAGAAATTCCATTCGTTAACTGGACTTGGTAAGCATCTACTTTCTCAGCTGATGCATTCGACTGATCCAAGATTGCATTGATTTTAAGGCGACCTTGATTCAGGGTATCTAATTCTTCAATATGTTCTACTGACATTTCGTCACACTCCTCTAGTTTTCATTATTTTATTAAAATTGGCCACCCAATTGGGATTGAATATACACACGACAGATGACCGAAGCATCCAACCATAGTGGCTGATGAGAGAAAAATTGAAGCGTGTGATTGCCGCGTTCGATTTTTCCATCTGTTGTTTTTCGTAAATAACTCAAAATGTTTAGCCGTTGTTGTTGCAATGATAGTTGGGGTAATTTTTTGCCATCCACTACCAAATCAATGTTCGTTACAGAATGCGAAGGTCCTTTAGCAGTTGCCTTGAACGTTAATTCTGCGGTGTTTACATAAAGAATGTCCTCGTCAAAGTATAAATTCAGCTCCACTGGCTGTGTCTTGCTAAGTTCTCTTTGTATTGAACGATTTAAAAGTGTCGTCGCCCCTTGTGCGTAAGTTTCGCTAATCTCTTGTTTCCGACTGAAAGCTGTCATGGTACTATGAATTGTTTCTTGCAGATTTCCCAACTCTAGCTGAATGTCTTGGGGGGCACCAAAGACATCTTTTTTACTTTCTTTTTTGATACGAAGGTTGACACTCCCAAACTCATTCGTATTAATCATGATAACCGTACCCAACCGCAAACGATCGATTGCCAAAGGTTGATCTGTTAATTTAATTAAATCAGCTGCAGTCACTACCCAAGAAACTTGTGGTTTGGTCCATTCTTCTAACATTCGCAAAGCATTTTCCTTTAATGCCTTTGGATCAGAAAAACGCTGTTCCACCCAAATTGACTCTAATAAACCATAGCGGTCAATTGCGGCCTTGTTCTCTAAATACGGAACCCCTTGATTGACCGAGCGAATATTGACTTTGTTAACACCTTCGCCTGAACCTAATGGATAAATCCGATTGATTAGCATCTTGGGATTACGTTCTATTTCAAATCCTTGCATGTTGTAACCTTCTTGAATTCGCGCAACTGGTTCTGTTGGCGGTTTGACTAATGAAAGTTCAAAAGGATAGACCTCTGTATTCCATTGCCAAAGATATTCCTCTTCGAAATCGGCTGGGATGCTAAATAAAGGCTCGACTAGCCCATTTTCATTCTCCCATTTATAGGTTAATTTCCTTGAAAAATCACATTTTTTTAGGACCCAATGCTTTGTTTTTTGTTTATTTAACAGAAATTGAATGGCCTCTTTCGTTGTTTTGTTTTTAATTTCGTGACAACCAAATAGGACAGTATCGCCTAAGGTACATAATGCTTCTGTGGCAGAGTAGTGAATTTGATTATTGTTCGCATCTTTCTTAATTGTGGTTGGCATCACGCGATATAAACCAATATATTCATTCTCATTGTCGGTCAGTTCCACCCATTGCATTTCTTCAATAAATTCATTTTTAGGATCATCTAGTGGCATGGTAAAATCTAAACTCCCAATTTTGTTCTCTATTTTTTCATAACTGACTTGATAGGCATTATCCAAGATTGCCGTATATGTTCTTTTCAAATCCAGCGCCATTAACATTTAATCACCCTCCTACACAAATCGGTTAGGATAGCGAATCGTCAAGCGGAAGTCGCTATCTTTGGCTTGAATATACAGCGGTTCATTGGGATATAGATGAAAATCGTTCATTGGTCGAATCATCGGTGCACCATTTTTTGTCAGATAAAAATTTTCAGTATCAATGATAATTTCCGAACAATCAAAGTCTCCTAAGTTAATTGTATCGTTCCGTGTTTTAATCCAAACACCACGTCCGGTTCCTGTTAAAATAATGGTCGGTTTGACTTTTAATCCTTCGACCGTAGGATAAATTTCAATTGGCCGAACTTCTTTGCCTAAATCCCCCATCGTGTAAGCCCGATTTTGAAAGGTAATCATGGTTGATCCCCAATAAGCCCCGCCTTCAATTAAAATTGGAAAATCAACTGCACCTGAGCCTGTATTCCCCATTAAGTAATTCGCTTGAAATGTAATGGTTGGCGAACCCCACATCACACTAGTCGCATCACTCCGTGTGTATTTATACGGATCAGAAAGCAATAAAGTAAAGGTGCCTGTTACTTGGTTAACACCTTCGGGTACATCACTCACTGAAGACTTACTGCCAAACCACAGCATTTCCGGTTCATCGTTAAACCAAATAGAAACGTCTTTTTCCGTAAACAAAGCAACGTTTAAATGATTAAATGCATCTCGAAACGCTTCATTATTCACAGCTGAAAGGCGATATTTGACTGTTAATTCTCGTTCTGGAATTCGCGCATAAACGTGACGTTTACCATCACGAATCCCTAATTGATAGCTTTCAATTTCGCTTGGAACTAATTCTCGTCCTGAAACTGATAATGTTTGATAGCCAGGGATGACTTTTTCTAAAAATTGACCGTTAAAATTCAACGCTTCTGAAGGAAGAGTCGTTGAATGAGTTGCTTGATTGGTATCAACAAATTTATACATGTTATCCTCTCCTTCCTAAGCGGTTATTTTGTTTCACTTGTTGTCGTTGTAACTCTGTTGCTAAATAAGGCGCCGTAGTTGCTGCGACAACTTTCCCATCTAACGTTGACTCTACTGTCACAAATAATGGTCGATTGTATGCATCATTTTCTAAACGATGGTCAATCGTTGCTGTGAAGTTTCCTCGACCAGCTAAGTCCAAGGCAAAATCATTTAACAGCGGTAAGTCTAAAATAGAAGCCATTGCTCTACTAACGGCTGTTTCACCTGCATAAATCCCCGTGGCAATCGTGCCGCCGAAATTCAATTTATGCAAATCAGATAAGGGACCTTCTTTTGCTGGTGAAAATGGTAAAAAGTTACGAATTTTACTGACGACCCCATCGATTGCTTCTTTGGCTTTTCCTATTGCGCCTGTAATTCCATCAGCAATCATGCCGACAATATTCGCACCGGCATCGGTGAATTTTGAAAACCAACCTTGGATTGCTTGCCAAGCACCTTCAATTACAGAACCAATGGCATTTTTTACCTGATCGGCTGCATTGGTAACCCCATTTTTGATATTTTCAACTAACTGTCCGCCCGAAGCTAACAGTTGACCAAAATAAGAACCAATCTTCGTGATCATTTGTGAGATTAATGTTCCTGCTGCGGACAGCAAGGTACCCAATAGACTGAGTACACCATTAATTAAGGCTTGAATCAGTTGAATCCCAGCACTTAACAACTGTGGCAACGCATTGATTAACGCACCCATTAAAGCGGTAATTAGCGTAATTGCTGCAGTAACCAGTTGCGGTAAAATTGAAATAATCCCTTGGATCAAAGCCATTAGCAATTTGACGCCTGCGCTGATGATTTGTGGCAAGGCACCAATTAAGGCATTTACCAATGTCAAAATTAAGGTAATAGCTGCCGCAACTAAGGTTGGTAAAATCGAAATAATCCCTTGAATTAACGCCATTAACAATTTGACACCTGCGCTGATAATCTGTGGCAAGGCACCTACCAACGCAGTCACTAACGCTAGAATAATCGTCAGCGCTGATTGAATTAACTGAGGTAAAATCGTCATAACCCCAGTGATTAATGCCATCAAAATTTGTAAACCAGCAGTCAAAATCAACGGTAACATCGTAACAAATGCATTGACTAAGGCCGTGATAATTGAAACACCTGCTGTAACTAGCATTGGTAACGCTGTGACAAAAGCTGTCACTAATGTAGTGATGATATTAATCGCTGCAGTTGTAATTGTTGGCAAGGCGGTGACAATCGCATTAACTAAAGTCATTAATAAGCTCAAACCAACTTCTATCAACATTGGTAAGACTGTTGTAATCCCCTGAATCAACGTAGTAATAATTTGTGTTGCCGCTTCAATTAAGACTGGCAAATTGGCAACAATCGCACCAACAATTAACGTAATTAAACTAGATAACGCGGTTACGATGCTTGGAATAGCTTCTGTTATTTTCCCGAGAATACTGGTTAAGACGGTTGTAAAAAGTTGTATAACTTTCGGTAGATTAGCCGCAAGCATTGTTGTAACAGATGTAATCGTGTTACCTAAATTATCAAAGACTTGGGTAATACCACCCGCACTCAAATCACCGGTTTTCATCCAGGCCGTCACGAATGAAACAATCAAGGAAATAATTAGACCAAACGGCCCAGAAATTCCTAATGCAGCCAGTGCAACTTTTGTCAGAACTTTTACCAAAAGACCAACCGCTAAACCAGCTTTGTCAAAGGTGCCACCAAATTGCCCTAATAAGTTACTACCTAATTGCAAGCCGCTGGCAAAAACGCCTGCTAGCACACGACCAATTGTTGAAAAAATAGTCGCCATTTTCTCTAAGCCTACTGCAAAAAATTGTTTAAAAACTGCCATTACTTGCTGAAAGGCCGGCTGGATCTGTTGTAGCAATCCTACCAATTTGCCAAACGCCGCTGAAACAGCTCCTTGAATGGCACTAGCTAAGCTATTGATACTATTTCTAAATGTTTCATTGGTTTTATAGAAATAAATAAACGCTGCTACCGCTGCTAAAACGGCTGCTACAATTAAAATTAATGGTCCTCCACCTAAGGCACTAAAACTAGCACTTAGTTTTGATAAGCCACCACCTAACTTCCCAATGTTTCCTTGTACAAGAGCCAAACCAGCACTAAACTGTTGAAATTTTTGCTGAGCCATCGTTACCATAATCAACATGGGCCCAATGGCGGCTAAAATGCCCATAATGGCAACAATAAAAACTTGGACGGGTTTTGGTAATTTGATAAATAAATTAACCAAAGCTGTAATGCCTTTGACGACTGTAATAACCACTTGAACCAAAATTTCCATTCCTGGAGCCATCACGCTTTGAATCACTTGTGCCGCCGCTTCAAATGATTGATTCATCTGAGTCAATGCCACTTGCAACTCGCCTTGCAATGAATCAGAAATCCCTCCTGCACTGGCCATAATCAGTCCTTGCATTCCTTGAAATTCGCCACTGACCCCAGCACCGACGCCCATAGCTGTTTTTAAAACGTTCAGCATAGGTAAGGAAACGGCACTAGTCATGGCCGTCCCAAAGCTCAGCATATTATTTTGTGCATTAGTAAAGCCATCAGAGGTTTCTTTCCCCGCTTTTTTAGCTGCTTCACCGGCTTGTTCAGCAGAATCTGTTAACGCTGTGTTCATTTGATCTGCTGCCTTTGCTGTTTCGTCTCCTGTTTTTTTCACTGTTTCTCCAGATTGTTGCATGACGGTTTTAAATGTGTTCATGACCGTGGCTGACTGATTGACACCCGCACTAATTTTCCCTAAATATCCACTTAATAAGGCATACTCACCGCTCATACTTTTTAATGCTTGTTGGACGCCTGCAAGGCTTTTCTTTGCCTCCGATAACGGCGTTTTTTCTTTGTCATTCTCCATCTACTCTCCTCCCTTCTCGATAGCGGCGTAGACGCTCTGCCACAGTGGCAAGTTGCGTTTTTTTCCGCTCATTTAATTTCGTTCGTTGTGGCTGGTTAGCTGCCAGAACTTCAGCAACTCGTTTTTCATAATCATAAAAACTTTTAAAGCTTTCAAAAACGGGTTTTCCTTTTTTGTTTGTCGCTTGCGCTTTAACATTTAAGTAGGCAAGCTCGTGCCTTTTCCGCTCTTCATCTACTTCTGCTAAATTAAAAGCAATCATTCGTAATTCAAATTCAGACATGGTCATCCGATCCACTTCTTCAAATGAACGACAGCCTAAGTAGCGAAAAGCAGAAAGAGCGATGTCGTGATACACGTCATCGCTCGTTTTAATTAGTTGGTCGCTTGCGCTTCTGCTTTCTTCGCTTCTTTGCTGAACTGATCGATCATTGGTTTTGTAAGAGCTTGCTTTCCCATTTCTTTAAGCAAATCATCTGAAAGTTTTTTGACATCTTGGGTCATTAACCATGCTTCAATTTCCGACTTACCTATTTTTAATTGCCCACTTTGTAAAGCTTCCATGATGTCAACTAAGATTACTGGATTGTATTGGCGTAAATAAATCATTGCTGAACTGATGCCCATGCCGAATTTGGCAGCGCCATTTTCAATTTGGTAACGTTTATCTAATTCGCGAATCGCGCCAATCGTAAATTTCACTTCAATTGTTTTTCCGTTAATCTCTAAATTCATTTTTTATCCTCCTAAAATTCAACACTTTTTGATTATTCGCCAGGTTGTGGTGCTTTATCTGGAACGGTATCTTGGAACGCATATTGTGCTTCTGCAATAATATCTGCTTCTACTGTTGCAAAACCATCTTGTGGTTTGCCATTAATAGAGGCTTCTGTTTCAATTTCTACTAATTCTTCTACATTGGCTGGTAAACTCCATGAATTTACATAACCTTGGGCATAAATTGCTGGATATTTACCTTCCGCATTTTTTTCACCTTTTAAATCAACATCCCAAAATTCCATTAAGATGCCATCTTCGACTGCGTCTTTCATGTATAAATTTTCATCATCTCGAGAGGCTAAACCGCTTAACGATAACGTAACTTCTAAACCAGATACAGCATTCGCAACGCCATCTTTTGTTTGCGTACCGCTCGATTCACGTGAGAATTCCCATTCATGTTCAATTTGAAATAAGGGTTTCATTGCTTTCTTTGTCGCTGCTTCATCCAAGCGACGAACTAATAAAATACGGTCTTTTCCTTGCATAACTTCTCCCATTGATAATTCCTCCTAGTAAAATTGCATGTGTAATGGTAGTACAGCATGCCAAATTGTTTTTTTCATTTGTTTGGTATCTTTTACCATTTGTGCTTTGACTTCTTGATGTTTGATACCCCAATTAAAATGAGCCGTTCGTTTTAAGTTACTGGTTGCCTGCCGTAAAATCGTTCCTTTAATTGTAGAAATTTGTTGTCGTTCAGATAACGCACCATAAACATGCATTATTAATTCAATTTCACCCAAAATAGCTGATTTAGTTGGCTTAGGTAATTCTTTACTATCACCTAAGTAAACAAATGGCTGATCTGGTAAATCTGTCGGCAGTTCCTCTAGCAACAAAAATCCTGACGTCTGGCAGATTGCAACAAGGGCTTCATATAATTCTTGTTCCGCTTCATTCATTTTTAGCGCCACCTTTCCATTCAAAAAATTCAGGATTGGTTAACAAATTGGCTCTCTTCTAGTCAAAATGAAGGATCTTGAAAGTAGCCGGCATTTTCTGCTCCTTCATAGCTGACACAAGAAAGCAGTCAAAATCATAGAATTCCGTGTCTTCATTTTTTTAGTTGCCTCACGTTTATCTATCTCTTTCGACACTATTAATTTACCATGTTGACACCTGAAAAAATTCCACGCTTTTTCCATGTTTACATGCCTAGTTCATCCGCCACCGCTTCAAAGAAATGATTTCTTAATTTATAGGCTTGGCTTTTACTAATAAATAATTGCTGGGCAAGTCCAATTAATGTTAAAGAGGGCCGTTTTTTCATATATAGTTCTTCAATAATCACGCGCGTTTGTTCATCCGCTTCAGCTAAACAATTTTTGATAATGTCTCGATTTCTCTCTAAGTTCCACAGACGACGATCCATAGCTATCGTAATCGCCATTCGTTCGGTCACTACAGAGTGAAGTCCTTGTCCTCTAATACCAGCATTTAAATCTGCTTCTTGATAAGGGTGCCGTAATTCTTCTTCCCGTTGACGGATATACTCTTCTGTTTTATAAAAGTCTGCTAAAATATCTTTGATATAATTAAATGTTGACGTACGCATTGGTTAATCTCCTTTACTTTTATTCATTTAAAAGTGTTAATCGATAAATAAAATAACACTCTTTCGACATGTCTAAGCCGTGACGAATCGCTTCATCTGAATAACCGAGCCAAATTAAATAGAGATACTCGCTTTTTGTAAACGATGCGGCCTTGATGGATTGGATGGGTCTTGATTGATCCATCGACCAATTACCGATTGCTTGTCCTAATTCTTGAATTTCCTGCATAATAAGTTTATTTTTTTGACTTGCCCAATCGGGATATTGATTCATTAGTTGTAAGAGTCGTTTTCTTTTTTGTGCTTTTTCGCTTTGTTGCTTTGAAATATCTTTAAATACAACGCTTTTCATTTCAAATAAATCTTTTTTACGTTTTGTTAAATTACTCATGTTTACGGCCTTCTCTTTCACCAATTAGATAACCTAACATCAGTGTCATTGTCCAAAAGATAAACCCAATAATAATTGTTAACATATTTATTTCACACTCCTCATTCGTTTGTCTGTTGTGTCTTTATATTGGAAAACATAGCCACTGGCGTGCTTCATTAGACGAGAAATAATGCGTGTTCCATAGGCCTCCACCAGTTGTTTTCCAGAAAAATTAGTAGTAAAAATAGTTGCTTTATTCTGTCTAGCTTCTAAAATTCGGTTTAAGATGTCATTGTTAAAATCCGTACTAACTTTATTTTTAATTCCTAATTCAGCACCTAAATCATCTAAGACCAAAACGTCTGCTTTTTTCATTCTAGTAATATACGCTTGAGCCTTTGCTTGGCTTTTGGCCGATTCATTCATGGACATTTTTAGTTTTTCTAATAACTCAGAGTAGCTGACAAATAAACAATACTTTTGATATGCAGAGCGTTCTAAGACTTCAACTAAAATACTGATAGCCAAATGACTTTTACCAACACCAGGTTTCCCTGAAAAAATAACGTGGATTGGCTTTCCTTCAACAATCGCTGAAACTGCTGCTAAGGCCCGTTCTTTTGCTTGTCTTGTTTCTAATTCAGTGGTTTGGTAATTGGTTAAGCGACATTGCCGTAGCGCATCATCAGCAATTAAGGACCCTTGATGAAAAAATTTTTGTGTACGTGCCATAAAACTCTCTTGAGAACGTTGTTGAGTGGCTTCTTGTTCATGTTTTTTTAGCATTTTATACCCACACGACCAACAAGTTGGGGCACAACGTTCTGTGCCATCTTTATTTTTTTGTTGCCAAACATATTGTTCACTGCCACATCCAGGACAACGGTCTTCAACTTTTTCTAACAATTGACTCAATAGTATTTGAAAAGTTTGATCTGTCGCATGCATACTGATTTCCTCCTTTCTTTAAAAACCTAACTCTTGATATTCTTCTGTCATTTGCGGCGCATGCTCCAACACTTGTTTTTTATCATTTACCAGAACTTCATGTACGGATAAATAATTTTGTTGCTCCCAACTTTTCAAAATAGCATTTACATAGCCGTAATTCCGTTTATTTCGATCGACGGCAATTCCTAAAGCATGCAAGATTAATTGGCATGCTTCCTCTTGGCTAGCCCCTTTTTGTATAAAATCTTGCAACCAATACTTAAAATCTTGGCTTGTTTTTGAGGCCAGTGTACCAAAGCCGTTTTCCTCATAAAAATGATAAATCATCTTTAAACAATCGTTTTCTGAACTACTACCTTGACTCTGACCTAACTTAGACTGGACTATGCTTTCCTGTGGTAACCGTTGGTAGTCAGCTGGTTGACCACTGACAGACGATTCTACTTTAAACGTATAAGCTTTGCTATTTTTTTCAACAATCTGATTTTTCTCTTCTTGATACAAGGTTGGTTTGTAACGATCACTGCGAATATAATTATGAATTTTCCAATGTTTGATAACGATCACACCACTTTCAAATACTAGAATAAATTTTTTAACCATCAACAATTTTAGATCGTCTTCCCCACAACCGACCATTCGCTGCAATTTTTTGGGATTATTGATAAATCCATCATCATCGGCACGCATCGCTAAATGAAAATACAGGGCCTGACTTGATAAGGGCATATCTAAAAACGCATCACTATCAATAATCGTTTTTGCAAACATGCGTCGTTCTGCCAATCCGCTTCTCTCCTTTTGACTAAATTATTGTTACTCTGTTAGTAATTCCATGAGGCCAATCATACCAATCACGATGGCCCCAATTTTTATTGAGACACTGCTTATTAATAAAATAATTGCTAAAAGTAACATATCCGACAACGTTTTTTTATAATTCCGACTCATTTCTTCACCCTTTCTACAAAAATACGGTTTTCCGAACAAAATGTTCAAAAAAAATAGTTCAGTTAACCGAATATTCGAATGGCTCTATCTTAGCATCAAATATTTTCACTGTCAACTCATAAGTTCGGTTTTATGAACTGCTAAATTTAATTGCGATTGTTACTTGCCTTCTCAAAACAGGTATAGTATACTTTGAGGCAATAGGAGGTTCGGAAATATGAACATTTTTGCTGTCCGTTTAAAAGAGGCTTTAACAGCCAAGAACATCAAACCTAGTGATTTAGCGAAAAAAACTGGCATCGGTAAATCTTCGATCAGCGATTGGCTAGCTGGTCGTTACGAAGCAAAACAAGACAAAGTTTATCGCATTGCAGATGCATTAGACATTAATGAGGCCTGGTTGATGGGACAAGAGGTTCCCATGGAAAAAAATGCCTCAACTATCGACCGCATTTATAAAAAATTAGAGCCCCAACGACAAGCCATCGTTTATCAATTTGCCGAACAACAATTACACGAACAACAAACGCAAGCAGAAATTCTCTCATTCCCTCGCCGTGACGAAATGACACTGGCTGCCCACGCTGGGGATCCAGAAAAGATATTTTCAAAAGAAGAAATCGAGAAAATTCACGATTACTTGGATGAAATTGATGCCAAATATCAACAATCGATTTCTTCTGACAAAAAAGAGGATTAACTTCCCATCTACTCTTTTTATTAAGTAATGGCAGGTGAATGGTAAAGTGAATGATTATGAAAAACTCGTCAGTTCCATTCAAAAGGATGTGACGGTTTTAGAAATTGATTTATACAATCAAACAGGTTGTTATGGGTTGTATCGAAATGGCAAAATTTATATTGAAAAAACATTGAGTACCCGTCAAAAGAAGAACATTTTAGCCGAGGAATACGGGCATTATCAAACATCCGTTGGCACTATTTTAAATCAAAATTGTACAGAAAATCGGAAGCAAGAGTTGAAAGCTCGCAATGTGGCCTTAGAGCAATTAGTTACATTAGACGATTTAATTCGTTGCTCTGAAGCTGGCTTAAGTAACCATTATTCTTGTGCTGAATTTTTGGAAATCGATGTTGAAACATTAAAAAATGTGATTACGTACTATCGACAAAAGTATGGCGCCACTTATCTTTATAAAGGACGGATTTTTGAATTTAGGGATTATTCTGTGATGGTATTAAATACTGGGTTAACTTAAAAAGCATGGAACAAAATCAATAAGGATTTTGTTCCATGCTTAAAAGTATTCTGGAAAATTCAAGAGCGGTTTTGGTACCAATGGTTAATATGTCCGACGCCAAGCATAAGATTTGGGACAAGTATGAGGACGAATATAAATGACGGCCAAAATCCGATGAACTGAATAATATGTTCCCGCATACTATGTAGTACAAAGAAGAAAAGAAAAAAGTACAGGGAACTCTTGCCTGAACCCATTTCTTTTAAATAACGATCTCCATTTTTATAGAAAACAACAATTCTTTTCATCTTTGCACCTCCATGACTATTTTATCAAGAAATCATGAAAAGAAAAAGCACACCATTCGTCTGGTGTGCTTTTTCTTTTTAATTATTCACCTTGATTCAACTTACGAATCAACTCATCAATGTGATTTCCGTATTGGACAGATTCGTCTCTTTCAAAAATCAACTCTGGTGTTTTATACAAGGTTAACCGTTGTCCTAATTCTTTACGAATCAGTCCTTTGGCTTTGTCTAAGCCTTGTTGAGCTTTTTGTTGTTCGGAAGCTAAATCAGATAACAAGCTGTAATAAATCGTTGCTTGTTGTAAATCACCGGTCACACGAACATCTGTAATAGTGATGCCTTGGACGCGTGGATCTCTGATGCGTTTGTTCAAGATATCATTCACTTCACGCATGATTTCTTGACCTACACGACGGTCACGATAATTTGCCATAGTGTCTTCCTCCAATTACTAAAATTATTGTTTGATTTCTTCCATAATGAAGCCTTCAATCGCATCATCTACACGTAAATCATTGAAGTTTTCAATCATAGCGCCACATTCAAAACCAAGTTTGACTTCTTTCACGTCATCTTTAAAGCGTTTCAAGCTTGCTAATTTACCTTCATAAATAACAATACCATCACGAATGACACGCACGCCACTATCGCGGCGAATAAAGCCTTCTGTAACATAACAGCCAGCGATTGTGCCAACTTTAGATACTTTGTACAATTCACGAACCGTCATTTGACCCGTAATTTTTTCTTCAAATTCTGGATCTAATAACCCTTTCATCGCTGTTTCGATTTCTTCTAGGGCTTTATAGATAATACGGTGTAAACGAATATCAACTTCTTCTTGTTCTGCTTGTTGTTTTGCTTGTGGTGTTGGGCGAACGTTAAAGCCGATAATAATCGCATTACTTGCTGCAGCTAAAGTTACGTCGCTTTCATTGATGGCCCCAACTGCCGCGTGAACAATTTTCACACGAACGCCTTCTACATCAATTTTTTGTAAACTTGCTGAAACGGCTTCGGCAGATCCTTGTACGTCTGCTTTGACAATGATATTAACTTCTTTTAATTCGCCTTCTTTTAGGCTTTCAAATAAGTTATCCAATGTCACACGGCTACTTGCTGAACGTTGTTCAAGCAACGCACGTTTAGCCCGTTCTTCCCCTGCTTGACGTGCCGTTTTTTCATCTTCAAAGACCACAAAACGATCACCCGCTTGAGGAACATCATTTAATCCGGTAATTTCTACAGGAGTTGCGGGTCCTGCTTCTTTATCACGGCGGCCCATGTCATTGGTCATCACACGAACACGTCCGTAAGTATTACCAACAACGATTGGATCACCAACATGTAAAGTTCCTTGTTGAACGAGTAATGTCGCAACCGGACCTTTACCTTTATCTAAGCGCGCTTCAATCACTGTTCCAATTGCTTTTTGCGTTGGATCAGCTTTTAAGTCTTCTACTTCAGCAATCAATAAAATATTTTCCAACAACTCATCAATGTTTTGATTGAATTTCGCTGAAATATTGACGAAAATCGTATCTCCGCCCCATTCTTCAGGAATTAATTCATGTTCACTTAATTCTTGTTTCACATGATCAGGATTTGCACCAGGCTTATCAATTTTGTTAACTGCTACAATAATTGGCACTTTTGCCGCTTTCGCATGGTTAATCGCCTCGATTGTTTGTGGCATTACTCCATCGTCCGCTGCAACAACTAAGATGGTAATATCAGTGATGCTAGCACCACGCGCGCGCATACTTGTAAAGGCCGCATGTCCTGGTGTATCTAAGAACGTAATTGGTTTGCCATCAATATCTAACTGATAGGCACCAATATGCTGCGTGATACCGCCTGCTTCACCTGAAGTCACACGAGAATGGCGCAATGTATCTAATAATGTTGTTTTCCCGTGGTCTACGTGTCCCATGATTGTGACAACAGGGGGACGTGTAGTTAAGTTTTCTTCAACAACTGCTTCTGGTTCGAAGAATTTATCAATGTCCGCAATATCAACTTGAACTTTTTCTTGCGGTTCCATGCCATAGTCCACAGCTAATAATTCAATTGTATCTTTATCTAGGGCTTGGTTTTGGTTAACCATGACACCCATCATAAATAATTTTTTGATGATTTCCGCTGGTTCGCGGTGGATTTTTTTCGCAATATCCGCCACGTTCATACCTTCTGTATATTCTAAAACATCTGGTAATTCACGGAATTTACGTGCTGGAACTGCTGGCTTCGCTGATTCTTGTTGATGTTTGCCTTTTTTCCCTTTTTTGTTGAAACGATTGCGGTTTTGGTTATTAAAGTTATTCCGGTTATTACGATTTTGACCGCCACCAAAATTGTTGTTACGGTTTTGGCCGCCACGGTTTTGGTTGTTCCCGCCATTGTTATTTTGGTTGGTCCGATTTTGATTCGTTGTAGAACCGTTATTGTTTTGGGTATTGCGGTTTTGATTGTTTGTATTTGTTTGATTGCTACGGTTTTGTGTGTTGCTTTGGCCGTGACGATTTTGGTTGTTGTTGTTTCTTTGTTGTCCATTCGTTGATTGATTGTTTGGACGATTTTGGTTATTTCTTTGTTCACCAGGTTTATTGTTCATTGGTTTCTTATTGGCTGGTTTATTTTGTGTTGTTTGTTGCTTTTGGTTGTTTGTTGCTTTTGATTGAGTATTTACGGTACTTCCTCCTCCGAATGCTTGACGAAGCTTTGTTTCTTGCTCGGAACTAATTGCGCCCATATGGTTTTTAACATCCATACCTAATTGATGCGCTTTATCGACAACGTCTTTGCTTGCTTTATTCATTTCTTTTGCTAGTTCATAAATTCTTTTTTTTCCCATGCAATCACCTTCCTAACCTTTTAGTAATTCCTTGATTTTGGTGGCAAATCCTGCATCAGTTACTCCGATAACCATTCGTGGTCGCCCAATCGCTTGGCTGAGCTCGAATTGACTGAACAGTTCGCTAACAGGAACATTATAATAAGAACTTTTGTCCTTGATTTTCTTTCTAGTATTCTCACTGGCATCTTGCGCAACAAACACAAATTTCGCTTTGTTTGCACGAATATCTTTAAGGGTTAATTCCTCGCCTGTGACTAATTTACCGGCGCGCATTGCTAAACCTAAAAGGTTCAACATTTTGGTTTTATTTTCCATCGCCAAACAACTCTTTGCGGGCTTTTTGATGTGTTACATAATCCAATAGTTCTTGATAAAATTCATCACTTAATTTTGTTTCTAAGACACGATCAAGAATTTTTTTATCCCAAGCTTTTTGGACTTCCGCAGGATCCAAATCAACGTAAGCGCCACGTCCAGGTAATTTACCAGTTGGATCTAAGGCCACTTCGCCTTCTTTGGAGCGAGTAATTCTGACTAATTCTTTTTTCGGTTTCATTTCGCCTGAAACAACCGATTTACGCATTGGAATTTTTCTCTTTTTCATTTTTTCACCCTCCAAAAACGTTATTCTTGTTCAGGTAATTCTTCTGTAATTTCTGCTTCAACAACTGCTTCTTCAGCAGCCAAGTTTTCGTAATCATCTGCCGTCATATCTGAATGGATAATTGCTTCATCCATTTCTTCTGCCACTTCGGCAACTTCTTGATTGGCTTGTTGTTCATAAAATTCAGCCATATCAGATTCTGATTTGATATCAATTTTATGGCCCGTTAATTTAGCAGCTAAGCGCGCATTTTGACCACGTTTACCAATTGCTAATGACAATTGATAATCAGGTACAACAACTGTACATGCTTTGCTATTTTCTGGATCAAAAATAACATCTAATACTTGAGCTGGATTCAAGGCATTACTAATATAAATAGCTGGATCTTCGTTCCATTCCACAATATCCATATTTTCGCCTTTTAATTCATTCACAATCGCTTGGACACGTTGGCCTTTTGGACCAACACAGGTACCCACTGGATCAATATTAGGATCTGTTGAACGAACGGCTACTTTTGAACGATCGCCAGCTTCACGAGCGACGCTTACGATTTCAACAATTCCATCATAAACTTCTGGAATTTCTTGTTCAAAAAGACGTTTTAGTAAATCTGGATGACTACGGCTTACAAAAACTTGTGGGCCTTTTGATGTGTTTTCAACACGTGATACGTAAACTTTAATCCGATCATGCGGTTGGTAAAATTCATTTGGCATTTGATCTTGTTTTGATAAGACTGCTTCGATTTTACCTAAGTTTACATAGATATAACGACGATCTTGACGTTCAACAATTCCTTGCATGATGTCATTTTCGTATTCGCTAAATTCATTATAAATAATTGTTCTTTCTGCTTCACGGACACGTTGTAAAATTACTTGCTTTGCTGTTTGGGCAGCAATGCGGCCAAAGTCTTTTGGTGTAACTTCAAAACGAATTTTGTCGCCGATTTCATATGCCCCATTTAATGCAACGGCATCTTTTAATGAAACTTCCAATTGTGAATCAAATACTTCTTCTGTTACTTCTTTGACAGCATACACGTGAATATTGCCTTTTTTTGGTTCAAATTCAACTTCGACGTTGCTTGCTTGTCCATAATGTCTTTTATATGCAGAAACTAAAGCTGCTTGTAACGCTTCAATCACCGTATCTTTAGGAATCCCTTTTTCAGCTTCTAATACGTCTAATGCATTTAACATTTCTTTGCTCATTGTTTTTCTTTTCCTCCTATGGATTCGTTAAAGCTGAACGAGTGGTTCTTCTTCCAAGGGAAAAACTTCTCGTTAAAACTTGTCACAGGCCTGGCTAAAAGTAAAACTTTTAGTGGACCCTTTTTTACATTCGAGTCTGTTGATTAAAATTGAATGGCTAAACGAGCTTTTGCGATATTTTTACGTTCAAAAGTCATTTCCTTCACTCTGGTTTTAATTTTTACACTTAATGTTAATTGTTCTGAATCAAGATGGACTAAGGTACCCTCAATCTGTTTTTCTCCATCAACTGCTTGATAAAGAGAAATATGAATGTACTTGCCTACCGCTTGTTCATAATCGCTTTCTTTCTTTAACGGACGTTCTGCTCCCGGAGAAGAAACTTCCAGAAAGTACGCTTGCGGAATTGGATCTGGATCCATTGCATCTAGTTTTTCACTTAATTTTTCGCTGACAAAGGCACATTCCTCAATATCAATGCCACCTTCTTTATCGATAAATACTCGTAAAAACCAATTTTTTCCTTCCTTAACAAACTCTACTTCCACAAGTTCAAAATTTTGTTCTTCTAAGATTGGTGTGACTAACTTTGTTACAGTTTCCACAGCACTACTCAAAATTTTCGCCTCCTTCGAGATTGATGTAACGAACCGTGTCCTGATGACTTTTCCATCAAAAAGAGTGAGCAGAAATCCGCTCACTCCCAACTAGTATCATTACGCTAAAGATAGTATAGCACAGAACCACTCCAAACTCAAATGAACAAGCTAAATCTCTCGAAATTTGCACATTTTGTCTCGATTACTGAAACTATCTAAGCGATTATTTTTTCGTTTTAAAATAGATAAATAATCCTTGAATCAAAAGAAGGCTACCTAAGAAAAGAAACGCGTTTTCTTTTATTTCTCCTGTTTTTGGCAATTCCTTATTACGAATCGCCTGTTTTTCAATGGTTATTGAAGTAGTTTCTGTGGTTGAATTCGTGGTAGTATCTGTTGTCCCACTCGTTGGTGATGTGGTAATTTCTATAGGTTTTTCTGGCGTATAGTGATTAGTAAATACTTGACCTCCATCATACTGAGTAGTCGCCACAAGATTTCCTAAAAGCGCCTCGACGGTTACTTGAACTTGAAGGTTGTGCGTATCGTAGGAAACACCTGCCTGTTGCGTGTTTACTTCCCGAATGGTGTATTGATAGTTTCCAGGAGTTTCAAAGGTTAATGGTGAAAATTGAATTTTCCCTAAAGTATCGTTACTAACCGTTTCTAGTGCTGTGCCTTTCTCATCTAACAATTCAAATTGAAATTCAGCATCCTTCAGTGGTTTTCCTAAAAGAACTTTTTCAGCTAAAAATGAAGCAGCGACTGGTTGATATGAAATCTTATGATTCACAACAGTTTTCAGTGCAACTAAGTTTTTACCAAAGTCTTCAGGTGTTATTGAAATCTTGTTTTGCGAAAGCTGGTAACCGGTAGGTGCTTTGGTTTCTTCTAAAGTATAGTTATCTTTTAACAAGCCTTTAACAATCGCTGTTCCGTTTTGATCTGTTGTGATTTTGGCCACTGTTTGATTGGTTGAGTTACGAATGAGTTTAAACTCTGCACCTGCTAAACGCTGGCCTGCTTCATCTTCTTTATGAATTTCAACAACATATTGTTCACCATTAGCTTCTCCACCACCGTTTGATTTTCTGTTAATTTTGCATAATTTGTGAAGGTTTCACCTTTTTCGGGAAGATGATCGATTTTGGTTTTATAGGTGATACGATATTCGTTAGTCCCAATATTGCCAAAATGCACCGAAAAATTGCGGTCACCAGGACCATACTGGACAGCCAACTGATCAGTTATATCTTCCTCTGGCGTGAACTGCCAAATAGCATTTCCATCCAGTGTCCATTGTCCTCGTTCAATTTTCATAGTGTCTTTCATATAACTTAAACTTTCTGTTTTTAGCACATCTTCCACTTCTAAATCAGTATACGTTTGCCCTGTTGGATTAATCCGTAGTACATTGTAAATTTCGGTTGGATCGTCTTCGATAAACCACGAATACTTGCTAAATTTTTCGTTAACATCATCGCCTTCACCTTGGTAATCAAGATCGCCAGCAAATATTTTTTCCCCTTCAACCGTGACGTAAATAGGAATCTTGGATTCATTTTCCACATTTTCGAAATCAATCAAACTTGTAAAATATAAAGACCCACTAATACTAGCATGGTTTTCTACGTAATCTGTATACGTTAACGTGACCGTTTTATTTGCTACATCGGTCTGTGCAATTGCAACCACAGCACCTGTATCATCTACTACATTAAAGGTCATATTTTTCTCGAGACGTAGCTCTTCGGGCAAAGTAATCACACTCGTATCCCCACTATTAACGGTATTATCCGGTAAGTTGAACTCAATTCGGAGGTAGATGTCTGTATATTGATTAATGGTCCCAAGTGGGTTTCCCTCTTTGTCCGTTAGATGAATCGCTGTCACAATGTTGCCTACTTGCTTACGCGGCACTACGTTTGGCGTAGCAGAAATTTGATTGGTTTCACTGGTACTAGTTGGTTCCGTTTGCGCATATCCTGTTTCAAGTTTCAGAAAAGGCGTTATCAGCGTCGACAAAAGAATGAAAAACATTCCCCAATAGACAAAACTTCTTTTTTTCATTTTTATTCAATCCTTCCTATCTAAAATAATTGGTTAGGTTTATACTATCAAGGATTAACTAGGTGCAAGTGTTTTTATTTTTCCCAACAATAAAAAACAAAAAACACCGAACCAAAATAATTTTGGCTCGGTGTTTTGCTCCTAATGTCTTTTCTTATAAAACCATAATTGAACTTTTTCAGAAATGGTTGATAAATGTTGGAAAGTTGAGTCTGCTGCAAAGAAAAGAATGGCTAAAAGTAACAAGGCTGTTGGCGATACCGAAGTTAACGAGAACAAGTTTTTCATGGAAATACTTGTAATAACCATTCCGATTAAACAGCCAATCATTACGCGCTTGCGGTAACGATTCATTGGTGAACTAATTTTATAAAGAACCATAAAGCCGACTGAAACTAGCAACAATGTTGCAGTCGTTGAAATGTCCGTTTTTTGAAGTGCAAGAATATCACCACAAATTAGTAAGGCACCGACTACTAACATATCCGTTAACCCACCAGGAATTGCTTTTGATAACACATTGAAAAGAAATTTCCCTTCAATGCGACGATGATTTGGTTCCAAAGCTAGAAATGTCGAAGGAATCCCAATTGTAAATAAACTAATCAATGTGACTTGTGTCGGTTGTAAAGGATATGTCACGGCAAAAATCATAGCAAAGACAGACATCAGCAAGGAGAAAATATTTTTTACAAGGAATAAACTTGAAGAGCGTTCAATGTTATTAACTACTTGGCGGCCTTCAAAGACAACCTCCGGCATCGTTGAAAAATCAGAATCCAACAACACAACTTGCGAGGCTTGTGCTGTAGCTTGATTTCCTGAAGCCATGGCAATACTACAATCTGCTTCTTTCATGGCTAAAATATCATTGACTCCATCCCCTGTCATCGCCACTGTATGATCTAATTTTTTCAACAATAGTACAAATTGTTTCTTTTGTTCTGGCGTGACACGACCAAAAACGGTGTATTTTTCTAACGCTTCTGTCTGGGCTTCCATTGTAGTTAATGTTCGCGCGTCCACATAATTTTCAGCACCAATAATGCCTGCCGCTTGTGCTACATTGGATACTGTTAAAGGATTATCGCCAGAAATGACCTTAATAGCCACATTTTGTTCAGCGAAATATTCAAAAGTTGCTTTGGCTTCTTTACGAATCGGATTCCAAAGAAGAATGTAGCCTAGAGGTTGTACCTCTGCTGTCAACGTTTCCTGAAATTCTCCTAAATACTTTCCGAACACCAATAAGCGATAGCCTTGACTTGTATAATGTTCCACTTCAGATTGATACATTTCATAATTGTCTCTCAAAATCATCTCTGGCGCTCCAAGAATATACGTCGCTTCTGGGAAAGTCACGCTACTAAATTTTTCGACAGACGAAAACGAGGTATAGCTAACGGCTTCCCTCTGATTATTAGTAACAAAAAATTCTTTCATCGCTTTCATCGTATCGTTGTCAGCTGACATTGTTCGGCAAAAATCGCCAATTAATTTTTCGACATTGGTTAAGTCTGTACCATCATTTTCGATACTCACCACAGGAACCAACTCTTGGACTTCCATCGTGTTTTCAGTAATTGTTCCTGTTTTATCTACACATAACACATCGACACGTGCTAAGGATTCGATACTTTTCATGTTGTGCAATAAAACGCCGCGCTTCGCTAAGCGCATTGTGCTGGCAGCTAATGCAACGGTTGTTAAAAGGTACAACCCTTCCGGAATCATCCCAATCAAGGCAGCTTCCATGGAGACAATGCTGTCATGAAGCCCTTGATGGTTGATGAAATAACTTTGGAAAAATAGAACACAGCCGATTGGAATAATAATAATCCCTACCCATTTCACCAAACGGTTAATGGAACCGACCATCTCTGATTGTTCCCCTTTTTTAATTGATTTCGCTTCAAGCGTTAATTGATGAACATAGGCCTCAGCGCCAATTTTATCAATTCTTGCATAACAAGAACCTGACACAATAAAGCTACCTGACAAAAGTTGGCTATCTGCTACTTTGGTAATCTCATCAGATTCCCCAGTTAACAAGGATTCATTCACACGGACTTCACCAGATAAGACAATTGCATCCCCAGAAATCTGTTCACCCGATTTAAAGAGCACCACATCGTCCAAAACCAGTTCATCTGGCGAAATTTCTTGTTCTTGGCCATCCCTCACAACGGTTACTTTTGTAGCATTTAGAATATTTAAGCTATCTAATACTTTCTTCGACTTAATTTCTTGGTAAATTCCAATGACCGTATTAATGATTACTACTGGCAAAAAGGTCATATTTTTATAAGATTGTACCAGCATTAATAACACACCTAGTATCACAAAAATTAAGTTGAAATACGTAAATACGTTATTAATAACAATCTGTTTCGTTGTGATAAACTCTGTATCGACGGCAGCATTGACTAAGCCTTTTCGCTGTCTTTCTTCAACTTGTGCGGCCGTCAAGCCTTGTTTATCTTCTGGATAATAGCGTTCCGCGTTAGCAGTCACTGCTATTGGTTCATTTTCTTGCATTTCTTTTTTTCTTCTCAAACACATCACCCCTTGTTCTAGTCGACTCTTTCATCGTCTCCTTCTCTCCCACAGTATAGCACTGAATAAAAATTTAGATAACAACTAGCGCCCAACTATAGAAAAAAATTATACATTTCCTAAACATTGTCATTTTCAGGAACAAGCTAACGCAAAACCTTTTCATTTACTTGTTTTTCCTTTACTATAGTAAAGAAGAAATATCAAGAAATGAGGAACAATTGATGGCACAGAATCACGTAATTAAAGTTAGTAAAAAAACATTAGCAGAGATGACCACTGTTTATCAACCCAATCGTTTAAATAAAACGGTCCCTTATACTGTCTTTGTGGCCAAGGTTGGTACCACTACCATCACTGCTTATCAATCAGGTAAAGTCATGTTTCAGGGACCTCAAGCTGAAAAAGAGGCCGCTCGTTGGGAAGGAACGAGTACCACACCAAAGAAAAAAGTTTCTCCCCAGACTACTACACTGCCTGCTGATTTTGGCAACTGGTCTGTGATAGGTTCCGATGAAGTCGGTAATGGCAGCTATTTTGGTCCAGTAACTGTCTGTGCTGCCTATGTTGACAAAAGCATGATTAGCAAACTAAAAGCATTAGGTGTTCGTGATTCCAAAGAATTAACCGACCCACAAATTATTCAATTGTCACATGTCATTAAAGAACTGATTCCTTACAAGTTATTAATCGTTGAACCCAAAAAATACAATGAGATCCAACCAAACTACAATGCTGTACACATGAAAGTCGCTTTGCATAACCAAGCGATTTATCTGTTGCTACAAGAATTGGCTCCCACAAAGCCAGAAGGGATTTTGATTGACCAGTTCACCCCTGAAAATAATTATCGGAAATATGTTCGTAATGAAAAAAATCAAGTCACTGAAAAATTGTTCTTCGTCACTAAAGGAGAGCAGTATCATGTTGCCGTTGCTGCCGCCTCTATTATTAGCCGCGCTGCTTTTTTAGAAGAGTTAGACAAAGAATCTGCAGAATTGGGTTTCTCTGTGCCCTCTGGTGCTGGCAGCAAATCAGACCAAGTAGCCGCCCGTATTTTGAAAAAAGGCGGCCTAGACTTATTAGCGAACTACGCGAAGCTGCATTTTGCAAATACCCAAAAAGCCCAAAAGTTACTATAAAATAAACACCAAGCAAAAGTCCCAATGCCGATTAGCGGCGCTGGGACTTTTGCTTGGTGTAAAAAATTATTTTTCAATTTCGATAAACAGGACTTTTAAGTAATTACCTTCTGGAAAATTAGGATTCACTTGAAAGTCTGCCGGTAATTGATACGTGTCCGTAATCTTGTAACGAACATTTTTCTCTTGCAAGGCAGTAATCACCATTTTTTTATATTTGGCTAAGGATAAATTTGCCGCATTGGTTGAGGCAATAAGCGTTCCCTTATCCGTTAAAATATCAATAGAATCTTTCACTAGCTCCCCATAATTTTTAGCAACAGAAAAAACTTTCTTTTTGTTGCGAGCAAAACTCGGCGGATCCAAAATGATCATGTCATAACTCAAGCCTTTACGTGAAGCATATTTAAAATAGTCAAAAACATCCATGACAATAATCTTTTGCGGGGCAAGATTTAAATGATTGACTTCAAATTGCTCAGTCGTTTTCGGTAAGCTTCGTTTAGCTAAATCCACACTAGTGGTGGCCACGGCACCCCCCATAGCGGCAGCTACTGAAAAAGCACCTGTATAACTAAACATATTTAAGACTGTTTTCCCTACTGCAAAACCATCTACTAATCGACCACGAACTTCTTTTTGATCTAAAAAGATGCCTGTCATTAATCCTTCGTTTAAATAGGTAGCAAATTGAACGCCATTTTCAGTGACAAGTAATGGCTCGGGTGCTTGTTCGCCATACAAAAACTGTGATTCGGGTAAATTTTTTGTGGAAAAGCGAATCTTTTCGTAGGCACCAATAATGTCAGGGTAAACTGTGCGAAACGCCGTCAAAAGTTCGGCTTTTTTCTGATAAAGGGTTTCATTATACCATGAAAAAACGGCGTAATCTGCATAGCGATCGATAATTAGACCCCCAATGCCATCCCCTTCTCCATTAAATAATCGATAAGCGGTTGTTAGCGAATCCTTTTCAAAAGACGTCCGCTTCTTACGACTTATTTCAAAGAGTTGTTGAAAAAAAGATTGATTAATTGGTCCATGCCATGACAGCAACCAACCAATTCCTTTATTTTGTTCGCCTAAATATCCTTCAGCTAAGCGCTGGCCTTTACTATCAATCAAAGTAAGCCAATCTGTTGGTAACGGCGCCGGCACTTGTTGCAAATCTTCTTTCTGAATTAAAGGATATCCTTTTTTAAATTTATGTTCTGCTTTTTTAGTTACTTGAAGTTTCATTCTGTACACCTACTTTTCAAAGTCCTATCTAGTATAGCAAAAAAAGGCCCATCTGTCTTTAAAGGATTCAAGCTTCACGTCATTTAACGAACTAAAAAGTTTAAGGAAATAGTAAGTTTTCTTTAACATCACCATTCCTCACTTCGGTAAGAATTGACATAAAATTTGTGAAAGAGTAAAATTAAAGCGATATTGTAAAATACGAAATTTACCTAATTTTACTTTTATAGAATCATCGTTTAGAAAGGACGTTTATTTTGAAAAAATTATTTAAAACAAATATTTTGAACACGCGACTGGGGTTATTCTCGCTAATCGCCATCTTACTGTGGCTAAAAAACCTCTTTGCGTACGCCGTTGATTTCCATTTACGTTTGGAAAATATTAACGAGTATTTCATACTCTTAATTAATCCAATTGCCACAACGGTCTTTTTATTAGCCATCGCTTTGTATGTTCGCCGTAAAAAAGCTTCTTATATTACAATGATGATTATTTACTTCTTGATGAGTTTACTGCTCTTCTCAAATGTCGTGTATTATCGAGAATTTACTGACTTCATCACAGTTAATACGATGCTTGGTGCTGGCAAAGTAGCTAGCGGTCTTGGCGAAAGTGCCTTACGTCTCTTTAGACCTTATGACGTCATTTATTTCTTAGACTTCATTATTATTGGCGTATTATTATTAACGAAAAAAATTAAAACAGATGCGCGTCCAGTCCGCGCACGTGTAGCAGTCTCTGTCACACTCCTTTCTGTTGTCTTTTTCTTATTCAATCTATTTATGGCTGAAACAGAACGTCCCCAATTATTAGGACGTCAATTCTCTCGTGACTATATCGTGAAATTCTTAGGCTTAAATGCCTTTACCGTGTACGATGGCATTACAACTTACCAAACAAACCAAGTCCGTGCCGAAGCCAGTGCTAACGATATGAAACAAGTTGAAGATTACGTGAAACAACAATATGCGGCACCCGATGATAGTAAGTTTGGTATTGCAAAAGGCAAAAATGTAATTTATATCCATTTAGAAAGTTTCCAACAATTTTTAGTTAATTACAAATTAAAAGATGAAAATGGCGTAGAACACGAAGTCACACCATTTATCAATAGTCTTTACAATAGTAAAAGTACCTTTAGCTTTGATAACTTCTTCCACCAAGTTGGTCAAGGAAAAACAAGTGATGCCGAAACGTTACTTGAAAATTCACTATTTGGTTTAGACCAAGGTTCACTCTTTACACAAGTTGGTGGGAAAAATACGTTTGAAGCAGCACCCGATATTTTAAAACAAACGCAAGGATACACTAGCGCTGCTTTCCACGGAAATGCCGGTAACTTCTGGAATCGGAATGAAACCTATAAACGTTTAGGCTATGACTATTTCTTTGATGCTAGTTATTATGATGTTAATTCAGATAACTCATTCCAATATGGGTTACACGATAAACCATTCTTTAATCAATCCGTTCAATATTTAGAACATTTACAACAACCGTTCTATTCTAAATTTATTGCTGTGTCCAATCATTATCCTTATTCTCAATTTACAAACGATGAAGCAGGATTCCCAATTGCAAAAACCTCTGACGAAACAATTAATGGTTACTTTGCAACAGCGAATTATTTAGATAAAGCGGTCGAAGAATTCTTTAACTACTTGAAATCTTCAGGTCTCTATGAAAACTCAGTCATTGTTCTTTATGGCGATCACTATGGGGTTTCTAATTCAAGAAACCAAAACTTAGCAGAATTAGTAGGTAAAACCAAAGCAGATTGGAACGATTTTGACAACGCCAATATGCAACGTGTTCCTTATATGATTCACGTTCCTGGTCAAGAAAATGGCGGTGTGAACCATACGTATGGCGGCCAAGTTGATGCCTTACCAACCCTTCTACACTTGCTTGGTGTCGATACGAAAAACTACATTCAGTTAGGCCAAGATTTATTCTCTAAACAACACAATCAAATCGTTGCTTTCCGCAACGGCAATGTTGTAACACCTAAATATACTATTTTAGGTTCTAGCATTTACGATACTAAAACAGGCACTTTAATTACAGAGCCAACCGAAGAAGTTAAGAAAGAAGTCGCTGATTTAAAAGCCAAAGCGACGAAACAATTAGAAACGTCTGACCAAATTACTAACGGTGACTTGCTTCGTTTCTATACCAATAGCGGCTTAAAACCAGTTAACCCAGAAGACTATGATTACAAGAACCAATTGCAACAACTGGAAGCAATTGAAAAAGAAAAAGGTGAAAAATCAACGAGTGTTTACAGTAAAAACAATAATAAATCAACCGTTGATGAATATCACACTGACAGTTATCAAGGCTATCAAAAAACTGGTAAATAAATCTTCAAAAAGCTTGAGCAATTTGCTCAAGCTTTTTTGCTACTTTTTCATAATTAATTCATATTATTTCACTATACTAAAGATAGTTTAGAGAGGTGAAAGTTGATGAGAAGTGTCCGTTACGCTACAGCTAGTAGTTTTTATCATAAAAAAATCACGTTAATCACCGCACTCTTCTTCTTCCTGTTCTCTTTCTTATTGACTGGGCTGTTTAACTTAATTGATTTTGAAAAAGAGTTTTTACGAACGATGCCAGACTTTGTCGATATTGAAAAACAAACTAGTTACCATTACCAACTGATCCAATACTATTGGCACCTCTATCTAGGTAGTGTCATTTTCTTTGGTGTTACTTTTCTTCTGTTGATGTATGTGACATTACGCATAAAAAAGGAAGAAATACATACATGGTATCACATGCACTTTTCAAATATGTATGTCACCAAACAGCTCTTACTAGAGTTATGTTTACCGGCTCTATTAGGAATTTTCAGTTTTTTACTTTTCACTTTAATGTTTCAAGAAACGTATAATACTGTTCTTTGGGCTGCTCGTGATGCTATTTTACAGTGGTCTCATTTGGAACCTCCAGCATTTTTAGCTAAAAGTACCGACCAGGATGTCACGATTACAAATATCCAGCATTTAGGGATTCAAACGATCCAAGCGTTTTCTTTTGATTTTAAAAGTATGCAGTCACTTTATACAATCCGTAACTGCTTTGTTAACTGCTTAATCTTGCTTGGTATTCCTCTTGTTTGCGGGACTCCTTTCACGTTGATTTATTTACGTACACATAAGAAATAAGGGAGGGATTTTCTATGAATGTCACACCATCATTCAAAAAAACAACCGAAAAAAAATCCTCATTCGACGCGTTAGCTTTGCGAGAAGTTTATGGAATCATTTATTCTGCTCCAGAACAAGAACTCGCATTGGCCGATTTTTTCCAAACAAACCAACTAACCATTACTAGGCTTTCTTCTAGTGAAACCTTTCTGCCCTACTTGCCATTAGAAGAAAATTTATTTATCGCTAGTACGATCAAAGAACGGGATCGAAAAGTAATTCTAGCCGAAGCTTTCCAGGTGTTCCAATTAGAACCTGCCTTACTTGGTCGTTCCTTTACTTCTTTTACGACTTTTGAAAAAATTAAAATGCGCATAATACAACTTTTGCTTTCAAAAACAAGTACGTTAGTGATTGATGACATCTTTTCTTCATTAACGATTGGACAACGTCAAGAAATTTTACCTCAATTAAAAATAGCAGTTCAAAAAAGAAACAAGCGCTTGCTATTTCTGACAAAGGATCCACAAATTATTGATAGTCCCTATGTGCACCCCCTGTCTCTACATGCGTTATTAAACTAAAAAAACGTCTGGCACTGATTGTGACCAGACGTTTTCTTTAGTTTTCAGTGATTTCAACATCAGGAAATGAAATAATAAATGTGGTGCCTTTACCAAGTTCACTCTCAACATTGATTTTTCCTTTATGCAAGCGGACCAATTGTTGAACGATTGGTAAGCCTAATCCTGATTCTCCATATTTCGTATTTTTACGGGATGGATCTACTTTGTAATAACGATCCCAGATATTCAGAATTTGCTCTTCCGTCATGCCAATTCCTGTATCAGAAATACGGACAATGGTTTCTAAATAGCCTTTTTCTAAAGCAATATGAATTTCGCCATTTTCAGTAAATTGGATAGCATTTTGAACAATATTGACAACAACTTGCACGAAACGATCATAATCGGCATACACATCAATTGGTTCGGTGGTGTCTAAATACAATTGATTACCAGCGGCTTCAGCTTTGGCCGTTAGTTGAGTCACAATATTTTCTAAAGCTTCTGTTCCGTTGAACTTCTTCACGACAATTTGAATCTGGTTGGTCCGAATTTTTTCATAATCAAGATTTTCATTGACTAAGCGAATCAAGCGAGCGGTCTCATTTTGCATCAGTTTAATCGCATTCTCTTTTTGATTTTCAGGAATAGCATTATACTGCAATCCCTCTAACAAGCCATTAATAGTTGTTAAAGGCGTCCGCATTTCATGAGAAGCATCCGCCATAAATTGACGACGGCGCTCTTCTTGCCGATTGATTTCTTCTTGTGATTCTTTTAAAGACGCAGCCATTTTATTAAAATCTTCTGCTAGGTCATCAAATTCATCTTTGTCATGGACTGGTAATTGAATATCAAAATTTCCACTAGTGATTTCTTTGGTGGCTTTACGCATCCGATTAATTCGTTTCACTTGGAAAGTCGCAAATAGATAACTTAGTAACAAGGCAATCACACCAGAAAAAATAAAGCCTTTAATCAAGTTTTGTGTCACGGACTGAACACTTCGGTCAACGTTTTTGGCAGGTTGTGTAATAACGAGTGAACCAATAATCACTTTTTTATCAGAAGACTGATTTGATGCATACACCGGTAACATTACATAGGACGAAGTATTTCGGGCCCCGTAAATATCAATGTTTTCTGTTGCATAAACACGATTGCCTTTCATGATTTGATCCCAATTTTTATCGATTAAGGAAAAGTCTAATTTTTTCGTGCTATCAACTGGTGGGTACTGCACTTCGCGGTCCTTGTTAATAAACACAAATTGCACATCTTGCTTCTGGAGTACGCGCTCAGTCAACTGAAATGAATAGGATAAAACATCTCGATCTGAAACGCCTGCGACATTAATAAAAAAGTCACGTGTTTCTAAAGCCGATTCTGCATAACCATACAGCTGTTCATAGTTATTTTCTTGCATTGTGCGCTTGGTCAATTGTGTGAAAGACGTTCCGACAATGAGAATAATCAGAGCAATCACACCTATAAAAGCAAGTAATTGTTGATACAAATACTTCATTAAGCAACACCTGAATCGTCGAATTTATACCCTACGCCCCAAACCGTTTGGATGACTTGAGGACCCACTTTTTCAATTTTTTGTCGTAATTTTTTGATATGGGCATCAACTGTCCGTTCATCGCCAAAGTATTGATAGTCCCAAACCAATTCTAGTAGTTGTTCGCGTGAAAAGACTTGGCGTGGTTTTTTTGCTAAAGTGTATAGCAAATCAAATTCTTTAGGTGTTAAGCCTTCAATTAATTGATTATCTAAATATGTTTCTCGTGTTTTCGTATTCATTTTAAAATGATCCGTAATCACATCAAACGTTTCATCTGTATTCTCAGACGTATCATGCGCAGCCTCTGCCACCTCGGCACGACGATGTAGAGCTTTCATCCGTGCAATCAAAGTTAATGGACTAAATGGTTTTGTCACATAATCATCCGCACCCATTTCAAGGCCAATTACTTGGTCACTTTCAGAATCACGAGCGGTCAACATAATAATGGGAACATTGGCTGAAACTTTGCGAATTTCACGACAAACAGCCATTCCATCCATACTAGGTAAGTTTAAATCTAACGTAATCATGTCCCATTTTTCTGGCGAAGCAAGAAAAGTTGCCAATCCTTCTTTGCCATCATCTTTAAAGGTAGCTTCCCACCCTTCATTTAAGAAAAACATTTGCATCATTTCTGAGACGGATTCATTGTCTTCAATCATTAATATATTCATTTCATTCACTCCTTATTCACTTTTCATAAAACTGCTCTATTGTAGTATACTCTAAAATTGAATTTGTACCAACCGATTCTATATTTCTTCAAAAATCCTTTACAGAACCATCAAAAATCACTTTTTTTCCTGCTCTTTTAAAGAAAACGAAAGGAATCCATTGTCTTTTCAGAAAAGTTTGTTAAAATAACAAGCGTAGAGAGGATGTTAGGGTATGGATAAAATGAAAGCTATTACTTTTTTTGATTTAGATGGAACTTTGTTAGATGGAACATCGCAAATAACTCCTGAGATTACCGCAGCAGTGGCGGCCTTGAAAGACAATCAAATTTTACCTTTAATTGCGACAGGTCGGACCTTGTGTGAGATTCAGCCAATCATGAAAGCCAGTGGCATTGATTCTGCGATTGTAATGAACGGGCAATTTATTCATTATGAAGGAAAAACGATTTATTCAGATGAATTTACAACAGAGGAATGTGTTTCACTGCATGAACATGTCAAACAGCGTGGTCATGAATTGGCTTTTTACAATGAGCGCCGTATTTTTTGTACAGGGCATACTGGCACAGTGAAACAAGCCTATGATTATATTCATTCAGCTGTTCCAGAAATTGATCCCACAGGTTATGAGAATGATGCCGTCAACATGATGTTGGTCTTAAGTCAACATGGCGATGATGAATATTACTATGAGCGGTTTCCTGAATTGACCTTTTATCGCAATGGTCCTTTTTCAATTGATATTGTTCGTAAAGGGGTCTCTAAAGGCTCTGGTGTCAAAAATCTTTTTAACACCTTGGGATTAAATGGCATTCCCACTTATGCCTTTGGTGATGGCATCAATGATTTGGCGCTGTTTGAGGCCTGTGATTATGGAATTGCCATGGGTAATGCGCGAGAAGAACTAAAAGAAAAAGCCACCTTTATTTCAACTAAAAATACTGAGAATGGCATTGTTAATGGCTTGAAAAAATTTGATTTACTATAAGAGAAAACTACCTTCTTCTATTGATGTACTTTAGAAGAAGGTAGTTCTTTTGTATGTTCATTTTTCTTTTTCTGCTGTGCACAGAGAGCTACTCCCACTACTTGAATCAGCAAAATCGCTCCCAACAAACAACTTAATGCGATGTTTCCTGATAGGATTGTTCTTCTGATTAAAATAATTAATACGACACTGCTAATTCCGTAGAGTAACCATTGGTTGTCCATTTTTATTGACCCCTTTGTTTTTCTATGTTTAGGATAGGATGTTTCCTACTAAAATGCAAGGAAAGATCCTAGATTCTTACAACTAACCCATAATTTTTACTAATTCCTTATTTGTTTTCATTTATTCTTAAGATTCGTTTCATTTTTGTAAAAAATCACACTTTTTTTCTATCTCTGTTTTAAATTGCGTACAGTTCTTAAAAAAAATGATACACTAAAAGTGAACTCGAAATGAAAGGAGCCATTCCTTTGGTTAATAGCGAAAAAAGAAAACAATTAATTATTGATACTTGCATTTTAGCTGGAAAAATTATGCTGGAAAGCGGATCTGAAGTATATAGAACCGAAGATACAATTACTCGGATTGCTACAAATGCTGGCGAGCCAGAGAGCGTTTGTTACACGACGGCTACAGGGATTTTCGTGGGTTTTCGTTCCAGTAATTATACGCAATTAGAAAACATCCCCCAGCGCTCGATTAATTTGGAAAAAGTTAGCCTTGTCAATCAATTATCAAGAGAATTTGCGCAAAAAGATATTACTTTACCAGAGCTTTATCAGCGTTTAACTCTATTAGAAACGGATACCCCCACTTTTTCAATTTCGTTACGCTTGTTAGCAGCCGGGATTGTTAGTTGTACGTTAATGTACATTTTTGGTGGCACATGGCAAGATTTTATTGCAACTTTTTTTGTTGGCGTGATTGGGTATGCTAGTTATCTTTTTACCCAAAAGTTATTCCAAGTTCCTTACCTCGATTCATTCGCAGCCGCTTTTGTCATTGGTTTGTTGGCCTATTTGGCTGTGCATTTTCACTTAGCGGTCAACATCGATAATATTATTATTGGTGCGGTAATGCCGTTAGTTCCAGGTGTGGCGATTACGAACTCTTTTCGCGATATTTTAGCTGGCCACCTCATCAGTGGGACGGCGCGAGGGACAGAAGCTATTTTTATTGCTGGGTCTGTTGGCCTGGGAATTGCCTTGATTTTTAAATTATTTATGTAAGGAGTGTTCAAATGGAACTAATTTTTCATCTTCTCTTTAGTTTTTTAGCGACTGTGACGTTTGGTATTATTACGAACATTCCTCGTAAAGCACTGGTGGCTTGTGGCATTACTGGCATGACAGGTTGGATGATTTATTATGTCTTAACGCAAACTTTTGATGCTAGTCAAACCTTTGCAAACTTTTTAGGAACGGTCGGGTTAGGAATCGCTAGTATCTTTTTTTCCCGTTACAAAAAAATGCCGATGATTATTTTTTACATTCCGAGTTTGGTTCCTTTAGTGCCAGGAGGCCCTGCCTATCAAGCGGTTCGGAGCATTTTGTTAGGAAATATTGATGACGGTTTGCAGTTGATTTTAAAAGTTGTCTTTACTGCTGCAGCTATCGCAGCGGGCTTTATGGTGACATCGCTACTGGAACGAATTGTCAAACGTTTTTTCCCCAAGCGACTCTTCCGATTGGTCAAAAAATAAAAAAACAAGCTCAGAAAATGAGCCGACCCCCAAAAGTTAGACCTAGAAATCTAACTTTTGGAGGTTTTTTTGTATGGCAAAATACAGTTTTGAATTTAAACTTAAACTTGTTCATGGCTACTTATCTGGTCAAGGAGGTCTAAGGTTTCTCGCAAAGAAGTATGGGTTTAAAGATAGTTCTCAAATAAGCAAATGGATAAATGCCTATAAAGAACTTGGTGAAGAAGGCCTACTTCGCAGTCGAAAAAATAAGAATTACTCTGTTCAATTTAAGCTAGATGCGATAGAGTTATATTTAACAACAGAGTTGTCCTATCAAGAAGTAGCTAATCTTCTAAAAATGAACAATCAATCATTGATTGCGAATTGGCTTAGAACGTATCAGAAGTTTGGTATAGAGGGACTCTCTAAACAGAAAGGACGTCCACCTACCATGTCTAAAAAGAAACGAAATGAACCCCAACCACTACCAAGTGAACGATCTCAAGTAGAGAAACTAGAAAAAGAAAATAGAATGTTAAAAATTGAGAATGCCTATTTAAAAGAATTGAGGAGACTGCGTTTAGAGGACGAACAAAAAATGAACGAATCGCACGAATCATTCACAGTCTCCGAAGACACTTTCGATTAAAAGATATTTTGGAAACCCTAAGGTTTCCAAAATCTACTTACATGTACTGGCAAAAACGCCTCGACAGAACAGCTTCAACACAAATCATCGAAGAAGAAATTCAAGCGATTCGTAAAAAACATCAACATTATGGCTATAGAAGGATGACCCAAGAATTGAAACGACGTGGATTTCAAGTGAATAAAAAGAAAGTCCAGCGATTAATACAAAAGTTAAAGTTACAAGTCAAAGCTTTTACTAAGAAATCCAGAAAATATAATTCCTATAAAGGAACCGTTGGTAAAATCGCTAAAAATTTGATTCGTCGCCGATTTAAAACCTCTGTTCCTCATCAAAAAATTACAACTGATACAACTGAATTTAAGTACTTTGAAGCAGATAACGCAGGCATCTTTCGTCAGAAAAAACTATACTTAGATCCATTTATGGATATGTATAATAGTGAAATTCTAAGCTATAGCCTTTCTACTCAACCAAATGGTAAAACAGTTATGGAAGGTCTGAAGGAAGCAATTTCTCAAACAAATGATTGTCCCTATCGGCGCACCTTTCACTCTGATCAAGGCTGGGCTTATCAAATGAATGTCTATATACAAACATTAAAGGACAATAATATCTTTCAAAGTATGTCTCGAAAAGGAACCTGTTTAGATAATTCTCCTATGGAGAATTTCTTCAGTATCCTAAAACAAGAAGTGTACTATGGAAAAATCTATCAAAGTCAAAATGAATTGAGAGAAGCAATTGAGAACTACATTTATTATTACAATCATCACCGAATCAAAGAAAAACTTAACTGGAAAAGCCCAGTAGAATTTCGACAATTCAATCAAAAAACTGCATAAAAATAGAGTGGAAAAATCCACTCTATAAAAAGTCTAACTTTTTGGGGTCACTACAAAACGAGCTTGTTTTTTTACTCTACTTCTTCAAAGAACAGCAACAAATCTTGTAGCGTTAATTGTGCTTTTTCAGCAGCGTTTAAATCTTGAACAATTTTACCTTTTTGTAAAACAATTAAACGATTACCATATCGTAAAGCATCTTCCATTCGATGGGTAATCATTAAACAAGTTAAGTTCCCTTCTTCAATCCGTTGTTCCGTTAAGTGCATCAACTGCTTGGATGTTTTGGGATCTAAGGCAGCAGTATGCTCATCTAAAAGTAATAATTCTGGTTTTGTGATAGTGGCCATTAATAAACTTAAGGCTTGGCGTTGACCGCCAGAAAGGTTACCTGTCGGTGTATCCAGATGATTTTCCAAGCCATTGCCAACTTCTTGACAGATTTTTGTAAACAAGGCGCGTTGCTCATTTATCTTCCGTAATTTTAAGGGACGTTTTTGTCCGCGTTTCATGGCAAGCAATAAATTTTCTGCCACAGTCATTCTTGGTGCTGTCCCCATTTTAGGATCTTGAAAAACACGCGCTAGAGATTTGGCCCGTTTGACTTCAGAAAGATTGGTGCGATTGACTCCTTCAATTAAAAATTGTCCTTCTGTTAGTGTCAAAGTTCCTGCTAAACTATTGAATAGCGTACTCTTGCCTGCGCCATTTCCACCTAAAACAGTAATGAAGTCCCCGGGATAAATGGCTAAGTTCACATGATCCAAAATCACTTTTTTTTCGTTCATCCCATTATCAATGATTTTTGTCGCATTTTTTAATTCAACAACTGGTTTCATTTCGTTTCCCCCTTATCAGAAAAGCCGTGTAGGTGTAATGCTTTTTTCAATTGTGGGATCATTAAACAGATTGCTAAAATCACTGCTGAGAAGATTTTCAAATACGTCGTATCAAAGCCTAATTTAATCACTAATAAAATCAATAGTTGATAAATAATACTCCCTACAACAATCGCCATCAGCCGTTCACCAAATGTTAATTCTCCAAACAGTACTTCACCAATAATAAGTGAAGCCAAGCCAATCACAATGACACCTGTTCCTTTACTTACATCCGCATATCCATCATTTTGGGCAATCAAAGCGCCAGATAAGCCAATCAAGCCATTTGATAAAACCAATCCTAAAATTTTCATGCGATCCGTTTGAATGCCAATCGAGCGAGCCATTTCTTCATTGTCACCTGTCGCAATATAGGCTTGTCCTAAACTAGTATTAAAGAAAAATAACAGTAAAATCATTACCACAGCCAAAACACTAATCCCTAAAAAAATAGTATCATAATAATCTGGTAAGGCCATTTTTTGAAAAACATCTTGAATCTTCGGTTGGTTTAATAAAGACTTATTTGGCGATTTCATCACAAATAAAATCACGGAATTTAAACCAGACATCACTAAAATTCCTGCTAAAATAATCGGAATTTTTCCTTTTGTAAATAGTAAACCAGTCACTAAACCGGCAAGCATTCCTGCTCCAACCCCTAAAAGAGTCGCTACAAATGGTGAAACCCCTGTTGTAATGGCAGTTACACAAACCGCCCCTCCTAACGGAAATGAACCTTCTGTGGTCATATCTGGAAAATTTAAAATACGATAAGTCATAAAAATACCTAGTCCTAACAAGGCCCATAACATTCCTTGTCCAATTGCTGAAACAATCATCGCTTCTCCTACTTTCTTTGATAATTAGTTAATCAATTTCGATTTTTTTGCTAACTCTGCGGGAATCGTAATTCCTAACTTTTGAGCTTGTTTTTCATTGATAATTGTGTCGCCTGTATTAAAGGTATAAATGGGTGTAGTTGCTGGTTGACTTTTCCCAGACAGAACCTCTGCTGCCATTTTGCCGGCTTGTACCCCCAACGCATGTTGATTAATCCCAACAGTTGCTAAACCGCCTTGTTCTACCATTGTATCCACCGAAGGAATAATCGGCGTCTTGGTTCGATTTGCTTCTCCGACTACCGTTTGCATAGCATTAGCAATCGTATTATCAGTTGGTATATAAATCACATCTGTTTCCTTAGTCATCACTTGAACCGTTTGTGCTATTTCATTACTTGATGGCACAGCATATGTTTTCACTGTCAACCCTTTGGCTTCAGCTGCTTTCTGCGCTTCAGCTACTTGGTATCGAGAGTTTTCTTCTGAGGAAGCATAGAGAATACCTATTTTTTTGGCAGCTGGTATCAATTCTTTTAGTAAATCCATCTGGGCTGACAAAGGTGATTGATCACTAACACCCGTGATGTTACCGCCTGGCTTTTGATTGTCTTTCACCAATCCAGCACTAACAGGGTCCGTAATGGCGCCTAAAATGATTGGGATTTCTTGGGTAGTGTTGGCTAACGCTTGCGCAGCTGGCGTGGCGATACCAATTAAAACGTCTGCCTTTTTTTGTACTAATTGTTGACTCATGATTGCTAACTTACTCTGGTCGGCTTGACCATTTTGAAAAATAATTTCTAAGTTTTTGCCTTTGTCATAGCCATTTTCCTTTAACCCTTCTTCGACACCTTTATAAATTTCGTCCAATGCGGGGTGACTGACAAACTGCAAAACCCCTACAGTAACTGTTTCTTTCTTTGAATTCGTCACTTTTTGATTCACAAAAAAAGCACCAATTAAATAAATAGCTAATAAAGACACGACAAACGTTAAACGTTTATTTTTCATTTTGCATTCTCCTAACTGCCCTTTTGTTTGGCAACTTTTTCTTTTTAATAATAAAACCATTATCTATAGGGCATTTCTTCCGTTGAAAGTGAAACTGAGATTCGTAATCCTCTGCTTAGTCAAAATCCAAGGAACACTTTTTTACAAATGTCAGGATTTAACTGCGACGAGGATTGCAACTTTGGTGAGAATCGCAGGAGCACTTTTTTTACGAATGGGACAACGTTCTCTTCGTTCACCTTGTACTACTCATCACTCTTGAAGGGCAAACTGCGGCGAGGATGCGCAGCCTGCATCTACTCTGTCACTTCGTGCCAATCGTAGTGATTGTCAGGATTTAACTGCGACGAGAATCGCAACTTTGGTGAGAATCGCAGGAGCACTTTTTCTACGATTGGGACAACGTTCTCTTCGCTCACCTTGTACTACTCATCACTCTTAAAGGCCAAACTTCGGCGAGTATACGTAGCCTGCATCTACTCTGTCACTTCGTGCCAATCGTAGTGCTTGTCAGGATTTAACTGCGACGAGGATCGCAACTTTGGTGAGAATCGCAGGAGCACTTTTCTACGAATGGGACAACGTTCTCTTCGCTCACCTTGTACTACTCATCATCTACTCTGTCACTTCGTGCCAATCGTAGTGATTCGTAGCAAAAAAACAACGACTTATCCTAAGTGTTTAGGAGTGGTCGTTGTTTTTATGCAAAACAAAAACCACATAGATGGGTCCTCTATGTGGTCGTTTTTCTTCTTGAATATAACCAGCATAGATACACTTTTTAGAATAAGTCTTCTAAAGTTGTATCTATGAAAGAATCATACATACAACTATCTACGCCAGTTTTGCCATGATTGGTGCATTTCTTTTACGTTAGATAATTGTGTCATGTATTTTCCCTCCTAGTTATGTTGTTAAAGGTAGTCTACACTATATTGATTTTGTTCGTCAAGAAAAAGTTTTTATTTTCTTGCATTTCTTTTACTTCTAAAAAACGAGCCACTCTTATGAGAGGCTCGTTTTTCTTTATTTCAGCATATTTACCACTTAATTGTTTCGGTTTCTTTCAATTTTCACGGGAACTTTAACTGCTTGTTTTTGCGATTGAATCAGCCATAAACTTACTAAAATCGTCATTGAAATTACTAATGCCATCGAAAATCCCCTCTTTCTAATTCCTTAAAACTTTCTACAATCTAAGTTTAACATAGCTAGCTATTATTCACCAGTTTCAGGTACTGTATCAGTGCTTTCTGTCGTCGTTTCAGTAGATTGAGCAACGCCAGTCGTGCTGGTCGTCGTCTGTGTTTCAGCGGTCTTTGCTGCTTCTTTTTCAGCTTCTTGGGCTGCCTTTTGTTGGTCTTTCAAAACGCCAGCCATCGGTAATCGATTTAATTCTGGTATTAATTGTGTTTTTAAATCCATAGATTTTTCGACAACCGTCCGTGTCTTTTCTTTGCCGTTTTCAAAGAAAACAAGCGTGATCTCATCGCCGCTAACATTGTATTGCTCTTGTGCTTTGCCAGCATTATAAATTAACGGATAGATATACAGCGAACGATGAAATTCATTCATTTTATCTGAATTAAACAGCTTCACCATTTGATCGTATTGCTTGCCAGATGGTTTAGCAAACATGACTGACATGGCTCCTGTTTCTTGGATTTTCTTGTCTGCTGTTTTGTAATCTAAGACACTGACTTTCTCTGATTTGATGGGTCCTGCGACTAACGATTCAACTTGAGCAGCTCGAATATTTTTTTGCATCGTTGGAATAAAAATGATTGAGCCAATTATTAATACTAATGCTACAATAGCGGTAATCATTAACAGTTTTCTTTGTCTTAATTCATAAAGTGCCTCTTTTAGTTCTTCCATAAAATTATTCAACTTCTAATCGCTCCTCGCTTTTAGTTCTTATCTATTATACTAATCATTTTCTTTCTTGCCTACCCTTGCGCTTTAATTACTAAAAAAACCAGCAAACTTCCCCAGCTTTCTAAGGAAAACCCAACTCCTTTTTAACAAGCTTCTTTCTTAAATTCAAAAACTCCGCTATAATAAAGCTATTAGTCGGAAAGAAACGAGGGATTTATTATGTCATTTGATGGCGTATTTACTCATAGCATGGTTCATGAGTTGACAGAAACACTCGTAAGTGGCCGGATTTCAAAAATCCATCAGCCTTATGAAAACGAAGTCGTTTTAGTCATTCGTGCGAAAGGTAAAAACCATAAATTATTATTATCAGCACATCCTAGTTATGCGCGCATACAACTATCTACAATTACCTATAGCAATCCGGAAACACCTCCTAATTTTGTGATGATGTTACGAAAATTTCTGGACGGTGCCATTTTAGAAACGATTCAACAAATAGAAAATGATCGCGTGATTCACTTCACCTTTTCAAAAAGAGATGAACTAGGTGACTTACAAAATATTGTTTTGATTGTTGAATTAATGGGACGTCACAGTACAATCGTTTTAGTTAACCAATCTTCTGGAAAAATCTTAGATGCGATAAAACACATTGGAATGAGCCAAAATAGTTATCGTTCGTTGCTTCCTGGAGCAACTTATATTGAAACGCCAAAACCAATGGGACTTAATCCGCTCACGGCCACAAAAGAAGAAGTCTTTGCGCTTCTTTCTACAGCTCCTGAATTAAACGGACGCTATTTACAACAACATTTCCAAGGTCTAGGCAAAGATACAGCAGACGAATTAAGTGCCCGTTTACTTGCACAACCAAATGAAAAAATGGCCATCTGGACGGAATTTTGGTCCTCAGTCACTGAAGCTGTTGTACCGACATTAACTATCACTGAAAAAAAGGAATATTTTACGCCCATTCCTTATCAATCATTAGTTGGTGAACAAACAACGTATGCGACACTCAGTGAATTACTAGATGCCTTTTATTCTGGTAAAGCAGAGAAAGACCGTGTCAAACAACAAGGCGGCGAACTAATTCGCAAAATTGAAAATGAACTAAAAAGAAATCAAAAGAAACTTAAAAAATTACAACAAACCTTAGCCGATACAGAAAACGCTGAAAATTACCGTCGCGACGGAGAACTATTAACAACCTTCATGGCACAAGTCCCAAAAGGAGCCACCGAGGTGGAATTACCAAATTATTATGAAGAAAATGCACCGTTGCGTATCTCGCTAAATCCTGCACTTTCACCTAATCAAAATGCACAAAAATATTTTCAAAAATATCAAAAATTGAAAAATGCTGTCCGAGTTGTTAAGACACAAATTCAGCAAACGCAACAAGAAATTTCTTATTTAGAGTCAGTTGTGGCACAACTTGAAATTGCGACACCAATGGACATTGAAGTGATTCGTGAAGAACTGATTGAGCAAGGCTATTTAAAACGTAAAAAAAATAAAAAACAAAAACAGCCGAAAAAAAGCCAACCCGATCTTTTTTATGCCACAGATAGCACACCTATTCTCGTTGGAAAAAACAATTTGCAAAATGATCAATTGACTTTACGAACCGCTAAAAAAACTGATTATTGGCTCCATGCCAAAGATATTCCTGGATCTCATGTAATTATTCGTGACGCACATCCTAGCGAAGAAACCCTTACTGAAGCCGCACTTCTAGCAGCTTATTTTTCAAAATATCGACTTTCTTCACAAGTGCCTGTTGACTATGTCCAAGTAAAACATGTGCATAAACCCAATGGAGCAAAACCAGGTTATGTGATTTATGAAAACCAACGAACGTTATATGTGACGCCAACAGAAGAATCGATCAAAAAAATCCAGCAAAATAAGGCTTCTGCTTCCTAATTATATTAAACTAAAAAACAACGTACTGCCGATTGATTGTACGTTGTTTTTTTGCATTGGCAAAGACATTTATCAAGTGATAAATAACACAAGTAAGCTCAATTAGTTTACAAACTAGCTATTTCTCTCTATACTGACTGTTGGAGGTGAAATTCATGGTCTTTTTACACATTATTTTTGGGATGTTTGCCTTTATTGGCGCTTTAGGTTTAGGTGTCGCCTTCCGCGATAGCTTTACAGAACTTTCAACACCAAAGAAAGCAGCGATTATTTTATCTTACGTAGGTGCGATTGGTTCAACAGTCCTAGGGTTCACATCAGCAACAAAAAATCCATTTGTTTTAGCTGCAACAGTTGTCTTAGTTGTCGCCTTTTCTATTGCTCTTTTCAAAAAAAGCAGTAAAGAAACAAGCAAATAACAAAACCTTTGAAGAGCGGCATAGCGACAAGCTACCCTCTTCCTTTTACATACTATTTAAAGGAGTGAGGCAAATGTCTCTGACTATTTCTGAAGAAGTAAAACAACGTTTAGCCCCTTTCTTAACTGAAACGAACACCTTCTTATTGGTAGCAAATGACGGCTCTAATCCTTATTCTTCCGCAGAAGGTTGTTGTATGATTGGCGATCGTTTCATTATCGTTCCTGTTGATCAAGCAGAAGCGCCTTATACCGAAACAATTGCTAATGATTCTTTTCATGTCTATACTTCGACGTATGACCAAATGTTTTTAACAGGGCATTTACAGCTAGTGATTCATCCGAATGCGGGAACCATTACTTTAAAAAATGAAAGTGGCATATTAGATAGTAATGTGGACATTTATCAACACTAAAAAAGCAAACAAAACGTTTACGCGTTTTGTTTGCTTTTTTAGTGTTGAAAGGCTTGAAAGGTAGTAATGATTACATACATCATGCCCGATGCAATAATCGGACCAGCTGCAATTCCTTTTAAAAAAACGACGCCAAGAATCGTTCCAAAAACTAAGGCCACCGTAATCTCAGGCGATTGATTAATTAAACCTACTCCTTTTGAGGATAAAACAGCCACCAGAATTCCACAAAGTATCCCCAGCCATCCCATCGGTGTTTTGAATGATTGGATTAAATCCTTTAAACCAATTTGTCCTGTAGCAATCGGGACTAAAATGGTAATTGAAATAATTGTGACGCCTAAATTAATGCCTTTATCTGACAACCACGACATGATTTTCGCACTATTTGGTAAAGCTTTTAAAGCAAGCACAACAACTGACGCAATTAATAAACTTTGATTTTTTGCAACAAACGCAATCAAGGCAATCAGTAGTAAAAAAAGCCAACTTTCCACTGGTTGTCCTCCTTTCTGATTTGGTTCTTTCGTTAACCAAACTTTCTTGTCTTTCCTATTTTAGCAAAGAACCTCTTTAATTACCATTCAGCTTCAGTAATTATTGTCTTTTTCACCTGAATCTTGCTTAGAAAAAACGAGTTAAAAATTAATTTTTTCTCATAACAAGCCTTTTTCTCTTTGAAAAATTATTTTATGAAGTATACTAATATTAACTATAAAGTAGTTTACTTGCATTTATACTGGATATTCGATATCCTATTTAAGGCTCTTCAATTGAGCGAGCATCACAAAAGACATTTTAGTAGCAATTCTTGGGGAAGTAGTGCTACTAAGATGTCTTTCCTTTTTTTATTTTTACTAACAATATACGTTTCTTATATTAAAATTCACAACTCTTTATAAATAAAAGCGCCTGCCTCACAGTTGTCTGGACTGTAGGGCAGGCGCTTTTCAAGTCATTTAAATACGCTTTAGTTTTCTTTCAAATGATAAACACTTGGACTTGGGTTAAGAAAACCTGCTTCTAAAATTTCGATGTTAGTTAATGCTTGCTCTTCAGTTACTAGTTGCGGTGCACCATTTTTCAACGTTTCATAAACGGCATCATAATAACGACCGTAATCACCTACAGGCGTTTTAATTTGTTTTTTAATCCAGTCGCCATTGCCATTACGGTAGGTCACTTCTCCATAATACATTGGTGAATCTTCTCCAAAGCCTGGTGCATCCGGCATGATTCCGGCTTTTAAATCATTTTCTTGTTGATCTTCGCCATATTTGATGAACGAGCCATTGCTGCCATGAACAATAAAACGTGGATACGGACTAGCGACAGAATGATTCGTTTTAACTTTTACTTTTAATTTTGAACCATAATGTAAATCAACGTCAAAATAATTATCGACTGCCTCGCTCACTTCATTATTACGAATATCATAAGTGACTTGATCTGGACGCCCGAAAAGAGCAATCATGCGATCCATTAAATGAATGCCTAGTCCGTAAAACGAACCATTTTCTTTAGGTCCTTGTTCCGTGATACTTCCTAGTCGATAATAATCAATATGCGTTTCCACTTCATTGATTTCTCCTAAAAAGCCTTGCTCTACTACTTGCTTCATCGCTAGGTAATCGCCGTCGAAACGTCGATTTTGATAAGGCATCACTACTACCCCTTTTTCTTGCCCTAAAGCAAATAATTCCTCTGCATGTTCTAACGTATCACAAAATGGTTTTTCCACAATCACTGATTTACCAGCTAAAATGGCTTGTTTGGCTAAATCATAATGTGTATGCGCAGGCGTACAGATTGTGATCAATTCAATTTCTGGATCCGTCAATAATTCATTAAGGTCAGTGGTAAAATTTACGCCTTTTTCTTTAAAGGGCGCTGCTGCTTTTTCATTAACATGTAAATCGAAAATTGTTTTCACTTCTAGTGTTTTTCGAATCATTACGTAAGGTAAATGGTAACGATTGGCACTTTTACCAAATCCAATAAACCCCATTTTTACTGTCATATTTTCCACACTCTTTTCTTATAATTAGATTAGTCCATTTGTTTCAATGACTTTTTGATACCAATAATAACTGTCTTTCGGGATTCTTTCTAAGGAACCTTTTTGTGTTTCATCTTGATCCACATAGACAAAACCATAACGCTTTTGATAGCCGTTAAGCCACGACAGTAAATCGGTGTAACTCCATGTACAATAACCAATAACTGAAACGCCATCCGTAATTGCCTCTTGAATCGCTTGGATATGGCTTCGCAAATAATCAATGCGATACGTATCATGAATTTGTTTATCTTCTGTTAAGGTATCATATTCGCCTAACCCATTTTCAGTAATTAAAATAGGCACTTGATAGCGACTAGCTAATCGTCGTAAGGCAATTCTCAAACCTTGCGGGTCAATGGCCCAATCCCAGTTCGTCCGTTCAACATATGGATTATTTACTTTTTTAAATAAACCCGGTACCCCAGATTCCGTTTCAGAACCCTTTTCACCCGTTGTATTCATCTTCCCTATTCCGACGCCATCTAATGGATTAGCAGCAACCGTATCCGTCCGATAATAATTAATACCTAGAAAATCAGGTTTGGCTGAACGTAGTAACGCTAAATCGCCCTCTTTTATCGTTGGGGCCACACCTTGCTCCTGTAAGTAATTTAATGCGGCAATTGGGTATTCTCCCCAAAGATAGACATCTAACCAAAAATGCGACAACAAATCTTCTGCATTTTCTGCCGCTAAAACATTGGCAGGATGCGCATCAACGGCATAAACAGGCGTATAAGCAAAGCTAGGGCCAATTTTGCCAGGCATTTCTAATTCATGAAACGCATTAATCACTGCTGCATTGGCTAAATTAGCAATATGATTGGCCTCATACATCCGTTTATTGTCTGTTACGCCGGGAGGATGCACGGCTAATTGATAACCTAACGAAGTAAACACATTTTGTTCATTTAAACTAATCCAATAGCGAACTTTGCCACGGAAAGCGTCAAATAAAATTTTCGCATAGGCCACAAAATCAGCAATAATTTTTCTTGATTCCCAGCCACCATATTCTTTTTGCAAAACAGCTGGCAAATCCCAATGATATAAAGTTACCATTGGTTCAATTCCTGCCGCTAATAACTCATCAATTAAATCTGAATAAAATTTCAGTCCCGCTTGATTTACTTGACCACGCCCTTCAGGTAAAATTCGTGTCCATGCAATCGAGAAACGATATGCTTTTAAACCTTGTTGTTTCATTAAAGCCACATCTTCTTTGAAACGATGATAATGATCGACGGCTAAATCACCAGTTGTCTCTTTGAACGTTTTTCCTGGTAGCCGAACAAATTCATCCCAAACAGATGCGCCTTTGCCGTCTTCATTCCAAGCACCTTCTACTTGATAAGCTGCCGAAGCAGAGCCCCATAAAAAATCTTGCGGAAATGCTTTTAGTTGGTGATGTTCCATTGTCATTCCTCCCTCTTTTCTGTGCTGCCCTTTTATTGTAAAAGGTTTTCACAAAAAGTACCAATCAGATCAATAAGTTCTTCTGTTTACTTTTAAAACTATATAGTTTTAAAAAGGATAAGTCAACTACTTTTATTTAAGTACTTGATTATTAAATGGTTACGTTAAAAATAAATATATAGTTTTAACACGTTAAATTCATGGTATAATGAGAGAAATACTGGTGATAAAGGAGGACTCTGATGCGGACAAATACACGTTATAAAGAAATTTATGCAGCTATAAAACAGGATATTGAAGCAGGTGTTTATCCAATTAATCAAAAGTTACCCCAAGGTCGTCTTCTTGCAGAAAAATATCAGGTCAGCGAACTAACCATTACAAAAGCCTTACATTTGCTTGTGCAAGAAGGTTATGTTGTCAGACGACGTGGCTCGGGCAGCTTTGTTCAAGACTTTCAAAATCGAACCATTACTAAATTTTCTCCGTTAACCGGCACTTACTCAACCTACGATGGAAAAGTTGAATCCGTGGTTTTAGGCTTTGCAACAGAAGTACCTGAGCCTTGGGTGACTGAAAAATTAAGTATTACAGAAGAAGAGTTAGTCTACAAAATTATTCGTTTACGGATTATCGAAGATGTGCCCTCAATTATTGAATACACTTGGATGCCCGTTGCTTTAATTCCGAACTTGACAATGAAAGAATTGAAAGTCTCCATTTATCAATATATTTCGGAACAATTGCATCAAAAAATTCAAAGTGCGCGGGTCAGCATTTCTGGGATCCGTCCTTCTGCTTTGGAAAAAAAATATTTAAACTTAACCGATAATGATTTTCTGATGCGTGCAGAACAAATTGCTTACCTAGGCAATGGGCATATTTTTGAATACTCAATTGCGAATCATATTCCTAGTGAATTCACCTTCGAAACTGTTTTAATTGCAGAAAAATAGAAAACTTTTATGTTGCCATTTCTCATTTCTAACAAAATGATCTCTTTACTTTGAGCTAATACTTTTTGTTAGAAATGTTTTTCTGTTAGTTAAAAATATTTTTCATATTATATTTCCAAACATGAATTTTGATAAAAGTATTGCTATTTACTAGAACTACGATTAAAATATTGCTTGTAGCACTCTTTTTTATATAGATACAAGCAATTTGTTTTTTACATAGTCAATCAACCAAAGTGAGGACTTTATATGAGGAAACCCTACATTTTAATGAGCTTACTCGTTCTAAGTACCTTATTAAGTGCTTGTTCAACTGTAAGTGGCAGCCCAGCAAGTCAAAGTGCGCCCGCACCTGATGAAGTGTTGGCGACAAGTATTGGGACGTATGAAAATCGAACACTGTTGGTTCCAGATGGTCGTTTAGCCTTAACTGCCTTGCATAAAGGAAAAGATTATCAAGGCAAACCAATGTTTTATGTCCTGTTTGAATTAACCAATACAACCGAAAAAACACAAAATATTCAGCTAATGATTCAAAGTTTTATGGAAGTTAGTCAAACTGTCCACGGAAAAGCCCAAAATTTACAATATGCAGTCTTAACAGATTCACCTTTCCAAGACAAATTAGATCGTTTAGCAGATGAAATCAATCCTGGTGAAACAATCCAAGGTGCTTACCCGTATGAATTTATTAATGAGAATAAGCCGGTCCATTTTAAATTTAGAGATCGCCTTCTCAGTCTGGATGAACCCATTGCATCAGAAGAAATTACCATTACAGAAAAAAGTTTGGTCCGCTAGCTTAGCTAGCATTGGACCAAACTTTTTATTTATTATTCAGACGGAAAAGATTCTCCTTCTATAAAACGTGTGTAAATGTGTTCGCTCTCAGCAGCTTCTCCCCGCATTAAATGAATAATTTTCTCTGCAGCCACCATGCCCCATCGATGTTTAGAATAGGCAATTGTTGCTAATCGCGGTTGCACAAACGCACCTAGTTCAGAATTATCAAAACCAATAATCCGAATGTCTTTCCCCATTTGGTAATTTGTTTCTGCAACATATTTATAGACACCGATCGCCATTTCATCATTAAAAGCAAAAACATCGACTGGTTCTGTCTGTGGTTGACTCAAAATTTTTTTAGCAGCCGCATAGCCAGAAGGTTCGGTAAAATCGCCTTGGATAATTTCATAAGGTATCCCAAAACGAGTTAATTCTCGTGTACTAACAGCCAATCGTTCTTGGCTATCATAACCTTTTTCTGGTCCAGAAAGCAGAAGAACCTTTTTTGAACCCACATTGACAAATTGCTCAATTGCCTGCGTGGCACCGCCACGATTATCCAAGAGAACTTGCCGGATATTCCTATGCTCAGTGGTTCGATCAAGGACAACGATCGAATGACCACGTTCAGCAAACTTTTCAATTTCTTTTGTTGGAAATGTCCAATCTAAAATAATTGCCCCATCCACCATTTTTTCAGGAATGAAAAGATGTGACTTTTTACCGCTGCAGACAATCATCTCATAATCAAACAGTGCTAAGCCTTTCTTAATCCCCTCCAACAATTCACCATAAAAACTACCGCCATAATCGGCCAAATAGACACCAATAATATTGGTTTGACGACGTTTTAATGTGCGAGCGGCCATGTTAGGAACATAGTTTAGCTCTTCAGCAATTGCTTGGATGCGCGTTCGTGTTTCTTCAGTTACCTTTGAACTACCATTCAATGCGTAAGAAACGGTCGAGATTGATACGCCTGCTTTTTTTGCAATATCTTTAATTCCTACCATGGACTACTCTCCTTTCTAATGGTAAATTTCAATAACACTTGCTTCATTTAATAATGAAAGTACCTCGTCTTTTTGAACTTCCATTCCCCCTTCTCGATAAGGGTTTTCTTCAAACTTAAACGGAACTTCTTGACCATCGATAACTATTTTCGCTGACTGATTTGGATAAAATTTATATGTGACAGGTTTATCAAACAATTGGTAAGTTAGTGTTAAACCAGACAATTTTTCTGGTAACATGGGGTCGAAAACCACACTTTGGGCCTTTTGCCGAATCCCTAAAACAGCTGTAATTAATTGATTTAAATAAATTCCCGGCCCGCTTGAATAAATTCGCCAACCACCTTTTACCCCAATACTTCCGTCTTTTAGTTTACCAAAATTTTCTTGTGATTCATACCTTGTTTTAAAATCGCCATCGGAACTACTAAAATAGGCATTGGCTTGGCGTAACTCTGCATTGTGAACCACTTCTTTTAATTGAACTGGATTGATTTGCATTAATGCTTGCCAGGTTTTGTCTCGCTGACCAATTTTCGCCATCGCTTCTGTATAGCGAATGTGCGCATGAACATACTGTAAACCAATTTCGCGACCAAAATTAGCCGCCTGTTCTGCTCGTTTAAAATTAGTGCTCACACCGCCTCGATAGTTCGCTGGTTTGTTCATTAAGCGCACGCCATCAGGAAACGTTAATTCTTTTTCAATAATTTCTAAATTATGACTTACTTGTTCCGGTGTTAATAATTCAGCTAACATACTACGAGTCATTGGCAATAATCGATATTGAATCCCTGTTTTTTGGTCATTTGGGTGAATCATTTGTTCAAAAGTTTCTGGCGTTTCCATATAAATAAACCCTGGAATCGTTTCATCCGCCAACATATATTTTTGAAAATCGTTCTTTATTCCTGCGACTAAAATTGCTAAGTGCTGACTATAAGTAGCATCGATTTCCGTAATTAAAGCCGCAAATTTTTTCAATACTTGATACGTTAAGGCAACGGTCCAACTACTAGCCATTTGCTCTTTAAGACGATTATCATAAGGTTGTAACGTGTCATCCCAATCGCCGTCACCGTAACAGGATAGAAAAGTTTCTGGTAAAAAATGTTGTTCAATATAATTTATTTCTTTTTTCAAATGTTCAAATAAAGATGCTGTTTCTTTTGTTTTGTGATTATCTTTGCGACTTGTATAAGGGATTTCCGTAGCTAAGATTGAATAATCTGCGGTTTGTTCCAAATAATCAGTCACTACTTTCAATGGCCAGACGATAATATCGCCATGGCTTTCACTGGCTTTTTGTTCTTCGTATCGGTCAAACATAAACCATTGCGGCCAGTTGCCATCGTCCTCAAATTGATTTTCAAATAGATGCTGAATAATGGAGGCCACGATCTTAGGCTGTTGCGTCGCAAAGAAAAATTCTGTCGGTCCTTGCGACACATCTCGTGTGCCCCAAGCTGCTCCACCATACTGTTCTAAGCCATGTGGCGACAAATAATGAACGAGCATATTATGAGTATACCAACGAGTTAATTGATTCATTTGCTGCACACTTGAGTCTGTGTGTGTTAACTCAAAATGATGTAACAAGCCATTAATGAATGCTAAATATTGACTTTCTGCTTTTTCAAAATCTAATGGTGTATTGACTAATGCTTGGTCCTCTGTGCTGCCCGTAATAAGTAGTGAAAATTTTGGGGTCTTTTCGATTGCCAAGACTAATAAGTCCGCTTCAGCTCCACCAAATAATGTGCTATCGGTTACTTGAAATGATTTATCAACTGTCAATGCATAGGTTAGTTCTGGGTAATAATTTTCTGTAGCAGAATGATTTCCCGTCACTCGAAGCGTTTTGCCAGTTTGTTCTAATTGATAGGTTGGGACTTCTTCAGGTCCTAATAACAAATGGTTAGAAACAGCCCACATATACGCATCCTTTTGACTGGTCACTTCCAATTGAATCACTCTTGAATCAGGCGAAGTGAAGGTGCGTACCCGAATTGTATCCTTTGACAACTTATAATACCACGTAGCAGAGTTCAACCCCATTTCAAAAGCAGAAGGCATTGTTAGTAAGCGCCATAAGCCATTCTCTAAAATGTAGATTCGTTGACCAGAGCGTTTCATAACGTTTAAAGCGTTTCGGCTATTACTCATTAATTTGTTCATGGTTGTATTTCCTAAAACCACTTGTGAATTGAAAATGCCATACATATACGCTGTCGTACTAAGCAAAGGTTCGTCAACCGTTAAGTCTTTACCACTTAATAAAATGTGGCCATGCGCTCTTTCCATGGCAATTTCTTTTTCTTGAAGAACAACATGATGGTAATTTTCCGTGAAAAAGGAATACGTCTGACCTGCTACTTTTTCAATTTGTGTCTGAAGGGGATAAAGTGCGGCCAACTCTTCTTCTGTTAATGGATTTCCTGTGATAGGTTCTCCTAAAAGTTTTGGAGGAAAGTCCTGTGTTTCTTTTAATGAATCGAATGTCACAGTTTCATAAATAGCTTGTAAGTCTTCTTTCGATAAAAAAGGTTCAGCTAATGCTTGCGGATGTGTTTCTGTTACCGCACCATAAAAAACAAATTCCTTACTTTCATTCGTTAATTGGACGGCTTCCGTTTGTAAAGCGGTGTAAGCAAATTCATATTGATAGACTTCATTTGCTAAATATCTTTTTCCCAATGCTTCTGGTGTGTTCGTTTGTTTAAATGAACGTCCAAAAAATTGATAGCCGTCCGTTGAGTAGCCTGCTAATTTTTGAAAACTCCCTTGAATAAGAGCTGGAAACTTCTCATTTTGCGGTTGATTTTGTCTTGATAAAACAACAAGCTCTTCGCCCTCTTGCCAAATGTGATGATCAAGATACTGCGACACATACGCTTCATTTGACTGAACGGCTCCTTTTGTCGCTAAGCCAATATCTTGACCATAAACAATATCTACTAAGCCAGTTCCAGTGACATTAACCCGCCAGAACCATTGATTGCTTGGCCCCAAACGAAAGTCAACTTGGTAACGAACCGCTTCAAATTCACCCCGCCATGTCAATTGATTATCTGAAAGATAAAAATCACTTTGACTGTTGGAACCAATCATTGGTCGATAATTAATTGTGTCCCCTGTAATTATCCGCAAATAGAGTTGGTTCATACTGCCGTCTAAAGGATTACCTTCTAATTGATTAATCATCATGCCACAGCTATTCAATTCTTTTAAATCACCTGTCTCTAGAAATGTAGCAACTGTGTCTGCTTGCTTAAGCTTCTTTATCTGCATAACTTATCCTTCCCATCTTATTCATTTAACGTGACTGTTGCGGTTTGTACATCGCGACTATTTCCACCAATCATTACGATAAATTCACCTGCATCACTGGTTACCTGATTGTCTGAATGAACATAGCGCACCATATCCTCTGAAAGAAGAAACTGAACTTCTTTTTCTTCCTTTGGTTCCAGCCAAACTTTTTGGAAATCTTTTAACTCTTTAATTGGGCGAACCACTTGTCCCACCAAATCACGTACATAAAATTGCACGGTTTCCTCTCCAGCGATTGGACTGTCATTTTTTACTAAAACAGAGACAGTGACTGGTTCTTCTTTGGTAAATGTTAATGCACTTAGTTGTATTGGTTGATAAGAGAAATGACTATAACTTAAGCCAAATCCAAAGGGATATTTAGCGTAATTAGAGATATCTAAATATTTAGAAACATATTTTTCTTCTGGTGCTGACTCATAAGGACGCCCAGTATTGTCGACATTGTAAAAAATTGGCACTTGACCAACCGTTTCTGGAAACGACATACTTAAGCGACCACTTGGATTGTACTGTCCCCACAAAATTTCTGCTAGCGCATTGCCCCCTTCTGTTCCAGGTTGCCAAGCTTGCACAATTCCTTTTGCAACATCTATCCCTTGTAAATCTAAGGGCCGACCACTGTAGACCGTGACAACAACATTGGGATTTTTCTCAATAATTTGTGCCACTACTGCTAATTGTTTTTCGGGTAGACGAATATCACTGCGACTGGCAGCTTCCCCACTCATCCAATCTGTTTCGCCTAGTGCCACTACTACTTTATCTGCTTGACTAGCTAACGTTAAAGCCTCTTCAATGGCCGCCACGGTCGGTTCAAAGTAATCAAAGGGTTCTTGGGCAACTAGAAGATTTGTGGTTAATTTTTGGGCCCCAGCCACGAGGGAAATGGCTTCTTCTTTCTTTCCTTGCCATGACCAAGCCCCTAAAATATCTTGTGATTGGGCCCCTGGACCGACAAGCGCGATTTTTTCTTGCGGTGTAAAAGGCAAAATATTTTCATTTTTTAAAAGAACCATTGATTTTTGAGCAATCTTTTTAGCTATTTCTCGATGTTCTTTGCTTAAAATCACTTCTGCTTCCGCTTGTTCATCCGCACCACGATAGGGATTTTCAAATAAGCCTAGCTCATTTTTTAGTTTTAAAATTCGCATAACTGCTTCATCAATAAGTGTTTCAGCAATCCGGCCTTCTTCAAGTAATTCTTTTAAATAATCTGGATAACACGTGGTCATCATTTCAATATCTACACCAGCTTTGATAGCCAATTCTGCTGCCTGTTTTTCATCTTTGGCAACACCATGAGGAATTAATTCTTTAATCGCTCCCCAGTCTGAAATCACAACTCCTTCAAAGCCAAATTCATTTCGTAATACGTCTCTAAACAGCCATTGGTTGCCTGTAGCAGGAATCCCATCCACTGTATTGAAGGACGTCATGACAAGTTTTGCACCCGCATCTAATCCAGCTTTATAGCCAGGTAAATACATTTCTCTTAGCTGCCGTTCAGACATATCTACCGTATTATAATCCCGACCAGCTAAGGCACCACCATATGCCGCAAAGTGCTTCACGCACGCGGCTACTCGCCAATTGTCCTCTTTTAAATTTTCTCCTTGGTAACCTCTAACCATTGCAGCAGCTAAGCGACTGTTGAGTAATGGATCTTCACCTGTTGACTCCATGACACGTCCCCAACGTGGATCGCGCACTAAATCAACCATTGGTGAAAAGGTTACATGTAATCCTGAAACAGCAGCTTCTTTTGCTGAAATCTCCGCCATTTTTTCAACCGCTGCTTCATCCCAAGTGCTTCCTAAAGCCAAAGGAATCGGAAAGATGGTTCTGAAACCATGAATAATATCCGCCATTAAAAGTGTTGGAATATTTAATCGATGATTTTGCATATATTCTTTTTGAACACGTTTTGCTTCATTTGCACCAGAAACACCCAATGTTGTCCCCGCCGTATCAATCGTTTCTTGACTTAGTCCTAGCTCTGACATAGGGCCGGTCTTTTCTTCTGCTTTATCTGAATAAAACGCTGCTGCTAATTGTAATAATTGATTAATTTTCTCATCAATTGTCATTTCTTCGACTAATTGAATCAGTTGATTTTCTTTCATACTCTCACCTTTCTTCAATACATACTTCTGCTTCTAAAGGAAAATGGTCGGAGGGAAAACGTCCATCGATACTATCTGTTAAACTTGCGGTTTGCTGTACTTGCCAACCTTTTACATAAATATAATCAATTTCTTCTAATTCCGCCCAAGGTTTTGTGTAAGTAAAATTTTGAAATGTTCCTCTTGGGCCATAATGAGTAGCTAAATTTTTGCTATCTTGAAATTTTTTTTGAACAAGTTGATGAACCGCTTCCCCCGATTCTGCATTAAAATCGCCCATTAATAAAGTTGGATACTGTGCAATTTTGTCATGTAACTCCTCTAAGATAACGGTCATTCCTGCTAAACGAGCATGAGCTGAAATATGATCCAAATGAACATTGATGACTAAAAAAGGCGTATTTTGAGTCGTTTCCTTAAATAGTCCCCACAAAGCAATTCTTGGACAGCCAGCTTCAGGATGGATACTTGGCTGCTGAGGTGTTTCAGATAACCAAAAATACCCTGTATCAATAGCCTGAACTTTTTGTTCGTTATAGAGAATCGCTAGTCCTTCTCCTTGACCATCCCCTTCTCTTTCCGCAGAAAGACAGGTGAATGTTGTATACGCCTTTAAATCCCTGACTTGATTCGGTCGTACTTCTTGAATACAACAAAGGCTCCAATCATGAAAATTGATTAACTGACAAACAGCCTCTTTACGAAAAGACCATTGCCAATCTTGGTCATACTCTGTATCTACCCGGACATTATACGTAGCTATTTTCATTTTTAACCTCCTGCAATAGTTGTTGAATTTGACGCATTTCACGACGGATCTGGGTTGTTTCACCGCCACCATGGCCTTTTTTCCAATACACTCTGACTGCTTTTCTTGCCTTTATCTGATGATAAGAAGGGAAAAAATCTTTCATTGGACATATCGGATCGTTACTCCCAACAGAAGCAAAGACTGGATTTTTAATTTGCGAAACAAAGTGACGACTATCAAAATAAGGAAGAACCGCGGCAATTTTTTCATGCGCTTGAGGATGCTCTTGTAAGTACTGATGAATAATTTGATACGAACCCGTTCCTTCTGCTACTCGATTTTCTAAACAAGAATGACTTGGAACATCTGCAAAAGTAGCTAAAATCGGGAAGTCAACTAAACTGTTCACCATTAACACTACGCCACCCCCTTGGGAACCACCACGAAGAATGATTTGGTCCTGATTAATTTCAGTAAAGGTCCGCGCCACTTCTACGCTACGTAAATGGTCGGCAAACAAGCGGCGTTGGTACCAATCTTCTTTGTCTAGAAATCCTCGTCCCATTGGTGCTTCATGCCAAATTGTTTGATATGGCACACGATCTTTGGTTAATCCCCCTTGACCTCGATTATCAATGACAAAACAAGCACAACCAATTTGTGTCCAATGAGCAAATTGCCAAGGTTCTTGAATATGATTCATATAGCCTAAACAATCAATCACTATTGGCTGTTTCCCCGCCATTTTAGGAAGTAACAAATAGCCAAAGATGCGCTCACCTAGGAAACTTAAAAAGTCGACCTGTTCCACTTGAACATTTTCCAATGGATAGTCAATGACCCGCCGATGGATATCTAGCGGTATTTTTTGAAGTTCTTCCTTGGTCTTTTGCCAAAACTCAAAATACTCATTCATGTTCCACACCTAACACTTTCTGAAAAAACGCAACTTGAAGAAAAGCCGTTGTCCCGAATCCTAACGCAATATATAAAAACAAATTAAGCTTATAGAAAAAAACAAACGTTAAAAGAGGTAAAATAAACAAAATAATCGCATTTGCACTATTACTTAAGACCACATAAACCGTCTCACCTAGTGTCTTTTTAACGGACCAATTAAAAACGGAAAAGAGAAAAAGAAAACTCGTCAAAAATAATGCAACAAAACTTAATAGAAAAATAGCTAAGAAACCTAAACTAGTGGCTATTTTAAATAAACTTGTTACGACAATACCGCCCAGTAAAAAAGCAACGAACAAGACACCTGTTAAAATAAAACCTCGCATGATATTATTTTTTAACGCTGTCCAAAACGTTCGCAAAACAGGAATATCTTTTTCACGATACAAACGATAGATCGTTCGATACAACGCAATTAAGCCGACACCGCTAAAGATGCCTGTTATACAGGTAATTAAAAAGAGAAAATTAATAATGATCAAGTTGGCAATAAAAGAAAAAATCCGATAATACCAACTTTCATATGCAAATAGCTTATTCATATTAAAAGAGAAAAGCGGATTTCTCGTTGCTTTATCCGCTTTTCTCTCCTCCTCTCTTACTTAAGTTTGTCTCTGTTTTCTGCCATTTTCTCAGATTTTATTTTTTCAATTGCATCCCATTTATTTGATTTTAAGAATGCTTTGTAGTCTTCTAAAGATTTGTCAAAGGCTTTATCATCTTTCGCACGAATCATTGAAATAACGGTTGTATTTAGTTTGGTTTCAATCGCTTCATTCGCCCGAGCTTCCGGCGTTCCCGCATCTGGATTAATATTTTCAATTACGAAATGTGGGACTAATTTTCCTTTGCCCCATTCTTGCATTTGCGTTAAAGCACTTTCCATTGGCACTTTTAGTTTATTAACACGGTCATTGTTAAAGTATAGGAAACGACTAATGCCATATTTTTTGTTGTAGGCATCATTGTCTGTTTGTTCTAATTTTTTCACTTCTGGTAAATAATCAATTTTTCCTTGATCATTGTACGCATAAGTAACTCCTTCAACGCCATATTTTGTTAAAATTTGTCCTGGTTCATCAATTAAATATGTGAATAGTTGAGTGACTTTCGCTGGATCTTTCGCATCTTTCGTAATGTAATTACTTAACCAACCTGAAATGCCGGTTTGATTTAATGTTGGTTTTCGGCCAGAAGTGCTACTTGGTCCATCAATGGCTATATAACGTGTGCCAGATTTTTTCATAAATTCTGTAAAGTTCCCACCTTGACCGCTGGTTCCAGCAACGAGCATGGTTGCATAATTTCCTTGTTTCACTTTTTCATCAAACGTTGCCCCATCATCTGTGAAGCTATCATCACTAATATTGCCTGCTCGGTAAACATCATTAAATGTTTTTAACCATTCTAAGTATTCTTTATCTAAATTTCGATCATAGTATTTACCATTTTTATCCTCTAAAGGAACACCTAAGAAGTCTTGTAATTTGTCTAAAAATGGTCCTGCACCATCGCCCACTGTGGTGAAGCCCATTGGGGTCATCTCAGGATATTTTTCTTTAATCTGTTGCATGACTTTTTCAAAATTTTCTGGTGTTGAAACGTCTGGCTTGCCTAATGCATTATAGACATCTTCACGAATAACAAAATTATCATTTACTGGGATATTTCCACTTTCATAATCCGCTTTTGTATTAGAGTAATTAGGGTAACCATATGTTTTTCCATCCTCTAAGGCATACCATTTAAACGTATCTTGGTTAACAACTTTCATTAAATAGGGGTCATATTTTTTAGCTAAATCGTTTAAAGAATAGGCCCAAGAATCTGCTTTCAATGCTGCTTGTCCAGTTTTTTCAGTTAATGTCACGATATCAGGCATATCTCCACTTGAAATCATGGCATTTAATTTTGAATCATCGCCGGAAATAAATTCAATATCCACATTTAAATCTTTTTTAATCTGCGCAGTGGTCACGTCTTTTCCAAAAGGCAGCGCCGTCCAATCTGAGTTAATATACCATTTAATCTTGGTCGGTTCTTTCTTCTTATCTAACTTCCAAGCAGGCGTCTTTTCATCTAATTCATATCGATCCTTAATTGAGACATCTGAGCTAGCTTTCTTTTCCCCTCCGCTACAGGCCGCTAAACTAACGACCGCCGTTGCCACCAATAAACCGCCTAAAACTTTTTTCATATTGTTCCCTACTTTCTTTATTCTTTTACTGCACCGGCCATCATACCGCCGATAAAGTGTTTTTGTAGTAATGGATAAATGATTAAAATTGGTATCGTTGTAATGACAATTGTTGCCAGTTGAACGCCACGTGTCGTTGCCTGTACCACCATATCTGTACTGCCGCTCTCTGTCATGGTACTCAAGTTTGATTGAACAATAATTTCATAAATTTTCATCTGCAATGGATACAGATATTCTTTGGTAATATATAATTTCGTGGTCATAAAGTCATTCCATTGACCTACCCCGTTAAATAAAATAATGGTGGCTAATGCCGGTTTTGTTAAAGGTAAAAAGATTTTATAAAAAATTTGAAATTCACTGGCGCCGTCTATTTTGGCGGATTCTTCTAAAGATGGTGGAATTTCTCGGAAAAAGTTCATTAAGATAACTACATCATAATAGCTAAATAAAGCTGGAATGATATATACCCAGAAGGTATCTAAGAGTCCTAATGACTTAATCAAAAGATACGTGGGAATCATGCCCCCACCAAAGTACATTGTAATGACACCCATCGTTGTATAAATATTACGCCCGACTAGTCTAGATTTACTAAGTCCATAAGCAACAATTGCACAGAACAGCGTATGCGTCGACGCACCGATGACTGTTTTTAAAACAGAAATCAAAAACGCTCGCGGAATGCTACTATCCGAAAAAACTTTCCGATAATTTTCTAGCGTAAATCCTTTCGGCCATAAAACCAAGCCTTTACCGGCTAAACCCGAACTTGACGAAACTGAGGAAACTAAAATATTCCAAATTGGCACGATAATTAATAAAGAAAACAACACAAGAATTAACGTATTGAAAAAGTAAAACCATTTGTTTTCTTTTGATTTTCTTTTAATCACAGCTGTTGCCTCCTTTATAAAATAACCGACCGACCATTGTTCATTTTTCTAGTAATGCGATCTGTAATGACTAATAAAACAATTGAAATAACAGAAATCCCTAAACCAACTGCCGTCGCATAAGAAAAGTCCCCTTGCGTTAGCCCCATACGATAAACAAATGAATTAATTACTTCTGATTTGTTTTGGTTTTGAGCATTCATTAAAACCAACGTTTGATCTAAGTTCGATCCCAATAAACCGCTAACATTTAGAATTAAGTTCAACGAAATAATCGGCGCTAATAAGGGCAAAGTAATCGTTCGGATTTGTGTTAATTTTGAAGCACCATCAATTCTCGCCGCTTCATAAAACGTTGGATCAATACGAGACATGCCAGCAAGATAGAGAATCGTGCCCCAACCTACTTCTTTCCACAAATCAGAAAGAACAGCAATCCACCAATACTTATCAGGATCTAACAAATGATTGACGCCCTGATTCATTAAGCCTAACGACATCATGACTTGGTTGATAAAGCCATTTGTTGAAAGCCACGAAATCAACATCCCGCCTAAAACGATCCAAGAAAAAAAGTGCGGAATATAAGAAATTGTCTGAATCACTTTTTTTAAATGGCCATCTCTCATTTCAAAAATCATTACCGCTAAGATAATCGGAATAGCGAATCCTAAAAAAAGTTTCATTAAACTAATCGCTAAGGTATTACGAACTGCTTCCCAAAAAAAACTATCTTCCATAATGATTCGAAAATTTTCAAGTCCAACCCATGGTGCAGAAGAAACCGTATCAACAATCGTATAATTTTTAAAAGCAATGATAATTCCATAAATTGGAATGTAGTTAAAGACAATCATGAATGCTACACCCGGAAGTACCATCCAATGCAATTGCCGCTGATCATAAAACTTTTTTAGTTTTTTCATAAGCAGGGTTCCTTTCTTTTTAGTGAAACGTTTCTACAAACAGATTATACATTCACTTCAAACGGTTGTAAACCCTTACATTATGGTTTTATTTAAAAATAACAGCATTAAAAAGCGCTATAGACCATTTATAAAGAAATTATTTTCCCTGCTTCTTTTTCCATAAAAATACTCTTTTCTAGATATTTTAAAGCATTTTATAGAAACGTTTCACCAAAATATGAACATCTTTTTCTTAAAAATAATTCTGTTAAATAACAGAAAAAAGTCTGGTCGGATTGACCAGACTTTTTAAATATAGATAGTAAAATGTGTAATTTCAGGGATCACCCCAAAACGGGCATGAATGGCGGTCGTCCCTAAGCCTGTATTAACATATAGTTGCGTTTCTTGGTCCAACTGATACAATCCTCTGGTATACTTTTCAGCTAAAACATTTGTGATTGGATAAAAAGGAATCCAAATTTGTCCGCCATGGCTATGTCCTGCTAAAACTAACTGTGTACCCGTACCAATAAATGCATCCGCGACATCTGGTTCATGAGTCATTAATAACGCATAGTCATACGTTTCTCGATAGGATAATGTTTCTGAAACGGAAGGATTTCCTAATAACGAGTCATCTAAACCACCAATAAAAAGACGGCGTCCATCTGCTAGGCTTACTGTTTCTCCTTGGTTTTTCATAACGGTAAAGCCACTGGCCTCCATGACTTCATCATACACCGCAGAAGCACCGCCACCATAATCATGATTTCCCCAAACTGCATATTTTCCAATTGTCGCTTGCAACTGTTTTAATTTTTCAATCATCGGTTCTTTTTGTTGCGGATTTTTGGCATAATTGTCAAATAAATCACCTGTAAAAACGATAATATCTGGTTTTTCACGATTGACTTTTTTTATGACTTTATCTAACCGCTTCGTCTCATAAAATTCTGAAACTTGTATATCCGAAAGTTGCACAACATTCAATGGTTCTCGTTGATTTTTCTTTCCCAAAGTCACCTGATTAACGTGAACTAAATTCGGCTCAATCTTCCACGCATAGATTGGGAGTGCGATAATTAAGAAAAAAAATAAGAGCATTATACTTAAACCAATTTTTTTAACCACATCACTCGCTCCTTTCTTTTCTTTGATTTCCGAAGACTTAGTATAGAGAAAAATCTTCTTAACCACAATCTAAAACAAAGGAAATTAAGGCTTTGTTAAACAACCTAAAGAATTTCCACAATCTCTTATCCTTTTCTTAGCTTTTTTATAAAAAAAGCTAGATAATTTCATCTGTCGATGAAATTATCTAGCTAGAACATTCTTCTCTTAATGATGATGTTTTCGAAACGTTTGATAACCAATTAAGCAAAATAAAATCCCCAATAAAATCATTCCAGTTACTGAAAATAAGCCTGCTAACATCTTTCGCATCCTCTCTGTTGCTAAACTTCCTTATTTGTAGTCACTATTTCTTGTTGTAAAATTGGTTGAAATAGACGACGTTCTGCTAATTTTCTTGCTAAAATTGCTTCACTTTTTTTCGTAAAGATACCTAAGTTATGGCGCTTGCCTTTCAAAGAGATATAAGCCAGCCATTTCCCAGAAGCGGTCTGGCTCACTCCTTTGTGTCCGCTGCTATTATTTTTAGGGCGTTTACTTTGCAACTTCCCTGGAATTACACCAGCAACTCTTTGTCGGTAATCCTTCTTTTTACGATGACCGCAACTTTTGGTATGGCCATTCAACAAATTTTCACAGCGAACCCAGCAAGATTGTCCGCACGAACACAGACAATACGCTTTCATTGTCTGTTGAATACTTTCAATCCGTACCACGACTAATTCATGATAGTTTTTTTTCAACATTGTTTGATAGCGATGGTGAGCACATTTCGTTCGATACCCACGAATTAGTTGTCTTCTTGAAGCTTCTGCATAGCTCCCACAAGAACAGCGACAGGCCCAAACAATCAGCCCTTCTTTTCTTTTTGCCGTTGGTGCTACTACTGTCAACTCACCAAACTTTTGACCAGTTAAATCTTTATAGTTACCTGCTTGTCTCAATTGACTATCCTTCGTATTCTTGTTCTCGCCACATCTCGATTGGGTCTCTCTCATAGTGCTCATTTTTCTGAGTCTCTCCCTTTCTTAGTTCTCTGACCACCTCAGCAAATACTTGCCAATCTTTTGTTTCCGGCAAATGACGCCATGTCAATTGACGACACCGTACTTTCGAACTATAAAAATCGGACAAATACAAATCGGTTTCTAAGGTTAATTTGTGATCAATCATGACATCCATATAATTGAAAGAAGCAATAATTTTTGCAATAAAGCGGTTATAATCCTCCCCACCAGAAAAATCAACAAATACATGAATCGTTTTTTCAATTGCGCAAAAAGACCGATCATTTAACAAACAAAACATAAAATCATAATATAGATGCACGCGTTCATACATTAAAAATCGTTTTTGATGCAGCGACTCTGTCTTTTGTATAAAACCATCTAAGGCGCGATGAATTTGAGGAAACCGCTCTTCAAAGAAACTGCTCTGCTTGGCGGGAATAAATGCAGCCACTGAAAAGTATAGGCGGTCCCAGCGATAACAAATCAACTTTAATTTTTCTTTTGTTTCCACCGTAATTCGCTTTTCAAAGAAAGGAATAACACTATTCATATGATCAATAAATTCGTCTAACATGGTTAACTTATCTGGAAAAACAATCGGACTATCAATGTATTCATTTAAACTTAAAAAAAGAAAAATATATGAAGTCTCTTTGCCAAAATCCTCTTTAAAAAGAGGGGTTTCGCTTGTATAAATTTTTTCAAATGCATGCTGTAAACAGCTAGGCACATGAACTTCCGTAAAAGAGTCCACTACATGATCAGAAAATACACGAAAACGTTGGATCGTTAAAAGAATAAATAGTTGTGCGCTTTGATTAAGACTAAACGTTCTTTGATACATCAGTTGTAAATCGTTTATAAATCGCTTAATGCCAGGACTATTTTCCAGCAAAATGTTAGGCAGCCTTTCTTGATTACTTCCATAAAAATAATACAAACATTGAAAACAAAAACTTCGGATATTTTTCTCTTCTCCAACCAAGCCTGTTGACTTTAATTTAATACGCCAATTAGCTAAAATCAGATTTAGTTTATACGAGAAGGCATAAATTTTGCTTTTGCTCATAAAATGAATTTGAGAAAATTCTTGAATCGTATGCTTTTGATAGAGGCCCACATCAAGAAGTAACTTGGCCATTAGTGATTGATCAAAATAATATTTTCTTAAGGCTTGATAATCAATTTGCGATAATTTTTGCGCACTAATCAGTCCTTTAGCTGGAAAAAGAATTTGACTCCTTGAAGAAATCTGTGTACATTCATAATTTATTTGACGGCACAACGATTCTAACTTTTGAGTGGATAAATCAAAATATCCATAAAATTCTTCTTTTAATAATGGACCTTCACTATTCATAAAAGTTTGATAAATAAGTAATTTATCTCGGAATTCTTGGTCTAATAATTCATCTAACAAAGTAGTCACATTTTCAACTCCAAACTATCACGCCTTAAGTATCTATTTTTTTAACAAGACGTGAGTGTCAATCTTGCTTATTTTTTCCACAAATTTAAAAATGATTCTTTCAATATTTAGGAATCTTCATAGAAAAGTATTATTTTAACCAAAAAAAGCCCCCTTGCGTCACCAAGGAGGCTTTTTTTGTTATTTTTTTACTTTAAATTTAAAGAAAAGCTGATTTGTTTGACTAATTTTCTGTTTCTTTTCTAGCCTATTCGTCAAAAATGATTGAAACTTTTGGTTCGTCTTCTATACTATCTTCCTATAAAGTTCTTACTCTTTTAAGTATCAGCTTCTGTCAATAAAAGTCCTCATTTGGCATTGCTAATCTGAATACAATATGACTACTTGTTGCCGCTATTTTTTACTGTTATTTTACTCTTTAATTGAAGCGCTAGAAACGCTGTCAACTGTTGGCTTTTCGGTCGCTGACTCTTCTTCATGGACTGATGCACTTGAGACACTATCTGCCGTTTCTGGCGCTTCTTTTTTGGAGGCACCACTGACTGCATCGACGTTTTTTCCACCGATTAATTCTTGCCCAGTTTGTTTTAAATACCAATCAACAATTGGTTTAAAGTCTAAAATATACTCATTAATTCCCGCGTAATTTCCATTATCATCATACATCGCTTGATAGTTATGCACTACATAGGTATCTGGTCCGTGCATTGGAACATGAACGCGAATAGCATCTGTTTTTCCTGACCGTAATTGTTGAATCACCCATTCTACATTTTTCAATGCTTTTGGTGGATGGCAATTCGCTAATGGATTACCAACTTGTCCTGGTTGCCGTTTAGCAAACATTTCTTCAGCAGCCATTTTTTTATTGTAATATAAAAATTGATTGTTACTGTCTGCGTAAGTCAATTCCATTGGCATTGATTTTAAGAAATAATTTAGCTGATCTACGGTTAAAATGCCTCGATCTAATTTTACATATGTGTCGCCTTCCACAGCCTGAACCGCTTCTGCTGCTTGTTCTACCCAATCATCTGCTGCCATATCAACCCCTTCGATCGTTGTTTCAATGGTTCCTTTTGCATGTAAATCCTCAGGTAAGTCTTTTGGCTTAGCCCCTTCTAATTTTGAAATCACATCAATGAATTCCACGAATTTTTGTAATGTGCTTTCTAAAAATTGACGTGTTCCCTCCGCAATTAAGTTGCCGTTTTCATCAAATGCTTCTTTAGCTTTTCCTAATAAAAACTCGTTTCCAGGCATCACGATTGCATTGACACCAGGTGCATCAAGAATTTGACGGAGATGTAATTGCGCACGCGAGGTTCCTTGATCATAATAAGAGCAACCAACAATCATTACTGGTTTATTTTCCAGCGGATGAATTTTGAAAGATAACCATTCTAACACACTTTTCAAACCGGCAGGAATGGTATGGTTATGTTCGGGCGTCGCAATAATTACGCCGTCTGCTTGTAAAATTTTGCGATTCATATTCTGAATCAAGACACTGTTCGTTTGATCCTTACTTTGATTAAACATTGGAATATCTTTAATTTCTAAAATTTCCAAGTCGAACATTTTATAAAACTCTTTGCCAATATATTGCAGTAGTATCCGATTATAAGAAGAATCAGCATTTGATCCGACGATCCCAATTAATTTCATTTTATTCACTCCATTTCGTTAAATCGTTTCCCATGAGAAATTTTCTGCTTCTTTTTTGTTTTGCGCATGCGCATGTTTCAGCTGTTCTGTAATTTCAATAAATACACAAAAATCTGCAAACAAACCAGCTAGTTTATCTATTTGTTCTGAATCTTTTAACGCATTGTTTTCATCAAAAGCTTGTAAGGAATGCGCTAATAGAAATTCAGAGCTTGGCATAATTCGTGCTTTCAATTCAGGAGCATCTAAAATTTGACGCAGATGCGCTTGTGCTCTAGAGGAACCTAACGTGCCATAGGATGCACCAGTAATCATAACTGGTTTATCAACAAACGGAAAAATCCCGTAAGATAACCAACTTAGGGCATTCATCAAAGAAGCCGGCACCGCATGGTCATATTCAGGCGTACTGATGATGACGCCATCTGCTGCTTCAATTTTCTCAGCAACCGTTTTAACTATTTCTGGTAAAACTTTGTCTTCTGGCTTGTTAAACATAGGAAAGTCAACAATTTCAACTAGTTCAATGTCAGCCTCCTGCGCAAAATAGTGTTGCATAAATTGCAAAAGTTGACGATTGGTTGATTGCTCTGAGTTCGTTCCTACTAAGCCGATAATTTTTTTCATAATGAGCTGTCCTTTCTTTTTCGGTTCTATGAATGGATAATGTGAAGAGTATCTGCTAACCCGCTGCTATATAAAATTTGCTGGTCTTGTGTAATGATGACTCCTTCAATCCCATCTAGTTGATTGAGGATTTCAAGCGCTTCTGGAATTGGATAACCAAATAAACGCGTTGTCCAAATCTCACCATCCACTGAAGCATCCGAGATAATTGTGATGCTGGCCATTTCAGTTTCCAATGGGTATCCGGTTGTCGGATCCAACAAATGGTGATAGACTCGCCCAGCTTCGGTTAAACTTCTTTCATAAATGCCCGACGTCACAACCGATTGATTAGCCACTTCGACAAGTAAGCTGATTGTTTCTCTGGATTCTTGCGGATTGCGAATACCAATTCGCCATTTTTTGTTTTGATGCGTAGAGGGCCCCAACGTCACAATATTGCCGCCCAGATTAATCAAAGCAGACGTAACATGGACTTCTTTCAAATAGGCAATTAGTAAATCAGCGATATAGCCTTTTGCTAAAGCCCCCAGATCTAATTTCATTCCTTCTTCTTCCAAAAAAACCGTTTGTTTTAAGGGATTTAAGTGAATCTTTTCTGGATTAATTTTTTTCAAACAGGCTTTAATTTCCTCTTCTGACGGGACACGGGCATCTTTAAAACCGATTCGCCATGTTTGAACTAACGGGCCAATGGTAACATTCAAATGACTAGCTGGATCACAACTATGTTTTTTCCCTAATGCAATTAATTGATACAACTCTGGATGAACGCTGACTGGTTTTTGCCCAGCTTGTTGATTGACAGCCATCAGTTCCGAAGTTGAATCATTTGCACTAAAACGTTGTTCATAAGTGATCAATCGTTGATGCACTTTTTCTAGAATTTTTTCAGGTTCTTCATGGTCTACAAATACATCTATTACTGTGCCCATCAAATAAATAGTTTGACTTTGTTGCACCTCAAGACTTCCTCTCCACGAAAGATTGTGTTTTATTTCACATTTATTTACAAATGAATCATACGCCTTTATTTGATGCCAGTCAAGTCGTTTATATATTTTTTTATATAAAATAACGACCTTAAAATTTTCATTTAAGGTCGTAACATGTCTTGAACTCTTTTAAAAAACGCTTTTTTTATTATATTTTAAAAATAAGTATATAATTTTCTATATAAACTAATTATTCTTAGATAAAATTGTTTCTTTCAATGTTTGAATTGCTTCCAACAAGATGCGGTTTTTATTGATTTTTGCATACGCGCGGGCATCTTGTAGTAGTTCTAAAATTTGCTCTTGCGGCTTTTCTTCAGCTAAGGCATTTTTCGCAAGCTGGAAAGCTGCTCTTGCCAAGTAATACGTGACGTGATTATCAGAACAGATGGAAATCGCATACTCTAACAAAGCATCACTTGTTTCTAAATCGCCTTTTTCTGCATAAAAAACACCACAGTGAAAGACAACATTTAATACTCGCCAAGTATCTTCCATTGATTGAATAGTATAAAGATAAATTTCCTTGAAGACCTTATTGAAATAAAATTCGGCTTTCTCAATTTCGCCTTCTTTGGCATAGGCCATGCCAATTCCAGTAAAAGCTAACAAACGGTAAATATCGCTCGTGTATTTTTGCTCTTCAAACAGAAGTTTTTCAAAGGTAAATAAGCAATCCATCAACGAAGCATTTTGAAAAATCATGACAAAGCCTTGTAAATAATAATATTCTAATAACAGTTGGGAATCTTTGATTTCATCAAAAGGAATATTTTTTAAAATTGTTTGCAATTGGTCATGTTCGCTGGTAATCAAGAAGAATTCTGCTTCTTCCATTTTTTCAAGAATTTCAGGTTGTTTAATCCCTACGCGCGGGAAGAGTTCCCCCAAAGGTAGCTCTAAACGATTACATAGTTGGATCAATATTTTTAAAGTTGGGACTTGACCATTCTTTTCAAAGCGACTAACCGTGACTTGCGTACAAATCCCTTTAGCCAATTCACTTTGCGACAAACCACGTGCTTTGCGTTTTTCTATAAACCGTTGTATATTCATTGCTTTTCCTCTCATTCTCATCTTCTCAAACTTACTATAATACAACTTACCTTAAAAATATATATAGAAAAAGAAAAATGTTTATAACAAAAAAGAACACAGACAACTCTTTCATTAAAAGTTTGTCTGCGCTCTATTAGAACCTGAATCACTAAACGTCAATTCAGCGTTATTTAATCAATCCGATACGTCCTACTTGCTCTGTTTAGAGAGCAGCTCTTTTTTTAGCTTCTTTCACAAACGTATTCATGGCCTGATATAATTTTTCCTTGATTTCTTTGAGATTAGCTTGTTGTAATTCTTTATTGGCAACTAACTGTTGACCGTTCACCCAAACGGCTTCAACATTGCTAGCATTTGCTGAATAAACCAACGCTGAATAGGCATCAAAAATCGGAAACATATTAACTGATTGCGTTTCAATTAATGTTACATCCGCTTTTTTGCCCACTTCCAATGAGCCGACTTGCTCCGCCAAGCCTAACGTTTTAGCGCCCCCCATCGTTGCCAGATAAACAATTTCTTTCGCAGGAAACAAGGAGCGATCTTGGTGTGTTGTCTTATGAAAATTCGCAACCATGCGCATTTGGGTGAATAAATCTAATGTATTCCCACTGCTAGGTCCATCCGTGCCTAAACCGACAATAATCCCTTGATCAAGCATTTGCTTAATCGGCGCTACGCCTTTGGCTGATTTAGTATTCGCACCGATACAATGAGCGACACGCGCTTTTCCATTAGTAGCAGCTAAACTCGCAAGATCTTCATCTGTTGCCAAAATACAATGAGCTAAAATAAACGGCTCGCTCAAATAACCCAGTTCTTCTAAGAAAGCAATTGGTGTTTTTTGATAGGCTTTTTCAAACTCAGCCATTTCATAAGTCATTTCAGCAACGTGCATGGTCACAGGAACTTGGTATCGCCGACTAAGTTCAATAATTTTTGCTAACACTTCTGGTGAGTTGGTATTCGGTGCATGCGGCGCAAGCATAGGCGTAATCAACGGATGTCCTTGCCACTTGCGAATAAAGGTTTCCGCGTAAAAAAGACCGCCTGAAGGTTCCGGACTATCACAAGTGGGCATATCAATGATCGTCTCTCCGAGCAAAGCACGAACACTCATTTTTTCACAACTTTTAGCAATTTCATCTTCAAAATAATACATATCACAAAAGCTCGTAATACCACTCAGTAACATTTCAGCAATTGCATAATCACTACTGCATCCTACTAATTCTTTTGTCATGAATTGTTCTAATGGAAAAAGAAAACGCCGGAGTCGATCTGGCACATCGTCTCCTAACGAACGAAACGGAATCATGCCTACATGGGTATGGGTGTTAATCATCCCAGGCATTAAAATTCCATTTTGACCATCGATTACTTGATTTGCAGCCATTCGCTTTTCATCAAGTGTGGTCATTGGCGCTAATTCCACAATTGTGTCTTCTTCAATCACTAAATAGCCGGCTTTGATTTCTGAAAATTGCTCATCCATTGTTAGTATATGCACATTTTTAATGAGTGTTTTCATGCAAAAGAACTCCATCCTCTGGAAAAACTAATGGATAGAAACGTTGTGACTTCGTATCCATCATCCCAAAATCTGTCACTTTAATGGCTGGCGAGACAGGCAATGATAGTGTGGAAAAGGACATGATTTCATTCATATTTTGATAGCCTAACGCTTGCATAGCTTGTCGGACTTTTTGTAAAGAAGCGCCTAATTGTTCAATCGGTGCTTGCGATAAAATCCCACCAATTGGTAAAGGACAAGTTGCCATCACTTGCTGATCCGAAGCAACCAAATAGCCGCCTTGCATCGCTAATAATTCATTCTGCGCTAACAGAATATCCTCAATCGTATTACCCATCACCATTAAATTATGATGATCATGGGCCCAGGTTGTCGCAATGGCTCCTTTCTCGGAAAGTGGTTGATCCATTAAAGAAAAAGAAATATTGCCATTTTTTCCGTAACGTTCCATCACAATTAATAAGGCACAGTTGGCTTTTTGCCATTGTAACAATCCATTTTCAACAGGAATTTCTTTTGTAATTCGCTCTGTAAATGTGCCAATTTCTTGTTTTTGAATCACATTACAACGAACTGTTTCTTTTGTTGTAGCCACCTTTAAAAGTAAATCTTCTTCTGTTAACTTTTTACATTGGATGGTTTGTTGGTAAGCGGCTGGAAACTCTTCAATTTTTTCTGGATAATGGAAGGGCTCACCTTTTTCAAAAACGACCTTTCCAGATTTATAAACCGTAGTAATATCAAAACTTTCTAAGTTATTTAATAACAAAAAGTCAGCTTTTTTACCAGGTGCAATTTCGCCACGATCATGGAGACCCATTCGTTTGGCCGGCGTATAAGTTGCCATATAAATGGCTTTTTCGATAGGCAATCCTGCATGAACGGCTTTTTTGACATTTTCATTTAGATGACCTTTTAGCAAATCATCAGCCATCACGTCATCCGTGATAATACTTGCATAATTGTAGAAGTCATTGTCTACTATCACCTGAATGTTTTCAGGAGTGATTGATTTATTTTGAAATTGAATAAAGACGCCCGCTTCAATTTTTTCTTTTAACGTTTTAGGAAATTGATGGGTATGATCTGAAGTGATACCGCTATATAGAAAATCTGCTAACTCTTGATCTTCGATTTTAGGACAGTGGCCTTCTAAAGGCATGGTTGGTCGTTGTTTTTGACACAAATCGATAATTTGACGAATTAAAGAATCTGGCTCATAGGAAATCCCTTTAAAATTCATGGCTTCCCCTAAACAAATCACTTTTGGCTCTTTGAGTAATTCTGCTACTTCTGCTAAGCCGATAATCCCACCAGTTGTTTCTAATTCGGGAGTGGTCGAAGGAACCGAGGAAGGAATTGCGTGAAAGATATCTAGTTCTGTTTCAGCGGCCATAAAAGCTTTTAAGCCTTCTAAGCCAAATACATTAGCCATTTCATGGGCATCGGCAATCACCGTTGTCACACCGTAACGCACTACTGCTTTGGAAAAAATAGTAGGTGTCGTCATGGAACTTTCAATATGCATGTGTGCATCAATTAAGCCGGGAATCATCCATTGATTCTCGGCATTAATTGTTTTTTTGGGCTGCAAATTGACGTTCTCTTCTTCATAAATGTAATAAAATTTATCATTTTTAATCGCAACATTTCGTTGAACGAATGTTTGAGTGACTGTTTGATACAGCCACACATTTTTTAGTAGTACATCGACGTTCATTTTGTTCCTCTTTTCTAAAACTATTGATTCATCGTCCGGTTCCATTGATCAATCCAATCCGCTAGTTGACTATTAATAAAATTAAAATCGACTGTTTTGGCACGTTCAGCAATGGCACCATATGTTTTATTTTTCGCTTCTTTTTCGCTTAGCGTTACTTGTTGATTTGTAGGTCCTTCATTTAATGAAATCGCTTTGGCCTTTTGTGATTCTTCACTAATCCGTGCGTTAACAAATTTAAAGGCGGTTTCTTTGTTTTGTGCTTTTTTAGGAATATTGACTGTATTATAGTTGGCATACGTGCCGCTTTCTGGGACGACATACGTCACGTTTTCTGCTGCGCCTTGAATAATATCAACCGCAAAATCAGCAACCACAGCTGCTTCAATTTCACCAGATTGGAACATATTAGCTAAGTCTGACGATTTTGAATACGTTTTAACAACGTTTGGTTTTAATTCTTTCATCGCTTCAAAAGCGGCCTTCCCGTTATCTTTTGTAATATCTTGACCAGCATGTTCACTAGCAACGTATAACATTAAAGGACCTGCCGTCGTGGCAACGTCTGGAACAGAAATTTTACCTTTCAAATCAGCTGACCATAAGTCATCCCAGTTCTTAATTTCTTTGCCTAATTTTTCTTTGTTGTAAACAATACCGATACTGTTTACAGCGATTGGTACGCCAGCACCACTTTCAAAAACCTCTTTTGCTCCTGGTGTTAACTGACTTAAATTAGGTACTTCTTTTTCTGTAATTTTTTCAAATAACCCTTCTTTTCCACCTTGTGCAGCATTTGCTTGTGCTAATTCAATGACATCAATTCCCGCATTGGGATTATTTTTTAATTTCGTAAAGCGGTCTGCGCTATTGCCTACTTCTAAGGTAACTTTCGCTTCATTCTCTTTTTCAAATGGAGCGATGATGTCTTTTTTGACAATATCTTCACTTAATCCGAAAGTTGAAACGACTAAAGCATTACTTCCACCTTTGCTCTCGCTTTTCGTAGTTGCTTCGCTGTTTCCACAAGCAGTCATTAATAACGTTGCAGCGACTAATGTTCCTAAAATTACGCGTTTTTTCATTTTTAAATCTTCCTCCAAAATGGTTTTTATTTTTCTAAAATAACTAATTTCTCAGCTGGAAAAGCCAAGTGAATGGTTTCGTTTGTTTCATATAACTGTTCACTTGTTCCATTAACCAGCAATGTACCTAGCGCTGTTTCCACTTCATATTGATAGCTTTTCCCTAAAAATGTTCGGACAGCGACAGTACCTGCGACAGTATTAGTAGCAGGTTCTGAAACAATCTCAATGTCCTCTGGACGAATCGTTGCCACCGTCGTTGTAACATTTGGTTCAGGATTAGTCGTTTTCACTATTTGATTTGTTTGTGTCCGATAATGACCGGCTTCCATTTTTTCGACAGAGAAAAAGTTTTCAAAACCGATAAATTCAGCGACAAACTTAGTACGAGGCAAACGATAAATCGTTTCTGGTGAATCATATTGTTCAATCACGCCATTATTCATAATGGCCACTTTATCTGAAATAGAAAAGCACTCTTCTTGGTCATGTGTGACGAAAACAGTCGTAATGCCTAATTGTTGTTGAATCCGTTTGATTTCAATCCGCATTGCCACTCGCAATTTTGCATCTAAATTACTCAACGGTTCATCTAGTAGTAATAGTTTAGGTTCGATAATCAAAGCACGTGCTAGCGCAACCCGCTGTCTTTGACCACCAGATAATTGTTTTGGATAACGGTCGCCCAAGCTTTCTAAACCACATACTTTTAGCATTTCCGTGACTTTTTGGTCCATGGTTTGTTTGTTTTCTTTGCGTAATTTCAGCCCAAAAGCGACATTTTCTGCAATCGTTAAATGGGGAAATAACGCATAGCTTTGAAAAACCATCCCAAAGTTTCTTTTATGGACAGGAACCTTTGTTAGTTCTTCTTGGTCAACGAAAAACTGTCCGTCGTTTGGCTTAATTAATCCAGCAATCACTCTTAGCGTAGTCGTTTTACCACAACCACTCGGTCCTAATAAAGAAACTAACTCTCCTTTTTCCATTGAAATATTTAAATCTTTTAAAATATCTTGTTTTCCGTCATAGCTGACGCGAATATCTTTTAAATCTACAAAAGTCAAAATTTTCTCCTCTTTCTATCTCGTGCTTCTTCCATGTTTTAGGCAATGGAAGCTAGTCCCAACGTTTTTTCAATTAAAAACATTAAGCCCATTGTTAGTAGCATCAACAATACAGAAATTGCTGAAACAGTTGGATCATAATTGTATTCCATATAACTTAATAAAGAAGTAGGCAGCATCGTCACACCGGGACCTGATAAAAACATCGATACAGGAACATTGTTAAACGAATTGACAAATGCTAACATAAAGGCTGCAAAAATTCCTGAAGACACATTGGGTAAAACAATTTGAATAAAAGCTCGCAATCTTGTACAACCTAATGTCCAAGCTACTTCTTCCATTGAATAATCTAGTTGTTCCATACTTGATCCAACCACTCGAATAATATAAGGCAAACTAATTAAAAAATGCCCCATTAACAATCCTTGAAAGACAGGCAAACCTAATTTAATAACAATATATTGAAATAACGTATACCCGACCACAATTCCTGGAATCACAGTTGGGGATAAGAAAAAGCTTTTAATAAAGTTGCGCCCGCGAACGGAATAACGTGCCAGCGCATAGGAAGCCGGAATCCCTACTATTAATGCTAAAACAGTCGCTAATACCCCAATCAACAAACTTAACTTAAAACTGTCCATAAACGTTTCCGATTGTAAGGCTTTGGCGTACCAATCTAAAGTAAATCCTTTAATCGGAAATTGAATCGCTGCGGCTGTTCCAAAAGAAGTCACCACAATCAAACATAATGGTAAAAATAAAAACAGAAAAACTAGAATTGCAATAACAGATAGTCCTTTTTGCTTACGCATGATTTGCTTCTCTCCGATCTACTTTCTTAGCGACCATGTCTAGGCCTTTCATCACAATTAATGTCGTTAAAATCATAATAAATGCAAGAACACTCGCCGATTGCCAATCACCTAAAGTATTAGCCTTTTGATATAAGAAGGTCGACATCATCATTTTTTGGTTACCACCTAACAGCTGTGGCGTCGTATAAGCCGTTAAAGTTCCTGTAAACACTAATATACTTCCTACAATGGTGCCTGGAATTGATAAAGGTAAAACAATTTTCCGAAAAGCCGTCATTGGATTGGCGCCTAGCGTCTCAGCCGCTTCTAGCATTTCTCCTTCAATGTTTTCCATAACCCCAACTAAGGTCATAATCATTGTCGGTAAAAATAAATACACTGAACCGATAACAATTGCAAATTCTGTATACAATAAATTCAGCGGTTGCTCAATTAAGCCTGTTTTTAATAACAACGTATTCACTACACCGTTTTTTCCTAAAATGTTAATCCAAGCAAAACTTCGAATAACTGAATTGGTTAATAGTGGAAACAAGGTCATAGCCATTAAAAAGCCACGCCATTTTTTGGAAACCCCAGCAATAAAGTATGCCGTTGGAATGCCCAACACGATTGAAATACCCGTCACAATTAACGAAACTCTTATCGTTCGCCAGAAAATTGAAACATTATAGTCATCTTTAAAAAAAGTAACATACTGATTTAGTGTCAAGCCATGATCAGTAAAAATGGTTGGCAAAATGCTAGTAATTAATGGAATCATTAAGAAAAATAATAATAGTACTAGCCCCGGTGCCACAATTAAATAAGGAACTTTCTTGTTCATTCGTACACTCCTCGTTCGTTTTTTCACTTCATCAGTATACGCAAGGAAAACGTATATTTCAACACATTTTCATCTTTTTGTTCGTTTTTAAACCCGAACGTTCGTATATTTTTTCGAAAAAGGTTATTAAAAAATAAAACACGAACATTAAACAAAAAAACACAAACAAGACTGTTTGTGTTTTTTGTCAACTTTTTTATTTATCACTTAATTTTCTTGGAACGTTTGATCCTTTTCCATCATTTTCACTATAATACCATCTTGATACACCTGATAATATCCGAACAATTCATTCTCTTTTGAGACACTATTCTTTTCAGATATAATTTGAACAACATAACTTCCTTTATTTGACTGCTTAAACGTATAATGAAACGCCGAGTCATTCGTTGGTATCCCTAAACCATTTTGTAAAAATTCAATCGCTTCCTGTTTAGTATAAGATTCTGCTTCTAATTGCGTTCCTAAATGCGGATTTTTTTGATCAACAAATTGTCTTGCTTTGTCATTATTAGCAGACTTTTCTATAACGACTTCCTGTTGCGAATTCCTACTTCCTGAACAGCCAGATAATACAAATAAAATCATCAACAACCCGAAACACTTACTCAAAGTTTTCTCCTCCTCTCCATTTTGATTAGTGATACTTGATGATTTCTTTTATATTTTAGCATGCTTGATATAACGAATTGTGCTCAAAAAAGACAGAATCAACAAGTAAAAATTGTCGACTCATCTTTCTCTACTAATATTAAACACTATCTGTCTCAATATTTTCGAATTTCCTGTAAATTACTGATAAATAAAAACAGCTCCTTTTGCGTATACTTATATTATCAGCCCCTAAAGGAGGAACTTTCTTGAAGCAAAAAAATCTACTCACTTATCAATCACTTGCAGCCTTGTTGCTAGTATTCAGTCTCTTTAGTTTTGACCCATCGGTTTCTTTTGCCACCCGTTCTGGAAAAACGCCCGTTTCAGTTGAACTAGAAATTGGAGGGCTGCCTGGTGATGAATCGGTTGACGATGCCATTTATCCTGATTTAGAAAATCCTAACACTAGTTTTGACTTGCTCTTTATTCCGAAAGAATTTACTTTTGAAACCCAAGCGATTTCTGGTGATTTAACGGCAGTTCCTATACGACCTTCTGAAGGCAATACTCATACAATGAGACACTTCGGGATGGGGGATGTTCGCGGAGCCTTAACTGGTTGGCATGTCACTGCTGAAATCCCACACATGCGAAACGAAGCTCATTCTTTACTAGGCATCATTACGTTTCAATTAACAGGCGGCTATGCTCGCTATGACAAAACGTTAAGGCGTTTCTTTATGACAAATACAATGTATGGACTGGATTTTTCAGAAGATCCTGCTGCACCCGACTTCCCGACCAACCCAATTATTATCGGTAACGGTGCGACTTTAATGAGTAACGCTGGTGATAGAAAAGGACAAGGAATGTGGAGCGGCCGCATGACCGATATTTCTCTTGCAATCCAAACCCCTGTTTCACAATTATTTCCTGGTGCATATACAGGTTCGATTATCTGGAATTTAATCTCTGGACCTGCATAAAATAAAAAAGCGCTTAGAAAACTAGCGGAATCACTACTCTTCTAAGCGTTTTTTTATATCATAAGGACTATTTGCTCCTTCTATTTGTCTAAGCATGCTTTACCACTTTTCGTTTAACGAATCACTTGGCCCCAACGGTAATCAAACTGATACTCTTGATTACCATTATTCAGGTTAATTTTGTATAAATAACGCGGGACTTTAATGAATAACGCATCCTCTACTTGAAAAGCTTCAATAGGTACATTTTCTTTAGTTAAAAGCAACGGTGTTTGCCACTCGTATGTTTTTTTCTGCCAATTGTATAAGCCAACTATCGCTTGATTACTTTGTCTTTTCTTGTATGACAGAACATAATAATTTGCTTCATCTTTCTTGCCTAATAAAACTGGTGCTATTAGTTGCTCTTCTAGTTTTCCTTGCACTGTTGTACGCTCTTCCGATGACAGCTCTTGACCAATTTTACTCTCATTTGAATCTACCGTCCATTTAGGCGCTTCTTGTGTTTGAAAGACTTCTTTGAAAGTTGGGTCTTGTTTTAACTGCCAATTTTTCAAATCTAATTGATAATATCGATTGTTTAATCCATAAATATAGAGATAGCGATTATCCATAAAACGATAATCAACGAAATCAGAGCTTAAATAGTCTTTTAATTCAGGGAATTTCTTCACTAAATCCGCTTCAGAAAACTGTTTTTTCCCTGTTTTTGTATCTAGTAAGTAAATGGCCTCGTTATCAGCATTATTCAAAACCACATATTGATCTGTTTGACCAATTAAATAATCACGCCAACCTAAACGTTTACTCCACATTCGTTCGCCCGTCTGACTATTAACAGAAATCACTTGGAACAATGAGTTACTGGTGCTAATGCCATTCGTTCGTCCATTTGGAATAATCATTCGCTCGATTGAAGTTAAGCCTTTCGTTTTTTCAGAATAAAACGTCGCACTTTTCTCTTCAATCGTTACTGAACGAAACATTCCGAAAAAGATTAAACCAGCAAAATGTACCACTGCAAGATAAACCAACAAAATTAACGCATAGGGAACCAGTCTCCTTGTACTCCGCCTTCTTATTAAGGAAATAACCAAAATACCACTAATTACTATAAAAATAATTGCTACAATGATAACAAAAATATCATGATAGAGCCAACCAGACAATTGCCAACTTCTATAAAGTGTGTCCATTACGCCATCCTTTCCAATTGTTATTTGCTTATTATAAAAAGGATACTATTTTTTTTTGAAAAACAACAACAAAAAGCGACGAACAGCAATAAGCCCATTCAAGTTGACTAACTAGGTCAACTTGAATGGGCGTGGAGAAATGTGCCTTGTTATTCAGTTATTCCGCTTCTTCAATTGCGGACAAAGCTTTTGCAATATCAATTTCTTTATTCCGATAATCAGCATCATGAACTGGAAAATGCTGCCGCAATTCAGCTGTTTCCATCCACGAAACAGTCCCTTGTTTAATGCCAAAATCAAGAATGTGCCCACCAAATTGGTGATCCTCACTGATAAAGTGCAAATGAAACCCTGCGGCAGAGGCACCATGAAATAATTTAGGTGTAAAGAACCCTACAACTGTTCCCTGAATATTCTCCGCTGTAAATTCAGGTTGATTGCGTGCTGCTTCTACAAATGGTGGATACGGTTTTTCTTGTTTAGGTGCCACACGGACATGCATCTTCGCAAAAAGACCGCTAATTTTAATTGCCGCAAAAAAATTAGGACTAATTTTTTCTAAAATTTGTGCTTTAATATTTTCATCGGTTTCTGTTGATACAGGGAATGCGCCATCTTCTTGAAAACGAGTAACTGCGGCATATGGCGTTAATTCTTCGCCTTCTAGAATAGCAATTTCGCCAGTTTGATTTGCATGATACAATGTACCGTCCAATAAAATAATTTCGCCATTTGAGCCTTCTAATGTCCCAATTCCAAAATCACCTTGCGTGAGTAACGTACCAATTTCTGCCGTTCCTGCCATCAAACTTTCCATTAAACCGCCTAGCGTACCATGTTGATAAACATATTGTTCGCTCATTTTTCCATCTCCTAATAAAGTTGATCTGGTAACAATGTTTTACCTAATTCTTGATTATCTGAATAATCCACAGGAACATCAATAATCACTGGGCCTTCTGTTTGCATTCCTTCTCCTAAAGCTGCGGCAAATTCTGCTTGTGAATGTACTCGAACCCCTTTGGCTCCAAAAGCTTCAGCATATTTCACAAAATCAACTGGACCAAAATCTACGCCAGAGGATCGATTATATTTCATTTCTTCTTGGAATTTAACCATATCATAACTACCATCATTCCAAATAATATGCACGATATTTTGCTTTAAACGAACCGCTGTTTCTAATTCTTGCGCCGAAAATAGGAAACCGCCGTCCCCAGAAACAGAGATAATTTGTGTATTCGGACGAACCAGCGCAGCCGAGATTGCCCAAGGCAAAGCGACACCTAATGTTTGCATACCGTTACTAAATAATAAATGACGCGGTTCATAACTTCTAAAGTGGCGAGCCATCCAAATGTAATGGCTCCCTACATCAACAGTAACTGTCATTTCATTCGTGGTTTTTTCTTGAAGCGTTTGAACAATTTCTAATGGATGTAATCGATTTTCAATTGTACTTGTTTTTACTTCTTTAATCGTTAATTTTTCTTGAAGCGTTTCTAAATAATCTTGCGCATCTTCTGTTAATATTGGTTCACTAAATGCTTCTGATAATTTCAAAATATTTTTAGACATATCACCAATTAGCTCTTCTTCCGGTTGCATATATTGGTCAATTTCCATTTGAACTTCATCAATAACAATAACGCGCGCATCTTTTTCTGCATTCCAATTACGTGCCTCATATTCAATTGGGTCATAACCAATCGCAATCACTAAATCACTTCTTTTTAACAAACGATCCCCAGGTTGGTTTCGAAATAAACCAACACGCCCAAAGAAATGTTCTTCTAATTCTTTTGAAATAATTCCTGCTCCTTGGAACGTTTCCACGACTGGCAAACCAGTTATAGCAACCAATTCACGAATGGCTGCGGTAACTTTTCGTGCAGAGGCCCGCATTCCTAAAAGTAAAACAGGTAATTTCGCTTGCTTGATTCGTTCAGCTAAAGCTGCGATTGTTTCTGCTGATGCATGGCCCAGTTTCGGAGCCGACAAAGGCTTAATTGCTTCGCCTGTCACCGGACTATCTGTGACATCTTGTGGGATCGATAAGAATGTTGCGCCTTTTTTCGCTGTTTTGGCGATACGGTAAGCATTGGCAATATTTTCAGATAATGTTTCTGGATCTTGAATTTCTGTACTGAATTTTGTTATTGGACTAAATAATGCAGCATTATTCATGCTTTGGTGAGTTAATTTTGACAAATCGGACCGTTTCACCTGTCCAGCCAATGCTAAAACAGGGTCCCCTTCTGCAGTCGCAGTTACTAACCCAGTTGCTAAATTGCTGGCACCAGGTCCACTAGTTGCAATAACTAAGCCAGGCTCTCCCGTCAAACGACCAATCCCTTGTGCCATAAAGGCTGCATTTTGTTCATGTCGAGCTAAAATTAATTCTGGACCTTTGTCAACTAATGCATCAAAAACCCCATCAATTTTTGCACCGGGAATCCCAAAAATATAGGGCACTTCGTGATTGATTAAACTTTCTACTATGATATCTGATCCTTTTTTACTCACTGTTATACCTCCGATTAAAATCTGTACTAATTACAAATACAAAAATACCACTAAAATTCTAATTAATCAACAATGAAACACCTTGAAAACATGTAATATACTAATTCGCATATTTTAATAGAATTGAGATATTTCAAAAGATTAAGCAAAAATAATGCAAAATACCTTAAAGTTTTATAGTCTTTCAACAATTATTATATACTTCTTCACTAAAAATTAGTAAGATTAACCTATAAGAAAAAAATCACAACCTGTGATAAATTATTGGAGGAAAAATATGTCAAAAGGGAAGAAAATTTTTGCCATTATCTTTGGGATTATCTTGGTTCTATTTCTTGCAGTTGTTGGAATGGGAGCAAAACTTTATTGGGATGTTTCTAAATCAATGGATAAAACCTATGAAACAGTAGAACGATCTAAAAAAAGTCAGGTCAATTTAAACAATAAGGAGCCTTTTTCTGTTTTATTATTAGGGATTGATACAGGCGATGATGGGCGTGTCGAGCAAGGTCGTTCGGATACAACAATTGTTGCAACAGTTAATCCTCGTGACAAGCAAACAACCTTAGTCAGTCTTGCTCGCGATACCTATGTTGATATTCCAGGTCAAGGAAAACAAGATAAATTGAATCACGCCTATGCTTTTGGTGGGGCATCTTTAGCAATGGATACAGTTGAAAACTATTTAAACATACCTATTAATCATTATGTTTCAATTAATATGGCTGGTTTAAAAGAATTAGTCAACGCGGTTGGCGGAATCGAAGTGAACAATAATCTGACTTTTTCACAAGACGGATATGATTTTACGATTGGTAAAATTTCATTGGATGGTGAACAAGCACTCTCCTATTCAAGAATGCGTTACGAAGATCCTAATGGTGACTACGGCCGCCAAGAACGTCAAAGAAAAGTGATTGAAGGCATCGTCCAAAAAGTCTTAAGTCTTAATAGCGTGAGCAACTATCAACAAATTTTAACAGCTGTTTCTGATAATATGAAGACAGATTTAAGTTTTGATGACATGAAAAAAATTGCCTTAGATTATCGCAGTGCCTTTGGTAAAGTGAAACAAGACCAACTTCAAGGTACTGGTTTTATGCAAGATGGTGTTTCCTATCAACGTGTGGATGAACAAGAATTAACTCGTGTCCAACAAGAGTTGAAAAATCAATTGAATACAAAATAAAAATAAAACCCACGAGTACTATAAATACTCATGGGTTTTATTTTCTCTTCTATTAACGTTCTTGTTTCACCGCTTCTAAAGCCGCTGTATTAATAATGTTCCAAGGTTTGTCAAACGCTGGTTGGAAGAAGAAGTCCGCATAGGCTAAGTCTTCAATCGTCATTTTGGCTTGAATCGCTAATGAAATAGCATTAATGTTTGCAGTTAAATCTGCTTTTGACATTAATTGAGCGCCTAAAATTTGTGTTGTTTCAGGATCATACACTAATTTAAACCAAGCTTTTTGTTTGTCTGGATTAAAGTCCATCAAGTAGTCTTCTACTACTGTCACCTCTTTTGTTTCTTTTCCTAATTTTTGAGCCATGACTTCGTTAATCCCTGTTGAAGCAAATTTATAATCAAAGACGGCCAAGCCAGAAGATCCTTGAACACCAGGGAAAGGTTTAACTGGTTCCTCTAGGTTTTTCACAGCAAAGCGACCTTGTTTACGAGCATTCGTTGCTAAGGCAATATTTACTTCTGTGTCTGCAGGATTGTATTTAATTAACGTAGCATCCCCTACTGCAAATACATCCGGCTCACTTGTCCGCATGTATTCATCCGTCTTGATTAGGCCATTCGGATGTAATTCCAAGGTACCTTTTAACCAAGCAGTGTTTGGACGGACACCAACCGCTACAACGACCAAATCAGCATCGTACGCATTTTTATCTGTAACGACTTTTTGCACACGACCGTCGCCTTCGTAACGTTCAACTGTTTCACCAGTTGCAATGGTAATATTATTAGCTTCCATCTCTTCTGTTAAAACATCTGTAAATTCTTTATCTAGATATACCCCTAATGGACGATCTAAAATGTCAATAACAGTAACCTTTTTGCCGGCTTTTGCAAATGCTTCGGCAGCTTCAATCCCAATATAACCACTACCAATCACAACCACATTATTGACTTCTGGATCTACTGTTTTTTGTTTTAATTTAATGGCCCATTGACGACCACGCATCAAGTAAATATTATCCAAATCTTTACCTGGAATATCTAATTCAAATGGGACAGCTCCGGGACTGATGATTAATTTATCATAATTTTCAACACGTTCTTCACCTGACACTAAATCTTTCACTGTCACTTGATGTTCTTTTGGTTGAATCGCTGTAATTTCAGTATTAGAAAAGACATTTACACCACGGCTCTCCATTTTTTCGCCAGTCATATAGCGAACAGAATTAACATCTTTCACTTTTCCTTCTAGGTACAACTGCATGCCACAAGACAAGAATGAGATAAAATCACCTTTCTCATACCATTGAATTTCTGCATCAGGATGAAGATTTAGTAATTCCTCTACCGCTTCATAACCTCCATGTGATGATCCTAAAACAATAACTTTCATCGCTCGTTCCTCCCATATAATATTATTTCTTACATAATAAAGAATATCATATATTCTCAAAAAATAACAAATAATATCCTCTTTTCCATTCTCAATTAAGTTCTTTAAATGAGAATAAAAAGGAGTATCCTCTGTATTTCGCCACTTTTCAATTACTTTTTAATTTACTAAAAAATAAAAAATACTAAATTCTCCGATACGATTGATAGGGACGCCCCACTTTTAAATAGCTATTTTTACTTTCTAAAAGGTTATTTTTTTCTAGAAACAACACATATTTACGAACAGAAACATGTGAAAGCTGACTCGCTTCTGATAATTCTTGAATCGTAAAATAGTCGGTAAATTCGTCTATTTTTTTTAACAATAATTGTAATGTTGCTTGTGTTAGTCCTTTTTCTAAGGACAGGTTTTGAAGATCTTGTTCATTTTTACGTGCGTTTGTCTGTGAAGAATGAAATAATTGGTCCACTTTTGTTTGCGAAAGCTCCTTCGTTTCCAGCGTGAATTGAGCAGTTTTTTTCTGATAGTTTTCGATACTTTGTTGAAATCGCTCAAAAGAAAAGGGTTTAACTAAATAGTCTAAAACGCCTAAATGTAAGCTTCGTTTAACATTTTCCAACTCGTTGGCAGCCGTAATCAGGATGACTTCTGTATCAATTTTTTCATCTCTAATTGTTGCCAGATAGGTCAAGCCATTGCCATCTTTTAAATGAACATCTAATAAAACAAGTACTGGTTGTTTTTCTTTCGTTAGTTGTAGACCTTCAGCAATTGTTGCAACCGTAAAAATAGTCGGTTGGTGAATTAATTTTTCAAGATATTTTTGATGTATATATGCAACCATAGGATCGTCTTCAATAATCAATAGGTTCATTTTCCTCTGCTCCTTCGTAATGAACATTTATGCGAAGGACAAGCCAATTGTTTTGTTGGTTTTCCCAAGTCAATGTCGCTTCCGCATTCTCTAATAATCTTGCCAAATAAGAAGTGAAAAACTCTTGCTCAAAGCGTTCCAGTTGTTCTTTTGGATAAGCAAACGAATAAGTAGTCGTTAAACTTCCTGGCTGATAATCAATGGTTTCAATGATCTCTTCTGGTAACGGTTGTTCCATCAGGAAACGATGAATATAACGGTAGATAGCAATCAAATTTTGTGTATCTTCATCTCGTTTATTTGGTGGAATTTCTGGATAAATTTCAATAGCTAATTGTGTTTTAATTTCTGCAAACTTGATTCTTTCCCCACTTAAAAAACCTGCTAGAATAGGATTCCTAACCAAAATAGCTAAGCGCTGTGCAAATTCCTTTTCTGGTTTCAATAAATCGGCTAGATAATGTTTTAGCGCCTCATAATCTTCTAAATCGACTAAGCCATAAATGGCATGCATCTTATTCATAAATTCGTGTGATTGACTTTGTAATGCCGAAGCATATGTTGTTGTGCTGACAAGCTGTTCTGCGACAATAAACGTTTCCGTCGCATTTTTCAGAAAGATAACATGCCCAATTGTTTTTTTACGGACATTAATCGGGGCGATTGAGACGAAATAATCCTGGCCATTTTGACGATAGAATTGCTCTGTTTTTGAATGTACGATTAATTTTTCAGGAGATAAAACCAATGCTGAAAGTTTCTTTCCTAGTAAATTTTCTTCACTATTTGTTATATTATGATACATTTTAGTTGCTTCAATATTTGCTAATAAAATATTTTGATCGGTATCAATCACAAGGATTGCGTCTTTCGTTTCCTCAAGCATGGCGTTTCGCTCTTCTAATAGACGAGCAATTTCTCTTGGTTCTAAATCGTGTAGTTGTTTTTTTAAATAATAAGAAACTACGATGGCTAATATAAAGCCAAAACCAACACTTAAAAGGACACTCACTGTGTAATCATTTTTTGTTCGTTCAATCAATTGTGAAAGCGAGGTCATTTTAATGCCCATTGCCACAACCCCAATTTGTTTTCCTTGATCATAGACTGGGACAAAACCTCGTAATGATTCTCCTAAACTCCCTTGACTAACAGATAAATGTTCCTCCCCTTTTAATGCTCGCACTTCATCGCCACCTTCAAAATGCTTACCTATTTTTTGGCGATCAGGATGTGTTAAACGAATCCCTTGCATATTCATAATCACGATAAAATCCAACTGATGGATTTTCCCTAAACGAACCGTATACGCTTCCAATTCATCTGAATAGTGATCATTCTTTAAGGCTTCAATAACATTCGGTTCAATAGCCAACTGTTCCCCGACGGCTAAAAGTGCTTGCTCTTGGTTTTTACGAACTTCTTTAATTGTTTGGACCGTCGTTACTCCGTAAAAAAAAGTAATCATAATAATTAATGTTGCAATAAAAATCACTGATAAGAAGCACCATAATTTCCCGCCACGCTTCATTCCATCCCTCTTTTCTCTTCAAATAAAGTATAGCATAGGAAGATTTGGTTAAAAAACTTTTCTTTAGTTAAATTAATTAAATAATCTACTCTACAGAAAACGTTTACATTATGATGAATATAGATTAAAGTTATAGGAGGAAATAGCATGGAAAAGAAATTGCACGCAACAGCTGCTAACGAAACAGATTGGCGCAACAAATTAACCAAAACGAGGATTGGTTCGGTTACGTTACCTGTTTATCTTGTAACAGCTAGCATTATTCTTGTTACGGCTCTATTAGAACAACTACCAGTCAATATGTTAGGTGGTTTTGCCGTAATTTTAACAATGGGTTGGTTACTTGGAACAATTGGTGGAAATATTCCTATTTTGAAACATTTTGGCGGTCCCGCAATTTTATCTTTATTAGTACCATCAATTATGGTCTTTTTCAATTTACTCAACCAAAATGTCTTAGACTCAACAGATATTTTAATGAAACAAGCAAACTTTCTCTATTTCTATATTGCATGTTTGGTCTGTGGAAGTATCCTTGGAATGAACCGCAAAATTTTAGTCCAAGGTTTAATGCGCATGATTGTCCCGATGGCATTAGGAATGATTTTAGCAATGGGCGTTGGGACCCTTGTTGGAACGCTGTTAGGTCTCGGTTGGAAACATAGCCTTTTCTATATCGTCACTCCTGTTTTAGCTGGTGGAATCGGTGAAGGCATTCTTCCTTTATCCCTTGGTTATAGTGCCATTACTGGATTGCCAAGTGAACAATTAGTGGGGCAATTAATTCCCGCAACCATTATTGGTAATTTTTTTGCTATCATGTGTTCAGGTTTACTTAGTCGTTTAGGAGAAAAACGCCCTGAACTTTCTGGACAAGGTCAGTTGATCAAAATTACCAATTCAGATGATTTAAGTGATGCTTTAGAAGAAGACAAAGCACCAATTGATGTAAAATTAATGGGCGCTGGTGTTTTAATTGCGTGTACCTTATTTATTACAGGCGGTTTATTGCAACACTTAACAGGCTTTCCTGGTCCTGTTTTGATGATTGTTGTCGCAGCCTTTTTAAAATACTTAAATGTAGTACCGAAAGAAACCCAACGCGGATCAAAACAGCTTTATAAATTTATCTCTGGCAATTTTACGTTCCCGTTAATGGTCGGCTTAGGTATGTTATATATTCCTTTAAAAGATGTCGTAGGAATGCTTAGCTGGCAATATTTTGTTGTGGTAATTAGTGTCGTTTTCACTGTTATTGCTACAGGATTTTTCGTTTCACGCTTCATGAATATGAATCCCGTTGAGGCTGCCATTGTCTCCGCTTGCCAGAGTGGTATGGGTGGGACTGGCGATGTGGCTATTTTAAGTACAGCCAATCGAATGAACTTAATGCCGTTTGCACAAGTTGCGACACGATTAGGCGGTGCCATTACAGTAATAACAATGACTGCTATTTTTAGAATGCTTTTTTAACTATAAGTGAATTATTTAGGAGGAAAATGATATGTCAACAAAAGATGTAAAAGAATTAGCGATTGAGCAAGCAAAAAAATTTGGGGGGAAATTAGAAGTCTGCCCTAAAGTTCCGATTGAAACAAAAGCAGATTTAGGAATTGCCTACACACCAGGTGTTGCGGCTGTTTCTTCTGCCATACATGAAAAAAAAGAACGCGCTTACGAATTAACGACAAAGAAAAACACCGTCGCCGTTATCAGTGATGGTTCAGCAGTTTTAGGTTTAGGTAACATTGGTCCTGAAGCAGCGATGCCTGTCATGGAAGGAAAAGCTGCATTGTTTAAACGCTTTGCTGGTGTGGATTCGATTCCCCTTGTTTTAGATACACAAGATACCGAAGAAATTATTCAAACAGTGAAGTTTTTGGCTCCAACCTTTGGGGGAATTAACTTGGAAGATATCAGCGCTCCTCGTTGTTTTGAAATTGAACAGCGTTTAATCGATGAACTAGATATTCCCGTTTTCCATGATGATCAACACGGGACAGCGATTGTTGTTCTAGCGGCTTTGTACAACAGCTTAAAATTAATCAACAAGAAAATAGAGGACATTCATGTGGTAATCAACGGCGGTGGCTCCGCTGGTCTTTCGATCACAAGAAAATTTTTAGCTGCTGGTGTAAAACATATTATCATTGTTGACCGTGCAGGGATTCTGAGCGAAACAGATACAGCTCTGCCACCACACCACGCAGAAATTGCGAAGCTAACCAATCGGGAACACCGTACCGGTGATTTAGCTACTGCTCTTGAAGGCGCTGATGTCTTTGTTGGTGTTTCGGCACCAGGTGTTTTAAAACCTGAGTGGATTCAACAGATGAATGAGCAGCCAGTTATTTTTGCAATGGCTAACCCAGTTCCTGAAATTTTTCCTGATGAAGCTTTAGCGGCAGGCGCTTATATTGTCGGAACTGGTCGTAGTGACTTTCCGAATCAAATTAATAATGTGTTAGCCTTCCCTGGTATCTTCCGTGGTGCCTTAGATGCTCGGGCGAAAAAGATTACGATTGAAATGGAAATTGCCGCTGCCAAAGGTATTGCAAAATTGATTCCCGATAATGAACTCACGCCGACTAATATTATTCCCGATCCATTCCAAGAAGGAGTCGCAAAAGTCGTCGCCGAAAGCGTCCGTAACGCTGTCAAAGAAACAAATTAAAAAGAGAAAAAAGGAACAACCTAACTCCTCTTGAGTTAGGTTGTTCTTTTTAAAATCTGAAACAATAATTTATTATTTAAAACTGATGTTAAACTCTTGCATATCTTTTTCAATATAAGCAAGTAATTTTTTATTTTCAAAGAAACGTGTAAAGTAGTACGCAATACGATAATCTTCAACAGCATCTAGTCCTAGCATTTGTTTATTAAACGCTTTTTCGTATAATAAGCAATCTAAAGAGTAAATAGAACTGTGTGTCCGATTAATTTCGATTCCTTTATCACTTAATTCAATGCTCTTTGCATAGTCTTTAATTAATGAATAGAATTTTGCGGTATTATAATAAATACGGCATTGCTCTAATGGATAATCTAATTTGAATTCGCTTAGCAATTGTAAAGATTTATCGTAATAAACTTTTGCTTTTTCAATATCATCTTCTAATTCATATAAAATACCGATCGCATTCATACTCAAAATATTATAAATATTAATATCACGACTAATTTCAGAACCACGATGTAAATAGAACAATGCTTCGCTATTATTTTTCTTACCTAATAAACTCGTAATTCCTTTATAATAGAAAAATTTTGTTTCTAAAATTCTGTTTGAACTTTCGATATCATCTGGATAGTCTTTCAACAAATCATAGGCTTCATCGTGCTTAAAGTAAAAGCATAATTCTTCTACTTTATTTAATAAGCTTTCGAGTTTTTTCTCACTAGAACCTTCGATACATTCTTCTACTTGTAAGTCTAAACGTAGACATACAGATGAGAAAATGTCTAAACTGTCACACACATTTTTGTTTTCAATGTTACTAATTGTTGCTTGTGTACAAATTCCTTTTGCCAATTCAGCTTGCGATAATTTTTTCTTTTTACGCGCTGTTTTGATTTTTTCTCCCGCTACTCTCACAGTCAAAACTCCAATCTTTCTATTTTTTTTGTATTAAACATACCATCATTTTACAGATAATGTTATAATGAAGCTATCATAATAAAGGAGGTGAAATATATGTTTGATTTACTTGCTTTATTAACTGGAATTTCAGTTCGTGGCAATGCACCACACCAATAATTACGTGTTTGTTTAACTGAATTTCTGACGGCTCTACCTATGCCAGTAGGTGGAGCCATTTTTTTATTTAATATTATAAAATTAACAGTATTTCCAAAACCTCATACTTAGTATAACACAAATTATAAATTATGCTAGATAGTTACCAAATTAACGTCATTACAAGGATGTTACGTTTTTACAACATCTTGTAAAACTAGACATTACTGTTCTTCTTTATTCACCACACTCAATGATAGCGATAGTATCTTATGATAGAAACAACATGTACATTATAACAATTATTATTAAGAAAGCTACTTCTCAATAGGAGAAGTAGCGCTTCTCTCGTTACAGTTTTACTCTTCTTCTTCAGCCATGAATGTATTGAAAACTTCTTCAATCATATCCCATTCAGCATCTGTTTCGATTTGCTGTAAATCGCCTTCTGTACCTTCTGCGTTTTCCACATATGAGTAAGCTTGCAATTCAACATCTTCATTCTCAGGAATTCCTGCTGGATATAATAAAACATAATTTTTACCGAATTCTTCTTGACCGTCAACAGTTAGTAAGATCTCGTATAATGTTTCATTTCCTTGTTCGTCTACTAAAGTAATGTGTTCATGTCCTTCGTGATCATGATCGTGGTTGTGTTCTGTCATTCTTCTTCTCTCCCTTGATGTATTCAAAGCTCGATAATTATCGGCTATGTGCATCTAAATAATTTTGTAGAATCATTACTGCCGCTAGTTTATCAATGACTTTTTTTCTTTTGGCTCTTGAAGCATCTGCTTGCTCCACCAAGAAACGCTCTGCTTGGACAGTTGTTAATCGTTCATCTTGATAGTCAACAGGTAATTGAAATAATTCTTGAATCTTATCACCATATGCCATGGATGCTTCAGCTCTAGGACCGATGGAATTATTCATGTTTTTCGGTAAACCTACGACAAATTTCGTGACTTCGTATTCTTTCACCAATTCACCTAATCGCTCAAAACCGAAGTTCTCTTCCTCTTCATTGATGCGAATAATTTCGATGCCTTGTGCTGTCCAACCTAATAAATCACTAACAGCCACACCGACTGTCCGTGAACCTACATCTAGCCCCATGATCCTCATTTGATATCGATTCCGTGGTTCGCTAAGTAATATTTGGTTAATTCTTCCATGATTTCATCACGTTCATGACGACGAATTAAGTTTCGAGCATCTTGATAACGAGGAATGTAAGCCGGGTCCCCAGAAAGTAAATACCCTACTATTTGGTTAATAGGATTGTATCCCTTTTCTTCTAATGCCCGATATACGGTTTCTAACGTTTCACTGATTGCTTTTTTTCGATTATCATCAAAATCAAAGCGTACTGTTTCGTCTGTAAAACCCATTTTACTACACCTCACTTCTACTTTTATACAATTTCATTTTACTAGAAAAGAACCGAAACTACAAACAAAATTTCTTCTCCTTCTCTCTTTTTTGTTATTTCTTAGTCTTTTATTAATAAAGACTCCGCAAAAAAATGACAGCCATCGATAATTTTAAAATTATAAAAACAAATACACAACTTTATAAAACAAGAATAAAGGTCTGCTAAAACGCCAGAATATCACCTTTCCCTTCAATTCATTTTGCGAAAAAATCTACGTTTTTCTTTTGAAAACTTTTAAATATCTATGATTAAATAATATCAGCCTTTTAATGTTACAATTCGCTAACAATCTGTTTACGATGTAAATTTTCGATTGCAGCTGTTATTTATTTCCTCTTTTTGGTTCGTTTGTAGTACACTAGAAGAAAATACATAAAGTGAGGCTTGCTCAATGACTCCTGCTCATTTGGATTTACTTTTAGAAACCTGTTTGTTAGCTGGTAAAATTATGATAGAAAGCGATGCAGAAATGTACCGTGTTGAAGATACAATGAGCCGAATTGCGCTTACTTCTGGCAACTATCGAATGGTTAGCTATGTGACACAAACCGGGCTATTTGTTGGCATAGATGGAACCTCCACGATTCGTATGGTTCAAGTAATGAAACGTGGTATTGATTTAGAAAAAATCTCTCGTGTGAATCAGCTGTCTCGTGCTTATGTGGCTGGTGATTTTTCTTTAGAGGAATTACTGAATAAACTAAAAGTGATTGATAGTGAACACCGCCATTTTCCAATTAGCGCACGCATTGTTAGTGCGGCCGTTGTCAGCGCTACAATTATGATTCTTTTTGGTGGCGTCTGGTCCGATTTATTCTTGACTTTTCTGATTGGTGGTTGCGGCTATAGTCTTTATTATTTTAGTTTAAAGTTTCTCAAGATTAAATTTTTATCTGAATTTTTAGCTTCGCTGTTCATTGGTGCAGCCGCTATTCTTTCAGTCAAATTGGGACTCGGACAATCACAAGATTTAATCATCATTGGTTGTGTCATGCCTTTAGTGCCTGGTGTGCAAATTACCAATGCTCTTCGCGATTTGCTAGCTGGACACTACTTATCGGGTGTTTCTCGTGGGACTGAAGCATTAATGACTTCAGGAATGATTGGTTTTGGCATTGCTTTTGTCTTTCAACTTTTCTATTAAAAGGAGTGACTTACTTGCTAGGAATCGTTTTGGTACAATTTATCTTTAGTTTTTTAGCTTCTGCGGCATTTGCGATTATTATTAATGTTCCTCGACGATCACTGGTGGCTTGTGGTCTAACTGGTAGTGTAAGCTGGATGCTTTATTGGGTAATCGTTGAAGTTTTTAGTGGAAATGCAGCATTAGGTTCCCTCATCGGTGCTGTCGGTGTTGCGGCAGTAAGCTACCTATTCTCAAAAATATTGAAAATGCCTGTCACGATTTTTAATATTCCTGGTATTGTTCCATTGGTACCTGGTGGCTTAGCTTATCAAGCTGTTCGGAATATTGTAATTGGCAATTATGAAAAAGGTGCCTATTTTACCGTGCAAGCTGTAATGATTGCTGGGGCAATTGCGTTAGGCTTAGTCGCTTCTGAGGTTTTCAATCAGAATATCCGCAGCTTTCGGGAAAAAAGAGAATCTTTGGGTTTTATTCGTCGTAAACGCAACAAAATTAAAAAATAGACAGCAAAAAAGTTGGTTGCTTCCATTTGATAAGGAAGCAACCAACTTTTTTTAAAAGGAACGATAGACATATTGATTTTTTGGTGCTTGATCTGCTTTGACTTTCTCCACTTGCACAGTTGGTATTTGTCGTTTAAACGGTGGATAATAGGACAACTCAACCGTGCCGGTAATCGTTACCCAATCATTGTTTTGAAATTGGGTATGTTCAGGAAAATGAACCAACAAGCCAAAAACGCCAGAATCAGCGACACAATGAATAATCCCAAAACGGAAGACAAACTGGTCAACACTTTCTTCTCTTTTTGAATTATAGACAAAGCCTTTATAAGAAATCCTTTTCCCTGCAAATTGACTTGGATAATTATAGATTAGTTCCATAATTTCCAAATAGTTTTCATCCGTAATTGAAATCACAGATTGGCCATCATATTGTTTCATGGATTTTGCCATCTGCTTGTCATAATCCGTCTTATTGAAATACATACTTGTATCAGGTTTCAAATATTGCGTTTGCATATCAGGATCCCCTACTGATTCTTTACTTACTGGAAAGTTAAATCCTTTTGCTTCAACAATTGTTGTGTCTAAACTAACTGTCGGAAATAATAAGCCAACAATCAACGGTAAAGAAAGTAGTAAATAGGCAAGCCCTCTTTGGCTGGGTTTTTCCAAATTATGCTGATGGCCATGATGTTCATGTCCCCCATGTTGGTGCATGTCTTCATGTTTTTTTTGCATTGATGGATCTGCTTGGTTCCACAAAATCAATTGGACAATCGCCATAATAAAAGCTAAAACCATTGATAAAACAGCTAAGTAATTATAATGAATATTGATATATTGGTTCAGTTCACCTGAAATTTGAAGATACATCATCAACCCCATATATCCAATTAAAATAATAAATCGTATCATCGATTGTAGGCCTCCTTTCTAAACTACTGCCGCATAAATAGTTACGACAAGCGCCACTATCAAAACAAATTGTACAATGAATGACATCTTAAAATAACGTTTCATCATCAATAAATTTTTAATATCTACCATTGGACCAAAAACTAGGAAGGCGACAATTGGTCCTGTTCCAAACAAACTCAAAAGAGAAGAACCAATAAATGCATCTGCTTCTGAACAAAGTGATAGAGTGGCAGCGATGACTAGCATGACTAGAATCGCTAAAATCTTTGAATGGCCCAATTGCATAAGCGCACCAGTTGGAATATAGGTTTGCATGATTGCTGCTAACAAAGAACCAAAAATTAAATAACGACCCGTATCAAAAAATTCATCAATACTATGGGTTAACGCTGACCAGCCGTTTTTCCAAAATGAACGAACTTCATCAACGTGTTCATGCGTATGAGCAACCTGCTCTTCTTTAATCTGCGCCAACTCTTTCTCTGTTAAAATTGATTCTTTTCGAAAATAAGCTAACCAAATGCCGATAACCCACGCGACAATCATACTGCCTAAAACTCGCCAAATCACAAATTTTGTTGCGCCACTAAAAGCTACGTATGTTGAGAATAGCACAATTGGATTAATGATTGGTGCCGTTAACATAAAAGCAAAAGCGGTATGTGTTGGTACATCTTTTTTAACAAATTGATGCACAATTGGGACGATCCCGCATTCACAAGAAGGGAAGAAAAAACCTAGGAAACTCCCTACACAAATTGATAAAAATTTATTTTTAGGTAACACTTTTTTTACTCGTTCTGGTGTTAAAAAAACATGTAAAGCACCTGAAATCAAGCAACCTAACATGACAAAAGGCAATGCTTCGATAATAATCGAAAGAAAAATAGTGCTCATCTGTAAAACAGAGTTTGGTAAAAATTGAAACATCATAGACCTCCCACTAGTAAAAATCTAGTTAACTATACTCCTAACACCAGACAAACACAAGTATTTGTCAAAAAATTAACTAAGAGTTTAAAAGTATTATCACCGATGTCTCTGTCAAACCAACTGGATAAAAGAACAAAAAATGAGCATGGGACAAAAATCACTTTGGATTTTTGCTCCACGCTCAAAAACTGATAAACCACCATTATTCTAAATTTGAAATAACTCTGAGGCTGAATCGGGGTCTGTATCATATACCTTAAATGCTTCACCGACGCCTAAATCCTTTTGCTTCAAAGTAGACTCCATTGCCATTCGCGCATGAAGTTTCGTATTATTTTCTTTGCTAAGATGACCTAAATAAATGCGTTTTGTTTTATCACCTAACACATCCGCCATCACAAGAGCACCATCATCATTGGATAAATGGCCTTTATCTCCTAAAATCCGTTGTTTAAGACTCCATGGATAAGGTCCTGCTCGCAAAATTTCAATTTCATGATTGCTTTCGACTAAATAAGCATCTGCATTTTCAATCGTACCACGAATATGATCGCTACAATAACCTGTATCCGTTAGAACAACAAAGGAACGATTATTGCGATGAAAACGATAAAATTGAGGCGCAATCGCATCATGTGAGACACCAAAACTTTCAATGTCCATATCTCCCAAGGTCAAAACTTTGCCCATTTCAAAAATATGTTTTTGAGCGACATCGACTTTGCCAATCATGGGATCCATCGCTTGCCACGTTTTTTCATTGGCATAGACATCTAACTTATATTTTCGCGCTAACACGCCAACGCCATGAATGTGATCCCGATGTTCATGTGTAACTAAAATCGCATCTAAATCTTCTGGTTTGCGATTGACTTCTGCTAACAGTGAAGTGATCTTTTTGCCACTTAAACCCGCATCTACTAATACTTTCTTTTGGTTGGTTTCAATAAAAAGGGAATTGCCTGTACTGCCACTGGCAAGAACACTGATATTAAAAGCAAACTCTGAATCCATTTAAAACTCTTCCCTTCTACATTACAACATTAACGTGTTTCATTATACAACGGACCTTAATGTTTTTCCACCTTTGGCACAGTATTATTTGTGATGATGGTATTACTTACGGCATTCACCTGTTCAATTTCAACTGAATCTTCACCAGTAGAAATTCCTACAAACCAGACTGGAACGTATACATTTTTCTCACGAATTTTATAAATTCTTGAATAGGCCAATTTAATGAATGTTATTTTGGAATTACTAGGAATGCGGTTATTCATATAGAGCGTGTCTATCGCATCACGATTGGAATATAAATCCGTTTTGTCTCGTAATTCTTCAATATTTTCAATGTGCGTTTGCGAATATTTACTAATTTTCCATAATTCACCTGACGTATCTGCTAAAATACTTAATTTTGCCGTGTCATCTCTAAAGGGAATTCCTTTATACGATTGTGCAGCCACAATTTCTGCCGTCGGCTCTTTTAAATGAGAAAATTCTGGTAAGTATTGATATTCGTCTCCGAATAATAAAGCATTTTTTTCATTTAAAAAAGTACTTAAATCTTTATCAATTTTCTTAGGATCAATAAAATAGTTTTTACTAGGCACACTCGTTAAAGTATTATCCGCAATTTGCAGCCCATTTCTCAAAAAGTTTTTATTCTTTTCACGTTGGATTTTTAAAGCAGCAGAAAAATTGGTTTGTTCGCCACTTAAATAATAGCCTTCCAATCGTTCTGAAGAAAGTGTCCCTTTATACGAGATGTTATCTTTTTCCAACCGACTTTCAATCGATTCTGTTTGGCTGGAAGAAGAGACGTTGCTCTCCTCTTGTTGACCTTCCCGATAAATTCCAAATAAAAAGATATTTAATCCTAAAAATGCTAAGAAGAAAATCCACTCAATTCGTTTAAAATCCATTAGCCCACCTCCAAGCTTGGTAATTGTTTTACCAAGTCCGTTGCAGTGTACCAATTGTTGTTATAAAGGACATACCATTCCGGACTTAAATCAACGACTTGTTTGACTTCTTCAATTGTCTGCCACGTATAACCGATAACAGCCGATTGGATTTTTTCCTTTTTAGCACCAGCTGTTTCTAAACGCTTAATCAATTTTTCCGTGCTTTCCAGCGTCACTTCTTCTTCTGAAGGGATCGGCACTTGGATCGTATTCACACTTGTGTTAATGGTTACGCTTGGCGCAGCACCATCGTTGTTCGTGATGCGAATATCCACTTGGCCTTTTAAATCATTACTGAACACTGGGAAACCTTCCACAAAAGTCCGATAATTGACACTATCTTTCGTTCGATCAAAGTAACGTAAATTCCCCATATTGGTTCCTAAACGTTTTACATAAGAAAAGCTTTGATTATAGATTGAGTCCCGTTTATTCTCTTCTGGCAAGGTCCCTTTAAAATCGATTTTCCCCAGTTTTTCTTCTGCAAACAATCGTTCTTCTTTACTCGTATAGGTTAAGTCTTGACTGTCTTCATTGGTTTGGATATCTTCCGTTTCATTGAAAAAAGCATTCCTAAAACGAGTAACTGGTTGCGAAGCTAAGATATAACTGTACTTTTTCAACTTCATATCATTGGTTAAATAACATTGTCCTTGTTTGGTTAGCGTATTTTCGGAAACGTCTTGATATTGCAATCCCTCTTTATTGATAATTCCCATTAAGCGCGCCTTATTGACAGTCATGGGCGCTTCATAGACGTTGGCTTGATCATAATCTAAAAAACGTATCTTATTTTCGTTAAAATCCAATTGAATTTTCGTAAAATACTGGTCCGTCAACTCATTAAAGTTAGTAAAATTAATGGATAGATTATAAATCGAAGCATAGTCCGAGATTAAAAAGGGACCTTGATAAAGAAGTTCAATGCCTTGTTCCATTTGGTTGTAGCGCTTAAGTTGCTCTGCATTTTTTGTCACAACTTGTGTCAATTTACCAAAAGTAGCCATTTTAATATCATTTTGAACATTACTAATTAATGTTTCACGATTACTTTGCATCGCTTTTCCATCAGTTATTCGAATCAATTGCAAAGGTAAATAGACATCGCCAATGGCTTTTTCATTGACAGCTGTTGTGACTTGGCTTCCCGACTTCATTTCTGGTATTTTTTTGGCAGAATTCAGCCAGATATTGACTGAAAAATATATACTTAAAATGACCATCAAAATCAAGCCAATTCTTGTAATCCATTCTGATAATTTCATCATTCCCACCAATCCTCTTCATAAGGTTCATATGGTAGTGAAATATAGAAAGTCGATCCTTCACCTTCTGTACTTTCCACCCAAATACTCCCGTTATGGGCCCGAATTACTTCTTTAGAAATTGCTAAACCTAAACCAGTCCCACCTTGTGCTCGCGCACGTGCTTTATCCACACGATAAAAACGCTCGAAGACTTTCCCGAGATCTTTTTTAGGGATGCCCAAACCTTGGTCCGAGATACTAAAGACGACATTATTATGTGTTTCAACTAGTCGGCAGGTAATGACGCCGCCATCTGGCGAATACTTAATCGCATTGTTCAAAATGTTGTCTAAAACCTGAATTACTTTGTCTGTATCTAACTCTACCCATAAATCGCGTTTAGTAAATTCACGGCGAATTTTGTAATTTTTTTGCTCATTTTCAATCATCATATCAAAGCGATCCAAGACAAAATTAATCAATTCGTTAAAATTCACATATTCTAATTGAAGATGTGTATTCCCAGAGTCCATCCGAGATAAATTCAACAAATCATTAATCATACGAATCATCCGGTCGGTTTCTTCTAACGTGACTTTTAAGAAGTTCGGCGCAATCTCAGGGTTTTCCCAAGCCCCTTCACTTAAAGCCTCTATATAACTACGCATACTTGTCAAAGGCGTTCGCAACTCATGAGAGACATTGGAAACAAATTCCCGTCTTTCCCGTTCGTTTTTTTCCTGTTCTGTGACGTCATGAAGTACGCAAACTAAGCCAGTAATAAATCCTGATTCCCGACGAATCATCGTAAAGTCTACCCGGATAATCATTTGGTCTTCTTCACGATCAGACGTTGAGCGATCAATCAGCAGTTCATCTGGCTCTTCTAACAGCTTCCGCAATGTGTAATCTTCTTCAATATCTAACAACTCTAATAACGAGGTCCCAATCACATTTTCATTTTTTACATTTAATAATGAAAGAGCCATTTCATTAATCGTAATCACCTTTCCGCGGCGATCCGTCGCAATGACGCCATCTGTCATATGCGTTAAGACACTATCTAAACGATTTCTTTCTGCTTCCATTGTTTCTTGTGCTTCTTCAATCCGTTCTGATAATTGATTAAATGTTTCTGCTAATTGGCCTAATTCATCTTTTCCATGGACTTCTACTTTTCCAGCGTAATCACCACGAGCGATTCGAAGGGCTTGCTCGCGCATTTCCCCAATCGGCTTCGTGATTGATCGTGCAATCAGTAAGGTCACAATAATCGAGATTGCTGCGGCAATAATAGAAGCAGTGAAAAAGATACTTGCTGTGTTGGTAATTTCTTGGTATTTATTTTCTAAATTACTTTTCACATAAAGGACACCAATCACTGTTTCTCCAGTAGGCGATTGAATCGGCTGGACATTCACATACACGCGTTTATCATTATCTAAAGCTTGATATTTTTTACTCGTAAAGTCATTTAAATCACGATAATCATTCTTTTTCCCAATAATATTTTGTTGATTTAAATCATTGGTTGCCCGAATAATCCCTTTATCATCGACAATTCTCGCTTCAGAAATATCTGCATTTGAAAAATCCGATAACGCTTTTTTTAAATTTGCATCAACATCACTACGTTCGAGATCTTTGTTGCTCATCTGCGTACTTAACGTATTTGACAATTGGACAACCTGAGAATCCATATTTTTCTTAAAATCGGAAATCGTGGTGGCTTCCAATTCACGAATGAAATAGCCACCAATGATTTGAATCGCAATCAGTAACAGCAGAATAAATGATAAAGCAATCTTAAAATTAACAGATTGAAAAAAGTGAACTTTTTTCTTCATACCTGATTACTCCTGTTCAGGATTTCTTAGATAATAACCAACCCCACGACGAGTAACTAAATACGTTGGATGACTTGGACTATCTTCAATTTTTTCTCTTAAACGACGTACGGTTACGTCCACTGTCCGCACATCCCCAAAATAATCATAACCCCAAACGGTTTGTAATAAATGTTCACGAGTCATGACTTGTCCGATATGTTTTGCTAAGTAATAAAGTAACTCAAATTCACGGTGGGTTAATTCAATTTTTTCACCCCGTTTTGAGACCATGTATGCATCAGGATGAATGGTTAAATCACCAATCGTTAATTCAGATTGCGTTGTCACCTCGGCTTCTTTCGCATTGGTTGCACCTCGCCGTAAATTGGCTTTTACACGAGCAACTAATTCACGATTTGAAAATGGTTTCGTTACATAGTCATCAGCGCCTAATTCTAATCCTAAAACCTTATCAATTTCAGAATCTTTGGCAGTCACCATAATGATTGGCATGTCATGTGTTTTGCGCACTTCTCGCGCGACTTCTAAGCCATCCATTTTAGGGAGCATTAAGTCTAAAATAATTAAGTCTGGTTCCACTTCTTCCACTTTTTCAAGTGCTTCTTCTCCATCATAAGCAGTAAATACTTCATATCCTTCTTTAACCAAATTATATTTAACGATCTCTGAAATTGGCTTCTCGTCATCAACTACTAAAATTTTCTTCACAAAGAGACACCTCTTTTTCCTTCTAATCTTATTTGATACTTTCCTATTATACCTTATTTTGATGATGTTTTCATCTTTAGCTAAAAATGCGCCTTCAGGTTCTCCTAGTATAACAAAAAAAGAATCTCTGACAACAATTGACGCTTGTTATCAAAGATTCTTCTTCCGCTAATCTATTCTTCCGTATCTAAGACGAATTTTGCTACAAGAGCGGCTAATAATCCACCAATTAATGGCGCAACGATAAAAATCCACAACTCAGATAACGCTAAACCACCCGCAAAAACGGCTGGCGCGATGCTACGAGCTGGGTTGACAGAAGTTCCTGTCAAAGGAATGCCGACTAAGTGAATCATTGTTAGTGTTAACCCAATTACGATTCCTGCTAATGAAGCATTGCCTTTCTTAGCACTTGTAACTGTCATGACAACTAAAACAAAAATAAATGTTAAAATAATTTCGACTGTCAATGCACCAGCAACACTTAATTCCCCTACGCCATTTTGACCTAAGTTCTCAATACTTTTACCAGCACCTTTTAGAATGCTTAATAATGCAAATGAGGCAATCAAGCCACCAACAATTTGTCCCACTACATAGTAGATTAGTTCCATTGTTGTTATTCGTTTATTAAGCCACATTCCTAAAGAAACAGCTGGATTTAGATGTGCACCTGAAATTGTGCCAATACTATAGGCAGCAGCAACGATTGTTAAGCCAAATGCTAAGGCAATCCCCGTTGTTCCAATCCCTTCCATACCATTTCCTAGAACGGCTGTTCCTGTCCCAAAAAAGACAAGAATAAATGTTCCTAAACATTCTGCTATTGCTTTTTTCACAAAAAATTCCCCCTTTGTAGATGAATTGTAACACATTCGTGAAATTTTCAATATAATTTTCGTTGTTTTTCCAGTAAAATGATATTTCTATGAAAAAGAGAAATCTTAAATGAAAAATCCCCTCAAAAAAATTTGAGAGGATTTTTCATTTAATCAATCATTTAATAACTGTATGCCAACACCTAAAAGTCCTGGTCCTGTATGAACAACTAATGCCGGACTAATCGTTCCAAAGTAAATTTCTTCTGCTTGTGGAAAAGCCGCTTTCAAGCGTTCCATCATTGCTTTTGCTTCTTCCTCTGCCGCACCGTGAGCGACTGCCAAACGAAAACGGGGTGCCTCACCTATAAAGTTCGTCACCAACTCAAACGTTTTATCAAGACTTTTTTTACGGCCGCGAGACTTAGCCACCGTATAGTAAATGCCTTCTTCATTACAAGAAATAATGGGGTTTAATTTTAGCGCATTCCCTAAAATAGAAGTGACTAAACCAATTCGTCCACCTTTTTGTAAATATTCTAAAGTGGCTACATTAAAAAATACTTTTGCGTTGGCTACTTCTTCTGTTAATTTTTGTTGTAATTCTTGCCAGCCTAATCCTGTTTCAATTAATTCTGCTGCTCGTATCGCCTGAATGCCAGCCCCGATACCAATGTTCTTTGTATCTAAAACAAATACATCTAGTCCTTCGGTTTGTTCTCCAAGCAAGCGAACCACATTATAGGTTCCACTTAAACCACTAGAAATGGTCACCGCTAAGACTTTTTCGTAACCCGCTTCTTTAATTTTGTCAAAAATAGCTTGGATTGTTGCACCATCAGGTAATGAAGTACTAGGTATTTCTTTCTCTAAACGTTGATACACTTCTTCTGGTGTAATATCTACCTTATCTGTATAGGTTTTTTCAGGATAAATAATCTGTAAGGGCAAGACATACATGCCGTATTGTTTGACTAATGCCTCTGGAACATCTGTCCCAGAATCAACCAGTAGTGCGATCTTTTCTTTATTCATGTGTCATCTCATCCATTTCTTTTAAGTATTCTTGTTCCAATTCAATCACTTTTTCACTAAACATTTTAGTAGCAAAAGACATTGTCGCTGCTTTTACAGCCAAATATTCAATCCCCATAGGTTCTTGTGATTTGGCCTGAACTTCTTTTTCTTGCGCTTGAGCAGCAATCACATAAATCGCTCGTTCCTGTTCTTGACAAAATAAATTGTACGCTTCACGAATACCAACCGTGGCTCCTTGGAATAAAATGCCTTGCTTAATTTCTGGCAATGTTAACACTTGTTTCAACAACGTAATCGCAATTAAAAACGCTAAATGCTTTTGATTGTAGCGCTTTTTCACTGGGGACGGGATTAACCCGTGTTTGACATAATTATTAACCATTGAGGACGTTAACAAAGTATGTTTTTCCAGTGTAATCAATGGGGATAAGTATTTTTCTATCAGAGTAATCACTTGATCCATATATAATTCAATGTCTGGTAACTCATGCCATCTTGGCAAATGAACGTTTTCCAATTGTTGGCCCCAATCTTGTAGTGATTTTTCTATCTCGTCCATAAAAACCCTCCTAACCATTTCTAAAAAAGAATATCATACTTTTGACAATTATTCAATCTAGTTTTTAAAACTAGATTGAATAAAAAAGAAAAGCGAGCAATTTTGGAATTGTTCACTTTTCTCTCTTTATTTTTTTAAAGAACGTTTTCCGATTAAAACACCTATCAAAAACAGGACTTCTAATAAAACAAAAAACAAGATAAAACAATGCATAAAGTAGGCTTCAGGCAAGGCATTGATAATCGGATCAGTCAGCGGATTAAATAACCAAGCATCGTTGTTAAAAAATAATCCATGAAACGCAATAAAAAATTGATCAAAGCCAATCAGCATGAAAAAGCCAAAGAGCACAGGCAAAAACATTCCCCACTGAAATGGCCGTATCAATGTCCATAAACGCTGATTTTTTACCAAATATTTTAAATAAAGGATACTAGGCAACAACGTAACTAGTAATACGCCATAGCACAATAAAAACAATTTTTTTACTTCATAAAAATGAAAAGCCGCGCTATCAGACATTGGAAAATCAGGAAATACTAATGTTTTTTCAAAAGGATTGTTTAAGTACATCATTAAATGATCGTAATTTTTAATCAAGGTCACACGATCAACCTCTACGTCTTTTAAAATATTTAAGTGTTGGATATCAAAAAGATACAATGGACGAAAATTAATCGTGATCGTGATACTTAAAGCCACAATCGTTAAAAACAAACAAATGAGTCCAAGCGTTTCCCTTAAACGCAATTTCGACCTCATCATACTCAAAAAGTCCATTCATCTAAGGAATCAACAACATAGGTTGGCGGCGTTGGCAAAGTTGGAACAGCTGACTTAGGGGTAAAACCTGATGTAACTAACAAGCTATCAATACCATTTTGAATCCCTGATTGAATATCGGTTTCATAATTATCTCCAACCATAATCACTTGCTCTTTTTCCACGCCTAAATGCGCAATCGCTCGTTCCATGATAATCGCTTTTGGTTTGCCAATATAAACTGGTTTTGTTTGAGTAGCTGTCTCCACAAACGTCACAACTGAACCTGCACCAGGTAATAAGCCTCTTTCTGTCGGAATGTTCTTATCTGGATTGGTTCCAATAAACAACGCCCCTTTTTGAATGGCTAAGGTAGCTAAAACCACTTTTTCGTAAGATAATTCTGTATCAAGTCCCACGACAACATAATCAGGATTTGTTTCATCCCATTCAAAACCTGCTTCTAAAATTAAGTCAATTAAACCAGCCTCGCCGATGACAAAGACTTTCTTGCCCCGATTGGTTTCTTTCATGTAATCAATCGTCGCTAAAGTCGCTGTATAAACAAGGGATGCTGGGACATGAATATCAAATTCATTTGCTAAACGTTGTGCCACTGTTTCAGGAGATTTAGTGGTATTATTCGTTACAAATAAAAAAGGCAAATCTTTTTCCTGTAACTGCTCGACAAAACGTTTTCCAGCTGGAATTGGTTCTTTTCCTAAATAAATCGTTCCATCTAAATCAATTAAATATCCTTGATAGTCTTTTTTCACTCTGTTTACTCCTCACGTTGACGAATCGTAAAGCCTTTGCCAGATTTTTTGGGACTAGGCTGTTTGGGTGTAGTCGTTTTTTTATTTTCTTCTTTTCGCGTACGAATCACTGGCTTGCTATTTTTATTAGCGGGCGCACTCTTTTCCTCGACAAACGCGTTAGAACGATTATTCTTTTTATGGCGACGACGACGATGCGTTGTTTTTTCTTTACGTTCCCCTGTTCGTTCAATTACAAAATAGGCACAGCCAAAATTACAATATTCATACAAATAGTCTTCTAGTGTATCAATGCGTTGATCCGGCGCTGCCCGACGATTAGAAGTATCAAAAAAGCCACGCAAGCGTAACTGTTCATAGCCCCAGTCTCCTACGATATAATCATAACGCGCTAATACTTCACTAAACCGTTCACCTAAGCGTTCAGGATCAAAGGCATCACGATGATTTTTAACAATTCGGTACTCTCTTTCACCAATTTGAATATCTGTTTCATTCACAATGGTGACAATTTCCCCTTTTTTCTTTTCTTTTACAGGTTCTTCTTTTATTTCTTCAAGAACTGCTGTTAGTTCTTCTGTAAAGGTTGCAGCAGTTTCTGTTTCTTTTTTTTCGGTTGTCTTTTTGTCTGTCATTTTTTCACCACCTAGTTTTTATTATACCTTGTTTTTATTTGATTGGATAGTGGGCATGCAGATAGTTCGCCACGACAGTTCTTAAAACGTCTGGAAATAAAAATTCGACTTCTCCAACTAACTCAATCGTTGGGAAAAACGGAACAAATTGAAAGTGATCCACTGTTGTCAGCGTATACTTCTGCTCTGGCTGAATAGGTTTCCCTTGCCAAAAAACGGTCTGGCTATTTCGCTCAAAACGAATCCCATCATAACATAATTCGCCAAAAATTTTCCCGCGGAAGCCCATCCCGCGAATCGGAAATTTCCGCAGAAATTGACGACTTTTTTCCATTTCACGAATCAAACGGCTCATGTCTGACCCTTTCAAGGTAACCTTGATTAAATGCATTGGATGAGGCAAGGCCTCATGTAATTGGTCTGCATTGATTATTCCTTCTGGTAAATCTGCTAAAAATAACCCGTTGTTTAACACAGCCGCTTCGGTCTGCCCCGCTTCTTTTAACGCTTTCAAGGCAACAGTTATAAAGGCATGCGGTTGCCGTAAGTCCGTTGACAAGGTTTCAGGGATTTGTGCAATTTGCTGCGCTTGCAATAGTCGATGACCTTCCGTTAAGTAACCCGCAATTTCCTTGGCATCAGTTGCTTGCTCTTCTAAACTTGCTGTTTCCATCGTTTTTGCATAACTTGTGACTTGCTTCGTGTCGGCATCCACAAACAGATGCACTTCACCAATATACTGTCCATATTTGCCAGCAGCTGCTAGTTGCACATGATTAATTTTTTCACCATCTTTAAATAAATGATGTGTATGGGAACCTAAAATCACTTGAATTTCAGGATAATTCGCCGCAATCATAAAATCAGTATCTATCCCCAAGTGACTAAGCAAAATGAGAACATCACATTGAGACGCAACTTCTGTAATCAGTTGAGGAAGGACTGCTTCCACTTGTTTGATTGTCCAGCCATTGGGATTATACGTTAAAGGAAATGGTGCGGTTAAGCCAATAAACCCTAACTTTGTGCCTTCTTTAGTTGTCATAATTTTATATGCTTGACAAAAATCTGGTAACATTTGGGTTTTTGGATCTTCTAAATTAGCTAAGACCACTTCAAATGTTGCCTGATCATATAAATGCTCTAATTGTTTCTTTGAATTGCCGATTCCTTCATTATTTCCAATTGTAACCAGGTCATACGCTAATGTATTCATTATAGCTACATTTGCTCGACCATCTGTTGCTTCGGCCAAAGGATGACACCGATCTGAAAAGTCACCTAAATCAATGGTTACGACTGTTTTGCCCTCTTTTTGGTACAGCGAACGTTTGGCTTTAACCAGACGCCGTATTTTGGGCCAATTTTCAAAGTGAGAATGAAGATCATTGGTATGGAACAACACAATCTCTTCCACTAAAATCGCCTCCTTTATTCAGCGCTCTGATTAATAGTACCATATTTATAGAAGAAAGTTACAAAAAAGAACAGATGACTTTAGAAGAATTTCTCCTAAAATCACCTGCTTTTATCAGGACGAACTATGCGTTATTTTTGGGACGCTTGCGTTGCGTCGCTTCCATGATAACTGGTAAGATCACAGGACGACGTTTGGTTTGTTCAAATAAATAACGGCTTAAGTTTTCGCGGATTTCTTGTTTCAGTTTGCTCCATTCAAAATCGTCACTTTCTAAATGTTTTTCAACAATTTCTGTAACAATATTGCTACTTTCTTTCATTAGGTCTTTACTTGTTTTAACGTAAACAAAACCTCTAGAAGTAATTTTAGCTGGTGAAACAATTCGTTTTTCTCGACGATTAATTGTCACAACAGCCACAAAAATACCATCTTCGGAAAGAATACGACGATCCCGTAAAACGATATTACCAATATCGCCGACACCAATTCCGTCAATCATAATATTTTCGGCCGTTGTGCTGCCAGCTACCGACATTCTACCTTTTGTATACTCTAGAATGTCCCCACGACCTGTAATAAAGATATCTTTATAAGGCATGCCAATTTCGTGTGCTAAGTCCGCATGCGCAGCTAACTGGCGGTATTCACCTTGGACAGGAATGAAATATTTTGGTTTCATTAAGTTCAACATCAATTGCAAGTCATTCGGATTAGCGTGACCAGACACACGTAAATTGTCGGAAATTTGCTTCACCGTAGCACCGGCCCGATAGACAATATCCTCTGTTTTGGCAACCGTTGTTTCCATGGCCGTTGTCGGCGTTGTTGTAATATAAACTAAATCGCCTTCTTCAATTCGAACGACACCATGTGTATTATTAGCCATTTTTTGAAGTGACTTAATCGGTTCTCCCATCCGGCCTGTTTCTAAAATTAATAACTGTTCGGGTGCATATTTTTTCATTTCTTTTGGTTTCACTAATAGATCTTCGCTTGGCAATTGTAATTTTTCCAATTTCATCGCCGTCCGAATAATCCGTTCAAAATCTTGGCCTGTCAAAACGACTTTACGACCAGAACGATCCGCTGCATTCAATACTTGTTGAACCCGTTGCAAATTACTTGCCACACATGCCACGATGATTCGTCCTTCCCAATAGCGAATCGTGTCGAACACTTCATCAGCGATTTGGGCTTCCGATGCAACTTGGGCTGGGTTTTCAGCATTTGATGAATCACTAAGTAGCGCCAAGACGCCTTCTTTCCCAATTTCAGCCAAGCGGCCATAATCGGTTTGATACATCTCAATCGCACTTTGATCAAATTTAAAATCACCAGTATAAACAATGTTACCTTCTTTTGTTTTGATGCTAACACCAATCGAATCTGGAATGGTGTGCGTTGTTTTAAAGAAGCTCACCGTTGCTTGACCAAAATCAATTTCTGTATGCGGGTCAATCACATGGAAATCTTTAAATTTCTTCGTTTCCGCATGACTGTTGACACTTAGTTTTGCTAGTTCAATCGTTAATTCTGTCCCAAAAACAGGCACTTGAATTTTTGAAAGCAAATACGGTAAGGCCCCAATTGCATCTGCATGGCCATGTGTTAAAAAGACCCCTGCAATTCGTTCACTATTTTCTTCTAAATACGTAAAATCCGGAATGACGACGTCAATTCCTAAAAGTTCGTTCTCTGGATATTGTAATCCACAATCCAGTACAAAAATTTCATCTTCCACTTCAGCAACGTACATATTTTTTCCATTTTCACGAACGCCGCCTAATGGAACGATTTTTATTGTACTCACTCTTTTCACCTCTCTATGATTACACGTTCTTTAAATCTCTAACGTGCGAATAATTCTTTGCTCTTCTTCTGGTGTACAAGCAACTAGAGGTAAACGTAAATTTCCAACAGGAATACCTAAATGATTTAAGGCCGCTTTCACGGGTGCCGGCGAAGGCACTGAAAACAAGGCGTTCATTTTTGGTAATAACTGTCGTTGAATTTTAGCCGCTTCCGGCAAGTTCCCCTGCTCCAGCGCTTGATACATCTCATACATTGACGAACCGAAGACATGACTGGCTACCGAAATAACCCCTTGTCCGCCAAGTGCCTTGGTGGCAAAAGCCAACCCGTCTTCTCCAGTATACACTAGAAAGTCTTTTGGCGCTCTTTCAATCAACTCAGTAATTGCATCTAACCCTGCACATTCTTTAATCGCCACAATTTTTTCCAATTGTGCTAAGCGCAAAGTAGTTTCCACTTCTAGACATGCAGCCGTTCTACCAGGAACATTGTACAAAATAATTGGTAGTTCACTTGCTTCTGCGATGGTTTTAAAATGTTGATACATACCTTCTTGATTTGGTTTATTATAATAAGGAACAACCGCCAAAACAGCATCGATACCAGCGATTGTCGCTAACTCTTTCACAAAAGCGACTGAGTCACGTGTATCATTCGTACCTACACCACAAATAATCGGAATACGTCCATCGATCAGTTCAATAATTCGCTGGAATAATTGTAATTCTTCTTCATGAGTTAACGTGGGTGATTCACCAGTTGTTCCTGCTAAAATAACGCCTTCTGTATGATTGGCCAATAAATAGTCTACCAATTGCGGTAGTTTATCAAAATCTATTTCTCCCGATTCTTGAAACGGCGTAACCATTGCCGTAATAATTGTTGCATTCGTTAAATCCATCCTATTCCCTCCCGAGTATACAATACAAACCTTCTAGTCGTTTTCAGGTACACGAAGCAAATTCATTTCGTGTAGCGTTTCAGCAATTTGGACCGAGTTCCAAGCAGCTCCTTTTAATAGGTTGTCTGACACAATCCATAAATGGAAACCGTTCTTCACGTCAACGTCTTGACGAATACGGCCGACAAATGTTTCTTTCTGGTTGACGCTATTTAGCGCTTGTGGATATAGTTGTTCACTTGGCTCATCTTGCAAAATTACACCTGGAGCTTGCGCCATTAATTCTTGGATGGCTGAGACCGATGCATCTGCTTGTTTCACTTCTATATAAACAGACTCAGAATGTCCTGAAATTACCGGAATACGGACACAGGTGGCAACGACTTTTAGCTTGTTGTCTCCCATGATTTTTTTTGTTTCATTCATCATTTTCCATTCTTCGTAGGTATACCCTGCTTCTGAAAAAACATCAATTTGAGGCAACGCATTAAAAGCAATTGGATAATGTTTTTTATCACTGCCAGCTGGTAAAATTTCAGCTGACCATTCGCTGACAGGTTTTCCCTCTAAAAAATCTTCAGCTTGTTCTTTTAGCTCATTAATTGCACGGATACCTGCGCCACTCACAGCTTGATACGTTGAAACGATGATTCGTTCTAAGCCAAACGCTTGCCGAATTGGTTCTAAGGCCACCATCATTTGAATTGTAGAACAATTGGGATTTGCGATGATTCCCTGATGATTTTTCAAGGCTTCCGGGTTCACTTCTGGAACAACTAAAGGAACATCTTTTGCCATTCTAAAATGGCTAGTGTTGTCAACAACAACAGCTCCGCGCTTAACTGCTTCTGGTGCAAACTTTTCGGAAATACTCCCACCAGCACTAAATAGTGCTAAATCGATTCCTTCAAATGATTCCGGGACTAATTCTTCCACGATAAGAGGTTGTCCTTTAAACTGAATCTCTTGTCCAGCAGAACGCTTAGACGCCAATAACCTCAAACTGGCAATTGGCAAACTTGTTTCTGCTAACAATTCAATCATTCTTGTCCCGACAGCACCTGTTGCTCCTACCACGGCAACATGATATTCTTTTCCCATATTTTCATACTCCCCTCTTACCTTCTTGTAAAAGCTACTTGTCCTATTTTACCATAGTATTGAAAAAACCTACATAGTCAAAAAAATGATTTTTTTATTTTCCCATGATATTTTAAAACTATTACCCATCAAAGGACTATCCATTGACTTTTGACTTAAATTTGTTATAGTTAAAACGAATTTAATTATAAAGGGAGCGAAATTTCATGGCACGCGTAGAAAGTTTTGAATTAGATCACAACACAGTAAAAGCACCATATGTTCGCCTTGCTGGCACAGAACAAAATGGTGATGCGTTAGTCGAAAAATATGACTTACGTTTCTTACAACCAAACAAAGATGCCCTACCAACAGGCGCATTACACACGTTGGAACATTTATTAGCAGTTAACATGCGTGATGAATTAAAAGGAATCATTGACATTTCGCCAATGGGTTGCCGCACTGGTTTTTATATGATTATGTGGGATCAACATTCACCACAAGAAATCCGTGATGCATTAGTCAACGTTTTAAACAAAGTAATCAATACAGAAGTTGTTCCAGCAGTCTCTGCAAAAGAGTGTGGAAACTACAAAGATCATTCTTTATTTGCAGCGAAAGAATACGCAAAAATCGTCTTAGACCAAGGAATTAGTTTAGATCCATTTGAACGTATTCTGTAATCTTTAGCAATTAACGACAGAGAAACCCACTATTAAGCTGTGGGTTTTTCTGTTCTCTTTCTTAATTTAAACGGAGGTTTTTTATGAATCAAACAATCGAACAATTACTAAGTCACCGTTCCGTTCGTCATTTTAAAAAGCAAGCGTTAACGGACAAGCAGAAACAACAGTTAATTACTGCAGCTCAAGCAGGATCAAGCTCCAATTTTTTACAAGCTTATACAATTATAGAAATCAAAGATCCTGAGCTACGCAGAGAATTGGGACGTTTAGCGAATTGTGAAGACTATGTCGTTAACACTGGTGTGTTCTATGTTTTTGTTGCTGATTTGTATCGTCATGCAACGATTTTGTCAAAAGAGGGGCAATCATTAGAACCCTTAAAGACACCAGAATCATTATTAGTAGCTGCCGTTGATACAACGATTGCTGCGCAAAACATGGCCATTGCGGCTGAATCTATGGATTTAGGGATTTGTTATATTGGCGGCATTCGAAATGACTTAGACACAGTAGCCAAACGCTTATCTTTGCCTGAATTAACTGTACCACTTTTCGGATTAACAATCGGTGTACCAGAAACGTTAAATGGTGTAAAAACACGGATGCCTTTTGAAAATATTTTAAGCGAAAATCACTACCAATCAGACAAATTGACAGATATGCACACATATGATGAATTATTAAAAGATTATTATGCCAGCCGCTCAAGTAACGCCCAAACAGCGGATTGGTCACAGAAATCTTTGTCCTATTTTTCTTATAATCGTCGCCCAGAAGTAAAAATTTTCTTGCAAAAACAAGGATTTGATGTCTAAACAAAAGAGCGTGGGCTTACGTTGAAATAACGTAAGCCCACGCTCTTTTGTTAATTTTTATTTATCTTTACTAAATTTGTCTTTTAAGTCTTCAAAGCCTTCTTTAACTTTATCAGTTAATTTTTCAGCGCCTTCTTTAAGGTCGTCGCCGGCATCACGTGCTTTGTCTTTTACGTCAGCAAAGGTTGATTGAGCTTTTCCTTCAAGTTCTTTGCCTTTATCATCCGTAACTTTGCCTTGCGCTTCTTTTGCAGTACCTTCTACTTTATCTTTTGCATCGTCAAAACGTCCTTTTAAATCTGCCATGCTAATCCCTCCTAAATAATTAATTACATAATAAGAGTATCATTCTTAGCCATTTCCTTCAAATATAATGCATGAACTGCGAATAAATGGTTATTTTTGAGTCATTAAAGCTTTTTTTGCCAAGGCAAAGCAACCAATTGTTCCTGGATTATCTTCTAAAAGAGGCGTCACCAAGTATTTTTCTAAAGGCGGTGTTTCCACATATCCATTGACTAATTCAGCAAATTTTTCACGAACTTTCGGCATCAAATGGCGTTGTTTCATGACGCCGCCACCTAAAATGATCACTTCTGGCGCTAATAATAAAGTAGTATTGTACGCTGCTTGTGCTAAATAATAAGCTTCTAGTTCCCAAGTTTTATGATCCTCTTCCAATAAATGACCTTTTTTACCAGAACGACCTTCAACTGCTGGTCCTGCTGCAATCCCTTCTAAACAATCTCCATGATAAGGACAATTTCCTGCATACGTATCTTCAGGATGACGACGGACTAACGCATGCCCCATTTCTGGGTGGCTAAAGCCTTCAATAAACTCACCGTTTTGAATCGCTCCAGCGCCAACACCAGTTCCAATTGTATAATATACACAACTAGATGTATGTTGCCCATTTCCAGCAACATACTCACCATATGCCGCAGCATTCACATCCGTTGTCCAAGCCATTGGCACATCAAAATGTTGTTTCATAGTTCCTAACAAGTCAAAGTTACGCCAAGCTAATTTTGGTGTAGAAGTGATATAACCATACGTAGGAGAATCAACGTGAATATCAATCGGACCAAACGAACCAATCCCAATCGCTTTTAAAGGATATTGTTGGAAAAATTCTATTACTTTTTTCATTGTTTCTTCTGGGGTTGTTGTGGGAAAACTGACACGTTCCACAATGGTCAAATCATCTGTCCCAACGCCACATACAAATTTTGTGCCACCGGCTTCGATACTTCCTAAAAGTTTTTCTGTCATTGCAATATGCTCCTTCGTTTCCATTTTATAAGTAAGCGGATACATTACTTTTGATTAAATAACTAACATACACGTTTAGTTTACCACTTTTTTGTCGTTTCGACAGAACAATTTAACAATTTCAGTCAGGTTGCCCAATGAAATCTGGCAAGTTGCTAAAGAGCATTTTCCTAAAACAAAAAAACGAGCATTCACGGTTATCTAACATTGAATGCTCGTTTTTTGTTTATTGATTCTTTAGCGAAAAATATAACAATAGTCCTATTGTAATCCACCCACCACTAAGTAAAAGCATTAACCAACTTAAAAGCGTTTCTTTTAGAATACTTCTGGGTTCTTTTGCATGCTGAATAAAACTCATACTAGTCAACAAAGAAAAGAGGAAAAACATAAAACAAATGACCGCTAAACCGCCAGACAACCAAAACCAACTAGCCATTATTCTCACTCTCCTTTTCGCTTGTTTTTTGATAATTATTGCGCCAAATGACACTATAAATTGCCCCAATTGTGATTACTAACAACGTGTAGAAAGTCGGTAACCACCATGTAGGTAGGACCCATTTGACCGTAGCTTCTTGATTCAATTTTTTTGCTTCACGAGTGTTAATCGTAAATTCTTGTTGAAAAGGCCAAGACTGTTGTTCATCTTGTTGTAAAATAGCACGTCCTGTAAATATATAAGTCCCAGCATCTAGCGGTTGTTTGCCCAAATCAAGATGAAAATTCATGGAACTATTTGGGGCAAAGCGAACATTTTTTAGTGTCCGTTGTGCAATTTTTTTAGAGGATCCTTTTTTTATCACTTGACCTTCTAAACGAACTTCTGGAAAAATAGCAGCATACGGATTTTGAATGACCGCCTTTAGCGATTTGGCCCCTAAAGCAATTGTAGGTGTTACTTTCGCTAATTTCAGTTGGTTCACCTCTGTTAAAGGAGCATTCTCAGCACTCCTCATGGCAATCGCAACATTAAACCCGTAGCGACTGGTTAATCCCGTTGTTTGGTTCTCTTCCTCTGTTTTTTCATCTTTGAGATGCGCATAAACCCCGCCTAACACAACTCCTTTGATAGGCTGATCAAGTCCCTTCACCTTCATCTTTGCTGATACTGTTTGATGAGGCGGCACACTCACTTCCTCATTTTCTAAAGTAACCAAGTCTGTCAGCGGAACCTTTAACGATGAATCAAGTGATTTATCAAAATCATTGTACACAATCAACCCATTATCATTTGTTGATGCATTTGCTAGAGTCAATACAATGGACAATTTTTCGTCTGTCTTATTTTTTATGTCTAAGACAATAGTGGAAGATTGCTTTGGTGCCAGAATTAAATCATAATAACTAGATGTTCCTGACACTTGATTTTCTGGTAAAACAGGCGTTACTGTAAATTTAGTCTTCATTTCTTCTGTAGCTTCTACTTTTGGAACAATAATAAAAAATGTGAAAAACAGAAATAGACAGAAAACACCGACTTTTTTTCTACTCATTTCTTCAAGATCTCCTTTATAAAGCTGAATGTACTTACTAGTCTAACAAATCAGCGAAACAATGCTGATCAATCTTTGACTTTTGGGAAGGATAATCTTGAAAAGAAAGAAGAAAAGATTGGTAAGTTGCTTTATTTCTTTTCTCTGAATTAAAACTACATATTTAACGCAAAAATAGAGGTTTCCCACCACAGTGGAAAACCTCTATAAACCTTGTCATAACAATGTTTTGAAAGACTATGCGTCTGGATTTGCGTTTTCGTCTTTGAGACCGTATTTTTTGTTGAAACGGTCCACACGTCCGTCGGCTTGTGTGAATTTTTGACGACCAGTGTAGAATGGGTGTGAGTCTGAAGTAACCTCAACACGTAATAATGGATAAGTGTTGCCATCTTCCCATTCAACAGTTTCTGAAGATCCTTTAGTTGAACCTGAAAGGAATTTGAAACCTGTTGTTGAATCCATGAATACTACTGGTTGGTAATTTGGATGGATATCTTGTTTCATACGTTTTTTTCGCTCCTTTGCCCTGATCCATTTGCTGTATCAGAGTTATTTTGTCGGTATACAACAATGCTATCTTACCATGTTTTCAGTTGGTATGCAATTATCTTTTTGGATTTCTTTTAATTTGTTTGCCAAACGAAACATCATGGAAAACTTCAAATAATTGTTGATTATTTTGGGTTCGTTTCAACATTTTTATGAATTGATCCGTATATTCCAGCGAGTCTCCTGACATATTATTTCTCAATTTCCACGTTTCTTCTAGTTGTTCTGGTGTCATTAACAACTCTTCTTTTCGCGTACTTGATTTTTTAATATCAATTGCTGGGAAAATACGGCGCTCTGCTAATTCACGAGATAAATGGAGCTCCATGTTGCCTGTGCCTTTAAATTCTTCATAGATGACATCATCCATTCGGCTACCTGTATCCACCAATGCCGTGGCTAAAATAGTTAGACTGCCCCCTTCTTCGATATTTCTGGCAGCGCCAAAAAATCGTTTAGGTTTGAAAAACGCAGCTGGATCTATTCCGCCACTCAAGGTTCGACCACTAGGCGGGACCACTAAATTATAGGCCCTTGCTAAACGAGTGATGCTGTCCATTAAAATAACTACGTCCCGTTTGTCTTCAACTAAGCGCATTGCTCGATCCAGAACCAATTCAGCAACTCGCGTATGATTTTGTGGTTGTTGATCAAAAGTTGAAGAAACCACATCTCCTTTAACGCTTCGCTCTAAATCAGTCACTTCTTCAGGACGCTCGTCAATTAACAACAGAATCAATTCCACATCAGGATGATTTTCTGTAATCCCATTAGCAATTTCCTTTAAAACACTTGTTTTTCCCGCTTTTGGCGGCGCTACAATTAAACCACGTTGCCCAAAACCAATTGGTGCAAATACATCAATCATTCGTGTTGATAATCTGCCAGCCGTTGTTTCTAACGTTAATTGTTTTTCAGGATACAACGGCGTTAGCGCTGGAAAATGTGGCCGCTCTTTCGCTTCTTCAGGATCTTTCCCATTGACACTTTCAACATGCATGAGTCCATAGTAACGTTCTGATTCCTTTGGCGGACGCGCCTTGCCAGCTACTTTGTCCCCATTTCTCAATCCGAAACGACGAATTTGAGAAGAAGAAATATAAATGTCTTCTGCACTTGGTCCATAATTAATTGGCCGCAAAAAGCCATAACCATCCTGAGAAACAATATCTAAAATTCCTTCCATGAAGAAAAACCCTTGCTTCTCAGCTTGTGCACGAATCACAGCTAAAGACAATTCTTTTTTGTTCATTTGGCTATAATAAGGAATTTTAAACTCTTTCGCGTACGCATAAATATCTTTTAACGTACTGTTTTCCAATTCAGCCATTGTTAAATAGTCGCTCATTGATCCACCTCAAACGGACCTTCTTGTTCTTCGGTTTCTAGCATTTGAATATCAGCGCCCAAAGCAGTTAACTTTTCGATAATGTGGTCGTACCCACGTAAAATATATTCTACATTATAAATTGTGGTCGTACCTTCAGCCATCAAGCCGGCAGTGACTAAGCAAGCGCCTGCCCGTAAATCAGAGGCGACTACTTCTGCACCGTGCAATTGATTTGGGCCATTTAAGATAATCATATTGCCTTCAACCGAAGCATCGGCCCCCATCCTCACCAACTCAGGGATATGCTTATTTCGTTGAGCATAAATCGTATCAATAATTTCACCAGTTCCTTGCGCTTTTAAAAGTAATGGCGTTAACGGTTGTTGCAAGTCTGTGGCAAACCCAGGATACGGATAGGTTTTCACCGTCGTCATTTTCAGATCATGTGACGGATGAACTTCAATCATGTCTTCTTCAATTGTCATCTTAACGCCCATTTCTTGTAATTTCGCAATGAAGCTTTCTAAATGCTCATAAATAACATTTCGAACCTTGATTCCTTCACCCATAGCTGCTGCCATAGCTAAATAAGTCCCAGCTTCAATTCGATCTGGAATAATCGAGTGACGACAACCATGTAATTCTTCGACACCTTCAATCCGAATAACGTCCGTTCCAGCTCCTCGGACTTTTGCACCCATGTTATTTAATAATGTAGCAATATCAATAATTTCTGGCTCACGCGCAGCATTTTCAATAATCGTTTTGCCTTTGGCTTTAACTGCGGCTAACATGACATTGATTGTAGCGCCAATAGATACCATATCCATAAAAATTCGGGTTCCTTGTAAGCCAGCTTCGTCTGTTCTCAAGTACATCGCCCCATGTTCGTTGGTTACATGAGCGCCTAATGCTTCAAATCCTTTGATATGTAAATCAATTGGACGAGGTCCTAAGTAACAACCGCCAGGTAAGCCGACAACGCCTTCCCCAAATCGACCAAGAAGTGAGCCCATAAAATAATAGGACGCACGTAAGCTATTGATTTTTCCTTTTGGCATTGGCACAGAAACAACTTCTGTTGGATCAATAATTAATGTATTATTTTCAAAAGTAATTTTAGCACCCATAATTTCTAAAATTTCAATTAATGAGTGAACATCCTGAATATCAGGAACGCCATCTAAAGTCACGGGCGAATCTGCTAAAATAGCAGCTGGAATTAAAGCGACCACACTATTTTTAGCGCCGCTAATGGTTACTTCGCCCTTTAATGGACGATTCCCATTGATTACGATTTTTTTCATTTATATTCTCACCTATCTGTAATATACGTTTTCTAAATAAACTACCCAATCATTCTATCATAATCAAGCTTAAGAAAAAAGAAAACTTCTCAGGTATTTTAATAGAATGAAAAAATAACAAAAAATAAAAAAGACAGCCACGTGCTGTGGCTGTCTTTAACGTAACTAGTTGATTAAGCTTTGTTAGCTGAACCGAACCAATCAATGTGTTCTTCTGCATCTTTGATGATTGCAGCTTTACCTGGTGCTAATAATTTACGAGGGTCAAATCCTTTACCTTCTAAATCTTTACCAGCTTCAATATATTCGCGCGTTGCTTTAGCGAATGATAATTGGAATTCTGTATTTACGTTAACTTTTGAGATACCCATTGAAATTGCTTTTTCAATTTGTTCTTGAGGAATACCAGAACCTCCGTGTAATACTAGAGGTACATCAGAACCGACAGCTTCAGCAATCGCTTGTAAGTGATCAAATGCTAAACCTTTCCAGTTTTCTGGATATTGACCATGGATGTTACCGATACCACATGCTAAGTAGTCAATACCTGTAGCAACCATTTGTTTACATTCTTCGATATCAGCTAATTCGCCAGTACCGATGATTCCGTCTTCTTCACCACCGATTGAACCAACTTCACATTCGACAGAAATACCTTTAGCGTGCGCTTTTTCAACTACATCTTTCGCTAATTTTAAGTTTTCTTCGAATGGTAAGTGAGAACCATCAAACATGATTGAAGTATAGCCAACTTCGATACATTCTAAAGCAGCTTCGTAGTCACCGTGGTCTAAGTGAATTGCTACTGGAACTGTGATATTCATTGAGTCTACTAAATTAGTAATCATGTCTTTAGCTACTTTGTAGCCGCCCATGTATTTAGCAGCGCCCATTGATGTTTGGATTAGAACTGGTGCTTTTTTAGCTTCTGCTGCTTCTAAAATCGCTTGTGTCCATTCTAAGTTATTTGTGTTATAGCCACCTACTGCATAGCCGCCTTTACGTGCTGCTTTTAAGAATTCTGCTCCTGATACTACTGGCATAAAAAATTCCTCCTAAGTTTTTAAAAACTTTATTTGTTAGGTGTTCCCTAACCAACGGTTCTATTTTAGCAGAATTCCTGACACTTTTCTAGTAAAATTCCCTTTTTCAGAAAATTTTTGTCTATTCTTTCACATAACCTTCATTTTTATAAAAAAACCTCCAGTTTTCCCGTTAAGACTTTGGGACCTGAAGGCCGACTTGCTATTTTAATTTTTTCTTTGGCGGATAACGTTTCACCTTGTAAGATTGAAGCTCAGGAAATGTTCCTGTACTATGAAAAATCCGTTGTTCATCTTCATTGGCAAAACGCCCTAAAACCGATTGTGTTGGTAAAATATTTACAAAGGCATTCTCATCGATACTGTAAACTGCTTGTTCTAAATCATAGAGTTCGTAGCGAGTAATGACCATCATAATCATCCGACCTTCTGCACCTGAATAGCCGCCGATTGAAGGCAACAAGGTCATGCCACGAGCGATTTGTTGAGAAACTTCTAAGGCAACGGCTTCTGGTCTCGTGGTGACAATCATTGCTGTGACTTTTTGGTGACTGGTATGAATCATGTCGACCACCTGACTCAAACAGTAAATGGAAATAATAGTATACAACGCACTTTCCCAGTTAAATACAAAACCAGCCAACAGCACAATAATACCATTTAATAAGAACATAAAATTACCAACGGTTTTCCCTGTTGTTTTTGAAAGAATCAGTGAAATAATATCCATGCCGCCAGTGTTAAAGCCCATTTTCAATGAAAGCCCTGCGCCAACGCCGACTAAGACACCACCCATAATTGCGTTCATCAAAGGATTCGTTGTGACTGTTACGATTGGCACAAACATAGTGACAACGGAAATACCAATAACATTGATGAAACTAAGAATCGTTGATTGTTTCCCTAATTTTACAAACCCTAGAATGAAGACGGGAATGTTTAAAAATAAAATGAAGATCCCTGTATTAATATGGATTCCTAAATTTGTATATAATAATGTAGCAATGATTTGCGCAATTCCGTTCATCCCTGCCGAAAAAACTTTTGCCGGAATCAAAAAGAAATTCAAACCGACCGCAGAAGTCAAAGCGGTTATCGCCATCACTGCTATTTTTTTTATCGATTCATTCCTTTGGTAAGTACTAACCAATCGACTCATTTTTCTTCGCTCCTTCGCTATTCTTCTGACTTAGAATAACAGGTTCTATCCTAAAAGAAAAGGGGCTAAAAGCGAACATTAAAATTTTTTTTGCAACGTTTCCATGAAAGAATGCGAGAAGATATCCCTAAAAATTGATCTTCTTATTTCTCTATTCAAAATGATTCTAGCCTAACCTTTTTTACTATTTCATGATATGATGAAGCAAAGAATATTTTAGGAGGTTTTTACATGGCTGTAAAAGAAGCAAGTTTTGATGTAGTTTCAGAGGTCAATATGGAGGAAGTCAAAAACGCAATTCAAATTGCCTTGAAAGAATTGAAAAATCGTTTTGACTTTAAAGGGTCAATTGCTGATATTAAATTGGAAAACGATAAACTAGTAGTCGTAGCTGAAGATGATTATAAAGTCGAGCAAGTGAAGGATATTTTATTTGGAAAATTAGTCAAACGCAATGTTCCGATTAAAAATATTCATTTCTCAGAAAGTGAAAAAGCCTTAGGCGGTACCGCTCGCCAATATGGTGATTTAATCAGTGGTATTGATAAAGAAAATGCGAAAAAAATCAACACAGCTATCAAAAACTCTGGGATTAAAGTTAAGTCACAAATCCAAGAAGACAAAATTCGGGTAACTGGAAAAAGTCGGGATGATTTACAAAAAGTCATGGCTCTTTTACGAGAATTAGATTTACCAATGGCTCTTGAGTTTAACAATTATCGCTAAAAAAATCCTTCAACTGTTAATGAATAGTTGAAGGATTTTTTTGTTTTGGTACTGGCCATTCTTGATTATTCAATAAAACGATTGGTCGGCGTTGGATTTTTTCTGAAAAAGCGGCAATTGCTTTGAAAACCTTTGGCATAAAATAAAACGCATTTAATTCTTCTAAATCCAGTTCTTCTTCTGCCGTAAATGAGACACAAACCTCTTGTTCTGAAAGCATAATTTCAATTTTCTTTAAAAATTGAAATTGCCGCATTCCTGGTACGAAATAACCAGCCTTTGCAACACGAGAGGTTGTAATATCTAATTTATCACTAATGATTAGCGCTAGCGTCATTAACTCTTCCGAATCAAAGCCATTACTATGATTTTCTATAGAAGATAAAATTTCTTCTTGATAAGGCAAACAAATCTTTTGCTTACGAAAATATGCTTCTGCAAATTGTTTCCCCCGAAGCGCATGTCCTGCTTTTCCTTGTAGCGCACCCACATCATGGAGCGGTGCCGCAATTTTTGCCGCTTCTAAATACTCCTCTGAAACAGCAAGTTGTTTCAAAATCATTTCCGTCATGGCCACGACATTGGTTACATGAAACCAATTGTGGTATGCCCACCCAGCTTCTTCATCTTCCATTTGACCAATTGCATCATAAATTTGTTGAATTTCAGTATCTTGATGAATGCGTTCAAACAGCTTCATTTATTTTCTCCTTAAAATTAGTTACTGTTCCAAAAATTCTTTTAACTCTGTAGGATTTTTTTCGCTGTTTAAACCAACAATTAAACGAATCCGCGCTTTCGGTCCGTTTAAACCACGGGCAAAAACGACCCCCATTTTTTTCAAGCCAACGCCACCACCAGCATAATCATAGATATCTTCAGCAATGCCATTGGAACAACGAGAAACTAAAACGACTGGAATCCCGTTGTCTAGCATTTTTTGTAATGCTGGGAGCGTTTCTGGCGGTAAATTACCCGCGCCTAGCGCTTCAATTACTAACCCATCCGTTTCTGGGGTGTTTAATAATTCAAACATTCGTTCACCCATCCCCGCATAGGCCTTCACTACGTGAACATTTCCTTTCACAGAAGAAACATCGCAAACTTCTTGCGGTAAGACCTCTTTCGCAAAAAAAGCACGTTCTTTCGCAATGGTTCCAATTGGTCCAAAAGTTGGCGTCCGAAACGTTGCTACGTTCGTTGTATGTGTTTTTGTCACATAACGCGCCGTATGAATTTCATCATTCATCACGACTAAAACACCTTTATCGTACGATTCGTCTGAACAAGCAGTCCAAATAGCACTGATGAAATTATACAAGCCATCACTACCGATTTCGTTACTTGACCGCATTGCTCCTGTTAAAACAATGGGGATTTTTTTCTCTAAGGTTATATCTAAAAAATAAGCTGTTTCTTCTAATGTATCTGTTCCATGCGTAATAACCACGCCATCAATTGGTTCAGAATAAGCTTTTTGAATCCGTTCTTTTAATTGAAACATCCGTTCTAAGGTCATGTGTGGTGAGGGAATATTAAAAATATCTTCGACAACTAAATGAACCTTGCCAGAAAATAATGCTTCTTGTTCCATCAACGGATTTTTTTCATTCGGGGCAACACTTCCTCCTGCTACTTTCGACATGGAAATGGTCCCACCTGTATGAAGGACTAAAATGGTCTTCATTTGTTTCCTCCTTTGTTTTCTTTATTTTTTAACCAAAATTGTTTCACTTGTTGAATGAGTTGTTCATTGGTGTTTGCCTTTCGATGCGCCAACCAATGCGGCGGAAAGAAACGCTGGACACTTGGTAATTCAAATCGTTCGTCTAATAACAACACAAAGCCTTTATCTTGCGCATCTCGAATGACACGTCCAGCCGCTTGCAAGACTTTATTCATACCTGGAATTTGATACGCAAATTGAAACCCTTGCCCTCGCTCTTCTTGATAAAAAGTGCGAATCAGTTCTTGCTCCGGATTCATTTGTGGTAGCCCGACACTAACAATTATCGTACCAATCAATCGGGTACCTTTCAAGTCAATTCCTTCTGAAAATATACCACCTAAAACACAAAAACCGATGAAAGTTTCTTGAGGATTCTCTTTAAATTCAGCTAAAAATGCTTCTCGCTCTTTTTCGTTTAAGTCCGTTCCCTGAATTTGAGTTTTTACTTGCGGGTAACGTTGGCTAAATACTTGATAGACATCATCCATATAGGCGTAGGAAGGAAAGAAAATTAAATAATTACCTGTTTTTGTTTCACTTAACTTCCCTAAAAGTTCACTAATCTGTGGATAACTTTTTTCACGGTTTTTATAGGTTGTTTGAAGATGACTACCAATCATCAACAATTGATTTTCTTCTGGAAAAGGATACGGAATCCGATAACGTAGGCTTTCTTCACCTCCACCAAGCACTTCTTGATAATAATTCAGAGGTGTTAAACTTGCCGAAAATAAGATACTCGCTTTCCCTTTATCTAATCGTTGTGACAATAAATAAGCCGGATCGACACAAAATTGTTTCACAACACAGTCATAGTTTCGCAAAGAAATAGACGTATAAAAGCCGTTGTCGTAATACTCGCTGATTCGAAGATAACTTAAACAATCAAAATAAAAACTGAGAATCGACGCCAATTCCTCAATGTGTTGATTTTCTGACAACCATTCTGCAATTACTTCTGTTAATCGATGTATCTGTTTAACTAATGAATCAATTGGCGCACGTTGGGCAAAAAAATCCGTGTCTTTTTCTTCACAGATTGCTTCAATATCATCAAACGTAGTTAAGACTTTTTGACAAGCTCTTTTTAATTGAACAGATTCTTTTTGCAATCTTTTTTGAATTTGCGAAACCGCATTCCTAGAAATAGCGGCCGAATACATCTCCCGTGAACGATTAACCAAATTATGGGTTTCATCAACTAAAAAAATATTCTCTTCTGCACTTTGGGGTTCTTCAAAGAAGCGCCGTAAATAAACCGTTGGATCAAATAGATAATTGTAATCGCCAATAATTAAATCACACCAAAGACTTGCATCTAGCGACAACTCGAATGGACACAAATGGTGCTTTTGTGCATACCGTTCAATAACCTCTCTCGTTAAATAATTTTCATGTTGCAATAAATCCCACAGTCCCTCATTTAAACGATCATAATAGCCGTCAGCAAACGGGCAATGTTCTGGTGTACAATTTCGTTCAGTTAAAAAACAAATTTTATCTTTTGCTGTTAACGTAATACTCTTAGTTTGCGCTTGTTTTTCGGACAGCGCTTTGACGGCATCTTCAGCCACTTGACGCGTAATGGTCTTAGCTGTTAAATAAAAAATCCGTTCACCTTCTTCTTCACCAATTGCTTTCATCGCTGGAAAAAGAGTGGACATTGTCTTGCCTGTTCCAGTTGGTGCTTCCACGAAGAGCCGCTGTTTACTAAGAATTGTTTTATAGACGGCTACCGCCAATTCTCGTTGCCCTTTGCGATACTCCCCGTAAGGAAAACTAAGATTTTTTAATGATTTATTTCTCAAAATACGCCACTCTTCTTTAAAAATTACCCACTGTTCATAGCGCTTCATCAAATCAGTAAAAAACTCCGCTAATGCAGCTTCTGTAAAATGGCGTTCTTGTCGTGTGATTTGTTTTGTGGTGGTCTGATAATAAGTGAGTTGCAGCGTTATTTCAGAAAGTTGTTCTTGTTGGCAATACATGTGACCATAACACATCGCTTGATACCAAAACAATTCGACCTTTTCTGGCGGCAATTCTTCAAACGCTGGCTCGGATGTTTTAATTTCATCAATGACCACTTGCCCAGTTTCTTTCACAAAAATGCCGTCTGCACGACCTTCTACACAATAATTATGTCCATTTAAAGGCACCTCAATTTTTAAAGATACTTCCTTTTGATAAAGGCTCCCCGCTTCCTTTTGCAGCATTCGATGAAGGCGACTACCTTCTTGTGGTGTATGTTCACTTACATGGCGAGAATCAATACTTCCCCGCCTTAAAATAAATTCGACCACTTGACGAACCGCAATTTTTCTCGTTGATTTCACGTAATCCCACCTATCTGCCTCCCTATTATAGAACATACATTCGCTAAACAAAAGCAAAAAATCCAAAACGAACACAATCATGCGTTCATTCTGGATTTCTCTTTAGATTATCAACAATTAAAAACAACTTGTTTCTTCTAACTGTTTGGTTTCTTTTCCATTTGCTTTTGCCACGACCAATTGCGCCATTTGTTTAAACGAATTATTTAAACCAATGCCGCCCTTTTTGGGCATCTTCACAATCGGTACTTGCTGATAATAGTGACTAACTGCTGGATTTTCTTCTGCCATTGCTGCAATTGCAGGAATGCCCGCAGCATTAAACTTACAAGCTAGACGAGCGGCCATTTCTCCAAAATTAGGATAATGCATGGCAGGTCCGCAAAGAACCGCATCGGCATGAAACTTTTTTGCAAAGCCAATAAATTTCTTTGCTACCTCTTCCTCGTTTTCCAAATAATATTGGTCTCCACAATAAAGTGTCGCAACAATTTCCGCTCCTTGCTTCTGTAAAAATGGTAGCAATGTTACCCCTGGGCCTAAGGGAGCTTTTTTACCACTTGGTTTCAGCTGAGCTTGTTCATCACTGCCAAATCCTGCTAAACTGTGGTTTAAGACTAAAAGGATTTTTTTCATGCCTATTTCCTCCTTATTTATAAATCATCGAAGTCAAAGGAATCAAAATCAATTTCTTCACTCTCTTCTTCTTGTGCTTTCCATTCTTCACGTAAATATTGGTCATCCATAACTCGAATAAAAGGATAATAAATGAACATTCCTAGTACCAATAAGAGAGCTTGCAGAATTGATCCTTGCCAACCGCTGACTAAAAATCCTGAGATAATTGGTGGGGTCGTCCACGGCAATTGGATACCATTCGTCAATGGAACTAAGCCCCAATCCATAGCAAAATAGGCAATAATAATATTAATTGCGGGTACTAAGACAAATGGAATTAAAAGGATTGGATTTAAAACAATTGGCAACCCAAAAATGATTGGTTCGTTAATCCCAAAAACACCAGGAATTAGTGAAAGTTGCGAAAGCTTTTTAATTCGTTGACTTTTACAGAATAAGACCATCACAATGATTAATGAGAGTGTGGAACCGGCGCCACCAAATGTTGCAAACATATCTTGAAATTGTCCAGTGATGATGTTGGGAATTTCATGGCCGTCTTTAAATGCTTGTAAATTTTCAACAGACAATGCCCGCAAAACAGGATTAAAGACTGCGCCAACCACGCTACCTCCGTTAATGCCAAAGAACCAAAAGAAGTGTAAAAATAAATAAGCAATGCTCATCGCACCTAAGGTATTACCAAGACTCAATAAGGGCGTTTGTAGAAATTCAAAAATAACATCTTGTAAATTACCATAAGGAGTTAAAGCAGCCAGCCAATTGACTAAAAACATGAGAGTAACAACTAAAAAGCTCGGGATCAGGGCCTCAAAAGACTTAACCACTGTTGGTGGCACTCCTTCTGGCATTTTTATTGTCCACCCTTTACGAACAATGGCCACAAATAAACGAGTCGCAATTAATGCGACAATCATTCCTAAAAACAAACCACTGGAACCCATCCATTTTAAAGGTAAACTAGTAACTTCATAAACCTTTGAACTATTTTCCGGTGTAAATAATGTTTGATAAGGCGTTACAATAAAAAATGAAACCAATGCGATAATTCCTGCTTGCATTGCATCCACATTGAATTGTTTCCCTAAACTATAGGCAATACCGACAACGGCCAGAATGGTCATTACATCAAAACTAGCACTAGCTGGAACAGACATCATTGTCGCCCAGTCTTTACCAAGCAAATGAGACATCCAAGTATCCCATTGCGGCAAAGGAAAATTAGCAATTAATAAGAAGACCGAACCAACAATCAACAAGGGCGTTGATAAAAGGAAGCCATCACGAATCGCTACTAAATACTTATTTTCTCCTATCACTTTTGCCAAAGGGGTCAATACGCGCTCTAACCAATCCAAAAATTTTTGCACGGTCGTCACTCCTATCTATTATTTTTTATTTTGCTTAATTAACCGCAGTGCTTCTTTCAATGCTTTTTCGCCATCCATCATGCCATAAATTTCTGGCGTAATTGCAGCGACAGGAATCCCTTGCGGAGCAAATTGTTCTTTTGTTTTTTCTAATAAAAAACGGACTTGTGGTCCTAATAAAATAGCAACAGGCTTCTCTGCTTCAACCACTTCTTGTGCTCTTGCAATAGGAAAAGCAGTAATCATTAAAGGCATTTGATGTTTTTCAACCACTTCCATCATTTTATTCACCATAATACTTGTAGACATCCCTGCATCACAAAAAAGATAAATTTGTTTTTTACTCATGTTCCTTCACTCTCCTCATCTATTCAATTGGTGCTTTAATTCTTTTTTCATAGGCCGCTAACCATTCTTGTGAAATCGGCTGAATCTCTGTGGTATGATTCTTGCTTGGATTTGCAATATAGATTTCTGGTTGCTGCATATCAGTACCAACCGTAAAAGTAAATTCCACATTCGTAGCTACGCCCCAGTCTCCCTGTTTGTTCATGGCCACTAGTGAAAAAGCTCCTGCTTTCCCATAACGTTGGGTCAATTTTTCGTGAAAAGCATAGACCGCTTGATCACATGCTTGTTGTGGCGAGCGCCCTTCCCCCATTAAACGGACGATTTCATAAGAAAGACAGCCTTTCATTAAATCTTCACCTAATCCTGTAGCCGCAGCACCACCAATTTCGCTATCAACATAAAAACCAGAACCTGACAGTGGTGAATCGCCGACACGTCCTGCTTTTTTCATAAAAAGTCCCGAACTGGAAGTGCCAGCTGCCATTGATCCTGTTTGGTCTAACGTAATAGCGCCGACAGTATCATGCCCATCATAGGGGTTCAACTGATTTTCCTGAATTTCTTTTAAACGCTTTTGCCACCATTGATTAGCGCGTTCTGTCAACATATTCTTTCTTTCAAAACCGTGCAACATTGAATATTTCGTTGCACCTGCGCCAACACGAAAACTATTAAACTTCTCTTTACTTAATGCTTTAGCCACTGAAATCGGATTTTTAACATCTGTAATTCCTGCCACAGCACCAATTGCAAATGTGTCTCCATCCATATAGGCAGCATCCATTTCTAAAATCCCTTCCTCATTAGGTAAACCGCCGTAGCCCACTGACTTATAAAAAGGATAGTCTTCTACTTCTTTAATTAATTGTTCCACGGCCGTGCCTGCAGCACCTCCTTGTTGTAATTCTTCTGTAGCTTTTAGTAACCCATCATGTGCCATCCGCCATGTCGCAATTGCACCCCAAGTCATTTTCCATCCGCCCTTTCGTTAACGCTTACATTTCTCCACCATTATAAACCAGTATATACTGTTTTGTATATACTGAAAATGAAATTTTATACAGAAAAATAGAAGATACACGTATGCGACCTCTACGAAACACATTGGCTTCTTCTCATACGTGTATCTTCTATTGGTTTTATGCTTCTGTTAATGCAATCATCGCTTGCATATAGATTTCCAGATTAAGCAGTAAATCTTTTTCATCCATATATTCATCTTGGTTATGCGCAATGCCTTTTTGACCAGGAAATGATGGACCAAAAGCAACGATATTCGGCATAAAGCGAGCATACGTAGCACCTGTAGTTGTGACTGGCGTCCCATCTAAGCCAGTAATTTGTTCATAAACCTTGGTTAATTTTTGAACATTGCGCTCATCTTTTGGAAACAGCGTACTAGGGAGGCGGCGGATGACGGTCACTTCACTTTCTGGAAATAGTGCCTTCGTTAGCTGCGTGGTTACTTCGTTTTCTGTAATAGAAACAGGATAACGCACGGCCAATGATAACACCAATTGCTGTCCTCGTTTTTCCAACGCATAGGGCGTTAAAATCAATTGCCCACTATCCTGATCCTTAAAGTCCAGAGCTACTCCTTCGCCATAGTGCTTTTCGTGAAAACTAGCGGTTAACCAGTCGAAATACTGTAATAAATTTCCTTTGACTAACTGTTCCTCGCTAATTTTCTGTGCCAATAAAGTAATCGCGTTCTTGCCTAGTTCTGGCGCATTGGAAGGAGCACGTTTTCCCGTGATTGCTGTTGTTTTTCCCGCAATCACCACACTTAATTGATCAGGTACGTGGTCTTTTGCTTGATCACCTATAATCTGACCAATTTGTTCACTTGAATCATCTGGGATGGTCGTTGTGATCTCATAATTAACAATCCCTCGCTCCCCATAAACTACTGGATATTTACAATCTGGAGTAAATCCAAAAACGGGTGCGTTTTCCTTCTCTAAATATAAGGGGATATCTCCACTCCCACTTTCTTCATCCGTGCCAAACATTAAGCGAATGGTTTTCTTTGGTTGGTAACCAAGTTCTTTCAGTAATTTCATTCCATACAGGCAAGCCAAGATAGGACCTTTATTATCTAGAATTCCTCTACCATACAAACGTTGATTTTTTTTCGTTAATTGAAAGGGCGGCACTGACCAACCAGAACCTTCTGGTACTACGTCTAAATGACCAATAATTCCCAGATATTCTTCCGCTGTTCCCCATTGCGCATAGCCAACTGCGTCATTGACAATCCCAGTTTGAAAGCCATAACGCTCTGCCAGTTTCAGCGTTTCTTCCAAGGCTCTTTTCGGTCCTTCGCCAAAAGGTACCTCTTTTTTAGGCGACCCTTTCACACTTCGAATCGCGATAATTTTGTTTAAGTCTTCATAAAATAAATCTTTTTGAGCGGCTATTTCTTCTTTGATCTTCATTCGTTCCAAGAACCTCCTAGCTCCACTTGGTTGTTTTCAGACGGGCTATAGCGGGTCAGTGTGTTTTTAAACGTGTACCGATCTGCTCGATATAAAGAGACATCATATAAAATAGGAGTTGCATCAAGCGCATAGGTGATAGAGTGGACTTGTAAAAGTGGTTGGCCCACAGGAACATTCAATAATTCTGAAATTTCCGCTTCAACTAAGATTGCTTCAATTTCTTGATGCGAATAAGCAATCTCGACGTTCTTCTCAATTAAGCAGAAAAGAGAGCCCTCGAAGTCTTGCTTCGTATGGCCTTGTACGTATGCTTGTGGCAAATAAATTTTTTCAACTGTCATTGGCTCGCCGTCTAACATTCGGCGGCGAATCAGTTCATAAATCGCCTCATTTTTGCCTACTTGGAGCGCCTCCCGAATTTTCTCAGCGGGATGTACTACTTCTTCAAAGGAAATGACTTCTGTCTGGCTTTTTTTCCCGTAAGCTTTGGCTGCCTCAGTAAAACCTTGTAAGCCAGCGCGACCACTTTGAATTTTCGCTTGCGACATCACATAACTACCTTTACCATGTCGTTTTACCAAAATATTTTTGCGGATCAAATCATCAATCGCTTTACGGATGGTCAAGCGACTGCAGTTATATTCTTTAGCTAAATCATATTCTGAAGGTAATTTTTGTGCACTTACATACAGACCGTCTCTAATCTTCTTTTCAATTTCTGCAGAAATTTGCTTAAATTTGGGTGCATTTTCTGTCATTTCATCGCCTATCTTTCTTCAAAAAAATAAATTTTCTAGTATATACCACACTGTCTATACTAAATCAATTTTTAAGAAACCGCAATCATTTGTTGCGTTTCTTAAAAATCAAAAAAGAAAGCGAGCCACAAGTCGGTTGGACTTGTGGCTCGCTTTTTTAGGAAAAAATATGTTATTTCCCTTTCATCCGTTCTTTGCCTTCTTGACACATATAGAGTAGCGGACAGGCTTCACATTTAGGCGCTCTTGCTAGGCAGTGATAACGCCCAAAGAAAATCATGGTATGGTGCGTTTTCACCCAGAGTTCTTTCGGAACTTTACGCATTAAGGTTTGCTCAACTTCAGTAACATTCGCATTTAGCTTACAAATTCTAAGGCGCTTGGACACTCGTTCCACATGTGTATCTACTGCAAAAGCCGGTTCGCCGAAAGCATCTCCCATTACTACATTGGCTGTTTTTCTCCCCACGCCAGGTAAACTGACCAGTTCATCTCTGGTTTGCGGAACTTCTCCATTGAAACGTTCTAAAAGTTGTTGTGCGCACGCTTTAATATTTTTTGCTTTATTGCGATATAAGCCAATGGTTTTTATTTTAGCAATAATCTCCTCCACCGGCGCAGCTGCTAAAGCTTCTGGAGTTGGAAAAGCTGCGAATAAACCAGGAGTAGCTTTATTTACCGATACATCGGTTGCTTGCGCACTTAAAATCACAGCAATTAATAATTCAAAAGGATTCTTATGTTTTAATTCACATTCTGCATTTGGAAACATCTCATACATAATTTCAATAGCTTCCATTGTTTTCTCTTTTGATAGCATGGCCCACCTCCTTTTTATTCACTGTCTTCTGGATTTAACCAATTGTGTAATGTAACCTTTGGTAACGATTCTTGTGTCTGACCTTGTTGTTCAATCTCATTTTGAATCATAGAATCTTTTCGTTTTTTCTGATCAGCAGCCACTTGTTCTTTGGTGGTAATATTTTTACGCTCCCACGCAAGTAAAATACGATCAATATATTTCAAACTATACGCCTGATTTAAAACGGCTTCTCGCAACGCTAACCGGATTAATTCAGGGGAATAATGGTCCGTGTTCAACCACTGACCAATCATTTCTAATTCAATGGGTGAAAGTGGACGTCCGAATTCTTTTTCAAAGCCTTGGTAAAGCTGTTTAATTTCATCTTCGTGGTTTGCGACAACTTGTTTTTCTTTGCTCGTTTGTAAAAATAATTGAATCTTTTGAAAAACAGGTAGTAAATCATACGTATCCATCATTTGACCTTTTTGGTTTTGTTGTGTTTCAATTCGAATAAATCCGCGAGAAACCAATTGATTTAATAACTTATAAATCGTATCTGGCGTTTTGCACATCGTCTCTGCAATCGCCATTAAGTCTGGAAATAAATCGCCTGCATTTTGCGAACGAAAAAGTTGCAGTAAAAAGAGAAATTCATCATCTTTCAAACCAATTTTTTGGTAATGATCAAATAGTAAGTTTGAGATTGTTGTTTCACCAGCTTCTAAATATTCACGAATTGATAACATTGTTGTTGTCCACTTCCCCTTGCTTGTTTCACTTATTGCACATGATAAACATCAAAATAAATAGCTTTCATATAATCAATTAAATAACTAGGATTCAATTCTTCTCCCGTTGCATCATAAATTAATTGATTTGGTTTACGTGAAGCGCCGTACTGATGAATATGTTGTGTTAACCATTTACGGATATCAGAATAATCCTCCGAAGCTAAAATTTCATCAACAGATAATTCTTGTTTCATTGCGTGAAATAGTTGTGCGGCGTACAAATAACCCAAGGCATAAGATGGGAAATAACCAAAGCTACCTCCAGACCAATGAACATCTTGAAGGACGCCTTCTAAATCATTTTCAGGTGATACGCCTAAGTACTCTTGGTATTTTTCGTTCCACACTTTTGGCAAATCAGCGACTTCCAAAGAACCATTAAACAACATTTTCTCAATTTCATAACGAATAATGATATGCAAAGGATAGGTGAGACTATCGGAATCAATCCGAATCAAACTTGCTTTCGTTTCTTTTAAAGAAGCATAGAAATCTTCAAAAGCAATATCATCAAAAGTGCCTTCTGCGCATTCTTGGAAAAACGGGTATTGTTTTTGCCAAAAAGCCCGGTTGCTACCAATGATAATTTCATTAAAGAGCGATTGTGATTCGTGAATCCCCATAGAGGCACCTTCGCTTAGCGGCGTAAAGTCAAATTTAGGATCAAAATTTTGTTCGTACATCCCATGACCCGCTTCATGAATCACACCAAATGTTGCCATTGAGAAATTATTTTCTTCCCAGCGCGTAGTAATCCGCGCATCATTTCGATTTAGAGCTGTCATAAATGGATGAACTGTATCATCTAATCGGCCTTTTGAAAAATCATAGCCTAATTGCTCAACCACACCAATCACAAAACGACGTTGTTGTTCTTTGGTCATTTTTCTAGATAAAAAGTCAGTTCTAGGCGGCGTACCTTTTTCTGCCAAAACGGTCCGAATCTCTTGAATCCCTTGTTTTACTTGGTCGAATACTTGGTCTAGTTTCTCAACCGTCATCCCTGGTTCAAATTGATTTAATAACACATCGTACGGAGTTTTTTCTTCTTTTTGCCAATAAGGAATGAACTCTTTTTGGAACGCAACGACCTTCGTTAAGGTTTCTTCTAACAAGCCGAAATCTTGTGCAGCGCGTGCTTTTAGCCAATCTGTATGTGCTTGGTTTAATACTTTAACATATTCTTGCATACGTTCAGCTGGAACATTTTTATTCAAAGCATATTCTTCTTTTACTTTTTCAAAAACCAGTTTCCCTAATTCAGATAATTCTTCAGGGCGTGTCTCAAAATAGGCCAATGCTTCTTGAATAACTGCGCCAATACTTCGTTCAAAATATAATCCGGTTAAATACCCTTCTACTTCTCCTCGAAAAGGACTACTTTTTTCTGGCATCCCAGTTGATGAATCCCAGTCTAATAATGTCAAGGCATTTTTTAGTAATTGAATTTCTTTCACTTCTTGTAAAAATACAGCTTCCTTCATTTTTTTACACCAGCTTTCTTAGTCTTCCCGTGGTTTTCTTGGTGGACGTGTTCCCCAGTATTGGAATAAATCTGTTCGTAAGGCTCCGTTGTAAAGCTTCCGTTTTTTAGTAGCTTTGGCACCATAATATTCTTCAAAAGCAAGATCACTCGTCAGTATATACTTGCTCCAAGTAGTTAACGGACGGAAAACATGGCCCATTTCTTTATACAAACGACGAACACTTTCCTCTTCTCCTAAACGCTCACCATAAGGCGGGTTAGCTACCATTACACCATATTCCTTCTCGGTTGTAAAATCTTTTAAGGCCAATTGTTTAAAAGTAATTGAATCACCTAAACCAACTTCCTCAGCATTCGCTCGTGCGACTTCAATCATTCGCCCATCAACATCTGAACCACAGATATCTAATTCAACATCGTAGTCTGCCTTTGCCTCGGCTTCGTTACGTACTTTTTCAAAAATTGCTGGATCAACCCAATCCCATGTTTCACAAGTGAAACTACGATTAAAGCCAGGGGCAATGTTATGGCCAATTAATGCTGCTTCAATACAAATTGTTCCAGAACCACAAACTGGATCATAAAAAGGACGATCTTTGCGCCAATTGGTCAACATCACTAAAGCAGCTGCCATGTTTTCCTTAAGAGGTGCGCCCCCCTTTTCAATGCGATAGCCCCGTTTAAATAAACTTGGCCCAGTCGTGTCCAACGTCAACGTCACTTTATCTTTTAGAAGAGCCACTTCTAATTTAAAAAAAGCTCCTGTTTCGGTTAAAGGCACCGTCGCTGGACGATGGTAAACTTCTCTTAAACGGTTAACAATGGCTTTTTTGGTGATGGCTTGGCAATCAGGAACACTATACAATTTTGACTTAATTGATTTACCTGCAACTGGAAATTCTGCATCTAAAGGCAAATAATCTTCCCAAGGAAGTGCTTTAACTTTTTCAAATAATTCATCAAAACTATAGGCGTTAAATTCGCCAACGACGATTTTAATCCGATCTGCTGTTCGTAGCCATAAATTGGCAGTAGCAATTGTTTCAACTGTTCCTTCAAAGACGGCCCGGCCATTTTCTACTTCACAGGGAATCCCTAAATCACGCAATTCTTTTCCAACTAATGCTTCTAAGCCACTAGCAGCCGTTGCAACAAGTTTGAATGTTTTTTCTTTCGTCATAAAAACTCCTTCTTGACTCTTTTTATTGTCTGGAGCTAACAGTCCTGCCGACTACTGCTCCGCTTGTTTTTTATAATTGTCCGCTTTCTCTGAACTAAACGGTCCTGTTCCGGCCTCTTTAGAACAGACAGCTTACTACTTTTATCTCAGTTTCTTTATTTTAACATTTTTTTATTCTTTTCGTAAAAAAAGCCTTCACAACTACGTTGGAAGGTCTTCCTGAATTACTTGTAATTTTCTATAAGCCATGTTCTGTATCACCAATTCTTCAGGAAAAAATGGTGACGGTCATCATCTATCTGCAGAGTAAACTCTGCCTCTTCTACTCGTTCATTTCCTTTAGAAGAGCGCCCCTACCATTGTTTGGGTTGCTCGCTCGAGGGGTTTACCGCGTTCCACCGATGGAGTTTCCCACATCGCTTCGTCACTGTGGCACTTTCAAGGATACTTTGACATAGTCGAAACCTTAGTCATTTTTCCTGCCGTTACTCTAAAAGAGTACCTTAGCTTATGATTTCGCTAAGCACGAACACTACAAGCATCTCAGCTTGTGCGAGCATGGACTTTCCTCAGCTTGCAAAAGCAAACCGCGATCACCCGAAAATTACAAATCTGTTTAGACGAACAGCAAAAATTTACACACTACAACAAGTGTCCGCTATTCTAACAAATGCTTTTTGTTCCTCGTGAAAACTTGACTTAAATTGTCTTGTTAAAATTGACGTGTTTGTGCATTATCAACATCATGGTTCGCTGGTTCTGCAGTCATTGACGGTGCAGAAGGCGTTACAGGTGTTGAAGGTGTTTCATCTAACTTTTTACCAAAAACTTCACGCTCTAAGTTTGATAAACGTTTTAAAATATCAAAGTTGGTCACTGCTGCACTTTTTGGTACTTCTTGAGCAACACGAGGCGTTGGTTGGGCTTTTGATAATTGGTCTAATTTTGCCATTAAGCGGCTGTTTTCTTCTTGCAAGCTTAATAATTCTTTATTATAAGCTTCGTAGTCTTTAATAACATTGTCTAAAAATTCGTCTACTTCAATTGGGTCATACCCGTTCATCATTTTCGTTTTAAATTCTTTTTGTAAAATGTCTTTAGGACTATATACTAAATTTGCCATGTTTACACCTCATTTGTTTATTTACGATAGAAAATTTCATAGTTCCACAAATACTATTGTAACGAAAAATAGCTAGAAAATCAAACAGATTCTCTAATCAATCACCGAGTTTTGTAAATCATCCATTGTAATTAAGCGAATATCATAGGGTTCTCGTTCCGAAAAATGTTGTGCATCCTTTAAAAAATACTCCGTTTTGCCAGGGTACTCTTTGTCATAAATAAGTAAGCTGCCCCCAGAATGTTCCAAAAGAAATTTTGTATGCATTTTTAATTGTGCTGGCGATTGATAGGGCTGGTGACTTACTGAGTTGATATAATCTGCCAAACTTTCCGCTTTCGTTAACAGTTCTCGATTTTGTTCATTCCAATTATTGCCAAAGTCTTTAAACGGATAAAGTAAACCTAGCTGAACTTCTGGATATTCCGTTTTTAATTCCCCAACTACTTCAGCTGTCCAAAGTTCAACACCTAAATTGCCAGAAATCAAAATCCATTCTACTCCCGTTTCAATATAACTGGCTAACTCTTTTTTTAAGACATTTTTAATAACTGTGATTTTCGGGTCTTTTCCTTGAAATATCCCCAATTCAAAGCTGCGATAACCGGTGACATAGAGGGTTTTTATCATTTCCATAAGTCATCCCTTTTCTTTCAGGTCTTTTTTTTGGTATAATACAGGCTAGGAGTGTGATAAACGTGACGTTCCATTATCCTAACGGAATACCTTATAATCATCATGAAGCACAATCACCAAAAAAACAAGTAAAAAAGAAACGCCCCGTTGAATTTGGTAATCGTGGGATGGATTTCGAAGAAGCGATCAATCAAAGCAATCAATATTATCTATTGAATAAGCAAGCAGTCGTTCATAAGAAACCCACTCCTGTTCAAATTGTTAAAGTAGATTATCCCAAACGAAGTGCGGCTGTTATTAAGGAGGCCTACTTTAGACAAGCTTCAACGACTGATTATAACGGTGTATATCAAGGCCGTTACATAGATTTTGAAGCGAAAGAAACGAAAAACACCACGTCCTTTCCCTTTAAAAATTTTCATCAACATCAAATTGATCATATGGAACAATGTATAGCACAACAAGGGATTTGTTTTGTGCTATTATGGTTTTCAAGCTTAAAACGCTGCTTCTTTTTTAGTGGTGAAAATCTAATAACGCATTGGAAAAACCAAGCAGTTACTGGAAAAAAATCTATGCCGCTTGCACTCATCGAGAAAGAAGGAATTGAATTATCTTTTGGAATCGCACCGCGAATCCCTTATCTCGACGCAGTGGAACAATATATTCAGACACACTAGATTCATAAAGTTTTGAAAGTATAACAAAGGAGTTGCTATTTATGCCAACCTCAAATTCAGGCTCGCGAGCTGCTAGACATGCATCCAACACCTCATCGAAGTCGAGTTACAAGAAAAAGACACAACCGCCGAAAAAGAAAAAACGGCTTGTTTTAAAAATCTTTCTTGGCTTACTTATCGCTGGGATGGTCGCTTTTTTAGCAGGCGTTGGTCTTTTTTGGTTCTATGCACGACAAGCCCCAAAATTAGAAGATGACAAACTGAATGCGACAGTTTCATCGAAGCTTTACGATATTAATAATGAAATTTTTGAGGATTTAGGCGCAGAAAAGCGTGAATTAATTCAACCAAATGATGTGCCTCAATTATTAAAAGATGCCATTGTTTCTGTCGAAGACCGTCGTTTCTATAAACACATTGGTGTGGATCCGATTCGGATTATCGGTTCTGCCCTTTCAAATGTCAAAAATGGTGGATTACAAGGCGGAAGTACCTTAACCCAACAATTAATTAAATTGTCCTACTTCTCTACAAAAGAATCTGACCAAACCTTGAAACGGAAAGCACAAGAAGCATGGATGGCTGTTCGTTTAGAACGTGAAAAATCAAAAGAAGAAATTTTAACTTACTACATTAACAAAGTCTACATGGCGAATGGTTTTTATGGAATGGAAACAGCGGCTGAAAATTATTATGGTAAACATTTATCTGAACTTGATTTACCACAAACGGCCCTACTGGCAGGAATGCCACAAGCGCCAAACTCATACGATCCCTATACAAAACCAGATACTGCTAAAGAACGCCGGGATGTTGTACTCTACACAATGTACGACAATAAAAAAATCTCGAAAGCAGAGTACGAAAAAGCCAAAGCTACCCCAATCGATGAAGGCTTAGTGCCATTAAAAGCCAGTGATGACAATCGAAAAGTCGTAGATAATTACGTCAAAGAAGTAATCAATGAAGTGAAAGCAAAAACTGGTAAAAATGTTTACACAGACGGACTAGATATCTACACAAACTTAGATATGAATGCCCAAAAACAACTTTACGATATTGTCAACAGTGATCAATACGTTGCGTTTCCAGATGATAAAATGCAAGTGGCTTCAACCGTTATTGATGTTGCCTCTGGACAAGTCCGAGCACAAATTGGTGGTCGTCACATTCCTGATGATGTGCAATTAGGAAACAATTTAGCTGTTAACACCCAACGTGATGTTGGTTCAACCGTGAAACCAATCATGGATTATGGTCCCGCAATTGAGAATTTAAATTATTCGACAGGTCGCCTCATGGTGGATAAACCAACGAAATATCCTGGTACCGACATTGATGTCTTCAACTCTGATTTAACATATCAAGGCGTCATTACTATGCGCCGTGCGATTATGGGTTCTCGTAACACAACCGCGGTCCAGACGTTTGATGAAGTTGGTAAAGAAAACATCATGCCTTTCATTAAAGGACTAGGAATTGACTATAAAAACTTAGAAGCGTCAAATGCCATTTCAAGTAACACAAGCGATGTAGATGGCGATAAATATGGAATTTCCTCATTGAAGTTAGCAGCAGCTTATGCGGCTTTCGCCAATAATGGGATTTATAACAAACCGTATTACGTAAACAAAGTCGTTTTCAATGATGGAACTAGCGTTGATTATCAACCTGATGGCAAACGTGCAATGAAAGACTCTACCGCCTATATGATGACGGATATGTTAAAAGATGTTTTAAACGGCGGAACAGGATTTAACGGCGCCATTCCAGGCTTAATCCAAGCGGCCAAAACAGGGACTTCTAACTATACTGATGAAGATTTAGCGCGAATGGGCACAACAGAAAAAGGAATTGCCCCGGATAGTACCTTTGTTGGTTATACAACACACTATGCCGTTTCTGTTTGGACTGGATACAATGATCGAAATACACCAATCTATCAAGAATACTATGGGATTGCCTCGGATGTTTATCGTGAAATAATGAGTTACTTGTCTCAAAATGTTTCAAACGATGACTGGGTGCAGCCAGACAGTGTTGTGCGGGTAGGTAATGAATTATACGTGAAAGATGCCTATGAGGTACCAAATGTACAAGTTTTACCAAGTACTACCTCTTCAGCACCACAGCCGGAATCTAGCAGTACGGTGGAATCCTCTTCCACAAAAGAAGCGGAAAGTTCATCAAGTTCTAGTTCAGAAAGTGCGCCTTCTTCCTCTGAAGCGCCACCATCAACCGAACAACCGGCAAGCTCTTCCTCAGCAGAGCAACCGGCAACATCAGAACAACCACCTGAACCTTCAAGTTCTAGTTCACAAGAACCGCCGCAACCACCTGAAAGTAGTTCTAAACCAGATGAAAATAAAGCAGCATAAAAAGTACGGGGCTCATGATGAGCCCCGTACTTTTTTAGATTAAAAATGGACGAAGTGAACTGAATCACTTCGTCCATTTTTGCTTATTTACTTTCTTTATTTGCCAAAGCTGCACCAACAAATCCTTTGATTAAGCGTTGTGGGCGATTTGGACGAGAAATTAATTCTGGGTGGAATTGACAAGCCACAAAAAATTGTTTTTCAGGAATTTCAACAATCTCAACTAAACGATTATCTGGTGAAACTCCAGAGAAAACTAAGCCATTTTCTTCAAATAATTGACGATATTTGTTGTTAAATTCATAACGATGACGGTGACGTTCTTGGACAACATCTTCATTTCCGTATGCTGCCGTAGTTTTCGTTCCTTTTTTCAATTTACATGGATATAAACCTAAACGTAGTGTGCCACCTAAATTCTCGATATTTTCTTGATCTGCCATTAAATCAATAATGTTATTTGTCACGTCAGGATTAGTTTCTGCAGAACCAGCATCTTCTAAGCCCACAACGTTACGACCAAATTCTACACAGGCCATTTGCATACCTAAGCAAATGCCAAGGAATGGTACGTCATTTTCGCGAGCAAAACGAATCGCTTCAATTTTTCCTTCAATTCCACGATCACCAAAACCACCAGGAACCAAAATACCATCTGCTGAACCAATTCTTTCAGCGACATTTTCAGCAGTTAATTCTTGTGAATCAACCCAATCAATTTCGATATCTGAATCAAAATCAAACCCAGCATGTTTTAATGCTTCTACAACAGAAATATAAGCATCTGGTAATTCAACATATTTACCAACCAGCGCAATTTTTGTTTTCTTTTTCAAGTTAAGAACTTTTTCTTCTAATGCACGCCACTCAGTCATGTCTGCAGCCGGTGCATCCAATTTTAAATGATCACAAACAATTTGATCCATGTTTTGTGCTTGAAGTGCTAATGGAATGGAGTATAACGTTTCAACATCACGAGATTCAATTACCGCTTCCGGATTAACATCACAGAATTGTGCTAATTTGTTTTTAGTGTTTTGAGAAACAGGTAATTCCGTACGGACCACTAAAATATTTGGTTGAATCCCTAAACTTCTTAATTCTTTGACACTATGTTGTGTTGGTTTAGTTTTCATTTCGCCAGCCGCTTTTAAGTAAGGAATCAAGGTTGTATGGATGTACATTACGTTGTCACTACCCATATCAGCTTTCATTTGACGCAATGCTTCTAGGAAAGGTAATGATTCGATGTCGCCGACAGTACCACCTACTTCTGTGATAATCACATCGGCATCCGTCATTTTCGCTGCACGCATGATTTTTTCTTTGATTTCATTGGTAATGTGTGGAATAACTTGCACTGTTGCACCTAAGTATTCCCCTTTACGTTCTTTACGTAAGACTTCTGAATAAATTTTCCCAGTGGTTACGTTTGAGTATTTATTTAAGTTAATATCAATAAAACGTTCATAGTGACCTAAGTCCAAATCTGTTTCGGCACCATCATCTGTGACAAAAACCTCTCCATGTTGGTAAGGACTCATTGTCCCCGGATCCACATTAATATATGGATCGAATTTTTGAATCGTTACTTTTAATCCACGATTTTTTAATAATCGTCCTAAAGATGCTGCGACAATCCCTTTTCCGATAGAAGAAACCACGCCACCTGTAACAAAGATGTATTTTGTCATAATAGTTAAAAACCCTTTCTTTGATAATATTTTGTAGAGAGAAGTAAAACAACTTTGAGACTCTTACGTTTCTCCAAATAAAAAAGAAACAAAAATAGAAAAGCTCCCTATCCATTACGAATAGGGAGCTTGTAAGTTCGTTCAAACTTCTGACCTTCTTAAAGGTGCCCAAGTAGTATAATACAAGCAAACGAACATCAGGTCAAGTACTTCTATTCAAGAAAATAATTTTTTCTATTTTCTCATTTTTCTTAAGCATTCAACTAAAAAGCTTGACTCCTTCTTAGGAATCAAGCTTTTTGGTTTCTTACTCTTCAGAATATTCGTCATCAAAATCGTCTTCATCTTCAACATCATCGTCATCAATGATCGTTAAATCTTCTTCGATTTGCGGAATATCTTCTTCATCATCGTCTGAATCTGCACCAATCTCTTGTAAGTCAGAGTTGTATGCTTTGATTTCTTCATCTTCATCTTCTTCATCATCGTACAAGATGTCTTCTTCATCATCATTTGTTAATTCAGCATCTTCTGGATCGTCATCGTTATAGTCAATTACATCTTCATCGTTTGGATTAGTGATGAAGGCATTTACTTTTTTACGTTTTCTACGACGTGGTGCATCTTCTTCGTCTTCTTCCAAGCCATGTGTAACTTCTTCATCGATTGAATCGATTGGATACCATGAACGTAAGCCCCAACGATTGTCTCCCAATGAGATAAAGCTACCGTCGATGTTTAAATCTGTATAAAATTGTGCTAATTGGTCACGAATTTCACTATCAGACTTGCCAAGATAATTTTGGATTTGGTTAACTAAATCAGAAAAATCCATTACATCTGCATGTTGTTCTAAAATAGCGTGTGCTACTTCAATCATGGATAATTCTTTTTTGTTTAACCCTTCAAATACATTAATTTCCAAGAGGTACACGTCCTTTCACAGTCTACTCCTTATCATACAAAAACATTGAAAAAAAATCAATTCTATTCTGCAATATTTATGCAGTAAATTCTAATTCTAAATGATATTCTCCGATTCGCTCTGTTTGAGAGTATAAATCATAATCAACTAAAATCTTACCAGACATTGGTTGATCTTTTAAACTAACACGCAAATTATGTGTAAACGTACTAATCTGCAGCAAGCCATAAGGGGTTCGATAACTTGTATCTAATTTTTCCTGATAGCCAAATCTTAAACGCATCCGTAATTCACCGGCACGAATCAACTGAACATGCCCGTCTGGTTCAATTTTAATGGTTACGGGGGTTGGCTCTGTATCCTCTAATAATTCTTCTTTGTAACGAATGTATAATGTATCACCCATTTTTACTAATTGACCTTCTAAGTCAAAGAAAAAATCTTTTTGTTCGTTGCCTTGTTGGACAATCGTTTTTAGTTGAATCGATACAGGAACGCCTGTTGATAAATCCATAATGGTCACTCCTTTTCCAAAATATAACTTTCTTATTGTTGACTTTTTCAATGTATTTGTCAACTAAAGTCAATTTTTCCTTGCTTATGTACCTTTTCTTATTGTATAAGCTCTTTTCACGGGTTGCAAGCATTTGTTTCATCTATTTAATAAGAAAACCGTTTACTATTTTAGAGAATTCCTTCAGAATTCGTTTATATAACATGCTTTTTTGCGTTTTTTGTATATAATATAAGAGAGAGTAAGAAAATAAACGTATTAAATGACGTAATTATAAATAGACAGGACGTTTTTTATGAGCACAACTTTTCCCCTTCACACTGAATCCTTTATGCTCCTTGATTCAGGTTGTTTAACAAACAGTGACTATTTTTTACCTTTTGCCTTGACCGATGTTTTAACCACTTTTTCAGGAATGCAGCACCAACCAATCATTCATTTCTGGCAATTGGATCAAGCAATGATTCTTGGCATGAAAGATACCCGTGTACCACATCTAAAAGAAGGCATCGCTTCTCTGCAAGAAAACAATTATTCTGTAGTCGTTCGCAATGCCGGCGGTTTAGGGGTGATTGCCGATTCGGGTATTTTAAATGTTTCACTTATTTTACCAAATAATTCTGAACACAAATTAAGTATCGATGCGGCTTATGAATTAATGTGGGCTTGGCTCCGTCAGAGTTTTCCGGAGAAAGAGATTGACGCCTTTGAAATTACTACATCCTATTGTCCCGGTACTTATGATTTAAGTATTGGCGGTCAAAAGTTTTCTGGGATTGCCCAACGACGCGTCAAAGACGGTATTGCTGTCATGATTTACATCAGCGTTAACGGCAATCAACTTGCTCGTGGAGAAGTGGTTCGAGACTTTTACCTTGCTGGGTTACAAGAACAATTTGGTGAAAATGGCTATCCACCCGTTGATCCAGCAGTGATGGCAAATTTAGAAACCCTGATTGAGACTCCATTAACAATAGACGCCGTAAAAACCCGTTTAATCGAAGCATTACCTCAACAATTTGAAAAATCTATTGATCCAAACTTAACCGAACCAATTATAACCTCAGAATGGTTCCAAACAAATTTAACTGTCCAGCTGGAAAAAATGGCGCAACGAAACGCCTTAATTAAAGGAGAGATCGTATGACGATTCCGTATAAAGAGCAACGATTACCAATCGAAAAAGTTTTTCGTGATCCCGTCCATAATTATATTCATGTCCAACATCAAGTGATTTTAGACCTTATTAATTCTGCTGAAGTGCAACGATTACGTCGCATTAAGCAACTAGGTACTTCTTCTTTTACGTTTCACGGTGCCGAACATAGTCGTTTTTCCCATTCTTTGGGTGTTTACGAAATTACACGTCGGATTTGTGAGATTTTCCAACGTAACTATTCTGTGGAACGATTAGGTGAAAACGGCTGGAATGACGACGAGCGCCTGATTACACTTTGCGCAGCTTTATTACATGATGTCGGTCATGGTCCTTATTCACATACATTCGAGCATATTTTTGATACAAACCATGAAGCAATCACGGTCCAAATCATCACCTCACCAGAAACGGAAGTCTATCAAATTTTAAACCGTGTTTCGGCAGATTTTCCTGAAAAAGTCGCCAGCGTTATTACTAAACAATACCCAAATCCTCAAGTGGTGCAAATGATTTCTAGTCAAATTGATGCCGATCGCATGGACTATCTGTTACGTGATGCATACTTTACAGGGACAGAATACGGAACTTTCGATTTAACTAGAATTTTACGTGTGATTCGACCCTACAAAGGAGGCATTGCCTTTGCTATGAATGGGATGCATGCGGTGGAAGACTATATCGTTAGTCGTTACCAAATGTATGTCCAAGTCTATTTCCACCCTGTTTCTCGTGGGATGGAAGTGATTCTTGATCATTTATTGCATCGGGCGAAAGAATTATTTGAAAACCCTGAATTTGACTATGATTTACAAGCCTCTCTGCTTGTACCATTCTTTAAAGGGGACTTCACCTTACAAGAATATTTAAAATTGGATGATGGCGTCCTCTCTACGTACTTTACACAATGGATGGATGTGCCTGATTCAATTCTAGGTGATTTAGCCAAACGTTTCCTTATGCGTAAGCCTCTGAAGTCAGCCACCTTTACGAACGAAAAAGAGAGCGCAGCAACGATTGCTTATTTAAGGGAATTGATTGAAAAAGTTGGTTTCAACCCTAAATATTATACTGCCATTAATTCAAGCTATGATTTACCTTACGATTTTTATCGTCCAAATAAAGACCGTCATCGTACACAAATTGAATTGATGCAAAAAGATGGCTCATTAGTGGAATTGGCAACGGTCAGTCCCCTAGTTGCAGCACTTGCTGGTCAAAGTCAAGGAGATGAACGTTTCTATTTCCCTAAAGAAATGCTTGACCAAGGAAATAAAAAACATTACGATTTATTTGATGAGACGTATCGTGAGTTTTCAAGTTACATTCATAATGGTGCGTTAGTTTTAAAAAAATAGGTTTTCTAGGAGGATTCTATGTCAATTAAGTTAGTTGCTATTGATATCGACGGAACATTGCTAAATTCACAACACAAGATTACCCCACGGGTCAAAGAAGCGCTCCAAAAAGCAAATGATCAAGGCGTTCGTATTGTTTTATGTACAGGCCGTCCTTTGCCAGGCGTGAAAGAACAATTGGATGAATTAGCCTTATATGGTGAAAATGATTTCGTGATTACCTACAACGGTTCGCTTGTCCAAGCAACCAAAGATAATGCGATTATTTCACGCTATACCTTAAGTTATGAGGATTTTTTAGAAATTGAAATGTATTCTCGTAAAGTCGGCGCTCACTTGCATACAATTGATGATTCCGCTATTTACACTGCCAATCGCAATATTGGTAAATATACGATTCACGAAGCATCTTTAGTGAACATGCCTTTGAAATATCGTACGGTGGATGAAATGACACCAGAGATGAACATTATTAAAATGATGATGATTGATGAGCCGGAAGTTTTAGATCCTGCCATTGCAAAATTACCATTACATTTTACCGAAAAATATACGACTGTTAAAAGTACACCTTTTTACTATGAAATCATGAATAAAAATGCTAGCAAAGGCAATGCTCTAGCAAAATTGGCAGACCATTTAGGCTTAAATAAAGACGAAGTGATGGCCATTGGTGACAATGAAAATGACTTATCCATGATTGATTACGCTGGGATTGGTGTTGCGATGGGCAATGCGACAGAAAATGTTAAAACAATTGCCGATGTGCATACCACTAGTAATGACGAAGATGGTGTCGCTCAAATTATTGAAAAAATGGTTTTAATTTAAACATTCTTTTCAATAACAATAACCCTCAATCTAATCAACATAGATTGAGGGTTATTCGTTATTTTATGATGCTGCCGCTAGCCATTTTTCAACGGCCCAACGGTGGCTTCCTCTTTTTAATAAACGGACTGCTTCTTCTGGTGCAACCCAGTGTAAAGTATTGGTCCTTTCTAAGGGTTCGCTAAGTTGCCGCCAAGTATTCGCTACATAAAAATATCCAGGATTATAATAGGCAGTTTGGCGATGGTTCGAATAAAAATATTCATCAGCTTCCCCTAAATAACAGCCAATTTCTACACTAATTCCTAATTCTTCTAGCACTTCTCGGTGGATCGCTTCTTCTTTCGTTTCGGTGCCTTCAATTTCGCCTCCTGGTAAAAAATAAGCTCCATTTGGCGCTTGTACCAGAACCATTGTGTTATTTTCTGGCTTTGAAACAATAATGTATGCAGCATATCTTGTTTGATAGGTCAATGTCTCTTCTCTTTTTCCAAACGTTGGCGTTTTCATTGGCGCACCTCTTCTCTTTTCATCTATTTTACCTGAGAAATTCCTTTAGAACAAGTCAGAAACCAAGCGTTTTTCTCTACATTTCACGTTTATCTATGCTACTATTAACGTTGGAAATATAATTAAGTTTGAAAGGGAGTTTTTAACTATGAAAATGGCTCATACATGTGTGCGTGTAAAAGATTTAGAGGCATCATTAGATTTCTATCAAAAAGCCTTCAATTTTGAAGAAAGTCGCCGTCGTGATTTTCCAGAAAATAAATTTACTTTGGTTTATTTAATTTTACCAGGAGACGACTACGAACTAGAACTAACTTATAATTATGATCATGAAGCATACGATTTAGGAAACGGTTATGGTCATATCGCCATCAGTACAGATGATTTAGAAGGATTACACGAAAAACATCAAGCGGCTGGCTTTACTGTCACTGACTTAAAAGGCTTACCTGGAACTGCACCATCTTATTACTTTGTTGTCGACCCAGATGGTTATAAAATCGAAGTCATTCGTGAACGTTAAAAAGTTTCACTTGTTCACTTACTGAGCTTTTTGTGTTTGAGAGCTGTCCGAGACAAAACTTGTCTCGACTTCTTCTCAAACACTTTTTTCAAAAAAAGTGCTACAATAGAACGTATGAATTTATTGAGGATGTGATGTTATTATGACAAAAAAATTATTGGAATCGCTGGCAATCAACTTTTGCAGGCAGCTGAAGTGTTTCACGGTAACCAAGTGACGTACACCCCACAAGGTTTTGTCAGCGCTGTTCAAGCCGCAGGTGGCGTTCCTCTCGTTTTGCCAATTGGCCCCAAAGAATTAGCCGCTACGTATATACAACAAATTGATAAACTACTTTTAGCAGGCGGTCAAGATGTTGCCCCTGAATTTTACGGACAAGAACCCCATATAAAATTAGAAGAAACGAATCGTGATCGTGACGAGTTTGAGTTAGCCCTAATTGAAGAAGCCTTAAAACAAAACAAACCTATTTTTGCGGTTTGCCGTGGAATGCAATTAGTCAATGTTGCTTTAGGTGGCACATTATATCAAGATTTATCGATGTATCCTCAATGGTCAGTTAAGCACGGACAACAACCCACTCAACCAATCTTTGCGACGCATCGTATTGATGTTGAACCAGACAGTCAATTATCAAACATATATGGTACAACTGGTCAAGTCAACTCGTACCATCACCAAGCACTACATACTTTAGGAAAAGATTTACGCGTTACTGCTTGGTCCTCTGATGGCCTTGCAGAAGCAGTGGAATCAACAAATGAACAGCAGCCTTTATTAGCTGTTCAATGGCATCCTGAACTAATGTACGCACGTGATGCCAAATCCCAAGCACTCTTTAACTACTTTGTTCAAAAATTATAGTAAAAACGGAGGGACGTCTTTCGTCCCTCCGTTTTTACTTGCTATCATACTTAAAAATCAAAATTATCTGGATCTGCACCAAAACGATGATCCTTATTTAACTGATTAATTGCGGTTATTTCTTCTGGCGTTAATTCAAAATCAAAGACAGCAAAATTTTCCTGAATTCTTTTTTCGTGAACAGATTTGGGAATCACGATAATATCATTTTGTAAGTGCCAACGAATAATCACTTGGGCCGCTGATTTACCATATTTTTCACCAATTTTCACTAGTACTGGTTCAGATAATAAATTACCTTGTCCTAGAGGAGACCAAGCCTCCACGGCAATCTTATTTTCGGCTAAATATTTTCGTAGCGGTTCTTGTGTTAACGTAGGATGTAATTCAATTTGATCCACCATTGGCACAACATTTGCTTCTGTTAATAAATCTTCCAAATGATGTTGATGAAAATTGGAAACGCCAATTGCTTTGGCACGACCACTTGCGTAAATTTCTTCTAATGCTTTCCATGATTCTTTATATTTACCAGCAACAGGCCAGTGAATTAAATATAAATCAACATAGTCTAACCCTAATTTTTCTAAGCTTTTATCAAACGCTTTAATCGCATTTTCATAGCCTTGATCTTCATTCCATAATTTCGTCGTCACGAAAATTTCTTCGCGGGGAATACCCGATTGACGAATGCCTTCGCCCACCCCTACTTCGTTTTTATAAACGGCTGCCGTATCAATCAAGCGATAACCCGCTTCTAAAGCCCATTTTACTGAATTTGTTGCTTCTGAGCCATCTTCTACACGCCAAACACCTAAACCTAGGCGTGGCATTTCATTGCCGTTTGCTAATTTTTTTGTTTTATCCAAAGTCATGTGTTTCTTCAGTCCCTTCATTTTCATTACTTTTAGTATACTACGCATTCTTCTTTCACGAAACAATCACGACTCGTCAGGTCATTTTCTTTATTTTCAATAAATAACGACGCCAATAGGTCAGCACTCCGATTAGTGCCACAACTACAATTGTTCGACCGCTAACGCTTCCAATCCACAGTTTAACTGCAAGTAACCAGATACAAAAGAGATAAACACAGGACCAATTAAAGGAAACTTTCAATGTACATGATTCCGCAATTTCGATTATCTGACTACTAAAAAAACGACTCCCTAATCGTAAAGCGACTGGATTATGGAAGATGAATGTTCGTCGCTTGTCAGCCGTCAAGCGAGTGGCACATCGTTCATCAATAAAAATTGTTACAGGTAATTTAGAAAGTAAATCATTTTTTGCCCATTCAATTGAAACTTTCACGCAGCACTCACAACCTTTAACAAAATTATAAAATATATTATTTATTTACAAAATTATAACATTCCTAAAAAAACATGTTAAGTCTTTAAAAAAACTTTCTATTTTCTTCCCCTTTCGCCGAGAGATTTAGTATACTAAAAGAAGAAATTTTAGAGAAAGTTGGATTTTTATGTTGATACTTGGTTTAGCCAGTACTGAAACAGTCGATTCTTCTGCTCCTGATTTAGCAGAAGCGACCGTAAAAAAAGTGAGCGCGCTACAACGCTTTTGGAACAATATTAATTGGGATGCCATTGTCGCTACCTTAATTGAAAAAAGTTTATCAATTTTATTTTTGATTTTTCTATTTTTTATTATTCAGCGAATCGGGAAATATTTAATTGATCGCACCTATGCAAATTATAGTAAAAAGCAACATTTTAGTGAAAGCCGTTTAAAAACGTTACACACTTTAATTATTAATGCATTTCAATATACGCTGTTCTTTTTCTTCATCTATTCTCTTTTGACCATTGTCGGAGTGCCTGTTGGCTCATTATTAGCCGGAGCGGGAATTGCCGGTGTTGCCATTGGTTTAGGGGCTCAAGGATTCATGAATGACTTAATTACCGGATTTTTCATTATTTTGGAACAACAAATGGATGTAGGCGATTATATTCGCTTATTAGCGTTAAATATTGAAGGAACAGTTACTTCTGTCGGATTACGAACCACTCAAATTAAAGCGGTTGATGGAACTGTTCATTTTATTCCAAACCGAAACATCACCACAATCAGTAACCTGTCTCGTGCCAATATGCAAGTGTTAATTGATGTCCGCATCAATCCTGAAGAAGGTTATGAAAAAATTTGTGAAGTGATTACAGAAGTCAATGAAACGTTAAAAGAAAAGTATATCGAAAGTATTCAAACTGGGCCAGATATTTTTGGTATGGTCGATTTAGGCAATGGCAACTTTGCGGTGCGAACGACCATGTATGTACTAAACGGCAAACAATTTGCGGTCAAAGAAGAATTTCTAGCTCAATATATCAAAGCATTAACAGAGGCCGGCTTTACGATTCCCAATACGCCCATTATTGCAAAATAAAAAACAGCCACCAGATACTTATTAGTTATCTGGTGGCTGTTTTTCTAATTGTCCAATGATTTTAAAAAGCCACTAACTGCCTCCACTCCAAACAATAACGCCTCTTCGTTCGGTTCAAACTTGGCAGAATGAAGGCTATAAGGACTTGCCACGCCTAACCAAAACATCGTGCCTGGGACTTTAGACAATAGATAGCCAAAATCTTCACCTGTCATTGCAACCGGTGCTTGTTGAAATTGAACTGTTGCTTGTTTGCTCATGTATTCAATCAAATTCGTGGTACATGCTGGCTCATTCACTACAGGTAAATACCCTTTCTGATCAAGATGAACAGTTACTTCACATTGAAAAGATTGCGCAATACCTTCACTAATTTCGCGAATTCTTCGCTGCGTTTGTTCATTAGTTTCTGCTGTCAATGTGCGAATTGTACCAGATAAAGTTGCTTCTTCGGCAATCACATTACAGGCAGTCCCTGCATGAAAAGTCCCAAAGGTAACGACTGCTCCGACCACAGGATCAACATTTCGACTAACGATCGTTTGCGCTTGCTGAATTAAATTGGTGGCCGCCAAGACCATATCATTTGCTTGATGCGGAAAAGCCGCATGTCCACCTTTTCCTTTTAAGGTAATGTTCACTTCACAAGTGGCAGCAAACAATGTCCCTACTCTGGTACTAATAGTTCCGACTGGCAAATCAGGATTAACATGAAGCGCATAAAATTCATCAGGTAACCACTCACCAAACGCGTGGTCTTCATACATCAACATCCCCCCTGCTTCATTTTCTTCAGCAGGTTGAAACAAAAATAAAAAGTTATTGTCTGGTTGCTGTTGACTTAATTCTTTCAAAACCCCTAAGCCGATTGTCATGTGAAAATCGTGCCCACAGGCATGCATAAACCCTGGTCGTTTTGATTGAAAAGCAGAAACCACTTCCTCTTGAATAGGCAAACCATCAATATCAGCACGCCAGCCGATGGTTTTCTGAGGATTTTTGCCTTCTATGAAGACTAAAATCCCCGTTTGCCATGTTCGAACTTGCAGATAAGGTTGCTTCATTTTATCAATTTCATTAAGTAAAAAGGCTTGTGTTTCCTTTTCTTCTAAACCGATTTCAGGTATTTGATGTAGTTGCCGTCTAATCGCAATTAATTCTTCTTGCTCCACAAAAGCCACTCCTTCATTTTTGGGGTAATCGAAAGCCGCCATGAAGAAGTTTCTTCATCGCGACTGACTAATTTATTTTTAGAGTTTACGTAATTCTTCTAAAATCTCTGTTTTACTCTTGGTTTTATCATCAATTTGTTTAATTACTTTTGCTGGCACTCCTGCGACAACGGTATGCGCTGGAACGTCTTCCACAACTACTGCCCCAGCAGCCACAACGGCACCTTCACCAACACGAACCCCTTCTAGTACGACCGCATTCGCTCCAATGACAACCTCGTTTTCAATAACCACAGGTGCGGCACTTGGTGGTTCAATGACACCAGCTAAAACCGTTCCTGCGCCAATATGACAATGCTTCCCTACAGTTGCACGACCGCCTAAAACAGCGCCCATATCAATCATAGTCCCTGCACCAACGACGGCGCCAATATTTAGAATAGCCCCCATCATAATCACCGCTTGATCGCCAATTTCAACTTTTTCGCGAATCAAAGCACCTGGTTCAATCCGAGCATTAATGTCTTTCAGATCAAGAAAAGGAATTGCTGAGTTACGTGCATCGTTTTCTACAACATAATCCTCAATTTTTTCTTTGTTTGCTTCTAAAAAAGGTTTTACGTCAGCCCAATCGCCAAACAATGTCCCAGTTTTACAATTATTAAAGACCTTAATTGTTTCCGGAAACGTGACTTCTTTTAATTGCCCTTTCAGTGTTACTTTAACAGGTGTTTGCTTTTTGGCATCGCCAATATACTGAATAATCTCATATGCGTCCAATCACAGCACTCCTTTACTTCGTGTTATCATACAGAATAACGCATTTATGAGAAAAAAGTAAAGAGTTTCTTGCGTTTTATTTAAATTACTTTCATTTCTTCTTCTGATTTAGGCAGAACAAGATGATGTTTTTCTAATTCATGCGCCATATGATTGACCGCTTTTAAAATTTCTTTGCGTGTAATGATACCTTTAAAGCGTTGATTATCATCAACCACTGGTAAAAAAGAAGCATCTACTAATAAATGTAACACTTCTTCTAAATCCCACGATTCACCAATTACAGGAACATTGACTTCCATTACATCGGCCACAGTAAATTCATTCAATTTTTCAAAATCCACTGAAGTCAAATCAAACATTTTATCTACAACGTCTGTCAAGCCGATTAAGCCAACAAAGCGATCTCCCTTATCTAACACAGGAATCTTGGAATAGCGAACTTTCGATAAGACTAATGCCGCGTGACTTAAAGGATTTAAACACATTACATTGGCGACATTTTCGGCAGGTACTAAAAACGTTTCTTGTTTTTCTAATAATAATTCTTTTACAGCAGTCCCTATCATGATTGGGTTGCCTCCATTTCTAATTCTTTAACACGTAACTTATTGTACCTAATTCTGCGGAAAAAGTCTTGGAATTCGCAAATTCTTCATAACTTAACAAACGAAAATTAACGTTTTGTTCTATTCTCCCCCAAAATAAGAGAACGCTTTCTTAAAAAAACAAAAACTTAGTTGTCCCATAACAGACAACTAAGTTTTTATAAAAGACCAATTAATCAGTCAATTATCCTTCTTTTTCACACGTTTCATCACAGCCATCACTGACCATAATAAGCGTAAATCCCATGTTTTCTAAGATAGTGTTTATCCAATAAAAAATGATCAATTGGTTCAACAGCTGGGTTAATTATTTCCGTCAAACGTGCCATTGAACAGATTTCATCTAAAATCAAGCTGTTTTCAACTGCTTTTTCCGGAGTCATTCCCCAAGTAAATGGGCCATGTCCATAAACTAGCACTCCTGGAATTGCTAAAGGATCTAGTTCTTGTTCATGAAATGTTTCAACAATGACTTTGCCAGTCTCTTCTTCATAGTTTTCTTTAATTTCACTTTCAGAGAGCGCTCTTGTGCAAGGTACAGCGCCATAAAAAGCATCCGCATGGGTGGTACCGTAAGGAGGTAAGGCTCGCCCTGCTTGAGCCCATGTAACACTATTCAGGGAGTGCGTGTGCGCAATCGCTCCAATTTCTGGCATTTTTTGATAAAGATAAAGATGCGTGGGTAAATCAGAAGACGGCTTTAATGCATTGGTTTCCAATAGTTGTCCGTTTAAATCAGTCACTACCATCTGTTCCTTGGTCATTTCTTGATACTTGACGCCGCTTGGTTTAATTACGATAATCCCTAATGACCGATTGATTTCACTAACATTGCCCCACGTTAATTTGACTAAGCCCAGTTTTGGCAAAGCCAGATTCGCTTCATAAACACGTTGTTTCATTGCTTGGATGATCGCTTTATTGTTCATAATAACCCACCTCTGCTAATTTGGGATAGAGATACTGCTGCGCGGCTTGAATTTTTTCTTGAAAATTCAAATCCGTTTCATTCCACATTTCAATTAAAAAAGGACCACTATAGTTTAACCGCTTGAGTGTTTTCAATAAGCCTGTAAAATCAACACAGCCTTCTCCAAAAGTAACTTCCCGAAACTTCCCTTCAAAGGTGTCTGTTACAGCGAAGGTATCTTTTAAGTGAATAGCAGCGATTTCAGCAATTCCCTTTTCAAGCTCAACCGCCGGATTATTTTCCGGCCAAGCAGACAAATTACCTAAATCAGGATAAACATGCAAAAAAGGGGACGGAATTTGTTCCTTAATTTCTAGAAATTTTTGTATGCTATTCATAAAAGGGTCATCCATAATCTCAACAGCCAGAATGACACCGTATTGTGCAGCTTCCTCAACGCCCTTTTTCAGACCTTGAAGAAAAAATTCCCTTGTTTCGGCAGTTTTTTCTTCGTAAAAGACGTCATAGCCAGCTATTTGAATTACCCGTATGTTTAATTGATGAGCCAAACGAATCGCTTGAGATAAAATTTTCCGCCCTTTTTCACGTGTTTCTTTATTTAAAGAGCCTAAAGGGAACCGCCGATGACCACTTAAACACAAAGAATGGATAAAAAAATCTTCTTTCACCATTAATTGAAAAAGTTCTTGTAACTGGCTTGGTGTCGAAGCCAATCGTGCTAAACGTTCATCGGATTCATCAATTGACATTTCTAAAAAATCAAACCCTAACTTTTTGGCCCATGTTAATCGTTCTGCCCAAGTTAAATTTTGCGGGAGTGCTTTTTCATATAGTCCAATTCGTGCCATTTTATCACTTCCAAATCTGATCGATTTTTTTTTGAAAATCTTTGGCTGCTTGTTCAGGATTTTTTGATTCAGTAATCCCACGGCCCGCAATAAATGTTGCAACTGCCATTGCTTGAAACAATTCAAGCGTTTCGACAGTTAAACCACCTGTGACGGACACTTCAAAGCCTAAGTCAATTAGTTCTTGAACTTTATTCAAATCTTTCTCTCCCCAGCTGCCGCCAGCTAAAAGAGCATCTCTACTTTGATGATAAATCACCTGATTAATCCCTAATTCTCGCCATTGTCGAGCTTGTTGCATTGTCCAATTTCCATATAGTTCTACTTGTAATTCTCGGACTTCTTTTTGAGCTGCAGCCATCGTTGGCAAGGTGGCGCAACAAATGACCGTCATGAAATCAGCGCCTGCTTGTGCGACATTACGAGCAACTGTACCGCCCGCATCAGCACATTTTGTATCAGCAACAATTGTCTTATTAGGAAACATGCGTCTTAAACAACGAATTGCTTTTTGGCCTTCTTGTAAACACAAAATAGTGCCAACTTCGATAATATCGACAATTTCTCCGACTTTCATACAATCTGCTAAAGCGTCTTCTAAGCTATTATGATCTAAAGCGATTTGTAAGTTTGGTCTTTTCATCTTTCCCACCCTTTTATTCAGATTTTTGATAACGATCTGAAGCCATATATTTTTCTTGAATTTCTTTTGCAGACATTACATTTTTAATGCCAATCACTGTGACTCCACGTTTTTCTGCTTGCTGAAACATTTGTAAAAAATTGACTGGAGTAAAAACAACGTCGTATTGGCTAGCAGAGCTTTTTCCTTCTGAAATGGCGCAATGATGAATTTTTGTAATCGGTACGCCTAGTTCTTTCATTGCTTTTTCAACACTCCGCATCATCATTAGACTCGTGCCAGAACCATTGGCACAGGAAACAAGTATTCTCATTTCAAATTCCTCCTTTAATTCTCTTGAAATTTTTTAGCATATTGTTCATAATCATTGACAATCATAAAGTAACCTTCTGGATTTTTCCGATACTGAAGTTGCGGAATTATTAGTAACCCAATCACCACCACTGCTACACCAACATAGCCTAGAACTTTCATAATAATTGTAAATAATGGCCAAGCAGTTGCCCAATCGAACATGCCCAAATAACCGCCATATTGAGATAATCCAATCCATGTAGCAAATAAAGCTGAGCCACCTACTTGGATTAAACCTGAAAGGAAGGGGAATAAACAAGCAGCTTTTACTCCGCCACGATTATTTGCATAAACAGCTATGACAGCGTTATCAAAAAACAATGGGATAAAACCTGCAATAACGATTGTCGGAGACTTTAATAGAATCAGTAAGCCAATCATTAAAAACTGGCCTAATGCGCCAAAGAGAAACCCAATTGTTACTGCGTTGGGCGAGCCAAACCCGAAAGTCGCTGCTACATCAATCCCAGGAACAGCGCCTGGTAAAATGGTATTTGAAATCCCTTGGAATGACTGCGTCAACTCGTCGACAAAGGTTCTAACGCCTAATTGTAAGATAGCTAAATAGACAGCAAAATTTAATGAAGTGGTCATGATATAAAAGAAGAAACTCTGCCCTTCTTGCATAAATTTAGCTTGAATTAAATAATCTTGTCCCAAAACAAGCAAGATAATGCCAAAGAAAAAGAGCATCAAAATGGACGTAGCAACCATATTTTCATTAAAAATGGATAGAAATCCTGGTAATTCAATATCTTCCAATTTTTTATCGACCTTTTCTGAACGATGTTTCTTTTGATCACGTTTTTTCAACCATTCTGCTAATTTTGCAAAAATAAATATGCCAAACATTTGTTGATGGGCTACCGCAAAACCAGCACCTTCTGTTAATTCCTGCGTAATCCCTACCGTTAAATTTGAAGCAACTGCCCAATAACACCCAAGAATTAAGCCCATAAAAATTAGTACTTCGATTCTACCTAAGTTAGGAAAACAAAAGAGTAAAATCCAGAAAGCGGTAGCTGCTTGTTGAATCTGAACATTCCCTGTTGTAAAAACGGCTCTCAATTTTGTATATTTTTGAAAACGAACCAACAAAATATTCATAATAAATGCGATCAATAACAAAATCATCACATCACCAAAGGTTCGTCCAAAGGTTTTCATCAAGCCTGCATCGACTGCATTTTGCCCGAAGTATGGATCGGTAACCATTGCCTGTAAATTAAATCGCTCTTTCAAGCCTACTAGAATAGGGCGAAAATTATTAACCAAACCACCAGAACCAACACTCAAAATAAAATAACCAACTGTCGCTTTCAGAAAACCTGCTAAACATTCATAAAAGGGCCTCCGTAACAAGAGATAACCTAATAACACGATGAAACCAATCAAATATGCTGGCTGTGTTAAAACGTTCGTAGCAAAATAAGTCCAACTATTTAACAAGAACTCCCCCATTGATTTTTCCCCCTATAATTGATATTTCTCCATAACTTCTTTAAAATCCATTGGCGTGTTTGTTTCTAACAAGTCAGCAATCACGCCATCCGTCATCAATAAATCCATCAATTGCTGGATATTTTCCAGATGTTCGGCGGGATTTTGGGCTGCCAATGTAAAAAATAATGTTGCTGTTTTTGCTTCTTGATCGCCAGCAAAAGTGACTGCTTGCTTAAATTTTGTAAAAGAAATGGCCGTTCCAAAAACGCCTGCGCTTTCCTCTGATGAATGTGGCATGGCTACTTCAGGAGCAATGATGATATAAGGTCCAAACGTTTCGACACACTGGATAATCTCATCGACGTAACTCTGATCGATAATGTGTTTTTGGAGTAAAATCAAACAACTTTCCTGAATCGCCTCTTGCCAACTAACCGGTTCTTTATCAGAGTAATGAATAAGCTCTTGCTCCCAAAAATAAGTTAACATTGTACATCCAGCCTTTCTTACAAAAATGAAGGAAATGGTGTATCATTTTCTTTAACAAAAACATCATTAAAGCCACGATCAAAGTTAAATTCTAAGTTGTCTTTGTCATCTGGATAAACAAATTTGCCACCCACTTGCCAAATATATGGTTTAAATTGATAATGTAAACGATCTTTTTTAAATTTCCAAATTTCCATGATTTCTTTTGGATCCGCCATAAAATTAGACCAAATATCATAATGAACAGGAATGACTACTTTCGCATTTAAAGATTCTGCCATTCTCAACATATCAACAGAAGTTATTTTATCTGTGATACCGCGAGGATTTTCGCCATATGCTCCTAAGCAAACATCAATTGCATATTGATTACCATGTTTCGCAAACAAGTTAGAATAATGAGAGTCTCCGGCGTGATATACCGTACCACCTGAGGTTTCAAATAGATAATTGACAGCTAGTTCATTCATGTCCTGAGGCATTTTACCTTTAAATGTATTTTCAGGATCATCAGAAGTAATTAGCGCGGTTCGATCAAAAGCTTCCAAGGCCACTACATTCACATCATTCACTTTTATTTCTTGACCAGGCTCTATAACCCGTGTTTTTTCTGCCGGAACACCCCAACGTTGCCATGTTTTCACTACTTCTTTTGGACCAATAAATAGAGCCTTAGGACAATTTTGATGAACAGCAGCAGCTGTGTGAATATCCAAATGGTCTGAATGAATATGTGTGACAACTAAAGCATCTACCTCTTTTATTTCAAAAGGATCAATCACAAAAGGTTGTGTTCTTAAATTAGGTTGCATTTTTTGGCAACCACTCATGCGCATCATTTGATGGCCATTTTTCATTAAGCCGTTCCCGTGCGTTTGTTTTCCTGTTCCACACCATAAATCACATAAAATATTCGTGTTCTCATGCGTTTTCAGCCAAATGCCTGTACAACCAAGCCACCAAAGTGCAATCGTTCCTTGAAGCACATTTGTCTGATTAATTTCTTCGTTTAAATAAGTGCCCCATTCTGGAAATGTCGCCTTCAACCAACTTTCTTTTGTAATTTCATGAATCGATTTGCTCATGCTACCACTCCTCTTCTCAAATGATTGTGTTATGCTTTATAAGAAAATCATAGCCGCAAAAAATCACAATGAAAACCCTTTTATATGATTGTTTGCACTTTTAATGATTCTTTTACGTGTTTTGTTTTCCTATGAGTTATACTATTTCATGGGGGACCGTGTCCAAAGAAATAACTAAAGGAGGTTGTATTACTTGAAAAGTTCATTAGAAACCATTGAAAAAAGGCAACAAAATATTCTCGCGCTGCTGCAAAAAAACAAACAAATGACTACCTATAAATTAGCAGATGCTTTAAATGTTTCCTTAAGCACAATTCGTCGTGATTTAAATGTCTTAGAAACTAAGAATGACATCATTCGAAAATATGGGTATTGTATTTACAACGACCAAAATCAGAAAGACTTTGATCAATCAGGACCGGAGTTATTAAAACAAGCCATTGCTCGTGTCGCTTGTAGCTATCTAAGCGATTATGATACCGTTTTCATTAATTCAAGTTCCACTGCTTTGAATATTCTCCATTATTTAAAGGCCGATCATCTGACCATCGTAACGAATAATTTAAAAATTGCCACCAAGCCTCATGTTTCTCAATACAATTATATTTTGACCGGAGGCGAATTACGTTTTCCTAAAGAAGTTCTGGTAGGAGATATTGCCATTAACACAATCACCGCAACGCATGCCGATGTTTGCGTAATTGGCTGTAGCGGGGTCAGTTTAGAACATGGCGTCACTACAAAAATTTTCAATGAAGCAAAAATTAATGAGCTTATGATAAAACAAACAACAAAAGTAAAAATTCTGGTCGCGGACCATCGAAAAATCGGCTTGACATCTAAATTTAAAATTGCTGATATTACCGCTTTTGATTGTTTGATTACAGACAAACATTGCTCATCAACTTTAATTACAGAACTTCGTAAGACCGGCTTAAAGGTTATCCAAGTCGACTAAAAAAAGAGCGTAGGACAAAAATCTCTTTTGGATTTTTGTCCTACGCTCAAAATCTGATAAATAAAAAAGTAGCACTTATTTCTTAACATTCACTTACTTCGTAAACGTTGCCTTTAATCGTTCCAACGGTTGGTGCTCTTTGTTATAATACTGAACGAGATATTGTTCAGGTGTACTTTCAATTATGGCATATGTTTTCTCTTGAACTGGTCCACGAGGTAAACGAATACTTCCCGGATTAACAAAGAGAATGTTATTGTGTCGCTCTGCACCGAGTACATGAGTGTGACCAAATAAGGCAATTGTCGCTCCTGCTTCTTCCGCCTGTAAAGCAAGTGTCGTGAGCCCCATTCTAACATTGGCCAAATGACCATGTGTCATATAAATAACTTGATCTCCCACTTTTTTAGTCACAGTTTTGGGAAATTCATCATAAAAATCACAATTTCCTTGGACTACAATGAATTTTTGCCAAAGTTCATCTGTCGGTTCTAATTCAGAATCACCACAGTGAAAGAGTGCATCGACTTGTCCTTCATAATGATTCACTAAGTCAACTAAACAGTCACGGTCGCCATGATTATCGCTTACTACCAAGATTTTCATACGTTTCAACTCCTATTTTTTTAGCCATTCTTCCCATTGTTCTTTTAATTTTGCCACTGCTTGTCCACGATGACTAACTTTATTTTTCTCTTCTCCAGACAATTCAGCTGCCGTCTTACCAAGCTCTGGAACATAGAAAAGTGAATCGTACCCAAAGCCTCCTTCACCACGAGGAATCGTACCGACTTCTCCTGGCCATTCAGCTTCGACCACCAGACTTTCTTTCTTTGGTTCAGCAAAAACCAATGTACAATGGAAACGTGCTTGTCTTTTTTCTTTTGGCACGCCCGTTAACTCATGTAGTAGTTTCGCATTATTTGAAGCATCGTTAGTTGGCTCACCAGCAAAACGAGCAGAATAAATCCCTGGCATTCCTCCTAAGGCATCAACAATTAATCCTGAATCATCTGCTAGTACTGGTTTCTGTAAAATTTCTGCAATTGTTTCAGCTTTTAGACGAGCATTTTCTTCAAATGTTCGACCAGTTTCTTCTACATCTGGCAAATTCGGATAATCTAATAACGTCTTAACTGTATATCCTTTTTCACCAAAAATTGAACTAAACTCTTTCGCTTTACCAGGATTTCTAGTCGCAATGACAATCACTTTCTCTTCTGAATCTTGCGAAGGGACTTCTTCAGAGGCTAAAGCATAAAGCGCTTCTTTCTGATACGCAATTAATTCCTCAATCCCTGTTTTTCCATAAAAGAGCATGGCATTTAACTCATCTCCTGAGAAGGTAGCTTCTTCACCCGTTCCTTGAATTTCCACAAATTCACCAGATTCGGTCATCACGATGTTCATGTCCACTGCAGCATTCGAGTCCTCTGCGTAATCTAAGTCCAGCACACAATAACCATCGGGTAAAATACCCACGCTGACAGCAGCTAAATGCTCTTTAATTGGGTCTTCCGCTAGCGCACCAGTCATCAATAAATGATTGACTGCTAAGCGTAGAGCAACAAAAGCGCCTGTAATACTAGCTGTACGGGTTCCCCCATCTGCTTGAATCACATCACAATCGACAACAATGCTCCGTTCCCCTAACTTTTCTAAGTCAACAACAGCTCGCAATGACCGCCCAATCAAACGTTGAATCTCCATTGTTCGCCCTGTTAATTTTCCTTTCGCACTTTCCCGAATATTTCTTGTGTTCGTCGCGCGAGGGAGCATGCTATATTCAGCTGCTACCCAACCTGTTCCCCCGCCTCGTAAAAATGGGGGAACCTTTTCTTCGACAGTGGCTGAGCAAATTACTTTTGTATCGCCAAACGAAATAACCACCGAACCTTCTGGATGTTTAAAAACATTGGTTTCAATAGTGATCTTTCGCAATTCTTTTGGTGCACGACTATCATGTCTAATCATTTTCGTTTCCTCCTAAGTGAATCTGTTGTGCTTTTAAGTTCTCTATACCAAGCCAACTGCTTGCAATCTCTTCAAACATTTTTGCAGAACCAGTTGTATAAAATTCATGGGGCTGTGTAGGCGCTTCAGGCGTGTGGGCAATGTCAAAATAATCGAGAAGCATGCTGACTTCGCCAACTGTTTCGGCTCCTGAGTCAATTAATGTCACATGACTTCCCATCACATTTTGAATCACCGGACGTAACAACGGGTAATGGGTACAACCTAAAATCAACGTATCAAGTCCTTTTAATTGTAATGCTTGAAGTGTTTCTGCCACAATTTTTTTTGCTACGGAAGAACGATATTGATTACTTTCAACAATGGGGACAAATTTAGGGCAAGCTAAACTAGTCACCTCAATTGCTGGTGCCTTACTTTTAATGGCGATTTCATAGGAAGCACTTTTGATTGTCCCTAAGGTACCTATGACACCAATTTTGTTATTTTTTGTGACTTTAACGGCTGCTCGTGCGCCAGGTAAAATAACACCGACAACTGGAATTGGCAAGGCAGCTTTAATTTCTTCTAATGCGACAGCCGTCGCGGTATTACACGCGATTACTAGCATTTTTATTCGTTTTTTCAATAAAAAATCGGCCATTTCCCAAGTAAACTGAACGACTTGTTCGGCTGGTCGTGGACCATATGGGCAACGGGCTGTATCTCCTAAATAAATTAATCGTTCATTTGGTAATTGTTTTAGCGCTTCCTTTAAAACAGTTAATCCACCAACGCCAGAATCAATTAATCCAATGGCTTCTTGATTGCTCATTCTCATCCTACCTTTGCCTTTTATTCACTGCCTTTATTTTCTACTTTTTAAGGACTATTGTCAATTTTTCCTGTTTTGCTCTCATTTATTTCTTTTTTTGAAGGAAATCTTTTTCGATTAAAAAACTAGTAATTCATTTTTTTGTATGTTATAATTCCTAACATTGAGAATACAATTAGAAATACATTTGGTTAATTTAATTTAAATAACATGTTTCTCACCGAATCCTCTGTTATCTTTTCTACCAAATGATTGCAAAGGAGACTGCCTATGATTTCTTTAGAACATGTAAATAAGTATTTTGGGGAGCATCACGTTTTAAAAGATATTACTTTGAATGTAGAACAAGGAGAAAAAATTGTCATTATCGGACCCTCTGGCTCTGGCAAAAGTACATTAATTCGGTGTATGAACCAATTGGAAAAAGTCAATGATGGTTCCGTCGTAATTGATAACATTGACATCACCAAACCGAAAGCACCGATTCAAAAGGTTCGCCAGAAAGTTGCCATGGTCTTTCAAAATTTTAACTTATATGCTCACAAAACGATTATTGATAATTTAACGTTAGCACCGATTAAAGTGATGGGCGTTTCCAAAGAAGAAGCGGTTCGTACTGGCATGGAGTATTTAGAACGAGTCGGTTTGGCTGATAAAGCTTCTGCTTATCCTTCGCAGCTTTCTGGCGGGCAGCAACAACGGGTCGCTATTGCTCGTGCCTTAAATATGCATCCTGAGATTATCCTTTTTGATGAACCGACTTCGGCACTTGATCCAGAAATGATTCAAGAAGTTTTAGATGTAATGGTCGATCTTTCCAAACAAAATATTACCATGGTTTGTGTCACACATGAGATGGGCTTTGCTCGTCAAGTGGCTGACCGTGTAATCTTCATGGACCAAGGACAGATTATTGAACAAGGAACGCCTGAACATTTCTTTACAAGCACTGAAAACCCTCGTGCAAAAGAATTTCTAAGTAAAATTATTCATAACGGGTAATGAATAAAAAACAAAAAATTGGAGGAATGAAGGAATGAAAAAACAAAATAAATGGCTGGCTGGACTCTCCCTACTTGTATTAGCAGGCATCATTGTGGGCTGTGGTAGCGGCAACAATGACTCAACTTCCAAAAGTGCTTCATCAAACAAAACGGTCACAGTAGAACAATTAAAAAAAGCAGGGAAAATTAAAGTAGGTGTCAAAGAAGACATTCCTAATTTTGGCTATATGAATCCTGATACAAACAAAAATGAAGGAATGGAACCAGATATTGCACGCTTGATTGCGAAAGAAATTACCGGCAGCGAAGAGAATGTGGAATTTGTGGGCGTGACAGCGAAAACGCGCGGTCCCCTTTTAGACAATGGTGAACTAGATATGGTAATTGCTACATTTACAATTACTGATGAACGTAAAAAGACTTATAATTTTACAACTCCTTATTATACAGATGAGATTGGTTTCCTTGTGCGCAAAGAGGATAACTTCTCAAGCATGAAAGATTTAGACGGAAAAACAATCGGCGTTGCACAATCTGCTACGACAAAAGAAAACTTAGAGAAAAAAGCGCAAGAGGAAGGAATCAAATTTACTTATCAAGAATTAGGTTCCTATCCTGAATTAAAAACAGCGTTAACTTCTAAACGAATTGATGCATTTTCAGTGGATAAATCAATCCTATCTGGCTATGTGGATGGCAAGACAGAAATTTTAAAAGATGGTTTTTCGCCACAAGAATATGGAATTACCACAAAGAAAGCAAATACTGAATTAAATGATTATCTAAATGGTTTAATTGAAAAATGGGAAAAAGACGGCACACTAGAAAAAATTTATCAAGACTGGGGCTTAAAAAATTAATCATTCCTAAGACTTGAAGAATCAAAAATTTTAGGAGGGATTTTTATGTTTTTGTTAGCCAATATTTCCTGGCTTGAAGAAGGGCCATTTGCCTTATATCGTTGGGAAGCTTTATTTCAAGATTGGCGAATTTTTGGTCAGGCTTTTCTCTATACTATTCTGCTTTCTTTAGGAGCAATCTTAGTCGCCTTTGCTTTAGGCATTTTCTTTGGCAGTTTATCAGCGACCAAAAGTAAACTTTTACACGCAATTAGTCGTGTCTATGTAGAATTTTTTCAAAACACACCTTTGTTGATTCAATTTATCGTAGTCTATTATGGCTTTCCTCTGCTAAGCCCGCTGCTTTCATTTTCTATTACTACGATTGCCATTCTGTGTGTAGGCCTCTATCATGGCGCCTACATTTCTGAAGTGGTTCGCTCAGGAATCGGAGCTGTCCCAAGAGGGCAATTTGAAGCGGCTTACTCCCAAGGATTAACGTATGGTCAAACGATGCGGTATGTGATTCTACCACAAGCATGGCGGATTATGTTACCGCCTTTAACCAATCAAGTCGTGAATCTAATTAAAAATACGTCAACAGTTGCCATTATTTCTGGCGCTGACGTAATGTTTGCTGCCAATAGTTGGTCGTCTGTCAACTTGAACTATATTCCCGCCTTTGCGCTTGCTGGTTTCTTATATTTCATTCTTTGCTTCCCATTAGCGAATTTGGCTAGAAAAATGGAAGAAAAAAATAAGAAAGCATATAGTAGATAGGAGGAAAACAGATGCCTTTTTCAGAAGAAATGCGTCAATTACTGACAGCAAATAATTTTCAATTTCTATTTAACGGCTTAAAATTGACGCTCTATATTTCCTTCGTCTCAATTATTTTGAGTACGATTTTTGGCACCATTCTAGCCGTTTTGCGAAATCAAACCCATGGACCACTGAAGTTACTTGCCAGTATTTATGTAGAAGTGGTGCGTAATATTCCAAACTTATTGTGGATTTATGTTATTTTTTTGATTTTCAAAATCAAATCCACTCCTGCTGGAATTGTGAGTTTTACTGTGTTTACCACCGCTGCTTTAGCGGAAATTATTCGTGGTGGTTTAAATGGTGTTGATAAAGGACAAATTGAAGCGGCGCGTTCTCAAGGGTTTTCAAATTGGCAAATTCTTTATCATATTGTTTTGCCTCAAGCCATTCGCAATGTTTTACCAGCGATCGTTTCTCAGTTTGTTACTGTCATCAAGGATACAAGTTTCTTGTATTCCGTGATTGCTTTGCAAGAACTCTTTGGCAAATCTTATATCTTAATGGGGCGCTACGCACAAACAGGACAAGTATTCACTATTTACGGAATCGTCGCCCTAATTTATTTCATTATTAACTTTAGTATCTCACAATTTTCACGTTGGCTTTCACGAAATTGGGCGAAAAGTTATTAATGTAGTTAAAAACAGGAGGCTGAGACAAAAGTGTTTAGCTCCAAGAAATAAGAAGGAATTTCCGAAAATTGTTCTTTAATTTTTGGAGAATTTCGGCTTATTTCCGAAGGAGCTGCTTTTGTTCAGCTGATTATCTTAAGATTTAGAAAGTGGGGCATAAGTCGAAATGACTTATGCCCCACTTTCCTGTTTTTATTTTATCTTACTTCTACTTGATGTTTTTCAATTAACGCTTTTTCAACTTTTTCCATTGAACGGTTAATTTCTTCATCCACTAATGTCGCTTCTGCATTAACGAAAGTTAAACTATACGCCATTGATTTTTTGCCAGCGCCTAGTTTTTCACCTTGATATACATCAAATAAATGAATCTCTTTCAAATATTTACCTGCGTTATCTGAAATAGTTTTAACTAGTTCTTGATTGGTAACTGTTTCATCGACTAATAAAGCAATATCTCGAGAAACTGCTGGGAATTTAGAAACTGCTTCATAAGTAACCCCGCCTGCTTCTGTGGCTACTAATTGTTGCAAGTTTAATTCAGCAACATATGTTTCAGGAATATCGTACGCTTTTGCTGTCGTTGGGTGAACTTGTCCGACAAAACCAACCACTTCATCTTCTAAATAAATCCATGCTGTCCGGCCTGGATGCATTTCTGGAATCGCCGTTGTCGCTTGATAACTGATTTTTTCTGTTAATCCTAAAACAGCTACAATACTTTCCACTAAGCCTTTTACTGTATAAAAATCAACGGCTGTTGCTTTTGTTTGCCAATCTTTAACCATTGTATTACCAGTTAAAGCAAGTGCTAAGTGATTTTCTTCTGTAGGTAAATTTTTTGTTGGATCTTCTGTTTGGTAGAAAACGCGTCCTACTTCATAGAAGGCGATATTATTATTTTTACGTGCCACATTGTATGCGACATCATCTAATAAACCAGAAATTAAGTTCATACGTAACACAGAACGCTCTTCACTCATTGGCCATTGCAAACGTGTTGTTTGACTTTCTTTCATCATAAATTGACGGGATTTTTCTTCTGTTGTCAACGCATAGCTGATGGCTTCACTCGTACCATGACCTTCCAGTAAGCTCTTTAATTGGCGCGTAACATGTTGTGCTTTGGTTAGACTTCCAGCAACTGTTTCTCCACTTGGCAATGTTGAAGGTAAATAATCATATCCATAAATGCGCGCCACTTCTTCAATAATATCTGCTTCAATCGCAATATCCCAACGTCTTGGTGGAATCGTAATTTCATATGCGCCTTGATTTACTTCATAAGCAAAACCGAGTGCTTCAAAAATTTCATTCACCGTTGCTTCATCTAATGCAGTGCCTAAATATTGGTTGATTCGTTCTAAAGTCACAGCTACCTGCGCTTCTTTAACGGCCACTTCAGAACCAACTGCAGTGCCTGAGACCACTGTTCCGTTGGCTAACTCTGCAATCATTGCGGCTGCCACATCACAAGCTAGCCCAACTGTCGCTTGGTTGATGCCTTTTTCAAATCTACTTGAAGATTCACTCCGTAAATTGAATTGTTTAGACGTTTTGCGAATAGACAATGGATTGAACAATGCCGCTTCTAAAGCCACAGTTGTTGTTTCTTGACTGATTTCAGAATTAGCCCCACCCATTACACCGGCTAAGCCGACAGGCGTTTTTCCATTCGTAATGACGATATTTTCTTCTGTTAATTGACGTGTTTCACCATCTAATGTAATTAGTTTTTCTGCTGCTGTTGCTCGACGAACCAAGATTTCTTTGCTATCTAATTTTTGATAATCAAATGCATGCAATGGTTGACCAAATAATAATAAAATATAATTTGTCACGTCCACCACATTGTTAATCGGACGGATTCCTTCATTCATCAATCGATTTTGCAACCACTGAGGACTTTCTGCAATCGTCACATCTTTAATGACACGAATTTGATACGCTGGCGCATCTTGTGAATCTTCAACAGTCACTGTTACGTAATTTCCCACGTTATCTGAAGCATCTTCTTTGAGTTCGGGATCATTAAACTGAGGCGTTTGACGATAAATTGCGCCAACTTCATAGGCTACCCCTCTCATACTTAGTGCATCTGCACGGTTTGGTGTAATTGATAATTCAATAATCGCATCATCCATGTCTAAATAAGGGAAAACAGGTGTCCCATTCACTGCTTCTTGAGGTAAATAATAAATCCCTTCAGCATAGGCTTTTGGTACGACATTGTCTGAATATCCTAGCTCTTCTAACGAACAAATCATTCCGTTAGAGACTTCGCCACGCATTTTGCCTTTTTTAATTTTTTGATTTCCTGCAATTCTTGAACCAGGTAATGCTACGATGACTTTAATTCCTGCTTTTACATTTGGTGCTCCACAAACAATTTGTGACAATTCTTCTTCACCGATGTCTACTTGGCAAATTGATAAGTGGTCAGAGTTTGGATGAGGAACACATTCTTTTACTTCACCGACAACAATTTTCTTTAATCCTTCTTCAGGTACAGCAACACCCTCAACTTCGATACCTGTCACAGACATTTTGTCCGCTAATTCTTGCGGAGTAACGTTTGAAAGATTAACATATTCATTTAACCATTTATAAGAAACTAACATTTTTCAACTACTCCTTTACCTTGAATTGATTTAAGAAACGTAAATCATTTTGATAAAAATTACGGATATCATTTACACCATAACGTAACATAGCAACGCGATCTGGTCCTAAGCCAAAGGCAAAGCCTGAGTACTCTGTTGGATCAATCCCTGACATTTGTAACACATCTGGATGAACCATCCCCGCACCTAAAATTTCAATCCAACCTGTATGTTTGCAGACGTTACAACCTGCACCGCCACATTTAAAACAGCTAACATCTACTTCGACTGAAGGTTCTGTAAAAGGGAAATAGCTAGGACGTAAACGAATTTTACGATCTTCACCAAACATTTTTTTCATCATGACTTCTAACGTCCCTTTTAAATCACCCATTGTGACATTTTTATCGACAACAAGGCCTTCAATCTGATGGAATTGGTGACTATGTGTCGCATCATCTGTATCACGACGGAATACTTTCCCAGGAGAAATCATTCGTAATGCACCTTTTGAAAAATCGTGTTTTTCCATTGTTCGAGCTTGAACTGGTGAAGTATGCGTACGAATTAACATCTCATCTGAAATATAAAACGTATCTTGCATGTCGCGTGCCGGATGATCTTTTGGTAGATTCATGCGTTCGAAATTATAATGATCGGATTCTACTTCGTATCCTTCCACTACTTGATAACCCATGCCTAAGAAAATATCTTCAATCTCTTCCATAACTTGTGTCAAAATATGACGTGTGCCTTGAGGCATTTGTTTTCCAGGTAAAGTTACATCTAAACTTTCTTCTTTTAGTGCCGCATTTAACGCTTCGTTTTCTAAAACAACTTTGCGCGCTTCAATTGCTTCTGTTAATAAATCACGAATTTCATTTGCAAAGCCCCCCACCACTGGTCGTTCTTCTGGCGAAAGGTTTTTCATGCCTCTTAATACTTCGGTGATTGGCCCTTTTTTTCCTAATGTTTCTACGCGAATTTGGTTTAATTCTTTTAAAGTAGCAACTTGTGCGATTTCTTTGAGCGTATTGTCTCTAAGAGCTTCTAATTGCGCTTGTAATGTCATTATGCGTTCCCCTCTATCTTTTATTTAAACTAAAAAAAACGATAACCCATTCCTTTCAAAGGAACGAGCTATCGTGTTACCATCCTAATTCATAACAAATTGTTGTCATGCACTCATTTCATTTAACGGCAATTACCGGTTTGCTTTCTTCTTGAAAACAAACAAACTCAGGAAGTGAATTTCGCTTGGTGACTGTGTAAATCAGCTTCCAGTCTCTGGCTGACTCTCCCTAAAACACGTCAATTCAAACTACTTGTTTCCATCACTGTTTTTTTAGTTATTGAATTACGTTTAGTTTACAAGAAGTTTTGCTTGCGGTCAACTGCATTCTTCGTCTTTTACCCATTTTTCTGCCCAATGTTGAATTTGTTCCATTGCTAATTGCAAGTCTTCGCCTTTTTCGGTCAGGAAATATTCTAAGCGATTTCCTTCACCGCAACGAACAGCTTTGGTGATAATTCCTTCAGCTTCTAGTTCCTTCAATCGCTCTACTAAGACACGATCACTTAACATTGGAATTTTTTCTTTTAATTCGCCAAAACGTTGAGGACCTCGTTCTAATAAAACATCAATAATTAAACCATTCCATTTTTTACCAAGTATTGAAAATGATTTTTCAAATTTGGGACAAAGTACAAACGATTCTGTTTTTACTTTTTCCATCTTCCTCACCTCTTCAATGAGTATAGCACATTCCTTACAAAATGTAAGTGTTTCTGCTTCTAATTTTTTCTACTTTATAAAATCTACAACATTTCCTGTCTGCATGTCAATAATTACTCCTCCATTTAATAAAATTAAATAGACGTGCGACACCTCTTTATGCGTTGCCTCTTGTAGCGCTCTACGATAAAGATTCATCTGTCCGCGATACCGTTCGACAATTTCAGAAATCGCTTGGGGAGAGGTGCTTTTTACATGATCGGTTTTATAGTCATACAAAATGCATTGATTGTCTAATTCGATATAGCCATCAATAATCCCATGAATTAATAAATCATCTTGTGTCGTTTCTGGATAATTTTGAATGAGCTCTTCTGCTTCAATCAGCATAGAAAAAGGTTGTTCCCTTCTAACGGTTTGATGGTGTTGAATCAATTGTTTTCCTAAGGCGGTGTCAAAGAAGGCCGCGATTTGTTCCAGATTCATTTTTTCAGCAATTGCTGGTAAAATCAATTTATTTTCCACTAAGCGTTCTTGAACAGCTCGCACTTCCTCGTAAGAAGGTTGCTTACTTAAATCAATTAGTTGTAATAAATAATGGGTTGCTGTCCCAATCTCAGCTGCTGAGGGCGCTTGAACCGTATCTAAAAATTTAGGCTTACTTAAATCTCCTTCAATCATTCGATTGACAATCAACGGTTGCGCTTGAATAGTATTGTCTTCCCGAACCTCAATTTTACCAATTTCTTTGTTATCGGGGTCATCAAATACTCGCTTGATTTCAGAAACAGACTGATAACTGGTGGTCCGAGTAGCCACTTCAAACGGATAATTGAAACTTAACCGTGCAAGACCACGATTGATTTTGTCAGCAGATAATTGCGCTTTTTCGGCTAAATCCTCTGCTTGTCTTTCTGGCAATTGTAATTGCTGAATGGCTGCTCGTAGTTGTTCTTCGTTGAACCACTGAATATGAAAGTTAGCTGGGTGCTTTTTGACTTGCGGAACGTTACTTACCACTACTTCTTGCTGATATTCATCGGCTTTTTGATGGCGTACCAATGTCATCCCAACCCAATTCATTAAACTACTTTTACTTTGCAAGCGATTTTCAGCTGGTAGAACCAGTGTTTCTACATCGCCAACTTTCAGCCACTCTTTCCACATCGCCGCTTGGTCTTTATAGGAGCCCACCAGAAAAAGTTTCTGTTCTGCACGTGTCAACGCCACATATAACTTCCGCATTTCTTCGGATAGTAATTTTCTCAATCGTACTTGTTTAATCGCCAAAAATGGTAAAGTGTCGTACATAACTCGTTCTTCAGGTTGTAAATAACGAATGCCTACGCCTAAATTTTCTTCAAAGATATAGCGTTCATTCAAATCACTGACATTAAATTCTTTGGTCATATCTAAAACGAATACCACCGGAAATTCTAACCCTTTACTAGCGTGAATCGTCATGACGCGTACGGCATTCTCTTCACTTAAAACGACTGGTTCCGCTAAATCTTTGTCTTTTTCTTGCATTTTTTCGATGAAGCGAACAAATTGAAATAATCCGCGGAAGGTTGTTTTTTCATACGCCGCGGCCCGATCAACCAACGCATATAAATTGGCTTGGCGTTGTTTGCCAACAGGCAACCCGCCAACATAATCAAGGTAGGCCGTTTCCCGATAAATCGTCCACAGCAAGTTGCTAATCTGGTTGCGTCGAGCCTGTTCCCGCCATTTTTCTAATGATTCAGCAAAACGTATAGTTTTTTCCTGAACAACTGCTTCCTCCATGGTTGGTTCCATCTTTTGATTAAACGTTAAAAATGCTTCGTAGTAACTGGCTTCCTTATTAGCCAAACGAATAAGCACTAATTCGTTTTCTTTTAATTCAACAATTGGTGAACGTAACACAGCTGCCAAAGGAATGTCTTGATAGGGATTATCAATCAATTGAAGCAAGGCAATCATTGTACGAATTTCCGTTGCTTGGAAATAATTTTGAGCATCATTGACTTGAACTGGAATTTCTAATGATTTAAAAACATCTAAAATAGTTAAATTATTTTTCTTTGTAGGCGTTAATAAGACAATATCTTGATAAGTAATCGGTCGATCCGTTTTCAGCTTTTTATCATAAATTAAGAAATTTTGGTCAATTAATTCACGAATTTTCAAAGCAGTAACGTAAAGTTCCCCTTCTGTCTTATCTTCAATCAACAACTCAGGGGATTGTAATTCTGGAAATTCAACTGATTCTGTTGCTTTTTTTTCATAAATTAGCAATTCAGTTGAATAATCAGCCGCCTCCGAAAATTGATCAAAACCATGAACCAAAGCGGCTGACTCATCGTAAGCAATTTGACCCACTCGCTCATCCATTAATTGACTAAATACTAAATTCGTAAAGTCTAAAACGTCTTTGCGGGAACGAAAATTTTCAGCTAGAATAATTCGTTTGCCCTCTTTGCCTTGCCCATACTGATTGTATTTTTCAATAAACAATGTAGGATCTGCCAAGCGGAAAGAATAAATAGACTGTTTCACATCTCCTACCATAAAAAGGTTTCCTTCTGTGCTAAGCGGACGGCGCAACCAATACAAAATAGATTCTTGTAATTGATTGATATCTTGGTATTCATCGACTAACACTTCATCAAATTTTTCGCGATAGTAAACCGAGGCTTCTGATGCATGCCAGCCATCTGCCTGATTTTTCGCTAAAATAGCTAACGTATAATGTTCTAAATCGTTAAAATCCACTAAATTTTTAAGCCGTTTTTCTGCGCCATAGGCCTCCATAAATTGTTTCCCCACGTGAGCCATTTCTTGAACAATGGGCGTGGCCTCTTTCAAGACTTGTTTCATGGCATCTGGAGAAAGTGTAAACAGTTGCTTTTTCAAATCATTTAACGCTTTTTTATTTTGTTCTCGTAACTGTTTGGCTTGTTCCGCGGTTGGTTTCAACTCTTCGGCACGAACCGTTGGGTAGCGGTCAAAGCTCAACAATTCAGTCAAATTATAGGCGCTCTCTAAATCATTTCTCTCTAAAAATTGTAAAAATTGTTTTGTTTGTTCCTTTTCATTTTGAGCTAAATACCAAATCTTTTGAAGTTTCTCTTCGCCCTCTGTTAAGGTCACCATTTCTTCGTAACGCTGAAGAGTTCGTTGTAACGTCTCAACAGCTAGCGGTTTTAAATACGTCTGAAATAACGTTGATTCGCCTAGCTGATCACCTACTTCGTAGGCTTGTGTTAAGCCATTAATCCACGCCTCTGGATCAGGATTGGCTTTGGCAAATTCATAAAAAGAAAAAATTAAGTTAGTGAGTCCGTCATCACTACGGTCATTGGAAAAATTCGCTGTTAATTGGTAAAATTCTTCTTGATTTTCCGCATAAAATTGTTCACGTAATGCATCCCAAACATCTTCTTTTAATAACAATGTTTCTGTTTCATCTGTTAACATCCGAAAAACTGGATCTATGTCAATTAAATAATAAAAACGACGAATAACAGTTAAACAAAAGGCATGTAACGTGCTGATATTGGCTGTTGGCAAAAGAGCAATTTGACGAGAAAAATGCCGTCTTCTTTCTGGATCTTGTTCTTCATTCATTGCCTTTTGTAAAGCCACTTGGATACGTTCTTTCATCTCACGGGCGGCGGCTTCAGTGTACGTCACAATCAAGAGACGATCGATATCGACGCCGCTTTTGACTTTTTCAATGACACGGCGGACTAAAACAGTGGTTTTTCCTGAGCCAGCCGAAGCAGAAACTAAGATATTTTCATCGCCATCAAACACCGCTTGCCATTGACTGTCGGTGAATTGCTCATTGGCTGGACGTAGTGGAATTGTTTTACTCATCTTCGGTTGCTCCTTCCTCATCTTTGTTTAACAAGCGCGCCATGATTTCCTCTTTGGATAAATTCTCAATACGATGATAATTATTTTCTTTTAACATCACATCAAAATCACAGACACTTCGAAACGGACAATAGCGACAAGCAATCCGTTCCTTGCCTTGATAAGCGGGATTAAGTTGAACTTCGCCGCCAATAATTTGATTCCCCGCTTCAATAAATTTATTTCGGTTATGGGAAAGCAACGCGCCTAGTTCTGGTTCTGTCACAAATTTATCTTCTTGGCGACGACCAGGTTTAATTTGTTCTTTGGCTGATTCTTCAATCGGAAACAGCAACGAACTTTGTTTAGCTTGCAGACTCGTATCTAAATGATCCAATAAATCTGGGTCTTTCATCAAAAGACCATCAAACTGATATTTTTTAAGCATTTGTTGTTCAATGTCGTCTTTGCCTTCATAAGATAATGTAGGATTGTGTACATGCAGATAAAGTGAGCCAGCAGGTTTAGCTTCTTGACCAACTAATTGTACAGCATCCATTAAAGCCACATCCAAGTACGTCAGCATTTGCATGGCTAAGCCGTAATACGCTTCTGTCATATTAAATTTACGGTGACTCGATTTATAATCAATCACACCTAAATAGGTTGATTCGGGTGTAACCAATTGATCAATCCGGTCGATTTTTCCCCGAACATGAATCTTCCCTTGATTTTTTAATGGTAATTCCAAACCAGAAATTCCTTTTTTAGCGGCAATTTGGCCAAATAACACTTCCGTTTGAACAGTCGTCATGCCACTTCGTTGGCTTTGGCGTTTCAGCGCCCAACTGACTTTTTTAATTGTTTGACTCAATTGATAGCGAATATAGTTCATGCGACTAGAGGTCGTTAATACAGAAAAACGCGCATCCCCTAAGATGCTATTTAGTACTTCCTCCGCCAATAAATTGACTTCCTGATCGGTTAATTCAGATAAGTTCCGTTGATTCATAATCAATAATTTAAAGAACTGATCCAATGCTTCATGGAAAAATTCCCCTGTAGCTGCTGGCGAAAGCCCAAAGACATCTCTTTCTTTCAAACGTAAGCCATAGCGAGAAAAGTATTGATATTGACACCGATAAAAACTCTCCATCCGAGAAACGGATGTATAAATATCTTTACCATATAAAGGTTCTGCTAAGACCTCATCAATCTTTTCAGGAATATTTTGATGCGTTAAACTTTCGAAAACTTGCTTGGCTAGCGGCGCAATTGATTGGTTCATTAGCGCTTTTTCCATATTTAACCAGAAAGGCAACAATCCTTCTTGTGTTTCTTTCCGTTGTCTTTTCAAACGCGTTAATTCACCAATTAACGTCCGATACGTACTAATATGGGCTAAACTAGTCGTTTCATCATCGAAAATGGTTGTTTCATTTTTTTCAAAAACGGGCAAGTTTAAATCTTTTTGGATATTTTTAAAATAAGGAGACGGTTTGACTTCTTGAGCGGTATCTTTAACACTTGGATAGGTTAAATATAACCGTTCTCGCGCTGAAGAAAAGACAAGATACGCAACATAAGGTTCTTGCGCAATTTTGCGTCCGGTTGTCCCACGTAAATATTGGTTTTCCGTTAAAGTATCATTGATTGTCTGACGTTCTTCATCAGACAATAGTGTTTTATTTTCAATCTTTTGTGGAAAAATTTCTTCCGTCATCCCAATAGCAAAAGTAACCTTGGCAGCCCCAGGTCGAGTTAAATCCATTGCGCGAACTTGTACTTGGTCAATCGCTGTCGGCACTTTACTATAGTGCAAACCTTCCAAGCCACTAACAAATATTTCTTGAAACGTTGTAAAATCAAACGAACTTTCTCCGTAAACAGTGACGTATTCATCTAGTAATGACATCAATGCATCCCAAGTCTGTTCATGGTTACGAGCTGTTTCTAGTTGACCTGCTTCGATAGCTTGTAAGCGCCACATTTTTAATTGTGTTGCCACACCACTTTGCAGTAAAAAGTGATAGAAGACGGTCGCTGCTTCCAAACCAGTTTTAGCACTTATCATTGCTTGAAAGTAACTAGGTAACAGCCGTTGAAGCGATTGACGAATCGCATTTGACTCTTCTTCCATCGTAGCGACATCTTCTTGCTCTTCCGCTTCAAAATCATACCGAATAAATTCCCAATCTTTTTCTTGTGACCAATAATAACCTTCATAGCCGTATGCCAGGACTACATTTTCGGTAATATCAACTTTTCTGCGCCAAGCGTTCCGTTGGTTTAACCAATCAGTCAAGCTTTCTTCAGAAGTAGCGAGTTGATTCATTGGCATAAATAATTCCGTTCTCAAAAAACGGAGCACATCGCGATAACGATAATTGTACGAATGAATAGCAAATAAAGATTCAATCCATTCGACTAAAGGATGCCGATCCATAGCCATATCTCGGTCGACATAAACAGGAATCTCGTGTTCCGCAAAAATCGGTTCTAATAAATTTTCATAACAATCTAAATCACGAGTCAACACCTGAATTTCTTTGTACCGATACCCTTCTTCCACTACTAAACGGCGAATTTCGGTTGCAACATGTGTTAATTCTTCTTTAACGTTCTCAGCACGCCACAGAAATAAGCCATCGCCACTCCAGTCAGTTGTGCTTAATGGAGGCAGGTGTTCTTGCGATTGAATCCAATAATCATTTAATCCTTGCAAGTCTGGGTTTGTAATTAATACCTCTTTCTTTTCCACATAATCTGAAAGAATCGGGATTTGCTTCTGTCTTGCTAGTTGATAAAGCTGATGATAGGTTTGTCCCGCTTCATAAAATAACGACCGCGGATCAGGTAAGTCATGCGGATATTGTTTGTCCAATACGAGGGCTACTTTCACAGAACCTGCTTGCGCCATTAGCACTTCAATCAACTTTAATTCTCTGGCAGTAAACTGCTGATAGCCTGAAATAACGAATTGGACATTCGACAAATCAACCGTTTGTAAATACTCGCTTAAATGTTGAATAATCTCCGCTGATTCATAGCCATACTGACTCATTTGTAATTGGAATCGTGTAAAAATTAACGTTAAATCTTGAAACTTAAGTTGTAAATCTTGTCCTTTAGGGTTCTCCGTTTGTTTTTCTAAAAATGGATAAAGCTCCGCAATCTCAATATTGCCTTCGCGCATTTCTTGATAAAGCTGAAATAGTTGCTGAATAAAGCCAGGCTTGTTAATTTCACCTCTAAAAATTTGTAACTCTTCTTCTGCTTCTACTAAAATTTTGCGGAAAATCATCGCAGCGCCTGCATCAGATAAAACATCTGCCGAGTAAAAAGGTGTATGTTGTAAATAGTACCAAGCCAAACGGTAAAAACTAAAAACCTGCAGACGGGTACTGGTTATTGAATCAGACGTAGTTGTCTGTAATTGACGTAACTTTTGCAAGACTTGAATTTCTTGCTCAAACTTAATATGGTTCGGGACTAAATAGAATACTTCATGCTGTGCGTCTTCCTCTAGCCATTGTTTTGTCGCCTGTATAAGTGGCGCTTCTAAATCTGCCACGGCGGTTCCTCTAATAAACTGCACACTCATGGTTTCACATCCTTTTCCTTTGCACTGCCTTTATTTTACCACAAAAGAAGGACGGAAACATGTGTTTGTTTTTACACATTTCCGTCCTTCTCTTTTACTCATTGTATCTTTTATTGTTTTGACACTTCTGGTATTGGACCAAACCGTGAGAATGGCCACATCACAAATTTCACTTCACCCAAAATATCTTTTTTATGAATAAAACCAATGACACGACCGTCTTTTGAATTCCGTCGATTATCACCTAAAACAAAGTAGCTATCTGCTGGTACTTTTTCTTTTAGTGAAAAATCGCCTGTCAAAGGTTGACCATCTGTTAAGGCTTTTTTAAATTCATCTAAATAGGGTTCGTCAACTTCTTTTCCATTGATGTACAACGTATCATCCTTGTACGCAATTGTATCTCCAGGTAAACCAATCACACGTTTAATATAATTTTTATCTGGTTCATCTGGCGCTGGAAAAGTAATAATATCGAAACGATTAATTTCTGTGTTTTTTAATGTAATTACCCGTTCACCATCTGCTAACGTTGGATCCATTGAATGACCTCTCACTACGACAGGCGTAAATACAAATTGTCTCAGTAAAAACAGACCCAAAGCTAAGCAGGCAAAAAAGACTACTGTTTTAATTAATTCTTTTGATTTCAAACTCATTCCTCCAAAAACCTTATTATCTTATGTCTCATATTCTACCACAAAGTAAATCAATCCTATAGTGCTTAACACTCAATTAATTTTTATGTACGCTTTTTTTACAAAATGGTCAGAAAAAAAACGTATTTCTTTCAAATTTGATTCTTACTTTTTTGATCCTGCTCATAAAAAAAAGCATAATCAATTCTAAAAAGGGCTGAATTGATTATGCTTCTAGCGTTTTAGCGATCCATCACAACCACGTAACAAACTTCTAAAGGACCATGCAACCCGACAACCAGTTGCATTTCAATATCTCCTGAATTAGAAGGCCCTGAAATAAAGTGAATCGCTGAGCCGATTTTTTCGCCTTTTTCTATTTTATCTGTATAAAAAGCTGCTGGCTGAGTCGAACGTGGAACGAGTTTACTAAACGGTATAATTGAAATATAATGCTTCGGTAAAAAATGTAAGGCTCTGCCTTGTCCCGCATTGGACTCCACCACAATCGTTCCTGATTCAGCTAGTAAAAACTCAGCAAAGGCAATCGCAATATTTGCCTGAGCAGCTGTTTGAATATTCGCTTCTCGTTGCTCACTTCCAGGTTGCCATTGCTTAACAGAAACAGCCTCTAATGACTTAGCTAAATCAGCTAATCCATAGGCTTCAAAACGTGCATCTGTTGGCAATAAAAGATTGCCCCCACCAAACTCAGCAACAATTTGCTGAATCGTCGTCAGTAAATTTTCTTGTGTGGTTTCCACTAAGTTCGTGTGAATCGTTTCCACACGTTCTTTCACAATCGTTAATAGCTCTGCTGGTGTTTTATCTGCCAACTGTTCTTCTGGTAAATGATTAACTGGCTCAAATGGATGGGCCGAAACAGGCTGTTTTTCTACGCCTAATTTTTCTCGTAGATTTTGTAAAAAAGGTTCTCGATTTTGAATCGCTTCGTTAGTCATTTTTTTCACCTTCTTGATGTTTTTTGAACCAACTTCTGAAGTTTTCTGAAGATTTTGGTGGTCTTGGCAAATCACGAACATCGGTCCAACCTTTTACTAACCCTGGTCCTTTATCAAGGTAGCCCCCATGATTATACATGTTTTCAACAGTAATTTCTTTTTGTTTACTTAAAATGCCCGCTGCAGCATGATCGACTTTCATGGCTGCTTTAAACATTGCTGGTGAACCAGTGGCTTTACCTACCATACGCATTTGGAAATCTTCAAATCCATGTTTCATTTTCAGATCATCGGTCATCACTTTACGATGTTCAATTAATAGTTCGTGCAATGGAATTTTTACAGGACACGTTTCCGTACATGCCCCACAAAGACTAGACGCATAAGGCAATTCCCCAAACTGTTTATATCCACCTAAAATTGGAGAAAGTACAGCACCAATTGGTCCTGGATAAATAGAGCCATAACCGTGCCCTCCAATATGGCGATAGACCGGACAAACGTTCAGACAAGACCCACAACGAATACACTGTAAGACTGGCTGAAAGGCTGTTCCTAAAGCTTTTGAACGCCCGTTATCCAAAATGACTACGTGAAATTCTTCTGGACCATCGGATTCATCCGCATTTTTTTGCCCGGCAAACGTCACATACGTTGTTAAATTTTGACCAACAGCACTTCTGGCTAAAAGGTTATCTAAAACCTCTGCTTCACGCATTGTTGGTACGATTCTTTCCATCCCCATTAACACGATTTGTGTCTTAGGAATACTGATGGTCAAATCAGCATTTCCTTCATTTGTATTTAAGTTAATTAAGCCACTATCCGCAATAGCGAAATTACAACCTGTAATGCCAATCTCCGCTTCCAAAAAGAATTTGCGCATCACTTCTCGTGCACAGCGTGCCAAATTTACTGGGTCATTATCCCCTTGATACCCTAATTTTTTCGCAAAAACCTGACGAATCTGTTCGCGATTTTTATGAATACTTGGGAAAACAATATGTGACGGCTCATCCCAGTCATCCATTTGTAAAATGAATTCCGCCAAGTCTGTTTCCATCACACTGACATCGTCTAATCCCAATAACATTGGATCAATATCGACTTCGGTCGTCACCATTGATTTAGATTTCACAATTTTTTTCGCCTTTTTTTCTAGAACCACTTGTTTCACATATTCATTGGCCTCTTCGGCGGTTTGAGCAAAAAAGACTTTGCCACCTCGTTTGGCGACGTTATCACTGAACTCTTCTAAATAGTCAGGCAGATATTGAATGGTATGTTGGCGAATTTGTTCTCCCAGTTCACGCCATTGTGGCCAATTGCCTAAAGCTTCCCGCGCACCTTCTCGTTTCTCCCATTGGGCATCTTGTGCTTTGGCGACAGCCTTTTGCATAAACACATCTTTTTTACTTTCTTCAATTCGTTCACTTAACGGCTTATTGCTCGTTGATAATCCCACAGTTCTTCCCCCTTACCCTACCGATATGATTTGCGGTTGGTCCATGCGTGCTTCATCCACTTCGTGATTAAGGACTTCTGCAATATGCATAATCTTAATCTTTTTCCCATCACGATTGAATTTACCCCCGATATTCATCAGGCAACCCATATCCGCACTAATTAAAATTTCTGCGCCTGTATCAATCACATCGTTCATTTTTTCCGTCACCATTTGTTCAGAAATAGCTGGCATTTTCACTGAAAACGTTCCGCCAAATCCGCAACAATTTTCAAGATGTCCTAAAGGAATCATTTCTAATCCTTTCACATGATCCAACAAAACAAAGGGTGATTCTCGTTCATTTAAAATTCTCGTCATATGACAAGAACGATGATAAGTTGCTTTCCCATGTAACGTTGCGCCAACATCTTTGACCCCTAAGACACGATAAAGAAACTGACTAAACTCGTAAGTTCGCTCAGCTAAACGTTGTGCTTTTGGCCCATAAATAGGATCATCTGCTAAAAATTTGTGGTATTCTTTCATCATGCCGACACAAGACCCCGCAGGTCCCACCACATAATCGGCACCGTCAAAACTATCAATTTGATTCTTAAGCGTTGTCGTGCTCTCTGTCACATAGCCACTATTATACGTTGGCTGACCACAACACGTTTGGCTTGTTGGTAAAACCGTTTCACAGCCATACCGTTCCAAAACCTCTACCATTGCTTGCCCTACATTTGGAAAAAGTAAATCCACCACGCATGTCGAAAATATACTCACTTTCACGCAAAATAACCTCCTCGTTTTCTACGAAAAGGCTCCATGAAATTAATTGGGCGGCTGTCATTAAAAGTCACTTGGCTGTCGTCTCTAACTACTTCACAGTGCCTTTTCAACAAATACGTTATTTGTAACAAAAATCGTTTTTTAAAATGATTCTTATACAATAATTATTTTACCAGTATCTGGTTTTAACAGCAAACGATTCCAGAAATTTTGTGCATTTTCACACAAAAAAGGAGGCTTTTTTATAAAAGTTTCTTTTAACCCCTTTGAAATTCGTTTTTTCTGAAGAAAAGAGTGACGAAATTTTGAAATTTTGGTAAACTAAGAAAAAACGAGAAACGAGGGCCATGCATGTTCATTTCATTTAACATGTTTATTCTATTAATTGTTGCAACGATCCTAATGATTTTTCTGATTATCTATTTGACAGTCACTGGAAATGATAAAAATAATAAAAAGAAACAAAAGAAAGAAACAAAAAGAACTACGCCAACTTTAAACAAAAAAACAACCGTTCCCCCTTCTCAGAAGCCAAACGTTGTGACTGATGTTGCAAAAAAGAGCGAGCCGGAAAAGCAAGCCGTACAACGAACACAACAACCAACCACTAGAGAGGACGAGACTTCTCAATTTACACGAAGCCAACGTCATAAATGAAAATGGGACATAAGTCGAGATGACTTATGTCCCATTTTCTAATTCTTAAGATAATCAGCTGAACAAAAAATCCGCTAGTTATTTCACTTTTTCTTTTAATTAATGATAGTTTATTCTTCTTTTCAGGTGTATACTAAATGATTGAAAAGAGACTTTAACTAATTAGGAAGAGGTGATTTTTTGTCTGCAAAGCGGTTTATTCAATTATTCATTTGTTATGCTATTTCAATGATTGTCGCAATACTTTTAACGGACTTATTTAATTTCTCGAGTCCTATAGCTTATTTAGTAGTGGCTAGTATCATAGGCTATGTAGTCATTACTGTTCCATTAACTATTATGACTCTATTAAAAAATAAAAATTAATAAAAAAATTGAGCGATTTTAATCACTTAAATTGCTCAATTTTTTTATTTTCATAATATTTTTCACTTATTTTTTCATTTTCATTGACAGAATAGTTGTAATTGTCAGAAAATTGTATATAATAAAGAAAGTTATTTTCATATTATTTTTTTCAATTAAAGGAGAATCCTATGAGTGAAACACAACAAACAACCTTAAAAAAACAATTAAGCTCGCGCCACATTACGATGTTAGCCTTAGGGGGAGCGATTGGCGCAGGTCTTTTTAAAGGAAGTGGCGAAGCAATTGGTATTGCTGGTCCTTCTGTTTTAATCGCCTTTCTAATTGGCGGTGCTGTTCTCTTCATCGTCATGAGTGGTTTAGGAAAACTCGTTTTAGATGGCGGAGACACACATCATGGTTTGTCTGGCTTAGTTCGACCATTTTTAGGTGCACATTCTGCTGACTTTATTGATTGGGTTTATTATTCCATGTGGACAATTAATATTATCGCAGAAGCGGTTGCCGCAGCTTCCTTTTTACAACTTTGGTTTCCTAATATTCCTGCTTGGTTTTTTGTTTTCATTTTAGCTATTTTAACGACGCTCATCAATCTTTACTCGGTTCGTTTATTTGCAGAAACAGAATATTGGTTGGCGTTTGCTAAAATTAGTGTCATCATTTTGTTAATTATTTTTGGTGTTTATCTGGTGGGACAACAAATGCTAGGCAGTGGTGTCTTCCCTACTTTACAAAGTATCACCGATCATGGTGGCTTCGCCCCACATGGCATGAAAGGTATTGTTAATTCTTTATTAGTAGTTATTTATTCTTATGGCGGTTCAGAATTAATCGCGATTACTGTCAGTGAAGCAGATGATCCTAAAAAAGCCATTCCTAAAGCGATTCGTGGTGTGATGGGACGGATTATTTCCTTCTATATCATTCCATTATTCTTACTTTTGATTATTTTCCCTTGGAATACATTAGCAGGCACAACGGTGAGTCCATTTGTTATGGTTTTTGAAAAAATGAATATTCCTTTTGCTGCTGACATCGTAAATTTTGTGATTATTTTAGCCTTGTTTTCTTCTATTAATTCTGGGGTATACGCCTCTTCTCGCCTTTTATATTTTCGCTTAAAAGATAAAAAAGGACCCATGAGTAAACTAGCGGTTTTAAACAAGCACCAAGTACCTCAACGTTCAGTTTTCTTCTGCGCAAGTGTTTTATATCTGGGCGTTATTCTTTCTTATTTTGTTGGCGATGAATTATTTGGTTACTTAGCCGGTTCTCTCTCTTACACTGTCTTGCTAATTTGGATTTTAATTAGCGCTGCGGCGTTTGTTCTGTCTTTAAAACGAGGGTCTCTCTTTGAAAAAAGTATTAATCTCCTTGCTTTAATCATTTTAGGCCTCATCTTTATTGGCATCTTATTTACAAATTCGTTAGGCGTTACTCTTTTAACAGGCCTATTGTACTTTGTTATTTTCTTTAGTTATCGTAAGAAAAATGATTCCTTTCTACTCTCTGATGAAAGCTAAATAGACTGAAAAAAACGAACAGTTTTGTAAGAGAACTGTTCGTTTTTTCGATGTTCCATCTCCTTCTTCTTTTGCTATGCTATTTTTGTAAATTGTTAGGAGGAGAAAAAATGAAAAAAATCGGCGCTATTTTATTTATTGGCTTATTGATTGTTGGTGGTTATACAGGCTATCGTTATTATGCAGATACATATAAGGGTGAAAAAGCCTATGCACAAGTTCCTCTAGAAATTCCTGAACGAAAACAAACAGTAGATGACAATCAAAAAAGCATAGATGGCCAATATTCTTTACACTATCGACTAACTTTTGTTAAAAGTAATGGAAAAACACAAGTCATGGATTACGAACGGACAGACAAAAATCCGCAACCTTTGGAACCAAATGCTTACATAGAAGCAACCATTAGTAAAAAAAGAATCATCCAATCTCCTGTTAAAATTGATAAAAAAGAGATTCCAGAAAAAGCTTTCACACAATTAAATAACCGAAAAACAACCAGCGATAATTAGTCATCGCTGGTTGTTTTTTTACATGGAATCGCAATTAATTCATAAATAATGGTACGCTGATTTTGCTTAATTTCATGAGAACCAAAAATTTCTTGTATGCGTTGTTCTAAAATTGGAAGTGACCATTGTTCTTCAAAATAGCTGCGGAAAAAGTCTTTTGAAATAGTTTCTGATGCTTCAAAGAAAAATTTTTTTGTGAAAAAAGGTCGCTGTTCTTTTTTTAGAAATGCTTTGTATTTTGCCATCCAATTTAACTGCGGGTTGCTCTCTTGCTCAAAAGGAGAAAACAACGAATCTTGCTCTTCCACTAGCCGAAATATAAGACACCATTCTTCACTTAATTGGCACAATGCATTAACTTTTTCCGGCGTATCCAAAGCAGGGTTCATCGCTGAAAAAACGACTTGAAATTTTTTCCCAGTCTCAATCAGTCTTTCTTGGCTTTGGTGAAGAAAAACAACGTTGCTTTGTGCTTTTGCTTCCGCAATCTCCAACATTCTCTGAGAAATATCGGCTAGCGTATACTCCGTGACTTGCTCTTGAAAAAAAGGTAAATATCGTCCCGTCCCACCTGCGATATCCAGAAATGTCTGACACGGAAAAAGACCTTCTTGGACCAAGAAATCACGTAATTCTCGGGCAATTGGAAATGGCGATTCTTGTTGAATTTCTTCATATTCTTCTGCAAATTCATCCCAAAATTCCGCTAATTCTTGCTCATTATTATTCATCAACAGTTGCCCCTTTCTCTCAATTCTTATAAAAAGTGTAGCAAAAGAAGCGCCAAAGAGCTAACAAGTTCACTCATTTAAATCAATAATTTCATCTACAAATCGCAGGGTTTTAGGTCGATGAGTAACCAAAATAGTCAACTTATTGTGGGTAAATTTTTGTACTTCTTGTAACACTTTTTCTTCGGTCTTTTCGTCCAATGCGGAAGTCGCCTCATCTAAAATAAGGATCTCTGCTTGTGTAAATGCTAAGCGCGTGAAAGCAATCCGTTGTTTCTCGCCACCAGAAAAATTCATTCCTTTTTCACTCACAATAGTGTTTAAACCTTCCGGCAACCGTTCATAAAGTTCCCCCAACTGAAAACGATACATAGCTTCAATTACTTGTTCATCAGAAATTTCTTGATTCAATACAATATTTTCTTTCAACGTTCCTTGAAATATTGGCACATCTTGAGATAAATAAAAAACTTTTTCATAATAATCTTCCAAATTGAATTGTGTTAGAGGAAATTGATTCACATAAATTGTCCCCTCTGTCGGCTTCAATAATCCTAAAATCAATTTAATCAGGGTAGATTTGCCTGTCCCACTTTTTCCAATCAAGCCATAGGTTTTATTCATTGAAAATTGTCGATTTTGTTGGGACATAATCGTTTGACTATCTACGCTAAAACACACATCTTTTAATAAAATTGTTTGAATTTCAGGTAACGCTTTGCCGGAAACCGCTAAATCAGGATCATCTTCTTTTTTATAAAAACCTTCCAAGCGCTGATAGGCTACTTTATCCAAATTATATTGAACAAATAAAACATTAAATATGGCTATCGGCGTATAAATTCGATCGATATACATCACTATCGCTACAAGTCCACCTAAACTTAACGTCACGACGTTAGTAAAACTAAGTACGACAATACTTACTTTGATTAGTGCGACTAACAAGGCAAAAAAGCCAAAGAAAAATTCATGGATCATAGTCATTTTTGTTATATTTTGACTATTTTCCTCTGCCATTAACGCGTAATTTTCAATCTCTTTTTTATATTTTCGATTAATTCTAAAAGTTACTAGTTCTGTCATCCCTCGTATCAAAGTAGCATTCATTGCTTCTTCAGAAATAAGTGTTTTTTCTTTCATTTTTTGTAGCGTTTTCAAAAGCGTTTTGGTTAAAATAAATACAATCACATAACCAATTAGAATTGCTGGCAGTAATTTTTTATCAATCAATGCTATGAAAAACAAATTAAATAACGTCTCTGGAATTAGCTCTCGAAATAAGCGCCCATAAAAATTCAAGTGGATATTTCTCCCAGCTGCTGCACCAACTTCTACTTTTTCTAGTAAAGCTCCCGCTCCCAGTTTTAGATATTCTTCATAGGAAATCTTGCTCATTTTTATTAAACTTAATTTCTTCAAATAGAAATAGATGCCATTAGTTAAGTAAGCTTTCGGTTTCTGTTCACAGTAAGACAATAGCGGAATTAAAATAATTGTCGTTCCATACGCTACTAACAACCCTAGTTGGAAACTTTTTTGATAATGATCTAACAACTGTTGAAAAAAATAAATTGCTAAAGCACTACATAATGAAACAATCACACCAATCAAAATGTACCAAGTGAAGCGTTTCCGAAAGTGCGACCATATTTTTTTAGTCATTTACTCCCTCCTTTTCGAGCATTATATACCTTACTGTAGCATAGTTTTTGATTGGCGCCTATCAGCAATTTATCTCCAGATAATAGAAAAGCCCCCCAGCGAAAGCTGGATGGCTTTTCTATTGTTAATTCTTTCTGATTTGTAGATAACTTACACCTAAAACGGCAAATGTACTTGCCAGTATTCCTGCTATTAGCATAAACGGTGTTTTTGTTGTGCCTGTTTTGGGAAGTTCTCGTTGCCCGTTTGCTTCATTTAATTTTTGAATTGGTTCACTAAGCAGTTGGGGAGCCAACTGTGGGCTTCCTTCATTTTTCAATGTATTTAATGGAGCGTTTAGTATTTGTGGTTGATTTTTTGATGTAACATTTTTATTTTTCTCCACAGTTGTTTCTGTGGATGGCTGTTTTTTCTCAGTTGTAGTAATTTCTTTTGTTGGTGAGACATGAACTTCTGGTTGACTGCTTTCTGCCGTTTCTGTTGTGCCATTCTCTTCAGTTGTCACACTTGGTTTTTCAGGTAGGATTGGTTCAATTGTACCTAACGTTTCACTTTCATCTGGATTTTCTTCTTCTGTTGGCGAGACATGAACTTCTGGTTGACTGCTTTCTGCGGTTTCTGTTGTGCCGTTCTCTTCAGTTGTCACACTTGGTTTTTCAGGTATGATTGGCTCAATCGTGCCTAGTGTTTCACTTTCATCTGGATTTTCTTCTTCTGTTGGTGAGACATGAACTTCTGGTTGGCTGCTTTCTGCAGTTTCTGTCGTGCCATTCTCTTCAGTTGTCACACTTGGTTTTTCAGGTATGATTGGCTCAATCGTGCCTAGTGTTTCACCTTCATCTGGATTTTCTTCTTCTGTTGGTGAGACATGAACTTCTGGTTGGCTGCTTTCTGCGGTTTCTGTTGTGTCTGTCTTTTCACTTGTTTCTGTTGCCTGTTCCGAAGTAGGTGTCTTTGGTTCCCATTCATCTATTGTCTCTAAAGGAATGTCTAGACTTTCTTCTGTTGGCATTTCCACATTTTGATTGCCGCTTGCCTCGCCTTCTACAAAAACATTTTTAACCTGTGATGTATTTTTTTCATTCGTTGCGTCTTGATTGTTTAGTTGATAATTGATGTCATAACTATTTTCAAATGCTGCTTGATGTTGGCCTGCTTCTGTGATTGTCGAAGTGTAACGGACGATAAAGGAAGTAAAGCGTGCTTTATCCCGATAAAAACGTAAATTAAAGTCATTATCTGTTACGAAGTCAATTTTGCCATAACCTTGTTGCTCAAACTCGGCAAGTGAAATATATTTAGTTTCTTTGTCATTCACAATATCAAATGTAAAACTCTCTTTATTTAATTGTTGACCACTTCCTTGTCGATCCGCAATTGAAATATCTTCTGTGACATCGGATTTATTGAGGTTCACATTTAAAAACCAACGTACTTGATTTGACTCTCCAGCCAAATCGCCTACTTTATAAAAAAACGGATAGTCTCGCTCAATTTGGCCAGTCTCTGTGTTAGTCACTCCTTCAATCGTCAAACGTTGAGTCGCCGTTGCTGTTCCGAAATCCGTTTCTATTACATTCGGTTGCGAACTATTGGTGATAAGCGTTTTAATCCCGAAAGAAAAATGCCCATTCACATTATGTAAAGATTCAACTTTTTCGTTAAATGTTGCTACAACATGATCTTTATAGATAAAAACTTCCCCTAAACCATTTAAATTGATTTTTCGTGGTGAGCCATCGTTCTCGGTCATTCCAACTAATGCATTTGGTAAAGTTAAAGTAATAGTATCTCCAGGTTTTATTTTCTGATTCTCTTTGTCACTAAAAGATACTTTAATTGAGGTCATCTCCCCTTGATATAAAGTAGTGTGATCTAATTCTACTTTGTCAACGATTGGACTTTTGCTCAATTCGGCGCCAAACGAAATTGGACCAATCAATAACGCCCCCGCAATTGGTAGAATCATTACCAACAGTAACACTAAAAATTTTACACTTTTTGTCATAAAAAATTATTCACCCTTCTTTTCTCTTATTTTTTCCACTTAGTGGTCTTTTTCAGAAGTTGACAATAGCAAAAAGATATGTCTCGTACAATATTAATGCTCATTTAAGTAGCCTTTTTTTTAAATTTCTAATTCACTTCCTAAGGAAAACGTTTTATTATGGTAGTTACATTAGATAACATTTGTTACAAAATATCTCATGCTGCCAAGTTTGAGTTGCATAAATAACATATTTCACATCAATAATGAATAAAAATACTTATTTCATCCTCATTTTGTTTCCCAGGCCATTTATTCTTGTTATAATAAAGTTTATGAGATAAGGAGGAAAAGAATGAAAAATTCATATTTTGACGGTGGTTTAGCAACGTATATCGGGACTTCAATTTTAGCAACCTTGATTACTGTCTTTACATTAGGCATTTGCGCACCTTGGGGAATTTGTATGATGTACAACTGGAAAATCAAGCATACCGTTATTGATGGTAAACGCCTTTATTTTGACGGTACAGCTATGCAATTATTCGGTCATTGGATTAAATGGCTTTTATTAACTATAATTACTTTAGGAATTTATGGTTTTTGGTTGAATATCCGTTTGCAACAATGGATTACAAAACATACCCACACACTTTCATAAAAAGAGGAAGGATGAACTGAGTTATGGTCCATCCTTCCTCTTTTTATGAATATCTAACAGAGTGTTATCCTACTCTTTGAAAAAACAAGGAATTTATGCTATACTTTGATAAGTATCAAGGGATACTCATGTTATTTCGGGGGCGTTACGGATTCGACAGGCATAGTTGAGCTTGAATTGCGTTTCGTAGGTTACGGCTACGTTAAAACGTTACAGTTAAATATAACTGCTAAAAACGAAAACAATTCTTTCGCTTTAGCTGCCTAAAAACCAGCTAGCGAAGATCCTCCCGGCATCGCCCATGTGCTCGGGTCAGGGTCCTAATCGAAGTGGGATACGCTAAATTTTTCCGTCTGTAAAATTTAGAGGAGCTTACCAGACTAGCAATACAGAATGCCTGTCACTCGGCACGCTGTAAAGCGAACCTTTAAATGAGTGTCTATGAACGTAGAGATTTAAGTGGCAATATGTTTGGACGCGGGTTCGACTCCCGCCGTCTCCATTTTTAGAAAAGTAGAGAAAAACAAAAAAGAGCTAAAACCTTATAAAATAAAGGTTTTAGCTCTTTTTTCTATAAGCAAGAGAAGGCTCGTTACCTCCTCTTACACTTCCTATCACATTATCTTTCTAAAACCACTTCATTTTCTTTTTCTATTGGTGATTTTGGGTATTGCATAGAACATGGCTAAAAATATTATTGTTATCAAAATAGTTTTTAAGATTTCAATTTCTCCTGAATCTATCCAAGTATACACAAAAGCGATGATAAAAGTAATTACTATTTCCGTAACATGATCTTTTAAATTCATTAGCTTAGCCCACATTGAACTGCCCATAAAGCTAGTTGTCCAGCTACAATAATAGCATTCGTCTTTAACCCATTGGCTTTAGCGAAGCGTAATACAGTCACTGCTAATTCTTTCCAGGCTTTCTTTTGTGCAGCTTTTACAATTGCGCTGATACTAATCATTGCAAAAAACTCATCTTTGATTTTGTTAGCAACGCAACTTCCTAATGCATTCCAATTAAAACGTGCTTGAACTACTGTTGAAGCATCAGAAATATTTACATTTAATTCTTCCTCAACTGAAGAAATCTCTTGCTGAGCAAAATTATTTTTGACATAGTTTTTAAAGTTATCTTCCGTCACTCCATTCGCATACATTTCTTCCAGTCCTTTTGCTACAGCCTCAACTTCTGAATCCTCTAGCTGGTCAGATGCATAAACACTTGTACCAGCGCTGATAAAAATACCTAATGTCATTAGTAATGCCATCGCCAAACAAAAAAATTTAGCCTTTTTTGTCACCTGTAATTCCATAAATAAATCCCTACTTTCTTTTTCCTTGTTATAATCATAACAAGGAAAAAGATAATTTATCATCAAAATCCCTATTTGATGCTTATATTTTCCTATATATCCTAGAGCTGATTTTTCTCACTAGTGATCACATCAATTTGAACTAATGATTCAAAAAAAGACACAGGTTATTTGAGGTACGTTCGAGGTAATGCTAGGTTCTATTTTGAAAACAACGCAGCTCTCTTGAAATATTTTTTGAGCTTGTCTAAACCTTCTGAAACGAATATAGAAAATAAAAAAAGAGTCCCCTTTCTCAAGGAAACTCTCAATTGCTAAGTCAAAATAACTTCACGTTATCTAAATCTTTTAAATCAATCCTATGGTTCGCGGAACAAAGGAGCTAAAAACTTAATAGAATAAATCGCACAAATTCCGACAATAATATAGATAATTTTTGCTAATGGTGTGGTTGCACCGCCACTAATTGTTGCAACTAAATCAAAATTAAATGCACCAACTAATAACCAGTTTAAACCTCCGACAATCAATAAAATTAAAGCAATAATATCCAGATATTTCATTTTTAACACTCCTTCCAAATTTGATAAGCCAAGAGTAACACGTTTATTCTTTATTTACGAAAATAATGATTCAGAAAAAAAACTTTTTTTCAATTATTTTCTCGAATCATTTTTTCATTATTAAGAATTTTATGATATAACTAAAGAGTAGACAAAAACAGATTCATTATCTCTGATAAGAAATGGTGGTTTATTATGCGTGCTAAGTTATTTTTAATTTTGCGGAATCGAGTGTTATCCCGTGTTGTCTTTGTCATTCTATTTTTACATGTGCTTTTTACCACAAATGATTTCACGGTGTTGCTGCTCCTCCTACTATTGAATTATTTACTAACGATTGAGGATAGCGCGAAAAAAAACAGAAAAATCCAAACTTGGCAGGAATTTAAACAGTCGATTGATTGGCCCTTTGTCGCTTTTTATTCAGGGCTTGCTCTTTTAGTTATTTCGTTAATACTTCTGTTTCTCTGGTTCAATTATGCACGATAAGGAGGATTAAAAATTGAAAAGCTATTTTTTACTCTTTTTTTTAGTATGTTTAGCCTTTTCGTCATACTACTTTGGTTTTCTGGATATGATAGTAAGGGATTTCTATTGGCCCTTACAGATTTTCTAGGTTTTTCTATTATTCACCAAACGCCTGTGCTGGATACTTATTATTCCCAGCAGCCTTTAACAACCAGAACGTTGATTTCTTCTGGGCTTCATTTTTGTACTTATTTTTGCTTAGGTTTGGTCATTGATTTACTACGTAAAGGGTTTAAAAAAATGGCTATGTTAAAGTTTATTGTTGCTATAAGGTAAAAAATTAGAACTTCCATTTTTCTGGAAGTTCTATTAAATAATAATGTTTTATTCAACTAAAGCACCCTTTTGCGGAAGATCATATGATCATATTTGCCTTTAACCAATCCAACTAACGTTCTCCGTTAGTTTAACGAATTCTCTCATATATATGAAAATAATAATCGTAAGGATTCTTTTCATCTTTTATTCCTTTTTCAACAGATACTTCTTTCCAATCGTCAAAATTAACTACTGGAAAAAATGTATCTCCTTCGAATTCATGATGAATTTTTGTAACGTACATTTTCTCGACATAAGGCAAGAACATAACATATATCTGTTCTCCCCCGAAAATGAAAACCTCTTCTTCATTTTCGCATAACTTAAATGCAGCTTCTATTGAATGGGCAATTTCACAATCCTTAAAGTTAAAGTTTTTATCTCTAGTCAAAATAATATTTCTTCTGTCAGGTAAAGCCCTTCCGATTGATTGAAGGTTCTTTCTACCTAATATGATTGCATGTCCTTTTGTAGTGTTTTTTACATATTCCCAATCACTAGAAATTCTCCATGGAATGTCGTTATCCTTGCCGATTACTCTTTTCTTATCCATCGCAACAATTAAAGAAATTTTCAAGAATGACCACATCCTTTTTAACCTATTTTACCATGCATTTCTATTTCCATATTGAAATCCTTACTAAACAAATCTGCCCGTTAGTTGAATAAGAAACACTGTTTAAACAGCAAATTTAGTTAACCTAATTGTATCATAAGTTTCTGAATTCTGTACTAAATTCCCTCTGATTATCAAATCATTCATTGTTACTTCATTTCTTTGATGTTGGATACTTTCTAAGACCTGAAACCAAGCAAGGTAATTGTTTAAATACTTGGTCGCAACACCATTAAATCGTTGTATCCAACCTTTTAGTCTTCTATGATAATTATTCACGTTCTGGATGTGGTAAAGCCCCTTTGTACGAATTTTACCATCGGACTTGAATTGGTAAATATCCATTCCCTTTTCAGCAGCATATGTTTTAAATGCACGCCAAGAATCCGTGCATAGTATATTTTCATTTGAAAGCTTATGCCCGATGGCTTTATCTAACTGTACTTTCGTTAATCTACCCATACCTAATATCTGCGAAATAGTGGTCTTGTCACGGTCTCTTGCAACTAATACACACACTTGTTCATTACTTATGCCACGTTTCTTTGCTGAACCACCACGTTTGCGAGGTTTTCTACCTTTAATTTTTCTTTGTCCTTTTTCTGAGTACAAGAAATAGGTCTCGTCCATTTCAACGATACCTTCAAAATTTGGTATTTCCATTTGCTTTAACGATGATAATAGTTTGTGCCTCCAATAAAATAAAGTGACGTGAGTAATGTTGCCGATTAAGTTAGCAGACTTCCGAAGAGAATAACCTTCAATCATACACTCAATAAATTTAATCCACTGGTTAAGGTGACGAGTTCGATAGAGAACTGTATTTGTGAGGTCGGTAAATGTCTTTTTACAAGCCTTACAGCGATAGCGTTGCTTTTTAACTTCTTCACCATCAACGATTGTTGTATATTTACCGAAGCGAACAATATGTTCTGATGTACAATCAGGACATTCATACCCATTCTTATTCTTACGTTCAGATATTTCGTGAAGAACGGTTCCAGTCGAACTTGATGCTCTTAGTGCATCAATTAAATATTCACGCAATCTGTGCTTCTCTGCGGGATTTAATTTTTGAATGGCTTTAAGGATTTCAGTCGCTCTCACAATCATCACCAACCCTAATGTAGTTAGTTCGATTATAGAACATTCGTTCTTTAAAATCAATTATCAACAACTAACTTTAACAGAGCCAAAAAAATAAAAACATAGTCACTTTTATTATACGAATCGTTAATTTCCATGCTTTCTGGTCGTCTTTTTCCGCCGCTTGTACCAGATAATGAAGCCGCTAATAATTAACGCACAGGCAATTAAAAGTAATGTCCATAATAGTAAATTTTGTTGTTGTGCCACTTTTTTCATCCCCGCTGCTGCTTTTTCTGGTTGATATGGGATACGATGCCCTCGAACTAATAACCGATGACTGTTTATCATATACGGTGTGCAAGTTAATAAAGTGACGAGATCTTGGCCAGACTCAATGTGTAAATCTTTTGTATCAGTTGGTTCAACGGTTTTTATTTGATCCACTTGATAAGCGAGCGTCTTCCCATTAACTTCGATATAAAATTCATCGCCTTTTTTTAATTCTGGCAAATCTGTAAATAATTTGGCTTGAGGAAGACCACGATGTCCTGAAATGACCGCATGTGTATTCGCACCACCTGTAGGATAGGAGGTTCCTTCTAACAAGGAGCTTCCTTTTTCCAATAGTAATGCATTCGTTTTATCAAAAATTGGTAAACGGACATTTATTTTTGGGATGGTTAAAACACCTATCGTATGACTTTCAAAATAGGATTTGTCTGGTTTTTTCGTTGTTTTTTGCGTTTCAGAAAAAGGATCTAATCCAGGATTGCTGCCTTTTTTCGCTAATTCTTGGTTTTTCTTTTCCATTTTTTCTTGAAGTTCAGCCATTTCTTTGGTGTTTTCTTGGCTTGCTTTTGCTTGATAATGAGCGATAATTTGTTGATCCAGATAGTTATTTAATGCATCGCTAACAAAAGGATACGCAAATGCACCTATTCCAATAATCAGTAAAAGAATCATAAAACCATCAATGATACGACGTTTCTTTTTTGACTTCATTGCTTCCTCCTTAAAAATAAAGCATGAGAGCCTGGGACAGTGATTGGCCCAGGCTCTTTGTTTTTCTAAAAATTTCTTCGGTGATGCTAGAAATTAAGCATTTTCTTTTCTACGTCTAGCAAAGTAGACTCCTGCAATAAGTAGCAAGACTGCGCCGCTTCCTAAGTAAACGTAGATTCCTTTGCCACCTGTTGAAGGTAAGGTACCTTTGTGTTTGTTTGGTACTTTTTCTGGTGAAACTAGGTTTTCTGTTGTGCCATATGATTGTTCATTGACCACAAATTCAATCCGATTTGTTAACAAGACATAATCATCAGGAGCTACAGTTTCTTCTAAATAATAGGTGCCGTATTTAAGCCCTGTGATATCAACTAATCCATCAGCCGTTGTTGTAAAAGTAGTTGCTTCGGCTTTTGTTTTCACCCAAGTTGCTGCTTTCGTTGTTTCATCGATTTTCAAATAATTTGCTGTGTCACTGTTTTGATCACGAACGACAAAGGAAGCTCCCGCCAAGGCTTGTGTCGCTGTCACATCGCCATCGACTTTAATGAAACGTTTCCCACCTGTCACCACTTCAACAGTTGGTGGTGTTTGGTCGTCGGTATGACCGTTATCAACATTCGCCTCATTTTTAAAGCCTTTCGTAGGATCTGCTTTTTCATTTAAATGCATAAAGTAAACGAATTTTAGTGTGCCGCCTGGCGTTAACGTAGGAATATATTCTGGATTAACGGCGACAGTGAAGCCATTTGCTTGTTCAGTCACTTGATAATTTTCAGGAGCAATCACTGTATCCCCATCATATAACGCATAGGCATACTCTCCAGAAGTCACGTTATCAAAAGTTAAGGCTGCATCATGTTTATCAACTAAATTGAATTTGACGTATTTATTAGCGTCGCCTTCTTTGTCTGCAATCCCCAATGGAATATTTACAGAAATTTGATATTTAATTTTTTCGCCAATTGCCACATCTTTACCATCTAAGTTTGGTATTGTTTTATCAACTTTAGAGGTATCATTTTTGACTGTTTTTTCAACAGGTGTTTGATTGTTTGCTTCAATTGTAAATGGTGTTTTTGTTTGATTTTCAATTAATTCTGCATTATTTGGAGCTTTTACTTCTTCTAAAATATACGAACCAACCTCAAGATTTTTAACTGTTAATTCTCCCGTTCCATTCTCTGCTTCTGTGAAATCATTTTCGCCAATTTCATAACTTTTCCCAGTAATAAAGCGTTTTGCTTGTTCTTTATCCGTTGTCCATGTATATAATCCATCTTTGACTCCTTGGATATATTTTACTGTGCCTGGTGAGCCTTCGCTTTTGGAAATAACAAATTCTGCGCCATTTAATCCTTCATTTTCAGCAGTTCCTACTTTTTTCACATGTAAACTACCATCATTGGCTACCACATTTTTAGGATAAATATGAACAACCGCTAATTCTTCTGTTCCATATTTATAGGAACCATCTGCTTGCTTGATCATTTCGTAAACTGGGAACGCCACCACCATATTAGTAGCAGCAACTACGCCCTCTTTTGGTTCCTCTTTAATGGTATACACTGCATCTTTACCATTTTGTTTTTTAGGTAACTGAACAGTAACATTCCCATTTGCATCGGTGGTTCCTTGAGCAACAGGTTTACCAGGAGTTAAACTTTGAACAGCTTGTTTAGCTGCATCGACGCTTGCGCCTGCCGCTCGTTGCTCGTAAAATTCGCTCGTCACGTTATAAATACTAAACGTCACATCTGCCAGTCCTTGATATTTATCAAACTCGCTCATTTCTTTCCCGCTATTTTGAATAAGCGGATCTGGTAAATCCGTCATTTTCTTTTTGTGAATCACGAGCTGTGCGCTCTCCCCATTTTCTTCTGCAAATGCAGTTGTTGTCCCTAATACACTCGTGAAAAGTGGCAAAATTAGTAACAAGGTACTAACGGTGTACCAAACTTTTTTTAATTGCTTCATTTTCTCTCTCCTCTTTTTTGTTTTTGATAAAATAGCCAAATGACTACCATCCCAATGATTAGCAGGCCTGCAATCGTCAACCAAATAGAACGTTCTTCATTTGTTTTTGGTAAGAAGCCTGACTCTTTTACTTTTTTATTGATTACATGTAACGGTGCTGTTCGTTGTCCGTTCGTTGCATAAGAATTTTTTTCCACCGTAAAAGGAATTTCTGTTTGATTCAGAAGATAACCTTTTGGCGCAGAGATTTCTTCCAAGAAGTACTGGCCATCTTTTAAACCTTTAACTGAAAATTCACCGGCTTGATTAGACGTGATTTTTTTAGCTAATGCTTTTTCTTTTTGCCAACGATACCCGTTTGCTGTTTCATTGAGGTATTCCCCCGCTTGATTTTTGACGATAAAAACAGCCTCTGGCAAGGTGATTTTCGCATTTTCACTATCAACTTTGACAAAAGACTTGCCGCCTGTACGAACTGCGACTCTTTTAGTCAAGGTATGCTTGTCCGTGACTAATTGTCCTTCGTTGTTAATCGCAGTGTCTGGTTCAGCGGTCTTTTCTAAACGCATTTGATACGACACAGTCATTGTTTGATTTGCAAAGTTTTGTAAGTCTTTAATTGAAAAATCAAGCGTAAATCCATGCTTTTGCGTCGTCAATGTGTAACCTGTAGTAACTGTTTTTCCAGCCACTTTTACCTCAATTGATTCTGGTAAAAGTGTCAACGTTGTATCCGCCTTATCTGACAAACGGAATTCCTGATATCCTAAAATATTCGCTGGAATCTGAGTCGTTAACTGATAGTTAATGTGCTCTCCTTGATTAAAGCCTTGTTGCTTATCGAGTACCGTTTTTTCAAGTGGTGGTAAGTCATAGGCATTTTCTTCATTTTTTGGATATAAATGAATATGCGTTAACGATTGCCCTTGTGGGTCTTGAACAGGCAAAATCACTACTAGGTTGCTAGCTTTTTCCTTTACCACTTCTGGTGCTTCCGCTTCAACAAATAAATAGGCTTTATCTCGTTGCTGCGAATCTTTGCTAGCTAATGAAAAAGAAACCACTCCATCTTCTCCATTTATTGTCTGTGTTTTATCTTCTGCGATCGGTTTTCTATTTGTTGCACCGGTTTCTGCTAATTGACGCTGTGCCTCTTGGACCGTTTTTCCTTCAGAACGAAGCTGATAAAACGGATCCGTCACATCATAGACTTGATAAGTGACGTCATTTAAGCCCCGATAATTTTGAAGCAGCGTTCCCTCTTCCCCTGCGTTTTGCTGCTGTTCTGGTAATTGACCATCAGGAAACAATAATTTGTGCAACGTAACTTGAACGCTTGCTTGCGATGCCTCTGCTAATGCTTGCTGTGAAAACCCGAAAAGAGTGAATAGCATGACGCAAATACTTAACCAACGCGCGTTTTTCATCGATTACACACTCCCTTCTGGTCGTCTAATAAAGAGATAAACACCCGCTATCACGAATGTACTAATCGCTATCAAGTAAAACCACAAGCGTCCTATGCCACCAGTTTCAGGTAAAGGAACCTTTGCTTGGTTAGTAACATCTAAAGTAATTTGATTATTCTTCTCTCCAGAAATTAAAACATCTGCTACTTTTTCCCCATCTATCGTGACTGAACCATCTTCGCGAATTATTAATTCGATTGGTTCTTTTAACCCCTGATATCCTTCTGGCGTAAAGGTTTCTGTTAGGACATATTTCCCTGGTTTTAAGTTTTCAAAAACAAAAGTATCCGTTTCTTTGCCATCTTTTGGTAATTCAATATCCGTATCTGGTCCTGTTAAACGGAATTTCGCTCCTTTAAGTGGCGTCTGATTATCGGCTTTTTTATGAACCGTTAAGTCAAAAGGTTTCAAATGATTTTGATGTGTCAGTGTCCATTCTGGCGCATTTTCTTCAATATTTTTGCCTGCATAGTGAATTTCCCCATATTTATCAACAGTAAATTCATAATTTCCAGCAAGAGTGTCGTAGCCTAATGGTCCTGATTGTTCCACCATTCGATACTCACCAGGTTCACTAATTTTAAAATAGCTCAATCCTGCAGTATCTGTTTTTTGAGTTGCCACAGTTTGGTAACTTCCTTGAGCATTTTTTCTTTGCAACGCAAAAGTCGCCTCTGCTAAGTTCACTTGTTTGCCATTTTGCATGGTGTATTTTCTAATTCTGATTGACAAAGAAGAAAATTTATTTTCAATTTCCAATGGAATAACTTGATTTGTGGTGGTCACTTCTTGTCCATCGATGCTTACTTTGCCTTGCTCATTCACCTCAATTTGCCAAGTCGTTTTCTTACCTAACTCATGTCCTGCAGGTGCTTTTACTTCAGTTAATGTATAGCGTTCCCCTTTTTGTAGGCGCACATCTTTTGGCAAGGAATAGCTCCCATCTTTATTGTCCACTAATGTTGTCTGAACATTTTTACCACTCAATTCAAAGACGGCTCCCACTAAGTTTTTCTCACCTGAGGAAGAATTTTTGATTACTTTTAAATCTAATGGCTTGAACTGCTTCGTGTTTTTCCAAGTAGTATCGTCGATTTTTTCTTGACTGTAACCAGGAACTGCTAATTCACGGGTTGTTTGGTAATTGAAAGCTTGTCCTTGATTGTTGTATTGGGGAAGTCCAAGAACTTCTTGATAGCTTTCATCCGCGGTTTTGGAAAGTTGGGTTACATTTTTGCGCTCCCAACTATTGCTGGTATCATTTTCTGGTTTTGATAATTTAATATACCCAGTTTGCCAGTTGGCTGTGTCAGTTACTTGCTTTCTACTAATTTCATAAATCACATTATCTGGCCGACTTGTTGGGTCTTGATCATACTCTTCCCAGATTTTTTTCACGTTTAACTTCACGCCAGGTGCTTTTCCCGAAGGAACCCCAAAATCAACTTTTTCAGGGGCCGTGGCTAATGGCTGAAACGTTGTCCGACCATTCATTTGATACCAAAAATCAGGTTTGAAGTTTTCTGACTCTGTTTGAATACGTACTTGATAATGAATTTGAATTTCTTGCCCTTTACCCAAATAAATCTCATTACTATTAATTGTAGCGCCTGTTAGCGACACTTCTGGTAATGTTTGAACCTGAACAGGACCCACACTTTTCATTGATAATGTATTTGGCTCGTATTTAAAAGGTTCAGCAATTGGATCAACTACTTTTCCGTTTACAACCGTTCCTGAAATCTGAACCGCTTTTTTCGCTAAATAATCAGAAATGTCTGGTGCATAATCCGCGGATTCATAATAAAGGTCTCCATTTTCATCGGCTGACACCATCTCACGCATTTTATCTTCAACTTGTTGTTTAGATAAATTAGCTCGTGGATCGCTTTGCAATTGAATGCCCAATCCATGTATTTCAATCCCACGTTGTTTTAAGGCCATTGCCTCACCTATCGTGGCGATAAACGTACTGTTAATTCGTTTATTGATATTGTTTTGATCTGGCGCATTATAGCTACCAGAGATATAAGAAGTGCTACCTGGTTGATCTTGTCGATTCGTAAATTGTGTCCCGTAAAAGCGACCATCCGCCTCTGTTTGAACTCGACTCACTTTATAAGAGAAGGTTGGGACGCCATCCGTTAAAAGTACAATGACTTTCTTATGTCCATTTGGTGTTGCTAACATATCACCAGCATCTCTTAATGCTTTTTGAGTGAAAGTTCCTCCTCTAGTGCTACTTGGCGTAATATTTTTAATTGGATTTTTGACTGTATCAAACGGCCCCATTTGAATGGCGTTGTTATTATAACCGTCACTTGAGTAGCCAACATAGCCCATGTTGATGTTATTGGTAATACCGCTATCTGCCAATGTATCAACAAAACGGTTCACTCCTTTTTGTACTTCACCAATCCGATTGTTTTCATTCATACTACCGGACCAGTCAACGACTAAGACCAAATCCAATGGCGTGATTTCTTTCTGAACATTCCCACGCACATTAAGATATACATCATAAAGCCCTGGTGTTGTTGTTTCTCTAGCATATTTTCGGATGGCATAATCGGCTTGGTCTCCTGTACCGCCATACTCAATATAAGAATTTGTGCGATTAGTAGGGTCCCCATTCCAACTCGTTTGACCATCCCATTGTGCACCACCGTCTTTATTCCCTTGATGGTTTAACACATTTTGATTGCCTGTGGGCTGCCAATTAGCTGTCGGATAAGTACCAGAATTATCCGTCGTGTATTGTGGTGCAATTAAAGGCAGTGCCAGATTCGCTCTCAAAGTAGCTGGCGCCATTCTTGCTTCTGCAAATGGATTGGTTACCTCTTCTGTTGCGGTCGGCTGTTCTGTTTTTTCTGGAGCCGAATCATTTTTGTTAGTTTCTTTCGTATTTTCTGGTACAGTTATTTTTTCTGGTTCAGTTGATTCTTTAGCAGAATCCTCTACTGTTATTTTTTCAGAAGTAACTGAAACATCATATTCGTTGTTTTCATACAATAACTTAGGTGGCTGAGCTGTTTGAAGCGAACTTTGCTCAACTGCTAACGAAAGCTGTACCGGCTTTTTTACTTGTGCGTCCAAAGTCAGATAAAGCGTACCATTAGTCACTTGGTAAGAATATCCGTCTTTTTCAATTACAGCAGTATCCATGAACTGTGCATTTTTCAATTGAATTTCTCGTTGTAATGGCTGCTCTGTTTGGTTGAGAAGATTTAACTCGATATTAATATTCGTTTTATCATTCTCATCTGTTATCATTTGAGCGGATGTAATTTCAACTTCTTTGGCTGTTTCTGCATAGCCAATGAGCGGTATGAAATAGGATGAGACAAGTAAAAAGACTACGCCGAAAACCCCAAATTTCTTTAGTAATTTAATGTCTGTTCTCTCCTTTCTTTTATGAATTAACAGTTAAATTAGAATTGCCTAGCACGTAAAATTTCATTATTCTAATCTGATAATTATTATACAGAGAAGGAGCTCATTAAATCACACCAGCTTTCATACCAAGCGGTTTCATTTCTGAAATTGCGTTATTGTTTCGATGATTGTTTCATTAAAGTAAAGGACTTGGGAGGAAACAATATGATTAGGTTTTTAGAAAAAAATTATCGGAAAATGGAAGAAATCATTCGTGTCTTATCCATTTCTGATAAATGGATGACTAAAAAAGAACTTGCAAAATATATTGGTAGTTCTGAGTCTACTTTTATTCGTTATATTGAGGAGATTAAACAGCGTTGGGGCGAAAGTTTAACCATTAAAACATCGCATAAATTAGGCTATCGTTTAGAAAACTTTAATGTGTCCTTATATTTAAACGTACTGACGGATATGGCAAAAACGTCAACGACCACCCAATTGCTCCATGAGTTTATCCAAAATCCTGGCAAAACCATCGAATATTATTGCGATACCATCAATATTAGTCGCTCTTCTTTTGCTCGAAAATTGAAGCAGTGTAATCAGGTCTTGGAAACTTACTCTCTTCGCGTTATCGTTGATCAAGGCTATCAATTAACTAGCCAAACAGAAGAATTGCCTTTACGTATTTTTACAACCTTTTTCTTTTTAATGTATTATGGTCATTATGAATTGCCTTATCAATTAGATAAGCAAGAAATCAAACAATTAATGCGTCGTAATCAATGCCAATTAAATATTATTAGTATGGATAACAGTTATGAACACGATTTCTTTATTATGTATTTTATTGTTGATTTATTAAGAGAGCATCAGGGATTTCAACAACGTTTCCAGAAAAAAACAGATAAAAAGAGTCCAATCAAAATGGAAGATTATCTTTTACTCAGTCGTCATTTTACTGGGCTCAGCCGTGAAACCTATCGGGAAGTTCTCCGATATTTTCAAAGAGGCGCTTTTCAGCAATACTACTCCGAAGACCAAGAAGTCATCAGTCAAAGAATACGTGAAAATTTAAAATTTAATGCTTTTTCACAGATTGAACAATTAACAGAAGAAGTCGTCGACTTCGCTGTTCACTTGTTAACCTGTCTTTATTTGTTTTCTCAATTAGTGCCTTTTGACACCTCCGAATTGACACAAAGGGCCACCTTTTTCACTCGACAAATTCATTTTACTCAGCTTCACTTATATGCACGATTAAAAGCAGAATTGCATTTCTTTTCCGCTCTTTTAGAAACAAATCTATTAAACTATTCATCTTCTTATATTTTTTGGTTGCTTAATACTTTTCCAGAAATTAACCAGAGTTTCGACTCAAAAAAGATTTTGATTATTAGCGACATGGGCCTGAATCATAGTCAATATATTGGAAACTATGTCCACGATATTTTAGCTTTGCATCGGATTCGTTCAAATACGTTAGCAATTACGGAAGAACAATTAGGTGACCATCGACTCGAAGAATTTGACTTGATTATTACCAATCAACCAATTATTGAAACCAGCGTTCCAAGTATTTTAATTAATGATGCTATCTTATTTTCTAACAAAAGAGAATTGCTCGATTTATTAAACTTTTAACGTCTTAATGGTTTTCCCTATCTACCAAAAAGATAGCCCTTTTAGCAAGAACCGCGTAATGTGAGGTGCCATCATACAGAAGATATTTTTCTGAAATAAAAAAGAAAATAGGACATAAGTCGAAATGACTTATGTCCTATTTTCACTCTTAAGATAATCAGCTAAACGAAACCAGCAAATTAAATTTCTGATTGATTTACTGGCCATCTTGTGTGACTTTTACTTGGCAAAATTAATGTAATGAAGATCACTAAAGTACCGATAAAAGGAAGTAAATAGAATAAAATCCACCAGTTACTGTGGTCGCGATCATGCAGTCTTCTTGCTCGAACAGTAAAGTTTGCCAACCAAATTAAAGCAGTCAGCAAGAAAAAGATAATGGTCACGGTATTCCATTCTTTAATAATTGTTCCATCATTGGGTGTTACTTCAATATATCTGTAAACGCCCGTAATTGCTGAATAAATCCCTAACACCAAATAATTAATTAATTGTGGCCACCAATATTGTGCTCGTGTTGCTGACGCATTCATTGTTGTAATATTATTCCAGTATTCTCTATACGCGTTAAACATATTATCACCCCCGCATTAACTATTACAGAAGTCTTTCGTTTTGTCAAAGAATAACGTTATTTTATGCCGCTTAATGACACGTCCATGTGCCTTCCTTAAACTCACACGAAGCTGACCCTTCAGAAGAAGGAGTTAATGAAACTAACGGTTGCTGTTGTTTTTCTTCTGCGAGAATTTTTTGAATAGTTTGACTGATTTGTTGTTTCGGTACTGCACCATTAATTAAATATTTTTGATTAATGATTAGTGCGGGAACTCCTTGTAAACCATAAGCAGAAGCTAGCGCAAAATCTTCTTGAACCGCCGTCCAAACAGCCTCGGAAGCAACAGCTTCTTTCCATAAAGCAAAATCAATCGTTGTCTCTTTTACTAGCTCCTCAATTACTTCTGGCTCTTCAATATTTAAACTTCTCATAAATAAACCTTCTTGTAACTTATCAAACAGTAACCAATAGGTGTCTTGGTTGCCAATGTATCCAGCTGCTTTTGCTGCTAATAATGCATTCTTTGATGTTGGAAAATCAAATCGTTGCTTCCTCATCCCTTCAATATTAAAACGATGCTTTGAATCGTTTTGATTGGCATGCACCCAATGCGTCAAAACTTCTTCTTTTACTGCTGCTCGTGAGCCAAACATTGTTTCAAAATCGTTTGCGGACCACCCCAACGCAAACGACCGATGAATCAATTCAATTTCAGGAAATTATTGTTGAATCTCATGAATGCGGTCAGACATTGGAAAACAAAAACTACAAATAACATCATGGAAAAATTCTATTTTCATCCTTACCCTCTAGTAACTCTTTTTTCAAAACAGATTGAACTAAATTTACCATTTTACTTACTAAAAGTAAACAAATGAAGCCAATTAAAAGAAAATGGTGAAACAAAATGCGCTATGGCTTTTGTCTCACCTGTTCTATCTACTTATTCTGATATGTCCATTCCATTACCCGCTCGCCATTCGTATCTAATTCACCATTAAATACAAAACCGAGTTGTTGATACAACCGAATTGCTGAGCTGTTCGTATCATAAACACTCAAGTATAGCTTGTTTGTTTGGTATTTTTCTATTAGCATTAACATTAAAAGTCGACAGGCTGCTTTCCCATAACCTTGTCCTTGGAACCGTTGATCAATTAAAAAGCGGTCTAACCAAACGCGCCCATCTTGCCAACGTCCATACATGGCATAGCCGATTAATTGATTGCCGTCATAAATACCTGCCGATTCCCATTCTGGAAATTGGTCCGATTCTTTTAGATTTTCTGCCATTGATTCAATGAAGGTTTGTTGTTCAGCGAAAACTTGTAGGTTTTCCACTGCTTTACGATTATCGCTTGTTACTTTTTCAAAATGTATTTCCATTGTTTTCACCTAATTAGTTGTTATTTTCTGCATACTTGTATTCTTTCTTGCTTCTTATTTTAACATACTTATTTCCCTTTGCTTTCTCTAACTCTCTGTGATTATACGTTTCTCTTTTTTATGGGAATTCTTCCCTATAAATGGAGACTCTTTTCAAGAGATTTCTTTTTACACTACCCGTTTCAAATGATATAAATGATACATAGAGTGTTTTAACTATGTGCAACATGATTAAAAGTTAACTGTTGGGGAGCAGTTAACTTTTTCTTTTTAACCACAAAAGAGAGGATCCGCTGTGAGAAATAACTGCAGTGGATGCTCCCTTTTGTATATTATTTATTTACTAGCCGATAGTTGAAAGCTTTCCCGTTACTCAGTAGTATCGATTTTGTCTTCTTGACTATCTAAAGAACGGTCAACTTTTTCGTCGTAACTTTCCATGGAATTTTCATTTTTATGTTTCTGCTTATCGACTTTTTCTTTCTGTCGATCAATTGTTTTTTCCATCTCTTCGCCAGCCGAGGTACAACCACTCAGTAAAAAGAAACTTGTGAATAAAAACGCTGACAAGATAACTGTTTTTCCGATTTTTGTTTTCATAAACTCACCTCTCGTTTAATTTAAAAAAACGTCCCGATAAAACATTGTTCCCTTGATTATTTACTCACAATTAGCGAACGACTAAGACATTGCACAAAGCATGGTTAACCACATAATCTGTAGTAGAACCAATTAAGGTTCGTTGAATAGCACCTCTTCCCGTGGCACCTAGCACAATTAAATCTATGGCATAATTTTCAGAAATCGTGTTGGCAAGATAACGTTTTGGGCTCCCAAGCTCAACAATTTTTTTGACTGTTTTTACGCCAATTTCACTCGCTTGTTTTGCCTTTTCAGTGAGCATCTCTTCTGACTTATGTTTTTCTAAATCATACAATTCTTCAAAAGAAAATGGACTCGTCGTAAATTCAGCATCATTAATAATTGTAGCTAAATAAAGAGTAGCTTGTTCCTCTTTGGCAATCCTGACAGCTTCATGAAAAGCTTTTTCAGATTGATCTGAGCCATCAAGAGCAACCAAAATATGTTGATATACTGACATTTTATCCGCCTCCTTAACCAAATTAAGAATCAAAACTAACACAACAGCTGTGTTACATTTTAGTGGCTATTTGTTGTAATTTTTCCACGGTTAATGCTTGATAATTTGTTTCTTCAAGTAGTCCCGTTTGAATTTCAACAGAAACATCTTCCGTACATGTTTCTAAAAACATTGTGGCATAATCAAACTGTTGCTCTAAGAATGTTTCATACTCCCGTCGACAACGTAAAAATTCTTTCGCGGTATCTGAAACATGTAAACACATGCGGCGCTTATTCGCTTTCTTGGTTATCACAAAATAGGTTCCTTCTAAAATCGTGGTAATCTCTTCAATAATATACGCTGCATCTTTTACCATTCCGTCAATCCAGTCCTTTATTTGTTTTCAGTATCGTTGCTTTTTTCTTTGTCGTCACTTAACAGCTCTTTAATTTTTTCACGATTGTCGTATAACTTTTTTCCTACGCCCACTAAGGCGCCGCCTGCCAATAACTTTGTTAAAAAGCCGCCACTTGCGTTTGTTTTTTTGCCATGGCGTCCTTTTAAATGATGTCCCATCCTAGCCACCTCCATAATTTTTATTTCTATTACCTATGAACATTATCTCATATGTTTTCACAAAACGCACGTATAACAATAGTTTTTTAATCAAGGCTCGACCACTTTGTAAACTCATGACTTTTAATATGCCGAATCTCTTCAAATAAAATATGTGTATGTCCAACTTTTGCATACTCCATTGAACTCATCCCTTCAAAAACACCAACAATTGGCGGTTGAACACGGCCAAAATCATCCAATGTATTCAATTGGATTTCTAAAACCTGGTTATTTTTTAAAGACTGCTCTAAGTATTCTTCAATTTCTTCTGTTGTCTGTTGCGGTAAGCGTTCAAACGCTCTCTTAGAATATTCGTCAGAAGCTTCGATTCCTTCTTGTAACTCCCCCAATGCAAAAGCGGTCGCCCATTTCAGTTCAAAGGGCCGATCATGGTACTCATTATAAGGTGTAAATTCTTTTTTTGTTCGTTTCATGATGTTATCCTCCTAAACCGACATTTCCTCCAGCATGTCCACCGACTAATCCTGAACGATGAATTGCCGTCGCGCCTTCCAACAAAGAAGAGGCGTGGATTAAAGCTTGAAAGCCAAATTTTTGTCGGATTTTATCAATCAGATAGTTTAACTCCATTTCACTAATTTGCTCTTCTGGTTCCGAAAATAAATCTAATTGTAAAGATTCATTCCAAACTAATTTCCCATATGAAAGCCCTAATTGCCGGACATCGGTTCCCGCTAGATAATGTTCTCTAAAAAGGGCTAATACATAGGTGATCAAAACTTTTGTATTGTTTGTTGCAGGAATCGTTTGTTGTTTTCGCCAACCAGTTCGTCCTTCACGGTCAATTTGACCTTTGGAATAACCAACGTAGACTGTGATACATTCCGTTTGACAATGCGCTTTTCTTAAACGAGCAGCCACTTGTTCTGTCAGTTCCTTTAAGACTAGTTCAATCTGATCTCTTCGCGCATAATCTCTCGGTAAAATCTGACTATTTCCAAATGATTTTTCAGCTTTATGTTGCGCTTTTTTCCCTAAAAAGGTACGATCAATCCCCCATGAATGAGCATACAATTGAAGCCCCATCACGCCAAATGTTTCTTGTAAAAGATGCGGATTCGCTTGCGCTAACTCATATACAGAATCAATTCCTAAGCGATTCAGTCGTTTAGCCATTCTGCGACCAATCCCACAAAAATCTGTCAAAGAAGGCAACTGCCAGACAGTATCTGGTACACGATCATACCGCCATTCTGCAATAAAATCTGGCGAATGTTTGGCGCCATTGTCCAACGCCAATTTAGCCAGTAACGGATTGTCCCCTATCCCAACGGTCACATAAATACCCACATGATTATAAACGACTCTTTGGATAATCCGAGCCATCTTATAGGCGGTTTCACAATGAAAATAACTTAAAGAAGCCGTTACATCAAGAAATGATTCATCTACACTAAACACAGAGTGATCTTCATCTGCGACAAACTTTTTATATAAATTATTGATTTCTTGATTTTTTTTCATGTACAAATTCATTCGTGGCGGAACCACATATAAATCAGGATGAGCGGGCACTTGATTTTTACGCGTAACATTTGAAACACCTAAAACTTTTTTTGCCATTGGCGATGCTGATAAAACTAATCCCCCCGCATTTTCGGCATTACTCATCACTACTAACATCGTTTTCAACGGATCTAACCCACGTTCTGCGCATTCTACACTAGCGTAAAAACTTTTGCAATCAATACAAAGAATATCGCGACTAGGTTCTTTTTCATAATCAAATTTCATAAACATCACCTCACTTGCAAAATCATTATACGAACAAATGTTCGATTAATCAAGCGAACACTGTTTATTTTTTTGTTTTTTTCAAGAACGGTCGGTGATCAAAAAAAAATAAGTATTCGAAATTATTATATTCCAAATACTTATTTTTTATTTTACATCTTATTTCGATTTAAAAATAACGATAAAAAGCCCGTTCCTAACAGAATTACTGCTGAAACATAATAAGGGAAAAAGTGATTGATATCAAATAAAGCTCCTGCTGCCATTGGTCCTAAAATATTACCAAAACTTGTAAATGTCGAATTTAGTCCGTTGATGGTTCCTTGTTGATCTCCAGCATGTTTGGATAAATAAGTAGTTACTGCTGGTCTAAACAAGTCAAACGCTAAAAAGACAATAAACGTTGAAAATACAACAACTAAATTATTTTTTGTAAAGGCAATCACGGCAATAAAAATGGCACTTGCAAAAAAGGTTAATTGGATTAAACCCATTTCACCTATTTTTTGGACGATTGCATCAAAGAAAAACAACTGACAAATCAACGCTAAAATACCACTAACCGTAATCACGATTGCTATTTCACTTGTGGTAAAGCCAAAATTAATAGTCGCCATAATACTATAAATAGATTCGAACGCTTGCAGGCCAAAAGAGGAAATTAAGATAATCACAAATAATGAGGTAAACATTGGATTTCTTAAAATATCCATAAATGAACCTTTTTTCGCTTCAACAGCGGCTAAAATTCGTTTCTCTGGCTCCTTCAAAACAGTTAATGTCAAAATAAAACCAATAAACGCTAAAAATGCGGCTGCAAAAAACGGGGCGCGAATACCTAAATAAGCAATAAAACCACCAACTCCTGGTCCGATAATAAAACCACCACTAATTGCGGCTGACACAAGTCCCATCGCTTTCGGACGTTCAGAAATCGTGGTCATATCTGCCACAAAGGCTGTCACTGACGGCATTAATAAAGCGGCGGCAATCCCACCTAAACCACGAGAAATATAAAAACCGCTTTTCGCTTGGGCTAAACCAAATAATAACTCAGAAATTGAAAAAACCAACATGCCCGTCGCAATCATTTTTTTCCGACCAATTTTATCCGAAAGGACACCTGCGATTGGCGATGTGATTAATTGGGCAATCGCAAAAATAGAAATCATCATTCCCATTGTGGTACCAGAAAAATTCATTTCTTCTTTTAATTGGGGAATTACGGGAATGACTAGGCCTACGCCTAGAAAAACAAGAAATAAGTTAGAAATTGCTAAGTACATCATACTATTTTTTTTTGTCATAATTTACCTCCTCCATAAAAAAACAGCCATCAAAAATGGCTATTTCTGTTTCTTTGTATGTACTTTCTTTGACAGTGTTTCGGCTGAAACACTCGTTGAGTCATTGAGATACATTTTACACTAATTCGCTGAAAATTTCACTAGTTTTTACTTATTTTTTTAAAGGAAATTGTTATTTTTTAAAGACATAAATTAAGTATCCAAGTATTTAATGAATCGCTTTTGTTTTTTATCAGAAATATAGCCAATGTGTTCATAAAATTGATGGGCTGCTGTACGCTGTTCCCCCGAATTTAAGCGAATCGCAGACAAGTTACACTTTTTAGCTTCCGTTTCTAGTTTCGTCATTAATTGTTTGCCAATTCCACGGCCTTCTGCTTCTTTTGCCACTGCTAATCCCAGAACGTTCAATAACGTTTGGGAATAAATTGTTTCATACAGTTGCGCATGCACATAGCCTAAAATCTTGCCTATCTTCGTTTCTTCATAAACATATAAAAACTCTCTGTCACTGGCTAGTAGTAATTTCTCAATCTGTTTACAGGTCACGTCAACGGAAACTTCATAGCCCAATTGTTCTTTATTAATGATAGTTAACGCCGCTGCATCTGTTGGCTTCATTTTTCTAATCAAGGGTAACACCCTCCTTTACATTCTTACTTAAATAATAACGAAAGCGTAATATCCGCAAAATCATTTAATTCTGAATCATTATATTGCTCTAACAAAACTGTTTCGCCTCGATACTCTTTTAAAGCTAGTTGTATCAGCGAATGATAATTAGTAGGAAAATGTACTAGGCCCCATTCCCCTCCAGCCCTTTTTGATAAAATTTTATTCTCTTGCTTAAACGCTATTACTCTACACATATTTAAAATAACGTACATAGGTTGTTGAACAATTTCTTTTTTTGCCTCTTTCACATCAGCTACAATGCTTTCAAAATATTTCTTTTGATCTATCCAGCCAAAAACGGAATCAATCGGTTTTCCTACGAGTACTTTTCCATATAATTTTGTAATCATAAGATGTGCCACTAGATCCTCATCGTATCTTCAATATATTTATTTTTATTAGTCAGATATCTGGAACGATGTATCGGAGAAAAATGTAAATCGAAGGGAATCAGATAACTCAAATTTATTGTATCTTTTAATTGTAGCACATGGAATTCTATCCCTTTTTTTGGTGCCCACTTATCTAAAATATTAATTGTATAATCTAATAATTGTTTCTTCTCATCAATAGTAAGCTTTTCATAAACCACAATCAGTACATCCAAATCACTTACTGAATGACAATAGGTTCCAAAAGCATAAGAACCATGAAGATATATTCCAACTAAATTTTCTTTTATTATTTTCATATATCCATTTTCCATTTGAGCTAATAATTGATGAACCACGATTATTCCTCCATTATTGATTGACAATTGCTATAGTTTTTTCGATAAATAAAGAACTAACGCATCATCATTAACACACCGATCGTTTGGTTTCAGCTGCTTATTTTGAAACCAAACTCCTGAACCATCTGGCACATACCCTTGTTTGATATATAATCTTTGCGCTGCACCATAACCAGGATGCAGGCCTACTCCCAAAGAAACAGTATCTGCATAACTTTTGGCAACATTTTCTGCACGATTTAATAATAACCGCCCACTCCTTGTTTTTGAAATGGTAAGAATACATTGAAATCAGCTATTTCAGGATATAAATTTTTAAAAGGTCCTTCCTTAGCTAATGGCAGTAACGTCACATAACCTAACAGCGTTGCCTTTTTCTCCGCTACAAAAACCGTTCGTTGCTTGACTAATTGTTCTTCTAAATAGTTCATTAAAATCTCTTGGCGACTTGGCCAACCTTGTTGGACAAATTGAGTATCCAGCGCTAAGATATCTTTCTCTTGCATTTCTCTAATAACCACTAGCTCAGACATCAGCATTTCCTCCAAAAAAACGTTTTCATTTTATAAAACGAAGCGAATAATTCTTCGCTCCCTTATTCATTTTCAAAACCATCGAGTTGATGATATTTGGGCAAAACAGCAACACATGTTTTTTCTGAATTAACAGCAATAACGAACCCTTGCCATAAGGACCACATCACCGTTTCACCTAATTTCTCTTTCACTCGTTGAATCATTTCAGCTTGCGTTAAGTCTCGTGCAGGAAAATGTTGAACTTTATCGTTACTGATTAAAAAAATAAATGATTCTGAAAAAGCTGTCATGACTTCAGGTGGTAAATTTTTTAATCGTTCTTGGTAATCCATTGAAACCACTCCTTCTTTTTTATCATACCACAACATCCATTTCTCTAAAAAGCGCAGCACTCACTACTGAATATCTGCTAAAATTTGCCTGATAATCTGCTTTTCAGACAGTTGTTCAGATAACCGCTGTTCTCCCGGAAGCCCTAAATAATCTTCTGGTAGCCACCAACGTTTCATTTCCACGACACCAAATTCTTGATTCTTGTTTCTCTGGCTATGTCTTTTCAGTGTTTCTTCAAAAGAAAGATCAAAATAATAAACCTGAACGTTTCCTTCAAAGAGATGGATTATTTCCTGGAAAAAGGAATGATAAATGGCTTTTTGAAAAATCCCTTCAACAATCACATACTGGCATTCTTGATAACCAAAAGCTACCAACTGTTTTAACAAAGCAATACTTAGATTACCTGTTTCATCTTTAACACGAAGCATTTCTCTGCGCACCACATCTTGAGAAATCAATAACGATTGTTCTTTAAGACACTGATGAAGCGCTTTAGCTATCGTTGTTTTACCACTACCAGAATTACCACGTAAAATAATTAATTTCGGTTGCATCTGTTTCCCTCCATTTTCTTGATTGTTGAAAACAAGCAGAAAAGAGCAAAAAACTTGGAAAAAACTCTCCAAGTTTTGCTGTTATTTTGATGAATGTTTCGTTGAATCTCGCTGAATGAATTCCGTTCCGACAATAATTTTTCTAGGAACTGGTGGGGTATTCAAGCATAACTCTTTCATTGTCTCAACGGCTAGCTCACCCATCCATTCAGTATGAACTTTAACTGTTGTTAATGTTGGTGAAACATATTTTGCGACACTAATATCATTAAAACCAATGATAGAAATATCTTCTGGTACACGAATGGCTGCTTCTTGTAACGCCCGCATTGCACCAATCGCCAATGTATCACTTGCAGCGAAAAAAGCGGTTGGACGAGTGTCCGCTTCTTCAATAAAGTCTTTCATCGCTTGATAGCCTTCTTCAACAGAAAAAGCTGCTTCGACAACCCATTCTTGATGATAAAGGTCCAGATCTTTTAAGGTTTCTTTAAAAGCGACAAAACGTGGATCAACCAATGCCACGTGGGACTCTTTCGTATATTCTTGCCCAGAAAGCATACCAATTTTCTGATGCCCTTGCGCCAAAAATTCTTGCACAATTGTTTTAACACTTCCAGCAAAATCAACAACAATGGAGTTTTGGCCAAAAGCCATTGCATCAAAGTCTACAAATAGAAGAGGTGCGCCTAAGGCGGCTAAGGCCGCCACTTGCTTTTCATCAAATTTTCCTAGGGCAATTGTCCCATCAAATCTTTTTTGAGACAGGTTTGTCAGAGATTCTTTGACTAAAAGAAAACCCAATTCCTCTGCCCGCTTTTCAACACCTAAACGAATCGATAAATAGTAAATATCATCCAGTTCTTCTGGATCGCTGAACCATTGGACAAACCGAATTTTCTTTTTGCCTGCTTGTTTTTTTCTGGCTCGCTTTTTATAATTTAACGTTTCTGCTGTTTCAAATATTTTCTTCTTCGTTTCATCACTAACTGATAATGTTTCATCATAGTTCAAAACTCTCGAAACTGTCGCTGAAGAAACACCGACTTGCTCTGCTATATCTTTAATGGTTACGATGTTCCTCACCTCAAATTAATCATTTTCAATACATTGAATAAATCGTTCAAAAGCACGACGGCCTTCTTCATCACGTTTAAAGACGCCGGCATCTGTTAAAATTTGAACAAAAATTGTCCCAATTCCTTGTTGGATCACTTCTTTGACATTGGCTTCAGTGATGGTTTGCTGACTGAGTTCATCCGCCCAAGCTCGATGACTTTCAGCAATTTGATTGGGTTGCTTTAATAAATACTTTTCGACTTCTCTTAATTCTTGTGCCAGCCTTGGTGGCAAAATAGCTAGTCCCATTACTTCAATTAAGCCAATATTTTCTTTCTTAATATGTTGTACTTCTGGATGTGGATGAAAAATGCCATCTGGAAATTCCTCCGAAACATTATTATCTCGTAAAACTAAATCCAATTCAAATAATGACCCTTTGCGTCGGGCAATTGGCGTAATCGTATGATGCGGTGTGCCATCTTCTGAATAGGCCCGAACTGAGATACCTTCATCAGAATAATTGCGCCATTTGGTCAAAATTAATTCGGCTGCCTCAACTAGTTCCTCTTGATGATTACTTTGAAGACGAATCACAGACATCGGCCATTTTAAAATACCCGCAGTTATCTCAGGATATTTTTTCAAAGAAAATCTTTTTTCCATTGGTGCTAAATCCATTGGAAATGTATGACGTCCTGCTTGGTAATGATCATGAGATAAAATAGAACCACCAACAATTGGCAAATCTGCATTAGAGCCCACAAAATATTCAGGGAATAACTCCGTAATTTTAAGGAGCCGCTGAAACGTTTTTTTCTCGATTTTCATTTCTCGATGTTGTTGGTCCAAGAAAATCGCATGCTCATTATAGTAAGCATATGGCGAATATTGAAAGCCCCAAGCTTCGTCCTCTAAATTTAGTCGGATAATCCGATGGTTTGTACGTGCTGGATAATTTACACGGCCATAATAGCCTTCATTCTCCATACATAACATACACGCTGGATATTTTTTTTGACTCATTTTCTTTTCAGCCAAAATTTTTCGAGCATCCTTTTCTGGCTTCGATAAGTTAATGGTAATTTCTAGTTTACCATAGGGTGAGTCCATTGGGAAAATAATGTTTTTGGCGATTGCTTTCGTTTTAATGTAGTTATTCGTTTTACATAACTGATAAAAATAATCCGTTGCTTTTCGTGGAGACTCTTGATAATAATCCATAAACTTCCGATTAATGATGGTTGGGGTCGGCGTAATAAAATCCATTAACTCCGCTTCTAGTTGTTCTGCTTCCGTAATTGAGTCATCGATTTGGTGATTGGCTTGTGCAATGTTTAAAAGCTGTTCCACCACATGCAACGGTTCTTGTTCACAAGCAACCACTTCTGGTTGTTTAAAAAAATCACAGCCAACTAGTTTGGCAATCCGATTCGTCAAATAATATCGGTCTGTTTCCGTCCAATCGCCATTTTCTATGATTATCTCTACAAATGCAGCAATCCATTTACTACTTTCTTTCATCATCTGATGTTCTCCTATTCATTATAGCCTTGAGGATGTTTCACATGCCATTGCCAAGCGGTGGCGATAATGTCCTTGACCTCAGTTACTTCTGGTTGCCAGCCTAAAACTCGTTTGGCTTTTTCACTAGAAGCAATTAACGTACTAGGATCCCCTGCTCGGCGTGGCGCGATTGTCGCAGGAATTTCTTGGCCTGTCACTTCGCGAGCAGCATCTAACATTTCTTTAACAGAATAACCGTTGTTGCTACCCAGGTTAAAGACGTCACTTTCGCCGCCATTTTTCAAGTATTCTAAAGCCAAAATATGTGCTGCAATCAAGTCTTCAATGTAAACATAATCTCGAATGCACGTGCCATCTGGTGTATCATAATCATCCCCAAAAATACTTAGCTCTGCTCGTTGGCCCAATGCCACTTGTAAAATAATTGGCACAATATGCGTTTCTGGCGTGTGATCCTCACCAATTGAGGCATCTTTTTTTGCTCCCGCAACATTAAAATAACGCAAAGCAACATATTTCATTCCATAAGCGTTGTCGCACCATTTCATGATTTTTTCCATCATTAATTTACTTTCCCCATACGGGTTTTTAGGATTCGTTGGGGTTTCTTCTGTAATAGGCATTGCTTTTGGTTCGCCATAAGTGGCCGCTGTGGAAGAAAAAACAATATGTTTCACTCCGAATTCTTGCATGACTTCCAAGGCAATTTGAGTGCCGTGAACATTGTTATTGAAATACATTAACGGTTTCTCCACGGATTCTCCTACTAAAGAATTGGCCGCAAAGTGCAACACCCCTTCAATTGATTCCTTTTCAAAGACACTACGTAAAAAAGCTTTATCACGAATATCGCCTTCATAGAAAGTCGCTTGTTCATGAACTGCTGAACGATGTCCCGTTAATAAATTATCAACAACAATAACGGCATATCCTTTTGAAATTAATTGATCGACGGCATGTGAGCCAATGTAGCCTGCGCCACCTAATACTAAAATAGACATTTAAAGCCTTCCTTTCTAAAATAACTTTCTGGCACCATCATCAATTGATGCAGGATAAAAATCAGCAGCATAGCCAATTTTATCTTGATAACTCTGGCCAACAGCTTCAATAAATGCATCTATATTTCGCTTTGGTACCAAAGCAATACTACAACCGCCAAACCCTGCACCAGTCATCCGTGCGCCCAAAACGCCTGGTTGTTCTTGCGCACAAGCCACTAAGGTATCCAACTCAATGCCAGTTACTTCGTAATCTTCTTTTAGCGAACGATGTGAGGCATTTAATAATAAGCCAAATTCTTCCAAATCCCCTTCAGTTAGCGCTTGTTTTGCCAATAAAGTTCGTTCATTTTCTGTGACGGCATGACGCGCTCGTTTAATCAACGTTGGATCTCCAATCAATGCTTGATATTGGTCAAATGTCTCGCTGTCTAATTCACCTAAAAATTCAATAGATAACTCTTTTTGAAGCAAACGAACGGCTTCTTCGCATTCTGCACGGCGTTCATTATATTTTGAATCTGCTAATTCACGACGTTTGTTAGTATTCATAATAACAATCGTATACTCACCTAGTTTGGCGGGAACCATTTCATAGTGCATATTATTGGTATCTAGTAGAATAGCTTGATCTTTTTCTCCCATCCCTACGGCAAATTGGTCCATAATTCCTGAATTAACGCCAATAAATTCATTCTCCACTTTTTTACCGATTTGCACCAATTCAAGCATTGGACAGTGTAAAGCATATAAATCATTACAGATCGTCCCCATTAAAAGTTCAATAGAAGCAGAAGAAGACAAGCCAGCACCATTAGGAATCGTACCGTAGAAGAGCACATCTAAGCCAGAATCAATATTGTGTCCGCTTTCAATCAAGTAATTTAAAACACCTTTAGGATAATTTGCCCAATCATCTGAATCTGAATAGGTTAAATCTTCTAATGTAAATTCGATGAGACCAACCTCTTTAAAATTATCAGAAAACATCCGAATTTTTTGGTCGTCTCTTTTTCTTGCCACACCAAATGTCCCTAACGTAATAGCCGCCGGGAAAACATGACCGCCATTGTAATCTGTATGTTCACCAATCAAATTAATTCTTCCAGGGGCAAAATAACAGGCTGTCCCTTTCTCACCAAATATTTCTACAAATCGATTCATTAACAGTTCTTCCATCACTAATCGCTCCTTTCACTAGTAAACAAATTGTATAATATTTACTAAACTTTTGCAAATATTTACTTAATATTTTCTTAATTGTCATTTCGTCTGAAAACGTGTACAATACAATTAAATAAAGATTTATTTTCTTAGTGTTTCTTTTTGACTATTTAAATAATCTAAAAAACAAAGTTAAATTTACTAAATATTTACTTGAAGGAAGGATTGATTATTTTGACTATTTCAACTGAATCATTTGGACAAGGAATGCTTCTTTACACACTGACGAATAAAAATGGTGTGACTTTAAAAGTAACAGATTTTGGTGCGCGAATTGTTGCGCTCGACGTTCCTCTTACAAAAAATGAATCACGATCACTCGTGCTAGGCTTTCCCTCAGCAGATGAATATTTGTCTAAAGACTTATATTTTGGTGCAACAATTGGTCGAACAGCTGGCCGAATTGCCGATGGCTCCTTTGAACTAGCGGGTAAAACGTATCAAACGATGATTAATACTCCTACTCAAACAACACTTCACGGCGGCACACCTGGGTTTGAAAGTAAAAAATGGCACAGCGAAATCCAAGAGGCACAAGTGAATCCTTCTGTGAAATTTTGGCTAGAGAGTCCTGCTGGTGAAAATGGTTTTCCTGGAAATCTCACCGTTTCAGTCACGTATACATTGACTGAAGAAAATGAATGGCAAATTGAGTATCAGGCAACTACAGATGAACAAACACTTTTTAATCCAACCAATCATGTCTACTTTAATTTAACTGGAAATCCCGCAATCCCCATTGATACGCATGAGTTACAAATAAATGCCCAAAAGTATGTCCCGCTTGATGAAAGAGTTTTACCGCTTGGAGAATTAGCTTCCGTCGACCAGACAGCTTTTGATTTACAAAAACCTAAAAAATTAGCTGAGGTTTTTTCAAGTAACGATGAACAAATCCAAAAGATGAACGGCTTCGATCACCCTTTCATCTTAACCAATCATGATTTAATTAACCCGGATGTTATCTTAAAAAGTCCTACTAAAGATATCACCTTAGAGATGTTCACTGATCAACCTTCAGTTGTTATTTTTTCAGCAAATTTTGCTGATAACGGTCCCGATATTCAAGGGCAAAAATTAGTCAATCACGGAGCGCTCACATTTGAAACCCAAGTCTGTCCTGGTGCTGAAAGATTTCCGTTGTTCGGTTCTATCACCCTCTCACCTGAACAGGAATTTCACTCAACGACCCGTTTCAAACTAATTTATTAAGTGAAATGGTGCTCTTAACCAAGCTTATCTTCGAACTAAAAAAGATAAGAATGGTTAAGAGCACTTCTATTATTTGACATTTTTAATCGCTCCATTTACACTATTTTCAATTAGAAAGGCGGTGATGTCTATGTATGCAATCAAATTTTTTCATGGCTATTTAACTGCAGATGGTAAACGTACGCGAGATAAATCAGGTTGTTTAGTTTACCACTCTGAAAAAGAAGCACAAAAATTAGCAGATAAAATTGGCGGGAGAGTTAAAAAAATTGGATAACCTTAGGTAAAGGATAGATAAGCAAGGCTATTTTGCTATCTGTCCTTTTTTATTTTACATATTCCTCGACTTATTGTATTAATTTGATACAATAGAGAAAAAGCCTAAAGGAGCGCTTACATGAAACAAAATGACTTTGATTATATGCAAATGTTAAAAGGTGAATTATATTACGCCCCCACCATTTTACCCGAAAATAAATCAACAAAAGGCAAGGTGTTAGCTCAAAAAATCAATCAACTTCCTATCGATAATGTGAAAGAAATTGTGGCCCTAGAAAAAGAATTATTAGGAAAAACTGGCAATGAGTTATATATCACCCCACCCCTCCATGTAGATTACGGTCGCCATATTGAGGTAGGAGAAAATTTTTATGCAAATATGGATTGCATTTTTTTAGATGTAAACAAAATCATCTTCGGTGATAATGTCATGGTTGGCCCTCGTGCTAGTTTTTATACTGCCGGCCATCCAATTGATTCAACGATTCGAACTGCAGAATTAGAATTCGGGGCGCCAATTATTGTTGAAGATAACGTGTGGATTGGCGGAAGTGCCACCATTTTACCTGGCGTTACAATTGGAAAAAATGCTATTGTCGCTGCTGGTGCTGTGGTTACAAAAGACGTTCCTGCCAACACGATTGTTGGAGGTAATCCAGCAAAAGTCATTCGCAAAATTGATGAAAACGATCAGCAATTTTGGACAGAAAAGCAACGGCAGTATCAAATCGCTAAGAAGCAATTCTTTCATGAATAAAAAATCCCCAATCCAATGAAAATAACGGATTGGGGATTTTTTATTTTAATTTTCTTCATAATAATTAAACATCCAATGGATGCCAAACTGATCTTTTAGGGAACCATACTTTTTGGACCAAAAAGTTTCAGATAATGGCATTGTAACAGTGCCACCTTCAGATAATCGTTTAAATAAGCGATCAATTTTTTCATCATCATCTGTGCTAACCACGAGCGAAAGGTTATTTCCTTCCGTAACTTCAAAACCAAACATATCAGGAACATCTGAAATCATTACATAGGTTCCTTCAATAATGATACTTGCGTTCATCACTAAATCCTTTATCTCGTCGTTTATAGGATGCTCAGGATCTTCAGGTGCTTCGCCAAAAGTCATTAAATTTTGACATTTTGTATCAAAAACATCTTCATAGAACGTAATTGCTTCTTTTGCTTCACCTTTAAAATTTATATACAGCTCTAACAAATGACTCACCTTCTTTCATGATCAAATTTTATACTTTATTTTCTCATGATTTGTCAGAAAGCAAAAATAGTCTGCTTAAAAATCTGATTTTTCTAGTAACAAGGTAACAAATTTTTCCAAATACAGTTGGTCAACCGCATCATAGCTATTTGTTACACCACTATCAATATCTAAAACACCGACCAATTGATGATTTTTTACCATCGGTACAACGATTTCAGACATCGCAGCTGAGTCACAAGAAATATAATTGGCGTGTGTCTTCACGTTATCAACAATCAATGTAGCTTGTTTTTCCGCGGACTCACCACAGACACCTTTGCCCATTTTAATTCTGGTACAAGAGACTTTCCCTTGAAAAGGACCCAAAACTAATTCTTCATTTTTATATAAATAATACCCAGCAAAAACAGTGTCTGGTAACGTTTGCGCAAGTAACGCAGACGAGTTTGCTAAATTTGCAATAGCATCCATTTCTATTTCTAACAAACCGCTCAATTGTTGTAAGCACAATTCGTAGGCTGCTTTTTTGTTTTCTCTCGTTTGTTCAGTCATGCTTGGTTCATCTCCTTCATTTTGTCTTATTATAAAGGAAGATACGCAAAAGTGCTATGTTAAAGTGAGTCAAACAAACTTGAAAAGCTGATACACGTTGTGAGCAGAAGCACTTTATACGCATTAAACTGTGACGAGTAACCGCAGGAATGACACTGTGCGTTGCTCAGAGCTGAACCCCGTTTCCTCTGTTTGGCTTTTTAGCATTCTATTTCTACCTAATTTTAAAGCAAGTTAAACCCATTGTCCTTTCAACATAATCTGGCGTTTCTGTGGTTTTCTAGCAATCACTTCTGCTGTAGAAGCTGCTTCTGTAAAAATAAAGTTTGCTTCGTCGCCTTCTGTAAACCAAAGACGTTCTTCTTCAAATGAAAAAGGTGCTTCTTTGCCACAGCCATGGACGTAAGCTTGAGTAAGTTGCTCTTCTGTAATCTTTCCTGTCATTTCACAAAAATTACGTAATTTTTCAAATAAATCACCTGAAACATTAGAACTCCAAGAGTCAAAAAAGCCATCACTACCTAAATGAACCGATACACCAGCTTGGCGTAACACATCAATTGGTGGCAATAAATAACGAGGATCATAGGGAATTGTAGACATAATCGCCGTTTGATGCGTTGCCAAGCGTTGGTATAGTTTTTCTTTTTCTGCTGGACGTACATCTAGCAGCGCAAAGGCGTGACTGATAGCGGTTCGCTGAGTAAATTTTCGTTCTTCCAAAATGTCTAAAAATTTATCAATTGTATAAACGCCAACTTCCCCCGTATCATGCAAGTGGATATCGATTCCTACTTGAAATTCTTCTGCCAGATCGAAAATAGTTTCTAAAGATTCTTCAATTGCATAATCAATGCCTGCAGGATCTAAACCACCAACCATTGTTCCACCATTTTTTAGAGCTTCTCTCATGAGTAAAACCGTTTGGGGATTTTTTAATAATCCATGCTGTGGAAAGACAACAATATCATAATCAATCACATGCGCATATTTTTCTAAGGCTCTTTTGACGCCCCAGAAGTTTTCTAGTTCTACATAAGGATCAATGTTGACATGTGTCCGAATATAAGAGGCTCCATACCCAATCAATTTTTCAATCATGGCCGTCGCTCGTTGTTCTGTTGACGGAGCTAACAATTTAAGTTCACTGGCTTCGTCTGCTAAACGCTCTTTTAAATTCTTAACAGGTTGGCTAGCACGCCAGCCTAATGAAAGGTAGGTTTTATCTAAGTGGTTATGGCTCTCTTGAAAAGCGGGAATAGCCAGTTGTCCGTTTAAATCAGTGCCTTGTTGCTTTTCAGTGACTTGATTTTGCGGAATAATCGCTTGGATTTTCCCTTCTTGAATCGCTAAAGTATAGCGTGCGGTTTTAGTATACGTTAATTCGTGGTGGTCTTTAGCAAAACCAGTTTCTAAACGAACATTATTCAAATAAACAATGGATGCTGTCATTCTTTTTCCCCCTTTTGAACGGCTTCAACCAGTTGTCCTTTTAGTATCAGTTGTTGGATTGGCTGTTGGCGTGCAATCACGTGAGCAGTGCTCTCAGCATTAAATAGTAGGAAATCTGCAGAATCGCCGACGTTAGGCCAAACTCGCTGCCCGTTAGGATCAAGAGGCGTTACAAAATTACTCGCTAAGCCCCATAAACGATTCAAGCGATACTCATCGCTAATTTTAAATCTTTGAGCGGCTGTATTTAATTTTTCTATTGTATTGCCACTGCCAAAAGGCGACCAATGATCCGTCAAACTGTCATGAGCAACGGAAATCTTAACACCTTGTTCAACCAAGGTTGGAATCGGCATGGTGGGCATTCCAATCGGTACAGTCGAAGTCAAATCAATACCTGTTTCGATGAATTTTTGCGCAATATCTCTAATTTCTGCTTCTTCTAAGCTCCCCAAAGCTAAAGCATGACTTAAAGTGACTTCGCCAAACATCTTTGCTTGTTCTGTATAATCAACAAATTTATTAAATTCATAAAGTCCCAAAGTATCACGGGCGTGTAAATGAACATCAATTTTTTTATTAAATGTGGTAGCTAATTCAAATATTTTTGCGATTGAATGATCCACATGACGATCCACAAGGGCTGGATCAACGCCGCCGACATGAGTTGCCCCCATGCGTAAGGCTTCGCGCATCAAAGGTTCGACTTGTGAGCGGAGTAATCCGTGTTGAGGAAAAGCCACAATTTCATGAGTAATGTATTGTTCATATCGACTAAATGCTTCTTTAGTGATTTCAATATGTTTCGTTCCAATAGATGGATCTACATTACAATGACTGCGAATATGATAATGGCCTTGTTGAATATACTGCTCAATAACTTGGCAAGCACGTTCTAAACTAGTTGGTAATTGTTCAGGTAACAGCCAAGTTTCTTCTTCAATACGTGTTAAAATTCCTTTCGTTAGTGGACGACAGGCCTTCCAAGGTCCCCCAAAATACGTTTTATCAATATGAATATGCATTTCTCTTAGAGCAGGTAAAACGAGTTGCTGATTCACATCGATAACTGTTTCGTTCTCTAAAGGCCTTAACTGCGGTGCGACCGCAGTACAGACCTCGTTTTCAATTCGAATATCATAGCTAGCTGTTTCTGTCGCAACAATTCGCTGATTCACAGTAGAAAATCCTGTTTCTAATTTACAGTTTTTTAAAAGCATGACAAACCCCTTCCTACCTTCATTCAATTAGTTAACATAAGCCCATTTTAAACTGTACGTAGGTCCAAATGAATGCCAATACAGATCCTTGATTTTTTGATTAGCTAATACAGAAATGCTTCGATTGTAGATTGGTGCTAAAACCGTTTCCTGATTCACCAAAATATCTTGTGCTTGAGCAAAGTCATTTAAACGAGCCTCTTGATCAGCCGCATGTGTTGTTCTAGTTTCTTGAATTAATTGATCATACGTATCACTCTTGAACGTTACGCCGCCCAAGGTACTATCCGAAGTAAAGATGCGCATAACTGTTAATGGATCACGATAATCGGTTCCCCAACCAGATAATTCTAAATCATAGTCTCTCGTTTGATCACGATCAACACGAATAGTAAAAGGAACTTGAGTAACATTCACTTCTAATCCGTCTAGATTTTCTTCCAATTGAAATTGGAAAAACTCAGCAGCTTTTTTGGCGCTGTCTGTATCATCTGTTAAAAATTCTAATTTTATTTTATCCAGCCCAATTTCTTTTTTCCCTTTTTCCCAGAATTCTTTTGCTTTCGCTGTATCGTAGGTTAAGTAGTTATTTTTCTTAGCAGCTAGTTTTGTGAAATCTGTTCCATCTGGCGCAATCGTTTGTCCTGGCGGAATTACTTGATCTGTAGCCGTTGATTGATCTTGCAAGACTTCTTTTACAAAACTTTCTTTATCAAAAGCTTGTGCCAACGCTTTACGAATATTGTTGTTCGCTAAAGCCGGATTTTCTTTTCCATCACGAACGCTGTTCATTTTTAAAAAGTATGTGACGAATTGAGGAATTGAAAGAAAGGCTGGATTATCAACATAACCAGGTATAAATTCACCACTTAGCTTATTCACTACATCCAATTCATTCGAGTCAAACAAATTCACCGCTGTCGTTGGGCTCTTAATTACTGAAACTTTCGCTTCTGTTAATTTAACTTTTTCAGCATCCCAATACGTATCATTTTTTTCGTAGGTCCAGTCATCGGAAGAGGCATTATCCCATTCTTTCAATTTAAAAGGACCATTATAAATCAAATGTTCTGCATCAGTGGCATATTTATCCCCTTGTTCTTTGATATATTTTTCATTTTGTGGAAACAAAACAGGAAACGAAAGTAATGATTTCAAATAAGGGGTGGGCCGTTCTAAAGTTATTTCTAACGTTTTATCATCTAGCGCCTTAACCCCAAGAGTATTCACATCTGCGCCTTCTAAAGCAATTTCCTTAGCATTTTTAATGACATCAAAAAATAAAGCTTGATGAATCGACCCTGATTTAGGGGAAGCAACTTGTTGCCATGCATAAACAAAGTCATTTGCTGTTACTGGATCATCATTCGACCATTTGGCATCTTCTCTAATCTTAAATGTATAAACGGTTTCATCTTCAGAAATCGCTGGTTCTTCGGCAGCGACCCCCAACTCTAATTCATCTTCTTTACCTAAAACATAGAGTCCTTCATAAACTTGATTCATGACTAAAGTCGAGGTCGTATCCCCCGCTGTGTGTGGTTCCATTGTCGAAATAGCCGCTTCAGAACTAATTGCAATTTTTTGTTCCGCTGCTTTGTTACTATCAGCCGAGTTTCCCGTTCCCGCCTGACAAGCCGTTAAAGCTAAAAGCAAACCGACGCATCCTAACATTTTTAATTTCTTCATACCGATCCCTCCATTTTACAAACTATAACCTTCAAAGTTACCAGAATTTTCTGATAAAATATAGAAAAAGAAGCCTATCTGATAAGAGTCTCAAAAAACTTACAGATCATAGAAATACTTGAGAAATTTAAAGTAGCTGAAACAATAGTAAAAGCATTAAAAATTAAGTATACTATTGCTATATCTTTAAACGATGCGTTTCTATAGGTTGTAAGCGCTGATTGTTCTTATTTGGTCATTTGTGACTACCAATCACGTGATGACTTGGAACTTTTTTCTATTAGTATAAGGATACCTTATTTTCCCTAAAATAGTTTTGTAACATCTTACAATAAATACACTTAATTTTTAGATAATTCATACAAAAGGAGGCCTTGCTAATGATGACGGTCAATGATCTACTCCATGCAGAAGAACTACCTGGTTTAACCTTATTGACGCACGAGACCAATTTAGATGCGCCAATTCTACAAGCTAATATTTTAGAAAATCCTGATGCTTTTGACTGGTTAACGCCAGGAGAAATTTTATTAACTACCGGCTATATTTTCAAAGATCAGCCTTGCTTGCAAAAACGTCTTATTCAAGAACTAGCAAATATGAACTGCGCTGCTCTAGGTTTTAAAGTCCAACGTTATTTCAATGAAGTTCCACAAGAGATGATCCAATTAGCGAATGACGTCGGATTACCAATTCTCTCAATCCCTTATAATTACAACTTTTCTCAAATTATTTCATTGGTCAATCGCCGAGTCAATCAACCTGACGAAACGATTAGCCAACATTCTGTTCATATGCATAATAAATTTTATACAATTATCAAAGCTGGCGGAAAAAGTACCCATTTACTGGAAGTATTAAGTGCCGCGATTCAAGCGCCTGTAATGCTTTTAGACGAGCGTTTTCAGATTATGAATCATTTTGATTTACCTGATGCGCCAACAAGAATCACCAGTATTTTAAACAACGCGACTCTCAAAAAACAGTTTGAGACAGCTTTAAAAGCCCAGAACAATGAGCTCCTATTATTTTATAAAGAACCATTGACTGTTGAATTTTCCTTAGCGAACCATCAGTTATCTTTGCGAATTTTACCCATCAAAAAGAAAAATCTCAGCTTATCTTACTTAGTGATTTGGCAAACTACCAAAAAATTACAGACGATTGATTTATTATCCGTAGAGGTCTGTGCTCACTACCTTTTACCACAACTTCAATTAGAATCTTCGGAAAATTTAACAACGAGGCAAAAGATTGGGGCGCTGTTTCAAGACCTTATCCAAGAAAAAAATACAAATCCTCAAGCTTGGCAAGAATTTAGTAATTATCTGCAATTAAATGAAAAAGATACATTTAGTCTCTTGCTTGTAGCCATTGAACAATTGGAACAACTGTTTAATCCGACTATTCAAATGAATAGCATTGGCCATCAATTGAATCATATTTTAGAAGGATATCGACAAAAAATTACTGCCTTTCCTACACAAACTGGCTTTATTTTATTACTAGAAAATCCAGCACAAGAGGAAGCCACCTATCTTGCACAAACCACTCATCTTGCCAAGAATTTACTAGAGCAACTAATGAAACTGAATCCAAAATTATCATTTAAATTAGCGATTGGTCCAACTGTCAAGAAAATCACCAATCTGTGTGATTCTTATAAATTAGCACAAGAAACATTCCACTTAGCACAAGCAAGTCAAGAATTACAACAACGAACTATTTTGAATTATGACGACCTCTTTTTTTATCGTTTAATGATCGAAACCCTGACCAAACAAGCCAAACAAAAAATATATCAACGATTGATTGAACCATTAGAAAAAGAAGATCAAAAACATGAAAGTTCCCTACTAGAAACCATCAATACCTACTTTCAATCGAATAAAAATATTTCGTTGACTGCCACAAATATGTATGTACATCGTAATACAATTATTTACCGCTTAAAAAAAATAGAAGAGATTCTTCACTTAACTTTAGAATTTCCTGATAGTTCGCTACAACTAAGTTTGGCTGTTTATTTATATAAACAAAAATTACTATAAAAAGGCCACCACGAATAGTAAATCGTGGCGGCTTTTTTAACTGTTTCAATTTTGTTAGCGAATAATCATTACAGAAATTGGTGCATATCGAGCCATATAAGCTGCTTGGCTACCAAAAAAGCTTTTTAATTTGCTAGTTGACTTGGAGCCAATAATTAACAAATCTGGTTTATTCAAAGGAATAAGCTTATTAATAATTAATTCTCCTGGGTTCCCTTCATTGACAATTACACTTACTTTATCGATGCCATTCGCTAACGCTTCTTGTTGATATTTTTCCGTTTGTTTCTCTAATTTCGCCAACTGTTCTTGCCAATAATTTTTATCTAACGATTGGTAAACATTAATCTCTTTCTCTTCTAAAATCGAAACAATAACCAATTCAGCTTGTTCTTCTTTTGCTTTTTGGATAGCATAATGAAATGCTTTTAACGCATCTGGCGACTCTTCAACACCAACCATAATTTTTGAAAATTTCATTATTTAACCTCCTCTACTTGTTGCTCCATAGCTGTAAGCTGCTGTGCGTATCGTTTATCACCTTTATATAATTCCACAACCGTCCAAACTAACAAGAGGATGACGAGTGCTATGATGACATAAGCAATATTATCGGCTAACGTAATTTGACTCGCTGTCGGATTATCACCGAAGAATCCTTCAATTTGATCAGGTAAGCCTTTCATATTGAGGTAAATTAAGCCAATGACAGAAACCCAGCCTAACAATTTAATTAACCACGAGTTTTTAAAATGTTCACCCATTTCAACACGGCTATCTGTAAACATCAGTAAAGGCAACATCGAAAATGGCAAAGCAAATGCTAGAAAAACTTGTGAATTGTTCATTAAATTATTAATCGCAATATGCTCTTCCACTGTACTTTTCCCGCTGGTCATTAAAACACAGATTAAGACAGGAATAACAGATAACAAACGTGTGACCATCCGACGTAACCAAATTGGCACACGCATATGAATAAACCCTTCCATAATGATTTGACCAGTTAACGTTCCTGTAATTGTTGAATTTTGTCCTGATGCCAATAAGGCTACCGCAAATAAAATCGATAAAATTCCAGAACCTGCAATATGCGCTAAAATAGAATTACTCATAACCGCTGGATTTGATAAAGCATCAAACAAACCAAAGAATGAAGGATCTTTGACACTGCCGGATTTAAAAACGGCCACACCCATAATCAATAATAAAGAGTTAACAAAAAATGCCATCGTTAATTGAATATTAGAATCCCAAGTTGAAAAGCGTAAAGCGCGTTGAATATCGGTTTTATCTTTACGATCAATTTTACGACTTTGCACAACAGAAGAATGTAAATACAAATTATGAGGCATCACTGTTGCACCAATAATCCCCAATGCACCTGTCAATGGCGTTTGCCCATTCACCGCATGTGATATAGAAAAAGCTTCTGCGCTAGGAACCAGCCCTTTAATTACATCTCCCCATACTGGATTTGACAATGCCACTTGATAAGCAAAAATCACAAAAATAACAACAATTAAAGCAACAACAATAGCTTCAATTTTTCTAAAACCAATTTTTGTCAATAACAACAAAAGTAAAACATCAAATACCGTAATGAAGACAGCCAGACCTAAAGGAATATGAAATAATAAATATAAGGCAATTGCGCCCCCGATAACTTCAGCGATATCTGTAGCCATAATTGCTAACTCTGTTAAAATCCATAATACAATACCTAACGTCTTACTAGTTCTAGCACGAATCGCTTGTGCTAAATCCATCTGTGAAACAATGCCTAATTTAGCAGCCATATATTGGAGCAACATTGCAATCAAACTGGAAATTAAAATAATCGACATCAATAAATATTGAAAATTTTGTCCCCCAGTAATTGAAGTAGACCAGTTTCCTGGATCCATATACCCCACTGCTACCAATGCTCCTGGACCTGAGTAAGCAAATAACGTTTTCCAAAAACTCATATTTTTAGGCACGTCGATGGTGCCATTAATTTCTTCAAGCGAAGGACCATTTGCATATTCAATCAAATGATGTCTTTGCTTTGGTTCATGTTCTTCTGAATTTTTCAATTCAATTCCTTCTTTCGTTTTGCAATAATTTTAAAAGGCCCTTCCCGTTAGAAGGTTAACCTCTAATATATTTTAGGTACACCTAAAATATACTGCTAAAAATAACAAAATGCAAGACTTGAAAGAAAATTTTGACAGTGTAAAAATAGATTGTCGTAAATGTGCGGTCTTAAAGTTTGAAGAAATCAGGGTAGCTGGTAGTTGATTATCTTAAGAAGTAGAAAATAAGGGACCTAAGTCATTTCGGCTTAGGTCCCTTATTTTATTTTTATTCGGTTATTCTATTAAGAATGGATGCTACAATTTCTGTCGTGTCAGCTGAATGATTTCTAAAAATCTCGGTAAACTTAATCTGACGAAAACCTTCAAGTACTTCGGGCAACTTATTTTTCCCCCATTCAAAAGTTCCATCATTTCTTTTCAATAATCTCTGTAAAATTTCTTCTTTCTCGACCGCTAACAAAAAATGATAAACGTCAATGCCTGCTCGTCTCAGATATCCAATCAGCTCTTCTTCATATTCATTTTTATAAAGGGTCATTGGAACAATAATCGGCCGTCCAGACTCTTTGGACATTCGTTTTAATAAATGAGCATTCCAGCAACGCCATTCCTGATACTCTTGAAAATCATTTTCTTTCATTTCTTCGGGAACTAACTCCATCAATGCACTACCAATAATTTCTGGATCATAAATGATTGCATTGGGAAGTTTTTGTTGTAACTCATGTGCAATGGTCGTTTTTCCGGCTCCAAACGCACCGTTTAACCAAATAATCATCATAATTTCCTTTCTTCTGAACAAATTTCTTTGTTGTTTAATTTAGGTGCTAGATTACTTTTAATTTTTTTAGCCATTCACTTATAGTTACTACTTACATCTTTAACAGTAAACGAGACAAACTAAAAATACAACATCCTACGCTATTAACCTCGGGTTACATAACATACTCATCTGATAATTTTCCCCTAAAAAAACAGAATGTGGGCAATCTTTTTAAGAATCATTGAATAGAATAACAACAAACAGTAATTCAGGTATAACTAGCTAGAAATTGTTTTATTTTTAGTCACGAGTATGATAAGCATGTAAATCAAATAGAATCATATTAGGTGAGGTTACTCTGAAGAACACAGGTTATCGCTCGGAAATGTCGAGAGACAGTAACGAGTAAAGCAGGGATTGTCGAATTAAGGCTTTCCTAAGATAACTAGAATTTTTTTCTTACGTCTCAGAAAGCCAAAGCTCAATTATTGTGATTACCCTATAATCTTCTTCTTTTATTCGGCGACCTCTTTAATATGATTAATTGGAGGTTTTTAAATTGAAAGCTGTCACTGCATCATCTAAGAAAAATACCCTACTTGCTAAAAGTATCGGGAATCTTACCTTGCTCATCATTTTAGGCATTTTCATTTTTATCATCGTCTTCTCTTGGCTAAAAATGAATCGCCCTCTCCACACCCTTCCCTCAGAAGAATTCCTCGCAACACCAAGTAAAACAGATGATTTCTTATCTCCATCAAATCTTTTTTACTTTTCAATTCGAACCATGTTTCGAATGATTGTGGGGATGGCTTGGTCCTTCCTGTTTTCCTTTGTTTTTGGTATTTTAGCCGTAAAATATAAAACGGCAAGAAGAGTCATTTTACCATTAGTTAATTTCCTTGAATCTGTTCCATTGCTAGGTTTTTTGACCTTTACAACTGCTTGGTTACTTGGTTTATTTCCAGGAAATGTGATGGGCGCAGAAGCGGTTGCTATTTTTGCCATCTTCACAGGTCAAGCTTGGAACATCATGTTGACTCTTTATCAAATAATGGAAGTTATTCCTTCAGATCTAGTGAATGTGACCGATCAGTTCAAGTACAATGCTTGGGAAAAATTTTGGCGTCTTGAATTTGTTTACTCAATTCCTGGCTTACTTTGGAACGTTATTATTTCTCAAACTGCGGCTTGGTTTGCCTTGGTGGCCAGCGAGCAAGCTTCTGTTGCCTTTCCTAAAGAAACCAACCTTTATTTACCAGGAATTGGTTCTTATATCCAAGTAGCATTAAATCGAGCCGACTTTAAATCCTGTTTATGGGCTGTTTTTGCCTTATTAATCAATGTGGTGATTTTAAACTTTTTAGTTTTTCAACCTTTAGTTCGAGCCACTTATTATTTTAAATATGAAACAGATGTCGAAAGTACGACGCCACCTAAATCCATCATTTATCATTTATTAAAAAAAGCAACTTTAACGAAATACTTTTCAAAAGCTTTTGTGAAATTCAGTCATTTTTGGATTTACGATTTACCAAAAGTTTGGTACTTTTTCAAGCTAGACTATCTCTATCGGTTACTAGCAAAATTACGCCATTTCTTCAAAACATTATGGTATGTCAGCTTAACCATTATCGGAGTTTATTGTTCTATTAAGCTCTATCATTTCTTGCCCCATCAAGATTTCAGCATGATTCCTAGATTAACCCTTTATACTACGCTACGGGTTACCTTGGCTATGGTCGTTGCTGGCATTATCTTTACTCCCTTAGCAATCTGGGTTGCGAATGATAATCGGCGCTTAAGTATCGTTCAACCGATTGGACAAATTTTAGGCTCCATTCCGTCAAATGTTTATACTCCATTCATTGTGTTGATTATTAGTATGGGCTTCAACAAATTAGAATGGTGGATTTTACCACTCATCATGGTTGGTTGCCAATGGTATTTTTTCTTTAATGTAATTGCTGGCTACTTAGCCATCCCTGATGATATTCGTGACGTAACCAAACTTTTTAAATTATCTAAATGGCAATGGTGGACAAAATTTTTGATCCCTTCTATTTTACCTTACCTCATTACAGCAATTATTAACGCTGCTGGTGCTGCTTGGAACGCTGATATCGCAGCAGAAAGCATTCAATGGGGCAAAAAATCAATAGATGTTACTGGCCTAGGACAATATATTGCGGCAAACGATGGCGTAAAAGATAAATCTGCCTTAGGAACCTTAGCGATGTGTTTCGTTGTTGGTTTATGTATCGCATTTGTTTGGCAACCTTTATATCGAGCAGCAAAACAAAAATTTCACTATTAATAGCTGGACGACTCAACTCGACTAAATTTTTAAGATAAACTAGAGAGGAGAACGATAGGTGATTTCCCTTGACCTATCTAATAAGACGATGGAAAATAAAGAATTATTAAGCATAAAATCAGTATATAAAGAATTTGAAATTGAAGGACATTCAGAACATTTAAAAGTCCTTGAAAATATTGATTTAACAGTTAAAACGAATGAATTTTTAAGTATTATCGGACAATCAGGAACAGGAAAATCAACGTTGCTCAGAAGTATTGCTGGACTTCTTCGTACAACTAGAGGTGAAATTACTTTTGAAGATAAAATCATTAATGAGCCTGATGCCAATATCGGCATGGTTTTTCAACATTTTGCCCTTTTTCCTTGGTTGACAGTTGAAAAAAATATCAGCTTTGGCTTAGAAAACCGTAAAGAAATTTCCCGTGAACAAATAAATAAAAGAGTCAGTAATCTCATTGAAATGATTGGTTTAACTGGTTTTGAAAAAGCTTATCCTAGAGAGTTATCTGGTGGAATGAAACAGCGTGTAGGCTTTGCTCGTGCTTTAGCCATCGAACCTAGCTTATTGCTCTTAGACGAACCTTTTTCAGCTTTAGATATCATTACAGCCAGTCAATTATCTAACGATTTATTAGAAATTTGGTTAAACAATCAAATTGCAACTAAATCAATTGTAATGATCACGCATGACGTTCAACAAGCAGTTCAACTTTCTGATCGGGTTGTATTAATGGATGCAAATCCTGGTCGTATTGCCAAAATTTACTCAATCGATATCCCCAGAAATCAACGTTCGCCAAAAACAACCATTGATATTGTAGAACAAATAACAGAAGAAATGGTTCGTCGCATTCATTTGTAAATAGAACTGTTTTGACTTCTGCTTATGTCTTGACAAAGAGTTACTTAAAAGACTATTATTTCTTTGTAATAAGTTAGGTGAGGCTCCTATACAAACATAGGCTATTGCTCAGAAATGTCGAGAGACACCAATGAGTAGAACAAGACTGGTCGAGGAGAAGGCTTTTCTCAAAATAGCTAAGAGTGATCTTTACGTTGTATAGTGCTAAAGCTCAACGTTCATGTTGATGTATCTTTTTAGTCTCTAGTCAATCAGTTAAGTAAGTACTTTTATTTAAAATTAAGAGAGGAGTGAAAGTATGACTACTATGTTAGCAATCATTGGAACTGTTGCAATCATCACAGTTCAAGTTATTGAATATAATATGACAGAAATTCATATTCCTACTGCAGGAACATTTAATGACGATGATGCAGAACCCCCACATTCTTCTGTAACCCTTGTATTTATTCGCACTATACTTAT